>CAWJLQ010000001.1:0-523460 GCA_963843705.1 uncultured Actinomycetes bacterium
AACGCGCTCGCCGAATCCTTCGTCGACACCTTCAAGACCGAGCTCATCACCGACCGCGTCTGGCAGTCACGCTCCCAGCTGGAGCTCGCCGTCGTCGAATACATCGGCTGGTACAACACCGCCCGCCTGCACGAAAGCCTCGGCGACATCCCACCGCTCGAATACGAGCAGCGACACACAGACCACGCGCCGGATAGGCTCGCAGGAGCCCTAGCGTGAACCAACTAACCCGGTCCCCGTCAAACCCGGTCCGGCTCAAAGTACCTCTCCAGCGTCGGCTTGGCCGGGCGTACTGGTGCCAGCTCGCCTCCATCGCCAGGGCTGGGGGCGCCGAGCCGGGCCAGCCGGTCAGGGGCGCGTACCAACGTGCCCGCGCGGCTCGGGGTTGATCTTCTCGACGAGTCGTCGCGTGTGTGTGCGCGCGCGTCGACGCCCCAACCGGAGGGCGGCACACGATCCAAGGAGACCCCCCGATGACCGGCGACGGGCGCCGGTACGAGCGGATGGGCAACGCCCACGCCGACGGCCTCGATCGGCGACCTGGAGACTAAGAAGCTGCGCCACCTACACCGGGAGCTGGCGATCGGGCGGCGTGAGGCTTCCGAGGCCTGCGAAGCCAGCACGACCTCGCCCGAGGGCTCGGCAAACCACCGGACCTTCGTCGTTCTGTGAGCCGCGCACAAGCCGCGCTCGCCCTGGGGAGGGCAGTCCTCGGTCGCGGGCCCGAAGCGGCACACGTGCCCGCACAGCCCTCGGTCTCGGGCAGGCGAATCGGTAGGCCTATCGAATTGGGGGGCAGCGTGGACGAAGGACTCCGCTTGCAGGGATACTCCCCATAGTGGATTCTCTGGGCGCCTATCCAGCCGACCGAGCCGCCGCCTTGTCCGGCGTGCCGAAGAGCACCGTCCATTACTGGGCACGGACGGGCGTTCTTGTACCCAGCCTCTCGGCGGAACGGGTAAAGCTCTGGTCGTTTGCCGACCTGATGGGTTTGCGCACGATCTACTGGCTCCGTCAGGCCAAAGAAGGCGATCCGCGTGCGGCGGACATCCCGCGTTCGACCATGCCAGCCGTCAGACGCGCGCTCGCCCGCCTCGCCGAGCTGGACGTCGCGCTGTGGACTGAGGAGCGCGGCCCGGCTGTGGGCGTGAGCCCGTCCGGCGAGGTCTTTACGTTTGCCCCGGACGGGGTCGAGAGCGGCTACCGGGCGCGGGTGCTACAGGGCGAGTACCTCGACCTGATCCGCCCGTTTGGCACGCCCGGCATGTCCGGCCCAGACCTCCATGCTCCGCGTCCTCACCTACGCATCGTGCCCGGCAAGTTGGCCGGATCGCCGCACATCGTGAAGACGCGCATCGAGACGCTGGCCATCTCCGCCCTCGCCGGTCGCGGGTTCGGTCCCGGTCGGATCAATCAGCTCTATCCCGATGTCGATCGCACGGCGATCGACGAGGCCATCGACCTGGAGAAGCAGTTGAGCCGCAACCTCTGGGTCGCCGCCGCCTGACGGGCTGGCGGCCGATGCGTCTGTTCGCCCTCGACCAGGGGTTCCCAGAGCCGATCGTGGCGGTGCTGCGCGAGTGGCTGACGGAGGCCGAGTCGTCTCGATCCGCGATATCGACGAGCGCCTGGCCGACATCCACGACTGGCAGGTTCTCCTCGCGCTTCACCACCACGAGCGGCCGTGGGATGGACTGGTCACGACCGATAGCGGCATGGTGAATCAGCCGCGCGAGCTGGCGACGCTGATGCAGACCAAGCTAACCCTCATCGTGGCCGAGGCGGCCGGGCACGATCCGCTGAAGGCGACCGGCCTCGTGTTTGCCCACCTTCCATGGATCTGCGATCGCGTTGACGCAGCCCAGGCTCAGGTCTGGCAGCTCCGGGCCAACCGCAAGCCCGCCGATGATCCATGGGAGCTGTTGCGCCGCGTGGCGGGACATCAGAACGCCGACCTGCAGGATCTCTACCAGTCGGCGAGGCTGAGAGCCGACGAGCTGGCGCAAGACCCGCTCGCGTAGCTCTCGGCCGGCGCTGCTACCCCTCGACCACTCGAACGTCCACGGCCCAGGAGCGCCCATCGGGGTGCCACGACCCAGGAGGCACGGGAGTCCCTGAATCCCCTAGGAGTCCGCATGCGAGGCCACGACGATGGCGGGACGCGTCCCTTGCGCGACCGGTGATCGCGCCCGCCTCCCGGGTGCGATCCAAGCGGTCAGTCGGGTTCAGCGGGCTGGATAGGCTGGCCGCACGACGGGGCGAACTCGGCACCGAACTCGAAGAAGCCCATCCGGCGGAGATCCCAGACGCGCTGCTCGGTGGTGATCCGGTCGATCCACTCGCGGGCTTCCCGGTCGCGCTCGGTCTGATTGCGTGGCTGCTGCTGGTTGGTCGGTCGTACTAATCGCACGTGTTTCGCCATTTCGGCTCTCCAGATTTGGCTCAACCAAGCCATGCGCCCGGCACGATTCGAACGTGCGGCCTCTGCCTCCGCAGGGCAGCGCTCTATCCCCTGAGCTACGGGCGCGTGCTTCGAGCTGAGACCGGCTTCGCCGCCGATCGTCCGCTCGGGCTGTGAGAGTCTACCGGGGTTCGCGCGATCGGTAGGGTGATGCGCGCATGCTGCGCCACCCCGGCTACACGCGCGAACGCATCGCCCAGGTGAGCGACAGGATCCGCGGCCAGATCCATGGGGACCGGCGCGACCCGGATCAGCTGCTCGTCGCCGGCCCCGTCGACCGGATCGACCCGGCGGACGCCGAGCTGCTCGACTACCGCCCGTGCGAGCTCGGAGAGCGGTTCGGCCCGCTGTGGGCGACGTACTGGTTTCGCGTCCGTGCGACGGTTCCCCGGGACTGGCGCGGCGAGCGCGTCGACCTGCTCTGGGTCAGCCACAGCGAGGCCACGCTGTGGATGGACGGACGGCCGCTCCAGGGCTTGAACACCAGCCCGGATGGCGCCCGGCCCGATGCGATGGTGCTCGCAAGCGCAGCCGGCGGCGATCGGCTCGACCTCCGAGTCGAGCTCGCCTGCAACGGCCTCTTCGGCGAGCTGCCGCGGCCGTACACATCCCTGGAGCCGGTCGTCCTGGACTGCTGTCAGATCGCCCGTCTCGACGAACGTGCCTGGCGGCTGCACCACGACTTCGACGTGCTGCGCCGCCTGGAGGCCGACTCCGCGAACGGCCTGGACCCCACCTGGGCCGGCGAGCTCCTCTCGGAGCTGAACCGCGTCTGCAACGTGTGGTCGGAGGACCGCGACACGTGGGACGAGGTCGAGGCGATCCTCGCCCCGTTGCTCGACCGGCGCAATGCCACGACCACCCATGAGCTCTCCGCCATCGGGCATGCCCACATCGACACCGCCTGGCTGTGGCCGATCGCGGAGACCTACCGCAAGGCCGTACGCACCTACAGCTCGCAGCTCGCCTACATGGACCGGTATCCCGAGTTCCGGTTCGCCTGCTCGCAGGCGCTGCAGTACGACTGGATGCGGCGGCGGAGCCCCGATCTCTGGAGCCGAATCCGCGACCGCGTCGCCGCCGGCCAGTGGATCCCCGTCGGCGGCACCTGGGTCGAGCCGGACTGCAACCTCCCGTCGGGCGAGTCGCTCGTGCGCCAGTTTCTTTACGGTCAGCGCTTCTTCGAGCGGGAGCTCGGCCGCCGCTGCACCGAGTTCTGGAACCCCGATGTGTTCGGGTACAACGGCCAGCTGCCCCAGATCATGCGCGGCGCGGGCATCGACCGGTTCCTCACGCAGAAGCTGTCCTGGAACCGCTTCAATCAGCCGCCGTACCACACGTTCACCTGGCAGGGCATCGACGGGTCGGAGGTGCTGGCCCATTTCCCTCCCGCCGACACCTACAACGCCACGGCCGAGGTGGCCGAGCTGCGGCGCAGCGCCCGCGAGTACAAGGATCACGACCGGTCTGGTCGCAGCCTGCTGGTGTTCGGCTACGGCGACGGCGGCGGTGGGCCGACCCCCACCATGCTCGAGACCCTGCGCCGTGCGCGCGACCTGGAGGGCCTGCCGCGAACGGCGATCACCACGAGCGAGGAGTTCTTCGACGCACTGGCTGCCGACGCAAAGGATCTGCCCACCGTCGTCGGTGAGCTCTATTTCGAGTACCACCGCGGCACGTACACCAGCCAGGCCGCGGTCAAACTGGGGAACCGAGCCGGTGAGCGGGCGCTGCACGACGCCGAGGTGATCGCCGCGCTGGCGCTGCGCGAGGCGGGAGCGGCGTACCCCGCCGAGGAGTTGACCGAGCTGTGGCACACGCTGCTGCTGAATCAGTTCCACGACATCCTGCCCGGCTCGGGCATCGGCCTCGTCTACGAGGACGCCGCCCGTGACCACGCGGCCGTGCTGGCTGGGGCCGAGGGTCTGATCGACGACGGCCTGGCCGCGCTCGCCGCCCCGGGCCGCGAGCGCGCACCGCTGAACACGCTCGGCGTGGAGCGAGCCGAGGTGACGGACCGTCCCGGCGGCGGCGGCCTGGTCTGGGTGACCGCGCCGCCCTACGGGATCGGGAAGGCGGCCCCTGGCGGCCCCGCCTCCGTTTCCGTCGTCGAGGAAGGCCACGTCGTCGTCCTCGACAACGGCGTCCTGCGAGCCGAGCTCCGGCGGGACGGCCGGCTGGGATCGCTGGTGCACCTGGCGAGCGGTCGCGAGGCGCTGGCGGAGCCGGCCAACCGGCTACAGCTCTACGACGACCGCCCGACGGCCTACGAGGCCTGGGACATCGATCCGTTCCACCTGGAGACGGTGCGCGACGCCGGCGCGGCCGAGGCGTGCACCGTCAGGGCCCGCGGCCTGCGCGCGGAGGCCGAGTTCCGCTACCGGATCGGTGCTTCGAGCACGATGCGGCAGGTGGTGCGGCTCGACGCCGGATCGCCCCGGCTCGAGTTCCACTGCGAGGTCGACTGGCGCGAGCGCAGGACCATGCTGAAGGTGCTGTTCCCCGTCGCGGTGCACGCGGCGAACGCCACCTACCAGATGCAGTTCGGATGCACGGAGCGGCCGACGCACTACACGACGAGTCACGACCTGGCCCGCTTCGAGGTGCCGGGCCACCGCTTCGCCGACCTGTCCGAACACGGGTTCGGCGTGGCGCTGCTCTCCGACTGCAAGTACGGCTACTCCACCTACGCCAACGAGATGCGGATCAGCCTGCTGCGGGGAACGACCGCGCCGGATCCCCACGCCGACCTCGGCGAGCATCGGTTCGCGTACGCCGTGATGCCTCATGCCGGCGGCTGGCGCGAGGCCGGAGTGGTGGCCGAGGCGGGACGGTTCGAGTCGCCGCTTCGGTGGCTGGCCGGGCCGGCCGCGCCGCGATCGTTTCTCTCGATCGACGACGCGAACCTGATGATCGACACCGTCAAGCGGGCGGAGGACTCGGATGCGCTGCTCGTGCGGCTCTACGAGGCCCACGGCGGTCGCGGTCGGGCGCGGCTGCGGCTCGCGTGGCCCGTGCATGGTGCGGTGCGGTGCAACCTGCTCGAGGACGCGGGCGAGCCGCTGGCGGTGGTGGACGGAGCGATCGAGATCCCGTACCGGCCGCACCAGATCCTGAGCGTGCTCGTGACCTAAGCGGAGCCCACGGCGGCGCCTGTCACGGCATCGAAGAAGTACAGCCGCCGTGCGTCCACCGTCACGCGAGCCGTCTCGCCCTGCACAAGCGTCTCGCCTCTGTCGAGCCGCGCCGTCAGGAGCGGCCCGTCCCGCGTGCCCGCCGGAGTCAGGTATGCCACGAGCTCCGACCCGAGCGACTCCATCCGCGTGACCTCGACCTCGAGCTCCACGCCGTCGGGACGGCCGAAGTCCTCCGGCCGTAGGCCCACCGTCATCCGCCCTCCGGCGTACTCGGCCAGGCCGGCCGCCGTCGCCGCCGCCAGCCGAATGCGCGCACCGGCGAACGCGACGGCCAGCCCGTCGCCGTCCCGTTCCAGCGTCGCATCCACCAGGTTCATCGAGGGCGACCCGATGAACCCGGCCACGAACGCGTTCACCGGCCGGTCGTAGACCTCGTCCGGCGTGCCCAGCTGCTGCAACACGCCGTCGCTGAGGATGGCCACCCGGTCGCCCATCGTCATCGCCTCGGTCTGGTCGTGCGTCACGTACAGGGTGGGTGCGGCGATCCTCCGCTGCACGCGGATGATCTCTCCCCGCATCTCGACGCGCAGCTTCGCGTCCAGGTTCGAGAGCGGCTCGTCCATCAGGAACGCGGCCGGCTCGCGCACAATCGCGCGACCCATCGCGACCCGCTGCCGCTGCCCGCCCGACAGCTGACGGGGCTTTCGGTTGAGGAGATCGGCCAGCCCGAGCATGGCTGCCGCTTCGTCCACCCGCGTGCGGATCTCCGCCCTGGGCATGCCGGCCATCTTCAGCCCGAACGCCATGTTGTTGCGGACGGTCATGTGCGCGTACAGCGCGTAGTTCTGGAACACCATCGCGATGTCGCGGTCACGTGGGGGCAGCCGCGTGACGACGCGGTCGTTGATGCGGATCTGCCCGGACGTCACCTCCTCCAGCCCGGCCACCATGCGAAGCGCCGTCGTCTTGCCGCACCCGGAAGGCCCGACCAGGACGAGGAACTCGCCCGGCTGCACCTCGAGGCTGAGCTCGTTCACCGCCACGACCCCGCCGTGGAAGTGCTTGGTCACGGACTCGAGCGTGATCGTCCCGCTCACGACGAGCCCGCCAGCATGCCGGTGATGCGCTTGTTCAGGACGAGTGCGAGGATCGCGGGCGGGATCAGCGCCAGCACCCCCGCCGCCGCGAGGATCGGATAGTTGGTCGTGTACTTGCCGACGTATTCCGTGATCAGCACGGTCACGGGTTTTGCGTTCATGGTCGTCGTCAGCAGCAGCGGGATGAGGAACTCGCCCCACACCGAGAGCACGATGATGGCCGCCACCGCTGCGATTCCGGAACTCATCTGCGGGATGACCACGCGTACGAACGCCTGCCAGCGCCGGCAGCCGTCGATCAGCGCGGCCTCCTCCGGCTCGTGGGGCATCTCGCGCACCTGCGTGTAGAGCAGCCAGGTGGCAAGCGGCGACTGCGTCGCCACGAACACGAGCACCAGCCCGCGCTTGGTGTCGATCAGGTGGGTGTTGGCCATGACCTGGAAGAGGCCGATCACGATCACGAAGATCGGAATCACGAGCGTGCCGATCAGCAGGGCCAGCACGCCGCCGCTCAGCCGGAAGCGCAGCCGGCCCAGTGCGTACGCCGCCATGGTCGAGACGATCAGCGTCAGTGCGGCCGCTCCGAGCGCGACCACAGCGCTGTTCGTCATCGCGTGGACGAAATCGCCGCCCTGCGTGACCGTGCCACCCGAGGTCTGACCGGTGGAGCCGTTCAACAGTGCGTCGTAGGCCTGGAAGGTGGGATGCTGCGGCAGCCAGTGTGTCGGGATCGAGTTGACCTCGCGCTGGGTCGAGATGCTGGTGGTGAGGCCGAGCAGGATCGGCCCGATCGACCAGGCGACGATCAGCACGATCGCGATCAGCTTCACAAGCCGAAGGCCGGGAGAGGTGATCACACCGTCGCCCTTCGCAGAGCCAGGGCGTAGAGCCCGCCGAACACCGCCGTCACCAGAGCGAGGAGGAATGCGAGCGCGGTGCCATGGGCGAAGTCGGCCGTGACGAAGGTCGTGTTGTAGACCTGGATCAGGATCGACCGAGTGTTCAGCGCCGTCCCGTTGAGCACGTAGATCTCGTCGAAGATGCTGATGGCGAGCAGCGTGCCGACGGTCAGCGCGATGGCGATGGACGGTCGCAGCAGCGGGAGCGTCACGTGCCGGAACTGCCGCCAGGGAGTGGCGCCGTCGACCGCCGACGCGCTGTAGACCTCGTCGGGGATGCTCTGCAGGCCGGCGAGGAAGATCAGGCTGATCAGCGGCAGCACGCCCCAGACGTGGACGAGCGTGATGTAGAAGATCGCGCCGCGCCCGCTGGCGAGCCAGACCTGCGGCTGGCTGATGACGTGCATCTGGATCAGCACGCTGTTGAGCAGCCCGTTGTCGGGATCGAAGACGCGGCGCCAGAGCACGCCGGAGACGACCGACGGCAGCGCCCACGGCAGAATCAGCACCGCGAGCACGAACCCGCGCCCGCGAAACACCCGGTGCAGCGTGACCGCCACGGCGATGCCGAGCACGATCTCGAGCGACACGGCCAGCACGACATACTCGACCGTGTGCCGCATCGCCGACTGCGATGTCGGGTCGTGGATCACGTCCCTGTAGTTCCGCAGGCCCACGTAGCCGGGCTTCTCGCCGAACAGGAAGCCGCCCGAGCGGATGCTCTGTTTGAACCCCGTCACCAGCGGATACAGGATCAGTGTCCCCACCGCCACCAGGGCGGGCGCGACGAACAGCCAGCCCAGGATCTGGGCCTCGCGGGCGCTTCGATCGCCCTCCCGGTTGCGCCGCAGCCGCACTACTGGCTGCGCGCGGCTGCCTTCGCGGCCAGCTGGTTGAGCGCGTCACCCACGCTCATCTGGCCCTTCACCGCCGCATTCAGCAGGCCCTGCGCGTCCGAGCTGAACTGCTCGTACCAGATCGGCGCGCCCGCCGGGAACAGCGGCGCCACGTGCGGCAGCTCGGCGTTGATCGCATCGCCGCCCTGGAGCTGGCCGCTGTCGGCGAGCTGCTTGATGGCGTCGGCGCCGCAGGGGAGGCTGCCCTGCGTGTGGTAGATCGCGATCGCGTTCTTGGGCTGTTCCCACCACTCGATGAAGGCTGCGGCCGCGGCCTTGTGCTTGGCCGTGACGGGGATCGAGAGGCCCTCGGGCAGGCCGAACGACGCGCCCGGGCCGGTCACGCCGGGCACCAGACCGAGCTGGGCGTCACCGGCGATGCTCGACTGCTTCGGGTCGTTGGCGGTCGCCATGTTGCCGGGGCCGGTGGCGAGCACGATCGCGTTCTCGCCGGCCGTGAACTTGTCGAATGCGGGAGTGTCGTCCATTGAAACCGCGCCCGGCGAGACCCAGCCGTTCTTGACGGCGTCGACCTCCCACTGCAGGGCCTTGTATCCGGACGAGCTCGAGCTCTGGAACTGGGGCTTCAGGTTGTCGTCGAACAGCTGGCCGCCCATCGCGAGGGTGAGCAGGTACCACGGCGTGACGCCGCCCTCGGTGGCTCCCATCGGGATCGCGAGCGGGTACTGGACTCCCGACGCCTTCAGCTTCTGGACGTCGGTTGCGAGCTCGTCGAACGTCGTCGGGAACGAGCTGATGCCCGCCTTGGCGAACATCTTCTTGTTGTACATCGAGACGCGGAAGTCGTTCGAGTAGCACGCGGCCCAGGTGTGGCCGCTCGCCGTGAACGCCGCGTCGGTGTTCTTGAGGTTGTGGAGCAGCGGCTTGGGCAGCACGGTGTCGAGCGGCTCGACCCAGCCGGCGCCGGCGAACTGCCCGGTGAAGGACCAGTCGAACTCGGCCACGTCGGCGACGTACTCCTTCGCCGCATTGGCGGTGACCAGCTTGGTGTGCGTGGCGTCCCAGCCGAGCTTGACGTAGTTCACCTTCACGCCGGTCTGTGCGGTGAACTCGTTCAGCAGCTTCTGGGGCATGTCGTACGGCACCATCACCGTGATCGTCTGGCCGCGGATCGACTCGCTCGATCCACCGCCGCCCGAGCTGGAGTTGGAGCTGGAGCCGCCTCCGCAGGAGGCTGCGAAGAGGGCGGCGCCGCATACCAGTGCCGTGATCGTGATCAGTGGCCGTCGATGGTTCACCGCATCTCCTCGGGAAGCGGGCCGCTCGGGCGTGCGGCCGGGGCGCCATACTACGAAATCACATGGCGAAAACACAAGAGCGCGCCACCACCCATCCGCTCGACCCGCTCGATGCCGACGAGGTCGCGGCCGTCGCGTCGATCGTCCGGGCCTACGACGACGCGGGCGGCGCGCTGGCCGAGGGGCACCGCTTCGTCACGATCGCGCTGGCCGAACCGGAGAAGGCGGCGGTGCTGAGCTGGGCGGAGGGCGGGGAGGTCCCCGTCCGGGAGGCCGAGGTCGTCGTCCTCGACCGTCGCGCGCAGGAGACGGTGGAGGCCCGGGTGTCGCTCGACGCAGGCGCGGTGACCGCGTGGCGCCGGCGTAACGACATCCACCCGATGGCGGTCGTCTCCGAGCTGATGGAGGCGGAGGAGGCCGTGCGCCGGCATCCGGACTTTCAGGCGGCGATGGCGCGGCGGGGTGTGACCGATTTCGAAACCGTCCAGGTCGACGCCTGGCCGGCAGGCCACTTCGGGCCGCAGGACGAGACCGGCCAGCGGCTCTGCCGGGCGGTCGCATTCATCAGGCCGCGGCCCGGTGACAGCGAGTGGGCGCATCCGGTGGACGGGGTCATCGTCCTCGTCGACCTGAACACGCTCGAGGTGCTGCGCGTCGACGACCACGGCGTCGTGCCGATCCCGCCGGAGGACGGCAACTTCGACGCCCAGACGGCGGCGCCCCTTCGCGACGACATTGCGCCGCTGGAGGTCATCCAGCCCGACGGCCCCGGGTTCACGCTCGACGGGCGTGTGCTGACGTGGCAACGCTGGCAGGTGCACGTGGGCTTCACGCCACGTGAGGGGCTTGTGTTGAACCGGTTGTCGTACGAGGACGGTGGGCGGCGCCGCTCGATCATGCACCGGGCGTCGCTTTCCGAGATGGTTGTGCCCTACGGCGATCCCAGTCCGACCCACTACTTCAAGAACGCGTTCGACGGCGGCGAGAACGGCGTGGGGCTGGCGGCCTCGCCGCTGACCCGCGGTTGCGATTGCCTGGGCGAGATCGTCTACCTCGATGCCGTCATGTCGGACGCCGAGGGCGCGCCCGTCCTGGTTCCCAACGCCGTCTGCATCCACGAGGAGGACGTCGGCGTGCTCTGGCGCCACATCGAGTGGCGCGACGGGTCGGGGGAGGTCCGGCGCTCGCGCCGGCTGGTGATCTCGTCGTTCTCCGCGATCGGCAACTACGACTACGGCTTCTTCTGGTACCTCTACCAGGACGGCATGGTCGAGCTCGAGGTGAAGCTGACCGGCGTGCTCTCCACCGGCGCGGTCGCCCCGGGCGTGCGGCCCGAGCACGGCACGCTCGTGGCCCCGGGGCTGAACGCGATGGTGCACCAGCACTTCTTCAACTTCCGGCTCGACCTCGACATCGACGGGGCGCGGAACGCGGTCGACGAGGTGTGGACGGAGTCGCTGCCGCCGGGCCCCGAGAACCCGTACGGCAACGCCTTCCGGGCGCGCCGGCGTCGCCTCGCCACCGAGCTGGAGGGGCAGCGGACGGTGGACACACGCGCCGCCCGGTGGTGGGAGATCGTGAATCCCGACGTTCACCACCGGCTGGGCGAGCCTGTCGGGTACCGGCTGCTGCCGGGCGGGACGACGTTCGCGTTTGCTCAGCCGGACGCGCCGGTCAGCAAACGGGCCGGGTTCATCCGCAACCACCTGTGGGTCACGCCGTACCGGCCCGATGAGCGCTACGCCGCCGGCGACTATCCGAACCTGCATCCCGGCGGCGCGGGCTTGCCCGAGTGGACGAGCGCCGACCGCACCATCGACGGCGAGGACGTCGTCGTCTGGTACACGTTCGGCCACCACCACGTCCCCCGCCCCGAGGACTGGCCGGTCATGCCTGTTGCGACCGCCGGGTTCCTGCTCAAGCCGGTAGGGTTCTTCGAGCGCAACCCCGCGCTGGATGTGCCGCCGCCACGCCCGCACTCCGACCACCATTGCTGACCTGGAGGAATCCGTAGGCACCGTCGAGGGACGCGTCGCACTGATCACCGGCGCGGGGAGCGGGATCGGAGCAGCGACCGCGCGCGCCCTCGCCGCGGGCGGCGCCCGCGTGGCGCTCGGCTCGCGGCGCGCGGACGACCACGGCATCGACGGCGCGCTCGTGCAGAGCTGCGACGTCCGCGACCCCGACCAGATCGAGGCGCTGACGGCGGCCGCGGTCGACCGCTTCGGCCGGCTTGACATCGTGGTCGCAAACGCCGGCGTCGGTGCCTATGGTGAGTTCCTGTCGCTCGACCCGGAGCACCTCGAGGAGATGATCGACACCAACGTCAAGGGACTGCTCTACACGGTGCGAGCGACGCTGCCGCACCTGCTCCAGAGCGATTGCGCCGACCTGGTGGTGGTGGCGTCGGTCGCGGGCCAGCGCGGCCCGGAGGGCGAGGCGGTGTACGCCGCGTCCAAGTTCGCACAGGTCGGGTTCATGCGCTCGCTCGACCACGAGCTCTACCGCCGGGGCGTGCGGTGCTCGACGATCGCGCCCGGCGGCGTCCACACGGAGTTCGCGATGGGCCGCGGCCGGTCGCCCGGCGATCCCGACCTGGAAGCGATGATGCGGCCGGAGGAGATCGCCGAGGCCGTCGTCCACTGCGTCACCCGCCCGCGCACGCACCGGGTGCTGGAGGCGACGATCCTGCCCATGAGCGACGATTCGATGAACTGATGCCGGTCAAGGTCACCATCATCGGCGGCGGTTCGAGCAGCTTCGTGCCGCTCCTCATCCGCCGGCTCATGCAGTCGCCCGTGCTGGCCGGCGCGCAGGTGTCCCTGATGGACATCGACGAGCGCCGGCTCGGCGTCATGCAGTCCCTCGCCGCGAAACTGATCGAGAGCGAAGGCAGCTCGCTTCGCGTCAGCAGCACGACCGATCAGCGCGAGTCGCTGATCGACGCGGATTTCGTGATCGCGGCGATCTCCGTCGGTGGCATGGATGCCTGGGCCAACGACCTCGAGATCCCGGGACGGCACGGCATCGTCATGCACGTCGCCGACTCGGTCGGTCCAGGCGGCATTCTGCGCGCCTTCCGAAACGCCCCGTGCTCGCGGAGGTGGCCCGCAATTGCGCCGAGGTCGCACCGGACGCCTGGGTCTTCAACTACACGAACCCGGCGCCGGTGGAGGCACTCGCCATGCGCGTCGCGGCGCCGGACGTGCGGTCCTACGCGCTGTGCTCCTGCACCGGACATCCCGGCAGCGCGGAATGGCTGGCCGAGCAGGCCGGCGTCGAGCCCGACCGCATCGCGATGCCGCCCGTGGTCGCGGGCATCAACCATTGCGCCGCGGTGACGGCGCTGCGTCTGACCGACGGCACGGATGCAATGCCGCTCGTCCGCGAGCGCGCCACCCAGCCGGTGGTGCGCTGGGCGCTCGACCGCTACGGCGTGCTGCCGTACTGCTGGTCGCACTGGGTGGAGTTCTTCCCGCAGATGCAGCGGCTGGAGGCGCCGTACGCGGGCACGGCGCAGGGCGTCCGCATGCGGTACGGCATCACCACGCACAACATGGAGTACGAGCGGGCACGGGTGCGGAGCCTCGAGGAGCTGGCAGCGAGCTGGACGGCGCCGGACGCCGGGCCGGTGACGCTGGCCGACCTGCCGGTCGGCGACGAGGACTGGGGCATCGAGGTGATCGACCTGATCGAGGCGATCGTCGGCAACGGGAACAGGACGATGGTCGTGAACGCCCCCAACGAGGGCGCGATCCCGAATCTGCCCGACGATGCGATCGTCGAGGTGAACGCCCAGATCAATGCGTACGGCATCCGCCCGGTCGCGACGGGCCCCCTGCCGGGCCAGCTCGCCGCCCATCTGCGACGGTACGTCGACTTCCAGCGGCAGGTCGTGGCGGCGGCCCTTTCGGGCGACCGCGAGGAGGCTCTGCACGCGTTCGTGCTCGATCCAAACACCGCCGCGAATCTGGACGTCGACCAGACGGCGGCGCTGTTGGACGAGATGCTCGAGGCGAACGCCGAGCACCTGCCGCTGTTCCGCTGATCGGGCCCGCCCTACAGGTCGCGGCGCGAGAGGCCGGCCGCCGTCGCGGCGAGCACGACCGCGACGTAGGCCACCGCCCAGACCGCCAGCCCCGGCCCGGAGCCCTGGGCGCCGCCGAGCGGGCCGAGGTGGACGATGACGCCCGTGAACCCGCTCGTGTTGGCCGTGAGCGAGTGCAGCCCCGCCTGGTAGACGGCGTCGAAGGGGAGCGCGTAGGACGCGTCGCGGCCGATCTCCTGCAGCCGCTGCGACGGCAGCGCATAGCCGATCTGGCCGAGCAGCCCGCAGACCAGGCCGGCGCCGTAGATCATCAGCACGGCGATGCCGTTCGGGATCGTCGAGAGGTACACCGAGCCGAGCAGCGAGATGGCGGCGACGATGCAGACGCCGCCCGCGAGCGCGAGCCCGGGCAGGACGAGGCTGTCCGGCCACCAACCGCCCTCGAGGCCCGTGATGGCGACGGCGGCGGCGAAGACGGCGACGGCGTAGACCGCACAGATCCCGCATGCCGCGGCGTAGCGTGCCGCGACGAAGGCCGTCCGCCCGATCGGCCGCACGACCACGGGCTGGAGCAGCCCCTGCTCGGCGTCTCCGCGGACGGCGTCGAAGGTCAGGAACACGGCCAGCACCGCCCCGAGGAAGAGGGTCGCGAACATCGCCAGGCCGAGCAGCGTGGCGCCCGCAAGCGCGTGCGAGTCGACGAGTGCGCCGGCCTGGACGACGCGTGCCGAGCTGAGCGTCGCGAACGCCAGGTGCGTCGCCGCGGCGTACAGCGCGAGGAACGCGAGGGTGAGCAGGACGACCACCGCCAGCACCCGCCGGCGCAGGCACTCGCGCAGCGTCACGGAGACGATCACCCGGGTGCCGTTCACCCCATCTCCCCCTCCACCGCCTCCAGGTAGACCTCCTCCAGGGTGGAGCGGGCCGCTCGCACCGAGTAGACGCGCTCGCCCGCGGCCACGAGCCCGGCGACGACGCCGGGGATGTCATCGCGCTCTGCGGGCACGACCCGCAGGCCGGAGGCCGTCTCGATCTCGACGCCGCGCGACGCCGTCAGCTGGTCCGGCGTGCCCTGGGCGACGACGCGGCCGTGGGTGATGATGACGACGCGGTCGCAGACGAGCTCGATCTCGCTCAGGAGGTGCGAGTTCAGGAGCACCGCCGTGCCGCCCGCGCGCAGCTCCTCGAGCAGCGCCCGCACCGTCCGCCGGCCGGCCGGGTCGAGCGCGCTCGTGGGCTCGTCCAGCACCAGCATGCGCGGGTCGCCGATCAGTGCCTGGGCGATGCCGAGCCGCTGCTGCATCCCCTTGGACATGGACTCGATGCGCCGGTCGGCGACGTCCGCGAGCCCGACCAGCTCGAGCAGCCGGGCGCGTTCGGCGGCGCCGCCGGACGACTCGGCCAGGCCCTGGTGCATGCCGAGCAGCTCGTCGCCGGTCATCCAGCCGGGGAAGCGGAAGAGCTCGGCCAGGTAGCCGAGCTGCCGCCGGGCCGCGGGCGAGCCCGCCGGCGCGCCGAGCACCTCTGCGGTGCCGCTCGTGGGCCGCACGAGCCCGCATCCGATCTTCACGAGCGTGGACTTGCCGGCGCCGTTCGGGCCGAGCAGCCCGACCAGCTCGCCGTCGTCGACGTGCAGGCTGACGCCCGCGAGCGCCGTCGTGCGGCCGTAGCGCTTCGTGAGTTCGGTGGCGGCGAAGGCGACCGGCACCGAGGCGTCAGACGACCGGCTCGAGGATCTCGGCGTGCTCGTCCTCGGGCGGCGAGCCGTATGCGTACACGAGCAGGTCGTCGCCGCCGTGGTTCGCCGACTGCAGCGGCGTTCCCGGCGTGATGTGGATCAGGCTGCCCGCCGGGACGTCCACCCGCTCGGCGGGCTCGCCGACGTACATCGAGAGCGTGCCGGCGAGGACGACGAACGTCTCCTCCTGTGTGCGGTGGACGTGCCGGCGCCCGGCCGCGCCCGGCTCGTAGCGCCAGACGTTCGCCCGGGTGTGGACGAACCCCGCGGGCTCCGAGAGCTCGGCGACGTGCCGGGCCGGCTCGCCCTCGGCGTGTGGGCGCGTGATCCATCCGGCGTCGCCGGGTCGGACGAGGCGGTACGGCACGGGGCGTAAGGGTAGTGGGTCACGCCCTGGTCGGCACCGACACCTCGAAGCGCGACCCGCGCCCGGGCCGGCTGGACGCCTCGATGCGGCCGCCCAGGGCCTCGACGATCCGCTTGGCCAGCGTCAGCCCCAGCCCGGATCCCCGGGTGGACCGGGCCGGGTCGGCGCGCCAGAACGCCTCGAAGACGCGCGGCAGCTCCTCGGCCGCGATGCCGGGGCCGGAGTCCTCGACGGTCAGCCGGATGCCGTCGGCGCCGGCCGCCGCCCGCAGCGCGACCGTCCCGCCGGAGGGCGTGTAGCGGACGGCGTTGTCGATCAGCGAGTGCACCACCCGCGCCAGCTTGGGCGAGCATGCGCTCTGGCGGGCGTCGCCGAGATCGACGTCGAGCCGGATCCGCTTCTCGGCCGCCTCGGCCCGGCACAGGTCGAGCGCACCCTGCACCGCCTCGGCGAGCGGCACGGAGCGGGCGTCGCGGGCGAAGTCCTCCGCGTCCACCTGGGCGAGCTCGAACAGGTCGTCGACCATCGTCACGAGCGCCATCACCGACCGCCGCATCTCGGCCGTGTACCCCGCCACCGTCTCGGGGTCGTGGACGATGCCCTCGTCGATCGCCTCGACCATCGCCCGCAGGTTGGCGATCGGCGTGCGCAGGTCGTGCGACAGCGACGTCATCAGGTCGCGGCGGTGCGACTCGATCGCGCGCTCCGCCTCGATCCCGGCCGCCAGGCGAGCGGCGGCCCGGTCGAGCGTTGTGCCGAGCAGGCGCAGCTCGGGGCTGGCCTGGAGGTCGCCGACACGCGCGTCGAGCCGGTTCTCGCCCAGCAGCCGCGCGGTCGCGACCAGCTTGCGCAGCGCGCGGGCGTTCGACCGGCCGACGATCAGCGCCGCCGCGACCCCGGCCGTGACCGAGTAGACGGCGACCGACACCAGCTCCGTCCCGTCGAGCTCGTTGATGAGCATGAAGTGCCCCAGCACGAGCAGGTCGCCGACCGCCACGAGCGAGGCGATGGCCGCGATCGCGACCAGCATGTAGGCGAGCCGGGCGTGCACGACCAGCCGCCGTGCGACGAGCGACACGACGAGCATCGCCAGGGCGATCGGCCCGAGCAGCGCGACGAGCTGGGAGGCCTCGTTCACGCGTCGAACCGGTATCCGACGCCGTGCACCGTGATCACGTGCCGCGGATGGGACGGGTCCTGCTCGATCTTGGCCCGCAGCCGGCGCACGTGCACGGTCACCGTCTCGGTGTCCCCCGTCCAGACGTAACCCCAGACCGCCTCGACGAGCTCGCCGCGGGTGAACACGCGGCCGGGGTTCGAGGCGAGCAGGAGCAGCAGGTCGAACTCCTTGCGGGTCGTGTGCGTGACCTCGTCCGAGCGGCTCACCTCGCGCCGCGTCGGGTCGATGCGCAGGTCGCCGAAGACGAGCGGCGCGTCCGCCTCGAGGCCGGTCCGGCGCAGGACGGCGCGGACGCGTGCGACCACCTCGCCCGGGGAGTACGGCTTGGTGACGTAGTCGTCGGCGCCGAGCTCGAGCCCGGCGATCCGCTCCCGCTCGCTCACGCGGGCGGAGAGGATGATCACGGGCACCTGGCTCTCGAGCCGGACGAGGCGCAGCAGCTCGAGCCCGGAGAGCTTCGGCAGCATCAGGTCGAGGACGATCACGCTGGGCGGCCGCGCCTCGATTGCCGTGAGCGCCGCGTGTCCGTCGGCGGCGGCATCGACGTCGAATCCCTCGTGGGCCAGGTACCGCGTGAGCACGTCGCGCACGACCGGCTCGTCGTCGACGACAAGCACACGCGGCGGTGAGATCGCCGCCATGTGACCAAGCGTACCAACGCATCGCCGCGTCGCCGAGCCGTGTTCAGGTTCTTGCAAGCTCGCCGCCGGCCGCCGAGCGGAGCCGCCCGGCGGCGAGGGCGATGCAGAAGATCAGGCCGAGCGGGACGAGGAGCGCCATCCGCAGCCCGGTGCGGCCGGCGGTGGAGCCGATTGCGGCCGGCCCGGCGATCGATCCCGTGTAGCCGATCAGGAGCACGCGCGAGATGCCGGCCTCGACCCGCACGGTCGCCGCGCCGGCGGCGCTCAGGATCGTCGGCACGATCGGCGCCAGCCCGGCGCCCATCAGGGCGAAGCCGGCGATGCCGGCGACGGGGTGGGGCAGGAGCAGCGCCAGCGAGAGCCCCGACGCCGCGGTCAGGCTCGCCACGCGCACCACCCGCACCGGGCCGTGGGCGGCGATCAGTCGATCGCCCCACAGCCGCACACACGCCATGGCGACCGAGTAGCCGGCGAACGCCGCCGCCGCGACGGCACCGCCCGCCTCCGCGCGGTCGCGCATGAAGACCGCGCTCCAGTCCGCCGCCGCGCCCTCGGCGAAGAAGCTGCAGAACGCGATCAGTCCGAGCACCACGAGCCCCGCGGTCCAGGGCGACCCGCCGTGCGTCGCGCCGGCGCGGTCGGCGGCCGGGGCAGCGAACCGGCGCAGGCCGGCCAGCGAGACGGCCGTGGCCGCGGCCGCGACCGCCGTGAAGTGCGCCCGCGGACCGAGCCCGGCCGCCGCGGCCAGGGTTGCGACCACGGCGCCCACCAGCAGCCCGACGCTCCACGCACCGTGGAAGCCCGACATCTGCGGACGGCGGGCATCGCGCTCGGCCGCGACGGCGAGCGCGTTCATGGCCACGTCCACCGCCGCGCCGATGGCGCCGAACGCGAAGAGCGTGGCCGCCAGGGCGGCGAGCGAGCCGGCCAGCGCCGAGCCCGCCAGGGCGGCGGCCATCGCCGGGATCCCGGCGCGCACGACGACGCCCGCACCGGGCCTGCGTGCGAGCGGCCCGCCCGACCAGCTGCCGGCGAGCGTGCCCACCGCCATCGCAAAGAGCGCGGCACCGAGGCGGGCGTCGGACAGACCCAGGGCATGCTTGATCGCGGGCACACGGCCCGCCCATGTGCCCACCAGCACGGCGTGGACGAGGAAGGCCGCCGCGACGGTGCGCCCGGCCTGGTGCCGCCAGGGCATACCCCCGAGGCTAACCGAGCGGGCGCCGGCCGCCGCGCAGGCGGCCGGCGCCCGCCTGCCCTACGAGGAGGCGACGCTCTCGTCGCCGGCGGGCAGGCCGCCGACAGAGCCGACCGGTGTGAGGTCACCCGCGGCACCGATGCGGAACGTCGTGATGCTCGCGAGGCCCGCGGTGAGCACGTCCAGGTAGCGGCCGTCCGGCGTGACCGACTCGTCCAGCGGCTTGCTGGTCGGGCCGGCGTCGCCCGCCGCCGCGGCCACCAGGTGCAGGCGTCCGCCACGGCCGACGCGGAACGAGGAGATCGTGCCGCTGCCGGCGTCGGCGACGTAGGCCGTGTTGCCGCGGATCGCGACCCAGCAGGCGGCCAGCTCGTTCGCCTGGACGGGGCCCGACAGGAGCCGCAGCGCGCCGGTGTGGCCGATCCGGTACGAGGTGGCGGCGCTCGTCGGCGCCTCGTGCGCGTCCGAGACCACGAGCACGCCCGCGCGGGTGAAGCCGAAGCCGAACGGGGTCGCTCCGGCCGACGCGAACGAGCGCAGGCGCCGGATCGAGCCGTCGCGCCGGAGCGTGACGGTGTCGATCGTGTCCGACCCGATGTTCGTGACGGCGAGCGCCGTTCCGGCCGGGTTGAGCGACACCTGGGCGGGGCTGGAGTCGCCCGTCGCCAGCGGCACCGTGCCGCCCTGGATCCGGGTGAGGCCGTGCCGCGTCGCGCGGAACCCGACCACGTTTCGGCCGCCGCCGTTCACGACGTAGACGCGGCCGTGACCGGCGGTGACGCTGGCCGGGCCGCCGCCGCCGGACGGCACGACGGCCAGACGGTGCAGGTGCGTCCCGCGCACCGCGAACACCGTGACGGTGTCGGACGCGGCGTTCACGGCGTAGAGCCGGCGGCCGTCCGGGCTGAGCACGATCGCGCCCTGCGACCCTCCTGCAGCGCCCGTCCCGGCGCCGCCGGTGGCGGCGGCCCCGGCCGCGGTGAGCGAGCCGTCGGAGCCGCGCGCGAAGACCAGCACCTGGTTCCCCGACGGCTGGTTGGAGAGGGTGAAGACGGCGGCGGCGCCGGCGTGCGCGCCCGCCGTCGCCGGGAAGGCGAGACCGGCGACTCCGGCCACCGCGGCGATCAGGATCCGTTTCATCTGCCATACCCCCTGGCGAGCGACGCCGGCGGGATTGCCGGTCGTCGCGGGGATCCACGCTAGGCACCCGAGCTTGCGCAGCACTTGCCCGTTTCTTGCAAGATCGGGAACTCTGCTCCACACTGGAGGGCGTGATGGGCGCATCGCGTCGACTGCTCTGCCTGCCGTTCGCGGCCGCTGCGCTGGCCGCCGCGGCGTGCGGGTCGTCAGGCAAGACCGCGGGCCTGGCCTCCGGCGACATCGCCGTGGTCGGCCACACGCACATCACCAAGGCGCAGATGCAGCACCAGATCGGACTCAAGGTGCAGTCGATGCACGTGGGCTCGGAATCGTGCACCGGCGGGTCGCAGGGCCAGGAGGACTGCAAGACCGTGAAGCAGCGCGTACCCCCCACGGGCACGCGGGCGTACCGCGTCAACGTCGTCGATCCGGTCGTCAGGTACCTGGTCACCGACGCCCAGCTGCACAACATCGCCGCCGAGATGGGGGTCGTGGTGACAACGGCGCAGGTGCGGTCGCAGATCGACGCCCAGATCCAGCAGATCTACGGCGGCAACGAGGCCCGCTACCGCGCCGACCTCGCCCGCTTCCACCTGACCCAGGCGGACGTCGAGCAGCAGGTCGAGTTCACGCTGGTCGAGCGCGGGATCTACACCAGGCTGCGGCGACAGGTGCACGTGACGCCCGCCCAGGTGCTCGCCTACTTCACGACCCACCGCCAGCTGTACGAGACGGACACCGCCGCGCGCCGGGTCGACTACGTGCTCGAGCCGAGCCGGGCGGCCGCGCGCCGCGCGCGCGCCGCGCTCGCGGCCGGGAAGTCCTTCGCCGCGGCGGCGCGGGGGGCGATCGACTCGAGCGCGTTCCACGAACCCTTCGTGGCCACGAGGGGCCGGCTCGAGGCGAACTTCCAGAAGGCGGCGTTCCGGCTGCACACGAACCGGCTCTCCGGCCTCGTCCGCGTCGACCGCGCCTACGCCCGCTCGACGCTGAAGGGCAAGTGCAAGCCCGCGTGCTACTTCGTCCTGCGGCCGACGGCGGCCGCCGTCAAGGGCGGCTCGCCCGAGCCCTTCTCGCAGGTGCATGCGCAGGTGCACACCCAGCTCCTGACCGCCCTGCGGACGCAGCACGTCCAGGCCGTGATCGCGCGGTACGAGAAGGAGCAGCGCACGCTGACCCGGTACGCGTCCGGGTTCAAGCCGCTGCCGGCGCCGACGGCCGTGACGGGAGTGCCCGACCAGGGCGGCGGCTAGGGCGGTTGCCGGGCCGGTTCCTTACAAGAACCGGAACACTGGGACGGCGCCTTGGCGCCCGCGCCGCATCGCGCCCATACTTCGAGGATGGACGAGCGACGGCTCGGGCGCGGGGCGTTCCTGTCGGTGGTGGGCGCCGGCGCCGCCGGCCTGCTCTTCGGCGACCGGCTCACCTCCGCGCTGCGCGGCCCGATCGCGGACGCCGGCGCGGTCGTGCCGAACGCGATCAAGTCGGTGTTCCCGTCGGGCTGGCGGATCTACGCGATCAACCCGCCCTGGCCGACATTCCACCCCGCCGCCTACCGGCTCGAGATCACGGGCCACGTGCGCAAGCCGGTCTCGCTCACCTGGGGCGAGGTCTCGGCGCTGCCGGCAGTCGCTCAGACGAGCACCTTCCACTGCGTGACGGGGTGGACGGTGTCGAACGTGCACTGGCGCGGCGTCCGCCTGCAGACGCTCTGGGACATGGTCGAGCCGCTGCCGACGGCGCGCTACGTGAACTTCGTCTCGATGGAGCGCGGCTACGTCGACACGCTCTCGCTGGCGCAGTCGACGCTCTCCCAGGTGATGCTCGCCCACACGATGGACGGCGCCCCGCTGTCGCGTGCGCATGGATCGCCGGTGCGGCTGGTCATCCCCGAGATGTACGGCTACAAGGGCGTGAAGTGGCTGCACCGGATCGAGCTGGTACCGCACCTCGTGCCGGGATACTGGGAGCAGAACGGCTATGACGTCGATGCCTGGGTCGGCCGCTCGAACGGCTACTGAGCGGCCGGGATACGTGCGCCGCTTCCGGGCCGAGGAGCGGGCGCTGCACTGGCTGCTCGCGTTCACGTTCCTCGTGATGCTGGGGACGGGGCTGATCCTGTACCTGCCGGCGTTCGCCCAGCTGGCGGCGAACCGGCCCCTGTGGAAGTCGCTGCACCTGGGAGCGGCGATCGCGTTCTGGGCGGGGCTCGTGATCCTGCTCGTCACGGACACCCGGGGACGGCTGCGCACGACCGCGACCGAGATCGACCGCTTCGACGACGACGACGTGCGCTGGCTCAGGTGGGCGGTCGCCCGCCGCGGGCCGGAGCCGCCGCAGGGGCGCTTCAACGCGGGCCAGAAGCTGAACACGGCCATCGTCGCCGGGCTGATGGTGGTGTTCACGGCGAGCGGCGTCCTCATGTACCTGCAGGAGACCGACGCGGCGGTGCGCGGCAAGACGAGCGCGATCCTCGTCCACGACGTTGCCACCTGGATCGCGGTACCGCTGATCGCCGGCCACCTCTACCTGGCGCTCGTGCACCCCGCCACGCGCCACTCCCTGCGGGGCATGGTGCTCGGCACGGTGCGGCGCGACTGGGCGCGCCGCCACCACCCCAAGTGGGACGCCCCTGAATAACCGGTGCCAGGCACCGGATATTCACCGGTAGCCTGGGCGCCGTGCTGGCGGCGCTGCGCAACCGGAACTTCGCTCCCTTCTTCGCCGGGAACGCGCTCTCGAACTGCGGCACCTGGTTCCAGACGCTCGCCCAGTCGCTGCTCATCTACCGACTGACGCACTCCGCCTTCCTGCTCGGCCTCGTCAACTTCTCCCAGTTCGCCGGCATCTTCCTGTTCGCGCCCTGGTCGGGCGCGGCGGCCGACCGCTACGACCGCCGCCGCCTCCTGATCGCGACGCAGCTCGTGGCGACCGCGATCACGGCGCTGCTCGCGCTGATCGTGCAGCGCGGCGACGCCACCACCTCGGTCGTGATCGGGCTGGTGCTCCTGCTCGGCGCCTCGACCGCCTTCGCGACGCCGGCCGCCCAGGCGCTGCTCCCGGCGCTCGTCCCGCGCGGGCAGCTGGCCGCCGCCGTGTCGCTGAACTCGGTGACGTTCAACCTGGCCCGCGCGGTCGGGCCGGCGCTGGCCGCCCTCGTGATCGGGGCCGCGGGCATCGCCGCTGCGATGGCCGTGAACTCGATCTCCTACCTCGCGCTCGTCGCGGCCGTGCTGGTCGTGCACCCGCTGGAGGAGCAGCAGCGTCCCGAGTCGCGGCCGCGGCTGCGCGACAGCGTCGCCGTCGTCTGGGCCGACCGCCGGCTGGCCGGCTGGATCGCCGTCTCGGGCATCGCCGGGCTCTCGACCGACCCGGTCACCACGCTCTCGCCGGCCTTCGCGACCCGGGTCTTCGCCGTGCCCGACACGCGGGCCGGCTTCCTCGTGGGCGCGTTCGGGTGCGGTGCGGTGACGGCCGCCTTCACGATCGCGACCCGGGCGCGGCGGTCGCAGCGGCGGCTGGCGCTGACACTCGGCCTGCTCGGCGGCGGCATCCTGGCCTTCGCCCTGGCGCCGGGGTTCGCCGTCGCGCTGCCGCTGCTCTTCGTCGCCGGGCTCGGCTACCTGTCGTCGAACACGCACGCGACGACGACGCTGCAGCTCTCGATCGACGACGCCCAGCGCGGGCGGATCATGGCGCTGTGGAGCATCGCCTTCCTCGGCTCGCGGCCGATCGCGAGCCTCGTCGACGGCGGCCTGGCCGCCGCCGTCGGTGTCCGCCAGGCTGCGGCCGTGCTCTCGCTGCCGGCGCTCGCCGCGGCCCTCTTCGTCGCCCGCCGGGCGCTGCGTGAATAGCCGGTGCCCCGCACCGGCTATTCACCGCTGCTCACGCCTGGGGGAGGAAGGCCGAGACGATCCGGCGCAGCTCGCCCGGGCGCTCCATCCACGGGAAGTGGCCGCAGCCGGGGATCGTCTCGACGACGGCGCCGCGGATCAGGGCCGCCGTCTCGAGCGA
The DNA here is from genome assembly GCA_963843705.1 of uncultured Actinomycetes bacterium. Classification (GTDB taxonomy): domain Bacteria; phylum Actinomycetota; class Thermoleophilia; order Gaiellales; family JAICJC01; genus JAICJC01. The sequence continues at coordinate 24,076 of CAWJLQ010000001.1, forward strand.
GGTCGACACCGGCATCGGGTCGTCCTCGCCGTGCACGAAGAGCGCCGGCATCGCCAGCGACGGAAGCCCGGTTGCGAGCGTGCTCAGACGGAAGTGGTGCGAGATCGACGCGTTCGTCTCGGTGGAGCAGTCGACCCCGACGTGGGTGGGCGCCTCCGGCGCCGCGGCGGGGTCGGCGAACCAGTGCGGCCAGATGTAGCCCATCCGCTCGATCAGGTCGGCCTCGGTCACCTCGCCACGGCGGCGGGCCGCCTCGATCGCGGCGATCCGCTCCTCCTGGGCGGGCGTCAGCCGGCCCTCCATGTTGCGGCTGAACTCCTCGAAGACGCGGTTGAACGCGCCCAGCGGGCTGACGCCGACCACGCCGAGGATCCGTTCCGGATGGGCGACGGCGAGATGCAGGGCGAGGTGCCCGCCCCACGAGTGGCCGACCGCCCATGCCTGCTCGACGCCGAAATGGTCGAGCACGGCGAGCGCGTCCCACATGTGCGCCTCGATCGTGTACGGGCCGCCTCCGGCCGATGGGGGCGTCCCCCGCTGCGTGTAGCGGTGCGTCTGCAGTCGCCCGCCGAGCTCGGCGGCGCAGCCCTCGGTGTAGTCGCTCCACGCCGGGCCGCCGTGGAGTACGAGCGCCGGCGGGCCGCTCCCGCCGCGATGCCCGCAGAGCGCACCCCCGCCTATGGCGACGCGGAACGGCTCCTCGTCCACAACCGTCGACTCTAGAGGAACGGGCCGCCGAGCGTGACGGCGAGCAAGAGGATGGACAGGCCTGACGTCGCCAGCACGGTCAGCCCGGCGACGGCGTTGAAGACGCGCCCGTTGCGGTAGTCGCCCATGAGCTCGCGGCTGCTCGCGAGCCGCCAGATGAAGACCAGCAGCACCGGCAGCAGCGTGCCGTTCACCACCTGCACCCCCACCAGGAGGCCGATCACAGGGATCCCGGGGATGACCGCGACCGCCGTCCCGACCGCGATCAGCACCGAGATGACGGCGACGAAGACGGGCGCCTCGTGGATGCGGCGGCTGATGCCCTTCTCGAACCCGAACGTCTCGGCGACCACGTACGCCGCGGTCACCGGCAGGATCGCCGCGGCCAGCAGGCTCGCGCCGAGGAGGCCCACCGCGAACAGGACCTCGGCGTAGCGGCCGGCAAACGGCTCGAGCGCCTTCGCCGCCTCGGCGGCGGTCGAGATGTGGCGCTCCCCGTGCAGGTAGAGCGTCGCGCCGGTCGCGATGATGATGAAGCCGGCCACCAGGTTGGCGAAGATCGACCCCGACGCCACCTCGGCGCGCTCGGCGTTCAGCTCGTCGACTCCGACGCCGCGCTCGACCACGGCGGACTGGACGTAGAGCTGCATGAACGGGGTGATGGTCGTCCCCGCGGTGGCGATGAAGAGGAAGAGGTAGCCGCGGCTCGCGTGCACATTCGGGGCGACGATCGCCCGGCCGACCGATCCCCACTCCGGCCGGGCGAGGATGGCGGCGATCGGGTAGGCGAAGAACGGGATCGTCATCAGCACGAAGATCCGCTCGGCCACCTTGTAGGAGCCGCGGACGAGCAGCAGCCAGACGCCGACGGCCGCCACCGGCACCGACACCTGTGCCGGCACGCCGGCGAGGCCGAGCGCGGCGCCGATGCCGACGAACTCCGAGATGCAGATGCCGAGGTTCGCGACGAGCACGGACGTCCCGGCGAAGAGCGACCAGCGCACGCCGTACTGCTCCCGGATGAGCTCGGCCAGCCCCTTGCCGGTCACCGCGCCCATGCGCGCGGCCATCTCCTGGACGACGATCAGCGAGACCGTGATCACGACCATCATCCAGAGCAGGTCGTAGCCGTAGCGGGCGCCGACGGAGGAGTAGGTGGCGATGCCGCCGGCGTCGTTGCCGGCGTTGGCCGCGATCAGGCCCGGACCGAGGAACCCGACAACGGCGAGCAGCCGGGCGCTGCGGCGGCTGAGCCAGCTGCGGGGACGGCCCGATCCGCCGCGGATGAGCCGGTCGCGGAGGGCGCGCAGCCGGGCGACCCGGATCGTCATCGCGCGGCGGCCCCGGGCGGCGGCACCTACTCGCCGCCCAGCACGTCGAACCGCCGCCGCCAGCCGCGCGGCAGCACCATCTCGAGCACGTCGTCGACGCTGACCACACCCATGATCTGCTCGCGCTCGTCGACGACGGGGACCACCGTCAGGTCGTAGTCGGTCATCACCCGCGCCACCTCTTCGAGGCCGACGTCGACGCCGACGCGCGGCGGCAGAAAGTCGGCCACGTCCCCCATCGTCGCGTCGTCGTCGGCGCGCAGCAGATCGGCCAGGGCGACGGCGCCCTTCAGCCGGCGGTCGAGGTTCATCACGTAGATCCACGCCAGCGTGTCCGCCGGGGCGCGGCTGCGCTCGATGCGCTCGATCGCCTCCTGCTTGGTCGCCTGCGCGTAGAGGCACACGAACTCGGGGCTCATGAGGCCGCCGGCGGTGGCGGGGTCGTATCCGGCCAGCGCCCGCACGCGCCGGCGCTGGACGGCCGGCAGCAGCTTCACCACCTGCTCGCGCCGCCCCTCGGGGAGGTCGCCGAGCATGTCGACGGCGTCGTCGGTCTCCATCCGTTCGAGCACCGCCGCCACGTCCTCGTCCGAGCGCTCCTCGACGAACTCGCGCCGGTGCTGGGCGTCGAGCTCCTCGAAGACGTCGGCCTCGAGCTCCTCGTTCGACCCGACCGCCTGCAGGATCTCCTCGCCCTCGTTGTGCGAGGCGGCCTCGACCAGGTCGGCCAGGTCGGCCGGGTGCAGGCGGGCGAGCTTGGGGTGGGGGACGCGCAGCCGCACGGACGGGACGTGGCCCGTGAACGCCTCGACGCTCGCCCAGTCGAGGAACTGCCCGGACGGCATCCTGGCGCCCAGCCGGCGGGGGACGACGCGCCGGACGATGCCGCGCAGGCCGGTGTCGACGCCGACGACGCGGTACCAGCCCTCGAGGCGGGCGATCTCGATCTCGTTCGCCCGTACGAGCCGGGCGCCGTCGACGTTGATCAGCTGGCGGTCGAGCACGTCCTTGCGCAGCAGCACCTCGCCGAAGCGGCGCTCGAACCGCTGCAGGTCGAGCCTGTCCGACACCAGGTCGACCCGCGCGTGCGCGATCTGGCCGACCTCGGCTGAGGGCACGAACACGGGCCGTCCGGCGACGCGTGCGAGCACGCCGGTGACGGGCGGGTAGTCCTCGCCGAGGCGGACCAGCAGGTCGTCGACCTTGCCCAGGCGCCCGCCGTTCCGGTCGCGCAGGACGCCGCCCACGATCAGCGAGAGGTGCAGCACGGTGGGCTGGGCGGGGGCCGCGCTCATCCGGCCGGAATGTACTCCCGGAGCGGGCTGTACCCGAGCGCCCGCGGCATCGCGGACGGCCCGGCGTCCGCCTAGCGCCGGACGAGCCGGCCGATGCGCGCGTTGGCGCCCGACGCCCAGCACGAGCCGCCGGGCGTGCAGGCCACCGCGTCGAAGCTCCCGGTGGCAAAGCGCGTCCACGAGAAGCCGCCGTCGGTGCTGACGTCGCTCCCGGTGAGGCCGACGGCGAGAGCGGTGCCGGCCGTGTGCGGCACCCAGGTCGCGCCCGAGCGATAGGCGTCCGGCGCCCGGGCGTCGGCGACGAGCGTCCATGTCCTCCCGCCGTCGCCCGTGAGGGCGAGCGCGTGCGGTGCGGTCGCCGGAGTCGCGAAGTCGCCGCCGATCGCAAGTCCCTGCGACGGCGAGCGGAAGGCAAGGGCGAACACGCCCGCGCTCGCGCCGCGGTGGAGCGGCGTGCCGGAGACCTTCCAGTGGACGCCGCCGTCGGTCGACCGGTAGACGCGCCCCCCGGCCGTACCGCCGCTGCCGAACCAGGCGTCGCGCCGTCCGAAGGTCGTGATGCACTCGTTGCTCGCGGCGAAGCCGTACTCGTTCGGCGCGTGCGCCCTGGGCACGTTGCGGGCGGGGTCGATCCGCCAGCTGCGGCCGCCGTTCGCGGTGATGAGGATCCGGAAGCGCCCGTTCACGGGGTCGCTCAGGATCAGGCCGTGGCGCCGGTCGAAGAAGGCCATGCAGTCGTAGAACGCCTGCGGGCTCGAGTTGATGTTCGTGATCCGCCAGTGGCGGCCGCCGTCGTCGGTCAGGTAGGTGCGGAAGTCGCCGGGGCCGTTCCCGACCGACATCAGCACGGCGTGGTTGCGGTCGAACGCCCTCAGGCCGCGGAACTCGAGCGCGCCGGTTCCGGGCGGGCCGACGCTGCGCCACGACCGACCGCCGTTCGTCGTGCGAAGGACGGTGCCGTCGCTGCCGCTCGCCCAGACCACCCGGGCAGAGACGGGGCTGACTGCGCGCAGGTCGGCGCTCCCGCCGGCGTGGACGACGCGCCAGTGCGGCGCGGCGCCGTGTGCAGCGGCCGGCGCGCCGCCCGCGACGAGCCCGGCGGCGCAGACCATCGCCGACAGCCCGGCCCCCGCACGTCCTGCGATCTGCCCCCCTCGCACGCGGCCATCATAGTCAGGGTCCGCTCGACCGGTCGCCCGGCGCTACGATCTGCCGGTGACTGCGGTCTCGTGGAAGGCGATCCAGCACGGCTGGGAGGTGCGTTCGAGCGACGGCGAGCACGTCGGCGTCGTGTTCCTCGTCGTCGGGGACGAGAACGCCGACATCTTCGACGGCCTCGCCGTCACCCACCACGGCGGATTCGCATTCCACAACTACGCCGACCGCCCGCACTACGTCGAGGCCGCGCAGGTCGGCGAGATCGACGACTGCGGCCGCGTCTCCCTGCTGATCACCGCCGAGGAGGCCCGGCACCTGCCGCCGCATGACGTGCCCGAGAGCGCGGTGATCGAGCCGGAGGACGCCTCGCGGATCGACCGGCTCCGCACCGAGATCGAGCACCTCACCGGCGAGGACCGCACCAACTAGCGCCGGCTCAAGACGCCCCGCCGCCGGCCGATCACGCGGCGTGCAACGTGTTTGCACACCGGCGGAGGTGCCCAGTGGCGGCGGCATTTCGGAATCTATCCATGGCGCGGAAGCTCTACGGGAGCTTCGGTGCGCTGGTCGTCCTGCTCGCAGTGGTGGCGGGCGTCTCGCTGTGGGCACAGGCGTCCATGGGCGCCGCGAGCACGGCGGCCCGGACGGCCGCACGCAAGGCCCAGGATGCCGGCGCCGTCGGCGGACTGGCGGCGTACATCCACGAGTCGCAGACCCGGTTCGTGCTCACCCGCGGGGCGTCCTACAACGATCACCTCGGCGACGTCGCCGACTTCCGCGCCGGGTTGCGGGCGCTCGCGGCCGACTCGACGGCCCCCGCCGACCGCGCCCGCCTGTGGGCGATCACGGCCGCGTTCGCGGGCGTGCGGCGCGACGACCGCCTGCTCCTCGCCGACGTGCGGGCCGGGCGGCTGGCCACGGCGACCCGGACCGTCGAGGGTCGGGCCGACCATGCGGCCGACCTGCTCTCGAGCGCCGCCCAGGCCTACGCGACGTCCGCGAGCCGCCAGGAGGCGGCCGCCGACGCGAACGTCGCGGCGACCCGCTCGCTCGCGACGTGGACGGTCGCGATCGTGGCGTTGGTCGCGGCGCTCCTGGCGGCGGCGTTCGCGTTCCTCGTCAGCCGGGGCATCACCCGCGGCCTGCGTCCCGTGCTCGACCGCCTGACGACGCTGAGCACCCGCTGCGCCGCCGATCTCAAGGCCGGCCTCGAGGCGATGGCGACGGGCGACCTCACCGTCGCCGTCACGCCCGTGACGCCGACGATCGAGCGCACCGGCGCCGACGAGATCGGGCAGACCGCCGAGGCAGTGAACGCGATCCGCGACGCGACGCGCGCGTCGGTGCACGCCTACAACCGGATGCGGGCGGAGCTCTCGACGCTCGTCGGCCAGATCACCGAGGTGGCGGGCTCGATCGGCGCGGCGTCGCAGGACATCGCCTCGACGTCGGAGGACGCGAGCCGCGCCGTCGGCGAGATCGCCGTCGCCATCCAGTCCGTCGCCGCCGGCGCCGAGCACCAGGCGCGCATGGTCGAGCACGCGAGCACGACGACCACGCAGACGACCGACGCGGCCGAGCAGGCCCGCCGGGCGGCCGAGGAGGGCGCCGCGCACGCGGGCCGGGCCGCCGAGGCGATGGCGTCGGTGGACGAGTCCACCCGCGAGGTGACCGGCGCGATCCAGCAGCTGGCGGCGAAGTCGGAGCAGATCGGCGGCATCGTCGAGACGATCACGGGCCTCGCCGACCAGACCAACCTCTTGGCGCTGAACGCGGCCATCGAGGCGGCCCGCGCCGGTGAGCAGGGGCGGGGCTTCGCGGTCGTCGCCGAGGAGGTGCGAAAGCTCGCCGAGCAGTCGCACACCGCCGCAGGCCGGATCGCCGACCTGGTCGGCGAGATCCAGGCCGACACGAGCCGTGTCGTCACCGTGGTCGAGGCCACGTCCGAGCGCACCGAGGACGGAAACGCGGTGGTCAGCAGCACCCGCGACGCCTTCCTCGCCATCGACGAGGCCGTGCGGCTGGTGAGCGGGCGGATCCACGAGATCGCGGCCGCGACCACCGAGGTCGCGGGCGTCGCCGGTCAGGCGAGCGTTGCCACGGAGCAGGTGTCGGCCTCCACCCAGGAGACCACGGCGAGCGCGCAGGAGCTGGCGGCAAGCGCACACACGCTGGCGACGACGGCGGAGACGCTCGAGCAGCTGGTCTCCGGCTTCAAGACGGCCGCCTGAGCACGCGGTCAGCGCGTCGCCGGAACGGCCGTGGCGGCGGCCGTCAGTGGCGTTTTCACTCGTCCGCGCGTCCATCCCATGCAGAGACGACCGGTCGCCTGGTCTGCGTACGGCGTCCGGCCGTCCCTGCACGGGCGTCGCGCATACGGCCACCGGATACCCGCCCCCGCGTTCCCATATTCGCGACGGCCGTCAGCCCGATTGATCGGGTGAGCCCGGACGATGTCTGTGAGGCGGAGGGGGAGGGATTCGAACCCTCGGTACGCCTAACGACGCACAACGGTTTTCGAGACCGCCGCATTCAACCACTCTGCCACCCCTCCGGGAGGCCGGCGCATTCTACTCGGATACGCTGTGCGCCCCGATGGCGACGCCGGCCGCGAACGTCCCCGATCTGACCGACGAGCAGCGCGAGATCCAGGCGCTCGCGCGCGAGTTCGCGCGCACCGAGATCCGCCCCGTGGCGGCGCAGGTGGACGAGGCCGACGTCGTCACGCCGGTCGAGGTGGTGGCGAAGGCGGCCGAGGTCGGGCTCGCCTCCTACATGCTGCCGGAGGACTTCGGCGGCGGCGGGATCGAGGACGTGTTCACCGGCTGCATCGTGCAGGAGGAGCTGAACTGGGGCTGCGCGGGCATCGGCAACCTGGTCACGTCGGCGGGGTTCTTCGCTCGGCCGGTGCTCGAGGTCGGCACCGCCGGGCAGAAGGAGCGCTGGCTGCGGCCGCTGTGCGAGCCCAGCCCGCCGCTCACGTCCCTCGCGTCGACCGAGCCCGGCATCGGCTCCGACGCAGCGGCGATGACCACCACGGCCACGCCCACCGGCGCCGGGTACCGCCTGAGCGGCCAGAAGACATGGATCTCGAACGCGGGCGCGGCGCAGTTCTACGTCGTCTTCGCCACGGTCGCGCCGGGCACGGGGTCGCGCGGCGTGACGGCGTTCCTCGTCGACCGGGACGATCCCGGGATCTCCTTCGGCGAGCCGATGCGCAAGCTCGGCCAGCGCGCGATCGTGTGCGCCGAGGTCTTCCTGCAGGACGTCGAGCTGCCGGCGGACCGCCTGCTGGGCGAGGAGGGCAAGGGCTTCTACAGCCTCATGCGCACCTTCGACGAGTCGCGCGTGCACCTCGCCGCGGGCGCGCTCGGTATCGCCCGCGCGGCGCTCGAGTACGCCACCGGGTACGCCCGCGAGCGGACGGCGTTCGGCAAGCCGATCGGCCACCACCAGGCGGTCGGGTTCCGGCTGGCCGACATGGCCACCCGGATCGACGCCGCCCGCCTGCTCACGCACCGGGCGGCGCGGTCGATGGACGCGGGCCGGCACGTCCCGGCCGAGGCGGCGATGGCGAAGCTGTTCGCGTCCGAGACGGCGATGTGGTGCACCTGGGCGGCCGTGCAGACCCTGGGCGGCTGGGGCTACTCCCGCGAGTACCCGGTCGAGAAGTGGATGCGCGACGCGAAGCTGGAGGAGATCGAGGAGGGCACCTCCGATATCCAACGGCTGATCATCTCCCGCAGCCTGCTCGGCCGCGGCTAGTCGAGCTCGCCCGCGCCCAGGGCGGCCACGACCGCCCGCGCCGCACTGCGGTAGAGGGCGTCCATGCTCTGCGGCGAGTACCAGGCCACGTACGGCGTCATGGTCAGGTGGTCGAGCGCCATCAGGTCGGCCGCGGGCGGCCGCTCCCAGACGTTGTCGAACGCGGCCTGGACGTGCGTCGCCGCGCGCAGCGCCTCCCGGTCGACCGTGGCGCCGCGGCCCGTGTTCACGAGGATCGCGCCGGGGCGCATGAGCGCCAGCCGGCGGGCGTCGATCATCCCGCGCGTCTCGTCCGTCAGCGGCGTGTGCAGCGAGACCGCGTCCGCCCAGGCGAGCAGCTCGTCGAGCGCGACGCTGCCGGCGACGTAGGGGTCGTGGTGGCGCACGTCCATGCGCAGGGCGTCCGCCTTGTCGGCCAGCGCGCGGCCGATCCGGCCCAGGCCGACGACGCCGAGCCGGGTGCCGGCGATGCGGCCGATCGCGCCCACGTCCGTCCACTCCCACCGGCCCGCGCGCACCGCGCGATCGCCGGCGATCAGGCCGCGGCGCAGGGCGAGGATCATCGCGAGGGCGTGGTCGGAGACCTCCTCGACGCAGTAGTCGGGCACGTTCACGACCGCGATCCCGCGCTCGCCGGCCGCGTCCGTGGCGATGTGGTCGGTGCCGACGCTCGCGGTCACGATCACGCGCAGGTCGGGCAGGCGGGCGATGTCGGCGGCGCTCACCGGCGCGTCGGGCGAGCACACGAGCGCGGCGACGCCGGGACCGCCGCCGTCAACGGGCCCCACATCGGCGTCGGGCAGAATCTCCTTGACAAGTTCCGGCGGGAACCCGGGGTCACAGATCAGCACCGTTCCAGGCACGCCTCGATCCTACCGTCGGCCCGCTCAAGAACCGCCCGGCGCCGTCGATCCCGAGAACGTGAGGGTGAATCGGCGAGGGCTGCTCCTGGGGGCTGCGGGCATGATCGGCTCGGTCAACATGCTGGCCGCGGCCTGCTCCAGCGCGGCGTCGCGGCCGTCGTACCAGTGGCGCAAGGGCGCCATGGACGGCGGCGGCTACTGCAACGCGATGGCCACCGACCCGCTGAACGCCGGCCACGCCGCCGCTGCCGGCGACGTGTGGGGCGCGTTCACGACGACCACCGGCGGCGAGCGCTGGTTCCCCACCATGACGGGCGCGACGTCGATCGGCGCGATCTACGGCCGCGCCGTCGCCTACTCGCGCAAGACGCCCGGCCTGCGCTACTACGGCATCGGCGTCCTCAAGGACCGCGACCCGTTCCAGGGCTACCTCGGCGCCGTCGGGCCGCACTCGCTGACGCTCGAGCGGCGCAACGAGCATGTCGGGTTCTCGTCGTACCTTCCCGTCGGGAACGCGCACGACCTGCCGCGCGCCGTGGGCAGCCTGATCGCGATCGACTACGACGAGCACGCCGGCGTCGAGTACCTCTACCTGCTCACGCGCCAGGGGCTGATGCGTTCGACGGACGGCGGCCAGACGCTGCACGCGCTCGGGCTGCCGGCGGTGCAGCCGCGGGCCGCGTGGTCGGCCCTCTGCGTCTGCCCCGACGGCTCGCTGCGGGCGGCCAGCTTCCGCACGAGCGACGCGGCCGGCTCGCAGGTGTGGCGGATCACGAACCCGCGCGGCGCCGCCCCGGCGGTCGCGCTCGATCCGGCCGCGCCGGCCGTGGTCGAGGACATCGCCGTCGTGGACGGCGTCGTCTACGCCGCCTGCGGCACCCACGGCCTCTGGCGCGTGGACCCGGGCGGGAGCTGGACGCAGCTCTCACCGGCGACCTTCGGCGGCTGCCACCTGTCCTCGGTCGCCGGCCACAGCGGCGTCCTGTGGGTCGGCAACGGGATCGGCATGACCGACCACCGCTATATCGCGAAGTCGACCGACGCCGGCCGGACGTTCACCTGGACGACCGGGGCGTCACACGTCTCCAACCAGGTGCTCGGCGCGAACCGCAGCTGGTGGCTGGCCGCGTCGTGGCCCGGGCTCGCCAAGCACGGCTACTCGGTGAGCCAGCTGGCCGTCGATCCCGCGAACCCGAACGTCTGCTACTCGGCCGGACGCAGCGGCGTCGTCACGACGCGCGACGGCGGCGCCACCTGGCAGCCGGCCATGAACGGCCTCGACGGGTCGGAGATCCACCAGGTGCAGGCGGGGCCGCGCCCCGGCGAGGCCTGGGCGACCGACACCGACTGGAAGGGCATCCATACGATGGATCACTGGCGCACCTGCGAGCAGGTCGCGCACCCGGCCGACATCCCGCACCTGCACTCGGCGTCGCTCGTGCGCGGGCAGGACGGCGTCCGCTACGAGGTCGCGCTCTCCAACCCGCGCAAGATGCTCGTGGACGGCGTGGACGTCGCCACCGACTTCTTCCGCGCGGCCTGCATCACGCCCAGTGACCTGGCCGTCTCGCGCGACCACCGCATCTACGTCGGCCTCTACGGCGGCGGCGTGCTGGTCGGCCACCGCGGCGGCTGATCCCTACGCGCCCGGCGTCTGCCCCTCCAGCCGCCGCTCCCACACCTGGCGGCCCACCTCCGTCAGCACCACGAGCGCGAGCGAGACCGCGATCACGATCGCCCCGACGGCGATCAGCTGCGGCCGCAGGAGCGGCGTCTTCGTGCCGCCGTACAGGAACACCGGGAAGGTCTGCACGCCGGGCGGGATCAGGAACGACGCGATGGCGTACTCGTCGAACGAGATCGTGAACGCGATCAGGAACGACGACACCATCGCCGGCGTGATCAGCGGCAGGGTGATGCGCGCGAACGCGGTGGCGTTGTTCGCGCCGAGGTCGCGGGCGGCCTCCGTCAGCGCGGCGTCCAGCGTCCGCAGCCGGGGCAGGATGACGAGGATCGTGTACGGGACAGTGACCACGATGTGCCCGGCCAGGACGGCGCTCGTCGACTGGCCCAGGCCGAGCTGGTTCAGCAGGATCAGCATGCCGATCGCGAGCACGATGTAGGGCACCACGAGCGGCAGCATCAGCACGGCGGTGATCGCGCCGCGCAGCCGTAGCCGGGTCGCCGACAGGCCCATCGCCGCCAGCAGGCCGAGCATGGAGGCGAGCACCGCGTTGCCCGCGGCGATCTTGGCCGACAGGATCAGCGAGTCGGTCAGGTTGGGGTTGTTGAAGGCGGCGCGGTACCAGCGCGTCGTGAACCCGGAGTACGGCAGGCTGGCGATCGTGCTGTTGTCGAACGAAAACACGATCAGCACCGCCAGCGGGGCGTACAGGAAGAGCGCGAACAGCACGAAGTAGCCGGACAGCCCCCACCGGCCCAGCCTGCCCGCGGCCGCGTTCACCCGCGCCCTCCGCTGCGCATGTCCAGGGTGAGGAACCGCGCCGAGAAGGCGACCAGGACGACCACGACGGCCATCAGCCAGATCGAGAGCACCGAGCCGTAGTTCCAGTCGATGGCGGTGCCGTTGAACATGTCCTGGATCGCCTGGCCGAACATGTACGTACCCGAGCCGCCCACGAGGGCCGGGGTGATGAACTCACCCGTGGTCGGGATCAGGACGAACACGAAGCCCGCGATCACGCCGGGCAGGCTGAGCGGGAGCGTGACCCGCAGGAACGACTGGAACCGGTTCGCGCCCAGGTCCTGGGCGGCCTCGAGCAGGCGGGTGTCCATGTTCTCCATCACGACGAACATGGGCAGGGCGACGAACGGCACCCACGAGTAGGCCAGCACCAGCCCGACCGAGAACCAGGTGTTGTAGAGCCAGTCGACCGACGAGCCGTGCGAGCGCAGGCCAAGGTCCCAGAGCAGGGAGTTGACCACGCCCTGGTCGTTCAGGATCACCTGCCAGGCCACCACCCGCAGCAGGAAGCTGGTGAAGAACGGCGCCAGGATCAGGAGCAGCATCGTGTAGCGGCGGCGACGGACGACGAAGGCGAGGAAGTAGGCGATCGGGTACGCGGCCAGGGTGGTCAGAACCGACACGATCAGCGTGATCCGCATCGAGTCGAGGAACGTGTGCCAGAAGACCGAGCTCTGCGGCGGCAGGAAGTCGGTCCAGTCCTGGAACGAGAACTGCGTGACCACCCCGGTCAGGTTGGTCAGCAGGAAGACGCTGTACATCCCGATCAGGACGAGCGGGAAGATCAGCAGGGCGAGCATGTACACGACCGGCGCGGTGACCAGCCAGCCGCGGCCGGGACGCCACGTCCGCCGGCGGGGGGCGGCCCCCCGCCGGGCGGCGGCACGCTCGGCGAGCGCCATGGATCAGGCGGCCTTGACCTCGGCCCAGACGCGCTGGTAGTCGGCCCGGTTCGGGATCCACACTTCCAGGTGGACGGGCGGGTCGAGCGCCGCGGGGTCGCCGATGCGGAGCTTCTTCGCCAGCGACTTGTTCGTGATGTCCGCCTTGCTCACCGTGCTGTCGGAGTCGCCGTAGGCGAACAGGTTGGTGAGGTCGATGCAGGACTTGTGCTCGATGTAGGAGTTCACGTAGGCGTGGGCGTGCAGCGGGCTGGCGGTGCCCTTGCCCATCATGAACCCGCACACCCAGGCCAGCGCCCCCTGCTTCGGGTCGGTCATGAAGTCGACCTTGTCGAAGCCGAGCGCCTTGCCCATGTCGACGTAGTCGTTCGCCCACGAGTAGGTGATCCAGATGTCGCCCGACTTGAAGGCGGTCTGCATGTTGCCGTACTCGCTCGTCCAGTAGAACTTGTTCAGCGGCTTCTGCTTGATCAGGAGCTCCTTGGAGCGGGCCAGCTCGTCGGGCGTCTGGTGGTCGATGTTCTTCGCCGGCGGGTCGGTCAGCAGGCCGGCGATCCGCACGGGCGTCGAGCCGCCGTCCCACATGCTGATCTTGCCGGCGTACTTCTCGTTCCAGAACAGCTTCCAGCCCTCGGCGGCGTCCTCGGGGGCCACCTTGTCGGTGCGGTAGAGGATGCTGGAGTAGCCCCAGTCCCACGGCACCCAGTACTGCTGGCCGTTCACGTTGCCGCGCGCCACCATCTCCGGGTACAGGTGCGGGAGGTTGGAGAGCAGCGACGGCTCGAACGGCTCCACGACCCCGGCGTTGACGTAGTCCTGGACGTAGGAGTCGCAGGGGTGCAGCAGGTCGAACTTGCGCCCGGCCCGCATCACGTTCAGGTTCTTGTCGTCGTTGCCGTAGTCCGCGTAGACGAGCGACCCGGCCCCGTACTTGGCGACGTAGTCCTTGCCCGAGGTCAGGCCGTACGTCTGCGCCTTCGTGCCGCCGGCCTCGTATCCCGGCCATTCCGAGATGACGAGGTGGCTGGGCTCGGACGCGATCGACCCGGGGTACTTCACGGCGGGGGCCTGGGTCGTCGCGGCCGTGCTGGCGGCGCTCTTGATCCCGGTGCTCGATCCGCACCCGGCCAGAAGTGCAGCACCCCCGAGGGCGGCGCTCCCCCTCAAGAACTCACGGCGGTCCATCCGGTGGTTCATGCTGCTGCCTCCTGGCGAGAGCGCTCCTCCGGAGCGGCGGCTGACTCGATGAGGGCGGTACTGTACCGACGTCATCGGCGCGCGTCCATACCCCCGCAGACAGAGAATCCGGCTGGCCGGTGTTGGGGGGGCCATCGTGCTCGCCGTCGCCCTGACGGCGCTTGCGGCGGGCTGCGGCGGAGGTGCGGCGACGGCGCCGCAGCCGCGCGGGGCGCCTCCGCCCGTGCTTCCGCGTGCGGCCGTTCCGGGGCTGCGCGTCCGCGACACGACGCTCTCGGCGCGCGCGCTGGCGCACGACGTCCCCGGCTCCGACGGGCTCGAGGCGAAGCTCGCGGCCTGGGGCTTCGCGGCCGGTCGCCAGCGCGAGTTCACCGGCACGACGCGCGTCCTGACCGACGTCGTCTCGCGCACGCTCGACTTCCGCACCGGCTCGGGCGCCGCCGCCTACGTCGCCTTCGTCCGGACGCACCCGGGCACGTTCGTCGGCGGTGTGGGCAGCGTCGGGCCGCTGCGGGCCGGGCGCCGGCGCGGGTTCCTGATGACGGCGCTCGGTTGCGGCTGCCACCGCGAGACGCCGCTGCTGCTCGCGGTGCTGCGCGTGGGCGGCCGCGTCACCTACCTGCTCGCCAACGGCCCGCGGGCCACCCCGGCGCGGGTCACGGCGCTCGTGCGCGCGGCCCCGTAGCGGTGCAGCTCAGCGGCCGGTGAAGCGGGGCTCGCGCTTCTCGGTGAAGGCGTCCGCCGCCTCCAGCGCGTCGGCCGACTGGGCGAGCGTCCCGTAGGCGAGCCGCTCGAGCAGGATCGCCGCCTCCCGCGAGGACTCGGCGGCGAGGTCGATCGCCTGCTTGGCGACCTCGAGCGCCAGCGGCGGGAGTGCGGCCAGCTCCTCCGCGAGCTGGAGCGCGCGGTCGAGCGCGGCGCCGTCGTCGACCACCTCGGTGACCAGGCCGGCGGCGAGCGCCTCGTCCGCGCCGAGCCGCCGCCCACGCAGGATCAGCTCCTTCGCCCGTGCCGGGCCGACCGCCCGGGTCAGCCGCAGCAGCCCGCCGGAGCCCGGAGCGATGCCGAGGCGCACCTCGGGCAGCCCGAAGACGGCCGAGCGCTCGGCCACCCGCAGGTCGGTGGCGAGCGCCAGCTCGAGCCCGCCTCCCAGGCAGTAGCCGGCGATCGCGCTCACCGTCGGCTGCGGCAGGCGCGCGATCCGCTCGTTGACGTCGCCGCTCGTACGGTAGTTGGCGAGCACCGAGCCCGGGTCGGCATCGCGGAACTCGGTCACGTCGGCCCCGGCCGAGAAGACCTTCGGGCCGCCGGTGACAACGACGCAGCGGCTCGAACGCACCTCCTCCGAGGCGATGGCCGCCGCCAGCCGCTGCTCCAGCACGGTCGAGAGGGCGTTCAGCTTGTGCTCGCGGCGCAGCTCGACGACCGCGACCGCGCCGTCGCGGCGGACGGATACGTCCTGGGCGTCCGCCATGCCCTAGGTCGGGGCGACGGCCTCTTCGTCGAGCGGCGCGAGCGCGGCGCCGGTGTCGGTCAGCACCCGCAGCGCCTCCGGCGGCAGGTGCGCCTGCACCGCCGTCCCCTGCTTCCACGGGATCTCCGTGCCCGCGTTCTGCACCAGCACCTGGATCGTCGTGCCGATCGCAAGGCGCGTGATCACCTGCACCGAGTTGCCGAGATACACCAGCCGCTCGACCATGCCCGGGATCCGGTTCGGCCCGCCGCCGGCGTGCTCCTCGAGCTGCACGCGCTCCGGGCGGATGGTCACCTTGGACGGCCCGCGGGCGTCGGTCTTGCCGCGCAGCGCGTCGAGCTCGAAGTCGCCCACCATCAGCCGGCAGATGTTGGCGCCGCCCACCGCCTCGGCGTCCATCAGGTTCGACACGCCGAGGAAGTCGGCGACGAACACGGTGTCCGGCTCCTCGTAGAGCACCCTCGGCGGCCCGATCTGCTCCACCCGGCCGTCGGCCATGACCGCGATCCGGTCGCTCATCGTGAGCGCCTCCTCCTGGTCATGGGTGACGTAGACGAACGTGATGCCGACCTGCTGCTGCAGGGCCTTCAACTCGATCTGGAGCGCCTTTCGCAGCTTCGCGTCGAGCGCTCCGAGCGGCTCGTCCAGGAGCAGCACCGCCGGCTTCAGCACCAGGGCGCGCGCCAGCGCGACGCGCTGCTGCTGGCCGCCTGACATCTGCCCCGGCTTGCGCTTCTCGAGTCCCCCCAGCTGCACCAGCTCGAGCGCCTCGCCGACACGCTGGCGCAGCTCCTGCTTGGCCACCTTCTGGCGGCGCAGGCCGAACGCCACGTTGTCGAACACGTTCAGGTGAGGGAAGAGGGCGTAGTTCTGGAACACGGTGTTCACGTTGCGCTTGTGGGGCGGCGTGTAGACCATGTCCTCACCGTCGAGCAGGATGCGGCCCTCGGTCGGCTGCTCGAACCCGGCGATCATGCGCAACGTGGTCGTCTTGCCGCACCCCGACGGCCCGAGCATCGAGAAGAACTCGCCGCTCGGCATGTCCACGTTGATCCCGGCCACGGCGGCGACCTCGCCGAAGCGCTTGACCAGGTCGACCAGGGTGACTTCACCGGGCATTCGGATGAGCCTACCGCATCGCTAGATGTCGAATGCGGCCATGTCGGTCGCCATTCCCTGGCCCGCCTGGCGCTCGCCGCGGGTGAACACGCGGTAGCCGAGAAATCCCACGACGACGGAGGCGAGGGTCATCAGCGCCAGGATGGTGGCGATCGCGTTCGTGGACGGCAGCGGCGCCGCCCGCGTCGCCGCGTAGATCTCGATCGGGACGGTGTCGGTGGACGCCCCGCTGGAGAGCCACTGCGAGATCACGAAGTCGTCGATCGAGATCGCGAACGTGATCGCCGCCCCGGCGACGATGGCCGGGGTGAGCAGCGGCAGCAGCACCCGGTAGAGCGCGACGGCGGGTGGAGCGCCGAGATCGGCGGCGGCCTCCTCGTACTGGCGCCCGATCGAGAACAGCCGCCCGCGCACGATCACGACCACGTAGGAGATCGAGAAGGTGACGTGGCCGAGCACCTGGGCGAGGGTGCCGGTGTGGATGAAGGTGAACAGGTTGGTGAAGACGAGCAGCAGCGAGACGCCCATCACGATCTCGGGCGTCACCAGCGGGAACAGCATGATGAAGTTGGACACGCCGGCGCCCCGTCCGACCCAGCGGGCGAGCCCGAGCGCCAGCAGCACGCCGATCGGCGTGGCGATGAGGACGTCGAGGCTGGCCAGCTTCAGGCTCTGCACGAGCGCGTGGCGCAGGCCGAGATCGTTCCACACCGAGTCCGGGTCGCTGTAGTACCAGCGGGTCGAGAATCCGGCCCAGATCGTCCGCGAGCGGCTGTCGTTGAACGAGAACTGCACGGCGATCAGCACCGGCACGAGCGCCCACACCATGTACGCCCAGGTGATCAGGACGAGGAAGCGCGGCCGTCCCCACGGATTGCCCACCCAGCCGCGCAGCCGCCGCATCGCACCTGGACGCTCGCTCTGGGGGGCTGCGACCGCCGTCACGAGCGCAGCTCCCGGGTCGCACGGGCGACCGTGATCATGTAGTAGCCCATCAGCACGACCAGGAACGCCGAGAGCAGGATCGTCAGCGCCGCCCCCACCGTCGGCTGCGAGGTGAAGTGGAAGTAGAGGTCGATCTGGTTGCCCAGCATCGACGTGGTCGGCGCGCCGGAGACGAGGTTCGGCGTGTAGTAGTCGCCGAACATCGGCAGCGCGATCAGGACGCTGCCGCCCAGGATGCCGGTCTTCGACAGCGGCAGCGTGACGTGCAGGAAGGTACGAAACGGGCTCGCGCCCAGGTCACGCGCCGCCTCCATCATGCTCTTGTCGATCCGGTCGAGCGACGCGTACAGGGGCAGGATCAGGTACGGGATGTAGCCGTACACCAGTGCCAGGACGACCGTGGAGGAGCGTCCGTCGAGGAACCCGTAGGGCTGGCTGATGACGTGCGAGAACTGGAGGAACCGGTTCACGTAGCCGTCGGGGGCGAGCAGGTTCACCCAGGCGAACATCCGCATCAGGTAGCTGATCCAGAACGGCAGGATGAGCAGGATCAGGAGCAGGCTCTTCGTCCGCGACGCGTGCCGGGCGATGTAGTAGGCGACCGGGTAGCCGATCGCCAGGCACATCGCGAGCGAGATCGCCACGTACTCGCAGGTGCGCACGAACACGCCCCACAGGTCGTTGCCGGCCCCGAACGGGTCGAGCCGGCTCAGGGCGTCGCTGACCCAGCCGATGTTCCAGTCGGCCGGGTTCCAGGCCGGGATCGGCGTGAGCAGGGTGGGGTCGACCGAGCCGAAGGCGACCGCCGTCACCGCGTAGAACGGCACGATGAAGAGCAGGATCAGCCATACGACCCCGGGGAGCGAGAAGCCCTGCCACAGCCAGCGCGGGTACATGTCGCCGCCAGCCTACCCGGCCAGGAAGTTCGAGTAGCCGTTCTGCCAGAGCACGCGCCCCTGGTTCGTCAGGGTCATCTCCTGCAGCGAGGTCGAGCCGAAGTCGTCGTTCGTGAGCACGCAGGAGTTGAGCGTCTCGGGGATGACGCCCTTCGACACCAGCGTGGCCGGGTCGATCTCGTTCAGCGGCGGCTGGTACCCGTTGAAGTTCACGAAGTTCGAGTAGGCGACGCCGTTGTCGATGATGTAGTTCAGCCACAGGTGCGCGAGCACCGGCTTCTTCGTCGTCGCGCAGACCGCCCAGCAGTCGTTCTGGACTGGGACGTGGCCCTTGGGCGGCTTCCAGTAGGAGAGCACCTTGGGCGAGGTGCCCTTGGGCATGTAGTAGAAGTAGCCCGCCAGCGGGTCGCCCGACCAGGCCTGGTTGAGCCAGGCGGTGCCCTCGGGGACGGTCTGGTACTGCGAGTCGCCGACCTTGACGTTGCAGATGCTGTAGAGCTGCTTGAGGTCGGCCACCGCCCGGTTGATCAGCTTGGGATCCTCCGTGTTGATGTCGGTGATGCCGCGGCGCAGGAGGGCCATCGCGATCGTCTCCCGGTCCTCCGACAGCAGCGCCGTCTTGCCGCTGTAGGCCTGCGACTGCCAGAAGATGTCCCACGGCTGGGACATGCCGGCGATGTCCTCCTTGACGTGGTCGTTGCGCCAGAAGATGCCGGTCGCGTAGCAGGTGTAGGGGACGGTGTACCGTGACCCGACGTCGTAGAACGGCGAGACGAGCTGCGGCCAGATGTTCTTCTGCAGGTTGGGGATGTAGTCCAGGTTGATCGGCTTGATGAGCTTGCCCGCGACGACCTGGTCGAGGTTGTCGGGCGTCATCTCCATCACGTCGGGCGCGACCGACCCGGACGCCAGCCGCTGGATGCCCGAGGCGATGTTGTCGAAGGCGGTGATCTGCGGCGTCACGTTGTACTTGGCGCAGAACTCCTTCAGCAGCTTCTGGTACAGGTAGTCGGGGTAGTTGAAGACCTGGAAGGTGCCGCCGGTCTCGGGCTGCATGCCGGAGGCGATCGGGTCCTCCCACCGCGGCAGCGTGACGCGCTTGTCCGGACGGGCGAGCGGGAGGCCGCCGGGGCCGGTCGGCTGCGCTCCGGCGGAGCTTCCCCCACCGCCGGCCGAGGTGGTGTTCGAGCAGGCCGCGAGCAGCGAGCCCGCGCCCGACACGCCGAGCGCGGCGCCGCCGGCTCGCGCGAGCAGATCGCGCCGGGTGTGCCCCCGGCGCTCCTTCGGATGCCACGTCATCGTTTCCTCCCTTGGTGGGGGCCGTTCGGTAAGACGCCGCTCGACTCCGGCCGGTTGGGCCGGCCTGGACGTCCGTGTCCGGTCACGCGGCCGCCCCGGTCTGGAGTGCGCGCAGACCGTCGTGCTCGTCGTCGACGGCTGCGGCGGGAATCGCCGCTCTGATCCAGTCGTGGAAATGCAGCAGGCCGTTCTCGCGGGCGCCGATCACGCCCGCGCGGTAGAGGCTGGAGCCCAGCCCCTCCTGGACCCGCTGGGTCAGGTCGTTGTCCTCGTGCTGGACGAGGCTGTTGATGCGGGTGTTCAGCCGGCGCACGATCCGGTCGCGCCGTCCGGCCGTCTCCGGCGGACGGAACGTGTTCCACACGGTCAGGGTGCGGCGCTCGTCCAGCGGGTAGTTGACCCAGAAGTCGATCTGGTCGGGGTAGAGGTTGAAGGTCATCGCTGGGAAGGCGAAGACGAAGTTCCACTCCCTGTTCTCCGGCTCGCGCAGCCCGGGCATCGGCCGCATCAGCCGCTGGTACAGGCGCTCCTGCCAGTCGCGCGACGCCTTCTCGCGCATCGGGCTGCGGGCGATCGAGATGCGGGCGTCGGTCGTCTCGACCAGGTACCGCTTGTAGTCCAGCAGGCGCAGCAGGCCGGGGTGGCCGACGGGGATGTGGTAGCCCTCGAGGTAGTTGTCGATCGAGTTCTTCCAGTTGATCGGCAGGACGTCGGTGTGCTCGCCGTAGCAGACGAGTCGCTCGGGGCGGTACGGGGCGAGCCACTCCTCGAACGGCCCCAGGTACTCGGACAGCGGCTCGGGCTCCGGATTCAGGCTTGCGAAGACGAACCCCGCGGCGACGCCGACCTGGAGCGGCCACAGGCCGTTCGCGTCCTTGTCGAAGCCGGTGAACCCCGTCTTCTCCGGGATCGCGAGCAGGCGGCCGTCGAGGCCGTACGTCCAGCCGTGGTAGGGGCAGCGCATCGCCTTGCCGCAGTTGCCGGCGCCGTCGAGGACGCGGGCCCCCCGGTGACGGCACACGTTCGAGAAGGCGCGCAGCTCGCCGTCGCCGCCGCGGACGACGGCGATCGGCTCGCCCGCGATGGTCATCGAGATGTAATCGCCGGGCTCGCGCAGCCGGCTCACATGGCCGACGAGCAGCCAGTCGCGGGCGAAGATCTCCCGCCGCTCGGCGGAGTAGAACTCGGGGCTGCGGTACGCCCACGCCGGCA
Organism: uncultured Actinomycetes bacterium; assembly: GCA_963843705.1. Lineage (GTDB taxonomy): Bacteria > Actinomycetota > Thermoleophilia > Gaiellales > JAICJC01 > JAICJC01. The sequence goes on from CAWJLQ010000001.1 coordinate 44,725, forward strand.
GGGTGCGAGGCGGCTCGGCGCTCATGCCGCCCTCCCCCGCGCGGGCCGGCGCCCGGGCCCGAGCTCGTGCGCCGTGGCGGCGGCCAGCGCCGCTCGCATCCCCGCCGGCGTGCGCATCCCGATGAGCGTCTCGCGGCCCCAGTCGTCCACACATGCCGCGAGCCTGCGCGCGGCGCCGTCCACGTCGACGGCGCTCGGAATGCTTCCGTCCTCCTTGCCCTCCGCGATGAATCCTCCCACCTGTTCGATCCAGCGCCGGTGCGAGTCGGCCACCATCTGCCGGGCGCCGTCGCTGTGGACGGCGTACTGCCACATCTCGTGCCAGATCGACCAGTTCGTGCGGATCGCCGGGTCGTCGCCGGCCCAGGTCAGGATCAGCCGCTCGACGCGCTCGCGGCCGGTGGCGAGCGCCGTCAGCTGCTCCTCGGCGAAGGCGTCGGCGAGGTCGTCGGCATGCCCGAACGCCCCCAGGATCACGTCGGTTCGGGACGGGAAGTAGTAGTGCACGAGCGCCGTCGAGACCCCGGCCTCGCCGGCGACGTCGGAGACCCGCACCCCCGCCGCCCCGAGTCGCGCGATCGCCCGGCAGGCGGCGTCGAGGATCAGGTGCTTGCGGTTCGGGGCGGGCTCGGGCATGATGGCCGGGTCTTGACTGACTGGTCAGTCAGGATACCGTCCGAACCCGATGAGCGTCAATATCGCCCCCCGATCTTCCGTCCCGGACTCCGCCGAGGAGCGGCGCGACCGCTGGCTGTTCCTGACGCCGGAGGGGGAGTCGCAGCTTCCGGCGGCGGTGGCCGCCCTGCGCGCGGCCCTCGACGAGGCGGACGGCGACGAGGCCTCCGAGGCGGCGCGGGTCGAGCGCATCATCCTCGACGGCGGGTACGCCGACTGGCTGGCCTACCTGCGCGACCGCCGCGGCCTGCTCGAGCGCTACCTCGAGCGGTTCGGCGCCGATGCGCTGGCCGGCCACGTCGTCGACGTGCTCTGGAATCACTACCTGCTCGCGCTGACCGTGCCGGGCGAGGAGCCGGCGGTCGACGCCGAGCGCGACCGCGTCGAGGCGCTCCTGCACCGCATCCACGGGCCTGGCGCGCGGTGACCGATGTGATCGTGGTCGGCGCCGGCCTGGCCGGCCTGTCGGCGGCCCGCGACCTCGCCCGGGCCGGCGCGGACGTCACGGTGCTCGAGGCCCGTGACCGCCCCGGCGGCCGGGTGGAGCAGGTCGAGATCCCCGACGGCCGGATCGTGCAGATGGGCGGCGAGCTGGTGGGCGACTTCCACACGGCGTACCTGGAGCTGATCAGCGAGCTCGGTCTCGAGACGCGGCCGAGCTACGTGGCCGAGCCCGGCGAGATCACCTACGACCTGGTCGACGGCACCTGGACGGGTGCCGAGATGCCGTGGCTGACCGACGCGGAGCGTGCCGACGCCGCCCGGGTGACGGCGCTCTTCGCCGGGCTCGCCGCCACCGTCGATCCGGACGACCCGTGGAGCCATCCCGACGCGGGGCGGCTCGATCGCCTCTCGCTGAACGGGTGGCTGCGCGAGGTGGGCGCCGCGCCCGCCGTCGTCCGTGCCCACGAGGTGCAGGCGCTCAGCCTGTCGGGCGGCTCGGGGGAGCGCATCTCGCTGCTCTCGGCGCTGCGCATGGACGCCGCGGCCGGCGCCCTCGGCACCTACGACCTCGAGGCGTGGGAGAACCAGACCGTGGCGGCGGGCTCGGCGACCGTCGCGCTGCGGATGGCGCAGGAGTTGGGCGACCGGCTGCTGCTGGGCGCGCCCGTGCGCCGCATCGCCGTCGACGGCGGCGTCGAGGTGTGGCTGGACGACGGCACGCGGCTGGTCGCCGGCGCGGTGGTGTGCGCGGTGCCCGTGGGGCCGCTGCGCGACATCGCGCTCGAGGGGCTCTCACCCGAGCGGCTGGCGTCCCTGCACCGCCAGCGGCAGGCGCGCTCGGGCAAGGTCGTGGCCGCCTATCCGGCGTCGTTCTGGCGCGAGCGGGGCCAGAACGGGCTCGCCGAGAGCGAGAACCTGTTCGGCTCGACGTGGCCGCAGGGCGAGGGCGTGCTCTCGCTGCTCGTCCCGCCGGAGCGGCTGCTGCACCACCTCTCGGCGGCCGACGGCGTGCGCCGGGCCGAGGTGCTGGCGGGGCTCGTCCGCATCTTCGGCGAGGCCGCCGCCGATCCCGTCGCCTACCTCTGGCGCGACTGGGGCGTCGATCCCTGGACACAGGGCTACGTCACCCAGTGGGCGCCCGGCGACGTCATGGCGGTCGGCCGCCTGCACGGCACGCACGAGCCGCCGTTCTACGTGGCCGGCTCCGACCACTGGCTGGCCGGCTACATGGAGGGGGCCGTGCGCACGGGCCGCACCGCGGCGAGGGCAATCCTCGAGCGGTGATCGAACGGGGCCGGGCCCCGTTCGATCATGCGAGAGTACGCCGCCATGGCACGCGACCTGCGCCCGCTCTTCGATCCCCGCTCCGTCGCCATCGTCGGCGCGTCCGACGATCCCGCCAAGTGGGGCAACTGGCTCGGGCGGGGGGCGCTGCGGGGCGAGCACCGCCGGCCCGTCTACCTGATCAACCGCAACGGCGGGACCGTCCTCGGGCGCTCCGCCTACACCTCGCTCGGCGAGCTGCCCGACGCGCCCGAGCTCGTCGTCGTGTCGGTGCCTCCGGGAGCGTTCGAGCAGACGGTGGACGACGCCCTGTCCGCCGGCGCCAGGGCGCTGATCGGGATCACCGCCGGCCTCGGCGAGCTCGGCGACGACGCGAAGGCGCACCAGGACGCGCTCGTGCAGCGGGTGCGCGAGGCCGGGGCGATCCTGCTCGGGCCGAACTGCCTCGGCGTCTACGACGCGAGCTCCGAGCTGGGCATCGCCTCGAACGAGTTCCCGCCGGGGACGATCGGGCTCGTCTCCCAGAGCGGCAACCTGGCGCTCGAGCTGGGCATCCTCGCCCGTCAGGCCGGGCTCGGCTTCTCGCGGTTCGCGTCGATCGGCAACCAGGCCGACGTCGACCTGGCCGAGCTGATCGGCTCGTTCGCCCAGCACGCCGCCACCGAGGTGATCGCCGTCTACGCCGAGGACTTCCGCGACGGGCGCGCGTTCGTGGACGCCGCCGCCACGGCGGGCAAGCCCGTGGTGATGCTGACGGTCGGCGCCAGCGAGGCGGGCGCCCGCGCCGCCCGCTCGCACACCGGCGCCCTCGTCTCCAGCTCTGCGGTGGTCGAGGCCGCCGCCCGCGCGGCCGGGATCCACCTCGTCCGCACGCCGCACCAGATGGTCGACCTCGTCCAGGCGCTGGTGCGCGCCCGCCCGCTGCGGGGGCCGCGGGTGGCGGTCCTCGGCGACGGCGGCGGGCACGGGGCGATCGCCTGCGACGTCGCGGTCGCCGCCGGCCTCGAGGTGCCGCGCCTCTCCGACGAGCTGGCCGCCGTCCTGGCCGGCCAGCTGCCGCACACCGCCGCGACCCGCAACCCGGTCGACCTGGCCGGCGGCGGCGAGCAGGACTTCATGTCCTACGCCAAGGTGACACGGGCGCTGCTCGAGTCAGACGAGGTCGACGGCGTGCTCATGACCGGCTACTTCGGCGGCTACCACGACTACTCCGAGGAGTTCGCCCAGACCGAGATCGGCGTCGCCCGCAGCATCGTGCAGGCGGTGCACGACACCGGCCGGCCGGTGGTCGGGCAGTCGATGCACCACGACACCCCGACGTCGGTGACGCTGCGCGAGGGCGGCGTGCCCGTGTACCCGAGCATCGAGGCGGCCGCCGGCGCGCTCGCCGGCCTGCGCCCCCGGCCCGACCCGCCGGGCGCCCCGCGCCTGCCCGCCCCCCGGACCGAGCCGCTCGCATCCGGCTACTTCGGCAGCCGCGCGCTGCTCGCCGCCGCAGGCGTGCCGTTCGAGCCGGCGATGCGGGTGCGCACCGTCGCCGAGGCCGAGGCGGCGGCGGCCGAGCTCGGCTATCCCGTGGTGGTCAAGGCCGTCGACGCGCTGCACAAGTCCGACGCCGGCGGCGTCCTGGTCGGGATCGCCGATGCCGCGGCGCTGCGCTCCGCCGTCGAGGGGCTGATGATCCGGCTCGCGCCGCATGAGCTCTCGGTCGAGCGGATGGCGCCGATCCACGAGGGCGTCGAGCTGATCGTCGGCGCCCGCTCGGATCCCCGCTTCGGTCCGGTCGCGATGATCGGCCTGGGAGGGATCCACGCCGAGGTGTTCCGGGACGTGGCCGTCGACCTGGCGCCGATCGACCCGGCGACCGCCGAGCGCCTGCTGCGCTCCCTGCGCGGCGCGCCGCTGCTGCTGGGGAGCCGCGGCCGGCCGGCGCTCGACATCGCCGCGGCGGCCGGGGTGGCGGCGCGGCTGTCCCGCCTGGCCGCCGCCAGGCCGGACGTCGGCGAGATCGAGATCAACCCGCTGCTGGTGACGCCGACCGGGGCCGTCGCCCTGGACGCGCGCGTCATCCCGTCCGAGGAGGGGGAGGCGTAGCATGCTCGCACCGGGAAGCTTCGACGGGCAGGTCGCGGTCATCACCGGCGGCGGCAGCGGGATGGGCCGGGCGATGGCGGTCGAGCTCGCCCGCCTGGGGGCCGCGGTCGTCGTCGCCGGCAGGCGGCCGGATCCGCTGGCCGAGACGGTCGCGATCGTCGAGCGGGCCGGCGGCCGCGCCGCCGCCCAGCCCACCGACGTGCGCGACCCCGAGCAGGTGGACGCCCTCGTCGCCGCGGCGGTCGAGCGGTTCGGCCGCCTCGACGTGCTCGTGAACGACGCCGCCGGCAACTTCGTCGTCAGGGCGGAGGACCTGTCCCCGAACGGGTGGCGGGCGGTGACGTCGATCGTGCTCGACGGTGGCTTCCTGTGCGCGCGCGCCGCCGGGCGGCAGATGATCGCCCAGGGCGACGGCGGCGCCATCCTGAGCGTGATCGCGAGCTATGCGTGGACGGGCGGCCCGGGCACGGTGCACTCCGCCGCGGCCAAGGCGGGTCTGCTTGCGATGACGCGCACGCTCGCGGTCGAGTGGGCGCCGCACGGGATCAGGGTGAACACGATCTGCCCCGGGCCGACCGCCACGGAGGGCGCCGGCGCGGCGCTGTGGCCGACCCCGCAGGACGAGGCCCGGGTGGCTGCGAGCGTGCCCGCGGGCCGCCTGGCGACGGTCGAGGAGATCGCGTGGTGGACGGCCGCGCTCTGCTCCCGGCACGCCGCCTACATCACCGGCGAGAACCTGACGATCGACGGCGGGCACTGGCTGGAGCACGAGGGCTACATGCCGGCGCTCCAGCCGCGCGAGCGGTGACGACCGACGACCTCGCGCTGGAGACGGTCGAGGCGGCGGCCGTCGCGGACGCGTTCGGGGACGACGCCGTCCACGTCGGCGGCGCGGTGTGCGCCGTGCGTACGGACATCCCCGAGATGTACGTGAACCGCGTCCTCGGGCTGGGCGTGTCCGAGCCGGCGACGGTCGCGGTGCTCGATGCGATCGCCGAGGCGTACGGGGCGCTCCGCCACACCGTCGCGCTCGCCCCGTGCGCCCGGCCCGGGCACCTCGCCGACGACCTGCGCGCACGCGGCTACGAGCCCGGCCATGCCTGGGTGAAGTTCTCCCGGCCGGCGGACGCCGCGTACGCGCCGGTGACCGGGTTCCGGGTGGAGCGGATCGGCGCCGAGCGCGCCGCCGAGTACGTCGCGCTGATCGCGGCCGGGTTCGGGATCGCGCCCGAGGCGGCGGCGGTGCTCGGGCGGCTGCCCGGACGGCCGGGGTGGGGCTGCTACCTTGCGCACGCCGGCGCCGGGCCGGTGGCGGCCGGGGCCGTGTTCGTCTCGGGAGCGGCGGCGTGGCTCGGCCAGGCGACGACGCTGCCGGGCCACCGCGGCCGCGGCGCCCATTCGGCGCTGATCGCCGCCCGCATCGCCGCGGCGCGCGCCGCGGGCGCGCAGGTCGTGGTGACCGAGACCGGCGACCTCGCCGACGGCCGGCCCGAGAGCTCCTACCGCAACCTCCTGCGCGCCGGGTTCGAGCCGGCCTACATCCGTCCGAACTACGCCTCGCCGCCGGAGGACGCGGCGGCGTAGCCTGTCGCCGGTGGAGTCGCGAGCGATCGTCATGCGCGAATACGGGCCGCCCGAGGTGCTGCGGCCCGAGACGGTCGAGCTGCCCGACCTCGCCTCCGACGAGGTGCGGATCCGCGTGCTCGCGTCGGCGGTGAACCACTCGGATCTGGAGATCAGGGCAGGCAACTGGCCGGTCCGCGGCGGCGACCCGTTCCCGTACGTTCCCGGCCTGGAGGCGGTGGGGGAAGTCGTCGCCGCGGGGGGCGACGCCGGCCCGGTCACCGTCGGCGCGTATGTCGTCACGATGATGCAGGGCCTCGGCGGCGTCCGCGCCGAGCGTCCCGGCGGCTACGCGGAGCACGTCACGGTGGCCGCGGACGCCGTGGCGGTCATCCCCGCCGACGTCGACCCGCTGGCCGTGGCCGCGGTCGGGCTCGCCGGCGTCACGGCCTTCGAGGGGCTGCGCCGTACGGGTGCGCTCGCCGGCGCACGCGTGGTCGTCACGGGCGCGTCCGGCGGCGTCGGATCGGCGGCGGTCGCGCTCGCGTGCGCGCTCGATGCGGCCGAGGTGATCGCCGTTGTCTCGCGGCCGGAGCGGGTGGAGTACGTGCGCCGGCTCGGCGCCGACCGGATCGTGGTCTCGGGCCGGGACGACCTGGCCGAGGCGCTTCCCCGGCGCAGCGTCGACCGGATCCTCGACACGGTCGGCGGGCCGCTCTTTGGGCCGTGCGTCGCGGCGCTGCGCGCGGGCGGCGGCCTGTGCTCCGTCGGGTCGGTGGCCGGCGCGCAGGTGGCGTTCGACGTCGATGCGCTGCTGCTGCCGGCCACGCTCACCGGCTACGGCTCGGAGTCGCTCGACGGTCGCGGGCTGCGCGACGCGATGACGACCATCTGCACCCTCCTGGCGCTCGACGAGCTGGCGCTGCCGGAGATCACCCAGCTGCCGCTCGAGGGCGCCGCGGCGGCGCACACCCTGCTCGAGGAGCATCGCATCCAGGGGCGCGTGCTCCTGCTCCCTGGCTGAGACCACCCGGACAGCGGGGCCTCGACCCTCGGGGCCAGGCCCCATCGCCATCGAGCTATGCGGTGCGGCGGCGCAGCGTCGTCGCGCCGAGCACGAGGGCGAGCAGCGTCACGCAGAGCACGACGACCAGGTCGCGCACCGTGGTCGCGTCGAAGCCGCCGAGGCGGGTCACGCGGTCGAGCCCGTCGTAGGCGTAGGTCAGGGGCAGCACGTCGGCAGCGTCCTGGAGGATCGTCGCCATCTGCGGTCGGGGCACGAGCAGCCCGCACAGGAGCAGCTGCGGGAACACCGTCGCCGGCAGGAACTGCACCGCCTGGAACTCCGTCTGTGCGAACGCGCTGACGAAGAGTCCAAGCGACATGCCCAGGATCGCGTTTGCGATCGCGAGCACCGCCACGGCCGCCTCGCTGCCGGCGACGTGCAGGTCGAGGATGCCGAAGGCGACCATCGACGTCAGCGCCGCCTGCACGGCTGCGACGGCGCCGAACGCGATCCCGTACCCGGCCAGCAGGTCGATCTTCGCGAGCGGCATCGTCATCAGCCGTTCGAGCGTGCCCGTGGTGCGCTCGCGCAGCATCGTGATCGCCGTGACCAGGAACATGCTGATGAAGGGGAAGATCCCGAGCAGCGGCCCGCCGATGCGGTCGAATGCGTCCGGCTGGCCGTCGAGCACGTAGCGCAGGAGCACCTCGAGCAGGCACGGGACGACGAGCAGCAGCGCGATCGTGCGCGGGTCGCGCCGCAGCTGGATCAGCACCCGAGCCGTCGTCGCGAGCACGATCCGCCCGCTCATCCGGCCGCCTCCAGTCGCTCGATCGTGCGCAGGAACGCCTCGCCGAGGTCGTGCGCGCCCGTGTCGGCGCGCAGCCCGTCGGGGGTCGTCGAGGCCAGGATCCGCCCCTCGCGCATGAGCAGCAGGCGGTCGCAGTTGGCGGCCTCGTCCATGACGTGGCTCGAGACCAGCAGGCTTGTTCCCGCCGCCGCCAGGTCGTGGAAGATCGTCCACAGGTTGCGCCGGAGCAGTGGGTCGAGCCCGACGGTCGGCTCGTCGAGCACGAGCACGGGCGGCTCGTTCAGGAGCGCGGTGGCGAGCGAGACGCGCGCCCGCTGCCCGCCCGAGAGGCGGTCGACGACGCGATCGGCGAACGGTTCCAGGCCGACCGCGGCGATGACCGCGTCGACGCGCTCGTGCGCGGCGCCGAGGACGCGACGGAAGAAGACGAGGTTCTCGCGCACCGAGAGGTCGCCGTAGACCGACGGCGCCTGCGTCACGTAGCCGACTCGCCGGCGCAGGCTGCGGGAGCCCGCCGGCTCGCCCAGGACGGCGATGTCCCCCGAGGCGACGATCTGGACGCCGACGATCGCGCGCATGAGGGTCGACTTGCCGCAGCCGCTCGGCCCCAACAGGCCGGTGACCGCGCCGGCGGGCACCTCGACGGAGATCCCGCGCAGCACCTCGGCGCCGCCGCGGGTCACGTGCAGGTCGCGAACCGCGATGGCGGGCTGCTCGGCCACGCAGCGGATGCTACCGGGCTCCTCCGTGCAGCCTGCGGCCCGCGGTGGAACGTGTGGAGAACTCTTCCGGTCGATCGGATGCCGTTGGTATGATCTGGCGGCGGTACCGGCGGTGAAGACGCTCGCCTCCGGTGACGATTTCGAGGCCATCGCGGCTGCGGGACCCGCGCCCGGCAGCGGCCTGCCTGCTCCTTCGGATGCGAGGTCGGGGATGTGCGCGATGGCGGCCGAGTCGAATCCGCTCCCTGCGGACGCCGGGATACTGGCCGGCTTCGCGGTCGTCGGGCCGGCGGGTGAGATCGGCGTCGTCGAGTCGGTCCGCTCGTGCGGCGACCGGCCCGGTGTCGTCGTGCGCGGCGGGGTCGCCGGCGTTCGCCGGCTGCTCGTGCCGGCGGCCGACGTCGAGGCCGTGGACGTCCTCGCGTCCGAGGTGCGGCTGCGGTGGATGCCCGCGGGCGCCGAGCTGTGGCCGCAGCTGCGCGCCGCGATGGGTATCTCGCGAGACGAGTGGCACGGCCGCGCCCGGGCGGCGATCGCGGGCGCGCGGGGGGACCGGCCGTGAACGGCCCGTCAGGGGCCGTCGGAGCCGACCGGCTGTTCCTGGTCGGGCGTGAGGATGAACACCTCGACGGCGATGTCGGGGTCGACGTTGGTCTGGCTGAGGAACGCCCGCACCGTCCGTCCCGACAGACGCTCGATCTCCTCCACGAACCGGTGGCGCACGGCGTCCTGCATGCGGTAGCGCATCGCGATCACGTCGTCCGCCGCGCCGGCGGCGATCATCGTCCGCTCCGCCACGCTGTAGATGTCCTCCATCACGACCACGATCAGATCGTGCTCGATGTAGGCGCGGACGGTCGTCGGCCCCTTGCCGAGCAGCTCGCGGTAGATGTGCGCGGTCGCGTTCGCGATCTCGGCGCCGAGCCCGCGCTGCGAGTGGTGGGCGTCGCCGGTCACCGGCCGGCGATGGTCGCGTCGGCGCACATCGTCGGCAGGACCCTATCGCGCGGCGCAGCGGCCCGCCCGCGCCCAATCACACCGGGAATCGCCGGCACGTTCCGGCCGGGGAGGGGGCGGCGGTGACGCGGTGGCCGGCGGGACTCTCGCTGCGGCCCGCGCCGCCGCCGCCTGCGCCGCCGGTGCCGGCGATCCATCCCCTGCGCCGTCCGCGGGGCGATCAGGGCCTGCCGCCGGAGGACTCGCCCCGGCAGGGGCGCGCGCCCGACGAGGGTGCCCCGATCAGCCCGCCGGAGCCGGCGCGCCCGTCACCGCCCGCCGCGCCTCCGCCGTGAGGCAGAAGGCGCGGAAGCGGGCTGCGGCGGCGGTCTCCGGCCCGTGTGCCGGGGCGACGGCGTACCAGCGCCGCTCGATCGGCGTCCCCGGCGCGTCCACGCGCACGAGCGTCCCCGCAGCCACCTCGGCCGCCGTCGCCTGGTCGGAGAGCAGGGTGACGCCGAGGCCGACCGCGGCCGCCTGCTTCACGGCGCCGTTCGAGCCGAGCGTCATGGTCGAGCGCGGCTCGAGCCCGGTGGCCGCGAGGTACCGTTCGACGGTCTCGCGGGTGCCCGATCCGCGCTCGCGCAGCAGCCAGGTGGCATCGCGCAGGTCGCCGGAGCGCGTGCCCGGGGCGGCGACGACCACCAGGCGGTGAGCGAGGAACGGCACCCCGGTGAGTGCGCGCCCGGTTGGCGGCTGGCCGGTGACCGCCAGCTCGACCTGGTGGCGCTCGAGCGCGCCGAAGACCGTCGCCCGGTTGCCGACGTCGAGCGACACGTCGATCTCGGGGTGGCGCCCGCGAAAGGCCTTGAGCAGCGGCGGGAGCACGTACTCGCCCGCCGTGGTGACGGCGGCGAGGCGCAGCGGGCCGGTCGTCTCGAGCTCGCGGCGCGCCTGCTCGGCCAGACCGAGGATCTCGGCTGCGTATCCGGCCAGCGTCCGTCCTGCGGGAGTGAGCCGCACGCCGCGCCCCTCGCGGGCGATCAGGCGCTGGCCCACCTCGCGCCCGAGTGCCGCGACCGCCGCCGACACGGCCGGCTCGGTCACGACCAGCCGCCGCGCCGCCGCCCGCACCGAACCCTCCTCGGCCACCGCGACCAGCGTGCGCAGCTGTGCGAACGTCATTGAATCAAAAGCTTATCAATCAGCGTGATTGTCTCCATTGTCCTACATCGAGAGCGCGCGTAGGCTGATCAGATGCCAAGGCCCGTGATGCTCGGGATCGTCGGTGACTCCGCCAGCGGGAAGACCACGCTCACGCGCGGGCTCGTCCGCGTGCTGGGCGCCGACCAGGTGTCGCACCTGCAGCTGGACGACTACCACCGCTACGACCGCGCCCAGCGCGCCGGTCTCGGCATCACGCCGCTCCATCCCGACTGCAACTACATCGACATCATGGCGCAGCACATGCGCCTGCTGCGTGCGCGCGAGCCGATCCTGAAGCCGGTCTACCGGCACGCGGACGGCACGTTCGGGCCGCCCGTGTACCTCGAGCCCGGCCGCTTCCTGATCGTCGAGGGCCTGCTCGGGTACCACACCGAGGCGCTGCGCGACTGCTTCGACATCCGCGTGTTCCTCGACCCGCCCGAGAGCCTCCGGCGCAAGTGGAAGGTGCTGCGCGACTGCTCCCGGCGCGGGTACACGACGACGCAGGTGCTGGAGGAGCTCGACCGCCGCGAGGCCGACTCCGAGCAGTTCATCCGCCCGCAGCGCCGGCACGCCGACATCGTCGTGCGGTTCGCGCAGCCGGACGGCGAGCCCGAGACCGACGCCGTCCCCACCCACCTCGACGCCCACCTCCTGCTGCGGCCCGGCCTGCCCCACCCGGATCTCTCCGACGTGGTCGGCGAGGGCGCCGACGGCCTGCGCGTGCTCGGCGACGGCGGGGAGCAGGACGTCTACGTGCCGGGACGGCTGGCGCCGGCGACGGCGGCCGACCTGGAGGAGCGGATCTGGGCGCACATGCACTTCGCGAGCCACCTGCGCAGCGAGCGCCTGGGCGAGTTCACCGCCGGCAACGAGCTGCACCGGTCGGACTCGCTCGCGCTCGTGCAGCTGCTGGTGCTGTATCACCTGGTGACCGTGCGGGCGAAGGTCGCGCTCGCCGGTGCGCAGGCCTCCGCCCGAGGGTAGCGAGTAGAGTCCGCCGCGTGATCATCGCAACGACGAACGACCTGCCCGGCTACGAGGTCGAGGAGGTCTTCGGTGAGGTCTTCGGTCTCACCGTCCGCTCGCGCAACATCGGCTCGCAGTTCGGCGCCGGCCTGAAGTCGATCCTCGGCGGCGAGCTCAGAGGCATGACGAAGGCGCTCGTGGAGAGCCGCGAGCAGGTCATCCAGCGCATGACCGAGGAGGCCGAGTCGCGGGGAGCGAACGCGATCCTCGCGATGCGGTTCGACACCTCCGAGATGGGCGGGACCTGGACCGAGATCTGCGCGTACGGCACGGCCGTACGCGTGCGCCAGACGCTCTAGGCTGCGGGGCGGCGGCGGCGCGAGGCGCGCCGCAGGTCGCGCTCGACGCAGTACGCGGCGAACTGCGCGTGGCGCGTCAGGTAGACGGCCAGCTCGAGCATGCCGAACGCGACCCATTCATGGAAGAAGCGCTCGTCGACGGGGGTTCGGGCGACGCCAGGAGCAGGGGTATCCATATGGCACCTCACCGGGGGACGGGGGAAGGGCCCTCTCATCTAGCCCCACCTCGCGGCGGCGCGACTCCCCCGATAGAGTCATTTGCAAAAAACGCAATGAAGTATACCCAGAAGGGGTTTGCCGCAAGAACTCCGGCTCAGTCGGGCGGCCGCTCGGCGTGGCGGGGCAGGCCGTCGTCGGGGATCGGCTCCCACGGTGCCGCATAGGCGACGAACTGGCGGTACGACGGCCGGATCCCGGGGTCGGTGTCGAATGCCCCCAGCCGGACGCTCGTCACCGCACCGTCGGCGCTCTGGCTCCAGAGCGCCGACCCGCAATCGGCGCAGAACATCTTGGTGAAGCCGTCGGGCGGGCGGTAGGCCCGCACGAGCTCGGCCCCGCGTGTGATCCGCAGCGACCCCGGCGCGATCCTCCCCTGGGCCGACGCCGCCGTGCCCGTGCGCCGCTGGCAGCGCGTGCAGTGGCAGTAGCCGGCGGAGACGAGCGGCGCATCGACCTCGAAGTGCACGCCGCCGCACAGGCAGCCGCCGGTCAGGGGAGGGTCGCTCACGGGCCTAGAACGCGTCGGGGGTGTCGAGCGGCTGCCAGACCATGAACTGCGGTTCGCTCGTGATCCCGGCCTCGCCCATCAGCCGGGGGATCTCGGGGCTCGCCTCGAAGAACGTCTGGAAGGCCTCGCCGTTCTCCCACTCGTCGAAGACCGCCACGGTCGCGCCGTCGGCGCTCGCCAGGAAGCGGTGATGCAGCGCGCCGTGCTCCTTCGCCCGCGCGTTCAGGGCCTGCCAGCTGTCCTCGTTCGCCTGCATCACCTGCTGGATCCGCTTCGGGTCGGCGGGCACCGTCATCATGGTGAAGACGCTCATCGAACCTCCTGGGGTCGGGAATGCCAACGCTACATGGAGAACCGGTTCGGCGTCAGCGAGCGTCCGGTTCAGCGCGGCCCGGGCCGTGTCACGCCGGTCTCGTAGGCGAAGATCACCGCCTGGATCCGGTCGCGCAGGCGCAGCTTGGCGAGGATGCGCTTCACGTGCGTCTTCACGGTCGACTCCTCGATCACGAGCGCCGCTGCGATCTCCCCGTTCGAGAGCCCCCTGGCGACGAGCTCGAGCACCTCGCGCTCGCGCGGCGTCAGCCCGTCGAGCAGCCGGCCGCCGGCGACCACCGGCGGGGGCGACGTCGCCATCCGCTCGATCACGGTGCGGGTGACCGACGGCGAGAGCAGCGAGTCGCCGGCGGCCACGGTATGGATCGCCGCCAGGAGCTCCTCGGGGCGGGTGCGCTTGAGCAGGAACCCGGACGCGCCCGCGGCGAGGGCGCCGAAGATGTAGTCGTCGTCCTCGAAGGTGGTGAGGATGACGACCCGCACCTGCGGAGCGGCGGCGAGCACCTCGCGGGTGGCCGCGATGCCGTCGCCGTCGGGCATGCGCACGTCCATCAGCACGAGGTCGGGCAGCAGCTCCCGGGCCGCGGCCACCGCCGCGCGCCCGGTGGACGCCTCGCCTGCCACCTCGATCGCGCCGTCGCTCGAGAGCATGGCGCGCAGGCCCGCGCGCATCAGGTCGTCGTCGTCCACGACGAGCACCCGCACCGCTCCCGCGTTCACGCCGGCGCCTCGCGCGTCGCGTAGGGGAGCCTGGCGTGCACCCGGAACCGCCCACCGCGTGCGCCCGCCTCGAGCGCTCCGCCCAGCAGCGCCGCACGCTCGCGCATGCCGAGGATGCCGTGGCCGCCCTCGGCCGTCGCGGCGCCGGGGGCGGCGACCGGGTTCGACACCTCGATGTCGAGCGCCGTCTCGGTGTACTCGATGGCGACGGTGGCGCTGCCGTCGCCGTGGCGGGCCGCGTTGGTGAGCGACTCCTGCAGGATGCGGTACGCGGCCTGGTCGAGCCCGCGCGGGAGCGGCCGCGGCGCGCCGCCCACCCGCACGGACACCGCCACGCCTGCGGCGCGGTGGCGGCCGACGAGCGTCTCGAGCGCGGCGAGACCGGTGGGCGGCTCGACCGCGTCGGGAGGTGCACCGTCCACCCGCAGGCCGCGTACGAGCTGATCGATCTCGCCGATCGTCTCGCGTGCGACATCTTCGATCGTCGTCAGCGCGTCGCGGACGGCGCCGGGGTCGCGCTCCTGGAGCAGGCGGGCCGCCCCGGCCTGGACGAGGATCACGTTGATGGCGTGCGCCGCGGAGTCGTGCAGGTCGCGGGCGATCCGGGTGCGCTCCTCGGCGGCGGCCAGGCGCCGCTCGCGCTCCGTGTCGCGCTGTGCCCGGCGGGCGCGCTCCGCCTGCTCGGCGCGGCGGCCGCGGCGCTGGCCGACCTGGTCGCCCACGAGCCACGCGGCCCCCCATACCACGATCCCGAACAGGATTGGCGTCGTCGGGAAGCCGGACTCCGAGGCCGACGTCGCCGCGACGTGGACGGCGAACATGCCGAGGACGACCGCCGCCGTCTCACGCAGCCGCAGGCGCGTGCGCTCGTCGGAGGCGACGTAGAAGAGCGCGATCGTCGGTCCGAACGGCGGGCCGGTCGGGTAGCCGAGACCGTTGATCGCGGCGCTCGCCGCCGTCGTCAGCGCGAACACGCCGAGCGGCCGCCGCCCGTGCGCGATCAGGGGCAGGGTCGCCACCGCGGCCAGGCACGCCCCCAGCGGATCGAGCCCACGATGCGCCCCGTGCCCGCCGGCCAGGAGGCCGAGCGTGAGCCCGAGCGCGGCCAGCGCGACGATCGCGTCGCGGGCGCTCGGCTTCGATGCGGTCGCGGGCGCCACCTCACCTCCCAGGGTAGTGCCGCGAGGCCGGCTCGGAGTCGTCCCGCGGGAGCATCTCCGTCCTCCCGCGGTGGCACGTCGAGGTTCCTCCCGCGGGGCGTTTCGGGTGGACGCGGCGGTTCCTAGCCTGGAGTGCATGCGTTCCGTCGCCGCCGAGGAGAGGGGATCCATGGCCTCGCTGACCCGTTTCGTCCTTCGTCACCGCCTCGCGGTGGCCGTCTGCTGGCTCGCCGTCACGCTGGTCGGAATCGCCTCGGCCGGACGGGCGACGAGCGCCCTCAGCCAGGAATACTCGGTACCCGGCCGCGAGGGCTACCAGACGAACACCGCGATCTCGCACATGTTCGGGAACGGCGGCGACAGCGCGCCGCTGGTCGCCGTCGTCCACCTGCCGGACGGCACGAGCGTGTCGTCGCCGGCGGCCCGGCGCGGCATCGCCCGCGTCGCCCGGCGGCTCGCGACGGCCGTGCCCGGCGCCCGGATCGCCTCGTATCAGTCGACGGGCGACCGCGCGTTCGTCGCGCGTGACGGCCGCACGACGTTCGTGCTCGCCTATTCGCGGCCCACGCCCGGGAGCTTCGGCCGCAGCCCCGCGGCCGCCCGCGCCGCCGCCGCGGCGCTGCGCGGCGTCACGGTGGCCGGCCGGCCCGTGCGGCTGACCGGGCTTGACGCGCTCTCCGCGGCGACGGGCCAGAAGCGCGGCCTCGGACTGCTGGCCGAGGGCGTCCTGGGCGGGCTCGGCGCCCTGATCGTGCTTGCATTCGTGTTCGCGTCGCTGATGGCGTTCGTCCCGCTCGTCGTCGCCGTCGTCTCGATCATGACGAGCTTCCTGCTCGTCTGGGCGCTGACGACGGTGACCCAGGTGTCGGCGATCGTCGGCTTCCTGATCGCGCTCGTCGGGCTGGGGGTCGCCATCGACTACTCGCTTCTGATCGTCGTGCGCTGGCGCGAGGAGCGCGCGCACGGGCGCGCCGGCGACGAGGCGATCGTGCGGGCGATGGCGACCGCCGGCCGGGCGGTCGTGTTCAGCGGAACCACGGTCGCGATCGGTCTCCTCGCCCTCGTCGTGCTGCCGGTGCCGTTCCTGCGCAGCGTCGGCTACGGCGGCATGCTGATCCCGCTGATCGGCGTCGCCGTCGCGCTGACCGTGCTGCCGGTGATCCTGTCCGCGCTGGGACCCCGGCTGGACTGGCCGCACCTGCGCAGCGACGACCGCGCCAGCCGCTCGTGGACGCGGTGGGCGCGGCTGGTCGTGCGCGGCCGCCTCGCCGCCGCCGGCGCCGCCGTGGCCGTGCTCGCGGCCCTTGCCGTGGCGGCCGCCTCGATCACGCTCGGGCCGGCCGACGGCAACCCCGACACGATCAGCCGCGGCGGCCCGGCCCGCCAGGGCCTGACCCTGCTGGAACGCTCCGGCATCGGGTCGGGCGTGCTCACGCCGATCGAGGTGCTCGCGCCGCGTGCGCGCGCGGCGGCGGTCGCCGGCCGGCTCGGTCGGGTTGCCGGTGTGCAGGGCGCGACCGCGCCGGCCGCCGGCTGGACGCGCGGCCCGACGGCCGTCGTCGACGTCTTCCCGCACACCGATGCCGGCGCCACGCTCGACCGCGTCCGCACGGCCGCCCATGCCGCCGGGGCCGACGTCCGCGTCGGTGGGGTGGGCGCCCAGAACGCCGACTTCGTCTCGGCGGTGTACGGCAACTTCCCCTACGTGGTCGGCCTCATCGGCCTGCTCACGTTCGTGCTGCTCGCCCGGGCGTTCCGGTCGGTCGTCCTGCCGCTGAAGGCCGTGCTGCTGAACGTGCTCTCGATCTCGGCGGCCTGCGGCGTGATCACCCTCGTCTGGCAGAAGGGCTATGGCTCGGAGGCGGTGTGGGGCATCCCGGCGGCCGGGTCGATCCCGTCCTGGCTGCCGCTCATGGTGTTCGCCTTCCTGTTCGGGCTGTCGATGGACTACGAGGTGTTCATCCTCGCCCGCATACGCGAGGAGTACGACGTATCCGGCTCGACCGAGGCCGCCGTCGTGCACGGCATCGGCCGCACGGGCCGGCTCGTCACGAGCGCGGCGCTCATCCTCTTCCTCGGCTTCGTCTCCATGGCCTCGGCGCCCGGGACCGGCGTGAAGATGATCGCGACCGGCCTCGGCGCCGGGATCCTGCTCGACGCGACCGTCGTGCGCGCGCTGCTCGTGCCCGCGGCCGTGGCCCTCTTCGGACGCTGGAACTGGTGGCTGCCGGTGCCGCTCGCCCGTGTCCTCAAGCTCGAGCCGCAACGTCCCTGACCACAACGCGAACGAAGGAGCTACCCCATGCTCACCCTGCTCTCGACCAACGGCTGGCACCACGGCTGGTTCTGGCTCTGGCCGCTGATCCCGCTCTTCTGGATCACCGTCCTCGTCACGTTCGCGCGCCTGTTCTGGTGGCGCGGCCGGCGCGGCCCGTGGGCTGCCTACGGCGCCCCGGGGCCGGATCCGCGCGCGATCCTGGCAGAGCGGTACGCCCGCGGCGAGATCACGCTCGAGGAGTACCGCGAGCGGCTCGGCAACCTGCAGACCTAAATGCGGGTTTCCCGATGACGACGTGACGGCGAGCGGGGCAAACCTTCCGGGTCGATGCCGGTGCCCCGAGGGTCCGCCGACGCCGGGCTTCGTCCCCAAGCCGCACCCTGGCTCGGCGTCTCCGGGGCCTTCCGGCCGGGCCCCGGGGCGCACGGCCACCGCTCCGGCGACATCGCCCTGATCCAGATCCAGCAACCCTGAGGCGTGGGGGCGGAGGCGATGTGATCACGAAGCTCACGAGCGGCAAGAAGATCACCTACGGCCCATGTCGCTGGCCGTGGCAGATCCTGGAGATCTGGGGCGCGATGATCGAGACGTCGGACCTGACCGAGACGAACCTCATCGTGCCGAACACAGCCGCCTACGCCGAGCAGGAGCAGGTGCGCCAGGCGGTCGCCGCCGCTATCGAACGTGGCCTGATCCCACATCCGGCCCACTACGGCCCGACGATGGTCGACTGCCATCCGGCCGCATTTTCGGCTGGGCAGACGCCGAATGGCTACCGCTGTGCGGCGGACGTGCAGTCCGAGACCAACGCGACCGGCACCAAGCGAATGCTCGTCTGCGCCGAGCTGTCCGCCGGGCGCGTGGTCTACTCCCGCCCACAGGCGGGCGGTGTCTGCCGAGTGAAGCCGTAACCGTCCGAGCGGAGAGGGAGGGATTCGAACCCTCGCTGGAGGTTTACCCCCCAGACCCACTTAGCAGGTGGGCGCCTTCAGCCACTCGGCCACCTCTCCCGGATGCGAGGCCGGGTGCGCGAACGCGCACCGACCCCGCTCAGTACGATACCGCCTCATGTGGCGGCGCGTGCTCGTCGTGTGGTCGGCAAGCCGCCTCGCGGTCTTGAGCCTGGGCTACCTGCTGACGATCGAGCTCGGCTGGCACCGCGCCCTCCAGCCCTGGCAGACGCGGTGGGTGCGCGCCCTCACCGGGTGGGACTCGGTCTTCTACATCCGCATCTCCCACATCGGCTACCGGCATGGCAAGCTCGAGGCCTTCTTCCCGCTCTACCCGCTGGCGATCCGGGTGGTGCGCGAGGCCGGCCGGACGGGCGACGCCGTTGCCGCGCTGCTCGTCTCCAACCTGGCGGTGCTCGCGGCGCTCGCCGGCCTGTACGTGCTCGCGCGCGACCGTCTATCCGAGGACCACGCTCGCCGCAGCGTGCTCTACCTGGTGCTCTCGCCCTATGCGTTCGCCCTCGTCATGGCCTACAGCGAGGGCCCGTTCCTGGCGGCGGTGGTGTGGATGTTCGTGCTCTCCGACCGCGAGCGAGATCTGGCCGCCGTGCCGTTCGGCTACGCCGCCGGCCTCACCCGCGTCACCGGGCTGGCGCTCGTGCCGCCGCTCGCGCTGCGCGCCTGGAGGAGGCGGACGGTGTCGGCGTGGGTGCTGGCCGCGGCGCCGCTCGCGGCGTTCGCGACCCAGGCAGCGTGGCTGTGGCACGCGGTGGGCGACCCGCTGGGCATGGTGCACGTCCAGTCGCAGTGGGGAGGGCACCCCGCGTTCCCGCTCGTGAGCTTCGGCGACCAGTTCTGGCGCTTCCTGACCACCCGCGACGCGTTCTTCCTCGCCCGCGGGCTGACGGTGGTCGCCTACCTCGCCCTGCTCGTGCCGATCGTCCGCAACGAGCGCTTCCGGTCGACCCGCGCCGAGGACGTGCTCCTGGTCGCCGGCATCTTCGCCATGCCGCTGCTCTCGTCGGTGCTGCAGTCGGTCGGCCGGTTCGGCCTCGTCGCCTTCCCGCTGGTGTTCGCGATGGCCGACATCGGCCTGCGCCGGGAGTCGTGGCACCGCGCGTACGTCGTCTTCGCACCGACGCTGCAGATCGTCTTCTTCACGTCGGTGGCGCTCGGCTACCGGCCGCCCTGACCTACCGCTCGAAGAACGTCACCTGGCCGATCAGGACGCCGTTCGGATGCGCCTTGGGATACGCGTAGAGGAAGAAGGTGTACGTGCCGCCCTCGACCAGCAGGTGGCGGCCGCCGTGGTAGTGCCACGAGGACGGCAGCTGGTAGGAGGTCTTGCGGGCATAGCCGATCTTGATCGTCGTGTCGCCGCGCTGGAGGACGAAGGCGTAGCCGCTCCGCGTCGACGCGGCCAGCCAGCTGAACTTCGGCGTCCGGTCGGAGATGCGGGCGCGGGCCTGGGGGGTGCAGATCTCGCCGGTGCGCAGCTTGAGCTTGACGCCGGCGGAGTAGTTGGTGCGTGACGGCCGCGTCCGCGAGTGGTAGGCGGCGAACACGCGGTAGTAGTAGGTCGTGAAGTGCTTCAGGTGCGTGTCGACTGCGACGCCGCCGGCGTGGCGCAGGAGCGTGCCGTCCCCGGCGTTGGCGGGGAAGTGGGCGTGGTTTCGGACCACCCGCACGCCGGCGAACCGGGTCGCCGTCGGCGAGACCCACGTGATCCGGGTGCTCTGGCAGCCGACCGTGCCGTGGACGCTCTTCGGGTTGTTGGGGCTCTTGCCCGTGCCCGTCAGCGTCAGGACGTGCTTGTGCGCCGGTCCGACCGGGCCCGTGTCGGTCACCTGCAGGAGCGCCGTGCGACGGCCCGCCCCGGTGGGGGCGAACTGGACGTGCACCGTGCAGAACGTGTTCGGCGCGAGCGTCTGGCCGGTGCACGTGTCGGCGCTGCGGAGGAAGTTCTTCGGGTTCGCGCCGGCCAGCGTGACGCCGCTGATCGGCATGTTCTTGCTGGTGGCGTTGGTGATCCTGACGGTGTGCGCCGGGGAGGCCAGGCCGGCGACGACCGGGTTCGTGAACGTGACGGAGGACGGCGTGAAGGCGACCGAGCTGGCCGTGCCGTTCCCGGTGAGGGTGAGGGTCTGGGTCGGGTTGTTCGGATCGCTGTCGTGCACGGTCACGGTCGCCGACCGGCTGCCGCTCGCGGTGGGCACGAAGTCCGCGCTGATGGTGCACTGGTCGCCCGGGTTCAGGACGGCGCTCACGCAGCCGGCGTCGGAGACGGAGAAGTCGGTGGGGTTGGACCCGCCGACTGAGGTGGAGGAGTACGTGAGCTGAGCGGTGCCCGTGTTCTTGAGTGTGATCGTGCTCGGGCCGGAGTCGGTCGCGATCGGCTGGTTCCCGAAGGCGATGCTCGCCGGCGTGACCTGGGCGTTCGCCTGCGTACCGGTGCCTGAGAGCGCGAGCGCCTGTCCGCCGACGTTCAGCGTCGCGTGCTCGGCGCCCGTGCCGCTGGGGGAGAAGTGGATGTTGAAGGTGCACGAGGTGTTGGCGGGGACGACGCCGCCGCAGGTGTTCGCGCTGATGCCGAAGTCGGCGGCGTCCGCGCCGCCGATCGTCGGTCCGGACGGGTTCGCGTCGTAGTCGGTGGCGTTGGTCACCGTCACGCCCTGGTCCGCGGACGTGTGGCCGACGACGATGTCGCCGAAGTCGGGCGGCGTGGTCACCGTGAACTGGTTCGCGACGCCGGATCCCGTGAGGTTCACCGTCTGCTGGCTGCCGTCCGCCGAGTCGTCGTCGTTGATCGTGAGCGTCCCCGGATCGCTCCCCGAGGACGTCGGCTTGAACGTCACGCCGACGGTGCACTGGTCGCCGGTGCTGTTCAGCGTGGTGCCCGTGCAGGTGTCGTTCGTCTTCCCGTAGTCGCCGCTCGCGCTGATGCTCGAGATGGTGATCGGCACGGTGCCGGAGTCGTCCGAGATCGTGACCGTCCTGGTGGCGGTGACGCCCTGCGCCTGCGTCCCGAAGGCGACCGGGTCCGGGCTCGCCCCCAGCGGGCCGGTGCTGATCGCGAGCGCCCCCGACCCGCCCGAGGCGAGGATTGCGAGGGATGCGAGAGCGGTCAGTGCGAGGAGCGTGCGGCGCAAGGGCGTGTCCTTCGGATCAGTGGTTGAGCAGGACGAGCACGATGGCGGCGGCGCTTCCGACCACCAGCACGCCGGGGATCACGAGCGTCGCGGGCGTGATGCCCGTGAGCGCCATGCGCGGCACGTACTCGCGGGGCGGGACGTAGGCCGACACGTGCGTGCGGCGCCGGGCGGTCAGGGTGGCGGCCGCCATCACCAGCAGCATCGCGGCGCCGACCGCGGCCACCATGCGCAGGATCATCGAGGTCAGCCAGCCGCCGGACGACGACGCCGTCGGATCGGCGGCGCCCGTTGGGTGCGCGGCCGCCGGGACGGGCGGGGCGGTGTGCGTGTTCGTGTTGCTCGCCTTCGAGTGGCCGGACGCGTTCTCGACGAAGACGCGGTAGCAGTACGCCTGTCCCGGCTGGGCGGAGGCGTCCACCTGCGTCTGGCGCAGGCCCGTGCCGCCGATGAGCGTGCCGTCGGCGGGCCCGGTCGGGCACGCCGACGCCGGTCCGCGGACGACGACGATCGACGCGACGCCGGCCAGGGACTGGGGGTTGCGCCACGTCAGCTCGATGTGGCCCCCGCTTGCCACCGCCTGGACGTCGGTGACGGGCTGCAGCACGGGTGCGGGCACCCGGTCGATCACGTGCGCGGCGAGCGCCGCCTTGGAGTAGTTGCCGCTGTGATCGAAGGCGAAGACGGCGTAGCAGTACTCGGTGCCCGGCGCGGCGCTCGTGTCGACCTGCCGGGTGCGCACGCCTGCCCCGCCGATGCGGACGCCGTCGCTCGCGCTCGCCGGGCATGCCCCCGCCCATCCGCGCTGGACGACAACGCCGGCGAGATCGGACGCCGCCGGGTTCGACCACGTGATGCTGATCCGGTGGGCGACGTTGGCGACGGTGCGAAGGTGCCCGACCCGGCCCGGCGCCGTCCGGTCGGGAGCCGGCTTGGACGGGTTCGACGGCGGCGTCGACGAGCCGCCACCGCCTCCGCCGCCACCGTTGGGCGGCGGCGGTGGGGGCGGGCTCGCCGCCAGCGCACTCGTGGCGTCGGCGGTCAGCAACAGCGCGATCGCGCATGCTGCGGCCCGCGCCCAGAGCCCTCCACCTGTCCTCGATCTCCCCACGTCCACCGCTTGCCTCGAGCCGGAGATGCCAAACACTTCCAGCCTACTGCAGCTCGACAATGCGTCAAGCTGCGCACCGCCACCCCTGACACCGGCTGGAAGCACACCCCAGCCGGGGGCGATCATACCCCGCCCCACCGCGACGTGCGAGTGAGGTCCGCGACGTTCCCCGGCGTGGTTTCGGCCGATGCGCGGAGCCGGGGCGAGGTCTGCCTGCAAATCCCCGGGTTCCGGCACGGCACGACGGAACGCCCGGCATATCCGGTAATGCTGGGGGCCGTCCCGCCGCCGGCCGGATCCCGCACCACGGGCAGCGATCCCACGCTGCTAGGCTGCGTTCGATGTCGGGCGACGTGGCGGTCACACCGCTCCCGTTGACGGGCGCGTTTCTGGCCGCGCTCGCGGCGGCGGACGATCAGCGCGCGATCGCCGAGATCCTGGCCGCGGAGCTCCACGAGCGCCTGCGCCTCGACGGCGTCCTCGTGCACGAGCACGTGGCGGGCCGCAGCCACACGTGGGCGCGCCGGGGCGTGGTCAAGCCCCCGATCGCACCCCGGATCGCGGCGATCCGGTCGGGCGCGAGGCCCGCGGACGGCTTCGGGTACGCGGCCGAGCAGACTCCGCGATGGGTGGTCGTGTGCACCCGGGCGGCGCCGCCGAGCGACGGCGAGGAGTCGTACGTGGCGTCGGCCTGCGCCACGGCGCTCGTCGCCGCCGCGCACGCGGCCCGCGCGGGTGAGGAGCGCACCGCCGCCCGCACCGGCCGCGCGCTGGTCGAGCTCGGCCAGGCGCTGTCGCTCGAGCACGGCGAGGAGCGTGTGCTGCACCTGCTCACGCTGGCCGTTGCCCGGCTCGTCCCGCAGGATGGCGTGTCCGCCTGGCGCAGGTCCGGGGACGGGTTCGTGCTCGTGTCCGCGCACGGCTACAGCGGGCGGCGGCGGCCGTCGGTGGGCACCCACGTGCCCGCCGGAGCGCTGCCGCCCGAGCTGACGGCGTCACGGCGGCTGCGCGTCGTGCGGCGCGACGAAGCCCCGGGCCTCGTGCGCGGGCCTGCGGCTGGGATCGTCCCGATCGGCGAGCGCGAGGGCACGCACGCGCTGCTCGCGATCGAGCGCGACGCGGCGCCCGACCCCGCCGAGGAGGCGCTCCTGCTCGGGGTCGCCGACCAGGCGCTGCTGGCGCTCTCGAACGAGCGCCTGCTGACCGCCCACCGCGACGCGCTCTCGGGGATCGTCGCCTGCCTCGGCCGCGCGCTCGCCCTGCGCCATCGCGAGACCGCCGAGCACTCTGACCGCATGACGGCCGACTGCGGCGCGGTCGGCCGGGGGCTCGGCCTTTCCGGTGACGCGCTGCGCGATCTCACCTTCGCCGCCGCGCTCCACGACCTCGGCAAGATCGGCGTGCCGGAGCGGGTGCTGGACAATCGCGGGCCGCTCGACAGCGAGGGCTGGCGGCTGATCCACGCCCATCCCGAGCTGGGCGCGGAGATCATCGAGCCGGTGCGGGAGCTGGCCGGCGCCGCCGCGCTGATCCGGGCGTGCCACGAGCACTGGGACGGCAGCGGCTACCCGCGTGGGCTGGCCGGCGAGGACATACCGCTCGGCTCGCGCATCATCCTGGCGTGCGACGCATACCACGCGATGTGCGAGGAGCGCAGCTACCAGGCGGCGATCGCGCCCGCCGCCGCCCGGGAGCGGCTGCGCGAGCTGTCCGGGGCGGACTTCGACCCGCGCGTCGTCGAGGAGCTCGTCGTGCATCTCGAGCAGGTCGAGCGGGCGCCGGTCCCGGCCTGACCGATCCGAGCACTTTACAAGTTCTCGCAAGCCCGGTCGGCGCGTGCCGCACATCCGCCGCGTCTGTGAGAGCATGGCCGCGTGTTCGCAGCTTCCAGGTATCGCCTGTCGGCGAGCGCCTATCTGCCCGGCGCAGCAGCGGTCGGCGTCGAGCAGCGGATCCGCTCCGCGCTCGAAGATCGGCTCCCCGATTCGGATCCGGCCGTGCTGGTGGCGCTGACGGACGCCGTCGCGATCGAGTTCACGCTGCGGGCGGCATCGCTGGCGGAAGCCCGCGCCGAGGGGCGGGCGGTGGCCGAGGGCGTCCTTCTGGGCGCCGTGCCGGTCGCCGTCGATGCCGTGGAGCTGCTGGCCCCGCCGCCGATCCCCGTCTGAGCTCCCGGCCGCGGCTTGACCGGTTCCCGGCGGGCGCGGTCTACCCGGACTCGCCCGTCTCGCCCTGGCGGCGCAGGAAGCGCTCGATCTCGCGGGCGAGCTCGTCGCCGGAGGGCAGCTGCTCCGCCTCGATGTCGCCCGCGGCCGACTCCAGCCGCGACACCGTCTCGCGCAGCATTGCGTCGCCCGCGACGGCGGCGTCGTAGCGGGCCCGCTGCTCGCGATCCTCGTCCAGGAGCTCATCGGCATCGAGGCGCACGTCGAGGTGGTGCGACAGCCGGTCGAGCAGGGCGATGCTGGCCGCCGCGTAGCCGATGCTCGCATAGGGCGGCACCTGGGCGTAGAAGCCCACCGCCGGCGTTCCCGCCTGCGTCACCGCCATCTCCAGCACCGACAGCGCCGCCGAGGGCACGCGCAGCAGGCCCTCGGGGCCCGGCGCCTCGTCGTCGCGGAGGAGGCCGTCGCGGGAGGCCGTCACCATCACCGGGACCGGCCGGGTGTGCGCCACCGCCCCCGGCACCGCGCCGAGGCTCACCCACTGCGACACGCCCAGCCGGCGGACGAGGTCGACGACGTCTGCGGCCAGCTCCTGCCAGCGCAGGTCGGGCTCGGCGCCGGAGAAGACGAGCAGGTCGCGGCCGCCGGCGCGCACGTGGCGGACGGCGAGCTCCGGCCAGGTGAGGTCGGACAGGCGTCCGTCCTGCACGTCGAGCACGGGCCGCCGGGAGCGATAGTCGAAGAGGGCGTCGGGATCGAACGTCGCGACGGGGTCGCCGGCGCCGGCGATGTGCCCGACGGCCCGCGACGCGCACTCCGCGGCGTCGACCCAGCCGTCGAACGACGCGATCAGGACGGCGTCGCGCAGCGCGGGCAGGTCGTCGGTCAGGCGGTAGAGCGGCACACCCGGAGGATACGGGGTTCACGCGGCCGCGGCGGCCCGGCGCTCAACCGGCGTACGCGCGCTCGCCTGCGGCGACGGCGACCGGCAGGCGGCTTTCGGGCGGCGCGAGCGGGCACGACCACGCCGGGTTGTAGGCGTAGGACGGGTTGTACGCGAAGTTGAAGTCGAGCAGGAGGCGGCCGTCCTCGGTGCCGAGGTCGGCGCCCTGGCGGTGTCGTGAGCGGGGACTGCGGGTGGTCGGCGAACAGGCGCTCGCGCGCGCGCCGGCGGATTGCCCCATTCGGGTGATGTCAGAAATTCGAGTGGCGGCGGGACTGTCAATCGGTATACGATGGGCGCCGCTGGATGGGGTCCCCAGCCAGGGCATCCGGACCCTCGATCGACGAAGGAGGCATCACCGTGCGTGCACGACCCCTGGTCGCGCTGCTGCTCCTGTGCGCAGCGGCGCTCGGCCTGACCGCGACGACGGCGGCCGCAAACGCGAAGCATCACCACAAGATCCCGAAGTCGGTGCTCTACACGAGCACCGATCCGGGCGTGGGCAACGTCCCCAGCCTCGGCGTCGAGGCGTACAGCTTCAACCAGATCGGCGATGAGGTCATCCTGCGCCGGGTGGCGAAGATCAAGTCGGTCGCCGTGCAGCTGAGCAGCTGGGCGTGCGAGTCCGGCGGCTGGAACACGCATGACTGCGTGACGACGCCCGGCGCGAAGTTCACGACGCCGATCACGCTGAACATCTACAAGGCGTCCAGCACGGATACGAACACCGGCGAGACCACCCCGGGACCGCTCCTGGCCACGATCACGAAGACCTTCACGATCCCGTACCGGCCGTCGGCCAGCGCGCACTGCACGGGCGGCCAGGCGGGCGAGTGGTTCCGCAACGGCCAGGGCTGCTTCAACGGCCTCGCGCACACGATCGGCTTCACCCTCACCGGGCTGAAGACGAAGCTGCCGAAGGACGTCGTCTGGGGCGTCTCGTACAACTCCGACAACTCCGGCCCGTCGCCGCTGGGCGGCTCGGGCGCGCCGACGGACTCCCTGAACGTCGGCCTCGCGCCGAAGGTGCGCGCCGGCCACGAGCGCTACCCGGGCGGGATCTTCTGGGATACGCGCTACGCCGGCTTCACCTGTGGCGCGCCGTTCGTCACCGGCGACTTCAACCTCGACTCCGCGGGCGGCGACTGCTGGACGGGCTACGTCCCGGCCGTGCAGTTCAACGCGGTCAAGTAGCGGTCGCACGACCGGGCAGCGGAGGGCCGTCCCGCCGGGGGCGGCCCTCCGCCGCTGCGGCGGTGCTCCCCCCGGCTAGGGCGACAGCCGCTCGGCCAGGTACTGCAGCGCGATCGGGTAGCGGTAGCCGATGTTCATGTGCGAGGCGTCGAAGAGCTCGAACCGGACGTCGGTGACGCCGACGGCGTGCACCTCGCGCAGGAAGGCCTCCGCGCCGAGATCGAGGAACCACTCGTCGCTCGTGCCCGCGTCGATGTAGAGCGCGCGCAGCGAGCGCAGCGCGTCGGCGTGGCGGGGCGCCATCCGCACCGGGTCGAGCGCCAGCCAGCGCTCCCACACCTCGGGCACGAGCATGCCGGTGGCGACGTCGAACGGCAGCCGGACGGTGCCGTCGGCGTCGGCCGAGTAGCACGCCGCCATCGCATAGGCGTTCAGGAGCACGTCGTCGCCCTCCGTGGTGAAGGCGATCCGGCTGCGGAAGTTCGCCAGGAACTCCTCGTAGGAGCCGCGGTAGCGGTCGCGCAGGAGCCGCGCGCAGGGCCCGAAGTCGCGGGCGTAGCAGACCTCGAAGAGGGCGTCGCCCGCGTGCGTGGCGAGACCTCCCCACAGGTCGGGACGCAGCATCGGGGTGATCATCGCGCCGTAGCCCCCGCTCGACTTCCCCGCGATGCCCCGGTGCTCGCGGGCGGCGAGCGTGCGGTAGCGGGCGTCGACCCACGGCACCACCTCGTCGCAGAGGTGGGTGTGGTAGCGCCCGGTGGCGGGCGAGTCCAGGAACTGGCTGCCGCCGAGCGATGTCCAGCAGTCAACGAAGACGAGCAGGCACGGGGGCGCCTCGCCGCCGGCGAACAGCGCGTCCGCCTCCTCGACGAAGAGCGGCCGGAACGGGTTGCGGTTGCTCCACATGTCGAGCTGTCCCGTGAAGCCCTGGATCACGTACACGGCGGGATAGCGGCGGTCGCCGTCGTCGTACCCGGGCGGGGTGTAGATCCAGACGGGCCGCTCGTGCGGGTCGCCCAGCGGGTTTCCGCGCAGGACCTCGCTCGTCACCACGTGCTCGTCCAGGCGTCCGGCGAGCCGGCGCCCCCACGGCGGCTGATCCATCTGCTGCCTCCTCGTTCAACGGTGCGGGCGCGTGGCACACTACCGCGCCATGGACTCCACGCTCGCCTCGAACGCCGACCGCGAGCGGGTCGTGGCGCGCCTGGCCGAGGCGCACGTCGAGGGGCGCCTGACCGTCGAGGAGCTGGACGAGCTGACCGGCCGGGCGCACGCCGCCCGGACGCTGGCGGATCTCGACGTGGTCGTGTCGGGACTGCCGCGGCCGCCCGCGCCGATGCCTCCATCGGCACCGCCGGCGGTGCGGCCCGAGGCGTACTCCGGCGGTCAGGTCGCGGCCGCGGTCGCCCTCACCGTGATCGCCCCGGCCGGCCGGCTGATCGGGCTGATCGTCGCGCTCGCGCTCCTGCGGGGGGAGCGGCTGCCCGAGCGGCGCCGGCTCCTCCGCGCCTGGGCGGTCACGTGCGCCGTCGTGCTCACGCTGGAGGTAATCGCCCTGCTCGTCTTCGTCGTGGGGCTGTGACCGGCGGGTTTCCGCTGTCTGGCAGGTTCGCGGCGCCGGTCTACATCGTCACGGCGGCCGCCGCAGGCGAGCGGGCCGGGTGTCTCGTCGGGTTCGCCTCCGAGGTCAGCATCGACCCGCCCCGCTTCATGGTCTGCGTGTCCCGGGTGAACGCGACCTTCCCCGTGGCGATGCGGGCGAGCCGGCTGGGGGTGCACGTGGTGACGACGCGGCAGCGCGCCCTGGCCGGGCTCTTCGGCGGCGAGACGGGCGACGACGTCGACAAGTTCGCGCGCTGCGAGTGGTCGCCGGCCGACGACGGCACGCCGATCCTCGGGGGCTGTCCGACCTGGTTCCTCGGGGCCGTCTGCGAGCGGATCGACCTGGGCGACCACGTCGGCTGCGTCCTCGCGCCGGAGCGGTGGAGCGACGGCGGCGTGGCCGGGCAGCTCACCACGGCCGACCTGTCCCGCCTCGAGCCGGGGCACCCCGCCTGATGGCGGTCGTCCTGGACGGCCGCAGCCTCGCCGTGGAGGACGTCGTCCGCGTCGCCCGCGGCCGCGATCGGGTCGAGCTTGCCGCCGCGGCGGTCGAGCGCATGCGGGCGTGCCGATCGGTGCTCGAGGCGGCGATCGCCGCCGGCGAGCCGGTCTACGGCGTGACGACCGGCGTGGGCGTCCGCAGTCGCGTCCCGGTGGCCGCCGCGGACGTGGACGCATTCAACCGCAGGCTGATCGCCGACCACCGCGTCGCGGCCGGGCCGGCCGCGGCGCCCGACGTCGTGCGGGCGACGATGGTGCGGCTCGCGAACAGCTTCGCGTCGGGAACGCCCGGCGTGCGCCCGGAGCTGGCCGTGCTCCTCGTCGACGCGCTGAACTCGGGCTCTGAGCCGGCCGTGCGGCTGCTGGGATCGGCCGGCCAGGGCGACCTGGCGCCCATGGCCGACCTGGCGGCCGGCCTCGTCGACGGGTTCCCGCTCGCCCCCCGGGAGGGGCTCGCGATGCTGAACTCGGGGGCGTTCTCGACAGGCCTCGCGGCGCTTGCGGTGCACGACGCCGAGCGGCTCCTCGATGCCGCGACGGTGTGCGCGGCCCTCGACCTCGAGGCGTTCGGGGCCAACCCGAGCCCTCTGCACGAGGGCATCGGCCGGGTGCGCCCGTATCCCGGGCTCGTCCGCGCGCTGGCCGACCTGCGGGCCGCGCTGGCCGGCAGCGCCCTGTGGACGGCGACGCCGCGGCGGCTCCAGGATCCGCTCTCGTTCCGCAACACCGCGCCCATCCTCGGCGCCGCGCGCGATGCGCTCGCGTTCGCCGCCGGCCAGGTCGCCGTCGAGCTGAACGCCTCGCAGGAGAATCCGGTGGTGCTCGCCGAGGAGGGGCGGGTGGTCTCGTGCGCGAACTACGAGCTGCTGCCGCTCTCGCAGGCCCTGGACGTCGCCCGGATCGGCCTCGCCCCCGTGCTCACGAGCGCGAACGAGCGGCTGGTCAAGCTGCTGCAGGCGCCGCACACCGGCCTCACCGACGGCCTCCAGGCGCCCGGTACGACCCACGAGAACGGGCTCTCCGAGCTGGCCTGGACAGCGCAGGCGCTGGCGCCGGAGGCGCGCCTCCTGGCGGCGCCGGTGTCGACCGAGATCGCGAGCTCCTCGCAGGCCGAGGGGATCGAGGACCGGGTGTCGATGGCGCCCCTGTCCGCGCGCCGCACCGCGGAGATGTGCGCCCTCGGCGCGCGCCTGCTGGCCGTCGGGCTGGTGGTGTCGGGCCAGGCCGTCGAGCTCCGCGGCACCCGGCCGTTGGGCGCAGCCACCGCACGCGCGCTGCGCCGGCTGCGCGAGCTCGTGCCGCACCTCGAGGCGGGCGCGAGCGTGCATCCCGACCTCGAGCCCGTGGCGGCGCTGATCGCGTCGGGCGAGCTCGGTCAGACGCGGAAGTAGCGTGCGCCGAGCGCCGAGAACAGGCCGAAGGCGATCAGTCCCGCGGCGGCGGCGAGCATCAGCGCCGGCCCGGCGCCGAGGTTCGCGAGCTTGATCAGCGCCCGGTCGAGGCCGACCGCCTTGTGCGCCGTGTAGGTGCGCCCGGCGTCGACGAGCTCGTACCCGATCACGCCGAACACCACGCCGCGGGTGAGGTAGCCGGCGGCGCCGGTCCACTCGATCGTCCGCCGGACCGCCCCGGATGCACGAACGTCGTCCATGTACGGCCGCCGCACCCCCTTGTACACCTGCACGAGCGCGACCACCAGCGTGATCGCGCCGGCGGCGATGACGATGTCCGGCGAGATCCGCATCGCCTTGCGGACCGGCTGGTCGATCGAGCCCGACGTCTTCCCGGTTCCCGTGAGGATGGCGATCGTGAGCAGGAACACGACGGTGTAGCCGACGGCAGATCCCGCCGCCGCGATCCGGTCGAAGCCGCCCTTGCGCCCCTGATCCTCGACGCCGCGGCCGGTCGCCGCCTGTGTGGCGCGCCAGAGGGCATAGCCCGCCACGCCGGCGGCGAGCACGATCAGGACGACGTGGCCGAACGGCCGCGCGGCCACGGTGTGCAGCGCGCCGGACTGGTTCGCGGCGGTGGCGGGGTGTCCGAGTGCGATCGCGACGGCCAGCAGACCCATGACGACGTACAACACGCCGCGCGCGGCGAACCCGAGCCGGGCAAGCCACGCTCGCGCGGTGCGCGAGTCCGGCGTTCGTGCCGTGAGCGTCGAGCCGGCGTCCATGGCGGGGATCATTCCCCGAAGGGCGGTCGTCTCAACCGTCGGCGAACGAACCCGGCCGGCGCCTACGCCGCGCCGCGCTCCATCGTCGCCCCGACCGATGCGGTGACGACGAGCAGCGTTGCGAGTGCCTCGCTCGGCCGCAGCCGCTGCCCGAGCGCGACCACGCCCACGATCGTTGCGATCGCCGGCTCGAGGCTGGCCAGGACGCCGTATGCGCGCGCCGTCAGCCGCCGCAGCGCCGACATCTCGAGCGAGAAGGGCAGTGCGGCCGAGAGCACGCCGAGCGCCGCCACCGTGAGCGCGCTCCCTGGAGAGACCGCCTCGGCGCCGCCGATCCCCGCCGGCGCGAGCAGCACCGCCGAGGCGAGCATCCCGGCCGCGAGGCCCTGGCTTCCGGCCCAGGCCCGCCCGACCCGCTGCGCCGTGAAGATGTAGCCCGCCCACGCCGCCCCGGCGAGCAGGGCGAACAGCAGGCCGAGCGGCGCGAGGCCACCGTTCGCCGGCAGTCCGGCGAAGATGGCGATGCCGGCGCCCGCGAGGAGCACCCAGAGGACGTCGCGCAGCCGCCGCGAGCCGAGCAGCGCGACCGACAGCGGGCCGAGGAACTCGACGGTCACGGCGACGCCGAGGGGGATGCGCTGGATCGCCTCGTAGAAGACCAGGTTCATCGCGGCGAGCTCGGCCCCGAAGACCCCGAGCCAGGCGATCTCCACCGGCGGACGGCGCAGGTCGGGGCGGGCGACGGCGACGAGCAGCAGCCCGCCGACGGCGTTGCGCAGGAACGCCGTGGCGGGGATCCCGACCCGGCTGAAGAGCCCGGTCGCGACGGCCGCGCCCAGCTGGAACGACAGCATCGCCGTCACCATGAGCAGCGGCGCCGGCGCACCTCCGCCGATCCTGGCGAGCCGGCCCGCCGCCGCCCGCACCGGCGCCGCCGGTGCGACGCCGGGAAGCTGCGAGGACGGCTGCACGCAGGCCACGATCGCGAATCATGCCCGGCCGCGCGGAGGGGCGGCGCCCTCCGGCGCCGCCCCTCCGTCGTGCTGCTCGTTCTCCGCGGTGGTGCCTAGCGCCGGACCGCGTCCTTCAGCTTGCCGGCGGCCTCACGCACGTCGCCCTTCGACTGCTCGCGCCGGCCTTCCTTCGTGAGGGCGGGATCGTCGCCGGCCTTGCCGGCGGCCTCCTTCGCCTTGCCTGTCGCCTGTTCCACCTTGCCCTGGAGCTTGTCGCCCATCGTGGGTCCCCTTTCCGGGTGTTCATGGGTGTGCGGACGCGCGCCCGGCCGGGAGATCCGGCCGGGCGGGCGACGCGGTTCGCCGGCCGTTACGCGGCCGATCCGTGGCGACGTTCGAAGTCGCGCACCGCAGCCGGGGTGGACGGCGGCGGTGCGAGCACCGCTTCGGTGATCGCCGTGCCGAGGTTCGGCCCGGGGGCGGTACCCCACCCACCGTGCCCCCAAACCACCGGCTCAGGACGTCGGCGCCGGCGGGCCGGGATGCGGCGGCGCCGGCGGGTTGGGCTCGTCCGGCGCCGGTTGCGGACGCGGGTCGGGACCGGCCATCACGACGGCTGAAGCCCCCGCCTCGGAATGGTCGAGCTGCCGGGCAAGCTCGCGGGCGGTGCCGTAGGCGGCGATCTCGTAGTGTTCGATCCGCTGGGCGCCCGCGATGATGGCGACATCCTTCGCGATCGGATCGCCCTCGGTGTGGATCACCTCGGTGCCCTCGTCGATCAGTCCCGCCATCGCCCGGCACTCCCCGCTCGGTGGCGTGATGCCGGACGTCTCGACCACCCGCTGAAGCCGCGTGACGTGCCCGCGCGTCTCCTCCAGGTGCTCGTTGACGGCGTCCCGGAACTCGGGGCTCGAGGCGGCGGCGGCCACGTCGGGCAGCGCCTCGACCAGTTGCTTCTCCGCGGAGAGCAGATCGGCCACCTGATCCTCGAAGACGTCGTTCAGGGTTGTGAGCTGCATGATCCTCCTTGTCGGATGGACGTGCGGGGCCGGGGACGTACCCCCGCCGTTCCGGGGCGAAACGCGCCCCGGTTTCGGCGGCCGGCCCGCTCGGGTACACCGGAGTCGTGGGGTACCCAGAGCCGAGCCGCGGTGGCAGTACCATCCACGCGTGATGCGGCAGGGCAACGCGTGACGGCGGTCCCCGGGGAGACGCGCCTCGGCGAGGCGGCGCTGGACGCCGTCCTGGAGGCCGTTCCCGTCGGCGTGGTCGTCCTCGACGCCGGGCTGCGCGTCCTGCGCGCGAACGCCGCCCTGTGCGAGATCGCCGGGCTCGACCCGGCGCCGCAGCTCGACCGGCCCGTTTCGCAGCTGCTTCCGTGGCTCCCGGAGGCCTCGCTGCGGCGGGCGCTCGAGACCGGGGAGAGCTTCGACGTCGATGTCGACAGCGGGGCGCCGGGACTCGACCGCCGGTTCACGGTCGCCCTGCGCCCGCTGGCGTCGGGGGGCGCGGCGGCGCTGGCGTGCCTCGTCCGTGATGTGACCGAGCTGTCGTCGTGGCGGCACGGCCTGGGCCGGATCGAGGACCTCGTCGCCGAGCTCGCCGGCGCGGCCACCCAGGCCGAGATCACCGATGTGGTCGTCGCCCGGTCACGCGAGCTCGTCGGCGCGGCGACCGTGGCCGCCGCGATCCTGCTGCCCGGCGGCGAGTACCTTGAGCTGGTGGGCTCCGCCGGCTTCTCCGACGGCACGGAGCACGAGTGGCAGCGGTTTCCGCTGCGCCTGCGGACGCCGCTCGGCGACGCCGTGCGCAGCGGCCGGCCCGTGTTCGTCGATGCTCCGGGCGACCACCGCGAGGAGTTCCCGGACCTCCCGGCCGCGATCGCCGACGTGACGGCGGCCGCCGTGCCCGTTCGCGGCCGGGCCGGCATCATCGGCGGCCTCTCCTTCCGCTTCCCGGTCCGCGGCCGGCTGGAGCCGGGACACCGGTCGCTGCTCGTCACGATCGGCGAGCAGTACGGACAGGCGCTCGAGCGGGCGCGTCTGTTCGAGGCCGCCGAGGCCGAGCGCCAGCGGCTGTCGGTGCTGATGAACCAGCTGCCGGTGGGCGTGGCCATCGCGGAGGCGCCGAGCGGCGACATCGTCGCGGTGAACCCGAAGGCGAGCGAGATCTGGCGCGTCCCCCCGGTCGACGGCGAGCGGATCACCGACGTCTCCGGCTACGTCGCCTTCCACCCCGACGGCCGCCGCTTCGGCCCGGACGACTGGCCGATCGCGCGCAGCCTGGCCACCGGCGAGGCGGTCGAGGGGGAGGAGATCGACGTCGAGTTCGGCGACGGCTCGCGCGGGTACGTGAACATCAGCGCCCGGCCGATCGTCGACGCAGCCGGTCGCCTGCTCGGTGCGGTGACGACGCTCGTGGACGTTACGGAGGCGCGCCGGCGCGAGACCGAGGCCCGCTTCATCGCCGACGCCACCGACCTCTTGACCGAGTCCCTCGACCCGGAGGAGTCCCTGCGTCGCCTCGCCCGGCTCGTCGTGCCCCGCCTGGCGGACTGGTGCGTCGTCTACGTCGCCGACGGCACGGGCATCCGCACGGTCGCGCTCGAGCACAGCGACCCGGCGAAGATCGAGCGCGGCCTCGAGCTGAACCGCCGCTACCCCATCGACCCGGACGCCGGCGGCACCGTCGCCCGGGTGATGCGCACGGGGCGGGGTGTGCTCACGCGCGAGATCTCGCGGGAGATGGTGGGCGACGACGACCTCGGGCGGATCGTCTTCGACGAGCTGGGACTGCGGTCGGCGCTGACCGTTGGCCTGCGCGCCCGCGGCCAGCTCTTCGGCGCGCTGACGCTCGTGTCGGCCGAGTCCGACCGGCTCTTCGACGAGCGCGACCTGCAGTTCGCCGAAGATTTCGCGACGCACGCGGCGCTCGC
Source organism: uncultured Actinomycetes bacterium (assembly GCA_963843705.1). Classification (GTDB taxonomy): domain Bacteria; phylum Actinomycetota; class Thermoleophilia; order Gaiellales; family JAICJC01; genus JAICJC01. The sequence continues at coordinate 79,691 of CAWJLQ010000001.1, forward strand.
CGTCGCGAACGCGCGCCTCTACGCCGAGCAGGAGGACATCGCCAGGACGCTCCAGCGCAGTCTGCTGCCGATCCGGCTGCCGGACATCCCCGGGCTCGAGATGGCCGCGCGCTACCGGGCGGCGGGCGCCCACAACATGGTCGGCGGCGACTTCTACGACCTCTGGGCGATCGGCGCCGACGGCCGCTTCGGGATCGCCATCGGCGACGTCTGCGGGAAGGGGCCGGCGGCGGCGGCGCTGACGGCGCTCGCGCGCCACACGGTGCGGACCGCCTCGATCTGGATTCCCGACCACCGGCCGGCGGACGTGATGCGGGCGCTGAACGACGCCGTCATCAAGCGGGCCGGAAGCGGGCAGTTCTGCACGGTGGCGTACGCGTTCGCGACGCCGGTCGACGCGGGGTTCATGGTCACCCTGGCGTCGGGCGGCCATCCGCTGCCGTTCATCGTCAGGGCCGATGGCGCCGTCCAGCAGCCGGGCACGACCGGGACGCTGCTGGGGATCCTGCCCGAGGTGACGGTGCACGAGCATCGCACGGTGCTCCGCCCCGGCGACAAGCTGGTGATGTGGACGGACGGGGTCAGCGACCGCCGCGGAGACGGCGAGCTCTTCGGGGAGGAGCGCCTGCGCGACCTCCTCGTCGAGGCTGCGCACCTCGGCCCGGAAGATCTTGCGGACGCGATCGAGGCGGCCGTCGTGGGCTTCTCCCGGACCGACCCGCAGGACGACATCGCGATCGTCGTCGCCCGCGTGCTCCCGGTCTAGCCGCCCGGGCCGCGCACGGCGGCGAGGGCGTCGGCGCGGGTGGGGTAGACCTGCACGAGATCGGAGACCGCGACGAGGTCGAGCAGGCGCGAGACCGGCCCGCCGGGCGTCGCGGCGACCGCGAACGCGCGCTCGTCGCCGCCGCTGTTGGCCAGCGCGCGGTAGGCGGCGACGAGCGCGCCCAGGATGCTCGAGTCGATGAACTCCGTCTCGGTCATGTCGACCACGATGCCGCGGTCGCTCGCAACGCCGCGGTCGAGCTCGTTCCGGACGGCGGGCACGGTCGAGAGATCGTGCTCTCCGCGGAGGGTCAGCACGACCACGTCACCCTCGGGCTCGTACGCGATCTGGCCGATCCCCATCGCCACCCCCTCCCAGGTCGTCGACTCCGGAAAGCCGTGCGAGTCTATCCACCCGCGAGCGGGAATGGGCTCCTTGGTGTCCGTCCAGCAGGAAGGAGATGTACCCCACGATGCCTCGATTCGGATACACCCTCTACTGCGAGGGGAATGCGCCGGGCGATCTCGTCCGGCAGGCCGTTGCGGCCGAGCGGGCAGGCTTCGATTTCGCCGCGATCTCCGACCACTTCCACCCGTGGCTGCCGGAGCAGGAGCACGCCGCATTCGCGTGGTCCGTGCTCGGCGCCGTCGCCTGCGCGACCGAACGAATCGATCTGGCGACGATGGTCACCTGCCCGATCGTGCGCTACCACCCGGCGATCGTGGCCCAGATGGCCGCGACGACGTCCGTGCTCTGCGGCGAGCGCTTCACGCTGGGCATCGGAGCCGGGGAGCGCCTGAACGAGCACGTCGTCGGCCGCGGCTGGCCGCCGGTCGACGTCCGCCACGCCATGCTGCGCGAGGCGATCGACATCATCCGCCGTCTGTGGAGCGGCGGCTACGTCACCCACCGCGGCGACCACTTCGTCGTCGAGGACGCGCGCGTCTTCGACCTCCCCGAAGCGCCGATCGAGATCTACGTCGCGGCCGGCGGCCCGCGTGCGGCTGCGCTGGCCGGTGAGGTCGGGGCGGGCGTGTGTGCCACCGAGCCGGACGGGGGCGTGATGGACGCGTACCTGGGTGCGGGCGGCGCGGCCGGCTCGACGTGGGGCCAGGTCGTCTTGGCATGGGCGCCGGAGGAGGATGCCGGGCTGGCCGACGCGCACGCCCAGTTCCGCTTCGCCGCGGCCGGGTGGAAGGTGCAGTCGGAGCTCCCGAACCCCGTGAACTTCGCCGCCGCGACGCGGACGCTCGCCCCGCCCGACCTGGCCGCCCTGGTCGCCGCGGGGCCCGACCCGGCGCTGCACGCGGAGGCCGTGCGCGCCTATCTCGACCTCGGCTACGAGCGGATCGCGGTCGCTTACCCGGGCGACGACGCCGAGGGGTTCATGCGCTTCTTCCAGGAGGAGGTGCGGCCGCTGCTCTGAGCCGCGCCCGGTGGGGCGCTCCCCGGCCGGTCACACCGACCGCAGCGGCGTCCGCTCGAGGCGGAGGATGCGCTCGAAGCCGTCGGCGGCGGTGACCCGCACGACGGTCGCGCTCCCGGCGGTGGTGGCGACGACGGTCACCTCACCGCCGCCGGCCGCGGCCACGGCGGCCGCCGCGGCGGCCCCGGCGCGGTCCGCCGCGAGCGGCGCGAGCCCGGCGCGCACCGCGAGCGCGAGCACCGTCGAACGTGCGATCGCGTCGCGTGCGGGGGTGTTTGGGAGTCTCAGGGTGATGGTACGGTCCATGCGATGGGCGATGGTTTACCTCTTCTCGCAGAGCTCGTCGTGCCGGCCGACCCCGAGCTGCTGACGGTCTGTCGCACGACGCTCGCCGGCGTCGGCGCGGGCCTCGCCCTGAGCGACGCCGCGCTGGACGACCTGAAGCTCGTCCTCACCGAGGTGTGCGGCGAGGCGATGTCGAGGTCGCCCGGTGGGACGGTCGCAATCGAGTTTCGGTGTGCCTCGTACGAGCTCGAGGTGACGGTGTCCGACGCCGGCGCCGAATCGCCGGCCGTCGCCGGCGGGCTCGGGGCGCCGGTGTTGCGGCGTCTGTGCTCGCGGATCGACGTCCTGCCGGGGGCCGACGGCGGGACGGTCGTGTGCTTCGCGCAGAGGCTTCCAGCCTGACCTGCCACGTGTGGTTCCTACCCGCTCCACGGCGCCCGGTAACGGTGCGCGAGGCGGGCGGCACTCGATCCTCTCGCCGGCGCGCGCCTCAGTCTCCCAGCGGGTTGATCACGCTCGCCTTGCCGTTGGCCGCGAACAGCAGGAGGTCGACCATCCGGAACGTGTTCGGGTCGGGCCCGAGCCGCGGCCGCCACTGCGGGTCGCGCACGATCGAGAACGTCGCCGCCTCCATCGCCCGGTGGATCGTCTCGACGACGATGCGCCCGCCGACGCCGGTCATGCGGCCGCCGTTCAGCTCGGCCTCGCGCAGGACGTAGAACCACAGCGGCGTGTCGGAGACGACGCGCTGGCGCTGCTTCTTCGTCAGCCCCTCCAGGCTGGCGCCGCCCTTGCCGTTCCTGATGTCGCCCTTCGTGAGCGGCGTCACGGCGACACCCTTCGACTGCATGAACGCCGCCATCTGCTGGCCGGTGGCGAGCGACACCATGTTCGCGCGCGCCAGGTTGCGGTAGGCGAGGTTGCGCTGGTCGGAGCCCTCCGGCCCCGGCGGGCCGGCGATCGAGCCGGCCGGGAGGTCGGAGAGCGCGTGCACGAGCAGGGTGTCGATCCGCTGGGCGCGGTTGAACTTCGCCGCCGGGACGACCAGGTCGTCACGGCCGGCCTCGCCGAAGTTGTACAGCCGGCGGAAGTCCGCCACCCAGATCTGGAGCAGCTGGAGCTCGCCGCCCAGGTCGCCGCTGGTGCCGCTGAACTGGAAGAGCAGCGGCAGCGTGCCGGTACCGTCGTCGAAGTTGACGTTCCAGTTATAGGCGCCGCGGACCATGCTGTGGCCGAGCCGGTAGGCGGCGATCGAGAACTCGATCGGCATCGCGGGCATGTCGGTCGGCGTCGCGCCGACCTCGAACACCTTGCGCCCGTTCGTGAACACGTCGTTCACGATCGCCTTGTCGACGATCCGGGGCAGGAAGTCCGTCTTCACGACCCACTGGTAGTGCTTCGTCACCTTGCGGCGGGCACGGCTGAAGCGCTGGCCCGGCGGGGTGGTCTTGGGCAGCGTGTCGACCACGCGGTTGTGGAAGCGGATGAACGCGAGATGGGTCTGTGCGACCACCAGGTTCTCGTCGTTTCGGCGCTCCGGAATCTGGGCCTTGCGCTTGGCCGCCTTGCTCGAGCCCTTGCCCATCCGCGGCAGGTCGAAGCCCTTGAGCGGCGGCAGGATCGCCGAGCCGATATTCAGGTGCAGGCCGTCGCTGTAGAACTGGGCCGAGACGGGGTCGCCCGGGCCGGCGCCGTAGAGCGAGTCCAGGTCGAGCACGGGCGAGCGGCCCTGCAGCATCCGGTCGGGCGAGACGTCCGTCCCCAGCGTCACGTTCGTCTTGTCGGCGGTCAGGTCGTGGTCGATGAACTGGCCCAGATACGTGAATCCGGCCGGGATGCGGCCGCTGGGGTCCTTCGCGCCCGTCGTCATCGCCTCGGCCAGCTTCTGCCGAGTGATCTCGCCGAGCTGGAGGCCCTTGCCGGACGGCCCGATCCGCGAGAAGCGGAACGGGGGCGCTGTTGCCGCGACCTCGCCGGCGAGGGGCGTCGCGCGGCCTCCGCCCGACTCCGTCAGCAGGCCCTCGCCGACGACGTAGTAGCTCTCCGCGCCATGGTGTTCCACTGCCGCGCCTCCTGGCTGGGGGTTCAGCGTGCGACCATCCACGTGCCCCGCTCCACCCGCGGGCACGGCGGATCGTACGCGGAAATTCACCTGCCCGCGCGGGCGCGTTGCACCGTGGTGCGCGGCGGCGCCTGCAGGATGCCGGCCAGCCGCCGGAACGGGCCGTCGCGCAGGAGCAGCTCCGCCGGCGCGCCGCCCTCGACGATCCGGCCGCGCTCGACGACGAGGACGGTGTCGGCACGGCGGACGGTGGCCAGGCGGTGGGCGATGATCACCGAGCTGCGGCCGTGCAGGAGGCGGTCGAGCGCCCGCTCGATGACGATCTCGGTGGGCCGGTCGATGTTCGACGTGGCCTCGTCGAGGACCAGGATGCGGGGGTCGGCGAGGAGGGCGCGGGCGATCGAGATCAGCTGCCGCTCCCCCGCCGAGAGGCCGGCGCCGCCTTCGCGCACCTCGTGGGCGAGGCCGCCGTGCAGCCGGGCGACGAGCCGGTCGAGCCCGATCGCGGCCGCCGTCTCGCGCACGTCGGCGTCGGTCGCGTCCGGGCGGGCGAAGCGGACGTTGTCGGCGATGGTGCCCGAGAAGAGGAACGGATCCTGCAGGACCACGCCCAGCCGGCGGCGGTAGCTCGTCAGCTGGACGTCGCGCAGGTCGGTGCCGTCGACCGAGACGGTGCCCGTGCGGGGGTCGTAGAAGCGCGCGATCAGCTTCGCGAGCGTCGACTTGCCGCCGCCGGTCTGGCCGACGAGCGCGAGGCAGCCTCCGGGCGGGACGTGGATGGTGATGTCGTGCAGGACGTCGGTCTCGCCGTAGGCGAAGTGGACATGGTCGAGGTCGATCGCGCCGGCGATCGGCCCGACGGGGCGGGCCCCGGGCCGGTCGCCGATCTCGGGCTCGGCATCGAGCACCGAGCTGATCTTCACCATCGCGGCGGCCGCCGCCTGCAGCTGGCCGTACACGTCGGAGAGGTCCTGCAGCGGCTGGAACACGAGCTGCAGCAGGTAGATGGCGGTGATCAGCGTGCCGATGGTGAGGGTGCCGCCGGTGAGGAGGTGTGAGCCGACCACGAGCACCGCGCAGGTCGAGATCGCGCCGAGCAGCTCGATCGACGGGAAGAACACCGAGAAGAGCTGCTGGGCATAGATGTTCGAGGCGCGGTTCTCCCCGTTCAGGCCGTCGAACTGGCGCTGGAACTCGCGCTCCCGGTTGAACGCCTGCACGATCGCCATCCCCGCGACCGACTCGGCCACGTGCGCGGTCACGGCGGCGATGCGGTTGCGCACGTCGAGCTGGGCGACCGCCGACCTGCGCTGAAACCAGCGCGAGAGCACCAGCGCCGGCGGCAGGATCACCATCGCGACCAGTCCCAGCCGCCAGTCGACCACGAACAGCACGATGATGGTGGTCGGCAGGAGCACGATGTTCGAGACGAGCGTCGGCAGACCCTGCGAGAGCGCGTCCGAGATCGCGTCGACGTCGCTCGTCACGCGGGCGATGATCCAGCCCGCCCGCTGCTCGGAGAAGTAGCGCAGCGAGAGCGAGGTGAGGTGGTCGAAGAGGTCGCGGCGCAGCCCCAGCACGATGCCCTGGCCGATCACCGCCAGGCCGCGGATGAGCGCCAGCTGGCAGATCCACCCGATCGCGTTCAGGCCGAGGTAGCCGACCACGACGACGGTCAGCGTGTGGCGGTCGCCCTTGCCGATCCCGTCGTCGATGGCCGCGCGCACGAGCAGCCACCCGCCCGACTGCGCCGCCGCGCTGCCGGTCGCGATCACCGTCAGCGCCAGGACGAGCGGCCAGCGCCCGGTCAGGTAGCGGCCGAGGCGGGTGAGCCCGGTGCGGGGGCTACGCGACACCGACCTCGTCCCCGAAGAGGGCCGCGAAGGCGGCGCCGTGCGCGAGCAGATCGGCGGCGGCGCCCTCCTCGGCCACGCACCCGTCGACCAGCACGGCGGCACGGTCGGCCAGCTCGAGCGTCGACAGACGCTGGGCCGCCACCAGCACGGTGCGGCCGGCCAGAGCCGGCCGCAGCCGGGCGACCAGCTCGTGCTCGGTGTGCGTGTCGACGGCGGACAGCGGGTCGTCGAGCACGATCACCCGTGCGCCGGCGATCAGGGCCCGCGCGAGCGCCACCCGCTGCCGCTGCCCGCCGGAGAGGTTCACGCCGCGCTCGCCGATCAGGGTGTCGTATCCGTCCGGCAGGTGGGGCGCGAACTCGGCCACGCCGGCGGCCTCGCACGCCGCCTCGACCTCGTCCCACGGCGCCTCCGGCCGCCCCGCGAGCAGGTTCTCGCGCAGCATGACCGAGAACAGGATCGGCCGCTGCGTGATGACGGCGACGGCTGTCCGCAGCTCCGCGACGGCGACGTCACGCAGGTCGACGCCGCCGAGCAGCACCCGACCGGCGGTCGGGTCGTAGAAGCGCGGGAGCAGGTTGAGCAGCGTGCTCTTGCCCGCACCGGTGCCGCCGCAGACGGCCACGATCTCGCCCGGCGTCAGGGTCAGGTCGACGCCGTGCAGCACCTCCTCCTCGCCCGGATACGCGAAGCGGACGCCCTCGAACGCGACCGAGAGTCCGCCGGACGGGAGCGGGTGGGGACGCGCCGGCTCGGGCAGCCGCTGCACGCCCTCGAGCCAGGCGAAGGTGCGCCCGGCCGAGGCGATCGCGCGCTGGGCCAGGTTCAGGATCCAGCCGAGCGCCTCCAGCGGCCACGTGAGCTGAAGCAGGATCGTGTTGAAGAGGACGAACTCGCCGATCGTCAGCCGCCCGGCGATCACGTCGCGGCCGCCGAAGAAGACGACGGCCGCGATCGAGAGCGTCGGCAGGTAGAAGAGCGCCGGCAGGTGCTTCGCCTCCACGCCGGCCTGGCGCACGACGATGTCGCGCACGCTCGCGGCCTTCGTGCCGAACCGCGAGCGCACGTCGTCCTCCCGGCCGAACGCCTGCACCATCTCGATCCCGACGACCGCCTCGTCGGCGGCCTCGGTGACATCGCCCTTCGCCGCCTGCACCCGGCGCGAGATCGGCATGACGAGGTGGGCGAAGCGCCAGGCGACGATGGCGACGAGCGGCGTCGCCACCGCCGAGTAGAGCGTGAGCCGCGGGTTCACGAGCGCCAGCACGATCACGCCGCCCGTGATCATCATCGCGCTCTGGAACCCCTGCACGACGCCCCAGCCGATGAAGTAGCGGATGGGGAAGAGGTCGTTGGTGGCGCGCGACACCACCTGGCCGGTCGGGTGCAGGTCGTAGAACGCGCGCGGGAACCCGAGGTATCCCTCGTACAGCATCCGCCGCAGCAGCGCCTCGAGCCGCACGCCCACCCGGGCGGTGGCGAAGCGGCGGGTGAAGTTGATCCAGAAGCGGGCCACGCCCAGCGCAAGGATCGCGACCACGTACGGCCACAGCGCGGAGACGCGGCCGGGGACGATGGCGTGGTCGATCGCGCGCTGCAGGATCACCGAGATCGAGAGCGTGAGCACGGTGTAGGCGAGCGCGCAGACCAGTCCGAGCACGACCGTGCGGCGCTCGCCCCACCAGAGGGCGGCGAGCCGGCGCACGGTCGGGCGCAGGGGGTAATCCGCAGGGTCGAACGGGTTCATGAACGGGAGACTCCGCCGGGAGGGACGGAGTCCGGACGCGGACCAGCTCGACTTCCCGGGGCAGGTGCCTCCAGACTAGCCGACCCGCCCGCCGCCCGGCCGGTACTAGTGGATCGGGAGCGGTGTGGCGGTGCGGGCGTCGTTGAGGCGGGGCAGGCCCCAGGCGTCTTCGAGGCCGGCCAGCAGCCCCGGGTGCGTGTACGCCGTGGCGTCCTTGGCGCCGGCGGCCGCCGTGCCGCCGACGGCGATGGTGGCGACGTGCTCGTCGCTCTTGCTGCCCTCGTCCCAGGTCAGGATCACCTCGGCGCCCGCGTTCAGCATCGCCGGCACGTTCGCCGAAAGCCACGCGTCGCCGGCGGCGATCTCCGCCGCCTTGCTCGCCCCGTCATGCATATCGTCGGCCAGATTCGGCGCCACATACGAGAACGCCCGCAGATGCGCCGTGTCGAACGCCGTGTAGGGCAGCACATTCGCGCACGCGCTCGAGCTCGACGTGATGTCGGAGTAGTAGACGGCGGGATTGTGCCCCTTCTTGTACTTGCCCGTGTCCCCGCCGGTGTAGCACGCCCCCGGCATCGACTCCTCGTACTCGCCCCAACTCACACCCGCCCCCTGCAACTGGTGAAACAGGTTGTCCGAGCTCTTCGCCGCCGATGTCGTCCACACCCCCGACGTGTTCGCCAGATAGTCCGGCAAACTCCCCGGCCCCGCCTCGTAGTTCGTGAACAACGTGCCCTTCGCGATCAACGACTGGATAAACGGCGCGTTCGAGCTGCCGACGATGTCCGCGTAATGCTTGTTCTCCATCATGATCACCACGATCGGCTCCGCCGGGCCGGACCCCGTCCCGCCGCCTCCGCCGCCCCCGCCCCCGCCCGTGTCCGGCGTGGTGACCTGCGCCGGCGGCGAGGACTGCGCCGACGTGTTGGGGACGGCGTCGAACGCGTCGACGGTGTACCCGTAGCTCGTGGCCGCCTGCACCTTGGAGTCGGTGTAGGACGTGGTGGAGCCGCCCACCGAGCCGACCTTGGTCCCGTCCCGGTAGACGTCGTAGCCGGCGACGCCGCCCGCGTCGCTCGACGCGTGCCACGACACGCTCACCGACGTGGGGCCGGTGGCCGTCGCGGTGACGCCGGTGGGGACTGTCGGCGGGGTCGTGTCTCCGCCGCCCCCGCCCCCGCCCCCGCCGCCGGTCTGGAGGACGACGTTGTCGAACGCGTACACGGCGCCGCTCACGGCCGGCTTCTCGATGACGTTCACGGTGAGCGAGTCGCCCGACGTCTTCGCGGTGTAGCTCACGGGCGGGAACGACTGCCACGCGCCGGTCGGCGTCACGCAGGTCTGCGCGCTCGCAACGGCGGTCGACGTGGTGCCCTTGAGCTCCTTGAGCATGAGACACACCGACTGGCCCGGCAGGGTGCTCTGGACGTCCGCCGTGAGCTGGTAGGCGGTGCCGGCGACGGCGGACTTGACGGGCTTCGTCGTGGTGTAGGCGTAGGTCTGCGTCGCCCCGGACGACGCGGTCAGCCGGGCGGCGTACCCACCGCCATTCCCCGTCACGAGCGCCAGCGTGCCCTTGCTGCCGCCCCAACCGGAGAGCGATCCGGAGCCGCTGCCCTCGAACGTCCCGTTCTTGACGAGGTTGGTGGCCGCGGAGGCCGTCGCCGTTCCTGCCAGGACCACCGCCGCAATCGCCACGAGGATTCCGAGAGTGCGTCTCCCCTGCATATGAGGAGAGTATGAACATCGCACTCCGAACATGTCAACCTGGCGTGCCTGTTTCACCGCGGCCGCGGCGGGTATCGCGATACCATCGAAGTCCAGTTCGAGTGGAAAGGGGCGGTCGTGGACATCGGCAAGCCGCAGCGCATCTACACCGTCGAGCCGGTCGAGGATCCCGTTCCGCGGCGGCGGCCGGAGCCGGCGCCCGAGCCGGTGCCGGTTCCGAGCCCGAAGCAGGACCCCGAGCCGGCCCCGGCCCCGTGAGCGTCGCGCCGGAGTACATCCAGCCGGTCGTCGGGTGGCGGCTGTGGTCACTGGCCATGGTCGACGGCCACGGCCGGCTGGCGAGCCACGTCAGCCCGAGCGTGTGGGAGCCGTGCCGCGAGCTCGTTGCGGAGTGCGAGGTGCGCCGGCGCTCCGTCCGGCGGCCGTGGCACCTGCGCCCGGCCGACCACGCCGCGCCGGCGCACTGGTGCACGTGCGGCGTGCACGCGGTGGGCAGGATCGGCTTCCTCTCGACGTACGTCCCGCAGCCGAACCGCCCGTACTCGTGGATGCGGCCGGTGTGCCGCCAGGTGCTCGGCCTCGTCTCGCTCTGGGGCGAGGTCGTCGAGGGCACCAGGGGCTGGCGCGCGGCGTGCGCATATCCCGCAGAGCTGTGGGTGCCGGGCGTGGACGGGAACGGCCGCGTCATCCCCGACGTGGACGCGATCGCGCTCGACCTCGCCGAGTACGGGGTGCCCGTGCACGTATGCGACGGGTTCGACACGCACGGGGTGATGGCCGGGCTGCCGCAGTCACCGGCGGCGTTGGCGGCCGCGGCGTCCGGCCCGCATCGATAGGCCCGCCCGAGCACGCCGCGCCGGGTTCAGACATCCTTTGCGGCGATGACGAGCGTGGCCATCGTCGGCGGCGGCGCCGCCGGGACCTTCACCGCCGTGCACCTGCTGCGGGCGGGTGCGCCGGGGCGGATCGTGGTCGTCGAGCGCGAGGACCGGCTCGCGCGCGGTGTCGCCTACTCGACCACCTTCCCGCAGCACCTGATGAACGTGGCCGCCTCGAACCTGGGTGGGATCGCGGGCCGGCCCGGCCACCTGCGCGAGTGGCTGGAGGCGCGGGACGAGCCGGTGGGACCGGGCGACTTCGTGCCGCGGATGACCTTCGGCCGCTACCTCACCGACCTGCTCGACCAGGCCGCGGCGCCCGGAGTGCTCGAGACCGTCCGCGGCGCCGTCGTCGACATCGAGCGCAGCGACGCCCGCGCGCGGCTCGCGCTCGCCGGCGGCGGCGTGATCGAGGCGGCGCACGTCGTGCTCGCGACCGGGACGCCGACCTCGCGGGACGTGGCCGTCGCCGGCGGCTGGCCGGAGGGCTCCGCCCGCTACGTGCGCGACCCCTGGGTGCCCGCAGCGCTCGGACGGCTCGCCCCCGGTCGCGACGTGCTGCTCGTGGGCACGGGGCTCACCATGGTCGACGTCGCGCTGCGGCTGGTTCACGAGCGCCCGGGCGTCCGGCTCGTCGGGCTCTCCCGCACCGGGCTCCTGCCGATCCCGCACCGCTGGCCGCAGGGGCCGGTCGAGCTCGGCCACCGTCCGCCCCCGCCGGGGACGTCGCTGCGCGTCCAGGCGCGGGCGTTCCGGACGGCCGTTCGGGCCGCGGCCGCCGTCGGCGGGGACGCGCGCGACGTGGTGGACGCGATGCGTCCGCACACCCAGGCGATCTGGAAGGGGTTCTCGGACGGCGACCGGCGCCGCGCGCTGCGCGCGTATACGCGCGTCTGGGCGATCAACCGCAACCGGATGGCGCCGGCGGCCTGGGAGTGGATCGAGCAGCTGCGGGCGCGCGGCTCGCTCGCGATCGTCGCCGGGGCGCCGGTCGCCGTCGCGGCGGACGGGGAGGGGCTGACCGTGACGGTGCGCCGCCGCGGTGCGGCCGCGGACGAGGTGATGCGGTTCGACGCGGCGGTCAACTGCGTCGGGCCGGCCGACTCGCCGTTCGGCGCCGGCGACCAACTGTACGACCGCCTGCTCGAGCGCGGGGTGGCCCGTCCCGACCCGCTCGGCCTGGGCCTGGACACCGGTGACGGCGGGGCGGTCCGCGACGCACAGGGCACGCCCCAGCCGTGGCTGCGGACGCTCGGCTGGATGCGGCGCGGAGAGCTGTGGGAGTCGGTGGCGATCGCCGAGCTGCGCGACCAGGCCGCCGAGATCGCCCTCAGCGTCACCGGCTGATCGGCATGGACGGCGGCGGCGCGGGCCGTGCGAGCGCGGGACGGTCGAGCGCGAACATCGCCGCGGCGGGGCGCGGAGCGCCGTCGCTCGTGTCGGCGACCAGCTCGCCGAGCGCCGGCCCGAACTTGAACGCGTGGCCGGAGCAGCCGGCCGCGACCGTCACCGGCCCGAGCGCGCCGATCGCGAAGTCGGCGTCGGGCGTCATCGTCCACGGGTGGCGGTCGCTGCGCAGCGCGCGGCCGGTGAGCGCGGGCATCCGCCGCGCCACCCATTCCTCGAGGCGGTGCTGCTCGGCAGCGTCGGGAGACGTGGCGCCGTCCGGGTTCCAGGCGTCGTCGCCGGCGGCGTCGAAGCCGAGCTTGTAGCCGACTCCGGGTACGGGATGTCCGTACACGCCGGCCGCGCCGCCCTCGCCCCACTCGGCCAGCGCCGGCGCGGCGACGAGCTCGGGCGCGTCGAAGTAGGTCACCTGTCCCTAGATGATTGATTCCACGCTCCCGCGCGCCTGGACGTCAGGCTGCTGGTGCGGGTATGGGGCGCCGGCGGGGCTGCGGCTGCGAACCGTCGCATCGCTGTGTCCTCGGTCGCGCCCATACAGCCCGGTATGAACGCTCCCTGCGTCCTTGCGCTGCTCGGTTCGCAGCCGCCCAGGACGTACGGGGCGTGGAATCAATCATCTGGGCGGGCGAGAGCGGCAGGCGCAGTCCGAGCGGCGCGACCAGCTCCGCCGTCCAGGGTCCGGCGGCCACCACGGCGCGGTCGGCGTCGATCGACCCGGCCTCGGTGCCGACGCGCACGCCGTGCGGCGCGGGATCGATCGAGCGGGCGCGGACGGGAGCGCGCAGGTCGGCGCCCGCCGCCAGCGCGGCGTACTCGGGCACCGCGTAGGCGATCCGGATCGAGCGGCTGATGCCGGTGGACGACGTCATCGGATGGCCGCTGCCGAAGCGGTCGACGCCGACGACGCGGGCGCCGCGGCGCGCGAGCGCGAGCGCCGTCGAGAGGCCGACGACGCCCAGGCCGATCACGACGACGGTGTCAGGCTGGCCCGAGCGGGGCACCGCCGCATCGTGTCACGCACGGCTCGCCCGACGCCGCGTTGGGCCGCTACGACGCGCGCCGCTGCTCGGCCGGCGGTGCGCCGTCGACCGCCCCGGCATCGGCCCGGGTCGCCACGTACTCCGCCAGGCGCCGCCGCTGCTCGGGCGTCGCCTCGAGCAGCTCGCAGCCGATCCGGGAGCGGCCGTAGGCAGACCGGTCGACGTTCACCACGCGGGCGGTGATGAAGACGGTCGTTTCGGGTACCTGCGCCGCCAGCGAGATGATGTCGCCACGGCTCAGCTTGCGCTCGGTCTGGAAGGCGACGCCGCCCGCCGACACGTCGACGAGGCGGACGTCGAACTCGCTCCGCGCGGCCACGTGACGGCCGGCCACGACGCGGACGGACGCCAGCGCCGACGCCACCGCGCGGGCGGCGGCACGGTAGGGCTTGCGCCGCGTGACGGCCGAGATCTCGAGGTCGACGCGGCCGAGAGTGCCGCCCTCGAAGTAGACGGCGTCGACGCGGCAGGTGATGTCGTACCCGCCGCGATCGGGATGGCGGATCGGGATCAGCAGCTCCATGTCCTCGCGGGCCTCGCCCCACGCGGTGTAGGCCTGCAGCCGGTCGTGCTCCGCGCCCGAGATACGCAGCGTCAGCGCGGCGCCGCTCTGCTTGTAGGTCTCGATGTCGACGGGAAACTCCGGCAGGACGGCGCACGCCATCTCGAGATTGGGGTTCGTCGCCATGGCCCCGCCGCCCCGGCCCGCCTACGCGGCGCGCGGGGGCATCAGCTCCGCGCGAGCCTTCTCGAGCGAAGCCGCGATCGACGCCTGCATCTCGAGCGCGCGGTCCATCGCCGCCCGCGCGTCGGCGCGATCCTGGGCCGCCTCGGCACGCAGCTGGCTCATCGCCGCCTCGGCGAACCCGCGCTCCTCCTCGACCTGGCGGGCCGCCTCGGTGCGCAGCGTCTCGAGCTCGGCGTCGAGCCGGCGCCGGCGCTCGTCGTTCTCGCGCTCCGCCCGCTTGGTCAGCCGCTTGGCGTCTGCCTCGGCGGCTGCGAGCACCTTGTCGGCGCGCGTCTGGGCTTCGGCCAGCGCGCGGTCGCACTCGGCCTGGCAGGCCGTCCACTGCTCCTCGCACGCCGTCTTCATCGCCGCGAGGTCGGCGTCGACGAACGCCTCCAGGCCGGCGACGGTGCGCCGGGCGCGCTGGATGGCCTCGCCGAGCACGGACAGATCCTGGCTCACGACCACGGGGGTCGAGTCGACGGCGACGGGCTCCGGCTCCGGCTCGGGAGCGACGGACTCCTCGACGACGGGCGGCTCGACGGCTGCCTCGGCCACGGGCGCCTCCTGCGGCTCGGGCGCGGCGGCGGGGGCGGGCGCGTCGGCGCGGGTGTGGTTCTGGGTGACCGCGATCAGCTTCGCGACGTAGGCGCGCACCTCGTTCGGGTCGTAGCCCGGCGAGCTGAACGCAAACTCCCGCTCGAGGGCCGCGATGGCCTCGTCGAGGTGCGCGGGGTCCGACTCGACCGCGGTGCAGAGCTCCTCCAGGCGCGTGTCGACCTCCTGCGGGCTGAACCCTTCGGCGACCAGCGCGAAGCTTGCACCACGTATGTCGTCGACGTCGAACATCGCGTTCGTCCTCCAATAGGGTGTCATCCGAAGGTGGGACCTCCGTCTCACCCGGATTGTCGGCTGCCGAGGGCTGGGCTTTAGGCGCGGAGGTGCCCGAGATGCGACGATGCAGGGCCGGCGAGGACGCCGGAGGGGGGATCACATGCACGATCGGGTGACGCTGGTGGCGGGTGCGAGCAGCGGGATCGGGCGCGCAACCGCGCTCGCGATGGCACGGCGCGGCGCCCGCGTGATGGCCGTGGCCCGGCGCGGGGACAGGCTGCGCGAGGTGGCGGACGAGGGCGGCGTCGCCGTGCACAGCGTCTCGCTTGCCTCCGAGGACGGCTGCCGGGAGGCGGTCGAGCGGACTCGGGCCGAGCTCGGGCCGCTCGCGATCCTCGTCGTCGCGGCCGGAATCGGCTCGGCTCGCGAGACGGCCGTCTGGCAGGAGGATCCGCGCGTGTGGGACGAGACGATGCGGCTCAACCTGGACGCCCCCTACCACCTGATCCGCATGGCCGCGGCCGACATGGTTGCCGCGGGCTGGGGCCGGATCGTCGTCGTGGGCTCGACGGCCGGGATCGTGGGCGACGCGGGCATGCCGGCGTACTGCGCGTCCAAGCACGGCGTGAACGGCCTCGTCAAGGCGGCGGCGCTCGACCTCGTCCCGCACGGCGTCACCTGCAACGCCGTCCTGCCGGGGTGGGTGCGGACGGAGATGTCGGAGCGGTCGGCCGCCGCAACCGCCGCCGCGCGCGGGACGAGCGTCGACGCCGTCTGGCGCGAGCGGGAGCGCTCCTACGCGGCGGGGCGCATCCCGACCGCGGAGGAGGTCGCCGAGACCATCTGCTGGTTGTGCTCGAACGCCTCCTCGGGCGTGAGCGGCGAGACCGTGTCGGTCACGCTCGGCAGCGCCTGGTAGGGGACGGGTTGACTTCCCGGGAGCCACCTGACAGGTTGCGCGCGTCATGACCGATCCCCGCACAGCGCCCTTCGGTGCGGTGAGCCTCGCCGACATCGCGGTCGCGACCGACGTCGACCCGGACCACCTGGACGCCACCGACGGCGACTTCCATCTCGTTCGCCGGCACTTCGACATCCGCGCGTTCGGCGTGAACGGCATCACGGGCGACGCGGGCGACGAGATGGTGGAGCCGCACCACGAGCGCGACGACGACGCGAACCGCACGAACGGCCACCAG
Organism: uncultured Actinomycetes bacterium; assembly: GCA_963843705.1. Lineage (GTDB taxonomy): Bacteria > Actinomycetota > Thermoleophilia > Gaiellales > JAICJC01 > JAICJC01. The sequence goes on from CAWJLQ010000001.1 coordinate 95,646, forward strand.
GAGCTGTTTGCGGTCATGAGCGGGCATGCGGTCTTCACGGTGGACGGGGTCGACCTCGACGCCCCCGCCGGCACGCTCGTCTTCGTGCGCGAACCGGCGCTGATCCGCAGCGCCAGGGCGACGGCCGACGGCACGGCGATCCTCGCGGTCGGGGGCCGCCCCGAGCTCCCGTTCGAGATCGCCCGCTGGGAGCGCGACCTGCCCTGAGCGAGCGAGCGGCGGGGGTGGGATTCGAACCCACGATCGAGGTTAGCCCCCGATGCCGGTTTTCAAGACCGGTGTTAGGGCGCTCTGAGGCGCATGGTTATGCGGTTCCGTCGCGGTGTGCGTCCCCGTGTGCGTCCCCGCCGTCGAGGTAGCGGTCGAGGAGGCGCGCGGCTTCGGCTTCGCTGCCGGGGAAGAGGTGGCCGTACGGTCGGCTGTGATGGTGATCGACGAGTGGCCATGTAGGTGGACAGCGTCTTGAGGTTGCACCCGGCTGCGATTGCGTAGCTGGCGTAGGCGTGGCGGCAGTCGTGCAGGCCGATGCTGTTTCGCTGGCGATGTGGTTCGGGTGGGGACGCTCTCCGGTGCCGAAGACGTAGCGGCTCGAGCGGTTGCCGATGTGATGTTCGCGGAGGATCTGGCGGAGCTTGCGCGGCATCGGGACGGTGGCCGCCAGGCGCGGCTCTTGGGAAGAATCGTCTCGCCGCGCGCGTCCATGCTCTGCTCGACGCGGATCACGCTCTTGGTGAAGTCGACGTGCCGCCATTCGAGGCTGCGGAGTTCGCCCTTGCGCAGGCCGGCGTAGAGGGCGGTCGCCCAAAGAGCGCGCTTCGTCCCGGCGAGGCTCGCGACGAGCCGCTCGGCGGCTTCCCGCGTCGGCGGTTCTCGCTGCTCCTGATCGCGCGCGGGAAGGTCGATGGCGACGCACGGGCTTGCTGCGACGATGCCGTCGCGGACGGCTCGGCGATAGACGACTCGCAGCGGCATGAGCGCGTTACGGACGGTGCTCGCGCTTTTCCCTGACCGGCGAGGCGATCGGCGAGCGCTTGGAGTCGCGCCGCTTGATGTCGCCGAGGCGGAGCGCGCCGAGATGGTCGAGCACGTGGGCGCGGAGCGCGTCGTCATAGCTGCGGATCACCGACGGCTTGTAGCGGTGGCCGCTGCGGTTACGGATAGACGAGTCGCGCATCCCGTCGATAAGCGCTGTGGCGGCGTCTCGGAGCTTCGGCGATGCGCCCGGAGTGACGAGTCCACGGCGCAGCTGGCGATCCGCGTCGGCGCGCACGACCGCGCTTCGGCGAGCGTCCGGAACGTCCGGCGGAGCCGCGGGCTGTGCCCAGACCAGACGCTCGCTTCCCACGAGCATCGACACCGCGGATTGGGCGAGTCGGCCTCGGGACAGCCGCGACGATGACGGCGGCGGATCCCGGTCGGCATGGCGGCCACTCTACGCCACTTCAGCGCCGAGCGTCCGCATCGCCTCACGGTCGAGCCACGCGTCGAGCTCGCGGATGGGGACGAGTCGCCGCTGCCCACACCTGACGACGCGCAGGTCGGGGTAGACGTGCTCATAGAAGTGTGCTCGGCTCATCCCGAGTGCTTCCGCCGCCTCTTCTGGCGAGAGCGCGAGCCGAGGGACTGGTCGGCGAGCCTTCACGCAGCCTCTACGACCGAAACGACCGAAACGACGGAAGTCAGGCGCCACCGCTCCGGCGGCGTCCCGCAGATACTGCGACAGGTACCCGCTCGATCCGGCCAGCCGACCGGAGCTCGTCGAGCGCGGCGTCGATCTGCCACGCCGGCGCGTTGCGGTGGAACCGGTCGCGGATCTCCGTCCGAGAGACGCCCCGATCGCCCGTGCCCTCCAAAAGTTGCAGGATCCCGTTCGCGACAGGGTTCCGCATCGCGTCCCGAAGATGAACCGCGCCGAGTCGGAGCAGTAACGCCACACCGCGAGCGCCGCCTCCAGATGTGAGAGTCGCACAGTCGGAGATGCATCGAGGAGCGCGTAGAGCAACGAGAGTCGCAGCACGTGCGCCTCGGCTCGTGCCGTGACGCTGCCCCACGCGCCAGGATGGTCATCGCTCAAATCCTCGTAGACGTCGCGCCACCGCTCGGTCGCTTCCATGTCGCGGTCAACCCGGCGCATCGTCCGCGTCGCCTCGATCACCCGTCGGAGTTCGCGCACGGTCGGGCCTTGGTCGACGTCATGCACTGGCCGCCGTCCGGAAGGAACTTCGACCGGCTCACCACCGCCCACAGGAAGCGATTCGCGAATCCGTTCACGACGTCGACCGACGCGAGCAGTGTCCGCAACTCGTCGAGCGTGACGTGACCGATGATCGACAGGTGGACGCCGGTCGCCTTCAGCGGCTGGCCGCGCGTCAGCACCTGGCCACGCCCATCGTCGTAGAGGCTACGCAGCCGCGTCGTGAGCGTATTGTCAGGCCGCGCCGCCACCTTCAACACCTGCGCGAGTTCCTCCTCGACGACCAGCATCCGCTTGTCGTCGACGCCTTCATCATCCTCTGACGTCCGATCCCTGACCGCCCACAGCGCGCCCTCACCCGACGAGAGGCCAGTCCGGATCTGGTCGTCGCACCAAACGGGCGCGACGGCATGGAGCGGGTCGCGCACCATCCGCCACCCCGACCGCTTCCGAGCCTTCGACGACTGGCCGACGAGTCCCGCGTACAGGTTCGGGTAGTGCGTCGTCGCACCGACCATCATGTGGGCGCTGCGGCCGACGAGGTTCCCCGCTGCGACGAGGAACTGGATCAACACCGCCGCGGGGTCAGACTAGGTGTGCGGCTACGATCATGCGCACGATCTCGCCGGTGATGCCGTGGTAGGCGTCTTCTCCGATCGGCGCCGGCCACCGTCGGGCAGCGGCCGGCCGCGAGCATCCACGCGGCCGCTCATGCTGCCACCTACATGGGGATGGCCGGGTAGAGCGCGGCGAGGACGAGCCAGCCGACGGCACCGTCCCGCTGAAGCCGTCGGGCGACGCACAGCTGCGCCGCGCTGTACGGCTCGGCGATCGGGGCGTCCGTCCATTCACTTGTGTGCATGGCGCATCCCGTGTTGCAGCGGTGCACTCGGAGCCGCCGGGCGAAGCCGCGCTCGTCGATCTCGATGCGGGCGAGCCGGCCGGCGGGAGCGAATCTGCCCTCACGCCGATTGGGCTTTTCGTGGGGTCTCGCCGGATGTGCTGCTACGTTTCCATGTCGCTGTTCCTTTCCGTTCTCGCCGTCGCCCGGGCAGACAACGAGGGCGTAGGCATCTCAGGGGTTAGGTCAAGAGGCTGTCCGCTAGGCGCGGCGCCGCTACAGGTCGGCGACAAGGAACAGGCGCGTCGCATGTGGCGCTACAGGCAGCTGCACTACCGTGTAGGGCAGCAGCGAGTCTAGGGCGAACTGACGCACCAGTACGGATGTGACACCGAGGATCTACGCCGAGCGCTACGTTGCGACGTGGTCTGAGATGTACGGAACTTCGATCACCACAACTCTCCTTTTCTGTTCTGGTCACGGTAGAGGCGGTAAGGACTTGGTTTCGCATATCGCGCAAAGAGCCATCTCACGCCCGTATCGGGCCGCGAAGGCGATGCGTCGCGCGCTCCGGGACAGCCGCGAGCGGCGCGTACACGGGCGTGCACGCCGCACCTCGCGACCGTGCGAACCGCTCGACGGCGGCGGTGTAACCCTCCAAGGCGTAGAGGAGCGGGTACGGCGACCACTAGACGACGACGACGCGCGCAGCCGCCGGAGCATCGACGAGGCGCAGCACGTCGTCCAAGCGGAGCTCGTAGCCGCGGCACTCACGCTCAGCCGCCGCGCCTTTGCGCGCGGCGCCCCGCTCGCCCTGCGCAGCGTGGACGAGCTCATGGGCGACGGTCTACGCCGCCTCGGCCGCTCCCTGGCTCGCGTCGATGAAGATGCCACCATGCTCGCCAGGCTTGTGGGCTTGCGCACCGAACCACGAAGCGGCGTGGACATAGGTGAACCTGCGCTCACCGTTCACGCGCGGCGGTCCACCTCGACGACTTCAACCCACACGAGGACGGGCGCCTGCCGCAAGCCGAGGTCGACGACGCAGGCGCGGAAGGCGTCGACGGCGCGGCGACGCGTCTCCGCGTCAACCTCTCCGGGCGGGATCCACCGCGCGAACTTCCTCATCGGCGCCACCACCTTCTGCGGGGCGGCTGGGCGAGGGCTCATGGAGAGCGCGCTGCGCCGCCTCCAGTCGCCCGACGAGGTCAGCCAGCTCCTCGACGTCCTCGACCGCGAACGCCTGCGCGCGCGCGTGAGAGACGAGATCATCGAGACACGCGGAGAGTTCTCGTCGATCTGCTTCGACGGCGGCGGCGAGGAGCTGTGCGTCACCCGCCCGATCGGCGAGGGCGCGCGCGCGACTGATCCACACGGCCTCGTCCATCACAGCATCCCGAGCTGGTCGGCTTCGCGCTGCACGTCGGCGAGCAGGTCGGCGACCACGCCGGCGAGGCGCTCGGCATGGGCGGCCTCGCCGCGCGCCCGAAGCTCGTACACCTCGGCGGCCGCCAGGACAGCGACGGCGAAGGCGACCGCGACAGCTTCGCGATCTTCGGCGATTTGATCCATGTAGGACTTGCGCCGCAGGATGCCCATCCGTCCTATGCCTCCTGCGCCGCCGCTGCGACGCCCATCTCGATCCAGCGCGCGGCGAGCGCCGAGTCGACCTCGTGCACCTCGCCGATGTTGAGCGCCGTTCCGCCGCGCTCGCCGGGGCGGACGATCGAACGGAGCATCACAACCGTTGTCATCTCGGCGCTCATGAGCGGAGCTCCGACTGGCGGACGAGCCGGCGACCCGCGTCACGCGGCGCCGCGGAGAACGTCTCGGGGACATTGCACCCGTCCTTGCGGCTTGCCTCATCCATTCGACGAGAGGACTGCTGCCGATGATCCGCGGCCCGTTGCCGGGGGGCGCCGGCCGCTCCAGCTCGGGCCAGGGCATCGCTCAGCCCCTGCCCCCTGGCAGCCCGCGGACGCCGAGCAGGTCAGCGCGGTCGAGAACGCCACGCAGTTGGTCATTGGCGTCGGCGGCGGCGAGGAGGGCGTCGACGAGCCGCTGCCGAGCCGACGTCACCTCCCGGCGGTAATGCTCCGCCGCGCTCGCCCTCGCGTCGGCGAGGGCGACGCCATGCCGATTCTCGAGCGCCGCCAGCGTCTCCCGGGCGACGTCGGCTCGGGCGACAGCCTCGTCGCGTGTCGTCGCCGCCTTCGTCACGTCAGCTTCCGCCTTGGCGACGGCGCTGGCTGGCATGTCGCCAGTCGCCGCCATCGCCCTGTTGAGCGACAGGCTCTCGACGGCTGCCTGTGGGCGACGATCGCGTCCGTCTCTGCGGCTTCGGCCTGCGCGACGTCGCGGGCGGCTCGGTCGAGCGCCTCGACGACGGGGCCGAGCTGGCCGTAGTCGCGTAGGTTCGCGGAAGGTGTCTTCTTGCGGAGCGTAGGCATCATGTCTCCTGGGTCGAGGTGGGGATGGAGCGGACGACGCGCTGCGCGCCGGCCGGGCCGGCGAGGCGGTCGAGCGCGGCGAGCAGATCAGCGGTGAGCCGACGCTCGCCGGCGAGTTGCAGGCCGACGTACGCGCGCGAGCAGCCGGCCTGGCGTGCGACGGCGGCCTGGTCGAGGCCGAGGCGCTGTAGCTCGACGGCCGCGCGACTTGGGGTGATGGTTGCGCGCATGCGATCCAGTGTCGCGCGCGCTACACGGGGTCGATGCATATTTCGGTACCCGCGTGCGCGTACACCCGCCGAAGACGATTCACCACGCCTCGCGTACGCGCGTCCAACCCGCATGGTTGAGCCAAAACGGCTTGCGCCAGGTCGAAGCATCGTGGTACGATGCTCTGGCGCGTCACGGGTACGCGCAGCCCCGGTCGGCACGGCCAGGGCTAGGCAAGCCGGCCGCCACACATCTCAGGAAGAGGGCGGCAGCCGGCTCGACAGAGAGGACGATACCCATGTCCGAGCCCACCATCAACGCCGCCGGCGGGATCGTCGCGGAACCGGTACGCGCGCGCCCCACCATCGCGACACGCCTGTTCGCACTCGCGCTGCGCGTCCGCCCGCTCCGCGCCGCCGCGCACGTCGTCGGAGAGCGATGGGACGCGACCGCGATCACGTACGGCGGGGTTAGCGTCTCGCCGGACACGTGGCGGCAGCGCTGCGCCGACCGCTACTTCGCGGCATGGTCTCGGTGGGACGACCGCGCCGCGTGGCGGGCAGCGAAGCCGCGCTGAGAGGAGCCGCACCAATGAAGCAGGTCATCCTGTTCATCATCATCACCATCGCCATCGGCTTGGTGGGCTGGGCGATCACGTACAACGACCCGAACGCCGGCTGCCCCACGAACGGCGGCGGAGGCTGGGTCTGCAACTAGCGGGGCCCCCCGCTGAGGGCTGTCTCCGCCGAGCCGGGGGCGGCCCTCAGACTGGCGCGCGGCAGTGCGCAACATGGCCGCGGCGAGCCGCGCGGAGCGGCTCGTCCGATCCCCACTCGTCGGCGACCGGACAGTCGGCGGCGTGTTCCATCACACGGACGCGGCGGCTGGCGACGTCGACGTCTTGCACCTCGGCGAGGCAGCGAGGACAGCGGCCGCGCTTCTCCGCGAGGATGCGCTCGACGGGATGCGTCATCCGATCGTGACGATGCGGGCGAGGTGCGGCTGGAGTTCTCGGGCGATGCGCTGAGCCGTCACCCGGTCGCCGATGCCGCCCATCAGCTTCACGTTCACGTTGACCGTCACCGCGCCGCCCGTTTTCGCGTCGGGGACGTGTTTCCGCTCGACCGGGGCGTGAACAGTTCCGGTCCGCGCTCGCCGACTCAATACGCGCGGCCGCCGACGACCGACCCGCCGATCGCCCTGTGCGGCTTCCTCCCGTGCGCGTGCGGGTTCCCCGCGTAGCCGTGGCCGAGGGGGTTCCCGACGACGGCGTTCGCGCCCTCCGTGTTCACGATCATCGCGATGTGGATCTGCTTGTACGTCGGGATGCGGTTGATGTTCGCGCTACCTCCGCCGCCGTCTGCGCGACGATGGACAGGTGCTTCATGTTCTGCGAGAGGATCGGGTTCGACTTCCGCAGCCGCCCCGCCGCCTGGTCGTATGAGGCGCTGAGCCCGTCCATCTTCCGCGCATAGTTCCTCACGATGCCGCTCGCGGTCGTCGCCGCGTCGCCGCGGTTCTTGATGAGATCCCGCCCGCGCAGGAGCCGCGCCGAGTCCTGTTGCGTAGCGGTGATGTGATGGTGCGCCGCGGCGGTCAGCTTGTCCATCGCCGACTTCGCGCCCTGCATCACCCGCCGCGCACGCTTCTGCTCTGCCGCCTGCTTCTGCTGCGCGAGCGCCGCCGACGCCGACGCGGTGCGGAGATTGTCCTGCGCGAGGTTCACCTCGTTGACGGCCTGCTTGTATTCGAGGGTGCCCCTCTTGCTCTGCCGGGTGAGCCGGTTCACGTTCTTCTGAGCGACCTTCACCGCGATCTGAGCGGCGGTGCGCTGGTGATCCGCCGCCGTCGCGGCCTGCTGCGCCGCCGTCGCGTGGTGGATCGCGCCGGCGAGGCCGTCGACGGCGCCCTTCGCCTGGTTGAACGCGCCCGCCAGGACGTCTGTCTTCGACGCGCCGATCGTCGCGGCGACGACGAAGCCGGCGATCGCGACGGCGCCGAGCGCGACGATCGCGGGGCCGAGGCCGAGCGTCGCGGTGAGCGCGCCCTCCTCCGCCGTCCTGAAGTCCTGCATCGCGACGCCGGCCGCGTTCACCGCCGCCGTCTTCGCTGCGAACACGCCCGCGAGCGCCGTGTACGCGATCCGCATGGCGGTGAGCACCCGGACGAGGTTGCCGCCGACCCAGACGATCGGCCCGAGTGCGGCGACTCCGAGCGCGCCGACCGTGACGAGCGTCTGCGCGCTCGCGGGGAGCTTCGAGAATCTGTCCGCGAGGCGCGCGAGCCAGCCGGCGATGCGTTCGACGGTCGGCGCGATCGCCGCGCCGAACTTGATCAGCGCGACCTGCACCGATGACCATGCCGACTTCAGCTTGTACGCCGCCGTCTCCTGCGTCGCCGCGACGTCCTGGTTGAAATGGCTCGCCGACTTGCTCACCTGCTGGTACTTCTGGCGGAGCTTGTCGAGGCCGTCGACGAGCGCGAGGATCGTGCCGCCCGACCGGCCACCACCGAACGCGTGGCTGAGTACCTGCATCTTCTGGACGCGCGTCAAACTCTCCAGGTGATGCTTCAGCACCGCGAGGCCCGCGATCAGCCCGCCCGGCCCCTGCATCGCCGTCGCCAGCTTCGTCCCGCTCAAGCCGATGTGGTGGAGCACCTTCGCCGCCGTCTTCGACGGGGCGGCGAGCAGCGACAACGACATGCGGAGCCTGGTCGCCGCCTGCTGCGGCTTCGTGCCCTCGTCGGCGAGCAGCGCCATCGCGCCGCCCAACTGAGACAGCGACACGTTCGCCGACTTCGCCGCGGGGAGCAGGCCGGATGAGAACGACTTCGCGAGGTCTGCCATCCGCATGTTGCCGGCGCCGGCCGTCGCGTTCAGGATCGCCATCGCGTGCCGCATGTTCCCGGCGCCGCGGATGCCCGACTTCCACGCCGCGGCGAGCGCGTTCGTCGTGTCCTCCAGGTCTGACTGTCCGGTCGCCGCGCCGAGCGCCGCCACCTTCAGCGCGTTCATCGCCTTCGCGCCGTGCATCCCCACCGACTCCAAGTGGAACAAGCCTTTCGCGAGTTCGCCGGGCCCTTGCGGCACCGCTTCGCGAGGTTCAGCACCGACACGCTGAGGTTGTCGACCTCCTTCTGCGAGGCTCCCGCCTGCGTGTGGATCTGCTCCATCGCGCTCTGGAAGTCGACGCCGAGCTTCAAGCCGGCGCCGGCGGCGAGGAGCGTCGGCAGCGTCACGAACTTCGACATGCTCGCGCCGACCGTCTGCATCGAGCGGCCGATCCGCTGGAAGCCCTTCATCTCGGACTCGGCCTGCTTCAGGCCGCGCTGGAGGCCCGTCGTCTCCGCGCCGATCTTCACGATCAACTCCGCAACGGTCGCCACCCGAACCTCCGCGTAGAATCCATCACCGAACGTATGTTCGATGCCTCTAGATCATACCCTGAGAACCGGCCGGTCTCGGCCGCGGATCGCGTCCGCCGGCTCGCGCTCATCCGCGAACGGGATTACGTCATCGCCGTCGACGGTGACCCGTCCGACCCGCGCTTCGGGCCCGCCTGGATGGCAGCGATGCTTCCCCACTACTGCAAGTCTCCGCTGACCGGATATCCGATCGCCGGCGCCGACTGGCACCCCAGCTTCATGCACGAGGTGTACAGCGGTCTCGGGTCGGGGATGGCGCTCGCGGTAGAGGCGAGCCGCGGCAGCGCCAAGAGCACGATCGGCACGCTCGCCGTCGTCCTCGCCGCCCTCGCCCGCGAATGGAAACGGTACGCATGGATCGTCAGCGAATCATCGAGCCAGTCGCGGCTCCTCATGGCGTCGGTGATCGCCGAACTTGACGGCAACCAGGCGCTCCTCCAAGCGTTCCCCGGCCTGCAACGCGCCTACGACTCTCGCCGCCGCCCCGTCTCGGACACCGACACCGCCATCGTCTTCGCGAACGGCGCTCGCCTTGAAGCGATCGGAGCCGGCCAGAAACTGCGCGGCCGGCGTCACGGCCAAGACCGTCCCGACCTCGCGATCGTCGACGACGTCTGCGGCGAAGCGAACACGAACACGCGCGAGCAGCGCGACCGCCTCGACGCATGGTTCTCCGGCGCGCTCCTCCCCGCCCTCGGCCCGACCGCCGACGTCATCGTCCTGGGAACGCCGATCCACTCAGACGACCTCACGAGCCGCCTCTCGAAGCGTGAAGGGTGGACGGCCCGCCGCTACCCGCTCCTCCGCGACCCGAGCGACCTCTCCTCGAGCGTCTGGCCGGCGCTCTGGCCGCCCGAACGGCTCCGCGAGCTCCGGCAACGCATCGGCGCGCCCGCGTGGAGCCGAGAGATCCTCCTCACCCCCGTCTCGGAAGACACGCAGCTGTTCCCCCGGTCACGCTACAGGTACGACCGGATGCGCAGCCGCCTCCTGGAAGGCGACGGCGAGACGCGGGCGCGGATACGGATCGCGGTGGACCCCGCCGTCGGCCTGAAACGCACCAACGACCAGACCGCGATCGCCATCACCGCACAGTTAGGCCGCTCGCAGGAGCATCACGTCCTCGACGTCATCCTCGGCCGGTGGACAGGCCGCGAGATCGCCGAACGCGTCGCCGCCGAACACGCCCGATGGCGCCGCTACTCGCCGGTGACGATCGCGGAATCCGTCCAATCGCAGGAGTGGTTGGCTCAGGCCCTACGTGATCGCGGAATCCCGGTGCGCTCGGTCACTCCGAACCGCGACAAGATCCTAAGGGCCGAGCCCGTCGCGCTTCTCTACGAGCAAGGCAGCGTCTGGCATGACGAGCACCTCCGCGACTCGCCATTCGAGGAGCAGCTCGAACAGTTCCCCGCCGGCCAGCACGACGACGCAGTCGACGCATGCGTCTACGGGATCACCGACGCGACCAACCGTCGCAACCCGAGCATACGCCAGCTATGAACGAGAGGCGAGCGATGCACACATGCGGCAAGTGTGGACGCTCATACCCGGACGGCGCGCGCGGCACGTGCACGCGCAAGCGCGCATCCTTCTACCGGTGTGGTCGGTGTACGCGGCGGTGGCTCCGCGACCAGACGCATAGCCTCGCCAAGCGCGGCGTCCGCGTCGAGTAGCCGCGGAGACAGGACCTTCACTTCAGCAGTTCGGCGAGGAGTCGCTCGCGGACCGCGTCGCACGACCCGCCCGCCCTCTTAGCCCTCCGAACCGCGGCCAGAACATGCGCGCTCGACTCATTGCGAGCGTTGTCCGGGATCACGTGGCTATCCATCCACGCGATCTCCGTCGTAAGCAGGCTCGTGAGCGAGCAACGCGGATCATCCTTCCAGGACGCCTGAGACGACGCCTGCGCCTGAGACGACGCCTGAGACGACGTGACGTCCGGCTCGCTGCGCGGCGTTCCGCCCCCACACGCCGCCGCTGTGACCGCGACTCCGACCAACAGTAATCCGGCCTTGCCCGCCATCGCTCCCCCTATCGGCGCCCTCCGGACGAGGACGATCACGACGTGTGGAGCATACGCCCCGGCGCCTAACCTCCGCTGCTCGAATCCAGGACGCGCTTCACGGTGGATGGGTACCACCGCTTGCCGCCGGCCGCGATCGGGACGCCTCTGTGGTGAGGAGGTTCGCGATGGCGTAGCGGGGTGTGAGCCCCCACCGCCCAGACTGCTCCGAAGTCTGTACCGTACGGCACATGACCTCCGTTAGATGCCGAAGCTGCGGGCTAGCGCTCGATGAATCGCCGAACATCCCGTTCGACGAGCGACGGACATGTCCCTCATGCGGGAGCAAATCCCGCTCCTACGCCGTCAGCATCGACGAACACCCACTCTCCTGGGAAGATGCTGGCGTCATCAGCATCTCGGCCACGCGACCGCCCGACGCCGTTACCATCGCCGACCACACCTACACCGTCACGCATACAAGAACGCCAGGCGGCGCCTGGATCACACAGGTATACGCGGAGGACGGTTCGCTCATCGACTTGGCGGCCCAAGACGACCCGGCAGACGCAGTCCTCGCCGTGATCGACGCGCTCATACCCCGGCGCAACGGTTGAGCCCCCAGTGGAGCGCCTAGACTTATACGCCAACGGCTCACCACATCTTCTGTTGCTCAAAGCTGGATGAGCCACACGCCGGGCACCGCGAGTTCTCCGCTACCCGCGCCGCACGCTCCTCCAGTTGCATCACCTTCAACTGCCGCGCACTCCGCTTGAACGAGACGAGCGACATGTTCGCCCCCGAGCTACGCATCTTCGCGCCAGCCATCTCAAGCCCACCAGGCGCCCGCTCCTCCGCGAGCTTCTTCGGCAGGTACCACTCCCGCTGGCAGCGGTTGCAGACGCGACGGTACTCCTTGACTTTGCCCACGACAGACTCCTCTGATCATCGCGACACGAAGCACGCAGTGCACCGGAAGTGGTAGCACCTGACCCCGTGGGCGGCCACCCTGACGGGTCACATTCCGCTGTGGATGCGGGGCGCGTTGTGGACATGCCGGCTCCGGGTAGTCCCGGTGGGTGAGCTAGCGGGCGGCGGCGTCGAGGACGCGCTTGATCGTCGACGGGTACCACCGCTCGCCGCCCGCCGCTGTCGGGACGCCCTCCGCTGTGAGGAGGTTCGCGATCGCGTGGCGGCTCATCCCGTCGGCGCGAAGCTGGACGATGCGCTCCCGCACAGGAGCCGGGATGAGTTCGCCGGCCGGACGTCCAACACGTTCGCCACGCCTGCGCTTCACCGCGAGCGCATCCCTCGTCCGCTCTGCGATCAGGCGCCGCTCGAACTGCGCCAGGTTCGACAGGACGCTGGCGATCATCTCGCCGACGGGGGTCGTCATGTCGACGCCGAGGTCGAGGACGACGAGCTGCCAGCCGCGGCGCTTCGCCCGGTCGGCGAGCTGGGCGAAGTCGAGTGATGATCGGCTGAGCCGGTCGAGCTTGGCGGCGACGAGTGCGTCGGCATCGCCGCGCTCGACGGTGTCGATGGCGGCTGCGAGGCCGGGACGGCGCCGCATCGCCGCGCCGCTGGCGACGTCCTCCAACGTGGCGACGATGACCCAGCCGCGCCGATCGGCTTCGTCTTGGATCGCGTCGCGCTGCGCGGCGAGGCCGTTCCCGTTCTCGCCTTGGTCGCCGGTCGAGACCCTCGTGTACGCGACGACTCGGGTGCCCTTCGTCATACCCACACCCTAACACAGCCGACCGGCCGTGTCAGGGCGGCCTTGTCAACAAGCCGTTGCTACTCGCCTTCGGCGGCCTGTTCGAGCGGCCCGCGCGACCCACGCCAACCACGCCACGGGTTCGGCGCCGGCATCGACCCGCGCACCCCACCGCCGAGCGGCGCGCGCGGATGCACATCCGCGGCGGCGAGGCGAGCACGAGCGGCCTCCACCGAATCGCCGTCGACCGGCTCGGCATGCCCGTTCATGACAGCGGCGACGCCGTGCAGGTCGTGCTCCTCGTACAACTCGCCGGGCCTGGCGTGACCGCCGCCCCGGTGCTTCGCGACGAGGATGAGCGCGCGCAGCTTCACCGGCCACCCCCGTATAGGACGCGCTGCTCGTATCGGCGGTACGCCTCCGTCTGCGAATACGGGACGCGCCGTGTGCCGTTCTCAGCCGGGCTCGGCTCATCCTCGACGCTCGGCTCCGGCTCGTCTTCCGCGGCCGCGATCGGCACGGACACGGCCGTCTCAGACGCCGCCGCATCCGGCTCCGACGCCTTGTCGAGCTCGCGCACCCGCCGCTCCACGATCTGGTCGGCCGCCAGCTGCGCATCCACCACCTCGACCGGCAAGTCGGCGAGTTCGCGCTCGATCTCATCCAGCGACCGGCGATGCGCCTCCGACTCGACACCCACCCGCTCACTCGCACCGCCCGTCAGGAGCATCTCCGTCTTGATCAACGCGACCAGGTCGCCGAGATCGGCATCCACCGTCCCCGCCTGCAACCGCCGCGCCACCGCGAGCTTCCCCGCGTCGATCAGCCGCAAGTCCTCCTCGATCCGCTGCGCGATCGTCTTCGTCGCCCGCCGATCCGCCTGCCGCCGCGCCTCCTCCTCGATGCCCCACGCACGACTCGGCCAATCCTCCCGCATCGCCGCCTGGAACACGCCACGCTCCGACACGCCGAACTCCTCCGCCACCTCACGGTAGGTGCGCCGCTGACCATCCGCGTTGTGCCAGTACCGGAACGCCGCTTCGTGGTCGAACACCCGCCGTGAGGGGCGCGGGTTGGTGGATGCTGCCTTGATGCGGCTCATACGCTGGAGTGTCGCGCAGCGTCGGGTGGGTGTCCGCATTTTCGTGTACCCGACGTGTGGGGTTTGGTCGTTTTGGTCGTTTTGGTCGTGGGGCGTGTGTGGGTGCGGGCTCGTGTCGGGTTGTGGGGTGTTTGCTCTCATGAAGCACTGCTTTGTATCTTTTGTCTCTTAGTGCTAAGGTGTGCGTCCCCGTTGCGTCCCCGCCGTGCTGGGAGTGTGGACGGGTATGGACGGGTGTGGACTCCGCCGGCAGGGGTGCGGGGGACGGCGTTTCTGTCGTATCCATGCGGGATTCGTTGTGAGCGGCGGGGGTGGGATTCGAACCCACGATCGAGGTTGCCCCCGATGCCGGTTTTCAAGACCGGTGCGTTCAACCGCTCCGCCACCCCGCCGGGGGCCCGAGGATAGCCGTGCGGTCGTGCGGCGGTCGGCCCCGGCGACGTGCCCCACGAGCGTGCTGTCCCACACCCCGATCGACCTCGGCTGTCTCAGGCGCCGTCGCCGGCCGCGTCGTCGCGGCGCTTGGCGGGCAGGCGGGTGACGCTCGCGCTGCGGCGCGGCGTGTGCTTCGCCTGCACGTCTCCGGGCTGGACGGCCACGACGGCGGTGGCCGGCTCCAGGGCGGGCGGGTCGGGCACCGGGTGGCGCTCGAGTGCGTCCGCGGCCAGGGCGTCGAGCGCCGCGGCCGTCGCCCGGGTGGCGTCGAGCAGCCGGGCGCGATCGCGCAGGACGTCCTGGGTGTCCGCGGCGATCTCGGCCATCCGCTCCTCGGCCTGGCGCTCGAGCGCGGCCAGCTCCTCCTTGGCCTGGGCGATGACGGACTCCGCCGCGGCCCGGGCGCGCGCCAGGGTCGCCTCGGCCTCGGCCCGCTCGCGGTCGGCGGCGGCGCCGGCGGCGACCAGCATCTCGGCCGCCTCGGCCTTCGCCCGGGCGGTGACGTCGGCCGCCTCGTCGCGGGCCGCCGCGGTCATGCGCTCCGCCGTGTCGCGGGCCTGCTGCAGGATCCCGCCGACCTGCTCGCCCACGCGCTCGAGCGCGTGGCGGACGGCCGACCGGGGCGAGCGCTCGGACTCGAGGTGCGCGATCACCCGGCTCACGCGCTCGACGTAGGCGTCGACGACGACGCGGTTGTACCCCAGGATCGCCGAGGGAAACGACACCTCGCGGATCTCCGCGGGCACGTCGTGGAGCTCTTCGTGCGTCGCGCCTGCGTGCTCGATCTCACCCACCTGCAGCCCTCCCCGTGACCCGTTCGGGAGGCCGGACCCGACCCGCGTCGAGTATACCGGTTCCCCGCCCCCCGGAACTGACCCGAATGGGGGATGGCGGCGGGCTGGGGCGCCTTTAGAGTCGGCGCGAAGATGAGCGTGACGAGCCTTGATCCCTCGACGCTCACCGCGGTCGCCGACCAGTGCCTGGAGCTCTCCGAGCACATCGAGCGGTGGGGCGACGAGACTCCGTGGATGCGCAACGTGCCGATCGGGTCGCGGCTGAACGAGGTGCGCCGGGCGGCGGCGGTGTTCGCCCGCGCCCTGCGCGACCTCGCCGACGAGATCGAGCGGGTGAACTAGATGGTTGATTCCGAATTCGACGCGCGCCTGGACGCACGAACGGTTCGCCGCAGGGCGTCCTGCTGGTGGGGCTGCGGCTGCGAACCGTCGCATCGCGGCGTCCTCGGTCGCATCCGTACAGCACCGGTATGGACGCTTCCTGCGTCCTTGCGCTGCTCGGTTCGCACCCGCCCAGGACATCACGTGAACTCGGAACCAACCATCTAGCCGTCCGGCAACGCTGCGAGGCGCCGTTCCAGCAGGCGCCGCTCGGCGGCGTCGCGCACGAGCTCGAGTGCCCGCGTGTACGCCGCGCGCGCCTCGTCCGTCCGTCCCAGCCGGGCGAGCAGGTCCGCGCGGGTCGCGTGCAGGTAGTGGTAGCCCTCGAGGCCGGTGCCGTCGGCGATCTCGAGGCCCGCCTGGGGGCCGTCCGCCTCGGCGACGGCGACCGCGCGGCCGAGCTCGACCACCGGCGATCGGGTGAGCCGCGCGAGCTCGCCGTAGAGGGCGGCGATCTGCGTCCAGTCGCGCGGCTCCTGCGCGTGCAGCGAGGCGATCGCGGCCTGCAGGACGTAGGCGCCGCGGCCGTGCTGGGCGAGCGCCCGCTCGACCAGCGCACTGCCTTCGGCGATGCCGCCGGCGTCCCACAGCGAGCTGTCCTGCTCGTGCAGCAGGACGAGCTCGCCGCCGTCGAAGCGGGCATCGCGGCGGGCGTGGTGGAGCAGCATGAGCGCCAGCAGGCCGTGCACCTCGGGCTCGTCGGGCATCAGCTCCGCCAGCTCGCGGCCGAGCCGGATCGCCTCGGCCGCCAGGTCGCCGCGGCCGCCGTAGCCGGCGTTGAAGATCAGGTAGACGACGGCGAGGACCGCCGCGAGCCGGTCGGGCAGCAGGTCGTCGGGCGGCACCCGGAACGGGATCCCGGCCGCCGCGATCTTGCGCTTGGCGCGCACCAGGCGCTGGGCCATGGTCGGTTCGGGCACGAGGAAGGCGTGGGCGATCTCCTCGGTGGTGAGCCCGCCCAGCGTCCGCAGCGTGAGCGCGACCTGGGCCTCCGTCGAGAGCGCTGGGTGACAGCAGGTGAAGATGAGCTCCAGCCGCTCGTCGGGAACGGTCGTCTCGTCCACGTCGTCCTCCACGGCCTCGGGCGGCGCCTCCATGAGCCGCGTCTTGCGGGCCAGGGTGCGGTCGCGGTTGATGCGGTTGATCGCGCGGTTCTTGGCCGTCGTCACCAGCCAGGCCGCCGGCGACGCCGGCATCCCGTCGCGCGGCCAGCGCTCGGCGGCGATCGCAAACGCCTCCTGCGCGGCTTCCTCGGCGAGGTCGAAGTCGCCGAGGAAGCCGATCAGGGCGGCCAGGACGCGTCCCCACTGCTCCCGGAACACGTCCTCGAGCGGCATCCGCTAGCCCGCCAGCGGGCGGATCTCGATGGCGCCGCCCATGCTCGCCGGCGGGAACTTCGCTGCCAGGGCGATCGCCGCGTCGAGGTCGTCGGCCTCGAAGAAGCAGTAGCCGCCGACCGCCTCCTTCAGCTCGGCGAAGGGCC
Organism: uncultured Actinomycetes bacterium; assembly: GCA_963843705.1. GTDB lineage: Bacteria > Actinomycetota > Thermoleophilia > Gaiellales > JAICJC01 > JAICJC01. The sequence goes on from CAWJLQ010000001.1 coordinate 112,684, forward strand.
CGTCGGTCACCAGCGTCTGCCCGTCCTGCACCCGCACGGTGGTCGCGGTCTCCGGCGACCCCATCCGCTCGCCGGGGGTGACGCCGGCCGTCCCGTTGATCGCGCCGTACGCCGCGTAGACGCCCTGCTGCTCCTCCTGGGAGAGCCCGTTCCACGCGTCCGTCCCGGGAAGCGGGGTGGTGCCCTGGTGGATCAGGAGCATGTACTTCATCGTCGTCCTCCTCGATGGTGGTCGGCTCTATGACAAACGGGCGGTCACCGAATCGACATCGACGACGCCAATGCCGTGGACGTATGATCGACGCCCCGGTCCCGAGGAGGATCCATGCGCGCAGTTTCCATCGTCCACCACCGCGTCGCCGACTTCGACGCCTGGAAGGCCGTCTACGACAGCGTCGCCGACATGCAGCGGGCCGGCGGCGTGCTCGACCACGCGGTGCTGCGATCGGGCGACGACCCGAACATGGTGATCGTCGTGCACACGTTCGCGAGCCAGGAGGCGGCGCACGCCTTCTTCGGCGATCCGGCGCTGAAGGAGGCGATGGGCGGCGCCGGCGTCGATCTCGCCTCGTTCCAGGTCGAGTTCCTGGACGAGGTCGCCGCCGGCCGCCTGGCCGAGCCCGCGTCGGCGTAGATCAGCGCGCGCCGATGACGGCCGGCGCGCCGAACGGATGCAGGACGCCCGGCGTCTCGACCGAGCCGTCCTCGCGCTGGCCGTACTCGATCAGCGCGAGCAGCGTCCGGCTGGAGGTGATGGCGGTCCCGTTCAGCATGTGCACGAACCGGGGCCGCTCACCCTCCGCCCGGAAGCGCGTGTTCAGGCGCCGGGCCTGGTAGTCGGTGCAGTTCGAGCACGAGGTCAGCTCGCGGTAGCGGGCCTGGCCGGGCAGCCACACCTCGATGTCGAACTTGCGCGCCGCCGACGCGCCCAGATCGCCCGCGGCGACGTTCACGACCCGGTAGTGGAAACCGAGCTCCTGCGCGATCTCCTCCTCGATCGCGAGCAGCGCGTCCTGCTCCTCCCACGAGCGGTCGGGATGGCAGTAGCTGAAGAGCTCGAGCTTGTCGAACTGGTGCACGCGGAAGATGCCGCGCGTGTCCTTGCCGGCGGCGCCCGCCTCGCGCCGGAAGCACGACGAGAAGCCCACATAGTGGAGCGGCAGGTCGGCCTCGTCGAGGATGTCGCCGCCGTGCATGGATGCGAGCGGCACCTCGGCCGTTCCGACCAGGTACAGATCGTCCGTCGCCAGCGCATACACCTGCGCCTCGGCGTCGGGGAAGAAGCCGGTGCCCACCATCGCCTCGCGCTTCACGAGCACCGGCGGGATCACCGGGGTGAAGCCGCGCGCGCCGAGCTTTTGGAGCCCCCACTGCATGAGCGCGAACTCGAGCCGCACCAGGTCGCCGAGCAGGTAGTGGAAGCGGCTCCCGGACACGCGGCCGGCCGCCTCGGGGTCGATCAGGCGCAGGCCCTCCGGCCCTGCCAGATCCAGGTGGTCGCGGGGCTCGAACCCAAACTCTGGCGGCGCGCCGTGGACGCGCACGATCTCGGCGTCCTCCTCGGTGTCGCCGATCGGCGCCGACGGGTGGGGCAGGTTGGGGAGCACCAGCATGATGTCGCCGATCTGGGCCTCGACGGCGGCCAGCGCCGCCTCGCCCTCGGCCTGGCTCTGCTTCAGCTCGGCCTGGCGCGCGATCTCGGCGGCGGCGTCCTCGCCGCGGGCCTTGGCCTCGGCGATGCCCCTTGCGGCCGCGTTTCGCTCCGCACGGGCCGTCTCGACCTCCTGCAGCAGCCGCAGGCGCTCGCCGTCGAGGGCGACGAACCGGTCGACGCCGGCCGCCGCGGCCGCGCCGCGACGCTCGAGCGCCGTCCGCACCCCGTCCGGATCGGAGCGGATCAGCTTCTGGTCGAGCATCAGGCCCGTGAGTCTACTAACAGGTTCAGGAAGCCCGCGACCCCGTCCTCGCCCACCGCCGGCACGGTCCAGTCGGCGATCTCGAGCAGGGCGGGATCGGCGTCGACCACGGCGACGCCCAGGCCGGCGGCCGAGAGCAGCTCGAGGTCGTTTGCGCCGTCGCCGAACGCGACCGTGCTCTGCGGGTCGATGCCGAGCCGCTCGCAGACGAACCGCAGCGCCATCCCCTTGGAGACGCCGGGGCTCGCGACCTCGAGGAAGATCGGCAGCGACTTGGCGATGAACAGGCGGTCGCCGTAGCGGTCGCGCAGGCGCGCGTTCAGGCCGGCGAGCGGCTCCGGGTCGCCGACGACCACGATCTTCGTCGTCGGTTGCGTGAGCCAGGTGTCGAAGTCGCCGACGACGTGCATCTGGAGGCGCGCGTGCTCGGCGTAGGTGCGCGCCTCCGCGGTGGGCTTCTCCACGTAGAGCATGTCGTCCACATAGACGTTCATGTGGAAGCCTTCCCGGCGGACCGCGGCGATCACCTGCAGCGCGGTGGGGACGTCGATCGGCCGGTGCAGCAGCCACTCCCCGGTGTCCGGGTCGGCCACGAGCGCGCCCTGGTAGCAGATCACGGGTGCGGTGATGCCCAGCTGGCGGGCGTAGGGCCGCGCCGACGCGAACATGCGCCCGGTGGCGATGATCGGCTCGATGCCGGCCCGGCGGACGGCGGCGACCGCGGCCACGGTGGCGGGTGAGAGCTCGAGCGACGACGGCAGGATCGTGCGGTCCATGTCCATCGCCACCGCCCGCACGGCGCGCGGGTCGAGTGCCGGGGGAAGCACCGCGCTCACCGCTTCGTCCTCGCGGTCACGTAGGCCGCGATGGCGTCGACGTCGTCGCCGCCGAGCAGGCCCTTCGGCATCCCGGGTCGGCCGTCGATCACCGCACGCCGCACCTGCTCGTAGCTCGGGTGGGTGCCCCAGAGGTTCTTCGCGTTCACGTCCGGCGAGAGCCCGCCCCGCTCGATCGCGTGGCACTCGGCGCAGCTCTGCGTCCACAGGTAGCGCTGGTGCTGGGCGGCGGTGTCGCCCCCGCCGCAGCCCGCCGCCGCGGCGAACAGGGCGAGCGGGAGCATGAGTGGGGCGGCGCGCACCCGGGCGAGCGTATCCTTCGCAGGAGATGGATGGCGCAGACACGCAGCTGTGCGACCTGGTCCAGAATGAGTTCCCGGTCGTCGAGCGGCCGTACGCGGCGCTGGGAGAGCGGCTCGGGCTGCCCGAGCAGGACGTGATCGAGCGCGTGAAGCGGCTTCGGGGCGAGCGCATCATCCGGCAGGTCTCCGCCATCTTCGACACCCGCAAGCTCGGCTACAAGTCGATGCTCGTTGCCGCGAAGACGCCGCCGGAGCGGGCGGACGAGGCGGCGGAGGTGATCTCGAGCCATCCCGGCGTGACGCACAACTACCGCCGCGAGCACGAGTTCAACATCTGGTTCACGCTCGGCGTCCCGCCGACGTCGAAGCTCGGCCTCGAGCGCACCGTGGAGCTGCTGGGCGAGCTGGCCGAGGTGGACGTGATCCGGCCGCTGCCGGCGCTGCGCTTCTTCAAGATCGGCGTCGACCTCGATATGAAGGGCGGGCGCGATCCGGCCGCCAAGAAGGTGCGGCCCGCGCCGACGCAGCCGGCCCCGCCGCCGGAGAACATCGGCGAGCGCGACATCGCCGCGATCCGGGCGCTCCAGACCGACCTGCGGGCGGTGGAGGAGCCGTTCGCCGGGCCGGCCGCGCGCCACGGCTACACGGTGCCCGAGCTCTTCGACGCGGCGGCCCGCTTCCAGGCGACCGGGCAGATGCGCCGGTTCGCCGCCGTGCTCTACCACCGCTCGGCGGGGTTCACGTTCAACGGCATGGGCGTCTGGAACGCGCCGGAGGAGCGGATGGACGAGATCGGCTCGCTGATGGCGTCGTTCCGGGGCGTGTCGCACTGCTACCAGCGACCCACCTATCCGGACTGGCCGTACAACCTCTTCTCGATGACACACGGCCGCACCCAGAAGGAGTGCGAGGACGTGCTCGATGCGATCGCGGCCGAGACGGGCCTGACCGAGCGGGTGGTGCTCTACTCGACGAAGGAATGGAAGAAGACGCGCCTCGTCTACTTCAGCCCCGACGCCGAGGAGTGGGAGCGCCGCCACGCCCCCGAGCTCGAGCCTGCGTGAATAACCGGTGCCAGGCACCGGTTATTCACGCACATCCCCGTCACACCGCCAGACGTTCGCCGTGAATACCGGTGCCTGGCACCGGTTATGCATCGATCTCACGTACGGCGCGCGGTGACCGTTCTTTCGGTGTGAGACTGCCACCGTTCCAGACGTTGATCGACCGCCACGGCCGCGAGGTGCACCGGTATCTCGCCGCCTGCGTGGGGCCCATCGACGCCGACGACTGCTGGCAGGAGACCATGCTGGCCGCCCTCCGCGCCTACCCGGGCCTGGGGGACGACCGCAACCTGCGCGGATGGCTGCTCCGGATCGCAGCCCGCAAGGCGATCGACGCCCATCGGGCCGCCCGCCGCCGGCCGCTGCCGGTCGCGGACGTGCCCGAGCGGGCGGTCGACTCGCCGGCGCCGTCCGACCCCGCCCTGTGGCGGGCAGTGCGGCGCCTGCCCGAGAAGCAGCGGGCAGCCGTGGCGCTGCGCTTCGCGGCCGACCTCGACTACGCCGCGATCGGCGACGTCATCGACTGCTCCGAGGCAGCCGCGCGCCAGAACGTGCGCGCCGGCCTGGCCGGCGTGCGAAGGGAGTGGGTCGGATGAACCCAATCGACATGACCGAGCTGGTCCGCCGGGCCGCCGAGGAGGGACTGTTGGACGTCGCCTACGCATCCGTGGACGCCCCGTTCGGGCGCATGCTGGTCGCCGCCACGCCGAAGGGCCTGGTGCGCACCGCCTTCGACAGGGAGTCGACCGACGAGGTGCTGACCGAGCTCGCCGACCGCGTCTCGCCGCGCGTGCTCGAGGCTCCGGCGCGGCTCGACGAGGTGCGTCGCGAGATGGACGAGTACTTCACCGGCAGGCGCACGCACTTCGACGTGCCGATCGACTGGCAGCTGTCGCACGGGTTCCTGCTGCGAGCCCGCGAGGAGTGCTTCCGGATCCCCTACGGCCAGGTGCGCACGTACAAGCAGCTGGCCGAGGCGGCCGGCAGCCCCGAGGCCGTGCGGGCCGCGGGGAACGCGATGGCGAAGAACCCGATCCCGATCGTCGTCCCCTGCCACCGCGTGCTGCGCACCGGCGGGGCGCTGGGCGGCTACGGCGGCGGGCTCGAGTGCAAGCGCTGGCTGCTCGACCTCGAGTCGGGCGTGCAGACGCTCTAACAGACGCCCAGCGCTTGGTAGGCCGGGAAGAGCTCGTTCCAGCGGGTCTCGACGTCGCGGAGCCCGCGGCCGGCGAGGTAGTCCGCCAGATGTTCGACGTGGATCTGGATGCCGGCGCCGTAGGCCGGCAGCAGGGCGACGGGTATGCCGCGCTCCTCCCACACGAGCTTCGTGTGGGCGTCCTCGGCGGTCAGCCGGGCCTCGATCACCGTGAGGTCCGGCTGGCCCGGCTGCGGCTCCGGGTCGCGCATCGTCAACAGCAGGCGGCGTGGCGGCAGGCACGCGTCCACCCGCCCTGTGCGCTCCCCCGCGAGGGTGATCCGCACGCGGAACTCGCCGCCCTCCTCGGAGAGCTCGCCGTCCACCTCCCCGTACCAGTGGGCGAGCCGCTCGGGGTCGGTGAGGGCTCCCCACAGATCCTCGATAGCGGCGTCGAAGCGACTCTCCATCCGCACGAGGCCCTCGCCCGCGACCAAATGGAGACTCCCCAGAAGCGCTGCCTGTCCGGCCATCTCGATCCTCCCTCGTCGCGTCCTCCATATGCTCAGACCGCGGTGGCGCCGCGAAGTCATCGTGGTGGCTCTACAGCTCGATCGTCATCCCGTCGTAGGTGACATCGGCCCCCTCGGGCAGCCACTCCGAGAGCTCGGCGTGGGTGCCCGTGCGGTGGCCGATGTGCGTGAAGAGGATGCGCTCCATGCGCAGCTTCCTGGCCGCGGCGAGCGTCTCGGACATGGGCACGTGCCCGCGCACGGGTCGCGTCCGCGTCGATCCGTCGAACATCGTCAGGTCGGCTCCGCGGGCGAGCTTCGAGTTCGGCAGCGCGGCGACGTCGGGCAGGTAGGCGAGCGAGCGTGCGGCCGCGTCGGTGAAGCGCAGGCCCATCGTCCGCGAGTGCGCGCTGTGGTCGACGTCGAAGGCCTGGACGCGCAGGCCCTCGCCCAGCTCGGCGGGCACGCCCGGCGTCAGGTGCATGACGCGGAAGTCGAGCCGCGGAAAGATCACGCGCACGCCCTGCTCACAGTCCTTCGTGCAGTGGAGCGGGATCCGGCCGAGCTTGGCGAGCGCGTGCAGGCCGAGCATGTGGTCGTGGTGGTCGTGTGTCAGCACCACCTGCTCGGGGACGGCGCCGGCCCGCATCAGCTGGGCGTAGGCGTCGGGGCCGGCGTCGACCAGGATGCGCCGGTCGAGCAGGAGCGACGAGCGCAGGCGCCGGTCGCGCGGGTCGGCCGAGGTGCACTGGGCGCAGTCGCAGCCGAGCCGGGGGATCGGCCACCCGGCCGCCGACCCCAACACCTCGATCAGCACCGGCGCGGCGCGCTCACGGCTCGGCCGAGGCGTCCAGGTAGCGCGGCTCGGCGAACACGCGCCGCACGATCGGCTCGAACGTCTCGACCGGCAGCGAGTCGAAGTCGGGATCGAAGCAGTTCTGGTCGTAGAGCTCGCAGAACTCCGCGCACGCGTCGAACCACGGGTGGTCGCGGTAGCGGTCGCGGGCGTTGCGGTCGCCGCCGGTGTGGTGGGCGTAGTAGTACATCTGGAAGAGCCCGTGGTGCTTGACGACCCAGCAGATCTCGGGCGACACGTAGGGGCGCAGCACGGCGCCGACCATCTCGCCGTGGGTGTACGGCGCGAGCTCGTCGCCGATGTCGTGCAGCAGCGCCGCGACCACGTATTCCTCTCCGCGGCCGTCGCGGTACGCGCGCGTCGCCGACTGCAGCGAGTGCTCGTAGCGGGACACCTGGTAGCCGGCGAGCGACGTCTTGAGCCCGTCGAGTGCCGCGAGCAGGCGGTCGGGCAGCGTCGCCAGGAACGGGCCCTCCATCCGCTCGAGCAGCGCGTAGTCCTCGGCGGTGCCGTCCGCCATCCGTGTGAACCCGACCGTCTCCACCGCCACCTCCGTCGTCGCTTCTGCGGGGATCGTATGCGGTCGCGTGGGCGGGCGGCGCGAGCCGGCGGCGCCAAGTGTCACATGCGGTGAATGGCCGGTGTCAGGCGCGGGTCTACACTTGCGGCGGAGGTCGACGTGCGCAGGATCACCACGGTACGAGCGCCGCACCTCGGCGAGTGCGGATGGTTCTGGGTGTGGGCGCTGGCCGGAGGCTGCGCGGCGATCAGCTTCATCAGCTTCATCGGCCCGTTCTTCCTGCCGGTGGCCGCGCTGGCGGCGTTCGCCGGCGTGCGCTGGGGCCGCGAGAGCATCTCCCGCTCGAGCCTCGGGGCCGTCACCGGCGCGGGGGTCCCGTTCCTGATCGTGGCCTACCTGCAGCGGAAAGGGCCCGGCACGGTGTGCTGGCAGCGCGGCACCGCAAGCGGCTGCGACGAGTACCTCGATCCGCGGCCATGGCTCGCGATCGGGCTCGCGCTCGTCGTCGCCGGGATCGCGGCGTTCCTGCTCGCACGGGCGCGGCGGCCCCGGCTGCGCTGACCGGCGAGCGGCGCCGCCGGCCCGCCGCTCGGCGGCCACGGCAACCCCAGGGGCTCTACCCTTCACGGCATGCCCCGCGACCCCCTCGCCGCCTTCACGCCGCCGGTCGCCGACTGGTTCCGGCGGTCGTTCGCGGCGCCGACCGCGGCGCAGCGCAAGGGCTGGCCGCCGATCGCCGCCGGGAAGCACTCGCTGATCCTGGCGCCGACCGGATCGGGCAAGACGCTCGCCGCCTTCCTGGGCGCGATCGACGGCTTCGTGCGCGACCCGGCCGAGCGCGGCACGCGGGTCGTCTACGTCTCGCCGCTCAAGGCGCTCAACCACGACATCGAGAAGAACCTGCGCGCACCGCTCGCCGGCATCGACCTGCCCCGCCCGATCACCGTGTCCGTGCGCAGCGGCGACACGCCCCAGCGCGAGCGCACCGCGATGCGGCGCACGCCGCCGGACATCCTGATCACGACGCCCGAGTCGCTCTACCTGATCCTGACGTCGTCGGCGCGCGACATGCTGGTCTCGGCCGAGACCGTGATCGTCGACGAGATCCACGCGGTGGCCGCCACCAAGCGCGGAACGCATCTGGCGCTGTCGCTCGAGCGGCTCGAGCACCTCGCCGGCGGCCCGGTGCAGCGGGTCGGGCTCTCGGCCACCCAGCGCCCGCTGGAGGAGATCGCGCGCTTCCTGGGCGGCCGCGACCGCGAGGTCGAGATCGTGGATGCGGGCGCCCGCAAGCAGCTCGATCTGGAGGTGATCGTCCCCGTCGAGGACATGCGCGAGCTGGGCGGGACAGCCGAGGTCGACGGCGAGCCGCGCCAATCGATCTGGCCGGCGCTCTACCCGCGCCTGCTCGAGCTCGTCCAGGCGCACCGATCGACGCTCGTCTTCGTGAACAACCGCCGCTCGGCCGAGCGCGTCGCGCACCGGCTGAACGAGCTCGCCGAGGCCGACATCGCCCGCGCCCACCACGGCTCGATCGCGCGCGAGCAGCGGCTCGAGATCGAGGACATGCTGAAGTCCGGGCGGCTGCCCGCGCTCGTCGCCACGTCGTCGCTCGAGCTCGGGATCGACATGGGCGCGATCGACCTCGTCGTCCAGGTGGAGTCCCCGAAGTCCGTCGCGGCCGGGCTCCAGCGCGTCGGCCGCGCCGGCCACCAGGTGGACGCGCCGTCGCTCGGCCGGTTCATGCCCAAGTACCGCGGCGACCTGCTCGAGACGGCGGTCGTCGTCGAGCGCATGCGCCGCGGCGAGATCGAGCACACCCGCGTCCCCCGCCAGCCGCTCGACGTGCTCGCCCAGCAGCTCGTCGCCGCGGCGGCGCTGGACGACTGGGACGTCGCGGAGCTCTACGCGCTCGTCACGCGCGCCCACCCCTACCGCGACCTCTCCCGCGGGCAGTTCGAGGGCGTCCTCGACATGCTCGCCGGCCGCTATCCGTCCGACGAGTTCGCGGAGCTGCGTCCGCGGGTGGTGTGGGATCGCACGGCCGGCGTCGTCCGCGGCCGTCCCGACGCCCGCCGCCTGGCGGTGACGAGCGGCGGCACGATCCCCGACCGCGGCCTCTACGGCGTCTTCCTGGCCGACTCCGGCGCCCGCGTGGGCGAGCTCGACGAGGAGATGGTGTACGAGGCCCGCCAGGGCGAGGTGTTCCAGCTGGGCGCGTCGTCGTGGCGGATCGAGCAGATCACCCGCGACCGCGTGCTCGTCTCGCCGGCGCCGGGCGTCCCGGGTCGGATGCCGTTCTGGAAGGGCGACGGCGTCGGCCGGCCCTACGAGCTGGGCCGGGCCGTCGGCGAGGCCGCCCGCACTCGCCGGTTCTCGGACGACCTCGACGAGCGCGCCGCCCGCAACCTCCGGGCGTACCTCGACGACCAGGCCGAGGCGACCGGCGTCGTGCCCTCCGACCGCACGATCGTGGTCGAGCGGTTCCGCGACGAGATCGGCGATTGGCGCGTGTGCGTGCTCTCGCCGTTCGGCGGCCGCGTCCACGCGCCGTGGGCGCTGGCGCTCGAGCAGCGCCTCGGTGCCGCGCTCGGCATCGAGGTCGAGGCGATGTGGGCCGACGACGGCATCACCTTCCGCCTGCCCGACTCCGACACCGCGCCGCCGGTCGACCTGATCGCGATCCCGCCGGACGAGCTCGACGACCTCCTGCTCGATCGGGTCGCGCAGAGCCCGCTGTTCGCCTCGCGCTTCCGCGAGAACGCCGCCCGCGCCCTGCTCATCCCGCGCCGCCGGCCGGGCACGCGCACACCGCTCTGGCAGCAGCGGCTGAAGGCGCACGACCTGCAGCAGGTCGCGATCAAGTACGGCTCGTTCCCCGTGCTGCTCGAGACCTACCGCGAGGTGCTGTCCGACGTCTTCGAGGTGCCCGCGCTGAAGACGCTGCTCGAGGCGATCGGCCGCGGCCAGGTGCGGATGCTCGAGGTCGAGTCGGCGCAGCCCTCGCCGTTCGCGTCGGCGCTGCTCTTCGACTACATCGCCACCTACATGTACGAGGGCGACGCGCCCGCCGCGGAGCGCCGCGCGCAGGCGCTCCAGCTCGACCGCGCCCTGCTCGCGGAGCTGCTGCAGAACGACGACCTGCGCGAGCTGCTGGACGGCGACGCGATCGACCAGGTCGAGCGCGAGCTGCAGGGCGAGGGCCGGGAGCCGACGCTCGACCAGGCGCACGACCTGCTGCGTCGCCTGGGCGACCTCTCGACCGCGGAGGCGGGGTCCCGCGGCGTGGCCGCGCACGTGGCCGAGCTCGTCTCGCAGCGGCGGGCCGCCCTCGTGCGCATCGCCGGCGAGGAGCGCACGATCGCCGCCGAGGACGCCGGCCTCTACCGCGACGGCCTGGGAGTCGTCCCGCCCCGGGGCCTGCCCGCCGTCTTCCTCGAGCCCGCGCCCGACGCGCTGCAGCGGCTGCTCCTGCGCTACGCCCGCACCCACGGCCCGTTCACGTCCGACGACCTGCGCCGGCGCTTCGGCGTCGACCCGGAGCCCGGGCTGCGCCTGCTGGCCGCCCGGGGCGACGTCGTCGAGGGCGGGTTCCGCCCGGGCGGCGGGGGCCGGGAGTGGATCGCGCCCGACGTCCTGCGGCGCGTGCGCCGGCGCACCCTGGCTGCGATCCGGCGGGCGGTCGAGCCGGTCGAGGCCGACGCGCTGGCCCGGTTCCTCCCCGCCTGGCAGGGGGTCGAGCGCGACGCCGGCCGCGGCCTCGACCGCCTGCGCGACGCCGTCGCCCAGCTGCAGGGCGTCGCCCTCCCGGTGACGGCGTGGGAGACCGACGTCCTGCCGCTGCGCGTGCCGGGCTACCGGCCCGACATGCTCGACGAGCTGTGCGGCGGCGGCGAGCTGGTCTGGGTCGGCGCCGGCCAGGGCAAGGCCGCGCTCTACCTGCGCGGAGAAGCGGCGCTCCTGCACGCCGCGCCCGTCCCGCCGGAGCACCCGATCGTGGAGGCGATCCGCGCCCGCGGGCCGATGTTCTTCGCCGACCTGGCCGCCTTCGTGGGCCGGCCCGACCGGGCCGTCCTCGCGGAGCTTTGGGAGCTCGTATGGGACGGGCATCGTCACGAACGACTCGTGGCACCCGCTGCGCGGAGGCGCCGTGCTGCGCGCGCTGCCGCCGCCCGCGCCGGCGCGCCCCGGCCGCGTGTCGCGACGGGCGCGGCCGACCTCCTCCCTGCCCGCCGCCCGGGGGCGGTGGTCGCTCGTCGAGAGCCTCGTGGCGGCGGCGCCGTCGCAGGCGGAGCGGGCGCGGGCGCTGGCCGAGACGCTGCTCGACCGCCACGGCGTGCTCACGCGTGCCGCGGTGCTGGCCGAGGGTGTCCCCGGCGGGTTCTCCGCGGTCTACGGCGAGCTGCGGATGATGGAGGAGGCCGGCCGCTGCCAGCGCGGCTACTTCGTGGAGGGGCTCGGCGGTGCGCAGTTCGCGGCGCCGACTGCGGTCGAGCGGCTGCGTGACGTGCGCGACGCCGACCCGGACGCCCCGGCGGTGGTGCTGTCGGCGATCGACCCCGCCAACCCCTATGGCGCGGCGCTGCCGTGGCCGGACGCGCCGAAGCGGCCCGCGCGGGTGGCGGGGGCATGGCTCGTCCTGGCCGGGGGACGGCCGGCGCTCTACGTCGAGCGCGGCGGCCGCGGGCTGATCACGTTCGCCCCCGACCTGCTCGAGCCGGCCGTCGCGGCGCTGGCCGACCTCGTGGCGCGCGGCCGCGCCCGCCGGCTCGCGCCCGAGCGGATCGACGGCGAGCCGATCGCCGGCAGCGAGGCCGAGCAGCTGCTCCTGGCGCACGGCTTCCTGAAGGGGCACCGGCGGCTGGTGCTGCGTGCCTGAGGGCCACTCGCTCGTGCTCGCCGCGCGCCGGATCGCGCCGGTGGTCGGCCAGCCGGTGAGCGCCGGGCCGCTCGCGGGGACGGACGTGGCGTCGGTCGAGGCACGGGGCAAGCACCTGCTCGTGCACGGCGCCGACGGCCGCTGCCTGCACGTCCATCTCGGCATGCACGGCCGCGTGCGGCTGGCGGCGGCGGGCGCCGGCCGCGGCCGCTACGTGATGCGCACCCCCGCGGCCGACGTGGTCATCTTCGGCACGTCGAAGGTCGAGGTGCGGCGTCGCGGCGACCTCCGCCTCGGGCTCGGGCCCGACCTGCTGGCGGGCCGCTTCGACGCCGGCGCGTACCTGCGGCGAGCGCGGGCGGTCGACCGTCCGGTGGGTGCGCTCCTGCTCGACCAGCGCGTGCTGGCCGGGATCGGCAACATCATCCGCGCCGAGGCGCTCTGGCAGCTCGGCCAGGATCCGTTCACCCCCGTGTCCGCACTCTCGGACCGCCGCCTGCTCGAGCTGGCGGCCGTCTCCCGGCGGATGCTGCGCGACGGCGTCGCCTCCGGCGGCCGCCTGCCGCGCCGGATCTACCGCATGACGGGCAGGCCGTGCCCGCGCTGCCGGACACCGATCGAGTCGACGATGCAGGGCATCACCACGCCGCGCCGGCTCTACCACTGCCCCGGCTGTCAGTGAGGCGAGGCGGGCGCGAGGGGCTGGCGGATCGCGCGCGCGGGGCGCTGCTCGGCCTTGCCGTGGGCGACGCGCTCGGCGCCGCGGTCGAGTGGCTCCACCCCGACCAGATCCACGCCCGCTACGGCGGCCCCCTGCGCGACCTCGTGGCGACGCCGATGTGGGATCGGGGCGAGTGGACCGACGACACGGCGATGGCGCTCGAGCTGGCGACGAGCCTCGCCGAGAAGGGCGGCTACGACGAGGACGACGTGTTCGCCCGCTATGTCATGTGGGCGCGGTCGGGGCCGAAGGACATCGGCTCGACGGTCTCGGCGGCGCTCATGCGGGCGCGCACCCCGGTCGAGGCCAGGGCGGCGGCGGGCGCGCACCACGACGCCACCGGCGGGAGGAGCGCGGGCAACGGCTCGCTCATGCGCACGGCGCCGATCGGCATTCGCTTCCGGGGAGACGCCGGAGCGCTCGAGCGGATCTCGCGGGCCGACTCCGGTCTCACCCATCACGACCCGCTGGCGGGCGACGCCTGCGCGTGGATGAACCTTACCCTGGCCGCCCTGCTGCGCGGGCGCAGGCTGCCGACCTCCACGTCGGTGGCCGCCCGTGCCGTCGGGGAGGCGATCGCCGCGCCGCCCGAGACGCTGGCCGGCGAGGCCCAGGAGCAGGTCGGGTTCGTGCTGACGGCGCTGCGGATCGGCTTCGCCGCCGCGTTCGGACAGCCCGACCTCGAGTCGGCGATCGTGTTCGCGGTCAACCTCGGCGGGGACGCCGACACGAACGGCGCCGTCGCCGGCGCCCTCGCCGGGGCGCGGTTCGGCGCCTCCGCGATCCCGGCCCGCTGGCTCGAGCCGCTGCGCCTGCACGAGCGCATCGGCGGCCTTGCGAACCGCCTCGCGCGGGAATAGCATCGGGCTTCGGTCCCATATTCCCAGGAGGCGAGATGAAGGTCGTTTTCACCGCCAGAAGGCTGAAGCCGGGACAGTACGCAGGGTTCCGAGAGGCATGGGAGCCGGAGCGGTTCCCCGACGGGTTCCAGGGCGCCTACATCGCCCGGGACACGGCCGACCCCGACGTCGTGATCGCGTTCGGTCTGTTCGACGTGACGGACGAGCGGGCGGATCGGCTGAAGGTCGAGCTGGGGCCGGCGGAGCAGGCCCGGCACGACGCGATGGCGGCGTACGTCGCCGAGACGCTCGTCTCGGGGCTCTACGACGTCGTCCACTCGATGAGCGGGTCGGCCGAGGGCGCCCACACGATCGTGCCGCTGACGGAGCGGCGCATCAAGCCGGGGCAGATGGACGCCTACCGTGCGACGATGCAGGAGTTCGCCGCGCAGATGGGCGGCCCGCCGCCGGGGATGGCGGAGATGCTGGCGATGGTCGACACCGCCGACGGCGACCACCTGATCCAGCTCGGCATCCTGCGCACGGACGACCCGGATGCCCTGCGCCAGGCGAACCGCGGCGGTCGCGACCAGATGGTCGAGCGGATCGCGCCGTTCATCGACGGGGTCGGCATCGACACGACGTTCGAGCTCGTCGAGCAGCTGACGCCGGCCCACGCCTGACCGTGCGCGGGCGGTATCCTCCCCGGCGGTCAACTCGCCGGGGAGGACGCTCGTGGCTGAAGCACCTGATCGGAACCTTGCGCTCGAGCTCGTCCGGGTGACGGAGGCGGCCGCGCTCGCCTGCGCCCGCTGGGTCGGGTTCGGCGACAAGATCGCGGCCGACCGCGCCGCCGTGGACGCGATGCGGCACATGCTCGCGACCGTCGAGATGGACGGCGTCGTCGTGATCGGCGAGGGGGAGAAGGACGAGGCGCCGATGCTCTTCAACGGCGAGCGCATCGGCACGCACAGCGGCGTCGCGGTCGACGTGGCCGTCGACCCGCTCGAGGGCACCGAGCTCGTTGCCCGCGGCCAGCCGAACGCGCTCGCGGTCGTGGCCGCCTCCGAGTCGGGCACGATGTTCGACCCCGGCCCGTGCGTGTACATGGAGAAGCTCGCCTGCGGCGCCGACATCGAGGAGCCGCTCGACATGGACGCGCCCATGGAGGAGACGCTCGAGATGGTCGCGCGGGCCAAGGGCGGACGCGTCCGCGACCTGATGGTCGTCATCCTCGACCGGCCCCGGCACGAGGACATGGTGGCCCGGATCCGCAAGGCCGGCGCCCGCATCCGCTTCATCCCCCACGGCGACGTGGCCGGGTCGATGATGGCGGCGACGCCGGAGACGGGCATCGACCTCCTGTGGGGCATCGGCGGGACGCCGGAGGGCGTGCTGTCGGCGGCGGCGTTCAAGTGCCTCGGCGGCCAGCTGGTGGGGCGCCTCTGGCCGCGCGACGAGGACGAGGCGCGGCGGGCGCGCGACGCCGGCTACGACCTCGACAAGGTGCTGACGATCGACGACCTGATCCGCGGCGAGAACGTGTTCTTCGCGGCCACCGGCGTGACCGACGGAGACCTGCTGCGCGGGGTGCGGTACCAGCGCGGCGGGGCGCGGACGCACTCGCTCGTGATGCGGTCGAAGTCGGGCACGGTGCGGACGCTGCAGGCGACCCACTCGCTCGAGAAGCTGGCCGCGGTGGCCGGCGAGCGCTACCACTGATGTAAAGCTCGCTTGACAGGATGTTGGTGTCAAGCTAACTTGACACCATGCAGAACCTGATCCGAGAGCTGCGCGCCGAGGCGGGGCTGTCCCAGGGCAGCCTCGCGGTCGAGATGGGCGTGTCCCGGCAGACGATCAACGCGATCGAGACCGGGCGCTACACCCCGTCGCTGCCGCTGGCGATCGCGCTGGCGCGCTTCTTCTCGCGTCCTGTCGAGGAGGTGTTCCATGCAGATGCTGCGGAACCGGTGTAGGTCCCGCTGGCGCGTGCCGGTCGTCGCCGTCGCCGCCGGTCTCATCGTGCTCGCCGCCCAGTGGTCGGCCGGATACCCCGCCCGCGGTGCGGTCAGCTTCGGGATCATGGTGGCGTTCGCGGCCGTCCTCGTGCTCTTCAGCGGCCGCAGCGAGATGGTCGACGTGATGCGCGATCCGAGCCGCGACGAGCGCAACGCGCTGCTCGACCTGCGGGCGACCGCGTTTGCCGGCGTCGTCCTGATCGCGGTCGTGATCGGCGCGTTCGTCTACGAGCTCGCGCGCGGCAACGACGGCGCCCCGTACATGTGGCTCGGCGCCGTCGCCGGGGTCGCGTACCTGGTCGCCCTGGCCGTGCTGCACCGGCGCTCCTAGGCGCCAACCGGGGCCAGGCCCCACGCACGGAACCGTCACGAAACGGTGCCGGCGGTCAGATCCGCCAGCCGCGCGCCGGTGAGGCGGATCAGGTCGGCGGTGGCCAGCTCGACGATGTGGCCGCGGTTGCCGGCGTTCAGGCAGATGCGCTCGAACCGCTGCGCGCCCGCGTCGAGGAACACGGGCAGGCGCTTGCGGGATCCGAGCGGGCTGATGCCGCCGACCTGGTAGCCCGTGGCGCGCTCGGCCTCGCGCGGCGCGGCCATCTCGGCATGCTTCGTCCCGGCCGCAGCGGCGAGCTTCTTCAGGGACAGCACCGTGTCGGCCGCGAGCAGGGCGAAGACGAGCTCCGTGCCGGCCGTCGCGACGAGGCTCTTGAACATGCGCTGCGGCTCGACGCCGAGCTCGTCGGCGGCCCGCTCGGCGCCGCCCTCCGTCCGGTACGGGTAGCGCATCAGCCGGTGCTCCACGCCGGCAGTGCGCAGAACCGTCGTGCCGCGTGTCTCGCTCGTGTCCCCTCCCGCTAAGATTGCGCCGATTCCGCCCAAGGAGCGCCCGTGCGAGATTACACGCCCGAATACGAGTCCTTCCGCGACGACGCCGTCGCCGTCATCAACGCCCTCGCGATCGTGTTCGCCGTCGTCGGCTGGTGGACGCGTCCGATCTACATGGGCATCCTCGCGCTCGCCGTCGCGCTGTTCGGCTACTTCCTGAACCCGCGCTCGCGC
Organism: uncultured Actinomycetes bacterium; assembly: GCA_963843705.1. Classification (GTDB taxonomy): domain Bacteria; phylum Actinomycetota; class Thermoleophilia; order Gaiellales; family JAICJC01; genus JAICJC01. Next base: position 129,341 of record CAWJLQ010000001.1, read on the forward strand.
GGCGGGCACATCCTGGCCGTCTGCATCATCACCGTTCTCGCGATCCTCGAGACGGTGTGGTGGCAGAACAAGGGCGTCTTCTAGTCAGTCGCCGCCGGCTCGATCGCGAGCTGGCTGAAGACATGGGCGCGGCCGCCGACCTGGCAGGCGACGTCGACCACGTGCTCGGTCCGGTAGCGGCCCCAGAAGAACCCGCGGAAGACGCTCCTGGCGTCCTCGGGCTTCGGCGCGACGAGCTCGCGGGCGAAGACGATCCACTCGCCGGTCACCGTGAAGTCGGCGCCCTCGGCCTGCTCGACGCCGTTCACGAACACCTGGAACGGGCGCGACATCCCGTCCGGCACCCGTACGCGCGATCCGTTCACGGCCCGAAGCCTCGCACACCGGACTAGATTGCGGTAGATGCCCGACCACGATCCGTTCGGCGCCCGCGACACGCTCCCGGGCGGTGAGGCGATCTTCCGCCTCGACCGCCTCGTCGACCCGCTGCGCCTGCCCTACACGGTCTGTGTCCTGCTCGAGAACCTCCTGCGCCGGGCCGGCAGCGAGCACGTCCGCGAGCAGGACGTGCGCGCGGTGGCCGCGTGGCCGCAGGTCGCCGCGGACGCCCAGCTGGCGTTCATGCCGGCCCGCGTCCTGATGCAGGACCTGACCGGTGTCCCCGCCGTCGTCGACCTGGCCGCGCTGCGCTCGGCCGTCGCCCGGCGCGGGGCCGATCCCGGCCGCGTCGACCCGCTCGTCCCGGTCGACCTCGTCATCGACCACTCGGTGCAGGTGGATGCGTTCGGCTCCGACGGGGCGTACGCGCGCAACATCGAGCGGGAGTACGAGCGCAACGGCGAGCGCTACCAGCTCCTGCGCTGGGCGCAGCGGGCCTTCCGGAACTTCCGGGTCGTCCCCCCGGGGATGGGCATCTGCCACCAGGTGAACCTGGAGTACCTGGCCCGGGTGGTGCAGGTGCGCGACGGGGTCGCCTTCCCCGACACGCTGGTCGGCACCGACTCGCACACGACGATGATCAACTCGATCGGCGTGCTCGGATGGGGCGTCGGCGGGATCGAGGCCGAAGCGGTCATGCTCGGCCAGCCGCTGTACCTGACGACGCCGCAGGTGGTGGGCGTGCGGCTGCTGGGGGCGCTGCGCACCGGCGTCACCGCCACCGACCTCGTGCTCACCCTCACGGAGCAGCTGCGCCACCACGGCGTCGTCGGCAAGTTCATCGAGTTCTTCGGCCCGGGCCTCGGCTCGCTGACCGTCGCCGACCGCGCGACGCTCTCGAACATGTCGCCCGAGTTCGGGGCGACCGCGGCGACGTTCCCCGTCGACTCCCAGACCCTGCGCTACCTCGCCGACACCGGCCGGGCGCAGGACCAGATCGACCTCGTCGAGCGCTACACCCGCGAACAGGGGCTCTTCCGCACCGGCGACGAGGCGCCGCCCGCATACACCGAGACGCTGGACCTCGACCTGGACTCTGTCGTGCCGAGCGTCGCCGGCCCGCGCCGGCCGCAGGACCGCGTCTCGCTGCCGCAGGTGGGCAGCTCGTTCGCCGACGCGTTCGGTACGAGCGCCGAGAACGGCACGAAGCTCGGCGACGGCTCCGTCGTGATCTCGGCGATCACGTCGTGTACGAACACCTCCAACCCGGCGCTGATGGTCGCGGCGGGACTCGTCGCCAAGAAGGCGGTCGAGCGCGGCCTCCACCGGCGGCCGTGGGTGAAGACGAGCCTTGCTCCCGGCTCCCGCGTCGTCATCGACTATCTCGAGCGCGCCGGGTTGATGGCGCCGCTCGACGCGCTCGGCTTCAACCTGGTCGGATTCGGCTGCACGACGTGCATCGGCAACTCGGGGCCGCTGCCGGACGAGGTGGCGGCGGCGATCGAGCGCGACGACCTGAAGGTGGCGGCCGTGCTCTCCGGCAACCGCAACTTCGAGGCCCGCATCCACCCCGCGGTGCGGGCGAACTACCTCGCCTCGCCGCCGCTCGTGGTCGCCTACGCGCTCGCAGGCAGCGTCAACACGGACCTGACGTCGGATCCGCTGGGCGAGGGCACCGACGGCCCCGTCTTCCTGCGTGACGTGTGGCCGACGCCGGACGAGGTCGACGCCGCGCTCGCGGGGGCGTACACCTCCGACCTCTTCGACGAGGAGTACGGCCGCATCTTCGAGGGCGACGAGCGCTGGACGGCGCTGCCCGTGCCGGAGGGCGAGCTCTTCGCCTGGGATCCGCACTCGACCTACGTGCGCGAGGCGACCTTCTTCGAGCATCCCGCCGACCTCTCCGACATCGTCGACGCGCGCGTCCTCGCCGTGCTCGGAGACTCGGTCACGACCGATCACATCTCGCCGGCCGGAGCGTTCTCGCCGGACGTGCCTGCCGGCCGCTACCTCGTCTCCGAGGGGGTCGAGCCGCGCGAGTTCAACTCCTACGGCGCCCGCCGCGGGAACCACGAGGTGATGGTGCGGGGCACCTTCGCGAACATCCGGCTGCGCAACGCGCTGGCCGGCCGCGAGGGCGGCTACACCCGCCACGTGCCCTCGGGCGAGCAGCTGCCGATCTACGACGCGGCGCAGCGCTACGCCGTCGAGGGCGTGCCGCTCGTCGTGATCGCCGGGCGCGAGTACGGCTCCGGCAGCTCCCGCGACTGGGCGGCGAAGGGGACGGCCCTCCTGGGCGTGCGGGCGGTGATCGCGCAGAGCTTCGAGCGCATCCACCGCACGAACCTGGTCGCGCTGGGCGTGATTCCGCTCCAGCTCCGCGACGGCGACTCGGCGGAGAGCCTCGGCCTCGACGGCACCGAGACGTACACGATCCGCGGCCTCGGCGGCCTCGACGTCGGCTCGCCGGTGACCGTCGAGGTGAACGGCGGCGAGCGCTCGTTCGAGTGCATCGCCCGGCTCGACGCACCCGCCGACGTGAAGACCTACCGCGCCGGCGGCCTCCTGCAGATGGTCATGCGCCAGCTGGTGGAGTAGCTTTGCGCCGATGAGCCTGGTCGCCGAACTCGAGCAGGCGGTGGGCGCCGATGCGGTCGTCTCGGAGCCGGCGCGGATGCGCACCTATGAGTGCGACGGCCTGACCGGCCACCGGGCCGTGCCGCAGGCGGTGGTGCTGCCGCGGACGACGGCGCAGGTGCAGGCGGCGGTGCGCGTGTGCGCGGCACGCGGCATCCCGTTCGTCGCCCGCGGCGCCGGCACCGGCCTCTCGGGCGGCGCCGTCCCGGTGGCCGAGGGGATCGTCATCGGGCTGGCCCGCATGAACCGGATCGTCGAGGTCGACGCGCCCAACCGGCGGGCGCGCGTCCAGCCCGGCGTCGCCAACCTGGACGTGACGAAGGCGGTTGCCGGGCACGGGCTCTACTACGCGCCCGACCCGTCCAGCCAGCAGGTGTGCTCGATCGGCGGCAACGTGGCCGAGAACTCCGGCGGCGCCCACTGCCTGAAGTACGGCTTCACCACCAACCACGTGCTCGAGCTCGAGGTGGTGCTCGCCGACGGGGAGGTGGTGCGGCTCGACCGGTCCGGCTCGCTCGACCTTCTGGGCGGCTTCGTCGGCTCCGAGGGGACGCTTGGGATCGCGACCGAGGTCGTGGTCTCGCTCAACCGCCGCCCGCAGCGCGTGGAGACGCTGCTGGCGGCCTTCGAGTCGACGGACGCCGCCGGCGGGGTGGTGTCGGCCGTGATCGCCGCGGGCATCGTGCCGGCGGCGATCGAGATGATGGACTCGCTCACCATCCGCGCCGCGGAGGCGGCGGTCGGCGCCGGGCTTCCGCTCGACGCGGGCGCGGTGCTGCTCGTCGAGCTGGACGGGCCTGCGGCGGAGGTCGAGGTCACGCTCGCGGGCGTGCGCGAGTGCTGCGCCGCCGGCCGCGCCACCGAGGTGCGCGTCGCCGCCACCGAGGCCGAGCGGGCGGGATTCTGGCGCGGGCGCAAGGCGGCTTTCGCGGCCATGGGCAGGATCAGCCCCGACTACTACGTCCAGGACGGCGTCGTCCCGCGCACGCGCCTGCCGGAGACGCTGCGCCGGATCGAGGAGCTCTCGCGGACGCACGGCCTCCAGGTCGGCAACGTGTTCCACGCCGGCGACGGCAACCTGCATCCGCTCGTCCTCTACGACGGCGCGGTCGCGGGGGAGGCCGAGCGGGCCGAGGAGCTCGCGGGCGAGATCCTGCGGGCCTGCGTCGACGCCGGCGGATCGCTCACCGGTGAGCACGGCATCGGCCTCGACAAGGCCTGCCACATGCCGCTCATGTACTCGTCCGACGACCTCGCCACCATGCTGCGGCTGCGGTCGGCGTTCGACCCGGACGGGCTCTGCAACCCCGGCAAGGGCTTCCCGACGCCGCGCCTGTGCGGCGAGGTGCCCGGCCCGTACCGGCAGCATCCCGCCGAGCGGGAGGGCGTCGAGCGGTGGTGATCGAGCACGAGCCCGGCGATCTGACCTGCACCGTCTCGGCCGACGTGCCCCTGAACGAGCTGCAGGCGGCGCTCGTGCGCGGCGGCCAGATGCTCGCCCTCGACCCGCCCGGCGCGGCGGCGATGACGGTCGGCCAGGCCTTCGCCGCGGCCGCCTTCGGGCCGCGCGCGCACCGCTACGGCCTGCCCCGCGACCTCGTGCTCGGCGTCACCGTCCGGCTCGCCGACGGCACCGTCGCCCGCGGCGGCGGGCGGGTGGTGAAGACCGTCGCCGGCTACGACCTGCCCAAGCTCTTCACGGGTGCCGGCGGACGGCTCGGCGAGATCCTCGAGCTGACGCTGCGGCTGCATCCGCTGCCCGCCGCGACCTGCACCCTGGTCGGCGATCCGGCCGACCCGACGGTGCTCGAGCAGCTCGCGCCGGCCTGCGTCGAGTACGCGTGGCCGCCGGAGCGGATGCTCGTCCGCTTCGAGAGCCCGGTCGCACCGGTGCTGGCCGAGCAGGCGCTCGAGCTCGTCGGCGGCGAGCTGGTCACCGACGACGATGCGCTTTGGGCCGAGCATCGTGAGCGCTCCGCCGGCCTCGCGCTCACGCGCTGCCGGCCGGCCGATGCGCCCGCCGCGATCGAGGCGCTGCGCGCGGCCGGGGCGCAGACCATCGTCGGGCGCTATGCGCGCGGCCTGCTCTTCGCCGACGTCGCCCTGCCCGGACCGGCACCCGACCCTCGGCTGGCGGCGCTCGAGGCGCGGGTGGTGGAGGCCTACGCTGGCTGAGACGCGCGAGCTCCTGGACGCCTGTGTGCACTGCGGGTTCTGCCTGCCGTCGTGTCCGACCTACAACCTGTGGGGCGACGAAATGGACTCGCCCCGCGGCCGGATCCACCTGATGAACCTGGTCGAGCGGGGCGAGATCGAGCTCGACGCCACGGTCGCCGTCCACTTCGACCGCTGCCTGGGCTGCCTCGCCTGCGTGCCCGCGTGCCCCAGCGGCGTGCGCTACGACCTCCTCATCCAGCGCGCCCGGGCGCAGCGCCGCGAGCGCGCGCCGCGGCCGCTGCGGCAGCGGGCGATCGAGTCAGGGGTGCTGGCGGCCGCCGAGCGGCCGCGGCTCCTGCGCGCCCTCGCATGGCCGCTCGCGCTCGGCGTGCGCCCCTTCCCGCTGGCGCCCCGGGTGAGGCCGGCCGACCTGCGCGCACGGCCGTCCCGGCTGGTCCCGGCGCGCGGTGACGTGCGGATGCGCGCGGCGATGCTCGAGGGCTGCGTCCAGCGCGTGCTCTTCGGGCGCGTGAACCGGGCCGCGGCGGCGGTGCTGGCCGCCGACGGCTGCGAGGTGGCCGTCCCCGAGCGGCAGGGCTGCTGCGGCGCACTCGCCCTGCATGCGGGCCGCGAGGCCGACGCGCGCCGCCTGGCGGCGGCGACGATCGCCGCCCTGGGCGGGCACGAGCGCGTGGTCGTCACGGCGGCCGGGTGCGGGTCGGCGATGAAGGAGTACGGCGACCTGCTCGACACCGAGGAGGCGCGCCGGTTCTCGGCGTCGGTGCGCGACGCGACCGAGCTCGCGGGCGAGCTGGGCGCGGTTGCCGAGCGGCGGGGGCGAGCGCCGCTCCGCGTCGCCTACCAGGACGCCTGCCACCTGCGCCAGGCCCAGGGCGTCGCCGCGGCGCCGCGCGAGCTGCTGGCCGCGATCCCCGGCGTCGAGCTGGTCGAGATCGCCCATCCCGACACCTGCTGCGGCTCCGCTGGGATCTACAACCTGCTCGAGCCGGCGACCGCCCGCGAGCTCGGCGCCCGCAAGGCACGGGCGGTGCTCGACGCCCGCCCCGACGTGCTCGCGACCGCGAACCCGGGGTGTGCGATCCAGATCGCGGCCGCACTGCGCCGCTTGGGCGCACCCGAGCTGCCGATCGTGCATCCGCTGGAGCTCGTGGCCGAGTCGGTCGCGTGAATACCCGGTGCCAGGCACCGGATATTCACTCGGCGTAGCCGAGCGCGAAGGCGGCCGAGGCGAGGATGGCGCCGATGATCACGCCCGTCCACTCCCCCGGGACGCCGGAAAGGCCGTCGACCCCGAGGACGACCACCAGGGCGGACACGATTCCGCCCGAGATGATCCACATCGCCGCTCTGCCTGCGCTCATGCGCCGGTGACGATAGCACCGGCGCATGCGCGCAGGGGTCGTCCGCGACTAGAGCGACGAGATGACGTTCGTGAGGGTGTTCTGGATCGCCGTCGAGAGCAGACCCAGGGTGACGACGACGGCGATGGTGATCACGCCGAGCACGACGGCGTACTCCGCCATCGTCTGGCCGGCGTCGTCGCGAAGCTCGTTGATGATCTCGTTCATGCGATCCAGTCCTTTGCTCTCAGCATCCCCGCGGAGATGCAGCCGGTAGGTGCCACTAAGACACGTGTACCGCACTACGGAGAGCCTGCCAGTCCCCCACCGGGGGGAATCTCTTCCCGGCGCTGCCTTCAGCCCAGGTCGGCGTAGCGCTTGCCGCCGAACTCGGCCGCGAGCCGGTCGTCCCAGCCGTCGGCCACCTCGGCCACGATGTCGATCGCGGCGTCGAGCTCGACCTCGTCCAGATCGTCGCCCAGGATGGCGTGCTGGAACCAGAGCTCGCGCCGCTCCGGCAGGTGCATGAACGCGCCGAAGCGCGTGCCCGCCGTCAGCTCCGCGGCCCGCAGCGCGAGCCCGTCGCCGAGGTCGACGTCGGAGAGCACCGGTGCGGATGTCCGCACGGCGGTGGAGTCGTCCAGCACCGGCAGGACGTCGACGAACACGCGAGCGCTCCCGAAGGCTCCGTGGAAGCCCCAGTCCGGGTGGTGCTGGAATCCGCCGTGGTGGGAATCGAGGTAGCGGCGCACACGCCGGGTCGTCATCTCGACGTGGTCTGCCGCGTCGCGCAGCCTGGCCGCGGGCGTCTGCGGCGCCGGCGGGACCGGGACCGCGTCGCTCAGAAGCGCGTGCAGCCGCGGCGCCCATGACGCCGCCGCCCAGCCCACCGTCCAGACGGAGGACTGCACCTCGACGGGATCCATCGTCGTCCCGGCGAGGATGGTGTGCTCGACGAGGATCGCGCCGTCGCGATGGCGGAACCGGCCGAGGACGAGCTCGGCGTTCTCGCACACGACGACGCGTGCGATCCGGGCGTCCAGCGGCCCGGAGTCGAGTGCCGTCGCCCACACGTGCACGAGCACCCGCCCACCCTCGCCCTGCTCGACGTCGACGGTCACGACGGTCGCCCCGACGCCGGTCGTCCCGCGCCAGGCGTGACCCTGCGGGTCGATTCCCGTGAAGGTGCGCGCAAGTGCGTGCCGCACCGCCATCGCGTTCACCTCGATCTGCCTGTCCGCCACGGCGGCATCGTAGTGACCCACTGAGCGCGCGGGTAGAGTTGGATCGTGCTGCGCGCGTCCGAACGCATCGTGCCGCCGGTCTCGATCGCCGCGGCCCTCCGCGAGTCACGCTCGCAGGTACGGCTCGTCGCGCTCGCCCTCGTCTGGATCGCGTGCGGCGCGACGCTCGACTGGAACGCCGGCATCTGGCGCCAGCGCCTGGTGGGTGTGCTCACCTGGGCGATCCTGCTCGCCGTCCTGCGCCGCCAGCCGCGCAGCGTGCGTGTGCAGGTGGGCGTCGTCATCGTGCTCGCCACCTGCGTCGAGTACGCCGCCTCGCCGCTCCTGGGCCTCTACACCTACCGCCTGCACAACGTGCCGATGTACGTGCCGCCCGGACATGGGCTCGTGTACCTGGCGGCGCTCAGCATCGGCCGCTCGCCGCTCGCGTCGCGGCTGCGGATGCCGCTGGTCGGGCTCGCGCTGGCCGGCTGCGGCGCGTGGGCGCTGTGGGGCGCGCTGCTCGCACCGCGGCAGGATCTGTTCGGCGCGGTCATCTATCTCTTCCTCGTCCGGTTCATCCTCGTCGGCCGCCAGCCGCTGGTCTATGCGGGCGCGTTCCTCGTCTGCAGCTACCTCGAGCTGGTCGGGACGGGCATCGGCGCGTGGCGGTGGGCGGTGCACGATCCGACCGGGACGCTCACGATCGGCAATCCGCCCAGCGGGATCCCCGGCGGCTACTGCTTCCTGGACGCGTTCGGCCTGGCCATGGCGCCGCGTGTGGCGCGCATCCTCGACAACCGCCCGCGGGTGCTCGTGTGGCCGCGGCCGCTGCCCGATGACGCCGCCTGACCTCGACGCCCTGCTCGAGACCGCGGCCGAGATGGAGCGGCTGCGCGAGGCGATGCGCCACGCCGAGGCGCTCGAGAGCGAGGCCGGGCGGCTGGAGGACGTCGTCGCGGCGGCGCCGCGCCTGCGCACGTCCGCGGACGCCGCCGTCGGCGAGATCGAGCCGATCGCGCGCGAGCTGGAGCGCGAATGGGTGGCGCAGGGGCCGCTCGTCGCCCTCTGGCAGCGGGCTGTCGATCTCGTTCAGCTGGCCGAGGCGGCCGGCGCGGACACCGCCCCGTACCGCGCCGACGCCGACGACGCGCGGCGCAGGGTGGAGGCGGCCCGGCTCGAGACCCGGGAGCAGCGCGAGCGGCTCGCCGCCCAGCGCGAGCGGCTGGCCGACGCGTTGTTGGAGACGCCGCTCGACCTCGACCCGCCTCCGCCGGTGGCCGACGACGCGCGGCCCGAGGCGCTGCGGCGCGATGCGCTCGAGCTGATCCGGCTCGCGTACGAGGCGGACGGCGCGGCCGCGGCTGCGGCGGTGGACGCAACCGGGCGGCTGCAGGAGCTGCGGGCCGAGCTGGCGGCGGTCGGCACGCCGGCGCTGATCGCGACGCGCATCGCCGAGCTCGAGCGCCGCCTGCCCGACGAGCTCGAGCTGGATCCGGACGCGCCGCCGTCGGTGGCGATGCGCCTGCGCCGCGCCGGCCTGCGCGTGCGGTGATCGCGCAGCGCACGATCCTGGCCGGGCTGTGCGAGCCGCCCGAGGGCCTGGCCTGGGACGAGGCGCTCGTCCGTGCCCCGGTCGAGGTGCCGACGCTGCTCGTCTGGCGCACCCGCCCGGCGGTCGTCATCGGCCGCTTCCAGCGGGCCGACTGGGAGATCGACGCGGCGGCGTGCGCGGCGGCCGGCGTGCGCGTGTGGCGACGGTTCACCGGGGGAGGCGCCGTCTACCTCGACCCCGGCACGGTGTGCGCCGCGCTCGCGCTGCCGGCGGCGCACCCGGCCGCCGCCGCCCCCATCCCGGACATGTATGCCCCCCTGCTCGACGGGCTCGTGCGCGCATGCCGGGCGCTCGGCGTGGACGCGTCGCGCGACGAGCGCACCGTGCGGGTCGGCGGGCGGAAGGTCACCGGCATCGCCGCGCACCGCGGCCGTGCCGTCACGCTCGTGCACGGCACGCTCCTCGTCGACGCCGACCTCGACGCTCTCCGCGCGTGCCTGGCCGGACCGCGCGACGGCGATCTGCAGGGGCACCCCCGCCCGGCGGCGAGCCGGCCCGACCACGTGACCCGGATCGGCGGCGACGTTGCGGCCGCCGCGGCCGCTGTCGTCGGGGCCCTCGCAGGCCCGGGCGCGGACGCCGTCGAGCTGAGCCCGGCGCACCTGCGGGCGGCGGCCGAGCTCGCGCGCACGCGCTATCGAGATCCCGCGTGGCACGCGGGACCGTGGCACGATGTGACCCCGGCCGCCGTCGCCGCCGTCCTCGGCGGGTGATGGCCGTGCAGGATTGTGGGTAAGGTCGGGTCGGCAACGCACCAGGGAGTCGGACTATGGCAATGCGATCGAAGGTCTTCACGTACCGGGCGGACGTGCGCTGGGAGGGCGGGCGCGCCGCCACCGTCTCGTCGGGAGTCCGGCCGCCGCTGCCGGTCTCGCCGCCCGAGGACTTCCCGGACGGCGACCCGGAGCGCTGGAGCCCGGAGCACCTCTTCCTGGCCGCGCTGCAGTCGTGCACGATGCTCTCGTTCCTGGCGCACTGCGCCCATAACGACCTGCAGGTGCAGGAGTACTCGGCGACGACCAGCGGGTCGATCGAGCGCCGGGAGGCCGATCGCCGCTATGCCTTCAGCCGGGTCGAGATGCAGGTGCGTGCGCGGATGGCGCCGGGCCAGGCGGATGCCGCACGCGCGCTGACGGGCAAGGCCGAGCGCGACTGCTTCATCACGGCGTCGACGACCGCCGCGGTCGCCCACGACTGGAACATCACCGAATGACCGCCCGTGCCCGGCCGGCCGCCGCCACCTCGACGCTTCCGGAGACGCGCGCGGCGGCGGTCGAGGTGGCCGGGCGCGTGCGCGACGGCCTGGACGGCGCATCCGCCGACCTCGCCGTCGTCTTCCTGTCGGCGGAGCACGCGCCGTACGCCGAGCAGGCTGCCGCGGCGATCGCCGACATCCTCCGGCCCGGCGCGCTCGCCGGCGCGACCGGCCAGGCCGTGATCGGCACGGGGCGCGAGCTCGAGGGCCGGCCGGCGATCAGCCTGCTCGCCACGAGCCTGCCGGGCGGGCGGGCGCGGGTGCACCATCTGAGCGTGCGCGACACGGGCGACGGCCCGGCGGTCGAGGTTCCGGCCGACCTCGTACCGGCGCCCGGCGAGCCGATGCTGCTCATCGCCGATCCGTACACGTTCCCGGCCGACGCGTTCCTCGAGGGCGTCGCCGGCCGGTTCGGATCCGCCGTCGCGGTCGGTGGGCTGGCGTCGGGAGCGAGCGGCCCGGGCGGGCACGCGCTCGTGTGCGGCCGGCGGGTGCTCCGCCACGGCGCCGTCGCCGTCGTGCTCGAGGGCGGCGCGTCGCTTCGCGTGCTCGTGTCGCAGGGGTGCGCGCCCGTCGGACCCGAGATGGTGATCACGAGCGCCGAGGGCAACGTCGTCAGCGAGCTGGCGGGCCGGCCCGCCTACGAGCGGCTGACCGAGATCGTGGCGGGCCTGGACGAGCACGACCGCCGGCTCGTCCAGAACGGCCTTCTGGCCGGGCTCGTGATCGACGAGAACCGGGCGGAGTACGGCTCGGACGACTACCTGATGCGGGCCGTGATGGGCGGCGACGCCGAGAGCGGGTCGCTCGTCGTGGGCGACACCGTCCGCGTGGGGCAGACCTTTCGCTTCCACGTCCGCGACGCGGACAGCGCCGACGCTGAGCTGCGGGCCGCGCTGCGCGCCTCCTCGGGCGGCGCGGACCCGCCCGAGGCGGCGCTGCTGTTCGCGTGCAACGGCCGCGGGACGAACATGTTTGCCGACGCCGACCACGACGCGGCGGCGGTGGCCGCCGAGCTTGGCCCGATCCCGCTCGCCGGGATGTTCTGCGCGGGTGAGATCGGCCCGGTGGGCGGCCAGACCTTCCTGCACGGCTTCACGGCGACGATGGCGCTGATCACCAGCCGCGACGGCGCGGTCTAGCGAACGGTCAGGATCGCGTCGACGTCGACCGCCGGGTGTCCGGCCGTGCCGGCGCAGACGACCTTGATCGTGTGTGCGGCGTTTCCGCCCCACACGTGCGCGAACACGATCCGCTTGTGCATCGCCGAGGCGCTGTGGAGGTTCACGGTGGCGGCCAGCTTGCCGTCCAAATAGACCCGTGCCGTGCCCCGGTTGGCCGCCCGCGTCGCCACCCACGCGACCTCGCGGCCGGTGAAGTGCAGCGTCGCGGACGCGCCCGCCTTGCTGGTCACGTGGATGGTGCCGCCGTAGGCCTTCGAGGCCGACGCGCCCTTCCACGCCCGGGTGTAGGCGATGTGGCTGTTCCCGTCCTGGAACGACGTCAGGGTGAGCGGCAGGCTCGTGCTCCACATGGACCTGTTGCCGACGCAGTCGGTCGCGCGCACCTTGTACGTGCGCACCGTCGCCGAGGGCTGCAGCGTGATCGCCCGCGACGTGGCCGTCTTGGACGAGAGCGAGAGCGCGCCCCAGGGGCCGCCGCCGACCCGCCGCGAAAGCTGCGTGGAGCAGACGCCGCTCGGGTCGCTCGCGCCCCAGCGGACGAGCAGCGGCACCATGCCCGACGTGATCGAGGTGCCCGAGCGCAGGATCACGTTGGGCGCGGGGCTGATCGCCGGCGGCGTCGCGTCGACCGGCACCGAGGCGCCGGTCTTGAGGAAGGCGAGGTGCGCCTGGGCGACGCCGCCGACCTTGGTGAAGTCGCCTCCGAGCGCGAGCCCGGTCGAGGTGTCCGCGAGCGCGAACACGCCCAGGTCGCTGTTCACGTCCGGCGCCCAGCTCGTGTCGAGGCTGCCCGTGGTCGGGTCGAACGCGGCGATGTGGTGGCGCGAGATCGGGTTCTGGCAGTTCGTGTGCAGGGTGCAGAGGTTGTTGAAGTGCCCGCCCGCGATCAGCTCGCCGTCCGAGATCGTGAGGGCCTGGACGTTGCCGTCGACGCTGAGCTGCCAGCTCTGGCCGCCGGTCGGCGTGAACCGCTGCAGGAGGTTGTTGTTGTGGCCGGTGTACACCGATCCGTCGCCGCCCTCGGTCATCGAGACGACCGGCGAGTTCGTGTGACCGACGTAGTTCGAGATCAGCGCGGCCGTCGATCCGTCGAACTCCGCCAGCGACGGATGGCCTCCGGACGCCGAGCCGGCGTTCAGGAAGAAGCCGCCCGCGACGACGCTCCCGCCGGAGACGACGGCGAGGTCGTCGACGCGGCCGTCCACGAACGGGTTCCACGAGAGGATCTGGCCGTTGGTGAGCGAGACGGCGCCGAGGTACGGCCGCGACTGTCCGTCGACGTTCTGGAACAGCCCGCCCATGTAGAGGGTCGAGCCGTTGACCGCGAGCGCCTGCACGTCGCCGTCGGCGACGCCCGACCAGGTGGCCTTCGAGACGACGGTGCCGTTGGGCTGGATCTCGACCAGGTGCTGGTGGCCCATGCTGTTGATCTTCGTGAAGCTGCCGCCGGCGATGATGTTGCCCGACCCGTCGGTGGCGAAGGTCTTCACCGTGCCGTTTGCCATCGGCGTCCAGGTGGAGACGAAGTTGCCGCTCGCGTCGAACGCGGCCAGGTCGGAGACCGTGTCGGTGGCGCCGTTGTGGCTCGTCGCCGCCGTGAACTTGCCGCCGACGTAGGTGACGGAGCCGATCTGCATGATCGCGTTCACGCGGCCGTTCACCTGCCACGTGGACAGGGGCTTGGTCGCGATGGTCGCCATCGCCGACGGCACCAGCGCGAGCAGCGCGACCGTCGCGCCGAGCGCAGCAATCCGGATCCGTGCCCCCAAGCTCCTCCCCACTCCTCACCGAGGGTACGGGCGGCCCCGGCCGGGCGCAACCGCCTACGCGGGCGGGGGTGACTGCCAGTCGTACGTCCCCGGCGGCGTCCACGACAGCTCGAGCTTGATGCCGTCGGGGTCGAAGAAGAAGATCGCGTGGTAGCCCTCGCGGTACTCCGGGAAGTGCCGCGGCCCCTCCGAGATCGTGCCGCCCAGCTCCCGGATCGGGTCGGCGGCCGCGTACAGCAGCTCGCGTGTGGCGGCCTCGAAGCAGACGTGGTGCATGCCCACCCGGTAGCGGTCGACGGGCAGCGTGGCGGCCCCGTCGGGCGCCTGGCGCAGTCCGACCGTCGAGCCGGGGCCGTGGACGTAGTGGATCGTCTCGCCCCGCTCGCCCGGGATCTCGTGCAGGCCGTGCCAGCCCAGCGGGCCGAGCACGCCGCGGTAGAACCGCAGCGACCGCCCGATCTCGGACACGACGAGGTCGACGTGGTGGACGCCCGTCGACCGCATCGTCCCCCTGTCTAGGCGAGACCCTCGCGCGCCTCGCGCACGAGCGTCACGGCCTCGGGGAAGATCAGCCGGATGGCGTCGCGAACCTGGTTGGCCTGCTCGTCCGCGGTGCCGGAGAGGTCGAGCCGGCCGATGGCCGCCACGGTGACGCCGACCGCCAGGTTGATCGCCTGGTCGGCGAAGGCCACCCGCTGTCCCTGCTGGGCCTGCTCCATGAAGTTGGCCATCGCCCGCTGCAGCTCCTCGGGGTCACCGCCGAACATGTTGAACGGAAATTCACTCATGCCTGCGAGGATAGCCGTTCCGGGTTGGCGTCAAACACGGACCGCGGCCTGAATACCGGTGCCTGGCACCGGCTATTCACCGTCCGCGTAGACGCCGCCGAGCAGCGTCGCCGGATCGGGCATCGGGCTGGCCTCGGCCTCGTCGACGCCGGCGTCGATCCACGCGGCCACCTCGGCCTCGAGGCCGGAGAGCTCGGCCTCGCCGACGCCCTCGACCTCGTCCAGCCAGCTGCGGAAGCGGTCGAGCGCGTCCTTCTCCGAGAACTCGGCCAGGAGCTCGCGCGGGACGTAGCCGGCGTCGTCGTGGACGGCGTGTCCCTCCATCCGCAGCGTGACCAGCTCGAGCAGCGTCGGCCCGCCGCCCTCCCGCGCCTTCTCGATTGCGCGCTGCGCCTCGCGCAGGACGGTGAGCACGTCGGTGCCGTCGCAGACGATCCCCTCGAACCCGTAGGCGGGCCCGCGGTCGGCGAGGCGCTCGCAGGCGAACGAGAGCCGGTTCGGGGTCGAGTAGGCGTACTGGTTGTTGTCGATCACGTACACGATCGGGAGCCGGCGGACGCCGGCGAGGTTCATCGCCTCGTGCATGTCGCCGCGGGCGGCCGCGCCGTCGCCGCACCAGCCGAGCGCGACCCGCGGCTCGCGCTGGAGCTGGAAGGCGAGCGCGATCCCGGTGATCGTCGGGATCATCGCGGGGAGGTGGCTGACGCCCGCAAGCAGTCCCCTGCCGGCGCCGAAGTCGTTCGAGCGCAGGTTCGAGTCGCGCCCGCCGGTGGCGCCGCCCGAGCGACCCATGAACTGGCAGAAGATCGCCGCGGGCTGGATGCCGCGCACGACGTGTACGCCCAGGTTGCGATGCAGGGGGGAGGCGACGTCGTGGGCCCCCATCGCCGTCGCGACGCCGACGGAGGCCGCCTCGTTGCCGCGGCCGGTGTAGTAGCTGCCCGGCAGCTTCCCGGCCTTGAAGAGGAGGTTGCCGCGCTCCTCGATCCGCCGGGTCGCGAGCATGTTGCGGTAGATGCCGATCAGGTCGGGCCGGTCGAGCCCGAGCTCCCTCGCCTCGGCCTGTGAGATGAGCGGGCTGGCCTGGCGCACGGTCGACATGTCGCGCGCAGGATAGGCGGTCAGCCGGATCGACGCTGCCCGTCGGCGTGCCGCTGCAGGCGGTCGAGGCGCGAGTCCCACTCGCCGCCGACGTGGTCGATCCACGCGGCGGCGTCGGTGAGCGGCCCCGGCGTGAGCCGGTACCGGGTCTCGCGGCCGTGCCGCGACGACTCCACGAGGCCCGCGTCGGCCAGGGCCGACAGGTGCTTGGCGACCGCCTGGCGGCTGATCGGAAGCTCGCGTGCGAGCTCGGTCGCGCTCACCGCGTCCCCGGCCGAGAGCACGCCGATGACGTGCCGGCGGGTGGGGTCGGCGAGCGCCGCGAAGGTCGCCCCGACCGGGTCTGCGGTCATGCCGCGAGCATGCGCGGCACGTCGCCGCAGGCGCCGAGGCGGACGTCCCAGACCCAGGTGCTGACGGCCACGCAGCCCCGTGCGGAAGCGGCCGGCACGGCCTCGAAGCCGGTCTCGACGACGGTCACGCGCGTGCCGTCGGGCACCTCGTCCAGTCCGATCTCGACGGTCGTCTCGACGTGCATCGGGCCCGGCTCTTCCGGGTGCCACCGGAACACGAGTCGCTCGCCCTCCTCGACCGTCTCGACGGTGCCGACGCGACGGCCGCCGCCGTCCCAGCCGAGCTCGATCTGGCCGCCCTCCGTCAGCTCGATCTCGACGTCGTCGGCGAGCCACTCGCGCAGGTGGTCGGGCTCGGTGACGATCCGCCAGGCCTCCTCGCGCTCGAGGGGCAGGACGATCTCACGGGTGACGGACTCGGACATGGCGCTCCTCCTGATCCTGAAACACGCAACCTTAGAGTTGCGCTTTTGCTCGGGTCGGCCTACGATGGGCAACCAGTTGGTTGCACCATATCGCAAGGAGCCGTCATGTCACCCCTGATCCCGATGGTCGTCGAGCAGACCGGGCGCGGCGAGCGCTCGTTCGACATCTACTCGCGGCTGCTGAACGACCGCATCATCTTCCTGGGCACGCCGGTGACCGCCGAGATCGCGAACCTGATGGTCGCCCAGATCATCCATCTCGCCTCCGACGATCCCGACAAGGACATCTCGATCTACATCAACTCGCCCGGCGGCGACGTCTACGCCGGCCTCGCCATCTACGACGCCATGCAGTACGTGCGCCCGGACGTGCAGACGATCTGCTTCGGGATGGCGATGTCGATGGGCGCCGTGCTCTTGGCCGGCGGCACGAAGGGCAAGCGCCTGGCGCTGCCCAACGCGAAGATCATGATCCACCAGGGGCACACGTCCGGATTCGAGGGCCAGGCCACCGACATCGAGATCCGCGCCCGCGAGATCCTCGCCCTGCAGCGGCGGATGGAGGAGATCATGGCCCACGACACGCAGAAGTCGGTCGAACAGATCCACGCGGACACGCAGCGCGACTACTTCATGTCGGCCGAGGAGGCGCGCGCCTACGGGCTGGTCGACACGGTCGTGAGCGGCATGGCCGCCGAGCGCGCCCGCCGCGTGGCCGGCCTGGGCTGACCGCCACCGGGGCCAGGCCCTTGAACGCCGGGCGTTGCAGTCTCGTGACGCTTCCTGCGTGGGGCCTGGCCCCGAGGCTCGGGGCCAGGCCCCGGCGCTCACAACCGGGGCCAGGCCCCGAACGCCGGGCGTTGCAGTCTCGTGACGCTTCCTGAGTGGGGCCTGGCCCCGGTCCTCGGGGCCCCGGTGCTCACCACCGGGGTCAGACCCCGAACGCCGGGCGTTGCAGTCTCGTGACGCTTCCTGCATGGGGCCTGGCCCCGATCCTCGGGGCCAGGCCCCGGTGCTCAGTCCTCCAGCCTGCGCAGGATCAGGCAGGCGTTGTGGCCGCCGAGGCCCATCGAGTTCGAGAGCCCGACCCGGACGTCGGCCGTGCGCGCCTCGTTGGGGACGTAGTCGAGGTCGCATGCCGGGTCGGGGGTGTGCAGGTTGATGGTGGGCGGGATGACGCCGTGGTGGATCGTGAGCGCCGTCGCCACCGCCTCGACAGCGCCCGCCGCTCCGAACATGTGCCCGAACATGGACTTGTTCGACGACACCGCCAGCCGGTAGGCGTGCTCGCCGAACACCACCTTGATCGCCTGCGTCTCGGCCGCGTCGTTGTAGGGCGTCGACGTCCCGTGGGCGTTGATGTAGTCCACCTCGGTCGGATCCATGCCCGTGCGGGCCAGTGCGTCGCGCATCATCTCGATCACGCCGATCGACTCGGGGTGCGGGGTGGCGACGTGGTAGGCGTCGTTCGACGCGCCGTAGCCGACGACCTCGCAGTAGATCCTGGCACCGCGGCGGCGGGCGCGCTCGAGCTCCTCCAGCACGACGACGCCCGCACCCTCGGCCATCACGAACCCGGCCCGCGTCAGGTCGAACGGGCGCGACGCCCGCGCCGCGTCGTCGCCGCGGTCGACGAGCGCGCGCATGGCGCAGAAGCCGGCGAGGATGATCGGCACCATGGCCGACTCGGTCGCGCCGGCGAGGATGACGTCGGCCTGGTCGCGGGCGATCGCCGCGGCCGCCTCGCCCAGAGCGTGCGTCCCGGTCGCGCAGGCCGACTCCGTCGCGTAGTTCAGCCCGCGCGCGCCGAGCATGGTGGCCACGTGGCTGGTGGTGGTGTCGACGAGGGTGTTCGGCAGCCAGTGCGGCGACACTCGCTCCCATCCCCGCTCCTCGAGGATCGCCTGCTGGCGCAGCGTGTAGGCGATCCCGCCCATGACGCTGCCGATCACGGCGCCGACCCGGTTCGGCTGGTCGACGACGAGGCCGGCGTCCTGGGCAGCCTCCATCGCCGCCGCCACCCCGTAGTGGACGTCGGCCGACGTGCGCCGCACCTCCTTGGAGCTCATCCGCAGGGCGGGGTCGAAGTCCTTCACCTCCGCGGCGATGTCGACCGGGAAGCCGCTGGGATCGAAGCGGCGGATGGTGTCGACGCCGCTGCGTCCGCTCACGAGCGACTCCCACATCGACGCGGCGTCGTTGCCGACCGGGGTGACGGCGCCGACGCCGGTGATGACCACGCGCCTCATTGGGCGAACAGACGGCGCAACCCGGCAGCGGGTTGCGCTGCCGGTGGCATGCGGCTGGCGGGTGATAGCGCCGGTGCGATACACTGTGTCCGTGGCCAGTCAGTCGCACACCCAGCGGCACCGCCTCACGGCGCAGTCGCTCGAGCGCATGCGGGAGGGCATCCGCAAGCGTGCCGAAGCGCTCGGACGCGACCACGAGCAGCGGTTCGCCGAGGTCGGCCGCATGGTTGCGGACAACCGCATCGAGCGCGGCATGAGCCAGCAGGAGCTGGCGGTGCTGTGCGGGACGACGCAGTCGGCGATCGCGCGCCTCGAGCGCGGGGGGCGTCCGCCGAAGCTGGACACGCTCATGCGCATCGCGGATGCGCTCGACGCCGACCTCTTGCTCGAAATGCGCCTGCGTCCCCGCGAAAGCGAGTAGGATCCCACCATGCCGGTCACGCTGCGGGACTTCATGAGCGGCGGGGACGTGCTCACGATCGAGCCGACGGCGACCCTGTCCGAGGCCGCCCGCGCGATGCGGCGGCGGAACGTGGGCGCCGCGATCGTGTACGACGAGGGCAAGCTCGTCGGCATCTTCACCGAGCGCGACCTTCTGCGCGCGATCGCCGACAGCCGCCACCCCGACCAGCACCACGTCGCCACCTACATGACGCCCGACCCGATCACGCTCCCGCCCGACCACTCGCCGAGCGAGGCCGCCCGGATCATGTCCGAGCGCAAGTTCCGCCACATCCCGGTGGTCGACGGAGGCGAGGTGATCGGCGTCGTCAGCATCCGCGACCTGGTCACCGCCGACATGCACATCCATCACTCGGATGCGCACGTCGGCTCCGACTTCCCGTGACGGCTTCCGAGGCCTGAACCCAGGCATAACCGTTCGGGTGACGCGCGGGCTGCGGTGCGCCCGCATCGTGAGCCTAGCGCTCCCCTCGGCCCCAGCCATGGCTGTGCCGCGGGGGCTCTCGCCCGACCCGAAGCGGCGTCGCCGGATGGTCGAGTCGTTCCGTGGCGTTCTGGGACGACGCCGCGCAGCGGCGACCGAACCGAGACGCGCAGAGCGTCGCCTGCGGCGCCGCTTCGGGCTCTCGTCCCCGCCGCCGGCGGGCCGCGGACAATCCGACCCGCCCGGCGGCCCGTATGGACGGACGATGACGCTCTCCCTCGTCACCTCGCTGCCGCCCGGGACCGGCGGTAGGGGATGGTCTACGCTGGGGCCGGTGCCCCCCGACTCGCTCAGCGACGAAGATCTGCTCGAACGCGTCGCCCGTGAGCGCGACCGCGATGCGTTCGAGGTGCTCTACGGCCGCTATGCCCGCGCCGTCTACTCGCTCGTCGTCCGGATCGTGCGCGACCGCCACACGGGCGAGGACGTGGCGCAGGAGGCCTTCGCTGCGGTGTGGCGGGCGGCCGCCGGCTATAACCGCGGCCGTGGCAGCGCCGCCGCGTGGATGTTCGCGATCGCGCGCAACGCCGCGATCGACGCCGGTCGGGCGCGCGTGCCGCTCGTCGTCGGTGAGATGCCGGACCGGCCCGATCCAAGTCCGCTCCCCGACGACCAGGCGATCCGCGAGCTCGAGGCGTTCCGCGTACACGTCGCCGTCGACTCCCTGCCGGAGCGCGAGCGTGAGGTGATCGAGCTCGCGTACTTCAGCGGTCTCGCCCAGAGCGAGATCGCCGAGCGGCTCGAGCTGCCGCTCGGGACGGTGAAGACGCGCACCCGAAGCGCCCTCCAGCGGATGGCGCCGGTGCTGCGGGAGGAGGTCGGCAGGTGAACGACGACCTGGATCTCGGCCGCGTCGAGCGCATGCTGGAGCGGACGCCTGCCCCCGAGCCCGTCCCCGAGACCTTCGCCTCGCTGGCCCGCCGGGAAGCGTTCGGTGAGCGCGTCGTGGCGGCGCGTAGGCCGCGGCCCCGGCGGCTGCCCGTCCGGTGGCGGATGGCGTTCGCCGCGGCGGCGTTCGGCGCCGCGGTCGCGGCGGCCGTCGCGATCGCGGTGTCGGCGCACGGCGGCGGGTTCTCGACGCAGTACTCGCTCTCCCTGAGCGGCCCGCACGGGGCGACGGCCGTGGTGGACTTCGGCTATGCCAAGAACGGGGTGCGGCCGATGGTGCTGCACGTGAAGGGGCTCGCGCCGGCCGGGCCGGACCACTACTACGAGATGTGGTTCAAGATGGGCGGCGCCGAGAACGTCTCGGCGGTGACGTTCGACACGGGACCCGGCGGCGAGACCACGATTCGCGCCGTGATCCCGGCCCACATGCACTGGCGCAGCTGCTGGGTGACGCTCGAGGCGATGCGTGGCAAGGCGGCGCCGCAGCGCGTGCTCACGACGTAACCCGTGGGCGGCCGGCCGCAATCTGCACCTGCGGTGCTCGCGGTCGCCGCGATCATGGCGGCCGCGGCGCCGGGTACGGCCGGGCGGCGAAGCCTGGCGGGGTCAACGCCGGCCGTGTCGTCCGTGACGCCCACGACGGCCGCGCGGAC
Organism: uncultured Actinomycetes bacterium; assembly: GCA_963843705.1. Classification (GTDB taxonomy): domain Bacteria; phylum Actinomycetota; class Thermoleophilia; order Gaiellales; family JAICJC01; genus JAICJC01. The sequence goes on from CAWJLQ010000001.1 coordinate 150,323, forward strand.
CACGACCGCGCCCCCTGACCTCCTGGACTCGGCGGTCAAGGTCGCTGCGCTCCCTTGACCGCCTCGTGGCGGCGTCTGCTTGGATAGCAGACGCCTTGATCCAGGCTTCGCCTGGCTCGCACCCATGAGACCGAGCGTCACATCCGTCAACGCGATCGTGCTGGGACGGCTCCTTCAGAGCCCTCCCAGCACGATGGAGCTAAGGGGATTCGAACCCCTGACCTCCTGGGTGCGATCCAGAATACGAGGATTCCCGCTTGATCCTCGATCTCCACGGATTAGCCTGGTTTGCAGGAGATTTGTCCGCACCGACGCCAGGACGCCCACTGCGTTACCACTCATCGCCGGGCGTGGCGGGGTTGCACATGGGTTGCTAGCAGTGGGTCTCCGACCTGATCAGCGTGCCCTTCGGTAGCGCTGTCTGGTCGCGGTCGGCGAGCGCTGTGCACGCGGTTCAGAAGGGTAGGGGCTTCAGTTCCTCCGGGAGCGCCTGAGAGTCGTCGCTGAGCGAGGTGCCGTCCCAGGCGCTGGGGAAGTGGGGCGGGCGTGGCCTCCGCTTTGACGTCCAAGTCGAAGCTGATGGAGGTACGCCCGCATGAAGAAGGGTAGTCCCCAGTGAGCGGTTGTGCGCGTTGGCCCGCCCGATCGACGCCCCATGGATGGAGTTGACCCGGTCTGGTTGACACCGCGATGCTTTCGGGGATGGCCCGAGGGAGGAGCGGTGATGGCAAGGACGAGGCCGCCGTATCCGCCGGAGTTTCGGCGGGAGGCGATCAGGTTGGTGTGGGCGGGGGATCGCTCGCCCAAGCAGCTCGCGGTGGAGTTGGGGTGTACCGAGCAGACGCTGCGTAACTGGCTGCATCAGGATGAGGCCGATCGGGGTGAGCGCAGCGACGTGTTGACGAGTGAAGAGCGGCGTCGGCTGCGCGAGTTGGAGCGGGAGAATCGGGTGCTGCGGCAGGAGCGGGAGATTCTCAAGCGTGCGGCGGTTTTCTTCGCCAGGGAGACCGAGGGGCCGAGATGAAGTTTCGGTTCGTCGCGGCGGAGCGAGCACAGTTTCCTGTCTCCCTGCTGTGCAAGACGATCGGCGTGACCCGCCAGGGCTTCTACGCCTGGCTGCGGCGCATGCCGAGCCGGCGCAGCGTCGCTGACGCCGGCCTGTTGGAGCGGATCCGCCAGATCCACCAGGAGACGAATCGGGCGTATGGCGCTCCGCGGATCTACCTCGACCTGCGTGACGAGGGCGTGCGGGTGGGCAAGAAGCGGGTCGCCCGGCTGATGCGGGCCGATGGTCTGCGCGGGGCTGATGGCAGCCGTGGCGGGCCGCGCACGACGATCCGCGAGCCGGCCCAGCCCTCGGCGCCCGACCTGGTCGACCGCCAGTTCGGCCGATCGGCACCGAATCAGCTGTGGGTGTGCGACATCAAGTACGTCCAGACCGGTCAGGGCTTCCTGTTCCTGGCCGCGGTACAGGACGTCTTCAGCCGCCGCATCGTGGGCTGGTCGATGCGCGACGACCTGCAAGCAGAGCTCGTCCTAGGCGCGCTGGGCATGGCCGTCACCAGCCGCGGAGTCCAAAGCGCCGGCGTGGTGGCACATAGCGACCACGGATCGCAATACACCAGTCTGCGCTACGGCCGCTACGCAAAAGGCTCCCAGATCGAGCTGTCGATGGGCTCGATCGGCGACCCGTGGGACAACGCGATGGCCGAGACGTTCTTCGCCAGCCTCGAGAAAGAACTGCTCCGCCGCGAGCGATTCGACACCCGCGAGCAGGCCAGGATGCGCCTCTTCTGGTACATCGAGTGCTTCTACGGATGAAAGTCAAGTGGACGATCGTGACCGGGTGTGCGATCCTTTCTGATGGGCGCGGGTGACCGCGTGCTCAAGTGCAGGTGTGGGGCTTTGGCCTGCCGCGCTGCTTGTCGCTTCGGCTGACTCTGAGATGCGCGCCCCGGTGCGGCGCCCGCGCCCGTGGTCAGCCGGGCGGGGTTGCCAGTCGGCGACCAGACGGCGGTAGGCGGTCTCGGCTTGGGCTGCCAGCTCGCGCTCGAGCTGGTGCTGGTGGCGGGGCGCGAACACGCGCTCGGTGTGGCGCTTGCCCTGCTGTCGGGGTGCGCCGACGGCGAGCTCGAGCCGGCGTAGCTTCTCGCGGGTCAGCGACGGCCGCGCGAATGCGTAGTCCTCGCCGCGGCGGAGCATGTGCCAGCACACCACCACCAGCTTGCGGGCGACGGCGACGGTGGCAACGTTAGCGCCGCGTCGGCGGGCGACGCGGTCGTGGAAGCCGCGCATCGGTCCGGGGGTACGGGCCAACAGCCATGCGGTCTCGACCAGGACGTGGCGGGCCTCGCCCGGCCCCTGCTTGGAGATGCGGCCGTGGCGGGCCGGCGCGCTGCCGGACTGGGCGACCCGCGGATCCAGGCCGAGATACCCGACCAGGTGACGGGGAGATGGAAAGCGAGCGATGTCGCCGATCGCCGCCATGAGCGCGCACGCGGTGATCGCGTTGACGCCGGGGATGGTCATCAGCCGGCGCATGTCCGGTGACGCCAGCGCCTCACGAGCGATGGCCTGGTCGACCAGCGCGATCTCGCCATCCAGGACGTCAACCTGACGCAGGCAGCCGTCCAGGGTCAGCTGCTCGTCCGCCTGCAGGTCGAGCTGGGCGAGCCAGCGGCGACCGCGGACGCCGAACACGTCGCTGGCGGGCGCGCGCAACAGGTTACGCATCAAGACGGCGTGGACCTGATTCTTCTCCCGCGTGCGCTGCCTAACCAACTGGCCGCGGCGTGCGACCAACCGTCGCCACGACCGGGTCAGCTCATCCGGTGTCCACACCTCGGCCAGGAAGCCGGACATGCACAGGCGAGCAAGCAGGCGCGCGTCGATCCGATCGGTCTTCGCCCGCCCCTTCGCCGCCGCCCGCACAGCCTTCGGGTCAGCCAGCACCACCCGCCCGACGTGCGGCCGAAGCACCCGCGCGATCCCGACCGCGTTGCTCGTCGCCTCCAACACCACCTCGTCGGTCGCGCGCAGCTTCTGGCCGAACCGCTCCAGCTCGGCCACGCTGGTCGCCACCCGCCCGGCCATGACCAGCTCGTCTGCCTCGCCGATCACGACCTCGCAGAAGTCGCGATGCACATCCAGTGCCACCACTCGCACCGCCCTCACCTCCTCCACGTCGACGTGTGCAGGCGAAGCGGGCATGACGACAGCTACGGATCCGTGCTCACAGCACACCCGGGCAAATCGCAGGGGCGGCCAGCTACAAACACCGAGCTCACAGCTCATACAAGCCGACGGCCTGCCCAACTCTCGCCTACCAGAGCCCCTGTCCCGGAACCCCCCGAGGCTAACCTCACCGCCGGACGACCCCGACCAGACGCTCACACGGGCATTCTCATCCCCCTACAACACCCGACGCCGCCACAGCGGCCTCGGCGGCATCAGCCCCAAAGAATACGAACAGCGATACTACGAAAACGAGGCCAACGCGGCCTAACACCCAGGTGTCAACGAAACCGGGTCAACTCCAACTCCAGCGATCGGGGTTGTGCTTGCCCTTGGCGCCGACGACCTCGCAGACCTCGAGCTCCATCAACTCGTGCACGACGCCCAGCCCGACGCCGACGCTGAGTGCGAGCAACCCCTCTCTCGCTACCCCGACGACCTCGCCCAGCGCCTCCTGGATCCGCGGTGGCAGCGGACTCTCCGTCGCCTGCACGGTCGTGACGACCTTTGTTGCCGGTACCTTCTTCATGGCGGCTCCTCCCGTCCTCGCGGACCTGGTTGGCACCTGTCACGCTCGCAGCGCGAGCGGACGAGGCGGGAGGACCGCCGTTCAAAGTTCTACGAGATCTCGGACAACCTCCGTCGCGGAGGCGCCCGCGGTTACGGCGCCCGTGTGTGGTTGGACCACCGCGCCCTCGCGGACACCGAACCTCGACGAAATACGAAGCCAGACGCGGGCGAGCGTCCTGTGTGCAGCAAAGACGAGACCTACGCGTGACCTACCTTAGCTTCCGCAGCCGATGGCTCCGGCGCCGCTATCGAGATTCCGGCCCGTTCTTCGCGGGTTCTAGGTGGCGAACAAGGGCACCGAGCACCGCGATCGCTTGTGAGCGTGGAGTCCACGCGTGGAGGCTTGCGGCGTACCAAGTGCCACGCCGGAAGATGAACACGAGGTGGTGCTGGTTGGTCGAGACATTGGGTTGGTAGAGGAGGGTTCCGACCTGGCCACCGAGCCGCCGGGTGCCGAGCATCTTCGCGCCCTGAAGCTCGTCTCGTACGCGACTTCGAACCCACGGGCCGGCAAGAAGGAGGAAGTGGAAGAACCTGCTTGGCTTGTTCGCTGCCATGTCGGTCTCCGACGGCGCGCTGTAGACGAGCTGTATCGCCCAGAGCTGGCCGCTATCGGTAAGGACGTCAGAGACCAACTTTGGCGGCTTCGTTCCGGCCGGGGTTCCCATGGTGGCTCGAGGCACAGCGGCGGGGCAGAGCAGCGGGATCGTCGATCGTACTTGAGCGCCCGCGCATGTGGCGGTGACGCTCGCTGGTGCTGGCCAAAGCTTCACGCCGTCGACCCGCACGACCACCGAGGAGCGTGTGGGTGTCCGTGCCGGGGTGCCGGTGCTGGGGCTCGACGTACTCGACTGGCAGCCCGCCACAAGCAGCCCGACGAGTACCGCTACGGATCGCCCGCAAATCTGCTCGCCATGGGGCACGACTTCGCGCTCAGTGGGGTTGGAGAACCGTGAAGCTGTCGACTACAGCTTCGACTGTTGGCAGATCGACCGACGCTCCCGTCCAAACCCATACGTAGTACCCGAACGCTCCGCCACGATACCACTGCTGCCGCCAAGTGAAAATCGTGTTCCCCTCGTCGACCACCTCAAGGTCGCCGAACGAGACTCCCTGGTACACGTCAAGCCCCGGCGCAAGCGGCTCATCAGCCGTCGCTTCCTCCGCGAGTACCACGAAAAGTGCGTCGGAGTCTCCCAACCCAGTGAGATCGGGCATTCCCGAGCCATCAACGGACGGCCGGGGGCTCAGCTGTACGGTAGTCAGCGTGAAGAGCTCCGTCGGATCCTCGACGTCCGTGATGAAGCCCGTGTACAGAGTCCACGCGTCCGGATACGAGACTTCGACGGAAGGAGGGTCTGTGCGAAGGTATGTGTTGTCTAGCGGCGGCACCTTGATGACTGCGCCCGCTGTTGATGTCCCTATCAAGGTCGCACCTGCGCCGAGGAGTAGCGCGCGCCGCGTGTGGTGAGTCATGTCAGCTCCTTATCTAGATGCGATCACTGCTGTTATGAGGCAGACCGAGGCTGTAACTGAAGCGATACGGATCGCGCGGAGCGCCGGACGGCTCCACCTGACGTAGTCTCCACCACCGTCGGCCGTGTCCGCTCCAATGCTTGAAGCGATGACCAGGGCTCGGCCCGTCGCGTTCAGGGCTGCGCCGGCCGCGATCAGCGTTCCAGTCGACAGAAGCGGCAGGACGAGTAACGCGTTCAGTTGTACGGCGAACCACGCATACGTCAAGACGCCCGTTCCAAGCACGAACCCGAACGTGACCGCTACAGCCTCGGGAGGAAGGACTCCTCGCATCCATTCGGGGACTTGAGTCCTTCGGGTCGGCGGCCTGACACGCGAAGTCAGGTCAGTGGAGGCGACGGCCGCCATCGCGAGCACCACTATGAGCCGAATGACAGAGGCGCCACCGACCTGGATAACAGCACGATAGATGGCAATTAGTCCCGCGACGGTCGCGATTGCACCTAGCCATGCGCCTCCAATGAACAGGGACGCCTGGCGAACAAATGGTCTCGTACCACCACACACGGCGGGGTTAATGGTCAGGGCCATTGACATCCCTCAGGGCGACCATGCTGTAGACCATCCCGCGGCGAAGCACGTCAGCAGCGCGATGGGAGCTAGATCGTGCGGCCGTACGAGCAGACTGACTAGTCCAAAGGCGCATACGCCGAGGACGCCGTAGGGACTGACGAGCGCCTGTGCGAGTCTGCGGCGGGTCGGCCTAGCTCGTCTGGCTCGGATTACGGCAGGCTGTTGCATTCGCTCTGCGAGATACAGGCGTGATACCGGCACTTGATATATTGGGAGCAGTCGCCGCCGCCGTTCTGCCAACACTTGTGCCTGCAGCAGCTCGGCCGCACGATCCCGGTGTTGCTCGTGACGCAATGACAATCCGCCCCGTTGTCGCAGCCGCCACAGCAGTCGCACCACTTCTTGAATCCAGAGCGGCAGTCGTTCTCTGCCACCGTGATACACCAGCAGCCACACGGCGACGACGAATCCGGGCACGAGTTCTGGCCGTAGCCTTCGGTACAGCTAATGCTGTCTACGGAGTTTCCGTGCGAGTCCGTGCAGCAACTTCCATTGCAGCCACAGCACCCGCTCGCTGCGTACGCTGAACGGGCCGTGATGGACTCGGCGGCTTCAGCGCCGAGCGAGATCCCGGCGACACCGGTGCCCAGGCGCCAGATGAACGATCGGCGGCTGACGGTGCTTGCTAGGTGCCGCACCCATGTTGTGGAAACGTCCTCCAGTAGCGTGCCAGGCATCTCATTCCTCCGATCATCGCCTCGCGGCTTCCGTTGGTGAAGCTGATTCGAACTCGTCCTGTGTGGCTCTCGTCGAAGAGCCGTTTGGTGAGCCGATCGGCGTGGCGAGTATCATTTCTGCCAGAGCTTCGAGCTGGTCAAGGCTGTTGACGATCCCGGACCCTCGAACCGTTTCGAGACTGTCGACGCCCACGGCGAATGGAGTCCCCGGGACGTTCCACGTTGACGCAAGCCCGCCGAACGTCGGATCGGGCGCGACGTCGCCGAATCGCCCAAGGAACTCAGTCGTGGACTCACCCCGAGCCTTACCAACGAGCACCGGAACGACGACGATTTGCGGATACGCGCGACGCAGGACGGGGAGGGACGGCCGAAGGAACTCGCACAGCTGGCAGTTCGGCGACACGAAGAGGAAGACCTTGGGCGAGCCACCCAGAAGCCCCGGAACCGTGGCGGTCATCCCACTCTCTGGCCCGCCCTCGGCGCCACCTGGCATCGGCGGCCGCAGTTGGAGGAGCACTCCTCCGACCTGGCGGGCCAATCCAACCATGACGACGGTCTCCGCGATGACTGCAATGGCGAGCAGGACGACTAGAAGCTCCCATCCGATTGGCACTATGCCCTCCGTTCCGTAGGCAGGCCGCCAAGTAGGCCGGCGCGGCGGGCCTCGACGACGAGCAGCAGCGTCATCCCCCCGATAAGGACGGCGGCCGCGAGCAGGACGCTGCCTCGCCCAACTCCGCCGGACACGTGACCAACGTATGCAGTCACGGCAGCAACGGTCGCGAGGGCGATGTTCCGGAGGAGCAGTCGTGGCCCGAGTTTCGACGACCCGATCGCTCCGAAACAGCCACAGTCAATCTCGCCCCTGCGCCGCCAGGCCCAGAGCGCGCCGAAGGTCAAGATCAGCAGCAACGCGGTGGCGAGCCAGAGCCCAACATCGGGGGCGATCACGAGCACGGCGACGGTTGCACCTTCTCCAGCCGGCACCCCAACCGTGACGGTCTTGCGAAGCCCTGCGGAACGGAACAGCGCATCGATGGTCTCAGCCCAGCTCCGGTAAGCGTCGACCTTGCCGATCAGCGCGGCCAGAAGACCGAACGCATACGCGTCCGCGACCGTCGCTACGACGTCCGTACCCAAAGAATCATCTCCCTGGCAGAGGCGTAGAGGGAACCGACCCAATGGGGTGCATATCGCGCGCTCCCCGGAGCTGCCCACTCCGCGCATCCAAAAGGCGCCAAAAACGAAAACTTGTCGAACCTGCCGGTCCGGCTGCGCCTTTAGGCATCACCCTACTCCGGCAGAGGGCCGTTGTCAAGAGATATTGACATTGGATATGTCTGGCAACGCCGCCCCAAGGGTCAGCCGAGGACCGGTTTCGCGAGGTAGACGTAGCGGGGCTCAGCACACGGCTCGGCGACCTCGCCCTCGACGTGCTCGAGCACCTCGTCGACTCGCGTCTGGCTCTATTCAAGCCGACGGGGCCCGATCCCGATCGCGTCTGGAATCCTTGGCGACCCTCCATCGTCGATAGCCGGAGGCACATCCGCTCGAGTGGGGGCCCGGCCTAGTCTGAAGCGGAATATGCTAGGCAGCAAATGTCCACGCCCGCGCAAGATGGACAACCCTTCGGAGCGTAACCGGTCGACCAACGCGGCATAACAGGGCGCGCGCTCGAGCCGTCTGACTCTCCGTTGTTCGCTGCGCTGGGGCTCGGTCCTGCACAGGCCTCATGACCCGGTTCGGTGGAGCACTGCGCCGCCGTGCACCTCGACCAGCGTATTCCGTCCGCGGTCACCGAGGCGATCGTGAAGTCCGCCTCGGCGACGGGGAGCAGTTGGGCCAGGTAGCGGACGTGTTCTCGGTTCGGCCGGTGAGCGCGCGGGCGTGGTCGTCGTGCACAAACGTTTCAGGGTAGTCGCGCGGCCGGGGACCAGCTGGCGAGAGCGATAACCCTCACTCGCGTCCGCGGGCGGGCTCGGACGGACGCTCCAGCGCGCTCCGAACGGTCGACGGACCCAGCGGCCGCCCCGTGAGCGGTCGGCACGTCGTCCCGCCTTGAGATCGCGGGCGATCTGCGCCAAGCCCCTCCGGGCGGCGCGCGCCGAGTGGACGGCCTCAGCAATGTCGGAGTTCAGGGTATGGGGATATCCGGGATCGCCGTCGCGGCGAGGTCGGCGCGCGCGGGCGCCGGCGCCGGCGCCGGTCGGCGACGAGACGCTCGAGTTCGTCGACGGGGAATCGGGCGTGCACCCACGGATCTCGACCGCTCGACGTGCGGCAGGACGCACCGGGTTGAAGGTGGAGCGGCTGAGGCCGAGGGCCGCATCCAGCATCCCCGATCCGGCGCAACTTCGTCCGCGCGATCGTCGGAGCTCCTGCCTACCTCAGGTCGGGGAGGCGCCGGCAGGTCCCTGGGCCAACACACGCGGTGTGTGACCATGGCCAGCTCGACACAGATGCACTTTGAAGTGCTGGGGGTCTGGGGGGCGGCGGTTCGCATCGGGATGCATATGCGTCTCGCCGGCCATTCGTTGGGCGTGTCCTGCGCGGCGGCTGCGACTGGGGAGGCTCAGCGGTCGAGCCAAAGGCCGGGGCCGAGGTCGCGTTCGAGTTCGATCAGGCGGCGCAGGCGAAGCAGTGCAGGCCGGTCGTGGTCGCGGCCGCGGGCGCCGAGCATGCGGGCGAGGTCGCCCGCCGACGCGACCTGGGGGCGCAGGCCGCGGCCGAGCGGCTGGCGGCTGGCGTGACGCCGCAGGTCGTCGTAGCCGCGGCTGCCGGCAGGCTTGGGAACGATCTTCAGCTCGCCGGCGCGGGTGTCCAGCTCGACCACCGGCTCGCTCGGCTGGGTGAGGTCGATGGGTGCGTGGTCGCAGCGGTGGGCGTCGAGGTCGCCGAGCGCCTTCGCCAGCCGGGACAGGTTGTCCTCCCGCATCGAGGGGGTGACGTCGAGGCCGTCGGTGACCTCGCCGGTACCCTCGATCACCCGCGCAAACGCGCCGATCACAACGTAGCTCACGCGGCGCGCCTCGAGTGCGCCAAGCAGCGCGTAGGGGTCGAACTCCGAAGCCTGATCCGCCACGATCTGCCCCTACCGTCCTCTCGTGGCCGGCGCCCGCCCGAGGTGTTCGAGCATCTGGGCGACCCGCTCGCTCGGCGTCGCCAGCAAGCTTGCTCGCAGCACCTGGTCCGCGCTCTCGTCCAGCGGCACCAGCACGAGGGGGATGTCAAAACCGCAGGCCTGTACGCAGGTGAGCAAGCTGTCGACCGGCGGTGAGATCAAGCCCTGCTCCCACCGCGCCAGCACCGAGCGGTCGCGTCCAGTCCGCTCCGAGAGCTCGGTCTGGGTGAGCCCCGCCCTGGTGCGTGCCTCCCGAATCAACTCGCCACCGCGCATCGCGCGCAGTCTACTCCTCAGATGCGCCATGCTCCGAAAACACAGACTGACGCATTTTTGCTACGATACTCCTCGATTCTCACCGAGGGAGCAGCGATGGAGTCGATGATGACCGCCCGCCAGGTCGCCGACCTACTCGGCGTCCACGAGAACTGGGTCTACGACCAGGCCGCCACCGGCGCCCTCCCCAGCTACAAGCTCGGCGGCACCCGCCGCTTCCACCCCGACGAGCTACGCGGATGGATCGCCGAGCACCGCCAGACTGACCGGGGGCGGCAGGCACCGCACGCGGCGGCACGAAGGGCGGGTGCCCCGTCGTCTGCACGCAGCGGCGACAATGCCCAGAGGAGTTCGAGTGACGGGGCGCAAGCGCAGTCCCGGCTCTTCGGTTCCTGACCGGCGAGGAGGCGAGTCGGGTGAGGAAGAAGGCGTGCATAGTCAAGCGCGGCAACGCCTGGGCCGTCAAACAGCCGCTCCCCGATGGCCGCTACCGCTGGCAGACGGTCGGCCCGCGGAAACGCGACGCCGTGCTGTTGCGCGACGAAATCAATCGGCGGGTAGCGCTCGGAGCCGTCTATCCGTCGCGAACGCAGACGTTCGGGGAATTCGTCGAGACCTGGCTCGCGCGCTACGCCCAGCGCGTCCGACCGGCGACACTCGCGAGCTGCCGCGACTCGCTCAGGCGCCTCGGCGTCTTCGACGCATGGCAGGTCGAGACGATCCGCGCCGCCGACGTGGAGGACCTCGTGCTCGACCTCGCGCAGCAGGCACCGCGGTCGGCCGAGCTGATGCTCGACACCCTGAAGATGATCCTGCGCAGCGCGCAGGAGCGCGGACAGGTGGTCGACGATGCGATCTTCCGCGTGCGGCCACCCCGCCGAGAGCGGGCCGAGATGCGGTTCCTCAGCTGGGCCGAGGCCGACCATCTCGCCAGCGAGGCGATCGAGCCGCACGGCAACCTGATCCGCTTCGCGTGCGTGACGGGGCTGCGCCAGGGCGAGCTCTTCGCACTCCGCGATCGCGCCGTCGACCTCGAGCGCGGAAGCGTGCTGGTCGAGGCGGGAGCTCGGGAGGGACAGCTCGTCCCGACCAAGACGAGCGCGGGACGGCGGCGGGTCCGCCTCTCCGGCGAGGCGCGGCGTGTCCTACGCGAGCAGCTCCTCGCCCGGCAGCCCAGCGAACTCGGTCTCGTGTTCCCGACCCCCGGCGGCGTGATCTGGCGGAAGGACAACTTCATGGCCCGCGTCTTCCGGCCCGCCGTCCGCCGCGCCGGCCTCGCGCCGCTGCGCTTCCACGACCTCCGGCACACCTACGCTGCGCTCATGGTCGCCGCCGGCGCCCACCCCAAGCTCCTCCAGGGTCAACTCGGGCATACGTCGATCAACGTCACCCTCAACACCTACGGCCACCTCTTCCCCGACGCCTTCACCGACGTCGGCGACGCGCTCGACCGCCTGGTCGATACAGCGAGACGCGAAGTCGAGTCCGCCGGCCGCGAAGCGTGAAGGTTCGGGAGATCCTCAGGCTCCTTGCCCGGGATGGTTGGGAGGTCGCGGTCACGCGTGGCAGCCATCGACAGCTCAAGCACCCCACGAAGCCGGGCCGCGTCACGGTCGCCGGGAAGGGATCGGACGACTTGCACCCCAAGACCGAAGCCAGCATCCTTCGTCAGGCAGGGTTGAAATGATGAGCCACTACCAGCAGCAGGCGCAGCGGTATCTGATCCTCGTCGAGGGCGGGCCACCTTCCAACTACTCGGCCTGGTCGCCCGACCTGCCCGGCTGCGTCGCCACCGGGGCAACGGTCGCGGATGTCGAGCGGGAGATGCGTGCCGCGATCGCCCTCCACCTCGAAGGGCTCGTCGCGGATGGCGAGACGATCCCGCAGCCCTCCGGCCCCGGCGTCTACGTCGAGCGCAGGTCCGCGGCCGTCGGCTGACCACGGATCTCCCCGGTTTCACCCGGACTGGCCCGCCGCACGCGATCCGTCCGGGTTGCATATGGGTCGCACCCATGACACGGCCTCATCACGGTACCTCGCCAAATCCCTGCAAATGAGGCATGGAGCTAAGGGGATTCGAACCCCTGACCTCCTGGGTGCGATCCAGGCGCTCTCCCAACTGAGCTATAGCCCCGCGAGGGCGCAAGTATAGCCCCGCGTAGCGTCCGGCTCCGGTGTCGCGGGGGCTCGGCGGCCGGGCGGAGGGCCCGGGCGATCGGACATCGACCGCCGCGGCCGGAGCGATGTCGTCTGGATCGCCACTTGACAGATTAAGGGAAGGCGCGGAGGCTTGGAAACGGCCGCAGGTGGAGCGGCTCGGGATCGACCGGTCAACACAAGGCCCTCGGAGGAGCAGGTGAAGAACGCACCGTCGGTTGTCGTCGTCGGCGCGGGACCGCATGGACTTGCGACCGCAGCCAACCTGGAGGCGCTGGGCATCGACGTGCAGGTGTTCGGCGAGCCGATGTCGTTCTGGGAGCAGCACATGCCCCGGGGCATGCTGCTCAAGTCGAGCTGGCGCGCGTCGCACATCGCGAACCCGGCCGAGACCCGCATGCTCGAGGACTTCGAGCAGGCCACGGGCACCTCGCTGCCGCGGCCGATTCCCATGGAGCGGTTCATCGAGTACGGCCGCTGGTTCGGCGAGCAGCTCGCGTCGCCGATCGACCGGCGGATGGTGAGCAGGGTCGACGCGCAGGGCGACGGGTTCCGAGTCACGCTCGAGGACGGCGAGGTGCTCGAGCCGCGCCGCGTCGTCGTGGCCGCCGGTGTCGCGCCGTTCGCGACGCGGCCGCCGCAGTTCGCCGAGCTGCCCGAGGAGCTCGTCACGCACTCGTTCGACTGGGACGACCTGGCGCGGTTCGAAGGCCGCCGGGTGGCGGTGATCGGCGCCGGCCAGAGCGCGCTCGAGTCGGCCGCGATCCTCCACGAGCACGGCGCCGACGTCGAGATCCTCGTGCGTGAGTCGTTCGTGCGCTACATCTTCGTCAACGACCGCGCGCGCGGCAGGGTCAAGCAGAAACTCCGCGCCGTCGCCTCGGCGCCGACCGAGGTCGGCCCCCGCGGGCTGAGCTGGGTGGCGGCGGTACCCGACCTCTACCGGGCCGTCCCGTCGCGCATCCAGCCGTGGGTGTGGTACCGCTGCCTGATCCCGTTCGGCTCCCCCTGGCTGAGCGACCGCCTGGCCGACGTGCCCGTGGCCACGACCTGCGCCGTCACCGAGGCGTCACGCAGCAACGGCCACGTGCAGCTCAGGCTCAGCGACGGCTCCAAGCGCGACGTGGATCACGTGCTGCTCGGAACCGGCTACCGGGTCGACGTCGGCCGCTACCCCTTCCTGTCCGAGGACATCCTGCGCGGCCTGCGGCTGGTCGACGGCCATCCGCCGCTGCGTTCCGGCCTGGAGTCGCGCGTCCCCGGGCTGCACTTCGTCGGCGCTCCCGCCGGCCGCAGCTTCGGCCCGATCATGCGGTTCGTGGTCGGGAGCTGGTACGCCGCCCCGACGGTGGCCTCGCGGATCGCCGGCCAACGCCCCCGCCTGATGCGGCGGGCCTTCCCCTGAGGTTCGGGGCGATGCGCCACCGCGGCCCCCGCATCCTCCTGACGGACGCCGAGGAGCGCTCCGTGCTCGCGTGCGCGCGCGGGCTGGCCGACGAGGGGTTCCGCGTCGTCGTGGCGGCCTGCTACCGGCCTGCGGCGGCGCACTGGTCGCGCGCATGCACCGGCAGGATGATGCTGCCCGACCCGCGGGTCGACCCGCGCGGGTTCGCATTCGGCCTCGAGGCGGCGCTGGACACGGGGTTCGACGCGCTCATCCCCGGCAGTGAGCAGTCGCTGGCGGCCGTCTCGGGCATGCGCACGTGGATCGAAGCGCAGACCAGCGTCGGGCTTCCTCCGCACGAGGCGCTGCTGAACGCCGTGAACAAGGAGACGCTGGCGTCGCTCGCCGCGGTAGCGGGCCTCCCGGCGCCTGAGACGATCGAATGCGCCACCGAGGACGACGTCCGTGCGGCGGTGGCGTACCTGGGCTACCCGATCGTGCTGAAGCCCGCCCGGACGGCCTCCGGTGCGTCCGCAGCGCCCCGCAAGGCGCTCATCGCATCCGACGCCGAGAGCCTGCCGGCGCTCCTGCCGCTCTTCGGCACGCCGCTGCTGCTGCAGCGGTACTGCTCAGCGCCGGTCGTCTCCTTCGCCGGGGTGAGCGGCGGCGGTCGCCTGCTGGGTGTCGCGGCGTCGCGGTACCGGCGGACGTGGTATCCCGACGGAGGGTCGGCGTCGCTGTCCGAGAGCATCCGTGCCGACCGCAGCCTGATCGAGCGGGTCGAGGCGCTCGTGACGGCAGCCCAGGTGCAGGGCATCTTCGAGCTCGAGCTGCTGGATCTGGGCGGGGGCCGGTACGCCGCGATCGACCTCAACCCGCGCGTCTACGGCTCGATGGCGCTCGCGATCGCCGCGGGCGCGAACCTGCCGGCTGTCTGGGTGCGCTGGCTGCTCGGCGAGTCGCCCGGCTGGTGCGAGGCCAGGCCGGGTGTGCGCTACCGCTGGGAGGACGCCGAGTTGCGCCACCTGCTCTGGCAGGCGCGCCACGGTCACCTGCGCGCCGCGCTCGCCGTGCTCCGGCCGCGGTCGGCGACCGCCCACGCGTACTTCCGCCTCACCGACCCCGGGCCGCTTGCGGCCAGGGCGCTGGAGCTGGCCTGGATGGGGCTTCGGCGCGAACGTGGCCACCAGCCCGCGGCCGGCTCGCCGCCGATCCCGATGACGAATCGGGCCGCTCCCTCCTGAGCAGGTCCTGCGCCGCCCCTCAGGCAGCGCGCCGCCGGCCGTCGACCGCGCCTGTGACGTCGTCTGCGAACGCGATTGCGTTCACGTACGCGTGGGCGATCTCGCGGCGCGCGTCCATGTCGAGCGCCGACAGGCCGTCGAAGCGCGCACGCTCGTAGGCGACGACAGCGGCCAGGACGCGCCCGATCTCGCCCGTACCCGACACGAGGGCGGCGGCGATGTCGTCGGAGAGCGGCAGCTCGGAGACCACCCGGTCGAGCGGCAGGTCGAGCAGCACGTCCGCCATCGAGAGCATGCCCGCGGTGAAGAACCGCTCGGTGTGCTCTGCGCAGGCGCTCAGGGCGAGCGCCTCGCACATCGAGGCGCGCACGAGCGCGCGGCGGGAGAGCTCGATCGGTGCGGTGGAGAGGTCGGTCATCGCCAGCAGCGTCGCCAGCGCGTGCACCGCGCGGGCGCCCAGCAGGACGATCGCCTGGCGGATCGAGGTGATCCGGTTCGGCAGCGCGATCGCGGCGGAGTTGACGGCGTGCAGGACGCTGACCGTGAGACCGAGGTCGGAGGACACGATCCGCTCGAGGTCGTCGACCGACGCCGACGCCGCCGAGATCCGCGTGATCAGGGTCAGCGTCGCCATCTGGTCGGCGCGCGAGCCCTTGCCGGAGACCATGGCGGTTCGGGAGTGGGTGTCGCCCTGCATGAGGTCGAAGCCCGCTTCGCGGCAGCGCTGGGCCGCCTCGGCGCTGGCGATGTTGGACGCCATCAGCTTCGCGCCGTGCGCGCGGGCGCCGGCGCACCGGTCGTCGAGATCCTCGGGCGCGACCGCGGACACGTCGATCTCGACCACGCTCGCGTGCGGCAGGAGCACATCCGTGACCGGGGTCGGCCGGTAGTCGGCGAGTACGACGATCCGCCCTGCCTCCGCCAGCCGGGCGACCCGGGCGACGGCCTCGGGGTAGCCCCAGTAGTCGCGCAGGACGAAGCCCACCTGGTCGCCGGTCAGCTCGAGGATGTCGACGTCGCGCAGCATCGTCGGCGTCACCGCGAGCAGCACGGGGCGGCCGCCACCCAGCCGCTCGACGCCGAGCTCGATCACGGCGGCGACGAGGCCGGGCGCCGTCTCCTGCTGGTCGACCGCCTGGTTCGCCGGCATCAGCCCCTGGTGCAGGTGCAGCTCGTAGGCGAACACGTCGCCGCGCCGGTCGGTGATGGCCTCTCGGGCGACGAACACCGTCGGAGCAGCTGCGCCGGCGCCCGCGAGCGCTGCGGAGAGCGACGATGTGGACAGGCCGAGCCGGCCCTGGTTCTGGCCGAACGGGCGACCGGACGGAACCGTCATTCGGGACTCCTCAAGCTGGAGGGACGGGCCCGCGGAGCTCTGCGGGCCCAGTTCCGTGGTCGGACGTCGGCGCAAAACACTTGAGCGCGAGCGCTCACTTCCCCCCGAACGGGTCGGGCCCGCACCCCCTTTCGGTGGGATGAGCGGCGACCCGTCGCCGGTCGCGCCTTCCGCGACCGCCGGTATCCTGCCCACATGCCCGGCCGCGTCGCACGCATCTCGATCGCGCCGGTGAAAGCGCTCGGCCTCGTCCACCCCGAGGCGGTCGATCTGGGACCGAGCGGCGTCGCCGGCGACCGTCGCTTCTGGATGGTCGACGGCAACGCCCGGCTCGTGAACGACAAGCGCCACCCGCGGCTCCTGCGCGTGCGGCCGGCGTGGGACGAGGACGCCCGCGTGCTGCGGCTCGACTTCCCCGACGGGACCGCGGCGGAGGGCGGCGTCGAGCTCGGCGCTCCGGCGGACGTGACGCTCTACGGTGAGCCGCATCCGTCCCGTCTCGTCGTCGGCCCGTGGCAGGAGGCGCTCTCGCGCTACGCCGGCGAGCCGCTCACCCTGCTCTGGTCGGAGTCGGGCGCGGTCGACCGGGGGGTGGCCGGAGGGGCGGTTTCGCTGGTGTCGCGCGGGTCGCTCGAGCGCCTGCGCGCGCAGCTCGGGGTCGAGCGGCGGGTCGACGGCCGCCGGTTCCGGATGCTGCTCGAGATCGACGGTGTGCCGGCCCACGCCGAGGACGAGTGGATCGGCGCACGCGTTCGCATCGGCGCCGCCGAGGTGGAGTTCGCCGGGGACGTCGGCCGCTGTGCCGTCACCACGCTTGACCCCGACCGGGGCGTGCGCGATCTGGACACGCTCGGGGCGCTCGCCGAGTACCGCCGCGAGGGCCGCACGGAGCCGCTGCCGCTGGGCGTCTACGGCGCGGTCACCGTGCCCGGCCGGGTGTGCGTCGGCGATACGCTCCTGGCGCCCGCAGCGGCGGGCGCCTCCTCGCGCGTGCCGTGATCCTCTCCGGGCTCGCCCGCCCGATCGTCCAGGCGCCGCTCGGCGGCGGTCCGACGACCGTCGACCTGGCGGTCGCGGTCGCCGATGCGGGCGGGCTGGGGTTCCTCGCCGGCGGCTACCTGAGCGCCGATGCGATGGCCGCCGAGATCCGGGCGGTGCGGGCGCGCACACGGGCGCCGTTCGGCGTGAACGTGTTCGTCCCCGGACCGCCGGGCGATGCCGCCGCGGTGGCGGCGTACGCCGACCAGCTCGGCCCGGAGGCCGAGCGCTACGGCGTGGCCGTCGGCGAGCCGCGCCACACCGACGAGGAGTGGGCGCAGAAGCTCGACGTGCTCGCGCACGAGCGGCCGCCGGTCGCGTCGTTCACGTTCGGCCTGCCGCCGGCCGGCGTCGTCGCGTCGTTGAGGCGGGCCGGCACCGAGGTATGGGTCACGGTGACGACGGCGGAGGAGGCCCGCGCGGCCGCCGCCGCGGGTGCCTCGGCGCTGGTCGCGCAGGGGATCGAGGCCGGCGGGCACCGGGGCGGCTTCGACGACACGGCCGAGCAGCTCGGCCTGCCGGCGCTCATCCGGCTCGCCGCGGCGGAGTCGTCGCTCCCGATCGTTGCGGCCGGCGGCATCGGGGACGCGGCGGCGGTCGCGGGAGTGCTCGCCGCCGGGGCCGAGGCCGCCCAGGCCGGCACGGCGTTCCTGCTCGCCCGCGAGGCCGCGACGCATCCCGCCCATCGGGCCGCGCTGCGCGGGGATGCGCCGACCGCGATCACGCGTGCGTTCAGCGGCCGCCGGGCGCGCGGGATCGCGAACCGGTTCCTGCTCGAGCACCCGGACGCGCCGTCGGCGTACCCCGAGGTGCACTACCTGACGAGCCCCCTGCGCGCGGCCGCCCGCGAGCGCGGCGACGCGGGCGGCTTCAACCTGTGGGCCGGCCAGGCCTACCGGCTGGCGCGCGCCGACGGCGCCGCGGCCATCGTGGCGGCGCTGGCCCCCTGAGGGCCCGGACCGCCGCTGCGGGCTGTCGTAGGATCCAGCCGTGCCGTTCACGCACAGGAACCTCAAGGAGGATCTGGAGGACCTCGGCTCCCGGTTCGACGGCCCCGCCGACCTGGAGTTCCGCGCGGCGACCCGGGCGCTCGCGCTCGAGCGGTCCGGCCTCACCTACCAGCGCGTCCCGCCCGGCTACCGCTTTCCCTACGGCCACACACACCGGACGCAGGAGGAGGTCTATGTGGTCGTGCGCGGCGGCGGCCGGATGAAGGTCGACGACGAGATCGTCGAGCTCAGGGAGTGGGACGCGGTCCGCGTCCCTCCGGGCACGTGGCGCGGCTACGAGGCCGGCCCGGACGGCCTCGAGCTGCTCGTCATCGGCGCCCCCAGCCTGGGCGCGAACCCGCGCGGGGACGTCGACGGCCGGCGCAACTGGTGGGCTGTCGAGTAGCGCCGCGGGCCGGCCGGCGCCGTCCCGCTAGGCCCGCGCCGGCGCACCGGGGCCGGGGATCGTCTCGACGTCGACCGGATCGACGATCCCGCCGTCCGGGCCGACCAGCGCGACCCGCACCGGCGCACCGTCGCCGACCCGCCGCGCCAGCCGCGGCGGGCGGTCCGCCAGGTGCTCGTCACCCCACTGCATGAGCGCGAGCAGCGCGAGCCGCAGGCCGGCCCCCTTCGGCGTCGGCCGGTACTCGAAGCGGTCGGGGTGCTCGCTGTAGCGGACGCGCTCGAGGACGCCCTCGTCGACCAGGCGGTTCAGGCGCTCGGCGAGGACGTTCGTGGCGATCCCAAGGCTCTCGCGGATCTCGTCGAACCGGCGCCGGCCGAGGAACACGTCGCGCAGGATCAGGAGCGTCCAGCGCTCGCCCACGATCTCGAGCGAGCGGGCGATCGAGCACACCTGACCCTCGTAGCCGCGCTTCAGCATCGAGATAGCGTAGCGCAGTCGGTTGCTTCATGCAATCGACCATGCTAGGGTGGCTTTCTTCATGCAACTGAGTTCGGGAGGAGCGGCCGTGGACACTCGCTGGAAGGTGCTTGCCATCGCCTCGCTCGCGGCGTTCATGAGCTTTCTGGACGTCACCATCGTGAACATCGCGTTCCCGAGCCTCGAACGGTCGTTCGCCTCCGACTCGCTCGGCCACCTGTCGTGGGTGATCAACGCCTACAACGTCGTCTTCGCGGCTGCCCTCGTCCCGGCCGGCCGGCTCGCCGACCGGTTCGGCAGGCGCCGCTTCTTCCTGGCGGGGGTGGTGCTGTTCCTGGCCGCCTCGGCGCTGTGCGGACTGGCGTGGAGCGTGAACGTCCTGATCGCCGCACGCGTCCTGCAGGCGCTGGGCGGGGCGATCGTCGTGCCGACGTCGCTCGGCCTCGCGCTGCCCGAGTTCCCGCTCGCACAGCGCGCGACGGCGACGGCGCTCTGGGGCGCAGCCGGCGCCGCCGCGGCGGCCACCGGCCCCAGCCTGGGTGGCCTGCTCGTCAGCTGGCAGGGGTGGCGGTGGGTGTTCTTCGTGAACGTCGCGATCGGCCTGCCCGCGCTGATCCCGGCACGGCGCCTGCTGCGCGAGATCCGCACCCGCGATGCCGCCTTCCCGGACATGGGCGGCGCCGTCCTGCTCGGGGGCGCGGTCGCGGCGCTCTCGCTCGCGATCGTGCAGGGGCCGGCGTGGGGGTGGGGCTCCGGCCGGATCGTCGCTGCGTTCGCCGCCTCGGCGCTGCTGCTGCCGGCGTTCATCCTGCGCTCCGCGCGCCGCCCGGCGCCGGTGTTCGAGCTCGGGCTGTTCCGCGTCCGCTCGTTCGCCGTCGCGAACGCGGGCGTCTTCGTGTTCGCCGCCGGGTTCTACGCGCTGCTGCTCTCGAACGTCCTCTTCCTGACCGGCGTCTGGGGCTACACCGCCCTCCACGCGGGCGTGGCCCTCACGCCCGGGCCGATCATGGCGACCGTGGCCGCGCCGGTCGGCGGGCGCCTGTCCGACCGGTTCGGCCAGCGGGTGGTGGCAGCGCCGGGGGGCCTCCTGTTCGCCGCCGGGGCGCTCGTCCTCGTCCTCTCGACCGGGCCGCGGCCGCACTACGCGGCGGCGTTCCTGCCCGGCATCCTGCTCACGGGAACGGGCGTCGGGCTCTCGTTCTCCGGCTACTCCAGCGCCGCGGTCGCAGAGCTGCCGCACACCCGCTTCGCCACCGGCAGCGCGATCTCGTCGACGTCACGCCAGATCGGTGCCGTGGTGGGCATCGCGACGCTGGTCGCCGTCCTCGGCACGCCGGCTCCCGGCGACGCGGTGCGGGTGTTCCACCGCGCGTGGGCGCTCATGGCGCTCACCGGCGCGTCGGCGGGGCTGCTCGCCGTCGCGCTCGGCCGGGTACGCGCCCGTCACGTCGGCGTCGCGGCGGCGGACGAGCCCGTCGCGGCCGAGGCGGCATGATGTTTGCCGCCGCGGCGCGCGTGGCAAGATACGCGCGGTGGGATCCGACCAGTACCACGAGCCTGCGCAGGAGCTCCCCGACGACGTGCGCACGTTCGCGCGCCTCTGCGCCTCACTGACCGAGGAGGCCGAGGCGATCGGGTGGTACCAGCAGCGGCTCGCGCTCGAGTCCGACCGCGCCGCCGCGGCGATCATGCGCGACGCGCAGGGCGAGGAGTTCAAGCACTTCTGCATGGACCTCGAGTTCCTGCTGCGGCGCACGCCGCTCTGGCGCGAGATCGCGCGCGGGATCCTGTTCTGCGAGGGCGACATCGTCGAGCACGGCGAGGATGCCGAGGAGTCGGCCGTCGAGGAGGCGGGCGAGCGCGGCGCCGCCGTCGTCGGCTCCGACTCGCTCGGGATCGGCTCGCTGCGGCGGGTGACGCGATGAGCCACCTCCTGCGCGAGTTCGCGCCGATCACCGCGGCCGGCTGGGCCGAGATCGACGACGAGGCCCGCGAGCGCCTGGCGCCGGGGCTCGCCGCGCGCAAGCTGATCGACTTCGCCGGGCCGCGCGGATGGGAGCA
Source organism: uncultured Actinomycetes bacterium (assembly GCA_963843705.1). Taxonomy (GTDB): domain Bacteria; phylum Actinomycetota; class Thermoleophilia; order Gaiellales; family JAICJC01; genus JAICJC01. The sequence goes on from CAWJLQ010000001.1 coordinate 171,408, forward strand.
TTCCGCCACGAACCTGGGCCGCACCGAGCCGGTGGCCGACGCGCCGGGCGACGGCCTCGCCGCCGTTCGTCGCCGGGTGCTGCCGCTGGTCGAGCTGCGGGCAGGCTTCAGCCTGTCGCGCGCGGAGCTCGCCGACATCGATCGCGGCGCCGAGGATGCCGACGTCGACGCCCTGGACGACGCCGCCCGCCGGCTGGCGGCGGCGGAGAACCGGGCCGTGTTCCACGGCTGGGAGGCTGCCGGGATCGTGGGCGTCGCCGCCGCCTCCGAGCACGAGCCGATCGCGCTCGGTCAGGACTGCGAGCGCTACCCGCGGCACGTCGCCAAGGCGGTGGAGGCGCTGCTCGGCGGCGGGATCGACGGGCCGTACGGGCTCGCGCTCGGGCCCGAGATCTACACCCGCGTGCTCGAAACGAGCGAGCACGGCGGCTACCCCCTGCTCCAGCATCTGCGAGAGATCCTGGGAGGCCCGTTCGTGTGGGCGCCGGGCGTCGACGGCGCCGTCGTCGTCAGCCTGCGCGGCGGCGACTTCCTGTTCGACTCGGGCCAGGACATCTCGGTCGGCTACGACCACCACGATGCCGACACCGTCCACCTGTATCTGGAGGAGAGCTTCAGCTTCCGCGTCGTGACGCCGGAAGCGGCGGTGCCGCTCACTCCGTAGGACGGGGTACTGGACATCTGCCTGCGAATGGCAGAAAATCCGTTGCCTACGCAAACGCTACGATCTTGAAACGGTCGTCGCAGCCCGCGCGAGGGAGCGGAGGAACCTATGGTGATGCTTCTGTCTGAGTCCGGTCGCTGGGTGACGGGACTCGTGCTCGGAGTCGTGGTGATCGCTGTCGCGGCCGTGATCGTCATCACGATCGTCACGCTCGCCCAGCGAATCGCCGGCCAGGCCAGTCTGGCCGAGGGCGCGGTCGAGCAGGTGCGTGCGCAGACGACCGAGCTCGTGGGGATCGCCCGCATCAACGACTCCGGGGTGCGCATCCTGCATGCGGCCCGGGCGGTGCGAAAGGTGGCGGTCGGGAAATGACGGTTCTGGCGATTTCCGCGCACACGTACTGGTGGATCGCGCTCGCGATCGGCCTTGCGGCGGCCCTCGTCGTCGCCGCGCTGCTGCTGATCCTGATCAGGGCGGTGGCGAGCATCGAGCGGTCGGTGGACGGCCTGCTCGCCGTCGCCACCAAGGTGGCGGGCAACACGGCCAACATCCCTCAGCTCGAGGCGACCGCGCCGGTGCTGGGGCTGATCGTGCAGGAGGCGGTCGTGCAGGACGGCTACATGAACGCGCTCACCGACGGGTTCGGTGAGTCATGACGACCCTCGTTGTCCTCACCGTCATCCTCATCGTCGTGGTCGTCGCCGTGCTCGCGGCGGCGCTCGTCGTCGTGTCCCGCGGCCTGCAGCGCATCGCGGCCGGACTGGCGACGCTCGCCGGCGCCCTCCAGGGCGTCGAGGCGGAGCACCTGCGCCCGCTCGAGCCGGCGGTCAAGGCGATCAACGCCCAGTTCGACGTCATCCTGTCCGCGCTTCCCGGCATCGCCAGGAAGGCGGCCGTCGTTGCGGAGAGGAGGCCGCGATGACCCTGCTCTGGATCGGCGACGCGATCCTGATCGTCGTCGTCCTGCCCGTGGTGATCTACCTCCTGAACGGCACGCTCGCGGCGGCGCGCAGCATCGTCCCGAGCGTGCGCTCGATCGCGGCCACGGCGGCGGCCGGATCGAAGGACCTCGACGCCGCCGCCCTGCTCCTGACCACGCAGCAGCAGGTGTCCCAGACGGTCGCGGGAGTCGCGAACTACGGCGGCTCGCTCGACGTGATCATCGACGACGCGGAGGAGTAGCCATGCCGGCAGCCGGAATCGTGCTCATCCTCGCGGTGCTCCTGATCGTGCTGGCGCTCGTGTACTACCTGGTCTCGGTGATCGTCGCCCTGCGCGCGATCACGACGGGCCTCGACGAGGTGATCGGGAGCGTCTCTGAGATCGTCCAGAAGAGCGCCCCCGTGAACGAGATCGTGGCCGCGATCAACAAGGATCTGGATGCGGGCGTCGACATGCTGGAGGCCCTGCTCGTGAAGAAGGCGGGCATGGTTGACGCCGTCGGCCTGGTCGACGGCCTCTACCCGGGAGCGGCGGCCGCCGGCTTCCGGAACTTCCCGGAGAGCACGTCGGTCGAGGCGCCGCGGATCTCGGAGGTGTACACGAAGGGCACGCTGACCCTGGCCCGGCTCGGCCGCGAGGCGCCCGTCGCGATGGCGAACCCCGCCGGCCCGGCCCTGCGCAACGTCGTCGCCGCGAGCGCCAACGCCCGCGCGCTCTACTCCGACGTGCGCCACACCAACCCCGAACGCCTGCCGCGGTCGCCGGTGATCGGCGGCGACGCCCCGGTGCAGTACGAGCAGCGCGACGACATCGGCAAGCCGCGCAAGCGGCTGCCCGCCCGCACGACCTGAGAGGAGACGTCTTGCAGACACCCGCGGCATTCGAGTACGAGCGCGCGACGAGCGTGGAGGGCGCGATCGCGTCGCTCGCGCGGCTCGGCACCGAGGCGCGTCTCATCGCGGGCGGGCACAGCCTGCTGCCGATGATGAAGCTGCGGCTGGCGAACCCCGACCACCTGATCGACATCAACGACCTGTCCGAGCTGGCCTACATCCAGCGCGCGGACGGCGAGATCCGGATCGGCGCGCTCACCCGGCACGTCGACCTGCTCCGGTCGGATCTGCTGGCCGAGCACTTCCCGCTCTTCCGCGACGCGGAGGAGGTGATCGCCGACCCGGTGGTGCGCAACCGCGGCACGATCGGCGGGTCGCTGTGCCAGGCGGACGCCGCGGAGGACCTCTCCGCCGTGTGCACGGCGGCGAAGGCGCAGGCCGTGATCCGCGGCCCGGAGGGCGCGCGGACGGTCGGGATGGACAGCTTTCACGTCGGCCCCTACATGACGGCCGTCGGAGCCGGTGAGCTCCTGACCGAGGTGCGGCTCGCCGTGCGCCCGGGCGCGGGCAGCGCGCACGAGAAGGTCGAGCGGCGCGCCGGCGACTGGGCGATCGCCGCCGCGTCGGCGTGCGTGTGGATGTCGGGCGGGGTGATCTCCGACGTGGGCATCGCCCTCTCGGCCGTCGGCCTGACCACGATCCACCTGACCCGCGCCGAGGAGCTCCTGCGCGGCCAGGCCCCGACCGAGGAGCTCTTCGCACAGGCCGGCGAGGTCGCGTCCGAGGACTGCTCGCCGACCCAGGACGGCCGCGGCCCGGTGGACTACAAGCGCCACCTGGCCGGCGTGCTCACCCAGCGCGCGCTGCGGCGCGCGACCGCCCGCGCGATGAAGCAGGAGGCATAGCCCGATGGAAGTGTCCATGACCGTCAACGGCACGCCCGTCTCGCACGACGTCGAGCCGCGGATGCTGCTCGTGCACTTCCTGCGCGAGACGCTCGGGCTGACCGGGACGCACTGGGGGTGCGACACGTCCAACTGCGGCGCCTGCGTCGTGCACCTCGACGGCAGGCCCGTGAAGTCGTGCACGATCCTGGCCGCGATGGCGGCCGGCCACGAGGTGCGCACGGTCGAGTCGCTCGAGGTGAACGGGCAGCTCAACCCGATCCAGATGGGCTTCCACGAGCTTCACGCGCTCCAGTGCGGCTTCTGCACGCCGGGGATGCTGATGACGACGCGGGCGCTCCTCGACGAGAACCCCGACCCCACCGAGCAGGAGATCCGGGTGGCGATCTCGGGCGGCATCTGCCGCTGCACCGGGTACAAGAACATCGTCAGCGCCGTCCGCTGGGCGGCGGAGCACGAGGCCGCGGCCGCGAAGGGAGCATGAGCATGGCGACCGTCGAGAACCTTCCCTCCAGGACCACCGAGCGCCCGATCGGCTTCGGCCGGCTCAAGCGCAAGGAGGACGCCCGCTTCATTCGCGGCCAGGGCACCTACCTGGACGACATCAAGCTGCCGGGCATGGTCTACGGTGCGCTGCTGCGCAGCCCCTACGCGCACGCGAAGATCGTCTCGATCGACACCTCGCGCGCGCTGGCGCACCCGAACGTGGCCGCCGTCGTCACGGCCAAGGATCTGGAGACGCTCGGCCTGGCCTGGATGCCGACGATCTCCTACGACACCCAGGCCGTGCTCGCGGGCGACAAGGTGCGCTTCCAGGGCCAGGAGGTGGCCTTCGTCATCGCCACCGACGAGTACTCGGCCAACGACGCCCTGGCGCTGATCGACGTCGAGTACGAGCCGCTGCCGGCCCTGGTGAATGCCCGCAAGGCGCTCGACCCGGACGCCCCGCTGATCCGCGACGACAAGGAGGGCCAGCGCGACAACCTGGCCAGCCCGACCTGGGAGGCGGGGGACGAGGAGGCGACCGACCGCGCCTTCGCCGAGGCCGACACGGTCGTCACCCGCGACATCATCTACCCGCGCTGCCATCCGGCCCCGCTCGAGACCTGCGGCATGATCGCCGACTTCAACCCGAAGACGGGCCAGCTGGACATCTACAACGGGAACCAGGCGCCGCACGCCCATCGCACCGTGTACGCGCACGTCGCCGGCCTGGCCGAGCACATGATCCGTATCCGCTGCCAGGACATCGGCGGCGGCTTCGGGAACAAGGTGCCGGTGTACCCCGGCTACGTGTGCGCGATCGCGGGCTCCATCGTCGCCGGCGTGCCGGTGAAGTGGGTCGAGAACCGCACCGAGAACCTGGTCTCGACCGGGTTTGCGCGCGACTACATCATGCACGCCGAGATGTGCGCGAAGGACGGCAAGATCACCGGCCTGCGCGTCGACGCGATCGCCGACCACGGCGCGTTCGACTCGACCGCCCAGCCGACCAAGTTCCCGGCCGGGTTCTTCCACATCTGCTGCGGCTCCTACGACCTGCAGGCGGCGCACGTGAAGGTGAAGGCCGTCTACACGAACAAGGCGCCGGGCGGAGTCGCCTACCGCTGCTCGTTCCGCATCACCGAGGCCGTCTACATGGTCGAGCGGATGGTGGACGCGCTCGCGCTGGAGATGAACGCCGACCCGGTCGAGCTGCGCATGCGGAGCTTCATCGCCCCGGAGCAGTTCCCCTACGAGACCACCACGGGCTGGACGTTCGACTCCGGCGACTACGCGAACACGATGCGGGTCGCCCTGGAGATGGCCGGCTACGAGGAGCTCCGCCGCGAGCAGGCGGAGAAGCGGGCGAAGGGCGAGCTGATGGGCGTCGGCGTCGCGTTCTTCACCGAGGGCGTCGGCGCCGGCCCGCGCAAGCACATGGACATCCTCGGGCTGGCGATGAACGACGGCGCCGACCTGCGCGTGCACCCGTCCGGCAAGGCGGTGGTCTCGATCAGCGCCCAGACGCAGGGGCAGGGGCACGAGACGACCTTCGCCCAGATCGTGGCGGAGGAGCTCGGCATCCCGCCGGAGGACGTCGAGGTGCGCCACGGGGACACCGACAAGTCGCCGTACGGCCTGGGCACATACGGCAGCCGCTCGACGCCCGTTTCCGGCGCCGCCGTGGCGATCGTGTCGCGCAAGGTGCGCGACAAGGCCCGCCTGATCGCGGCCACGATGCTCGAGACGCGGCCGGAGGACCTGGCATGGGAGAAGGGCCGCTGGTACGTCAAGGGCGACCCTGAGAAGGGGGCGATGATCGAGGAGATCGCCGACCGGGCCTACAGCGGCGACCCGATGCCGGAGGGCATGGAGGGCGGCCTGGACGCCCAGGTGATCTATGACCCGCCCAATCTGACGTACCCCTACGGCGCGTACATTGCAGTGGTGGACATCGATCCCGACACGGCCCAGGTCACGATCCGCCGCTTCATCGCGGTCGACGACTGCGGCGTGCGCATCAACCCGATGGTCGTCGAGGGCCAGATCCACGGCGGCCTCGCCGAGGGCGTCGGGATCGCGCTGATGGAGCTGATCTCCTTCGACGAGGAGGGCAACTGCCTGAACTCCTCGTTCATGGACTACCTGATCCCGACCGCGCTCGAGTGCCCCGACTTCGAGCTGGGCGACACGGTCACGCCGTGCCCGCACCACCCCCTCGGCGCGAAGGGCGTCGGCGAGTCGCCCAACGTCGGCTCGCCGCCGGCGATCGTGAACGCCGTGATCGACGCGCTGCACGCGACCCACGGCGTCGACCACATCGACATGCCGTGCACCCCCGCCCGCGTGTGGCGGGCGATGCAGGGCAGGCCGGAGCCGCCGCAGTGATCACCGCCGCCCTGTCCCGGCGGGCCGAGCAGCTCGCGGCCGACGGCGCGCCGTTCGTCACGGCGACGGTCGTGCGCGCCCGGCGGCCGACGAGCGTCCGGGCCGGCGACGTCGCGCTCGTGCTCGCGGACGGCAGCATCGAGGGCTTCGTCGGCGGAGTGTGCACCGAGCACAGCGTGCGCGCGTACTCGCTCGAGGCGATCCGCTCCGGGGCCGCGGTGCTGCTGCGGATCCTGCCGTTCAGCGACGACGAGCAGCCGCCCGGCGACGTCCGCGAGGCAGACGGCGCAGTCACCGTCCAGAATCCGTGCCTCTCCGGCGGGGCGATCGAGGTCTTCCTCGAGCCCGTGCTGCCGGCACCGCGTCTGCTCGTCGCCGGCGACACGCCGGTCGCGACCGCGCTGCTGCGGCTCGGAGCCGAGGTTGGCCTGGGGACGGCGCGCGTCGAGCGCGACCAGGTCGAGCCGCGAGCGGGCGACCTGGCGCTGGTGGTCGCCGCCCACGGCCGCGACGAGCTGCACACCCTGCGGCTCGGGCTCGAGGCGGAGGTCGCCTACGTCGGCCTGGTGGCAAGCCGAAAGCGCGGCGACGGCGTCCTCGCCGAGCTGCGCGGCGACGGCGTCTCCGACGACCACGTCGCCCGCATCGACGTTCCGGCCGGTATCGACGTCGGCGCACGGACGCCGCAGGAGATCGCGCTCTCGATCCTGGCGGCGATCGTCGCCGTGCGAAACGGCAAATACGCGCCGCCCCCGCCTCCGCAGGCGCCCGCCAGGCACGAGGACGATGCGCCCGCGCTGGCCGTCGACCCGATCTGTGGCATGACCGTGGCCGCCGGCGCCGGCACCCCGTCGCTCGAGCGCGGCGGCGAGACCGTCTACTTCTGCTGCGAGGGCTGCAAGGCGAAGTACGAGGCGGCGAACCCGCATGCCGGCGTCTCCGACTGACGCGTTCGTCGCGGGGCTGGTGCTCGGTGCCGGCGGCTCGTCGCGGCTGGGCCGGCCCAAGCAGCTGCTCCCCTACGCGGGCGGGACGCTGCTCGGACACGTCGTGTCGGTGGCCCGGACGTGCCCGTTCGACCAGCTCGTCGTGGCGATCGGCGGAGCGGCCGAGGATGTGCGCGCCGGGGTCGACCTGTCCGGAGCCGACGTCGTCGTGAACGACGCCTACGGCGAGGGCTGCTCGTCGTCGGTCGCCGCGGCGCTCGCGCGGATCGACGCACGCTGCGACGTGCTCGTGCTGATGCTCGGCGACCAGCCCGGCGTGCGCCGGGAGACCGTGGCGGCGCTGCTGGCCGGACGCGGCGACGCGCCGATCGCCGTGTGCCGGTACGCCGACGGCCTCGGGCATCCGCTCGCGTTCGGCAGGTCGCTGTTCCCCGACCTGGCCGGCCTGCACGGCGACAAGGCGGTCTGGAAGCTGCTCGACCGGCATGCCGCCGAGGCCGCCGAGGTGCCGGTGGCCGGGCCCGTGCCGCGCGACGTGGACACCGAGGCGGACTACCGGGCGGTGCTCGCGGCCGCGGGCGGCAGATGAGCGCCGGCGGCGTCACCGGTGAGGCCGCCGGCGAGCTGCGCGCCCGCGTGCCCGACATCGAGACGCTCGCCCGCGGCCTGGCCGGCGTCGACTACCTGGTCGACGAGGCGCTGGCGACGTCCATCTTCCTGTGTGTGCGCCTGCCCCAGCCGCTCCTGCTCGAGGGCGAGGCGGGGGTGGGGAAGACCGAGGCGGCCAAGGCGCTCGCCACCGTGCTGGACACGCCGCTCGTGCGGCTGCAGTGCTACGAGGGCATCGACGCGGCCGAGGCGCTGTACGAGTGGAACTACCCCCGCCAGCTGCTCAGCATCCGGCTCGCCGATGCGCGCGGCGCCGAGCTCGGCGAGGAGGACCTGTTCGGGCGCGAGTACCTGATCCGGCGGCCGCTGCTGCAAGCGCTCGAGCATCCGGGGCCCCGTCCCGCCGTGCTGCTCGTCGACGAGATCGACCGGGCCGACGACGACTTCGAGGCGTTCCTGCTCGAGCTGCTGGCGGAGGCGGCGGTGACCATTCCCGAGATCGGCACGATCGTGGCCACCCACCCGCCGATCATCGTCCTCACGTCGAACCGCACGCGCGACCTGCACGACGCCGTCAAGCGCCGCTGTCTCTACCACTGGATCGACTACCCCGGCGCCGAGCGGATGGTCGACATCGTGCGCCGGCGCGTGCCCGGCTCGGCGCAGACGCTGGCCGTCCAGGTGGCCGACGCCGTGTCGCGGCTGCGCGACTCGGACGTGCAGAAGCCGCCGGGGATCGCCGAGGCGATCGACTGGCTGCGCGCCCTCGACCTGCTCGGGGTCGAGCGGCTCGACGCGGCGGTCGCCGACCGCACGCTGGGCTCGGTGCTGAAGTACGGCGAGGATCAGGAGGTCGTCCGCGCGGCCGGGCTCGATCGGCTGGTGGGCAGCGGTGACTAGACGCGAGCGGGCATTCGGCGTCGAGACGGTCGAGCTCGACCTGCCCGCGCTCTCCGGCGCGTTCTGCCGCCGGCTGCACGACGCCGGCGTGCCGGTCGTGCCCGCCCGGGCCGCCGACCTTGCCCGGGCGGTCGCCCTGGTGCGGCCGGTCAGCCGCCGCCGGCTCTACTTCACCGCCCGCGCGGTGCTCGTGGCCGATCCCGTCCAGGTGCCGGTCTTCGACGCCGTGTTCGCCGAGGTGTTCGGTGGGGTTCGGGCCGACGCGCTGCTCACGGCCGACACGGCGCACGCCGTCGCGGCCGAGGACGACGACCGCAGCGTGCCGGCTCCGCGCACGGTCGAGGGGGGCGCCGAGCCGTCGTCGGGAGGCGTCTTCGCCGCCGCCCGCTCGCGCCCGGAGGGCGACGACGACGAGGCGGTCGACGTGCCCGTGGCGGCGGCGAGCGACGAGGAGCGGCTGACCCAGCGCAGCTTCGACACGCTGGCGGCCGAGGAGCTCGCCCGGCTGTACGAGCTGATGGCGCGCCTGCGCCTGGCGACGCCGACGCGGCGCACGCGCCGCCACGAGCGCGGTCGCCACGGCCAGGACGTGGACATGCGCCGGACGCTGCGCCGCAGCCTGCGCACCGGCGGCGATCCGATCCGGCTCGCGCGCAGGCGGCGGCGAGTCGTGCGCCGCCGGCTGGTGCTCCTGTGCGACATCTCCGGCTCGATGGAGCCGTACGCCCGCGCCTACCTGCAGTTCCTCACCTGCGCGCGTGGTGCGGGGCCGAACGCCGAGGCGTTCGTCTTTGCCACCCGGCTCACGCGGGTGACGCGGGCGCTGGCCTCGCGCCGGCCCGAGCGGGCGATGGCGCGCGCCGCGCAGGCCGCGCCGGACTGGTCGAGCGGCACCCGCATCGGGGACGCGCTGCGGTCGTTCAACGACCGCCACGGCCGTCGCGGGATGGCCCGCGGCGCCGTCGTCGTGATCCTCTCCGACGGCTGGGAGCGGGGCGAGCCCGCGCTGGTCGGCCGCGAGATGGCCCGCCTCTCCCGGCTGGCGCACCGGATCGTGTGGGTGAACCCGCGCATGAGCGCTGCGTCGTTCCGGGTCCGCGCCGGCGGGATGGTGGCGGCGCTGCCGCACTGCGACGCGCTCGTCTCCGGGCACAGCTTCGCCGCGCTCGGGGAGGTCGTGGACGCGATCGGCGCCGACGCGTGCATGCCGCCGGAGGTCGACGCGGACGGCGCGGCCCAGGCCGAGCCGGAGCCGTGGTCGAGCGCGACGCCCGTGGCGGGCAGCTCCGTCGCCATGCCGAGCGGGCACGCCCCGAGCCGGGGCCGGACCACGCCCGGGTGGGTGACCGATGGCTGACGGCGGCAAGAAATGCATCTACCCCGGCTGCGAGCGGCTGGCCGTGCCGGCGCATCCGCAGGGCGGGCCGCAGCCGGCGTTCTGCGACCTCGAGGAGCACAATGCGCTGACCGCCTGGCAGCAGCGGCGGCGGCTGGCGGAGGAGACGAGCCCCGACGACGAAGGGAGGAGCTAGTGGCGAACGAGGCCTACCGCGCAGTCTTCCTGCGCGTGCACCCGACCGGGAAGATGGTGCTGAGCCTGACCCAGGAGGCCGACGGCAAGGAGGTGCAGTACGCCGAGCTCGTGGCGAAGGAGCTGGGGGTGCCGCCGCTCGACGTCAAGGTCGTGCCTGCCGACACGAACCGCTTCGGCGTCGGCCACGGATACAACACGACGCCGTCGCCGGGCGCGCCGGCGGCCATCTCGAGTACGACCGCCAAGATCCGCGAGAAGGCGCGCCTGCTGGCGGGGATGCAGCTCGGCGCTGCGCCGGAGTCGCTGCAGTGGTCGAACGGCGCCTGGATCGCCGGCGACGGCGCCGACCCCACGCAGGTGGGGACGATCGCCGACATCGCCATGTACGCGCACGGAACCGGCGAGCTGCCCCCGGGCGTCGAGGGCGGTCTGGACGCGCAGACGGTCTACCGCGAGTGAGGCTCAGCGCGGTGGAGATGGAGCAGTTTGGGGCCTGGCCCCGACAGCGCCGGGGCCAGGCCCCGGTGGTCGCTGGGCGCCCTCACGCCACCGCGTAGTGGAGGTACACCACACCGCTCGCGAAGCGGTGCTCGTCCTGCAGCTCGAGCTCGACCCGCTGACCGTGCGGCAGCGCCGGCGTGCCGCCGCCCACCGAAACGGGGTGCAGGAAGAGGTGGCACTCGTCGACGAGACCGGCCGCGAACGCCGCCGCTGCGATGGTCGGGCCGCCGATGGTCAGATCGCGCTGCGCCGCCTCCTTCAGCCGCCGCACCGTTCTGGGCTCGAACGCCCGCTCGAGGCGCGTGCGCGGCGTCGTGACCGCCGCGAGCGTCGTCGAGTAGACGATCTTGTCCGCCGCGCGCCAGATCCCGGCGAAGTCCCGCATCACCTCCGGCTCCCCGTCGAGGTCGAGCGTCTCCCAGACGGCCATGGTCTCGTACATGCGCCGCCCGTACAGGTGGGTGCCGACCGGGCGCTCGAGGTCGTTCACGAACGCGTGCACGTCGGCGCCGGGCGCCGCCCACTCGAAGCGCCCGTCCGCGTCGTTCACGTAGCCGTCGAGCGAGGCGATCGCCGAGTAGATCAGCCGGCCCACTACGCCGACGGCAGCTGGGCCGTCAACGTGACCCGCACGTCGTCGGCGACCTTCAGCGCGCCGAAGAGGGCGGTGTAGGGCTTCATACCGAAGTCGGTCTGCCTGATGACCGCGACCGCCTCGATCGAACCGGCGCCGTCGGCGGCGACGTCGAACGCGAGCGGATGGGTGCGGTCGAGGATCGAGAGCTCGCCCTCGACGTGCAGCCCGGAGGCGGTCGGGGCCACGCTCGTCGACCTGAACGTGACCCGTGTGCGGTGCAGCACCTCGTCGTCGATCGTCTGGTGGATGTTCTGCCGGTCGTCGTCGTCAAGCCCCTTCATGCCCCCGGTGCCCTCGACCACCTTCAGCGAGCTGCCGTCCGCGGCCACCTCGACGCGGCTCCTGGACGGGTCGTCCTCGACGGCGAGCGTCGCCTCCCACGTGGTGACGTGGATGAGCAGGTCATGCCCGGCCCGGGCCACCGCGCCGGTGCGTCCCGTGTTGATCGCGAGGGTCGAGCTCTCGGGGCCGAACCGGTACTCGCCTGCCGGGATGGACATGACCCCGAAGCCTATAATCCTGCGGCTCTGCGTGTGCAGATCATCCCGGACGGAGGACGGCGACGAAAAGTGACCACCCAGAAGCTAAAGGAGACAGACGGGTCGAGACCCTCGATTGGAGAACGAGAGAGGAGGAGAAGGAGGAAGGCGAGGAGCAAAGAGCTGAGATCAGGCGGATGGATCGAGTGGAGCGATAGACGATACGAGAGATCGATCGGCGAACGAGTCTGCAACGCAAGACGATCCGCCGCGCCTCGGCGAGAGAACCCAAAGGTAACGGCGGCAGCCGGCCGCGAGAAGCTGGATCTGTACAAGGAGTGAGTGTGCGAGCAGCTGGCGGCGGCGCCGGGGAAGACGACGCAGCGACTGAGAGAGCTGGCCGAGGAGCTAGGCTAAGCGAGAGGCAAGACGAACTACGACGACTACGAGCGCGAGGAGCGACCGCGGTTACTGGAGCGGCGCACGAACAGCGCACGCTGTATCGGCAGAGAGAGTTAATGCAAAATTTAAGAGAGAGAAGAGATGAAAGAAAAAGGAAGGGAATGGGAAGAAAAGGAGAGAATGAGAGAAGAAAGAAGAGGAGAGATGAAAGAGAAAAAAGGAAGAAGAGATAGAATAATAGAAAGAGAGAAAGAAATATAGTAGAGAAAGAGAAGGAGATAGGAGAGAAAAGGAGAGATGAAGAAGAGAATGGAGAGAGATAGGGAGAAGAAGATAGAAGAAGAAGAAAGAAAGAAGGAAGAGTAAGACGCGTAATGAGGATAGATAGGTGTGAATGAAAAAAAAAAGAGAAGAGAAATGAGAAAAATAAGAGAGTGATAGAGAGATCGCATAAATATAAGAGAAAAAAATAAAAGAAAGAAAGAAGAAAAGAAAAAGAAGAGGAATATAAAAAGAAAATGAAAGAGAGGAGAGAAAAGGAAAAAAAGAGAGAGAAAAGAAAGAAGAGAGAAGAAAATGAAGAGAGAATATAGGAGGAGAGAGAGAGAAAGAGAGAGATGAAAGGAGAGAAGAAAGAATGAGAAAAAAGATTGTGAAAAGAGAGAAAAAGAAGAAGAAAATGAGATGGGATCGAAAAGAATAAAAGATAGAAAAGAAAATGGAGGGTAGACGAGAAGAGGTACTTATAAAAGTATGAGATGAGAGAGATGGAGAAGGACAAGAGCGAGGTAGCCTTCGGAAAGGAGAGAAAAAGATGGAGAGATAGAATAAAATGAAAAAGAAAAAAAAAAGAAGCTGGAGCGAAAGCGCGGAAAACTAGAGAAAGAAAGATAGAGATAGAGACGCGTTATGAAAAGATAAGAAGAGATTATATACGAAAGAAGATATGAAAGAAGAAAGAGATAGATCAATATAACGAGAGAAGAAAGAGAAAGATGAGGCCAAAGAATAAAAAAAGCTGGCTGACTGAGCACGCGAGGACCAGTGGAACTCCGAGTGCTCTGCGAAAAGAAGATGGAGACTGAGATCTAATAGAGTGAGAGAAAAGGAGGTGAGGGATGTATAAAGAAGGCTAGATTAAAAGAAAGGAAAAAATAGGAGGAGTTAGGCTTTAAATTAAAAGATAAGTGAAGAGAAAGGTGGAAGAGAAACTAGGATAACTAGACTTCTTGCACAGCCGCTTAACTTAGTATGCTAGGCTATAAAGGAAAAGGAAAAACGCACCTCGCTATCGCCGTCTCGATATGCGCCTGCCTGTCCGTGCAACGCGTAGCGTTTGAGACTGCCACCCACGGGTAGATAGACTGGATGAGCAAAAACGACACGGCAGCTTCGAAGCAGAGCTGAAACGGCTCGGCTACATCTCGCTGCTGGTGGTCTTGAGGTCGGCTACTTCCCTTTGTTCCGAAGCCGCCAACCTCATGTTTCGCTCGTCTCCGTTCGCTACGAGCGCGCCTCTAAGATCGACACCTCAAACAAGCCGTTCTCGGCCTGGGGCGAGATCTCGGCGACGACGTCACCGCCGCCGCCATGATCGACCGGCTCGTCCACCACGGGAAATCATGGCAGTAGTGCTCGACCACCCCTTCACCACGGCCCGGCCGATCGACGAGAGCTACGCGATCGTGCTCGACCTCGACCAGGTGATCCCCTGCGTCGAGGGCGCCCACGTCATCGAGCGGACGAGCCCCGAGTCGGCCAAGGCCGAGATCAGGGTGAAGATGGGGGCGATGGGGCTGACGTTCGCCGGGACGCTGGAGATCACCGAGCAGGACGCCGCCGCCCACCGGACGGTGCTCACGGTGAAGTCGCGCGAGGCCGGCGGGCAGGGATACGCCAACGCGACCATCACCTTCCAGCTGCACGACGGGGGCGGGACGATCCACACGAACGCCCAGATCACCGGCAAGGCCGCGTCGATGGGCGAGGGCGTCGTGAGCGGCGTGCTCGACGCGCTCGTCAAGGACTTCGCCGGCAAGCTCGGCGCGCTCTAGCGAGCGATGGCCACCGTCGTCATGCGCGCGGTGCGTCCGGGCGAGGTGCCGAAGGACGGCGGCACGGCCGTCCAGGACGACCCCGAGCGGCCCGTCTTCCGCGGCAACGGCCCGAACGACTACGTGTGCGTGTCGTGCGGCAACCTGCTGGCGACGGCGATGGACGACGAGTACATGACCTTTCGCGTCCGCATCCGCTGCGGCCGCTGCCGGACGATCAACGTCTCGGCCACCGACGTGCACGATCCGGGACGGCGCGGGCGGGCCTAGATGATTGATTCCACGCCCCCGCGCGCCTGGACGTCAGGCTGCTGGTGCGGGTATGGGGCGCCGGCGGGGCTGCGCCTCGGCGTCTGCGTGATCGCAGACGCCTCGGACCGCGGTCAAGGGCATCCGCCCGTGACCAGCTTGAACCGTCGCATCGCTGTGTCCTCGGTCGCGCCCATACAGCCCGGTACGAACGCTCCCTGCGTCCTTGCGCTGCTCGGTTCGCAGCCGCCCAGGACGTACGGGGCGTGGAATCAATCATCTAGCCCGCCGGCCCGCTACGTGGACGCCGACCTCCTGGTCGCTGCGGGCTGCGTCGGCGTCGTCGCCGCGGCGACGACCATCATGATCGCCATCGGCGCCACCAGGACCCCCAGCCCGAACGAGACGGCGGCGAGCGCGAGCGTCGCCACGGCGGCGATCCAGCCCGCGACCAGACCGGCGCGCATTCCCCTCGTACGGTGGACGTGGAGGCCGAGCCAGCAGATCAGCGCGAGTGCCACAAGGGCGGCCACGATGACCAGCACCCGCTCGCCGTTCACTTCCACCAGCGTCTCCGTGCTGCTGGCGGAGGTCGTCGTGCAGCCCGTCGCCGAGCACGACGTGTCGACCTCGCTTCCCGAGTAGGCCGGGACCCAGACGGCGACGCCGATGAGGGCGACGGCCCACGCGACCGCGACGGTCGAGAGCACGAGCGACAACGGCAACCTGCGCACATCACCAGCATACGGCCAGGCGCTGCAGCCGCTCGCGGTGCCGAGCATAGGCCGCCCCGCCGTCGCCGTCGACCGCGGGGATCCGGACGACCGGGGGGAGGCCCATCGCCGGCGCCGCCAGGTCGCGCAGCGCATCGTGGTAGGCGCGCTCGCGGGCGACGCCGCCGAAGCCGAACGCCTTCGCCGGCAGGCCGCGCTGGAGCGCGTCCGTGCGCGGCGCGAGCGCGCGGCAGAGCTCGCGGTGCTCCGCGACGTCGAACTCCACGCGGGCGGGCGCCGGGTAGAGGTCGAGCGCGGTCAGGCGCGCCGACGTGAAGTGCTCGGGCCCGTCGACCTCGACGATCGTGCCGGTGGGCGCATGCACGAGGTCGACCGGCAGGAGCAGGTTCTCGCGCGAGGCGGCGAGAACCGAGACGTCGCCGCGCAGGCGGCTGCAGATTGCCGCCAGCACCTCGAGGGCGGCGATCACCGGTGCCACGATGGCCGGGTCGCGCCGCGCCTTCGCCACCCGCTCGAGCCCAACGTGGCCCTGCTCGGACAGCCAGTCAAACGATGCGGGGGCGAGCACGATCCCGTCCCGGGCGGCGGCGGCGGCGAACGCGGCCCGCGTCTCGGTGGAGCCCATCCGGTCATGCTATTGCCGCCTCCGGGAACATGCCGCGCAGCGCGGTGACCCCGTCGCCGGACGAGGTCACGTCGAGAATGAGGGCGCCCGGCGAGGACGACACCGTCCAGATCGCCCACGCGCAGCACTCGCGCTCGCGGCGCACGAGCCGCTCGAGCTCGGTGGCGGCGCCCGCCGAGCCGCGGAAGCGCAGGCGAAGCCCGGCCGGGATCTCCTCGCGGCCGGCGCCGGAGCTCGCGATCAGGCGCCGCCAGCGGCTCCGCCGGGCTGCGAGGTCGGTGGTGGTGAGGCTGCAGTGGATGTCCATCCGTGCAGCCTGCCACTTCAAGTCCACTTGAAGTCAAGCGCGCCTCCGGCTACGGTGGACGGACCGTGACTGCCGACACACCCCTGCTCTCGATCGGCGAGCTGGCCGACCGGGCCGGTCTGCGCACATCGGCGCTGCGCTACTACGAGGCCGAGGGGCTGCTGCCGGCCGCCGCTCGCGTCGGCGGCCGCCGACGCTACGCGCCGGAGGCGGTCGAGCGGCTGACGCTGATCCGGTTCTGCCGGCGGCTCGGCTTCAGCCTGGCCGAGATCCGTGCGATCCTCGAGCCGCCGCGCGGGCGCGCGCAGAAGCTGCGCTGGCGCGGCCTGGTCGACACCAAGCTGGCCGAGCTGGCCGGCGCCGTCGAGCGGGCGGAGGCGATGATGGCGATCCTGCGCACGAGCCGCGACTGCGACTGCATCGATGTCGGGGAGTGCGCGGGGCGCGCCTCTGCGACCACCATGCTGGACGGTGATGGAGCGGACGCGGATCGATAGGTGGCTGTGGGCCGCGCGGTTCACGAAGACGCGCGGCCTGGCGACCGAGGCGGTCGCCGGTGGGCACGTGCGGGTGAACGGCGAGCGGGTCAAGCCGGCGAGGGATGTCGGCGCCGGCGACGTCGTCTCGGTGCGGGTGGCGGAGACGGCCTGGACGGTGGTTGTGCGCGGCGTCGCCGAGCGCCGCGGCCCGGCGAAGGTGGCGCGGACGCTCTACGAGGAGACCGAGGAGTCGGCCGCGGCCCGCGAGCGCGCCGCGGCCGAGCGGCGGACGCACTTCCCGGCGGGTACGGGCCCCGGCGGCCCGCGTCCCACCAAGCTCGACCGGCGCCGGATCGAGGCGCTGAGGCGGCGCGGCGGTGGATGATCCGCAGCGCGCCGACCTGATCGCGCTCGTCGAGTCGGTGCGCCGGCTGCCGTACGGCCGCCCCTCCGACCGCTCCGTGGCCGGGATGCTGCGCGAGGGCAGGGGCACCTGCTCGACCAAGCACCTGCATCTCGCCCGCGAGCTCGAGCGCCGCTGCCCCGAGACGCGGCCGAAGGTCGTCCACCGCGTGTACCGGATCGACGCGGGCGCCGCCGGCCGCGCGTTCGGGCCGCCGTGGGATGGCCGCTCGTCGATGCCGCTCGCGTGCGGGCCGGGCGACGACCACCCCGCCGGAGCCGACCCCGACGCCGACAAGCGCACGCTCGAGGCCCGCCACTGCGATCCGGCGGTGCGCGAGCAGTTCATCGCCGCGCTCGGTCGTTCGCCGCACCCCACGTCGCGGGCCGCAGCGGGCGCGATGCCGCGGATCCACCGATGCAGGCCACATCTGCGTGGATGACGATTCGGGCCGTGGACCCGAACGTCAGGAGGAGCTTATGACGAACCGCTACCACGGTCACGTCGTGATACGGCAGGGAGAACGCCAGACGTCTGCAGACGCCACCATCGTGGTCGGCGCGGAGGACGACGGCGGGGGATGGGAGATCACCGTCTACCGCCCCGACGAGACGGCGGCCGACCTCGACCCGACCCGGCTCATGCAGGTGTGCCTGCCGACCGGCGAGGCCGGGCGGTTCGTCGAATGGCTTCGACGCGGGAACGACCGTCTGGGGGTGGGCGTCGGACGTCCGCCCGCGTTCTCGCAGCTCTGAAGGCTCTGCGCCGACCTACCAGCGGAGCAGCGCGACCGCGCCCCCCGACGCGAGGCCCGGGGGGGTGGACGCGACGGCGATCCGTGCGTCGGTCCGGAGGGCGCCCTCGACGATCCCGGCGACCGCGTCCGCGGGCGACATCGGAGCCTCCCGGGCGACCTCGACCGTCCCGGGCCGGGACGCCGCGTCCCGGTCGAGGGCGACCCACGCGGCACGACCGTCGGTCACCGCGCGGAGCACGTCGGCCAGACCCACCGCGCCCTTCCCGGCGCCTGCTGCCGCCCCGATCGCGCGTTCGGCGTCGGCTGCGACGGCGGCCCGGTGCGCCGCCAGGAGACGACCCCGGGCGCTGGATGCGATCTCGGCGGACGACTGCTCTGGACGGACGTCCCACGGCTCGAGCATGACCGCAAGCCCCGGGAGCGAGCGCAGCGCTTCGGCCACCGGGTGCGTCAGCCGGTCGTTGCCGGCCAGTACGACCTGAGTCCACCCGCGCCGTCTGACCGCCTCGGCCGTGCGCGCCGCCACGCCGCGGGCGATCGCCCGGCGATCCTCCTCATGCAGCGGATTCGGCTCCTTCAGCTCGCTCCACTCCGCCGCCGGCGGAGCCACCGGGTGGCGGTCGATCTCCCGCGCCTCGCCCCAGGCGACCTCGACGATCCGAACCTCCGCCATCGTGGCGGCCACGACGCCCGCCGGCCGGCCCTCATCGAGTGCGGAGAGCAGCGGCAGCAGCCTCGGCGTCGGCGCGACGGTCACGCTCGTCTCGAGCGGCATCTGGAGGCCGATGCGGTCGGCGCCGCCGGCTCGAACGCCGAAGAAGATCGCGCGGCCGCGCGCATGCGTGCGCGGGGCGACGGCCCAGTCGAGGTCGTCGCCGACCTCGTCCAGCCGCCCGTCGAGCCCCAGCCGGCGCAACTCGACCCGGACGGTCTCGGCCCAAGCGGGCGCGGGCGAGGCGGCCTCCGCCGGATCGGCGTCGACGTACACCGAGACGACGCCGTCAGCGCCGCGAAGACGGAGAATCCGCTCCAGCTGCTCCCGGTCGACCTCCACACGTGAAGCGTGCCGGAAGGACGCATGGCCTGCATCGGTGCCCGCGCGGATGGCGGTCACGGGTTTCCCGCACCGCGGTCGGCGGTCACCGCCCCGACGGGCACGGCTGGAACAGGCGCCCGTCCAGGTCGACGTCGAGCCGCATCGCCGCGTAGCCGTACGGCGGCGACTCGATCGCCCGGCAGTAGGCGGAGAAGCGGTGCCGGCCGCTGCAGACGGCCCCGGGGGCGCACACGTTGCCGTCCTCGGCGTACTCCACCTCGCCCACCCACTTCCCGGTCGGCTGGTGCCGCGTCGCGTCGGTCGTGAACGCGTCCCACCCGCACGGCTTCGGGCCGGAGACGGTCGTGCACGTGAAGCCGTACTGGGTGCTCCCGGCGGCGCCCGCCGAGAAGCACGGCCCCCAGGTGTAGCACTCCTCGACCACCGCGCCGTCGGCGTAGCGGCGCCCCCACCAGCCGAGCAGGGGCGAGTTCTTCCACAGCACGGTCATGCCGTCGCGGTGGGTCTGGTTGAGCGCGTAGGCGAGGAAGTTCTGCGCGTCGCCGGGCGTCAGGTGGAACCCCGTCGTCGACGGCGGGTCGAAGCTGTCGATGTCGTCGAGCTCGACGGTGTCGAAGCCCTTGGCGGCGCACATGCGCAGGCGGGCGCGGATCATCGGCTTGAGCGCGTCGAGTTGCCGGAAGTCGAGCCAGCGCTCCTGCGGGTAGCCGTAGTAGATCCTTCCGAGCGTCGCCGCCGGGAAGCGGCCGCCGCGGGCGGGCGTGCTCCCGTCGGGGCGGTAGTCCTCCCAGGCCAGGTCGAGGTAGCAGACCGTCTTCGGATGGGCGAGCGTCGCGGCCGGCCAGCTCGTGTGGATCGCCCGGATCTCGGCGGGCGTGGTGAGGAAGCCGTCGATGTCGTAGATGTCGACCGCCCGCGCGCCGGTGCGTGCCAGCGGCGCGACGCGGCCGATCTGCCAGTCCCACCGCATGGGCCGGCCGGTGCGGTCGAGGTGGGGCGGGTACCAGCACGACCGTCCGTGCCGCGGGCGGCAGGCGACCGGCGCCGGGAGCGGCACGACGCGCCACCGGAACGAGCGTACGGCCGCCCCTGCGGCGTTCGCCGTGCGCACCGAGACGCGGTGCTCCCCGACCCGGAGCGTGCCGGTCCGGATCAGCCGCGACGCGGGCAGCGCCGTCCACGGCCGTCCGTCGAGCCGGTACGTGACGGCCGGCGCGCCCTCCGCGGCGCGGTAGTGCGGCGCCGAGACGGCGAAGATCTCCGAGTCCGAGCCGGTGCGGCGCTCGGGCGTGCCGTCGACGAAGCCGCTCCACGGTGGCCGTCCCGCCGGGAACGCGCGCACACGGACGCCGAGCACCGTGCGCGTTGCCCGCACGACGGTGAAGGCGAAGGTGGCAGGGTCGGTCTCGACCACCTCGGTGGCCGTCTCGGTCAGGCGCAGGCGGCGGCCGGCGTCGGCGTGGCCGGCGACGTACCGGCGGCCGGCGAACGGCGTCGACGTCGTGCCCGCACCCGGCCGGCAGACGCCGGCGGCGCACGACTCCCACGTGTAAGCGACCTCGAAGCTCAGCAGGCGGTCGCCGTGCGGCAGCCGGCCCGGCCGCCAGCGCAGGCCGGCGGCGATCGCGGCACCGCCGTCGGCCGGGCGGCCATGGATCGCGAGCATGCCGGTGGCAACCGGCCCCGGAATCCCGTGCCCGGCGGCCGCGGCACCGGCGCCGGGTGCAGCCAGCGGCGCCATGGCCGCGACGACCGCGAGGACGAGCATGCGCTTCACCTACACCACCTCCAGGAGCTGCTCCAGCCGCCGGCGGGCCTCGCCGGCCAGGAACGCGTCGCGCTCGGCGGGCGCCCGGCCGACGGCGTCCTTCCAGATCGATCGCCCGGCGATGAAGCCGGACGCGCCGCCCGCCCGCGCCGCCCGCAGCTGGCCGACGAACGTCTCGTGGTCGACGCCGGCCGAGAGCAGCGCCCACGGCACCGATACGGCGTCGGTGATCGCCCGGCAGGCGGCCTCGCTGCCGGGATACTCGAGCTTCAGGTAGCGCGCGCCGCACTCCTCGAGCAGCACCGCGCAGTCGCGGATCAGGTCGGGACGGAGGCGTCGGTAGCGTTCCTCGGGCTCGTCCGCGAGCGCGGGGACGAGCCCCTCGACCACCGCCAGCAGGTCGTGCTGGGCGCAGTCGTGGGCGACGGCGCGCACGATCAGGCCGTTGGCCCCGTCGGCGTCCTCGCAGTCGGGACGCAGGCGCACGAGCAGCTTGGCCGCCGTCCCGCCGACGCGGCGCACGCCGGCCGCTCCGAAGTCCGGTATCAGCCGCGTCCGGTGCAGCGCGCCGTCGCGGACGGCTCCGGAGATCTCCAGCGACACGAGCAACCCGACGTGACCGGGGAGGAGCCCACGGTCGACGACGTCGGGCAGGGCGATCTCGGGATCGAGCAGGAGCGCGCTTGCGCCCGCCGGGCCGAGCGCCGACACGAGCGCGCGCTTGAACTCGCGCAGATCCTCGAGTCCGTTCGCCATCCCGGCGCGATCGAACATCGACCGCAGGCTGGCCCGCTGGTCCGCCGCCACGACGGCCAGCGTCGCGGCCGGTGTGGTGAGCTGCTGGATGGCGCGGCGCTCTGCCGTCGTGAACATTCTTGCTCGCTTCTGGCCGATGTGAAACACTTGCAATCATGCCACGGATCGCCTTCATCGGGGCGGGAAGCGTCGAGTTCACGAAGAACCTGCTCGGCGACATCCTCTCGTTCCCCGAGCTCGCGGACGCCGAGATCGCCCTGCACGACATCGACTCCGAGCGACTGGGGGTGGCCGAGGCGATGGCCGCCTACACCGCCCGGACGCTCGGCGCGAGCCCGCGCATCGAGGCGCACCTCGACCGCCGCAGGGCGCTCGCGGGCTGCGACCACGTCATCAACATGATCCAGGTCGGCGGGCACGCGGCCACGCTCACCGACTTCCGCATCCCCGCCGCCCACGGCCTGCGCCAGACGATCGGCGACACGCTCGGCATCGGCGGCATCTTCCGGGCGCTGCGCACGATTCCGGTGATGCTCGGCCTCGGCCGGGAGATGGACGAGCTGTGCCCGGGCGCCTGGCTCCTGAACTACACGAACCCGATGGCGATGCTGTGCTGGGCGACCTACGCGGGCTCGCCGCAGCAGCGGATCGTCGGCCTGTGCCACTCCGTCCAGAACACGACGGCGCAGCTCGCCGAACTGGTGGGCGTGCCCTTCGACGAGGTCTCGTTCGTCGGCGCCGGCGTGAACCACCAGGCGTTCATCCTGCGCTTCGAGCGCGGGGGCGAGAGCCTCTACCCGCTGCTCGACCGCCGCATCGAGGCCGATCCGGAGCTGCGCCGGCGGGTGCGCGTCGACCTGTACCGGAGGCTCGGCTACTTCCCGACCGAGTCGAGTGAGCACTCGGCCGAGTACCTGCCCTGGTTCATGCACGACGACGCCGCGATCGAGCGCTTCCGGGTCCCGGTCGACGAGTACATCGCCCGGAGCGAGGAGAATCTCGAGCTCTACGCCGAGATGAAGCGGCAGCTCGAGGCGGGCGAGGAGATCGAGATCGAGCGCAGCAGGGAGTACGCCTCGCTGATCGTCCACTCCGTCCTGACCGGCCAGGAGCGGGTCATCTACGGCAATGTGCGCAACGCCGGGCTGATCCCGAACCTGCCCGACGGCGCCTGCGTCGAGGTGCCGTGCCTGGTCGACCGTAACGGTGTGCAGCCGACGGTCGTCGGGCCGCTGCCGCCGCAGCTGGCCGCGCTCAACCGCACCTTCCTGAACGTGTGCGAGCTGACCGTCCGCGCGGCCCTGGAGGGCCGCCGCGACCACGTCCACCATGCGGCGCTGCTCGACCCGTCGGCCGCCGCCTCGCTCTCGCCCGACGAGATCCACGCCGTGGTCGAGGAGCTGATCGAGGCGCACGGCGACGCCCTGCCGGAGGGCATCCACGCGGCTACACCACGGTGACGCGGACGCCCTCGGCCTGGAGCTCGGCGACGGCGGCCGCCGGGGCGGCCGAGTCGGTGATCACCTCGGTCGCGCGGTCGAGCGGGCAGATCTGGGCGAACGCGACGACGCCGAGCTTGGAGCTGTCGGCAACGACGATCACGGTCGATGCGCGGTCGATCAGGGCCCGGTTCGTGTGCGCCTCGATGTCGTGGTGGGTGGTCAGGCCCGCTCGGGCCGAGATGCCGTCGACGCCGACGAGCACGAGATCGAGGTTCAGGCCCGCGAGCGCGGACTCGGCCAGCGGCCCAACCAGCTCGTAGGACTCGGCCCGAGCGACGCCGCCCGTCACGACCAGCTTCAGGTTCGGGCGCACGGCCAGCTCCGAGGCGATGTTGAGCGAGTTCGTCACCACCGTCAGCCGCGGCACCGAGACGACCGCCCGCGCCACCTCCGTCGTCGTCGTGCCGCCCGTGAGCCCGATCGCGGTGCCCTCGGCCACCCGCGTCGCCGCCTCGCGCGCGATCCGCAGCTTCTCCTGGCCGTGGCGGGCGCTGCGGTAGCGCAGCGGCAGCTCGTACAGCACCCCGTGGGCGACGGCGCCGCCGTGCGTGCGAGTGAGCAGGTGCTGCTCCTCCAGCATGCGCAGGTCGCGGCGGATGGTGGCAGCGGACACGCCCAGCTCGGCGGCGAGGTCGGCGACGCCCACGCTGCCGTTGCCGGACAGGCGCTCGAGGACGCTGCTCAGCCGGTCGGCCTGGCGCATGCGCGCAAGTGTACCGGCGCCTGTTGCGGGCCCGATTGTCTTTTGCGCGTTTGTGCAATATCATCGCCCGAAGTGAGCGCAATCGAGCGCGAAATAGTCACACAGCCGTCGTATTGGCGACGAGCGGAGCGGGTGGCCGGCGAACAGGCGGCGCTGCTCCCGCGCGCCGGCGAGCGGGTGGCGGCGGTCGGGTGCGGCACGTCGCTGCACATGGCGCAGGCCTATGCCGCCGCACGGGAGGCGGCCGGCGCGGGCGAGACCGACGCCTTCCCCGCCTCCGAGCTGCCGGCCGGGCGCCGCTACGACCGGCTCGTGGCGATCACGCGCTCGGGCACGACGAGCGAGGTCGTGCGCGTGCTCGACAGCATGCGGGCGACCCCGCGGCTCGTGATCACCGCCGTCGCCGGCACACCGTGCGCAGAGCGGGCGGACGACGTCATCGTGCTCGACTTCGCCGACGAGGAGTCGGTCGTCCAGACCCGGTTCGCCACCACCGCACTCGCCCTGCTCCTGGCCGGCGTCGGCATCGCCGTCGAGGCCGACGCCGACGCCGCCGAGCTGGGGCTGTCCGAGCCGGTGCCGGACATGACGGGGTACGGCCGCTTCGCCTTCCTCGGCGCGGGCTGGACGGTCGGCCTCGCCAACGAGGCGGCCCTGAAGCTGCGCGAGGCCGCTGGGGTGTGGGCGGAGGCCTACCCCGCGATGGAGTACCGCCACGGCCCGATCAGCGCGAGCGCCGACCGCACGCTGGTGTGGCCGATCGGCGCAGTCGACCCCGGCGTGCTCGCGGCGGCGGCTGCCGCGGGCTCGCAGATCGCCCCCGCCGGGGCGAGCCCACTCGCCTCGCTCGTGCTCGCACAGCGGGTCGCCGTCGCGCTCGCCAAGGCCCGCAACCTCGACCCTGACCACCCCCATAGCCTGACCCGATCGGTGGTGCTGCCATGAGACCCGCACGCAAGCTCTCCGTCCTCGCCGTCCTCGTCGCGCTGGTGGTCGCGGCCGCCGGCTGTGGTGGGTCGTCGTCGTCCTCGTCCTCCGGCGGCGTCACGAACATCGTGCTCTGGCACGGCTACGTCGACACCGAGGGCAAGGCGATCAAGGAGATGGTGGCCCAGTTCAACGCCTCGCACCCCAAGATCCACGTCACCGCGCAGTTCTACGGCAACTCCGACTACGCCCTCCAGAAGGTGACGACCGCGATCGCCGGCGGAAAGCCGCCCGACATCGCCTATCTCTACGGGTCGTGGGCGGCCAACATCGCCCAGAGCCCGAAGACGCTCGTGCTAAACGACTACATCAAGGCGGACACGTCGTTCAACTGGAACGACTTCTGGCCGTCCGAGCGCAAGGTGGCGACCGTGAACGGCAAGATCGTCGGCATCCCCGCGCTCGTCGACAACCTCGCCCTCGTCTACAACAAGGCGCTCTTCCGGCAGGCCGGGATCCCCTTCCCGACGTCCAGCTGGACGTGGCAGGATCTGCGGTCCGCGGCCCAGAAGCTGACCGATCCAGCCAAGAAGCAGTTCGGCTGGGCGTACGTGAACGACGCCAGCGAGGACACCGTGTGGCGCTTCGAGGCGCTGCTCTGGCAGGCGGGGGGCGAGATCCTCTCGAGCGACGGCAAGCACGCCGCCTTCAACTCGCCGGCAGGCGTGCGGGCGGCGACGCTGCTGCAGCAGATGGCCGTGCAGGACAAGAGCGTCTACCTCGACAGCGGGAACGACCTCTATACGAGCCTCTTCAACTCCGGCCGCATCGGCATGCTCTTCACCGGCCCATGGGACCTCTCACAGTTCCCGAAGGTGCAGTACGGCGTCCAGATCCTGCCCGGCGACATGAACCACCAGACCATCTCCGGCCCGGACAACTGGGTCCTCTTCAACAACGGCTCCGACCGCTCCAAGGCGGCGTTCACCTTCATGAGCTGGTTCACGAGCCCGCAGCAGGACCTCGAGTGGGCGCAGAAGACGGGCGACCTGCCCATCCGCCAGTCGGTGATGAACCTGCCCGGCTACGCCCAGTTCATCGCCAAGTATCCCGGCGACGCGATGTTCGTCCAGAACCTGAGCAACGCGACCCAGGTGCGGCCGGTGACGCCGCTCTACCCGAAGATCTCCACGGCGATCGGGCAGGCGGTGCAGGCGGTGCTGCTGGGGAAGGCGCAGCCGACGCAGGCGCTCGACCAGGCGGCATCGCAGGTGAACGCGACCCTGGCCGCTCCGTAGACTCGTCCGCATGCGCTACCTGCGCTCGGATCACGCGACCGGCTGGCTCTTCGTCGCACCGGCGACGATCCTGCTCGTCACCTTCGGGCTCGTGCCGATCGGGTGGTCGGCGCTGCTCTCGTTCCAGCACAACGACCTGCTCTCGCCACCGCACTGGGTGGGGACGGCCAACTACCGCGCCCTCCAGCACGATCCGGTGTTCCGCAAGTCGATCCACAACACGATCGAGTACACGGTGCTCTTCGTGCCGATCTCGATCGGGCTCGCGCTCGCGGTCGCCGTTGCCCTGAACGCCCGCATCCGCTTCATCTCGATCTACCGGACGGCCGTCTTCATCCCGGTGGCCGTCTCCACGGTCGCGACGGCGATCATCTTCAACTGGGTGGCCGACCCCACCTACGGGATCGCCAACTGGCTGCTGAACCAGGTCGGGATCGGGTCGCAGGGCTTCTTCCACGACCCCGACCAGGCCCTGTACGGCATCGTCGCGATGACGGTGTGGGGGTGGGTGGGCTTCGACGTCATCATCTACCTCGCCGCCCTTCAGGGGATCCCGCAGGAGCTGCTGGAGGCGGCGGCCATCGACGGCGCGTCGCGCTGGTCGACGTTCCGCTCCGTGGTGCTGCCGCTGCTCGGCCCGGCGACGCTCTTCCTGGTCGTGTGGTCGACGATCAACGCGCTGCAGCTCTTCGACGAGATCTACAACACCACCCGCGGCGGCCCCCTGCAGTCGACGACGGTCGTCGTCTACTACCTGTGGCAGCAGGCGTTCCAGTACTTCGAGGCCGGCTATGCCGCCGCGATCGCCTACGTCCTCTTCGTGGCCATCCTCGTCGTCACGGTCATCCAGCTTCTGATCAGCCGCCGCGCGGTGCACTACACGTCGTGAGCCTCTTCCGCTTCAGCCCGCGCCACCTCGTCCTCGCGCCGTTCGCGCTGCTCATGGCCTCGCCGCTGATCTGGATGACGATCACGTCGATCGAGACCCCCGACGAGGCGCGCCAGTTCCCGCCCGTGCTGATCCCGTCCGGCATCGACTGGCACAACTACACGAGCGCCTTCGGTTCGGCCCCGTTCGGCGCCTGGTACCTGAACTCGGTGATCGTGTGCGCGGTCGTCGTCGTGTCGAACCTCACGCTGTGCGCCCTGGCGGCCTACGCGTTCGCGCGCATCCGCTTCGCCGGGTCGAACGTGCTCTTCGTCGCGCTGCTGGCGACGCTGATGGTGCCGTTCCAGGTGATCCTGATCCCGACGTTCCTGATCGTCCGTCACCTGGGACTGATCGACAACATCAGCGCGCTGATCGCGCCGAACCTCGTGAACGCGTTCGGCATCTTCATGCTGCGCCAGTTCTTCCGCACGCTCCCGATCGAGCTCGAGGAGGCGGCCAGGATCGACGGCTGCAGCCGGCTCGGCGTGCTCGTCAAGATCGTGCTGCCGCTGTCCGTGCCCGCGTTCTCGACGCTTGCGCTGATCATGCTGCTGTGGACGTGGAACGACTTCCTGTGGCCGCTCGTCGCCATCAACACCGAGAGCCACATGACGTTGCAGGTGGGCCTGTCCACCTTCCAGGGCGCCCACCAGACGCAGTGGACGATCCTGATGGCCGGGAACATGATGGCGCTCGTCCCGATGGTGGTCGCGTTCGTCCTCACCCAGCGCTCGTTCGTGCGCTCCATCGCCGCCTCGGGACTGAAGGGCTAGCGCGGGCGCCGTGGCCACGGTCGAGTTCCGCGGGGTGACGAAGCGCTTCGACGAGGTCGTCGCGGTCGACGACCTGTCGCTCGAGATCGCCGACGGCGAGTTCATGGTGCTGGTGGGGCCGTCCGGGTGCGGCAAGACGACCGCGCTGCGGATGGTGGCGGGCCTCGAGAAGCCGACCACCGGCGAGATCGCGATCGGCGACCGGGTCGTGAACGACGACCAGCCCGGCCGGCGCGACATCGCCATGGTGTTCCAGAACTACGCCCTCTACCCGCACATGAGCGTCGAGCGCAACCTCGGCTTCGGCCTGCGCCAGCGACGGATGCCGAAGGCGCAGATCGCAGCCCGCGTGCGCGAGGTGAGCGCGCTGCTCGAGCTGGACGACCTCATGCGGCGCAAGCCGGCCCAGCTCTCCGGCGGGCAGCGCCAGCGGGTGGCGATGGGGCGGGCGCTGGCCCGGCATCCGCAGGCGTTCCTGCTCGACGAGCCGCTCTCGAACCTCGACGCCAAGCTGCGCACCCAGCTGCGGGCCGAGCTCAAGCGCATCCACCACCTGCTGCCGACGACGTCGATCTACGTCACCCACGACCAGGTCGAGGCGATGACGCTCGGCGACCGGATCGCGGTCATGGCCGGCGGCCGGATCCAGCAGCTGGGCGGAGCGCAGGAGCTCTACGACTCGCCCGTCAACCTGTTCGTCGCCGGCTTCATCGGCAGCCCGCCGATGAACCTCGTCCCGGGCGCCGTCCGCTCGGGCGTGCTCGAGGCCGGCGGCGCGCGAATGCCGTTCGCGGCCGCCGACGGCGACGTGGTGCTCGGCGTGCGCCCGGAGCGCCTGCACCCGGCCTCGGACTCCGACCCGCGGCCGGCGTTCGACGTCGCCGTCGGCGTGGTCGAACCGCTCGGGAGCGAGGTGATCGTGCACGGCGTGCTCGCCGGCGCCGCCGCCGCGACCCCGGTCGTGAAGGACGGCGCGATCGTGGCCAAGCTCGAGCCCGGCAGCGCGCCGGCGACCGGCGCGACCGTGCGGATGGCGTTCGACCCGCAGTCGGTCTACGTGTTCGACGCCGCCACGGGGCTCAGAGCGGGCTGACCACCGCGCGCGCCGCCAGGCGCTCCGCCTCGGCGCGCTCGAACCGGGCGGCGCCCGGCACGGCGGCGTTCGCCGCGCCGGCGCCGAGCGCGAGCCGCAGCGCGTCGTCCCAGCCGGCGCCGGCGACGCGGGCGCACACGAGCCCGGCCAGGAACGAGTCGCCGCTCGCCACGGGGTAGGGGCCGTGGGCGTCGAGCGACCCGTGCAGGGCCGACCCGTCGGGGAGCGAGAGCACCGCCCCGTCGGACCCGCGGGTGACGCAGCCGGCGCCCTCGCCGCCGAGCCGCCGGGCGGCGGCGGCGGCGCCGGCGTCGGCGTCCGTCGAGATCCCGGTCGCCTCGGCGGCCTCGGCGGCGTTCAGCTTCACCAGCTCGGCGCCGTCGGGACGCGCAGCGACCGTGTCGAGCGCGAGCGCGCACGCCGGAGCGATGCTGCGGTAGCCGTCGGCCGGCGCCCCGTGCGGCGCCGAGCCCGACACCGTCAGCCAGGTCGCGGCGTAGGAGAGCACCGACACGGCGTTCGCGAAGCGCCTCCACGCCTCGGCGTCCACGGCTCCGCCGCGCTCGTAGAACTCCGTCAGGTCGTGCCGGCTGCGGTCGGCGACGGAGAGCGACGAGCGCGACTCGCCGTCGACCCACACCGCCTGCACCGGGATGCCCTCACGCTCGAGCTCGTCCTCCAGCCAGCGGCCCGCATGCCCCGCGAGGATCGTCACCACCTGCACGTCGGCGCCCAGCGACGACGCCGCCCGGGCCACGTTGAGGCCCTTGCCGCCGGCGACCTGGGCGAAGGTGCCGGGGCGGTGCACCGTGCCGGCCACGAGCCGTTCCACCTCGAACAGGCGGTCGACCGAGGGATTGGCCGCAGCACAGACGATCACAGCCGCGCCAGCGCCTCCCGCATCGTCGGCTGGGCGGCGGTGCCGCCGCGGCCGCGGGTCGAGAGCGAGCCGCACACCGCGGCCAGCGAGGCGGCGCGCTCCACGCTCCAGCCCGAGAGGACGCCCGCGAGCCAGCCGGCGTTGGTGCTGTCGCCGGCGCCGATCGTGTCGCAGACGTCGACCCCCAGCGCGGGGACGCGGTGCACGGCGCCGCCGGACGCGGCGAGCACGCCGTCCGCGCCGCACTTCACGAGCACCGTGCCCGTGCGCCCGGCCAGGCGCGCCGCGGCAGCGGCCGGGTCATCCGTGCCCGCGATCGCACAGGCCTCGACGGCGTTGGGGAGCAGGTGGTCGACGGCGGACAGCGCGTCGGCCAAACCCGCGTCCCACGTTCCGTCTGGGTCGGCGCCGGGATCGAGCGACGTGGTCGCACCGGCCGCGCGTGCGCGGCGCAGGATGTCGCCGAGCACCGCCGCGGCGCCCTGCAGGTACCACCCGCCGGTGTGCACGTGGCGCGTCCGGGCGAGCAGCGCGTCGGTCACCATCTCCGCCCGCAGGGCGCCGATCGTGCCCCGGAACGTCAGGGTGGCGCGGTCGCCCGGCTCGGCCAGCACGGCCGAGACGCCCGTGGGCGTCGACGCATCGACGACGCACGCCCCGGTGTCGACGCCGCGGCCGGTCAGCTCCGAGAGCATGAACCGGCCCAGGACGTCGTCGCCGACCACCGCCGAGAGGGCTGTGCGCAGACCCAGCCGGGCGGCGCCGCACGCCGTGATCGAGCTGGTCCCGCCCACGACGAGCTCGGCGTGCTCGACCCAGGACTCGCCCTGCCCGAACTGCGGCCGCACGCGCGCGCCCGCGAGGACCAGGTCGGGGTTGCAGTCCCCGACGACAAGCAGGTCCAGGTCGCGCATCCGGGCGGATCATCCCATACGAACGGGCGCGCCCGGACAGCGGCGGCCGCCCGTCACCCGGGGCGGCCCGAAGGCCGCCCCGGGGGCGATCGCCTGCCTCAGCTCGAGCAGGGGTTGCGGCCGAGATCCCTGTGGAAGTCCTCGGCCAGCCGGAGCGTCGTGAATCCGACGTCCGGGTAGGTGACGAACAGCAGCTTGCCGTACTCGGTCTTCGACGAGCCTCCGAAGCGGTTCGTCGTGCCCGGGATGTGCGTGCCGCCCTGCTGGAACATGCAGCGGCCGTCGTCGCGGGTCAGCGTGTAGATCGGGTAGAACTGCGCGCCCGGGGGCGGGTTGACGCAGTTCGCGCCGGTCGGGCCGTCGCACTGGACGGGCGGGTTGCCCGGCTCACCGCGTTCGATGCGGGCCATGTCCGTCTCGAACGCGACCTTCTCGAGCGGCCTGCCTTCGGATGTGGGCACCGTGAACCGCATCGGCGTCGGATGCACCTTCCTGTCGGCCGCCGGGTTGGCAAACGTGCCCGGCCAGTCGAGCTTGTACGACGGCCCGTCGAAGTCGCCGTCGTCGAGGAAGCATCCCTTGATCGGGATCGCTCCCGCGTAGTCCGCCCCGTCGAGGCAGTACTGGTCGTCGTCGTCGAGGGTCGTGTCGCCCGCACCGGGGCTGGTGCATGCGAGCGACAGGGGGTCGATCGCGTTGCAGTACTCGAAGTGGCCGATCTCGTCAGAGGCGGCCACGTTGTACGTGTGCGCGCCCCAGGTCGTCCCGCGCCTGACCGCCGACGAGTACTCCGCGTGGAACGCGTACGGGCGCACGTGGCAGGTCTTCGCCTTCGGCTGGAACAGCACCTGGCCGAACCCGTTGGCCTTGCTGGCCGTCATCGATCCGCTGCCGCCGGTGGTCAGGTCCTTGATGTCGACCCGGTAGCCGGCCCGCGTGTCGTGCATGTGGATGCGGATCGTGTCGCCGGAGTTCATGAGCAGGTCCTTCTTCAGGTCCGGCACGAGCCCCGTCTCGTTCGGGTCGTGTGAGAGCGCGAGCGGATTCGCGGGCGCCTGCGACTTGCCGCTCTTGGTGACGTACGCCCAGTTGATCGGCTCCTCGCCCGCCAGGAAGTTGTTCGGGTTGCTCAGGCAGTCGGCGTTCTGCTGGACGCCGGTGTTGTCCTGGTCGGAGAGGCTGTCGATCGTCATGTTGGCGCACCACTTCGTGGCGCTGCAGCCGAACGCGTCGAACTGCGGGATGTAGCTCGGCTCGTAGAACTGCAGCTCCATGTACGCCTGTCCCGGATGCTTGCCGATGTATCGGGGCGACTTCGGGTTGGTGCTCGTGAACCGCGCGTTGCGGTCGCTGTCGGGCCTGCAGACGTGGGTGTAGTTCGGCGACGACTGCGAGTCGCACAGCGTCAGGCCAAGCCAGAAGGTGGCCCGCAGCTGGAAGTCGAACGTGCCGGCGGTACCGGCCTGGTTCGGCTTCGTCGGCGGGTTCTTCGGGAGCGTCATCGTGTACGTCAGGTCGTTCCCGGTGCCGTGCCTGTGCGAGTAGAAGAGCACGGACGGCTCGTCGTGGCCCGTGTACTCGCCGTTCGCGCCGATCGAGTGGTACGGATCGACGCACAGGAACGGCCGCGCCTGGCACAGGGTCTCGGTGTAGGTGTCGGCGTGCGCCGCGGCCGCCGGACCGGCAAGCGCCGCTATGGCCGTGACGGCCATGACGACTAGTCGTTTCATCGTCCCTCCGTGGATGCAGAGAACATGCCTCCGTGCACGCCCTCGGCGGCGCGCACGGCCCATCGCTGCTACCTGCCGCATCTACCCCTCGGCCCACCTCCCTCATGGCCTGCGCGCCACTCTATACCCAACCGGTTACGAGTGCCACGTGCGGATAGGCTGGGCGTGTGCTCCCCCACGACCGACCGGTCGTCGTCGACCGCCGCACGACGCCTCGCGGCGAGCTCGTGCTGCGCCGGGCCGGCGAGCATTTCGAGGTGATCGCCAACGGGACGTTCCTCATGGACACGCGCGACGGCCGCTCCGAGCGGGAGCTCGTCCGGCGGGCGATCGCGGGCCGCGACCGGGTGCGGATCCTGATCGGCGGGCTCGGCGTGGGCTTCTCGCTGGCCGAGGCGCTGGCCTCGCCGGCCTGCGCCGAGGTGGTGGTGTGCGAGCTCGAGCCCGCCGTGGTGGAGTGGGCCCGCGGCCACCTGGGCGGCTGCGGGCTCGACGACCCGCGCGTGCGCGTGCGCCTCGGCGACGTGGGCGACGCGCTCGAGACCGCCGCCGGCCGCTTCGACGCCGTCTGCCTCGACGTCGACAACGGGCCGGGCTGGCTCGTGCACGAGCACAATGCGGCGCTCTACACCGATGCCGGCATCGAGCGGCTGCACGCGTGCCTGCGGCCCGGCGGGCGCCTGTGCGTGTGGGCGTCCGCGCCCGACGCCGAGTTCGAGGCGCGCCTGCGCGCCCGGTTCGCGCACGTCGAGGCCGTCGCCGTCCCGGCCCGGCGGGGGCCGGACGACGTGATCTACGCCGCCCGCAGGGGCGCCGCGGTCAGTCCGTCCACCAGTCCCTGACCATCTCGCCGTCGCCGCCCTCGGGCCGGTCGGAGCCGACCGCCAGCACCTCCATGCCGTCGGGGCCCGAGCGGAACCCGCGCACGACCTGCGGCGAGACGCGCACGACGTCCCACTGGGCGAGCTCGAACACCTCGTCGTCGAGCCGCACCCGGCCGGAGCCGCGCAGGACGACGTAGACCTCCTCCTGCTCGCGGTGCCGGTGCCCGGTCGTGCCGCGGGTGTTGGGCGCGTAGCCGAAGTAGGACACGCCGAGGTGCTCGGAGCCGAGCTCGCTGCGCGCCATCCGGGCGTCGATGCCTCCGGCCTTCGCCCGCTCGGATGCGTCGAGCTGCTTCAGGTTGACGATGGTGTGGCTCTGCATGTGGTTCTCCCTCCGTGGTGATGCCGGAAGGATTCTTGCACGCTCAAGCGTCTTCGTCCGCCATGCGCAGGAGCGTCTCCACCGTCGTCCAGTTGCGCGCCGTCGACGGCACGCCTAGCCCCTTGCCCGCCAGGCCGTTCCAGAGCTTCGAGCGGGCGACCCCGGCGGGGTGCCACGCGTAGATCTCGCGGCCGATCGCCACGACCCGCTCCTGCCCGGCCGCAAGACCCGCCAGCCGCTCGACCACGTCCGCGGCGGGCTCGGCCGAGAGGAAGCTCACCTGGTAGCGCTTGGGATCGTCCGCGACGTCGGCGAGCGGGTTGCGGCGCACCACCTCGGCAAGCTCGTCCCGCGACCGCGTGACGACGGCGATGTCGAGCCCGAAGCGCTCCTCGATCACGCCCGCGCACGCATCGGCGACCGTCGCGGGCGCCTTTCGCGACGCCAGCACGACGTTCCCGCTCTGGACGTACGTGCGCACGTCCGCGAAGCCGGCCGCGGCGAGCGCGTCGCGCAGCGCGGGCATGGGGATCCGGTTGTGCGGGCCGAGGTTGATCCCGCGCAGGAGGACGATGTGGCGCATGCCGGCATCCTTGCACGCGCGACCATCCGTCCCGAGACTGACCCGGCGTCGCATCTCATCCTCGCGACGGATGTGACCCACGCCGCGCGTGGGGAACAATTGGACCGTGGACGACACTCCCCAGTGGAGATTCCCGCGGGTGGGGCCGGCCGTCGCGGCCGTCGCGATGTTCTGCGCGCTGATCGCGCTGATCGAGCCGAACGTCGGGCTGAGCTCGGTGTTCGTGGTCGCGGTCGGCCTGGCCGCGATGCAGAGCGGATCGCTGCTCTTCATGCGCACGCGGCCGGAGTGGGCGATGGCGGTCGCCCTGGCCGCCGGCGTCGGCCTCGAGGCGGTCAGCCCCAACCTGCCGCTCGGCCTCGCCACGATCCCGCTGAGCGCGCTCGCCTCCGTCCGGCCCCCGCGCGTCTCGCGCTGGGCGCTTGCGGCGATGCTCCTGCTCGCCCCGTGGCGGGCGTTCGGCGGCGGCGGCGCGCTGGGGCTGACGTTCGCCGTGCTCGCGCCGCTCCTGGCATGGACGTTCGGCGAGCTCCTGCGCACGACCCGCGTGCGCCGGGCGGGCGAGGCCCGCCGCGCGGTCGCCGAGGAACGCGAGCGGATCGCGCGCGAGCTCCACGACGTGCTCGCGCACAATGTGTCGGTGATCGTCGTCCAGGCGGCGGCGGCGGGAGACGTGTTCGACGCCCGCCCCGAGCAGGCCCGGGAGGCGCTGCGTGCGATCGAGGCCTCCGGCCGGGTCGCGCTCGCCGAGCTGCGCCGGCTGCTCGCCGTCGTACGGCCCGACGGGGAGGGCGACCTCACCCAGCCGCAGCCGGGACTCGACCAGCTGGACGCGCTCGTGGCCTCGATGCGCGCAGTCGGGCTGGCCGTGGAGCTGCGCCGCGAGGGGGAACGACCGGCGCTGAGCGCCGGGTTGGAGCTCTCGGCGTATCGGATCGTCCAGGAGGCGCTGACGAACACGCTTCGCCACGCCGGCGCCACGCGCGCCGACGTGACGGTGCGCTACGCGCCGGACGGCGTCACCCTCGAGGTGATCGACAACGGCACGTCGGCGCCGCGCACGAACGGCGCCGCCGGCCAGGGAATTGTCGGCATGCGGGAGCGGGCGGCGCTCCTGGGCGGCTCCGTCGAGGCCGGGCCGGCGCCTTGGGGCGGCTTCCAGGTGCGCGCGCACCTGCCGCTGGAGGCCTGCCCGTGAGCGTGCGCGTCGTGCTCGCCGACGATCAGACGCTGGTGCGGTCGGGGTTTCGCATGATCATCGACGCCCGGGATGACCTGGAGGTGGTGGGGGAGGCGAGCGACGGCCGTGAGGCGGTCGCCGTCACGACGCGCACCGATCCGGACATCGTCCTCATGGACGTCCGCATGCCGGAGATGGACGGCATCGCCGCGACCCGCGCGCTGGCGGCGGCCCGCAGCCGCGCCCGCGTCATCATCCTGACGACGTTCGACCTCGACGAGCACGTCTTCGCCGCGCTGCGGGCCGGGGCGAGCGGCTTCCTGCTCAAGGACGTGCGCCCCGGTCAGCTCGTCGATGCGATCCACACGGTCGCCGCGGGCGAGGCCCTGCTCGCCCCGACGGTGACCAGGCGACTGCTGGAGCGGTTCGTCGCCGCGCTCCCGGACGCCTCCGGCCCGCCGCCCGACCTCACCGAGCTGACCGACCGCGAGCTCGAGGTGCTGCGGCTGGTCGCCCGGGCGATGTCGAATGCCGAGATCGCCGCCGCGCTCTACCTCACCGAGGCGACCGTGAAGTCACACGTCTCCTCGGTCCTGCGCAAGCTCGGCCTGCGCGATCGCATCCAGGCGGTCGTGCTGGCCTACGACCTCGGTCTCGTCCGGCCGCAGGCCTCCACCTGAAGGTGGATCGCAGGTCCAGCCCTGCGCCCGAGGCCGCGGCGCGGCTGCGTGGATAGCCTCGATTCGAATCAACGAATCGGAGGAACCAGCGTGACTCAGCACATCAACACCGGGGCCGACGCCACCGGTAGCGCCATCGTCTCGGCCCTCGACGTCACCCGCCGCTACGGCAAGGGCGACTCCGCCGTCGACGCTCTGCGGGGCGTGTCGGTCGACTTCCCGCGCGGCCAGTTCGCCGCCGTCATGGGGTCGTCGGGATCGGGGAAGTCCACGCTCATGCACGTCCTCGCCGGGCTGGACCGGCCCGACACGGGCAACGTGATCGTCGATGGCGTTGAGCTCAGCGGCCTCGACGACCGCCGGCTGACGCTCTTCCGGCGCAAGAGCGTCGGCTTCGTGTTCCAGTTCTTCAACCTCCTGCCCACCCTCTCGGCGGCCGAGAACATCGTGCTGCCGTCGGTCATCGCCGGCAACCGGGTCGACCGGTCGCACGTGGATGCGATGGCCGAGTCCGTCGGCCTGTCCGGACGGATCAAGCGCCGGCCCGCAGAGCTCTCCGGCGGCCAGCAGCAGCGCGTCGCCATCGCTCGGGCGCTGATCTCGCGGCCGGCGGTGATCTTCGCCGACGAGCCGACGGGGAACCTCGACTCGCGCTCGAGCGACGACGTGCTCGGGCTGCTGCGCACCGCGGCCGACGAGGCCGGCCAGACCATCGTGATGGTCACCCACGATCCCCGTGCGGCCTCGGTCGCCGACCGCGTCATCTTCCTCGAGGACGGCCTGGTCGCGGCCGACCGCGAGGACCTGGACGCGGGGGACATCCTGGAGACCATGAAGACCTTCCAGGAGGCGGCATGATCAAGCTCGTGTTGAACGGCATCAGGGCGCGCAAGCTCCGCTCGGTGCTGACCGCCATGTCGATCGTGCTCGGCGTGGCGATGATCTCCGGCACCTTCGTGCTCACCGGCCAGATCAACCGGGGGTTCGACTCCTTGTTCGCCCAGGCGAACAAGGGCACCGACGCCGTCGTCGAGCCGCACGCGCGGTTCGGCGGCGACTCGCTCGGAAACGGCGTCCAGCTCTACCTGCCCCAGTCGCTCGTCACGAAGGTTGCGTCGGCCCCGGGAGTCGCCAGGGCGGCCGGATCGTTCACCGGCACCGGATACCTGCAGGTGCACGGGAAGCTGTACAAGCCCGTGGGCGGCGCGCCCGGCGTGCTCCAGTCGGCAGACGGCAAGCCGTTCGAGAACACGAAGCTGCTCGAGGGCAGCTTCCCGCAGGCGCCGGGAGAGGTCGCAGTCGACCAGGGCCTGGCCGATCGCGCCCACGTGCAGCCCGGACAGCACGTCCGGCTCGCGACCTCGACCGGACTTGATCCGGTCACCGTGAGCGGCATCGTCAGGTTCCCCGCGTCCGTGGGCGGCGCGACCTTCATCCTCGCCCGGATGGCCGACGTCCAGCGCTGGTCGAACGAGCCCGGGAAGGTGACGACGGTCGAGGCCGCCGCGAAGCCCGGCGTCAGCCAGGCGCAGGTGGCGGCGAGCGTCCGCCGGATCGTCGGCGCCCCGGGCATCCGGGTGAAGACGGGTGAGAAGGACGCGAAGGACTCGGCCAAGGCCGTGAACGACGCCATCGGCGGGTTCCTGACGCCGGCGCTGCTCGCGTTCGGGTTCATCGCCGTGTTCGTGGGCGCGTTCATCATCTTCAACACGTTCTCGATCACCGTCGCGCAGCGGGTGCGTGAGTTCGCGATCCTGCGTGCGCTCGGCGCCTCGCCGCGTCAGGTCATGCGGGCCGTGATCTGGGAGGCGGTCGCGATTGGAGTGGCCGCCTCGGCAATCGGGATCGGCGGGGGCTACCTCGTCGCCGCCGGGCTGGGCTCCGTGTTCAACTCGGTCGGGCTCAAGCTGCCCGAGGCGGGTGCGACCATCCCCGCCAAGGCGATCGTGATCGGCCTTCTGATCGGCGTCGGGACGACCGTCCTGGCATCCATCGCGCCCGCCCGCCGGGCCACCCGGATCGCCCCGGTCGCCGCGCTCCGTGAGGGTGCCGTGCTCCCGCGCGGCCTCCTGAGCCGCTGGTCGGCGCTCATCGCGCTCCTGCTGTCCGTGTCGGGCTGCGCGTTGATCGCCTTCGGCTTCCACGGCGGCGGCGGCACGAGCACCAAGCTGCTCGAGATGGCGGCCGGCGCCGTGCTGGTGTTCTTCGCCGTGGCGACGATCGCCCGTCACCTGGTTCCGACGATCGTGCGGGTGATCGGCTGGCCGATCGCGCGGCTGCCCGGCGGCGTCGGCCGCATCGCGCGGGACAACTCGCTGCGCAACCCCGGCCGCACCGCCGTGACGTCGTCGGCGCTCATGGTCGGGCTCGCGATCGCGGTGTTCGTGGCCGTGTTCGCCCAGGGCCTGAAGGTGGGCATCGGCGACGCCCTGAGCAAGGGCATGCGCGGCAACGTGGTCGTCGAGAGCGCGCAGTTCACGCGTCTGCCCGCGGCGTCCGTCCCGGCGATCGCAAACGCCCCGGGCATTGCCTCGGCGGCGGCGATCTACACCGACCGCGTGCGGCTCGCGAACGGGTCGCAGCACGGCGTCATCGGGCTCGACCCGCGCACGTTCACGAGCGAATGGAAGGTGCGGTGGGTCGACGGCTCGGATGCCACCATCGGCTCGCTCGGGATGGGAGGGTTCATCATCGACCAGGACCTCGCCCGGAGCATGCACCTGCACGTGGGCAGCCGCGTCACGATGGAGGGGCCGACCGGCCGGAGCGAGTCGTTCTCCCTGCGCGGGATCTACGACGGGCACAACTCGCCGATGAACGGGTTCGCCGTCTCGACGGCGGCGTTCGATCGCATCTCCACGAACCGCGACGCCGACCTCGTCATCGCGCAGACGGATCCGGGCGTCTCGGCCCAGACGGGGGTCGACCGCGTCGAGCAGGCGCTGTCCGGCTTCCCGACGACCGACGTCTACACCAGCACGCAGTACACGAGCAGCCAGCAGGACCGGCTGAACCCGGTGCTGTACCTGATCTACGCGCTGCTCTCGATGAGCGTGATCGTCAGCCTGTTCGGCATCGTGAACACGCTCGTGCTGTCCGTGTTCGAGCGCACCAGAGAGATCGGGATGCTGCGCGCGATCGGGCTCACCCGCCGCCAGACGCGGCGGATGGTGCGCTACGAGAGCGTGATCACGGCGCTGATCGGCGCCGTGCTCGGGATCGGCGTCGGCTTGTTCTTCGGCTGGGTGATGGCCGAGGGGCTGGCGAGCCAGGGCGTCCAGTTCTCGGTGCCCGTCGGTCAGCTGGCGGTGTTCGTGGTGCTGGCCGGCGTCGCGGGCGTGCTGGCCGCGATCCTGCCGGCACGCCGGGCCGCCCGGCTGGACGTGCTCGCCGCACTGCAGTACGAGTGACCGGATAGCGTCCCGGCCGATGCCGGAGTGGACCCCGGAGGTGGTCGTCGACGAGGAGCTCGCACGCTCCCTCGCCGGCGACCGCCTCCCGGCGCTCCGGGACGAGGCGATGCGGCCGCTCGGCGAGGGCTGGGACAGCACGGTGTGGCTCCTCGGCGAGGAGACCGTGCTGCGCTTCCCCCGCCGCGAGGTGGTCGTGCCGGGGTTTCTGCGCGAGCTGGAGGTGCTGCCGGCGATCGCGCCGCGGCTGCCGCTCGCCGTCCCGGTGGCCGTCCTCCGCGGCGATGCGGACGCCCGCTTCCCCTGGCCGTGGGCGGCGTTTCGGCTGCTGCACGGGCGCGAGCTGGCCGACGCCGGGCCGCACGACCGCGTTCGGCACGGCCGCGAGCTCGGCCGGTTCCTGCGCGCGCTGCACGACGTCGATCCCGAGAGCGTCCTCGTCGCGGGCGCGCCGCTGCCCGTCGACCCGAATCGGCGCGCCGACATGCCGTTCCGCGTGGAGCGCACCGAACAGCGGCTCCGAAGGCTGGCCGGGCTGGGCCTGTGGACCGCGCCCACCGCGCTCGCAGGCCTGCTCGCGGATGCACGGGCGCTCGCCCCGCCGGAGCGGCTGGCCGTGTGCCACGGCGACCTGCACCTGCGCCACCTGCTCGTGTCGGACGCGGGCGACCTGTGCGGCGTGATCGACTGGATCGACGTCTGCCGGGGCGACCCGGCCATCGACCTGCCGCTCTACTTCGGCCACCTGACGCCCGAGGCGCGCGCAGCCTTCCGCGCCGAGTACGGACCGGTCGAGCCGGAGCGGCTGCTGCGCGCGCGGGTGCTGGCCGTCTTCCTGTGGGCGACGCTGGCCGAGTACGGCCACGACGTCGGCATGCCGACGCTCGCGCGCGAGGCGCTCGAGGGGCTCGACCGGGCGGTGGACGACCTGCGCTAGGCGCCCGGCGCGAGCCCGTTGCGGTAGGCGTAGGTGACGGCCTGGGCGCGGTCGCGCACGCCCGTCTTCGTGAAGAGGTGGTTGATGTGGCTCTTCACGGTCGCCTCGGTGATGAAGAGCCGGCCCGCGATCTCGGTGTTCGAGAGCCCCTCGGCGATCAGCGAGACCACCTCGGCCTCACGCGGCGTCAGGCCGTCGGGGAGGTCGCACTGCGCCTCGGGCGCCGCCCCGTCGGGGTTGGCGACGGCGGCCACGACGTGGTGCTGGACGGCCGGATCGATGGCCGCCTCGCCGCGGGCGACGGCGGCCAGCGCCTGCTCGATCTGGGCGGCGCCCGCGTCCTTGGTCAGAAACCCGCGCGCGCCGGCGCGCAGGGCGGCCACCACCGAGCGGTCGTCGGCGTAGGTCGTGAGCACGATCACCTGCACCCCCGGCAGTTGCTCGCGCACCCTCCGCGTCGCCTCGACGCCGTCGCAGTTCGGCATGCCGAGATCCATCAGGACGACGTCGGGCTGCAGGCTCGCCGCCAGGTCGACCGCCTCGTTCCCGTCCGCCGCCGAGCCGACGACGTCGACGTCCGGCAGCAGCCGCAGCAGCATCGCGAGCCCCTCGCGGACGACCCGCTGGTCGTCGGCGATCACGACCCGGACCGCCGTCACGCCGGCACCCACAGCTCGACCCGGAACCCCGATCCGGTCGCCCCGGCCTCGAGCGTCCCGCCCAGGAGCTGCGCGCGCTCGCGCATTCCCGTCAGCCCGTAGCCGCCGCCGGCCGGCGGCGCCGGCCGCACGCCGTTTCGCGCGTAGTCCTCGATCGAGAGCCGCGTCCCGCCGGGCTCGTAGCCCAGGCGCACCTCGACCAGGCGGGCGTCTGCATGCTTGCGCACGTTGGTGAGCGCCTCCTGGGCGACGCGGTAGACGGTGAGGCGGGCGTCGGAGCCGAGCTCGCGCTCGGCGCCACAGACGTCGAGCCGGCACGGGACGGCCGAGTCGCGCTCGAACTCGCGCGCGAGCGCGTCCAGGCGCTCCGGCCCCGGCAGCTCATCGCCGCGCAGCATCCCGATCGCCCGCCGCGCCTCGTCGAGGCCGGACTTGGCCAGGTGGTGGGCGCGGTCGATTGTCCCGGCCAGCTCCGGGTCGACGCCGCGCCCGGGCTGCGCGGCCAGCAGGCGCGCGCCCTCGAGCTGCAGCACGAGCCCCGAGAGCGAGTGGGCGAGCACGTCGTGCACCTCGCGGGCCAGCCGCTGGCGCTCCTCGAGCGCCGCCGCCTCGGCCTGCGCGTCCCGGGTGCGCTCGAGCTCGACCAGCAGGCGCTCGGCCTGCTCCTGGCCCTCGCGCAGGCGGCGGGCCTGGAGTGAGATCAGGTAGAAGGCCGTCACGCCGAGCGCCGAGAGCACGATCGAGAGCCCGCTTCTGTGGGTGACGGCGATGCCGGCGGCAACCACCGCGACCAGGCCGACCACCGCGCCGATCGCGCCGACCGGGCCGCGCCCTCGCATCGCGGCGACGCCGACCGCGACGAACACGCCCAGGATGCCCGGGCCGTTCGGTTGCAGCCAGACGAGGGCGGCCGAGCTCAGGATCAGTCCCAGGAACAGCGGCAGCTGCACCTGCACCCGTGCCCCGCGCAGGCGCATCGCGCCCACCCAGGCGACGGCGAAGACAGCGATCGCGATGCCGATCGCGAGCCCGCGGCCGCTCGTGCCGGGATGCGGATGCGCCCGGGAGCCGGCCGCGACCACGATCACCACGACGGCCGCGCCCAGCGGCCGCAGCCAGCGCAGCGCCGCCTGCTGGCGCGCGCGGGTGGCGTCGAGCGAGGCGAACGTGGGCATGTCGGGCGGCATCGTCATAGCGTAGGCGGCCCCCGCCCGGCGGTCATCGGGCGGCGGGTGGAGCCGGCGCGCGGGCGGCTCCACCCCCGGGTGGAGCGCAGGTTCGACCCCCGCGCCGATGCGGATCGAGGTCCCCGTTCCTAGCCTGTTCCCGAGACCGAATGACGCGATCAAGGAGCAGCATGAACACGACCCAGAACCCGCCCCGCCCGGCGGTGTCGCCCGCCTCGCCGCGATCTGCGGACGAGGCGCCGGTGATCGCCGTCCGCGGGCTGCACAAGCGCTACGCCGACCTCGAGGCCGTGCGCGGCGTCGACCTCGAGGTGGCCCGCGGCGAGATCTTCGCGTTCCTGGGGCCCAACGGCGCCGGCAAGACCACCGTGGTCGAGATCCTGGAGGGCTTCCGCCGCCGCAGCGAGGGCGACGTGATGGTGCTCGGCGCCGACCCGGCCACGGCCGGCGGCGCCTGGCGCGACCGCGTCGGCGTCGTCCTGCAGGAGTCGCAGCCCGAGCCGGGGCTGACCGTCCGCGAGTGCCTGGAGCTCTACGCCGGGTACTACTCGCGGCCGCGGCCGATCGCCGAGACGATCGCGCTGGTCGGCCTCGAGGGCAAGGCCGGCTCGCTCGCCGAGCAGCTCTCCGGCGGGCAGCGCCGCCGGCTCGACGTCGCGCTCGCCCTGATCGGCGATCCCGAGCTGATCTTCCTCGACGAGCCCACGACCGGCTTCGACCCGTCCGCGCGGCGGGCGGCCTGGGAGGTCGTCGCCGGGCTGCGCGACCTCGGCAAGACCGTCTTTCTGACCACCCACTACATGGACGAGGCCGAGCATCTGGCCGACCGGATCGCGATCATCGTCGGCGGCCGGATCGTGGCCGAGGGCACGCCCGCCTCGCTCGGCGGCCGCGACCGGATGGCGGCCGCGATCCGCTTCACCCTGCCGGAGGGCTTCGGCGTCTCCAGCCTGCCCACCGGCCTTGCGCCGCTCGCCGAGCTGGGCGCCTCCGGCCGGGTGACGCTCCGAAGCGAGGCGCCGCTCCTCCACGTGGGCGCGCTGGCCGAGTGGGCGCGCGGGCGCGGCCTCGATCTGCCCGACCTCGACGTCCACCGGCCCACGCTCGAGGACGTCTACCTCTCCCTGACCGACGACCGAAAGGACGACCGATGATCTTCCTGCTGATCCGCGCCATCCGCCTGCTGAAGTCCCGCCTGAATTCCCGGGAGGCAGTCCGATGACGATGCTGCTGCACCAGGCCCGCTACGACGTGCGCGGGTTCCTGCGCAACCGCCAGGCGCGCTTCTTCACCGTGATGCTGCCGCTGATCTTCATGGTGATCTTCGTCGGCGTGTTCGGAAACCACACCGTCGGCCCCGAGCACGTCAAGGCGTCGACGTACTACGTGCCCGGCATCTCGGCGATGGCGGTGATCGCCGCCTCGTTCGTGAACCTGGTGATCACCATCACCGCCCAGCGCGAAGCGGGCGTGCTCAAGCGCCGCCGGGCGACGCCCGTGCCGGCGTGGGTGATCATCGGCGGGCGCACGCTCACCGCGATGGGCGTCGCCCTGGTCGCGATGGGCGCGCTGCTCCTGCTCGGCCGGGTCGCCTACGGCGTCACCCTGCCCGGTGCGACGGTGCCCGCCGTCATCCTGACCGCCGTGCTGGGGTCGGCCACGTTCTGCGTGATCGGCTACGCGCTCTCGAGCGCGATCGCGACGGCCGACTCCGCCCAGCCGGTCGTGCAGGCGATCATGCTGCCGCTGTACTTCATCTCGGGCGTCTTCATCCCCAACCCGAACCTGCCGGACTGGCTTCAGCACGTGGCCGGGTTCTTCCCGGTGGAGCACCTGGCCGACGCGCTGCACCACGCCTACGACCCGGCGGTGCACGGCGGCGGCTTCGTGTGGAGCGACCTCGGCGCGCTGGCGGCGTGGGCCGCCGTGGGCCTCATGGTCGCGCTTCGCCGCTTCGCCTGGACGCCTGCGGCGGCGACGGGGTGAGCGGGTGTCCTACGCCCACCCCGCCAGCCGCTCCGCCAGCCCCCGGACGCTCGTACGCAGCTCGTCCGGGCGGTGGATCGTGAACGGGCAGTCGAGCCGGGCGAGCACCGTCGCCATCCAGTCGAGCGAGCTCACGCGCATCCGCAGGAGCGTGCCGCCGTCGGCGTCGACCAGCTCGGCCAGCGTGCCCGGCAGCCGGCGGGCGGCCTGGTCGAGCGGCAGCTCGAGCCGCACCTCGACCTCCCACGGCCACGGTACGCGGGCGAGCGACGTCGAGACGTGGGTGACGGCGTCGAACCCGTCCGGCGCCGGCTCGCCGGCCAGGTCGACCGCGATCAGGCGGCGCATGCGGTCGACGCGAAACGTGCGCAGCTCCTCGCGCAGGTGGTCGTACGCGGCCAGGTACCACCGGCCGGAGTGAACGACGAGCCCGTACGGCGAGAGCTCGCGTCGCGTCCGCTCGCCGGCGAACGAGCGGTAGCTCGCCCGCACCCGCCGCCGGCGCCGGATCGCCTCGGCGAGGACGAGCGCCGTGTCGGCCGGGACGGGCACGGCCGCCGCCGCCGCGGCGGTGAAGTCGAGCGTCGCCTCGAGCGACTGCACCCGCCGCCGCAGCTGCTCGGGGAGGGCGCGGTG
The DNA here is from genome assembly GCA_963843705.1 of uncultured Actinomycetes bacterium. Classification (GTDB taxonomy): domain Bacteria; phylum Actinomycetota; class Thermoleophilia; order Gaiellales; family JAICJC01; genus JAICJC01. Next base: position 216,036 of record CAWJLQ010000001.1, read on the forward strand.
GATCTTCTCGAGCGCCGTCGCCGCGGACTCCGGCGATCCCGCCAGGCCGAGCCGGCCGGCGGCGACGACGCCGAGCGCGACGGCGACCGCCTCGTCGTCGCGCAGCATCAGCGGCGGCAGCCGGAACCCGGGCCGCATCGCGTAGCCGCCGCCGACGCCGCGCTGCCCCTCGACGGGGATGCCGAGATCGCGCAGCGCCTCGATGTCGCGGCGCACCGTGCGGCGGTCGACGCCCAGCCGGTCGGCGATCTCGCGCCCGGTCGCGGCGGGGCAGGACTGGAGCAGGTCGAGCAGCTCGAGCAGGCGCGCGGTCGGCGTCGACATGCGACGCAGTCAAGCACACATAGAGGACAGGATCAGCCCTATTTCGGCGATACGGTCTTCGCGACGACGCACAGGCATGGGAACGGGGGAGCGATGCACGAGACGATGGTGGCACGCGGCACGGAGTACGACTTCGACTTCCTGCTCGGCAGCTGGACGGTGCGCAACCTGCGGCTGCGCGAGCGGTTGGCGGACTGCGACGAGTGGGTCGAGTTCACGGCCGTGTCCGAGGCCCGGCGGATCCTCGACGGCCTCGGGAACGAGGACGTCTTTCGCACCGACCACGCCGGCGGCTTCGTCGGCATGTCGTTCCGGTTCTTCGACCCGGAGACGCGGCTGTGGTCGATCTACTGGGCGGACAGCCGCCGCTCGGGCCTGCTCGATCCGCCGGTGGTCGGCGGGTTCGAGGGCGACACCGGGATCTTCGAGGGCGACGACACGTTCGCCGGCGAGCCGATCCGGGTGCGGTTCATCTGGTCGGGGGTGGCCACGGCGACGCCGCGGTGGGAGCAGGCGTTCTCGGACGACGGCGGCGACACCTGGGAGACGAACTGGATCATGGAGCTCACACGGCGGGAGGGAGGCCGATGAGCGTCTCCGTCCCCGTGCCCTCGGACTACCGCCACGCGGCGAAGCTGGCCCGGCCGGGGCCGGCGCTCGCGCTGGCAGGCGCCGAGCTCAAGTGGTACGAGGTGGCGCCGCCGTCGGCGCCCGCGCCGGAGGCCGTCCGCACCCTGGCGCACAACCGTCTCGCCGCCGCCGCGGCTCGGGGCGAGCCGGCCATCGACGGCGAGCTGGGGTTCTGCATCCTGCACCGCTGCGGGCGCGGGTTCTACTTCCTCATCCTCTGCACGTGGCGGAACCAGAACGAGGTGTGGGAGACCGTGTGGGCGAAGGACGGCGACGCCGACCCGGAGTTCCGGCCGTGGCCGGCGGCCGGCCCGCACCGACCCGCATTCTGCGTCTGGGAGCTGGGCGTCGTGTGCCACGAGAGCCGGGCGTGGACGCGCTACCTGCGCTCGGACCGGGGGCCCGAGGCGCGGGCCGCCTACCTTGCGGACGGATTCGACGGCTCGGTGTGACCCCCGATCGGGGGGTTGCTGTCTCTTGTCCAATATGAAAGTGTGTGCTTGACCTTTGCCATTTTTGGAGGTAGGCGGCTTCCCCGTGATCCGACGCATCGCAATGCTCCTCACGCTCGTTCTGGCGCTCACCGCAGCGCCGGCGTTCGCGGGCACGCAGTACCGCCTGCACACGCAGATGAAGGGCGGCTCGGCGACGTCCTCGCGCCATCGCGGGGGCTGCGGTGTCGCCTCCCGCTCGCACGGCGAGCTGGCCGTCACCTGCCACGGCCGGAGCAAGGCGACGCTCGTCTACACCTTCTCGACCGGCCACTCCCGCGCGTACGGAAAGCCGATGAGCTGGATCCACGCCTACGGCCACGTCCACGTCTCCAGGTCGACGCGGGTGTCCGGTCACGCGATCCGCGTGACGGTGACGATCGCGGGCGGGAGCGTCACCGTCGACTCGGTCTGCGTCACCTACTACGCGTAGGACCTACCCGAGCGCCGACGCGAACTCCTCGAGCTCCCGCTCGACGTGGTGGCCGGGCAGCTCGTGGCCGAGGTAGTCGTACTCGACGATCCGCTTGGGGGCCGTGATCGCGTTGAACGCGGCGTAGACGGTCGAGGGCGGGCAGCACCCGTCCATCAGGCCGACGCTGACGGTCGTCGCGGCGCGGATGCGCACCGCCAGGACGGCGTTGTCGACGTAGCGCAGCGTCTCCAGCGCGCGCGGGATCAGCTCCTGGTGCTGGCCCAGAAACTCGACGAGCTCGGTGTACGGCGGCTCGGCGGCGATCGCGACGGCGTGGGGGATGTCGCACAGATAGGGCATGTGCGCCTGACAGAGCTGGATGTGGTCCGGGAGGAGCGCCGAGGTCGCCAGCGCCAGGGCACCGCCCTGGCTGAACCCCGCGACCGCGATCCGGCCGGCGTCGACGCGTTCGTGGGCGGCGGCGGTCTCGACGCCGCGGACGGCGTCGACGTACAGGCGCCGGTAGTAGTAGCTGCGCGGATCGAGGATGCCGCGGGTCATGACGCCGGGCGCCTCCGGCCCCGGGGCGGCGGCGGCGCCGGGATCGCCGGTGTCGCCGCCCGTCCAGCTGCCGCCCTGGGAGCGTGAGTCGACCACGAGCTCCGTGAAGCCGGCGGCCGCGTAGAGCGTGTGCTCGGCGGCGCGGCCGCGGCCGCCGCCGTACCCGATGAAGGTGACCCGGCAGGGCAGCTCGCCCGAGCCCTTGGGGCACAGGAACCAGGCGCGCACGGGGTGGCCGGCCGCGCCGGAGAAGGTCACGTCGAAGACGTCGATGCCGCCGTAGACGCCGGGCATGTGCGGCGTGAACGACGGCGGCTGCGCGCGGTCTCGCGCGTCGGCGATCGCCTCGTCCCAGTAGGCGTCGAGATCGTCGGGCGCGGTGACGGTCGAGCGGTAGCCGCGCAGCTCCTCCACGGGCAGGTCGAAGTAGGGCATCGGCCAACCATCTACCATCACGGCGTGGCCGGCAACCCATTCGACTTCTCCGGCCGGGTCGCGCTCGTCACGGGCTGCGGCAGCGAGTCGGGGATCGGGTTCGCCTGTGCCCGGCTCCTGGCGGAGCTGGGCGCGGCGGTCGCGGTGACGTCGACCACCGACCGGATCGAGGAGCGGTCGGAGGAGCTGCGTGCCGCCGGCGCGGCGGCGACGGCGCACGTCGCCGACCTGACGGTGCGCGAGCAGGCGTTCGCGCTCGTCGAAGCGGCGGAGCGCGCGCACGGGCGCCTCGACGTGCTCGTGAACGCCGCCGGCATCGCCCAGACCGGCGTTCCGGCGCCGGACGCCGCGTTCGCCGATCTCTCCGAGGAGCAGTGGCGGCGCGAGCTCGACGTGAACCTGATGACCGCGGTGCACACGACCCAGGCGGCGCTCCCCGGCATGGCCGGCCGCGGGTACGGCCGGATCGTGATGATCTCGTCGGTCACCGGGCCGCTGGTGATCGCTCCGAGGCAGTCGGGCTACGGGGCGTCGAAGGCGGCGATGGACGCGATCGTGCGCTCCATCGCGCTCGACTACGGCCGCCGCGGCATCACGGCCAACTCGGTCGCGCCCGGCTGGATCGACACGGCGTCATCGCTCGACGACGAGCTCGTGGCCGCGCGCTCGACGCCGGCCGGGCGTGCCGGGACGCCCGCGGAGGCGGCGGTCGTCGCCGTGTTCCTGGCGTCGGAGGCGGCCGCCTACGTGACCGGGCAGGTGGTCGTCGTCGACGGCGGCAACACCATCCAGGAGCCGCACGGCATCGACCTCTACGGTGAATAGCCGGTGCCAGGCACCGCTATTCACGCCCGAAGCGTGGGGCCTGGCCCCGCGTGCGGGGCCAGGCCCCAGGTCTACGAGGCCGCGCTGACCCCGACGCCGATCGGGCAGGAGACGCCGGTGCCGCCCAGGCCGCAGTAACCGCCGGGGTTCTTGTGCAGGTACTGCTGGTGGTAGTCCTCGGCCGGGTAGAACGGGCCGGCCTCGGCGATCTCGGTCGTGATCTCGCCGCGGTGGGCGCTGCGGAGCGCCTCCGCATAGGCGTCACGCGTGGCGATCGCGGCGTCGCGCTGCTCCGGCGTGCGCCAGTAGATCGCGGAGCGGTACTGGGTGCCGTGGTCGTTGCCCTGGCGCATGCCCTGGGTGGGATCATGGCCCTCCCAGAACTTCTGCAGCACCTGCTCGGTCGAGATCCTGGCCGGGTCGTACGCGACCAGCACGACCTCGGTGTGACCGGTCATGCCGCTGCACACCTCACGGTAGGTCGGGTTCGGCGTCGAGCCGCCCGCATAGCCGACCGCGGTCGTGTAGACGCCCGGCGTCTGCCAGAAGACGCGCTCGGCGCCCCAGAAGCAGCCCATGCCGACCACCAGCCACTCGATGCCCTCGGGATAGGGCGGCAGCAGCGGCGCGTCCAGCACCTCGTGCCGCTCGGGGACGGCGAACGCGGGCTCGTCGCGGCCCGGCAGGGCCTCGTCGGCGGCGGGGATGGCGCTTGGCTTGCGCAGGAACATGCTGAGGAGTCCTTTCATCGGTTCGCTCATACCGTCTCGCTCACGCCTCGAGCGTTACATCCAGGCCGATCTCGACGTTGCCGCGCAGGGCGTTCGACACCGGGCAGCCCTGCTCGCCCTCCCGCGCCAGCCGCGCGAACTCGGCCTGGTCGATGCCGGCGACACGGCCGCGGACCGTGAGGTCGCTGCGGGTGATGCCCGTGCCCGGCTCGAAGTGGGCCACGGCGTCGACCGACAGGCGCTCGGGAGCGTGCCCCGCCTCGGCCAGCGTGTTCGAGAACGCCATCGCGTAGCAGGCCGCATGGGCCGCGGCGATCAGCTCCTCCGGGCTCGTCTTGGGATCCGGGCGGTTCGTGCGCGCCGCCCATGTCACCGCCTGCTCGGGGAACGCGCCGCTGGCCACCTTCACCGTGCCGTTGCCGTGCATCAGGTCGCCTTCCCAGGCTGCGCTCGCTCGCGAATCCGCCATGGCTTCTCCCTCCGTCGGAACGTCGAAGCACCATAGCTGCAGCCGGCCTCATCTAGTGTGTGGCGATGCCCGGCATCACCGTGCACGTCCGCCTGTCGGGGACGCTGGCCGAGCGCCTGGGGGCTCGCCGCACGCTCGAGCTCGAGCCGGGCGCCACGGTGGACGACCTGGTCGCGGCGGTCGGCCGCGAAGCCGGGTACGCGGCCGGCGGTTTGCGCGGCCTCGCGGTGGTCTCGGGCGGCAGCTTCCTCGCCCGCGGCCGCGCGCTCGCCGACGGCGAGGAGCTCGACGTGCTCGTGCCCGCCGCCGGCGGCTGACGGCCGGCCACGGCACGCGCCTACCCCGCCGCGCTCGCCGGCCGGCCCGCCGGCGACGGCACGCCGTGCCCGCGGCCGCGGAACCGGCCGAGGCCGGCGTACGCGGCCAGCTTCGTCGCGTCGAGGAGCACGAACCATGCCGCCGCCCAGCCCCACGCAAGGGCGGCGTCGTGCCACGGCAGCGGATGCATCAGGAACCCGCCGACGGCGATTCCGGTCGCCAGGATCTGGGTGCCGACAACGGCTGCGAGCAGGATCGTGGCCGGGCGCACGCTCCAGAACGGGCCGCGCGTGCGCGCGACGAACACCGTCATGTGGCCGGCCACCGAGAGCTTGAGGTAGATGAGCGTGCGGATGGTCGCGTGGTCGAGCCCGAGCACGCGGTCGGCGAACAGGAGCAGGCTGAGGCTCTCGACGACGCCCATCAGCCCGAGCACGCCGGCGATGGTCAGGAGCTCGCCCATGTCCCACCGCTCCGGAGTCCCCGACGCGCGGACGCGGTCGAAGGCGATCGAGAGGATGGCGGCATCGTTCAGGATCGCGAGCAGGACGATCTGCGACGCCGTCACGGGGAAGAAGCCGAGTGCGAGGATGGCGACGGTCACGAAGACGACGACGCGGATCGTCTCGGTCATCCGGTAGATCGCATAGTTGACCATCCGCCGGAAGATCTCCCGGCTCACGCGCAGCGCCTGGACGATCACCGACAGTCCCGGCGCGAGCAGGACGATGTCCGCCGCGGCACGGGCGGCGTCGGTCGCGCCCGCCACGGCGACGCCGGCGTCCGCGCGCCGGAGGGCGGGGGCGTCGTTCACGCCGTCGCCGGTCATCGCGACGATGTGCCCGCTCTTCTGGAACGACTCGACGATCCGGTACTTGTCCTCGGGCACGACCTGACCGAAACCGTCGACGTCGGCGATCGTCTCCGCGAGGTCGCCGGCATCGCCCCGGAGCGCCGACGCGCCGACGATCCTGTCCCCGAGCCCGATCTCGCGTGCCACCTCCTGGGCGATCTCGACCCGGTCGCCGGTGATCATCTTGACGACGAGGCCGAGGCGTCCGGCCTCGGCGATCGTGGCGGCCGAGTCGTCGCGGGGAGGATCGTGCAGCGGCAGCACCGCCAGCATGCGCCACCCGCGGCCGTCGTCGCGCGCGACGACGAGCGCGCGGAACCCATCGCCGGCGAGATCGGCGACCGCCTTCTCGCTCGCCGCCGTCGCCGTCGCGTCGCCGGCGAGCGCAGCGACCGCCTGCGGCGCCCCCTTGGCGACGCGGAACGACGATCCGTCGGGCGCCTGGACGCGGGCGTCCGCGAGCTTGCGGGACGGGTCGAACGGCTCGAACTCGACGGTCGTGTATCCGGACAGCGCGTCCGCGGGCAGTGCGGCGAGGATCGCGGCGTCGATCGGGTCGCCTCCCTCGCGCTCTGACGCGAGCGCCGCCGCGACCAGGGCGCCGCGCTCGTCTGTGGCCGGATCGAGCAGGACGGGCGGCTCGAGCGTGAGCCGGTTCTGGGTGACGGTGCCGGTCTTGTCGCTGCAGAGGATGTCGACGCCCGCGAGCTCCTCGACGACGGGAAGGTGCCTGACGATCGCCTGCCTGCGGGCGAGGTCGCGCGCGCCGACGGCCATGGTCACCGACAGCACCGCCGGGAGCGCCACCGGGACCGATGCGATCGTCACGACGAGCGCGAACTCGAGCGTCGTCGGCACGGAGTCTCCGCGCAGGAGCGCGTCCGCGACGATGATCGCGACCAGCACGAGCGCGAGTGCGATCAGCGCGCGCCCGATCTGCAGCACCGCGCGCTGGAAGTGGCTTGGAGGCGGCTCGGCTCCGGCGAGGCCGGCGGTACGGCCGAGCAGCGTGCGCGGGCCGGTCTCGCCGACGAGCGCCGTGGCCTCGCCGCGCGCCACGATCGAGCCCGAGTGGAGCTCGTCTCCCGCGGATCGCTCGACGGGCAGCGACTCCCCGGTCAGCGCCGACTCGTCGACCTCGCAGTTCCCGCCGGTCACCCGGCAGTCGGCGGGGACGACCTGTCCGATGCCGACGTGGACGAGGTCGCCGGGCACGACCAGCCTGGCCGGGATCGTCGTCCACTCGCCGTCCCGGCGGACGCGCGCCTCAGCGGCGAGCGTCTCCGCCAGCGCGGCGATCGCGCTGCCGGCCTGATGCTCCTCCCAGAAGCCCACGCCGCCGTTCACGGCCAGGAGCACCGCGATGATCGAGAAGTCGGTCCACCGTTGGACGGCGGCCGTCAGGACGATCGCCGCCTCGATCAGCCACGGGATCGGACCCCAGAAGTGCGAGCCGAGCTCGAGCAGGACGCTTCGCTTCGGCGTGGGCAGCTCGTTCGGGCCGACGTCGCGCAGCAGTCGCGCCGCCTCGGCGCCGGTCAGGCCGTCGGCCGGGTCGGGGGCGGTGCCGGACCGCCCGGCGGCGGCCGGGGATCCGGGAGTCGATGTCTGTGCCATGTCCCGAGGATTGCACCGCCGGGGCGCGACGGCGGCCACCGTCCGCACCCCGATCCGATGTACGCGTACCTACGGAACCGCGCGGTGCGCAGGCGGATTGCGGGCTTCCTCGGGCAAGAGCTACGAACCACGGTACACATCGCTGTCAAGGAGAGGCTCACATGACCGACCACGCCGCAACACCCACACTCAAACGCTCGATCGGCACCCGCACGGCCACCGCGCTCGTGATCGGGAACATGGTCGGCTCGGGCGTCTTCCTGCTGCCGGCGGCGCTGGCCAGCGAGGCCGGCCCGATCTCGATCCTGGCGTGGATCTTCACCGGCATCGGCGCGCTCCTGCTCGGGCTCGTGTTCGCCCGGCTCGGTCGCGCACTGCCGCGGTCCGGCGGCCCGTATGCGTATGCACAGCGCGCCTTCGGCGACTTCGTCGGCTTCCAGACGGCATGGGGGTACTGGATCGCGGTCTGGGCCGGCAACGCCGCCCTGGCGATCGCGTTCGCCGGGTATCTCAGCGTCTACTGGCCGCAGGCCTCGACGAGCTGGGTCGCCGCGCTGATCGCGATCGGCCTCGTGTGGCTGGCGACGGCGGCCAACATCGCCGGGGTTCGCGAGGGCGGCGCGGTCCAGGTCGTGACCACCATCCTCAAGTTCGTGCCCCTGCTGGTGATCGCGGTCGTCGGCCTCTTCTTCATCAAGACCGGCAACTTCCACCCGTTCACCATCAACCACAGCGGCGACCGCGGCCTGAACGGCGCCGCGGCGCTGACGCTCTGGGCGTTCATCGGGCTCGAGTCGGCGACGGTCGCCGGCGGCGAGGTGCGTGACCCGGAGCGCACCATTCCGCGCGCGACGATCTACGGGACGCTGGCGACGGCGCTGCTCTACCTGGTCGCCACGGTGGCGATCTTCGGGATGATCCCCACGCACGAGCTGGCGCATTCGAACAGCCCGTTCGCCGACGCCGCCAACATCATCTTCGGCGGCACCTGGGGCGGCAAGGCGATCGCCGTGGTCGCGATGATCTCCACGTTCGGTGCGCTGAACGGCTGGACGCTGCTCGCGGGACGCGTTCCGCTGGCGGCGGCGGAGGACGACCTCTTCCCGAGCCGGTTCGCACGCGTCCACGGCCGCAGCGGCACGCCCGTCTTCGGCCTGGTCGTGTCCTCGCTGCTCGTGACCGCGCTGCTCCTGCTCTATCTGCGCTCGAGCCTCGTCAACACGTTCTACAACGTCATCCTGCTGGCGACGCTCACGACCCTCGTCCCGTACGCCTACTCGGCCGCGGCGGAGCTGTACCTGCTCTTCAAGGAGCGGGAGCTGTTCTCCGGAGCCAGGCTGGCGCGCGACGCGGTCGTGTCCGTGCTCGCCTTCGGGTACTCGGCCTGGGCGATCTGGGGCGCCGGTGAGAAGACGATCGCGTGGGGCTTCATGCTCCTGCTCGCAGGCATCCCGGTGTACGTCTGGCTGAAGTGGCGCCAGTCCGTCCAGCCCTCCGCCGCAACCGCGACGGAGCCGGCTTCCGAGCCGCACTCGCTCGTCCAGGCGGTGAGCTAGCCATGGCCGAGACCACGACCCTCACCGGCGCTCTCACCGCGGCCACGCCACGGCTGCATGTCGACTCCGAGGTCGGCGCGCTCCGTCGCGTCGTCCTGCACCGCCCGGGCCGCGAGCTGACGCGGCTGACACCGGCGAACAAGGACGATCTCCTCTTCGACGACGTGCTCTGGGTGCAGCGCGCCCGGCAGGAGCACGACGCCTTTGCCGACATCCTGCGCGAGCGCGGCGTCGAGGTGCTCTACCTGGGGGAGCTGCTGACCGACGTGCTGCTGATGGACGACGTCCGCGCACAGGTGGTGGAGCACACGCTGCGGGCGGCGAACCTCAGGCCCAGTCCGGCCCTCGAGGTGCACGAGTGGCTCGACGGCCTCGGCGCCGCCGAGCTGACCGACCTCCTGATCGGCGGCATCGCCTGGGAGGAACTTCCGTTCCAGGCGGGCGCGCTCGCCGCGCGCGTCGCGGTGCCGGGCGGGTTCGCCATCCCGCCGTTGCCGAACCACTACTTCACCCGAGACACCTCGGCCTGGGTCTACAACGGCGTGTGCATCAACACGATGGCCAAGCCGGCGCGCTCGCGGGAGGCTGTCCACCTCGACGCGATCTACCGGCACCACCCGGTGTTCGCGGACCAGGAGCACGAGGTCTGGAGCGACGGGCTGGCGCTCCCGGCCCACACCGAGGGCGGGGACATCCTCGTCGTCGGCGACGGCTGCGTGCTCGATCGGCATGGGCGAGCGGACGCGGCCGGTCACGGTCGAGCTGCTCGCAGAGCGGCTGTTCGCGGCCGGCGCGGCCCGGCAGGTGATCGCCGTGCGGATCCCTCCGCAGCGCGCGAGCATGCACCTCGACACGATCCTGACGATGGTCGACCGCGACGCGTTCACGATCTACCCCGAGGTCCGCGACACGCTCGACACCTACAGCCTGCGCCCGGGGCCGAAGGGGCTCGCGATCGATCGCGAGCACGACCTCTTCACGGCGCTCTCGCGCGCGCTCGATCAGCCGCGGCTGCGGCTGTTCGAGACCGGCGGCGACCGCTACGAGGCCGAGCGTGAGCAGTGGGACGACGGCAACAACGTCCTCGCGCTCGCACCCGGCGTCGTCGTCGCCTACGAGCGCAACGTCGAGACCAACACACGCCTGCGCCGCGCCGGCATCGAGGTGATCACGATCACCGGAGCCGAGCTCGATCGCGGCCGGGGAGGCCCGCGGTGCATGTCCTGCCCCATCGAGCGCGACCCGCTCGGGGCATAGAAGGGAGACACGATGGCAACCATGCAGACGGCGAAGGTGCGGAGCCTGCTCAGGATCTCCGACGTCGAGCCGGCAGAGTTCCAGCGGCTGCTCGACCTGGCCGAGGCGTTCAGGGCGCAGCCCGACGCGCACGCCGACGCGCTCCGCACGAAGACCGTGGCGATGTTCTTCGAGAAGCCTTCCACCAGGACGAGGACATCGTTCGCCGCGGCGGCATACCGGCTCGGCGCGCTGCCCCTCGGACTGCGCCCCGACGAGCTCCAGCTCGGTCGCGGCGAGCCGATCGCCGACACGGCGCGCGTGCTCTCGGCGTACATGGCCGCGATCGTCATCCGGACGTTCGCGCAGGCGGAGCTGGAGGAGGTGGCCGCGAACGCCGACGTGCCGGTCATCAACGCGCTGTCCGACAGCCACCACCCATGCCAGGCGTTCGCCGACATGCTCACCCTCCGCGAGCGCTTCGGCGGGCTCTCCGGTCTGAAGCTCGCCTACGTCGGCGACGGGAACAACGTCGCCAACTCGCTGATCGAGGCGGGCGCCGCCACCGGCGTCGAGGTCGTGGTCGCCTGCCCGCCCGGTTACGAGCCCACGGTTGCCGGAGCGGCCGTGACGCACGACCCCGTCGAGGCGGTCGAGGGCGCGAACGCCGTCTACACGGACGTCTGGGTCTCGATGGGCGAGGACGCCCAGCGCGACCGCCGCCGCTCCGACCTGCGCCCCTACCAGGTGAACGAGGCGCTGCTCGAGCATGCGGCCGCCGACGCGATCTTCCTGCACTGCCTGCCCGCCCACCGCGGCGAGGAGGTGACCGCAGGCGTGATCGACGGGCCCCGCTCGGCCGTCTGGGAGCAGGCGGCGAACCGGTTGCCGACCGAGCAGGCCGTGCTCTACACGCTCGCCACGGGCGACTGGACGAGCGGGCCGCCGACATGAGCGCCGGCCCCGCCCGGCCGCGCCTGGTCGCGCTCGGAGGCAACGCGCTCCTGCGCCGCGGCGAGCCCGCCGACGCCGAGCGCCAGCGGGCGCGCGTCGACGAGGCGGCAGCTGCCCTCGCCGAGTTGGCCGCCGGGCAGACGCTGGTCGTCACGCACGGCAACGGGCCTCAGGTCGGGCTGCTCGCGCTGCAGGCCGCCGCCTACCGGGAGGTGGCCCCCTATCCGCTCGACCTGCTCGGCGCCGAGAGCGAGGGGATGATCGGCTACCTGCTCGAGCTGGCGCTGCGCAACGCGCTCGGCGGCGCCTCCGTCGTCACGCTCCTGACGCAGGTCGTCGTCGACGCCGACGACCCCGCGTTCGTACACCCGACGAAGCCCATCGGCCCGCAGTACGGCCGCGAGGAGGCGGCGGCGGTCGCCCGTGAGCGGGGCTGGACGGTCGCCGCCGACGGCGACGCGTACCGGCGCGTGGTCGCCTCGCCCGAGCCGCGCGGCATCGTGGAGCTGGACGCCATCCGGCTGCTGCTCGGTGCCGGGGTCACCGTGGTCTGCGCCGGGGGCGGCGGCATCCCCGTCGCGGCCGGGCACGGAACGATGGCCGGCGTCGAGGCGGTGATCGACAAGGACCTGACCGCGGCCCTCCTGGCCGAGCGCCTGGGGGCGGAGCAGCTGCTGCTCCTGACGGACGTCGCGGCCGTGGAGCGCGACTGGGGCACGCCGCGGGCGCGGCCGATCCACCGGGCGACTCCCGAGGAGCTGCGCACCATCGACTTCGCCGCCGGGTCGATGGGGCCGAAGGTCGAGGCCGCCTGCCGGTTCGTCGAACGCACGGGGGGCACGGCCGCGATCGGCTCGCTTGACGATGCGGCCGCCGTCGCCGGCGGCGGCGCCGGCACCCACGTCACCGCCGGCGACCGCCGCGAGCGGCACGAGCAGGGGCACGGCACGGCACGGCGCCGGGGCCGGTCGCACACCGCGGCCTGACACCGCGGCGTGCGACCGCCGGGCGCATGCCTAGATGCTCGCCGGGTGGAGCTCGAGCGGCGGCCGCAGCGGGCCGTCGCCGTTCGCTGCAGCGGATGCCGTACGCGCGGCGTCGATCTCGCCGGCGTGCTGCGCCGCCCACTCGTACAGGGCCATCAGCACCTCTGTCAGGCTCCAGCCGAGCGGCGTCAGGGTGTACTCGACGCGCACGGGCACCTCGGGGTAGATGTGGCGGGTGACCAGACCGTCGTACTGGAGGCTGCGAAGCGCCGCGGTCAGCACCTTCTTGGAGACGCCCGGGAGGTTGTCCCACAGGCGCGCGTGCCTGCGGACGCCGCCCGCCATCAGGAAGAGCAGGTCGAGCTTCCACTTCGCCTGCAGGAGCTCGAGCGCCTCTCGTCCCAGCTCGATCATCTCGAAGTCCTCGGGGCGGGCGCGGACGCGCTCGCACTGCGACCGCAGGCCCGTGCGGAACGTCGTCTCCGCTTCGCGGCGCGCGGGCACCGGGTGCGACGTGGTTGCCTGGTCGATCATCGGTTTCCTCCTTCGTTCCCGTTGCCAGGAGCATCCCGGTCCGGGCGATCCGCCGCCTCTGTCGGATCCCCGGGTCGATCCCCGGGTCGATCCCCTGGTCGTATCCGGGCCAGTCACGGCTCGACGCCCGTGGGTGCACCGGTGGACGGCTGCACCGTCCAGCGTCGAGATCCCGTCGGTGCAAGGCCCGCGCCGCGGCCTGCGCGAGGCGCAGCGGCAGGCGGGCGGGGTGAGCACGGCGCCCTACGCCGGCGAGACCGACCGGGCCGCGTCGTGCGCGGGAGCCGGCCGGCGCCCGGACGGGAGAGCTGCCCGCAGCTGCCTGCGCGAGTTGATGCCGAGCTTGGCGAAGACCTTCCGCAGGTGCCATTCGACCGTGCGTGCGCTGAGGAAGAGCTGGGCGCCGATCTCGGGATTCGAGAGGCCGTCACCTGCGAGCCGTGCGATCTGCTCCTCCTGGGCGGTCAGGTCGTCGCGGGTGTCGGGAAGCCGCTTTCGGACCTTCTCTCCGGTCGCGACCAGCTCCCTGCGCGCCCGCTCGGCGAACGCCTCCATGCCCATGCCGGCGAGCATCTCGTGGGCCGAACGCAGGTGTCGGCGCGCCTCGAGGCGCCGGCCCTCGCGCCGCAGCCACTCGCCGTAGAGGAGGTGGGCGCGCGCGAGCTCGGTGCGGATGTGCGTCCGGCCGAGCCGGTCGATCGCCTCGCGATAGAGCTCGTCGGCCGACTCGCCCTCGCACAGCAGCGCGCGGCAGCGAGCCTCGATCCCCAGTGACCAGTCGGTCCCGGCGGCGAGGGCGGCATCCGCCAGTCGGGCCAGCGCGCCGCATGCGTGATCCGGCCTGCGGCACTTCACGCTCGCCTCGATCAGCTCCGGCAGCGCCCAGGACGAGAGGAACAGGTCGAACTCCTCGCCGCTCGCGTCCCGGGCGGCGTCCTGGGCGTCGTCGTAGCGGGCCAGGCCGTTGCAGAGGATGGCGCCGGTCCACCGGGCGAACTGCACGTCGATGCCCCGGCCGCCGGCCGTCGCCCGCGCGATCGTCGAGGCGATCAGCGACGTGGCCTCGCCCTCGTGTCCGCGCAGCGCCGCGAGCAGCATCGGGCCGTAGGGCGCGAGACCGATGCGGGTCGCCCCGACCACCGCGTCGGCCTCCGCGATCGCCGACTCGGCGCGATCGAAGTCACCGCGCCAGGCGACGAGGATCGCGAGCTCGGTGAGGTCGATGGGGAGCCGGACCACCGCGCCGACGTCGCGCGCCCGGCGCAGCTGGCGGTCGTTGAGGGCGTGCCAGCGCTCGTCGTCCCACAGGAGGTTCGACGGCACGGTCGTCAGCCATCCCCACCGGAGGGTGTCGTCGGCCGAGGCCTGCGCGAGGAGCGCCGCGACCGCCCCTCTGAGCATCGGCGCGGCGGCGGCCCGCCCGTCGGTGATCACGGTCGCGAGGCCATCCAGGAGCAGATCCGCCGGGCGCGCCGCGCCGCCGCTCGCAGGCAGCGCTTTCGCCGCCCGCGAGACCTCGAGCAGGCCTCCCGTCGTGGCCAGACCGCCGGCGACGAGCGCCGCCCCCCACGCGTCGAGGTAGGTCTCGCGCGCGAGCTCCGGGTCGAGCGCCTCGAGCCGCCGCGCGGCCGCGAGGAGCAACGGCGGAGCCTCGCGGCCCAGCCCCGACGCGAACGCGATGTGCCCGCGGACGCGGCCGACGCGCGCGCGCTGGAGCTCGTCGAGGGGGCCGGCCTCGGCGTTGTCGACCAGTCCCAGCGCCGCGTCGAACGCGCCCGCGTGGAGGCTCGCCTGGGCGGCCTTCAGAGCCCGGTCGACGCGGCGTCGCGGGTCGACCGTGAGCGCGGCGGCCCTGCGCAGGAAGGCGGCCGCAGCGGCCAGGCCGCCGCGGGCCTGCGCCCGGCCGGCCGAGCGCTCGAGCTCCGCCGCCACGTCCTCCGCGGGGCCCTGGGCCGCGCATGCGCGGTGCCACGCGCGCCGGTCCGGGTCGATCTCCGGATCCGTCACCCCCGCCAGGGCGTCGTGGACACGGCGGCGGTCGTCCGCGGACGAGGAGCGGTAGACGGCGGACCGGACGAGCGGATGCACGAACTCGATCGTGCGGCCCGCCGTGAGCAGATGCGCGTCCACGGCCGGCGCCGCCGCCTCCATGTCGAGGCCGAGGGCCGCCGCCGCCCGGTTGAGGAGCATGGGGTCGCCCCGGGACTCCGCCGCCGCGGCGAGCAGCAGCAGGCGCGTGGGGGCGGGAAGCCGGAGCAGCCGCCGGGAGTAGCTCTGCTCGATCCTGCCGACAACCGCCCGGCCGGTCGGGAACCCGAAGCCGCCGGCGAGATCCGCGGGATCCCAGCTGCGCGGCAGCTCGAGCAGCGCGAGCGGATTCCCGTGGCTCTCGGTGACGATCCGGTCGCACACCGCCGCGTCCAGCGGGCCGTGGACGTGCTCCAGAAGCAGGGCGCGCGCATCGCGCGTGCCAAGGCCCGACACTCGCAGCTCGGGCAGCCCGGCGAGGGCGCGAACGCCGGCGTCCGTGCGCTCGGCGCAGACCATCGCAATCCGGTCGGCGAGCAGGCGTCGCGCGACGAAACCGACGATCTGCGCCGAGGCCTCGTCGAGCCAGTGGGCGTCGTCCACGAGGCAGATCACGGGCTGCTGCTCCGCCGCCTCCGCCAGCAGCGACAGCACCGCGAGCGCCACCAGGAAGCGGTCGGGCGGCGGCCCCGAGTCGAGCCCGAACACGACCTCGAGCGCGGCTCGCTGCGGGGTCGGCAGCCGATCCAGGCGGTCGAGCATGGGCGCGCACAGCTGGTGAAGACCACTGAAGGCCAGCTCCACCTCGGATTCGACGCCGGCCGCCGACGCCACGGTCCACCCCTTCGCCCGGCCGGAGGCGTAGGCGAGCAGCGCGCTCTTCCCGACGCCGGTCTCGCCACGGAGCACGACGGCCCTGCTCGCACCCCCGAGCGCGTCGGCGAGGAGGCGGTCGAGGGCGGCGCACTCGTCCGTTCGGCCGATGAGCATCGGGGTCTCCGAGGCGACCTTGGACATGCGACGAGCTTCCCTTCCGGCGCCGATCGCGCCACCGCTCCTGATCGCGAACCCGACCAGGATGATGAGGCTCCAATAAGCCGCGCGGGCGGGAATCCAAGTGCGATCGCCGCGAAGGCGTCCGCGACACGGGCGCTTGAAAGTCGCGGACAATGGCGTATCACTCTCAGATGCGGACGCGCAGGATCCTGCGTGCCGCGGCGCCGAATGAGCCCTCAGCCACCAGCACTCCGCCACAACGCGCTCGTCTACGAGTCCGAGGACGAGTACCTCGCACACGCGCTCCCGTTCCTGAAGGAGGGGGTCGAGGCGGGCGAGGGGGCGATCGTCGCCCACGTCAGGCCCGGGATCGCGATGATGCGCGAGGCGCTGGGCGACCATGCGGCGGGGGTGACCTTCGTCGATGTCAGCACCTCCTACACGCGGCCGGCGCGGGCGCTCGCCGCCTACCACGAGGTGTATGCGGCGCAGCTGGCGCGGACGCCCACGGTGCGAGCGGTCGCCGACGTCCAGTTCGGCCCCGAGCCGGCCGAGTGGGACCTGTGGACCGGCTACGAGGCTGCGTTCAACCGCTCCTTCGGGCACCTCCCGGTGTGGGTGCTGTGCTCGTACAACGCGAACGGGACACCCGACGCGGTCATCGAGGGGGTGTGGCAGACGCATCCGGAGGTCGTCGAGGGGCCCGGGTGGAAGACGAGCGAGCGGTACGAGGACCCCGACCTCCTGCTGCGTCGCCTCGCCCCGGCCCCGGCCCCGCTCGCCGGCCTGCGCTCGATCCCGCCCGGCCGCGATCTGGAGGAGCTGCGCGAGCGGCTGGCCCCTGAGCTGGCCGCGCGGGGCGTCAGCGGGCCCCGGGTGCTCGACATGCTGCTCGCCGTGACCGAGGTGGCCCGAAACGCGGTCGTGCACGGCGGAGGCATGCGCGACGTCCGCATCGGCTCCGCGGAAGGGCGGTTCGTCTGCGAGATCGTTGACGAGGGCGACGGCTTCGACGACCCGACGGCCGGCTACCTCGCGCCACGGGACGGCGCCGGCGCCGGGCTCTGGGTCGCCCGTCAGCTCACCTGGCGGATCGACGCCTTCCGTGCGCCCGACGGCTTCACCACGCGCATCTGGCTGTGACGGCCGGCGGGCCGGTCAATGCCCGGCGACCAGGCCGCCGTCGACGTGCACGGTCTCCCCGGTCACGAACCCGGCCCGCTCGAGATACAGCACGGCGCCGACGATGTCCTCGACTTCGCCGACGTGGCCGATCGGGTGGTAGTCGTCGAGGTTGGCGTAGGCGGCGGGGGCGTACTCCGGCGTCCTGATCACGCCGGGCGCGATCGCGTTCACCCGGATGCCGGCGGCGGCGTGCTCGATCGCGAGCGAGCGCGTCGCCGCGTCGAGACCGCCCTTGGTGAGCGCCGCCAGCCCGGACGGCGCCGAGGCGCGGGCGTGGTCGACGATGCTCGCCGTCATGTTGACGATGTGCCCTTCGCCCTGGGCGAGCATCTGCCGCAGCGTACGCTGGGTGATGTGGAAGAAGCCGGCGAGGTTCACCGCGAGCATCGCGGCGAGGTCGTCCGTCGTGTAGTCGGTGAAGGGTCTGGCGATGAAGATGCCGGCGTTGTTGACGAGCGTGTCGATGCGCCCGAACCGGGCCAGCGCCTGCTCCACGACGCGCTCCGCGGTCTCCGGATCCGCGATGTCGCCGGTCACCGTGAGCATGCCGGCCTCGTCGACGGACGGGAACGAGCGCGCCGTCGCCACGACGCCGTAGCCGGCCTCCCGCAACGCCGCCGCGATGCCGGCGCCGATTCCCCGCGAGGCGCCGGTCACGATTGCGATCCGGCGGCGCCCGCCGCTCATGCTCCGGTCCGGACGAGCTGCTGGCCGCCGTCGACGTCGAAGGTCGCCCCGGTGACGGCCGTGTTGACCATCAGGTGGACGGCGAGCGCGGCGACGTCGCCCGCGCCGACGACCCGCCGGATCGGGAGCTCTGTCCGCAGCTCCTCGCGGCGGGCGTCCAGCCGATCGCCGAGGAGCGCCGCCGAGAGCGGCGTATCGACGAACCCGGCCGCGATCAGGTTCACCCGCACCGGGGCGAGCTCGACGGCCAGGCTGCGCGTGAGCGCGGGCTGCGCAGCGGTCACGAGCGACACCACGGGGCCGGCAGTGGCCCGCCGGCCGCTCGTGCCGCCGAGGAACAACAGCGTCCCCGGCGGGCGCACCCGGCCCATGCACAGCCGTGCGATCTGGAGCGGCAGCCACAGGTGCCGATCGGCGTCGCGCCGCGCCTCGTCGATGTCGAGCTCCGCGAAGGGGGCGTAGTACGGCCCGCCGCCGGAGAGCAGGAGGTGGTCGATCGGGCCGGGCAGTTCGGCGAAGAACCGCTGCAGCCTGGGCGCGTCGGTCACGTCGAAGGCCGCGATGCTCGCGCCGAGCTCGAGCCCGGCGGCCTGCAGGCGATCCGGATCGCGTGCCGTGATGATCACGTCGGCGCCCTCGGCGCGTGCGCGCCGTGCAGTCTCCAGCCCGATTCCGGAGCTGCCGCCGATCACGACGACGGTCGCGCCGGCGAGCGGGAGCCGGCCGCTCACGACGGCCACGCCCTTCCGCGGGCGCGGCACCCGGTCGCCTCGCCTGTCCCTGCGACGGTCGCGCTCATCTCGTCCTCCCGGTCTCGATGGCAGGGGTCGAGCTTCGCCGTCCGGCCGCCGCGTCGCACCAGGGGAAGTCACTGGCCGATCCCCTGGTCGGGCGCGCTAGCCGGCGAGGCCGTAGTGCGTCCGCACGACGTCCTCGATTCCGCGCCTCGCGAGCGCGGCGGCGGGCGCCAGGAACGTCACCTGGATCACGCCCGGGGCGCGCCCGATCTCGATCGCGCCGGTGATCGTCGCCCGGTTCTTGACCTCGGGCACGCCCATGCCGAGCAGCGCGGCGGATCGGCGGAGGCCGTTCTCGACCGCGCTGTTCAGGTCGGGTCCCGTGCCCACCACCGAGATCGGCAGCGACTCCTCGAGCTCGGCGACGCCGTTCCGGCGTGCGATCTCGGCCGCCCGCGCCCGCTCGGCCGGGGTCAGCGGGCGGGCCAGGAACGGCAGGTCCTCCATGACCGGGAGCAGGATCGGGCCGTCGATGGCGAGGCCCTTGATCACGTGCACCTGCAGCGTGACCGTCCCCGAGACGTCGCACGTGTGGCCGGCGATCTCGCCGTCGCCCTGGAGCGCGTGCATGTCTCCCAGGTAGATGCCCGCGCCCGGCACCTTGACCGGGGCGATCAGGATCGCGCCCGCCCTGGCGGCGTCGATGTCGAGATGGCCGTCGGTGCGGGCCTCGAGCTGCTCGGCCGTGACCGCGTGGGAGTGGGGCGCTCCGAGCAGGAACGCGCCGAAGTCGCCGGCGTTGTGGGAGTCGGGCAGGTCGACGGCGGGCGTCGTCCCGATCTGGCCCATGAACGGCCGCAGCCGCGTCGCCACCCCGACCAGGTCGTGCGGCGCGAAGAGCAGGACCGGGTTCTGGATCGAGTGCTCCGGAATCGCGCCGACGGTGTGGGCGTCGTGGGCGAACTCCTCGGCGCGCTCGCGGCCGACCGTCACGCCGACGCGCCAGTCCTCGTCGAAGGCGATCGTGTAGCCGTTGGTGAACGCGAACGGCGCCGCCGGCTCGCCGCAGTTGGCGCAGCGCACGCTGTCGGGGCCGATGCCCTCGACGACCGTCGCCTCGTCCTGCGCGCCGCACTTCGCGCACACCTTGGCGCAGTAGGGGTCGCCGTTGAACCGGCCCTCGATCATGCGGTCGTTGCCCGATGCGGTGGCGAGCGACGTCACCGAGATGTCGCGGATCGAGATCGCCACCGCGTCGCCGACCTCGGCGCCCTCGACGGCGACCGGGAGGGTCACCTCGTGGCCGCCTCGGATCGCGGGGGTGATCATCGGCCCCCAGCAGCCCGGCGCGGTGTTCGCGACGATGTGGCCGCCGTCGCGGACGGGCCCGAGCATCTCCGAGCTCGGCCCGATGATCCCGTCGCAGAAGCGGTCGACGAAGACCGTCTCCGCCCCCTGTCGCGTGGTGGGTCGCGTCTGCACCGCCATCGGAAGCCTCCTTGCGCGGGTCTGTGTGATCCACGGCCAAACCTATCACCAGCCGGGTGGAACCACCGGGCGGCGCGCAGCGTCCAACGGCCATGGTCAGGTGTCCCGGCCTGGTGCTCGTCGCCGCGCTGTCCGCGCTCGCGAGCGGCTGCGCGCTCGGGTCGACGTCCCCGACGCACGGCGTGTCGGCCACGGCCGGAGGAGCGCCGCGGCGACCGGCCACGGCCGTCGTCGTGCGCCTGACGACGTACCGCGGGCACGGCATCGTGTTCCGCTATCCGGCCGACTGGCGCTACCGCCGCCGCGGCTTCTACTCGCACATGACGTCGCCGGTGGTCGACCTCGCCTCGCAGCCCACACGCAACCCGTGTACGGAGCACGGCTGCGGGTTCCCGGTCCGGCGGCTGCGGCCGGGTGCGGTCGTCGTCATGTGGGATCAGGGCGGCGGGCTGATCCTCCCGTCGCAGCGGCCCGCCGTCGGCGTCCACCTGCGCGTCCTGCCTCGAGGCTGCCGCGCGCTCGGGGGCGACGAGGAGCTGGCGGCGCAGGTCGTGCTGCGTGGCGGCAGGGTCTACGAGGCCGAGGCCTGCCTGCGCGGGCCGGACCTGGCGATGCACGAGCGCGAGGTGCACGCCATGCTGGCATCGGCGCGGCGCGCGTCGTAGGGCGGCGTGCCCCGTCAATTGGCGCCGACGCAAGTGCCAATTGCGCCAGGCCGGCGGGGAAGCCGGCGCCGCCGCGCGTCGCGTGATCCGTGTGCTCGGGCAGCGCAGAACTTCCTGATCGCAGGCGACGTCTAACTTCTCGATGTTCAGGCTGCTGGTCGCGGCGGTGCTCGGCTTCGTGGTGACGGGGTGTGGCGCCGGGCGGGCCGGGCCCGGGCCGGCCGACTGTACGGGCGGATACGTTCACGACGGCGGGTGCGTGCTCACCACGGCCGGGAACGCCGCGCTCGTCGCCGCCGTGGGTTCCTGCGACACCATGATCACGGGTGGTGCGTCTGGGGAGCGAGCCGTGGCAAGGCGGGTGGCCTGCGCGATGCTCGGAACGGGCATGGTTCGGATCGGCATCGTCTCGTCCCCGGCGCACGAACCCGCCGGCAGTCTGGGGTTGAGCTTCGTCGTCGCGGTGCCACCCCAGCCGGGATCGGCCACCTCTCCGAGAGCGGCTGTCGCCGACGCGGGCAACGAGCGGGCGGCGTGGGCTGCGGCTGTTGCCGCCGGTGCGATCCGAGACGCCAACCGGATCCGACACCTGCCACACGTGGTTGCCTACAACCTGTTCCTGCAGTCCCCCGGCACCCGCCCCCGTTTGCAGAGCCAAGGCCGGATCGCCCTCCCCGGGTGGGGCGACCCGGAAGGGCAGGGGACGATGCCGCCCACGACGATCGGTCACGGAGCTCCCTCACGAGAGAATCTGCTGCGAACGCTCGGCCGCATCGGCCAAGCGACCGAGACGCACGCTGTGCTCGCGTGGCACAAACCCCTCGGAGCAGCCCCGGCCGTCACCGTGACCACAGCTCACCCCAAGCTCCTGCTCGGCCACGGCATCACGCGATACCTGAACGCGCTCCGCTTCCTCGACACACGCTACGACGGCGCGCTGCTCCTCGTCGTCGATCGCGCGCAGCGGCCCGTGTGGATCGCGACCACCGCGTCGCGTGCAGGTATCCGCGGGTGCTCCGTGCTCTCCAAGGAAGCCGGCGTTGACCACGGCCCGTTCCCGTCGTTCAACAGCCCCGGCGACAAGGCGTGTGCCGCAAGCGGCACCGAGTTCTCCTAGCCCGACGCGATCCTCCACCCGGTCAATTGGCGCCGCCCTGGACGCCGATTGCCTGCTGTCCCGAACCCCTCACCCCCGCGGACGCCTCCCCGCCCGCGATACTTTGCCGGGGAAGGAAAGGAGTCTGCCCGTGACCGCCGTCATCGCCGGCTATGTCCGCTCGCCGTTCCAGCCCGCCCGCCGCGGCCGGCTCGCCGGGACGCGCCCGGACGACATGGCTGGCGCCGTCGTCGCCGCCCTCGTGGAGCGCACGCGCGTCGACCCGGAGGCGCTCGAGGACGTCGTCTGCGGCTGCGCCTTCCCCGAGGCCGAGCAGGGCATGAACGTCGGCCGCGTCGCCGCCGCGATCGCCGGCCTGCCCCAGTCGGTGGCGGGGCAGACCGTGAACCGCTTCTGCGGCTCGTCCATGCAGGGCGTGCACACGGCCGCGGGCGCGATCGCACTGGGGGCGGGCGAGGCCTACGTGTGCGCCGGCGTCGAGTCGATGAGCCGCGTTCCGATGGGCGGCTACAACCCGCTCCTGCACCCCGACCTGGTCGACCGGCGGCCCCGGATCTACATCAGCATGGGGGAGACGGCCGAGAACGTCGCCGAGCGCTTCGGCGTCACGCGCGCCGACCAGGAGGCGTTCGCGGTCGAGAGCCAGCGCCGGGCCGCCCAGGCGGCGGCCGGGGGCCGGCTGGCCGAGGAGCTCGTCGCCGTCGCCGGCGTCGCCGAGGACGGCTGCCCGCGGCCCGACACGTCCGCGGAAGGGCTGGCGGCGCTCGCACCGGCCTTCGTGAAGGACGGCACCGTGACCGCGGGCACCTCGTCGCCGCTCACGGACGGCGCCGCGGCCGTGCTCGTGACGTCAGAGGAGTTCGCGCGCCGCACCGGCCTCGAGCCGCTCGCCCGGGTGCGCGCGATCGCCGTCTCCGGCTGCGACCCCGAGGTGATGGGGATCGGCCCGGTGGCGGCGACCCGGAAGGCGCTCGAGCGGGCCGGCATCGGCATCGGCGACCTCGACGTCGTCGAGCTGAACGAGGCGTTCGCGTCGCAGGCGCTCGCGTGCATCCGCGAGCTCGGCCTCGACCCCGCCCGCGTGAACGTCGACGGCGGCGCGATCGCGCTCGGCCACCCGCTGGGCGCGACCGGCGCCCGCATCACCGGCAAGGCGGCCCAGGTGCTGCGCCGCGAGGGCGGCCGCTACGCGCTCGCCACGCAGTGCATCGGCGGCGGGCAGGGGATCGCGACGGTGCTCGAGGCGGCCGGGTGAACGAGGTCGAGCGTGTCGCCGTGATCGGGTCGGGCACGATGGGCGCGGGCATCGCCGCCCACGTCGCCAACGCCGGCATCCCGGTGACGATGCTCGACCTCGGCGACGCCGCCGCCCGCGCGCTCGCGGCGCTCCCGAAGCGCACGCCGCCGCCGCTCGTCTCGGCCGGGGCCGCCCGGCTGATCCGCACCGGGAGCCTGGAGGACGACCTCGAGCTCTGCGCCGGCGCCGACTGGATCGTGGAGGCGATCGTCGAGGACGCGGCGGCCAAGCGGTCGCTGTACGCCCGCCTCGACGCCGTCCGGAAGCGGGGCTCGGTGATCTCCTCGAACACGTCCACGATCCCGCTGCGCTCGCTGCTCGAGGGCGCCTCGGACGGACTCGCGGGCGACCTCCTCATCACGCACTTCTTCAACCCTCCCCGCTACATGCGCCTGCTCGAGATCGTGCCCGGCGCCGCCCGGCCGGAGGCGGCCGAGGCGGTCGAGCGCGCCTGCGACCTGCGCCTCGGCAAGACGGTGATCCGCTGCAACGACACGCCCGGCTTCGTGGCCAACCGGCTCGGCGTCTACTGGATCGGCACGGCGATCGGCGAGGCGCTCGCCCGCGGCCTCGCGGTCGAGGAGGCCGACGCGGTCATGGGCGCGCCCGTCGGCATCCCGCGGACGGGCGTGTTCGGGCTCATGGACGTCGTCGGCCTGGGGCTGCACGAGCAGGTGAACGCGTCGTTCGACCGGCTGCTGCCGGCGGGCGACGCCTGGCGGGCGGTGCCGGCGCACGCCGACCTGCTGCACAGGATGGTGGAGAAGGGCGCGACCGGCCGCGGAGCCGGCAAGGGCTTCTACACGCGCGACGGCGGCGCGCGGCTCGCGATCGACCTGGAGACGCTCGAGTACCGGCCGGCGGCGCGACCGCCGCGCCTGCCGCGCGACCTGCGCCGGCTGCTCGACCAGCCCGGCCGCCTGGGCGACTATGCCCGCGCCGTGATCGGGCGCACGCTGGCCTACGCCGCCGGGATGGTGCCCGCCGTGACCGCCGACCCGGCGCTGATCGACCTGGCGATGCGGCGCGGGTACGGCTGGGAGCGGGGGCCGTTCGCCCTGATCGACGAGGCGGGGCCGGCGTGGCTGGCGGGGTGGCTCGACGCCGAGGGGCTGGACGTGCCGCCGCTGCTGCGCGACGCGGCGGCAGCGGGCGGCGTCCGTGCGCGGGCCGCCGTCCGCCCCGGCGTCGACGTGCTCGAGGCCGCCCGTCGCCACGGCCCGCTCGCCCGCAACGACTCCGCCGGCGTGTGGGACCTGGGCGAGGGCGTCGCCTGTCTCGAGCTGCACTCGCCCGCGAGCGCCCTCGACGCGGCGGCGCTGGAGATGATCGCCCGCTCCGTCGCGATCGCCTCGGACGGATTCCGCGGCCTCGTGATCACGAACGACGGCCCGCACTTCAGCGTCGGCGCGAACCTGGCGCTCGTGCTCGGCCTGGTGAACGTCGCGGCGTGGCGGCGGCTGGAGGAGTACGGCGCCGCCGGGCGGGGCGCGTTCGCCGCGGTCAAGTTCGCGCCCGTGCCCGTCGTCGGCGCGGTTGCCGGCCGGGCGCTCGGCGGCGGCTGCGAGCTGCTGATGCACTGCGCCGGCGTCCAGGCCCACACCGACACGTTCATGGGGCTCGTCGAGCTGGGAGCCGGACTCGTGCCCGGCTGGGGCGGCTGCCGCGAGCTGCTCCTGCGGGCGGCCGTGTCGCAGCCGGCCGGGCCGATGCCCGCCGCCCGGCACGCGTTC
The DNA here is from genome assembly GCA_963843705.1 of uncultured Actinomycetes bacterium. GTDB lineage: Bacteria > Actinomycetota > Thermoleophilia > Gaiellales > JAICJC01 > JAICJC01. Next base: position 240,904 of record CAWJLQ010000001.1, read on the forward strand.
GAGGTGATCGCGACCGCCCGCGTCTCGACATCGGCACAGCACGCGCGCGAGCTGGGCTTCCTGCGGCCGCGCGACCGCATCAGCCCGAGCCGCGACCGGCTGGTCGCTGACGCCCGGGCGCACGTGCTCGACCTGGCCGGCGGCTACGTCCCGCCCGAGCCCGCCGAGCTCGTCCTGGCCGGCCCGTCCGGCCGCGCGACGCTCGTGCTCGGCGCCCGCGAGCTCGCCCGCCGCGACGCCGCCGTCACCGAGTACGACCTCCACCTGGCCGACGCGCTCGCCGGCATCCTCACCGGCGGCGACGAGGCCGACCTGACGCGGCCGGTGCCGGAGGCGGCCGTCTCCGCGCTCGAGGCCGACGCCGTCGCCGCCCTGTTCCGCGAGGAGCGCACCCTGCAGCGGATGACGCACATCCTCGAGACCGGCCGCCCGCTGCGCAACTGACGATGCAGACGTACCACGCCCCGCTGGCCGATTTCGCGTTCCTCCTGCGCGACGTGTTCGACCACGACGGGGTGGTGGCCACGCTGCCGCCCTACCCCGACGCATCGGCCGACACCGTGCTGGCCGTGCTCGAGGAGGCGGCCGCGTTCGCCGAGGGGGTGCTGCTGCCGCTGAACCGCACCGGCGACGAGCAGGGCTGCACATTCGCCGCCGGCGCGGTGCGGACGCCCGATGGCTTCCGGGAGGCCTACGCCGCCCTCGTGGCCGGCGGCTGGAACGGGATCGGCGTCGCCCCCGAGCAGGGCGGCGCCGGCCTGCCCGCCGTCGTCGCGACCGCCTTCGAGGAGATGGTGTGCTCGGCCAACCTCGCCTTCGCCACCTATCCGCTGCTGAGCGCGGGCGCGGCGGCCGCGCTGACCGCGCACGCGTCGGCCGACCAGGTCGACCGGTACGTGCCCCGGCTTGCGAGCGGCGAGTGGTGCGGGACGATGTGCCTCACCGAGGCGCACGCCGGCACCGACCTCGGCCTCCTGCGCACCCGCGCCGAGCCCGCGGGCGACGGCACCTACCGCATCTCCGGGACGAAGGTCTTCATCACCGGCGGCGAGCACGACCTCACCGACCAGATCGTGCACCTGGTGCTCGCGCGGCTGCCGGATGCGCCGCCCGGCACCGCCGGCATCTCGCTCTTCGTGGTGCCCAGGCTCGCGCCGGACGGGAGCCGAAACGGCGTCACCTGCGGCTCGATCGAGCACAAGATGGGCATCCGCGGGTCGGCCACGTGCGTGCTGCACTTCGAGGACGCGGCCGGCGAGCTGGTCGGGGCGCCGCACGGCGGGATGGCGCAGATGTTCACGATGATGAACCGCGCCCGGCTCGGGGTCGGCATCCAGGGCATCGGGGTCGGCGAGACCGCCTACCAGACCGCGGTCGCCTACGCCCGCGAGCGGCTGCAGGGGCGCGCCCCGGGGCGATCGCACGCCGACGGCGCCGGGCCCGACCCGATCATCGCCCATCCCGACGTGCGCCGGGCGCTCCTGCGCATGCGCGCGCTGACCGAGGCCGGCCGGGCGCTCGCGACCTGGACCGCGGTCGAGCTCGACGTCTCCCAGCACCACCCCGACCCCGGCCGGCGGGAGGCGGCCGCCGACCTGGTCGCGCTGCTCACGCCCGTGGTGAAGGCGGCGTGCACCGACAACGGGGTCGAGGCGGCGAACCTCGCCATCGCCGTCCACGGCGGTGCCGGCTACATCACCGAGTCCGGCGTCGAGCAGCTCGCCCGCGACGCCCGCATCAGCCAGATCTACGAGGGCACGAACGGCGTCCAGGCGCTCGACCTGGTGGGGCGCAAGCTGCCGATGCACCACGGCCGGCTCCTGCGCCGGTTCTTCCACCCGGCGGTCGAGCGCGCCGCCGCCACGCATCCCGGCGAGATCGCCGGTGTGGCCGAGGCCGCCGGCGAGGCGATCGCCCACCTGCAGGAGACGACGATCTGGCTCGGCGCCGCCGGCCGTGACCGGGAGCAGGCGGCCGCGGCCGCGACCGACTACCTGCGCCTGTTCGCGCTCGCCGCGTTCGGCGACCTGTGGCTGCGGATGGCGGCCGCCTGCATCGCCGCGCCGGGGCTGGATGCCGCGTTCGCCGAGCGCAAGCTCGCAGCAGCCCGCTTCCACGCCGAGCGGATGCTGCCCGAGGCCGGGGCACTCGGCCGGGCGGTGCGCTCGGGCAAGGCGTCCATCACGGCCGTCCCAGACGAGGCGTTCTAGCGAAGGAGGAATCGTGATCCACCGCAGCCCCCACCCGCCGGTCGAGATCCCGGACGTGCCGCTCGACGAGTACGTGCTCGGGGGTGCGGCGGCGCGCGGCGAGGCGCCGGCGCTGATCGACGCGCCGACGGGCCGCACGCTCACCTTCGCCGGGCTCGACGCGCTGGCGAGCGGGATCGCAAGCGGGCTACAGCAGCGCGGTCTCGCGCCGGGGCAGGTCGTCGGCATCCTCGCCCCCAACGTGCCCGAGTACGCGGCGGCCTTCTTCGGCGTCGCCCGCGCCGGGGCCACGAACACCACCATCAACGCGCTCTACACCCAGGCCGAGATCGCGCAGCAGCTGCGTAGCTCCGGCGCGCGCTTCCTCTTCACGGTCTCGGCGCTGTGCGAGCGCGCGCTGCCCGCGGCGGCGGCCGCAGGCGTGGAGGAGGTGTTCGCGTTCGACGGCGGCGACGGGACGACCGCCCTGGACGACATGATCGGCCCGCCGGACGCTCTGCGCCGGCCGGACATCGACCCGGCCACGACGCTCGTCTCGCTGCCCTACTCGAGCGGCACGACCGGCCTGCCGAAGGGGGTCATGCTGACGCATCGCAACCTCGTCGCGAACGTCGCCCAGATGACCGCGATGGTGCCGACCGGCGACGACGACGTCGTCGCCGGCATCCTGCCGTTCTTCCACATCTACGGCCAGACCGTCGTCATGAACTGCGCCCTGCGCGACGGGGCGACGGTGGTGACGATGCCGCGGTTCGAGTTCGAGTCGTTCCTGGAGATGATCGAGCGCTACCGGATCACGCGCGTCTACGTCGCGCCGCCGGTCGTCGTCGCGCTCTCCAAGCACCCCGCGGTGGAGCGGTACGACCTCTCCAGCGTGCGGATGATGAACTCGGGGGCGGCCCCGCTCGACGCCACCGTCGAGGAGGCGTGCCGCGCCCGCGTGCCGGTCCGCCTGCAGCAGGGCTACGGTCTCACCGAGGCGAGCCCGGTGACGCACTGCACGCCGCTCGCCCGCCCGCACCTGCCCGGCTCCATCGGCGAGCTGCTGCCGAACACCGAGGCGCGGCTCGTCGCGGTGGGCACGCGCGAGGACGCCGAGCCGGGCCGGCCGGGCGAGCTGTGGGTGCGGGGGCCGCAGGTGATGCGCGGCTACCTGGCCGACGAGCGCGCGACGGCGCGCACGCTCGACGCCGACGGCTGGCTGCACACGGGCGACATCGCCACCCACGACGAGGAGCACGGCTGGCGCATCGTCGACCGGCTGAAGGAGCTGATCAAGTACAAGGGCTACCAGGTCGCTCCGGCGATGCTGGAGGGCGTGCTGCTCGAGCACCCGGCGGTCGCCGACGCGTGCGTCATCCCGTCGCCCGACGACGACGCGGGCGAGATCCCGAAGGCCTTCGTCGTCCTGCGCGCGCCGCTCAGCGTCGAGGAGCTGATGGCGTTCGTGGCCGAGCGGGTCGCGCCGCACGAGCGCATCCGCGCCCTCGAGGTCATCGACGAGATCCCCAAGTCCGCGTCGGGGAAGCTCCTGCGCCGCGTGCTGGTGGAGCGCGAGCGTGCCCGCGTCGCGGGCTGAGTCAGCGCCGGTAGACCGAGACGTGCAGGTCGCTTCGGGCCGTGAACGGCTCGCGGCCCCACCCGCCGAAGCGATCGGCCAGGCGCAGGCCCGCGATGCGTGCCATCAGGTCCATCTCGCTCGGCCAGATGTAGCGGGTGACGATCGGGTGGAGGCGCACGCCGTCCCTGGTCAGCGCGACGTGCGTCTCGTCGAGCTGCTGGCGGACGGGGTCGTAGCGGCCGACGTCGAGCCAGACCTCGTCCACGCCGATGTGCTCGGCGTCGACGTAGCGGTTGTCGCGCAGCCCCTGCAGGTGCCACGGGGTGAGCGCCTCGACGACGAACGCGCCGCCGCTCTCCAGGTGGGCGGCCACGTTCTCGAAGCAGCGCACCTGCTGGTCCTGGCCGAGCAGGTTGTAGATCGTGTTGTAGACGATGTAGATCAGGTCGTAGGTGCCGTCGACCGGCACCTCCGAGAAGTCACCCATCGTCACGGCGATGCCCTCGCCGCCGGGCTTGGCGCGCAGCCGCTCGACCATGTGCGGCGAGAGGTCGATCCCGTCCACCTCGACGCCGCTCGCCGCCAGCGGAAGCGCGATCCGGCCGGTGCCGACCGCCAGCTCGAGCGCCCTTCCGCCCGCGGCGGCCTCGTGCAGGAACGCCACCGCCGCCTGCTCGTCGCCGCGGGGATGGTCGTCGTAGATCGCCGCCGCCTCGGCGCCGAAGCTCGCCATCGGGTCGTAGCCGTCCATGCGGGGATGGTAGGCGGCGGGCCGCGTCCGAGATGGTTGATCGATAACTCCTCGCGCGCCTGGACGTCAGGTTGTTGGCGGGGGTGCGGATCGTGGCGGGGCTGCGCCTCGGCGTCTGCGTGGTCGAGAGACGCTCTCGGACCGCGGTCAAGGGCATCCGCCCTTGACCGCTTCTCGGTCGCGCCCATACGCCCCGGTATGCGCTCCCTTCAGTCCGTGCGCTGCTCGGCTCGCAGCCCGGTGCAAGCCTCCGGCTTGCGCCTTGGACTCCACCGGAGTTACGCGATCAACCATCCAGCGCTCCCGCAGCGCCCGCACCTCGACGCTGCCGCCCATGCGGGCCACGGGAACGCGGGCGGCGAACGCGATCGCGGTCTCGAGATCGGCCGCGTCGTAGACGTAGTAGCCGTCGAGCTCGGCGCCGGCGGCCACGGCCGGACCGGCGCTCAGCTGGGGCTCGCCGCCGTCGACGCGGACTGTCGTCGCCGTCTCCGACGCGGCCAGCCGGTGGCTCTCGAGCACTCCCGGAAGCCGGCGGATCGCCTCGAACTCGGCGGTGATCCCGGCCTGCTCGGCCGCCGGCAGGCGCCGGATCACGCGTTCGGCGCCGTTGAACCGCACCTGGATCAGGTATCGCATCTCGCTACGCTCCTTCCGTCACGGGGGGCACGGGGTCGAGCGGCAGCGCCACCGTTCGCTCGCCCCGGGTGTTGGTGGCACGCAGCGCGATCACGGCTGCGGCGACGAGGAACAGGCTGCAGGCGGTGAGGGCGCGCTGGAAGCCGGCGGTCAGCGCCTCGGCCTGCGGTACGTGGGCGGCCAGCAGATGGCCGGTCCGGGAGGTGGCGACCACGGAGAAGATCGCGAGCCCGAGCGCCCCGCCGATCCACGTCGACGTGTTGATCAGCGCGGCGGCCAGTCCGGCCTGATCGGCCGGCACACCGGCGTTCGCGGCGGTGTTCACGCCGACGAACACGAACCCCAGTCCGAACGACATGATGACGAGCCCGGGCAGGAGGTCACGGACGTAGGCGCCGTGCACCGGGATGCGCGAGAGCCAGAACACGGCCGCCGACGCGACGACCGCGCCCGTGACGATGATCGGCCGCGTCCCGATCCGCGCGAAGAGCTGCGAGGCGACGCCCGAGGAGACCGCCACGCCGGCGGTGACCGGAAGGTACGCCGAGCCGGCCTGCAGCTGCGAATACCCGAGCACGTTCTGCATGTAGAGGGTGAGGAAGAAGAACATCGCGTAGAACCCGCCGATCGCCATCACCTGCGCCGCGTTCGCCGCGCCGAGGCCCTTGATCCGGAAGATCGAGAGCGGTGCCAGCGGGTTCGCGTGCACACGCTCGTTGCGGAGGAATGCGAGCAGGAGCGCGGCCGAGACGGCGAGCTCGCCGACCGTGCGCGCGCTGCCCCAGCCCTGCGCCGGCGCCTCGACCAGTGCGTGGACGAGCAGCAGCATGCCGCCGGTGACGAGCACGGCGCCGAGTCCGTCGAACTTCCGCTTCGGGCCGGTGTCGCGCTCGCCGCCGACCATGCGGAACGTCGCGACGAGCAGCACCGCCGAGACCGGCAGGTTGACCCAGAACACCCACCGCCAGCTGGCGTCCTCGGTGAGCAGTCCGCCCAGGAAGACGCCGACCGCCGACGCCAGGCCGGCGACGCCGCCCCAGGCGCCGAGCGCCGTGTGCCGGTCGCGGCCGTCGCGGAACGTCGTCGTCAGCACGGAGAGCGCGGCCGGCACCATCATCGCCGCGCCGAGCCCCTGCACCAGCCGCGCCCCGACGAGCATCGCCGGGTCGCGCGCGAGCCCGCCGGTGAGCGACGAGAGCGCGAAGACGAGGATCCCCGCGGTGAGGACGCGGCGGCGGCCGAGGAGGTCGGCGGCGCGGCCGCCGAGCAGCATGAACCCGCCGTAGGTGAGCAGGTAGCCGCTCAGCACCCACTGCAGGTTCGCCGCCGAGAAGTGCAGGTCGCGCCGCATCGTCGGCAGGGCGACGTTGACGATCGACGCGTCGACGAAGTCGAGGAAGCCGACCATGCAGAGGAAGGCGAGCATCAGCTTGCCTCTGGTCGTGGCGAGGAAGGACGGGGGTGCGGCGGGTTCGGGAACGGCTGGGCGTTGGGACATCCGGGCCTCCGGGTTAGTTAGTCAGTCGACTAACTGTAGAGATCGCCCATGCGATCGTCAAGCCACCGTTGCTACGCTGTAAGGGAGATGACTAACTCAGTGACGGCGAGGCCCGGGAAGCGAGAGCGGCTCGTGGCGAGCGCGCAGGCGCTCTTCCACGAGCAGGGCGTGCATGCGACGAGCCTGGCCGAGGTGGCGGAGCGGGCGGACGTCCCGCTCGGGAACGTCTACTACTACTTCAAGAGCAAACGCCAGCTCGTCGACGCCGTGCTCGACCTCTACCTCGACCAGGCGGGCGCCCTGGTCGATGCGTCCGGGCGCAGCCGGACGCCGCGGGCGCGCCTGAAGGCGCTCGTCCAGAGCTGGGTCGACCGCCGGGAGACCGTCGCGCAGCTCGGCTGCCCGATGGGCACGCTGTGCGCCGAGCTGGGGAAGTGCGACGCCGACCTCGACCGCGATCCCGCCCAGGTGTTCGGCGTGATGATCGACTGGGCCGAAAGCCAGTTCGGCCGGATGGGCAGAGCGGACGCCCGCGAGCTCGCGTTCTCGCTGATCGCCGGCGTCCAGGGCGCAGCGCTGCTTGCGGGCACGTTTCACGATCCGTCGATCCTCGTCCGCCAGGGAGGCGACCTCCAGCGCTGGATCGACTCGCTGGACGCCTGACGCCGGGGATTGACTCGCGCCGCCGCGTGCTCTAGACCTCCGCCGATGCGCGAGCGCTACGACATCGTCATCGTCGGCGGCGGCGTGGTGGGGTGCGCGATCGCGCGCCGGCTCTCGTTCACCACCGCGTCGGTGGCGCTGATCGAGGCGGCGCACGACGTCGGCGAGGGCGCCTCCAAGGGCAACACCGGGATCGCCACGTGCGGCGCGGACTGCACGCCGGGCACGCTCGAGGCCGAGCTGGTCACCCGGTCGAGCCCGGGATGGGAGGCGCTGTGCGCGTCGCTCGACACGCCCTGGCGGCGGATGGGGACGCTGGCCGTCGCCGTCACGGAGGAGGAGGAGCGCGGCCTCGCCCACGTCCGCGACCAGGCGCGCGAGAACGGGTGCGACGCGGAGCTGATCTCCGGCGAGGCCGCCCGTGCGCTCGAGCCGCTGGTGACGGCGGACGCCCGCGCGGCCGTGCACATCCCCGCCGACGGGATCATCGACTCGCTGCGGCTCACGATCGGCTACGCGGAGCTGGCGGCCCGAAACGGCGTCGACGTCCTCACCTCGACGCCGGTCACCGGCGTGACCGTCCGCGGCGGGCGCATCGAGGCGGTGGAGACGCCGCGCGGCCGGATCGGCGCCGGGTTCGTCGTGAACGCCGCCGGCCTCGGCGCCGCCGCGATCGCCGCGCAGGCGGGCGGCGACGAGTTCCGGATGTGGCCGCGCCAGGGCCAGTACTGGCTGCTCGACCGCGAGCTCGGGCGCCGCTTCCAGAAGATCGTCGGCGGCGTCCCGACGCAGGTGACGCGGGGCATCTACTGCGTGCCGACGACGAACACGTCGCTCCTGCTCGGCCCGACGGCGGTCGACGGCGAGCTGCCCGGATCGCGGGCGGTCGACGCCGGCACGCTCGACGCGGTGTTCGCCGCCGCGCAGCGGCTCGTGCCGGACGTCCGGCGCGAGCACGCGATCAAGACGTTTGCGTCCAACCGGCCGGCGTCCGACCCCGTCTACCGGGTTGCGCCGGACGGGACGGTGCCGAACCTGATCCACGCCGCCGGCATCCGCTCCACCGGGGTCTCGTCCTCGCCGGCCACGGCCGAGCGCGTCCACGGCCTGCTCGCCGCCGCCGGCGCGCCCGTGCAGGACGAGGATCCCGCGGCCGCGACGGCGCTCGAGCCGCTGCCGCGCCTGCTCGGGCACCCCGACCCCGACGCGCTCCTGCGCCGCGACCCGCGTTACGGCCAGGTCGTGTGCGCCTGCGAGCAGGTGACCGCCGCCGAGATCGCCGCCGCCTGCGCGATGCGCGTGCCGCCGCGCTCGCTCGACGCCCTGCGCAAGCGCACCCGCGCCACCGGCGGCCGCTGCCAGGGGTCGGTCTGCCTGGCCGGCGTCTCCTTCCTGTTCTCGCTGCACGCGGGGCTGCGGCCGGAGCAGATCGCCGTCTCGGAGCCCGACGCGACGCTCGGGGTGCCAGCGTGACCGTGGCGGTGGTCGGCGCCGGCCTGACCGGGCTCGCGTGCGCGGCCGGGCTCGCGGCCGGCGGCCGCGTCGAGGTGCTCGACCGGATTCCGGTCACCGGCGGCGTGCACGGCTGGCGGGCGCCGGAGACGCGTGCCCTGACCGCGCGTGCGGTGCAGGTCGGCGTCGTGCTGCATCTCGGCGTGACCGCGATCCGGTGGGAGGACGGCGTGCTCGTCGGCGTCGGGCCCGAGGGTGTGGTTCGCTGCGCAGCGGACGCCCTGGTCGTCGCCGGCGGCAGCAGGCCGCTGACGCGGGCCGAGCTGGCCCTGACAGGCCCGCGGCCCGCGGGCGTGCTCCCCGCTCCGGTGGCCTGCCACCTGGCCGAGAACGGCCTGCCCGTCGGGCGTCACGCCTGCGTCGTCGGCGGCGGCGACTGGGCCCACCGGGCGGCGCACGAGCTGCTTGCCGCCGGGAGCCGGGTGACGGTGGTCGCGCCGGAGGGCCTGCTGCGGCCGATGCCGGGGAGGACGGACGTCCGCGAGGGCCTCGCCCCGGCCGCGGTCGAGGGCGCCGCCCGGGTCACGGCGCTGGTCGCCGGCGGCGAGCGGATCGAGTGCGACGCCGTCGTCCTGGCGCACCGGCTGGCGCCGCTGCGAAACGTCGACGGCGCGGTGTGGGAGGCTCCCGGAGTCGTGTTCGCGCAGCCCCTCGCCGACCCGATGACCGCGTCCGCCGCCCGCGAGGCTGGCGAGCGCGCGGCCGCCGACGTCCGCGCGCTGCTCGCCGCGAGGCCGGCGGCATGAGGGTGACCTCGCCGATCGGCGACCTGCCGTTCGAGGTCACGGCGGTGCGCCGCGAGGGGCGCGGGCTCGTGGTCGAGGGCAGCCTCGGCGCGTGGCGCTCGCAGATCCACGTCGGCGCCGGCGACGTGCCGATGCTCGCCCGGGCGCTGCGCGGCCCGCTCGCCGCCGGGGCCGCTCTCGCGGCGGCCGCCGTCCTGTGGCGGCGCCGGTGACGGTGCTCGTCGGCATCGACCAGGGCACGACCGGCACGCGCACGGTCGCGTTCGACGAGCGCTGCGGCGAGCTGGCGCAGGCCTACCGGCGCGTGCCGGTGAGCCATCCGCAGCCGGGGTGGGTCGAGAAGGACGCCGACGCCGTGGTCGAGTCGGTCGCCCAGACGCTGGCGGAGGTGGCCGACGCGGTCGGGCCGGACCGGATCACGGCCGTCGGTCTCGACAACGAGGGCGAGACGGTCATGGCCTGGGATGCGGACACCCTGCGCCCGCTCGCACCGGCCGTCGTGTGGTCGTGCCGGCGCTCGCAGGGGATCGTCGAGCGGCTGCAGGCGGCCGGGGCGCAGGCGCTCGTCACCGAGCTCGCCGGGACGCCGCTCGACCCCTACTTCTCGTCGACGAAGATCGCGTGGCTGCTGGAGCACGACGACGGCGTGCGCCGCGCGGCCGAGGATGGGCGCGCGCGCTTCGGCACGCTCGACGCCTACGTGTGCGCCCGCCTCGGCGACGGCGCCCGCACCGAGCCGTCCACCGCCGCCCGCACGCAGCTGCAGGAGCTGGCCCGTCCGGGCGCATGGAGCGGCGCGCTGTGCGACGTGTTCGGCGTGGACGCGGACACGCTGCCTCCGATCGGCCCCTCGGCCGGCGACCTCGGCAGCCTGCGTGCGCCCGGGATCGACCGGCCGCTGCCGCTGCGCGCGCTGCTGGTCGACCAGACGGCCGCCCTCGCCGGCCACGGCGCGGTCGCGCCCGGGGCGGCCAAGGCGACGTACGGCACGGGCATCTTCCTGCTCGCGCACGCCGGGTCGGATCCGCCCCGCGCCGAGGGCCTGCTGCCGACGGTCGCCTGGCAGGCCGAGGGCCGCTCCGACTACGCCCTCGACGGCGGCGTCTTCTCGGCGGGGTCGGCCCTCGACTGGGCGGTCGGCCTCGGGCTGCTGGACGCCCCTGAGCGCTCGGGTGACGCGGCCGGCTCGGTGCCGGACACCGGCGGCGTGTGGTTCCTGCCCGCCCTGACGGGACTGGCGGCGCCGTGGTGGCGGGCCGACGCCCGCGCCGCCTGGGCGGGGATGACGGCGCACACGACGCCGGCGCATCTCGTGCGGGCGCTGCTCGAGTCGCTCTGCTTCCGCGTTCGCGACATCGTCGAGGCACTGGCGGCCGCCGGCGCCGCGCCCGCCCGGCTGCGGGTCGACGGCGGGATGACCGCGAACCCGTGGCTCATGCAGCGCCAGGCGGACGTGCTCGGGATCCCGGTCCAGGTGGCGGCGACGGCCGAGGCGACGGCGCTCGGAGCCGCGGCGATGGCGGGGATCGGCGCCGGCGTCTGGACGCTGCCCGACCTCGCGTCCCTCGGCGCGGGCGGGACGACCTACGAGCCCGGCACCGGCGCCGCCGGTCGTGACGACGCGTACGCCGGCTGGCGCGCGTTCGTCGAGCGCCAGTCCGCACCCCGCGGCCGTGAATAACCGGTGCCGGGCACCGGCTATTCAGCGTCGGCGAACACCGAGCTGCGGCGGATGTCCTCGGCCTCGATGGTGACCAGGTCGTCGCGGCCGAGGGGGCGCTCGAGCGAGAACAGCCGCCCCGCCTGGCGCAGGCGGGCGCGGTCGACGGCGTTTCGGATGCTGCGCGCGTTCGCGAACCGCGGCTGCTCGATGCGGCGCTCGACGTACTCGCGGAAGGCTGCCTCCGCCTCTGGGCTGAGACGGTAGGCGCGCCGCTCGATCATCATCTGACCGATCGCGATCAGCTCCGAGACGGTGTAGTCGGGGAAGTCGATGTGGTGGGCGACGCGCGACCCCATGCCGGGGTTCGAGCGGAAGAAGGCCTCCATCCGGTCGCGGTAGCCGGCCAGGACGACGACGAGCCGGTCGCGCTCGGCCTCCATCACCTGGAGCAGCATCTCGATCGCCTCCTGCCCGTAGTCGCGCTCGTTCTCGGGCCGGTGCAGGTAGTAGGCCTCGTCGATGAAGAGCACGCCGCCCGATGCGCGCTGCAACACCTCGCGTGTCTTCGGCGCCGTGTGCCCGACGTACTGGCCGACCAGGTCGTCCCGTGTGACCGAGACGACACGGGCGTGGTCGATGTAGCCCAGCCGGTGGAGGATCTCGGCCACCCGCAGCGCGACCGTGGTCTTGCCGGTGCCCGGGTTGCCCGTGAACGACATGTGCAGCGACGGCCGGTCGGCGGTCAGCCCCATGGACTCGCGCAGGCGGTCGATGACGAGCAGCGCCGCGATCTCGCGGATGCGCGTCTTCACAGGCGCAAGGGCGACCAGCTCGCGGTCGAGCTCGTCCAGCACCTCGTGGACGCGGGTGTCGCGGGAACTCGCCTCCGCGACGGGGCCGACCGCCGGCGTGCTCATCGTCAGCTCGCGCCGGCGACCGTGTGCAGCGTGTACGCGATCTGGCGGTCGGCACGCTCGGTGCGCTCGATGCGGAATTCGGGCTCTCGCTCCGGGCGGTTGACGATGAACGCGAGCGTCGTCGTCTGCCGGCCCAGCGACCGGTCGTAGCAGACCACCTTCACGTAGGCGTCGGGGTGAGTCGCACGGGCGGCGCGGACATCGCCCATCGCGACCGACACGTCGCGCTCGGGGAGATCGAAGCGGGGCGCGGCCCACATCTCCCAGAGCGAGTTGCGCGGGTGCGGGTCGTCGGTGTGCTCGACCGACACCGCCCAGCCGTTTCGGAGCGCGTAGCGCAGCTGCGCTTCGATCTGCTCGTCGGTCAGGTCGGGCAGGTAGGAGAAGGTTCCCTGAGTGATACGCATCCTGCCTCCTCAGGCCGGGGTCGGCGTGACGACGACGTCCGGCGTGTCCGTCGACTCGTAGTTGAACGTGATGTCCTTCCAGATCTCGAGCGCCGCGTCGAGCTCGGGGCAGCCCCTGGCCGCCTTCGCCAGGATGTCGGGACCCTCGACGTAGAAGTCTCGGCCCTCGTTGCGGGCCTGGATCATGGATTCAACGGCCACCCGGTTGGCGGTCGCGCCCGCCGCGATCCCCATCGGGTGGCCGATCGTGCCGCCGCCGAACTGCATGACGACGTCCTCGCCCAGGTAGTGCAGCAGCTGGTGCATCTGCCCGGCGTGGATGCCGCCGGAGGCGACCGGCATCATGCCCGGCAGCGACGCCCAGTCCTGGTCGAAGTAGATCCCCGTCACCGGGTCGGCGTGGTTGAACCGCTGCCGACAGACGTTGTAGTAGCCGCGGATCGCGTTCGGATCGCCCTCCAGCTTGCCGACGACGGTGCCGGCGTGGATGTGGTCGACCCCGATCAGACGACACCACTTGGCCAGGACCCGGAACGACACGCCGTGCGTCTTCTGGCGCGTGTACGTGCCGTGGCCGGCGCGGTGCAGATGCAGGATGACGCCGTTTCGGCGCGCCCACTTGGCCATCGACTGCATCGCGGTGAAGCCGACCGTCAGGTCGATCATCACGATGACGCTGCCGATCGCCTTGGCGAATTCGGCCCGCTCGTACATGTCCTCCATCGTCGCCGCCGTCACGTTCATGTAGTGGCCCTTCACCTCGCCGGTGCGGGCCGAGGCGCGGGTGACGGCTTCCATCGCGTAGAGGTAGCGGTCGCGCCAGCGCATGAACGGCTGCGAGTTGATGTTCTCGTCGTCCTTGGTGAAGTCGAGTCCACCGCGCAGCGCCTCGTACACGACCCGGCTGTAGTTCTTGGCCGAGAGGCCGAGCTTGGGCTTCGTGGTCGCGCCGAGCAGCGGCCGGCCGAACTTGTCCAGGTACTCGCGCTCCATCACGATGCCGTGCGCCGGCCCCTGGAACGTCTTCACGTAGTGCGGCGGGATGCGCATGTCCTCGAGCCGCAGCGCGCGCAGCGCCTTGAACCCGAACACGTTGCCGATGATCGACGAGGTCAGGTTCGCGATCGAGCCCTCCTCGAAGAGGTCGAGGTCGTAGGCGATGTAGGCGATGTACTGGCCCGGGGTGCCCGGGACGGCGTCGACGCGGTAGGCCTTGGCCTGGTAGTGCTCGTAGGGCGTGAGGCGGTCGGTCCAGACGACCGTCCATGTGGCGGTGCTCGACTCGCCCGCGACGGCCGCCGCGGCCTCGATCGGATCGACGCCGTCCTGCGGCGTGATCCGGAAGGCGCACAGGATGTCGGTGTCCTTGGGCTGATAGTCGGCGTCCCAGTAGCCCATCTCGGCGTACGGCGTGACGCCGGCCGTCCAGCGGTCGCGGGAGCCGCCGGAGGTGGGAATCGGTGTGGTGCTCATGGCATCAGGGTACGCAGCAAACACTGAGACGTCCAGGAAAACTTCCATCGGTATCATTAGGGTTTCCTCTATGATTGAGGCCTCCGGATGTCGGTCACGCTCACCCAGCTGCGCAGCTTCCTGGCCGTCGTTCACGGCGGCTCGGTGACGGCCGCCGCGGACGAGTTGGTCGTGTCGCAGCCGTCCGTGTCCGCCGCAGTGGCGGCGCTCTCCCGCGAGCTCGGCGTGCGGCTGCTCGAGCGAGACGGACGCGGCGTGCGCCCGACTCCCGCGGGACACGTGTTCGCCGCCTACGCAGCCGACGTGGTCGGACTGCTCGACCAGGGCCGCCGCGCGGCCGCCGAGGCCGAGGGCCGGGCCGGGCTCGGCCTGCGCATCGCCGCCGTGACGACGGCGGCCGAGTCGTTCGTGCCGCCGCTCATGCGCGCCTTCGCGCGCGCCCGGCCGGACGTCGGCCTGCGCCTCGAGGTGGGGAACCGCGACCGCGTGCTGGCGATGGTGCTCGGGCACGACGCCGACGTCGCCGTCGGCGGCAATCCGCCCCGCGACGGCCGCATCGAGGCGCATGCGATCAGGCCGAACGAGCTCGTCCTGATCGCCGCCGCCGACGACCCGCTCGCCGGCGGCCCGCCCGGTGCCCGCCGCCGCGCTGGCCGGGCGCACCTGGCTGCTGCGGGAGCCGGGTTCGGGCACGCGGCTCGCGAACGAGGCATTCCTCGCCGAGGCCGAGATCGAGGCCGAGACGCTCACCCTGGGCTCGAACGGCGCCATCCGCCAGGCGGCGCGGGCCGGGCTGGGCGTGTCGTTCGTCTCCCGCGACGCCGTGGTCACCGAGCTCGACGCCGGCCTGCTCGGCGTCATCCCGGTCGAGCCGCGTCCGGCCGTGCGGCAGTGGTACGCCATGCGCTCGGCGACGGGGCCGGTGCGGCCGGCGGTGCAGGCGTTCATGGAGTTCGTGAACGCGACCTGGTCCCGATCGCCGGCGGGCTCGTCCTGATCGTCCTCCTCGCCGGCGCAGACACCCCGGGGGCCACCCGAACGGCCGTCACCACTCCACCAGTCGCCACACCCCGGGCTGCGGCTCCTGCTCGTGCCCGCCGACCTCGGCGAAGATCGTGACGGCGCGCTTGAGCTCCGCCATCGCCTCGTCCTCCCGACCGGCGCGGTGCAGGGTGTCGGCGAGGTTGTTGCGCAGCGCCGCCTCGCGGTGGCGGTCGCCCTGGGCGGCCACGAGCCGCAGCGCCTCGCGCACGAGCTCGGCGGCGGCGTCGAGCTCGCCGTCGGCTGCCCGGGCGCGGGCGAGGTTGTTCAGGCCGGCGATCCGGATGGTCGGGTCGGGCAGCCGCTCGCAGAGCTCGAGGCAGCGCCTGAAGTGGTCCGTCCCCTGGCCGAGCAGGCCGAGGATGTTGTGTGCCCGCGCGGCGGCCTCGGCGTCGCCTTCGGCCTCGGCCAGCCGCAGCGCCTCGCGGCCGAGGTCGAGCGCGCCCGGATCGCCCCGCCGCCAGGCGACCAGCGCACGATCGGCCTGCACCCGCGCCGCGGCGGCCCCGAGCAGGAGCGACTCGCGCAGGTGGCGCTCGGCCTGCTCCCACTCGCCGCGGCGCTCGTGGACGCCGGCGAGCTTGTGCTCGATGCCGCCCCGGCGGTCCTCGCCCGCGTGCGCGGCGGCGGCGTCGTAGGCGGCGAGCGCCGCCGCGTAGTCGCCCCGGAGCGTGTGCGTGTCGCCGATCGCCTCGTGCAGCGCGGCCGGCTCGGGATGGCCGAGGGCGAGGGCGGAGCGATAGTGGGCCAGGGCCTCTGCGCCGGCCGAGAGCGCGCGGGCGCGGTCGCCCGCCGACGCATACGCCGCCGCGGCCTCGTCGTCGCGTCCGGCCAGCTCGAGGTGGCGGGCGACGAGCGCCGGGTCGGCGTGGCGCAGCGCGAGCGCCTCGGCCACGCGCCCGTTCAGCAGCCGCCGCCGGGCGAGCCCGGCCCGCTCGTCGACGGCCGCGCGGATGCGCTCGTGGCCGAAGTCGTAGGCGGCATCGCGCTCGACGATCAGGCCGCGCGCGCACAGCTCCTCGAGCGCCGCCGCCACCTCGTCGCCCGACCGGCCGCTCGCCGCCCGGACGGTGTCGACGTCGAACGTGCGCCCGATCACCGCCGCCGCCGCGAGCACCTGCGCCGCCGTCTCGGACACGGCGTCCAGGCGGCTCGCGACCGCCTCGCGGACGCCGGCCGGCGCGGCCTCCGCCGGCCGGCTTGCCGCCAGCAGCTCCGCGAGGAAGAGGGGCAGGCCCTCGCTCTCGGTGAAGAGCGCCTCGGCGGCGTCGGTGCCGAGCCCCTGCGAGCGCGCGATCTCGGCCACGTCGGCACGGGTGAGCCGTCCCAGCGCGAGCCGCTCGCCGAGCTGCGCGAGGCGCGCGCAGGCGCGGTCGGGGTCGGGCTCGTCGGTGCGCCGGGTCACCAGCAGGAGCAGGCGGCGGCCGTCGAGACGGCGGCCGAGGTAGGCGAGCGCGTCCAGCGACGCGGGGTCGCACCAGTGCAGGTCGTCCACGAGCACGACGCCCGGCACGGCCTCGCTCCCCACCCGGGCGAGCAGCTGGCCCACCGCCTCGAGGAAGCGCAGGCGCGCGCCCGGGTCGTCGAGGCTTGTCGCCGGCGGGTGGCCGAGCTCGGGCAGGAGCCGCGCCGCCTCCTCGGCCGCGTGCGCCGGCGGCGCGGCGGCGTCGAGCTCGAGCGCCGCGCGCAGCAGCTGGGCGACCACGCCGTACGCGAGACCGCGCTCCCCCGCGGAGGCGCGCGCGGCGATCCCCGGGGCGCCCCGCCGCCGCAGCGCCGCCACGAGCTCCTCGGCCAGCCGCGTCTTGCCGACGCCCGACTCGCCCTCGATCGCCGCCATCCGGCCGTCCGCCGCGATGCCGGCGTGGAGCTCGGTCAGGCGCGCCCACTGCCGCTCTCGGCCGACGAGCGGCTGGGCCGGCGCGGCCACCGCCGGCACCGGGGCCGTCACCGCGGGGCTGCGGCCCTCGTTCACGGCGTTGTAGAGCTCCGTCGTCTCGGACAGCGGCCGGACGCCCAGCTCACGGTCGAGCACGCGGACGCAGTCGCGGTACTGGCGCATGGCGTCCGCCCGGCGCCCGCTCGCGGCGTAGCGCTCGATCAGGCGCCGGTGAGCGGGCTCGTGGAGCGGGTCGAGCGCCAGCCGCTGCTCGGCCCGGGCGACCGCCTCGTCCGTGCGGCCCGCGGCGGCCAGCGCCGCCACGAGCCGGTCGAGCGCGGCGGCGCGCTCCTGGCGGATCGCCTCGGCCGACAGCTGGAGCCAGTCGTCGAACGCGGCGCTCGAGCGGATGAAGAACCCGTCCAGGAGGTCACCGCGGTGCAGGTCGACGGCCGCCGAGAGGGCGGCGGCATCGGCATCCACCGCGGCGACTCCGCGGCGGAACTCGGACAGGTCGAACCAGGCGCCGTCCAGGTCGAGGGAGATCGACGTGCGGTCGGCGGCGACGTGCCGGTCGCCGAGCGCGGCCCGCAGCGTCGAGAGCGTGCGCCGCAGGGCCGCCCGCGAGCGGTCGATGTCGAACTCGGGCCAGAGCAGCGCGGCCACCACCTCGCGGCTCTGGGGGTGGCCGGTGACCGCCAGATGGGCGAGCATCGCCGTCGCCTTGCGCGTGTCGACGTCCAGCGGGCGGCCGTCGAATTCGACGATCGGCGTCCCCAGAAGTGAGATCCTGAGCGGGTGCAGGTGACAATCATGACACGGCTGCGCAACGAAAGGGCAGCGCAGCAGCGCTCCCGTAACGATTCGCAGACGCGGAGGCGGTGACACTGCCGCGTATGCACGCCGACGGGGACAGAGGGTCGCGCGCGCTCACGGCGACGGCGTGGGCGGCCTTCGCGCTGTGCGTGGCGCTGTGGGCGGTGGCGCTCGTCTTCGGCTGGCTGAGCCGCAGCCTCGCGGCAGCGACCAGCTGGTCGGGCGGCGGCTTCCTGCCCATCGCGCTCTTCGTGATCGCGCTGTCCACGTTTCCCGTCACGGGCCTGCTGATCTCGACGCGGCGTCCCGGCAACCGGATCGGCTGGCTTCTGCTTGCGATCGGGCTCGGGTGGGGGGTGGCCAACTCGACCTCGTACTCGGACTACGCCCTGCGCCTGCACCACCCCTCGCTGCCGGGAGCGGTGACCCTTGCGGCGGTGGGCTCCTCCGTGTGGATCGTCCCCATCGGCCTCACGGGCACGTTCCTGATCCTGCTCTTTCCGGACGGCCGGCTGCCCGGCCGCCGCTGGCGGGCGGTCGCCTGGCTGAGCGCGGCGGGGATGGTCGTCGGCGTGCTGTCGCTCATGCTCACGCCGGGATCGCTCGCCGGGGCGGGCTACCCCCACAGCCGCAACCCGTACGGCATCGCGCCGCTCGCCCGCGAGATCGACGCCGCGAAGTTCGCGCTGCTGGTCGTGCCGGCGATGATGGTGGCGTCGGCCGCCTCGCTGATCGTGCGCTTCCGCCGCGCCCGGGGCGACGCGCGCCAGCAGGTGAAATGGCTGGCCGCGGCGGCCGCAGTCGTCGCGTCGATCTATGCCGTGGTCGAGCCGCTGTCGGCGCTCGTGAACCCCGGCGAGACGCACGCGCCCTGGTGGATGGTGGTCGCACAGGACGTCGCCCTCATGAGCTTCGCGCTCATCCCGGTCGCGATCGGGATCGCGATCCTGCGTCACCGCCTGTTCGACATCGACCTGATCGTGCGCCGCACGCTCGTCTACGCGGTGCTGGTCGCGTGCCTGGCGGGCATCTATCTGGCCGGGGTCTTCGTGATCGAGGCCGCGGTGCGCAGGGTGACCGGCGGGTCGGGCACCCTGGCCGTGACGGTCTCGACGCTTGCAGTCGCCGCTGCGTTTCAGCCTCTGCGCCGCCGCATCCAGTCCGCGGTCGACCGGCGCTTCTACCGCGGCGCCTACGACGCCGCCCGGACGCTCGACGCGTTCGGCGCACGCCTGCGCGGGGAGGTCGACCTCGAGGCGCTGACCGCCGACGTGCTCGCCGTCGTCGGCGAGGCGCTGCACCCGGCCCAGGCGGCGGTCTGGCTGCGGCCGCCGGAGGCGGGGCGGTGAGCGTGCGACCGGGCGTCCGCGGCGCCGTCGCCTGCCTGGCGGGCACGCTGTCCTGCTGGGCGGTCAGCGCCGCCATCTCGGTGACGCACTTCGGCTTCAGCCTGACCGACACGATCGACGCCGGCTCGTACGCGGCGCTGATGTGGGGGATGGGCGTACTCGGCATCCTGATCGTCCGCCGCGAGCCGCGCAACCCGGTCGGCTGGCTGTTCTGCACCACACCCCTGCTCGTCGGGCTCTCGGTCGGGTTGGGTCCGCTGGCGATCGTGGCCGGCCCGAAGCATCACGCCATCCCCGGCGCCGTCGTTCCGGCATGGCTGAGCCAGTGGGGGTGGGCGACGGGCCTGGTGTCGTTCCTGCTCCTGATTCCGCTGCTCTTTCCCAACGGCCGTCCTCCCGGCCGACGCTGGCGGATCCTGCTCCGCCTCGACCTGGCGGTGCTGGCCGCGGTCGCCGTCGACCTCGCCGCCCAGCCGGGGGAGCTGAATCCGGGCATCCGCAACCCCACCGGCGTCGGCCTGGCCGGGTCCACGCCGGTCATCATCGCGATCGTCGCGGCGGTGGTCGTGCTGGCGCTCGCCGGCATCGCCTCCGCCGCCGTCCGCTATCGCCGGGCCGATGCGACCGCGCGCCTGCAGCTGCGCGAGTGCCTGTTCGCGACCTGCCTCACCGTCGCCGGTTTCGTGGCCATCACCGTCCTGAGCTCGAACGAGATCCTGTACACGGTCGACTACGCCCTGATCCCGGGCGCCATCGGCCTGGCCATGCTCCGCTACCGGCTCTACGACATCGACGTCGTCATCCGCCGCACGCTCATCTACGCGGTGCTCGTGGTGGTGCTTGCGGCCGTGTACCTCGCGGGCGTGGCCGGCCTCGGAGCGGCCTTCCGGGCGCTCACGGGGTTCTCGAGCTCCGTCGCCGTCACCCTGTCGACGCTCGCCGTCGTGGCCGTGTTCCAGCCGCTGCGAAGCCGCATCCAGCGTGCGGTCGACCGCCGCTTCTCCCGCTCGGCGTACGACGCCCGCGCGACGGTCGAGGCGTTCGGCGGCCAGCTGCGCGAGCAGCTCGACCTCGACGTCCTGGCGGATCGCCTGCTGCGCACGGTCCACGAGACGGTGCGCCCACGCTCGGCGAGCGTCTGGCTCGCGCCCGTAACGATCACGGAACGGCCGTCCGGTACAACGGAGACATGACGATGCTGAACCACACGCTGCGCCGGGTGATGCTGCGCCGGCCGAAGGCCAGGGCCGCGGCCGAGGAGACGGCCGATCCGCCGCCGCGTGTGCCCGCCCCGGTCGCCGCCGCGCCGGAGCTCGAGATCTCCCCGACCGACCCGATCGTGCCCTACTTCCAGAGCGCACCCGGCGCGGTCGAGCTGCGCACGCTGGAGCTCGACTCGCCCGCGCTCGAGCAGATGCGTGCGCAGGGGATCACGATGGTGGTGCCGCTCGTCACCCAGGGTGAGCTGATCGGCCTCCTGAACCTCGGCCCGCGGCTCTCCGACCAGGAGTACTCGCCGGATGACCGCCGCCTGCTCGAGAGCCTCGCGGCGCAGGTCGCGCCGGCGGTCAAGGTCGGCCAGCTCGTGCGCGAGCAGGAGGTCGAGGTGCGCGCCCGCGAGCGGCTCGAGCAGGAGCTCGAGGTCGCCCGCCTGATCCAGCAGAACTTCCTGCCGAAGGAGCTGCCCGACCTGGACGGGTGGCGGGTCGCCGCCTACTACCGCCCGGCCCGCACCGTCGGCGGCGATTTCTACGACTTCATCGATCTGCCCGGCGGCCTGATCGGCATCGTCGTCGGCGACGTGACCGACAAGGGCGTGCCCGCCGCGATGGTGATGGCGGCCACGCGCAGCGTGCTGCGCGCCGCCGCCCAGCGGCTGCTCGAGCCGGGCACGGTGCTCCAGCGGATCAACGAGACGCTCTGCTCGGAGATCCCCCCGAACATGTTCGTCACCTGCCTCTACGGCGTGCTCGACCCGGCCACCGGCAGGCTGCGCTACGCGAACGCCGGGCACAACCTGCCCGTGGTCCGCGACGCCGGCGGAGCGGTGTCGGAGCTGCGCGCGACCGGCATGCCGCTCGGCCTCTTGCCCGGCATGTCCTATGAGGAGAAGGAGGCGGTGCTGGCGCCCGGCTCGAGCGTGCTCCTCTACAGCGACGGCCTCACCGAGGCGCACGACGCCGGGCGGGAGATGTTCGGCACGCCCCGCGTCCGCGAGCGGCTCGGCACCGGGAGCGTGGCGGACGAGCTGATCGCCGACCTGCTGGCGCAGCTCGACGGCTTCACCGACCCGGAGGCCGAGCAGGAGGACGACATCACGCTGGTCGCGCTCGCCCGGACGGACGCCGTACAGCCGCCGGCGTCCGTGCCCGTGCTCGAGTTCACGCTCCCGAGCGCCGAGGGGAACGAGCGCGAGGCGATGCGGCGGGTCGGCGATGCGGCGCATGCGGCCGGCCTCGACCCGGCCCGGCTCGAGCGCCTGAAGACCGCGGTCGCCGAGGCGACGATGAACGCGATGGAGCACGGCAACCGCTACGACGCCGCGCTCGACGTCGAGATCGCCGTCGCCCGCACCGCGTCCGAGCTCGTCGTGCGCATCACCGACCACGGCGGCGGGCGCGAGATCCCCCGGGCCGAGACGCCCGACCTGGAGGCGAAGCTCGCGGGCGCCCAGCCGCCGCGCGGCTGGGGCCTCTACCTGATCGAGAACATGGTCGACGAGGTGCGCACCGAGGGCGACGGGCGGCGGCACACGCTGGAGCTCCGGACGCACCTGAAGGGAGACGGGACGGATGGGCCAGACCGCGCTTGAGACGACCACGCGGCGCACCGGCGCCGGCACCACGATCGAGCTCGCCGGCGACATCGACGGCGGCGCCCGCGAAGCGCTCGACGCGGCGTACGCCGCGCTGCCCGACGGCGACCCGCTCCTGCTCGACTTCGCCCACGTCGGCTACATCAACTCGACCGGCATCGCGCTGATCGTCGGCGTCCTCGCGCGGGCGCGCGCGCAGGCGCGGCCGGTCAGCGCGTGCGGGCTTTCCGAGCACTACCGCGAGATCTTCGAGATCACGCGTCTGGCGGACTTCATGACCATCCTTGCGGACGGGCCGTCGCCCGCCGCCGAACACGGAGGGACGCGATGACGGATACGACCATCCGGCGGCTCGAGGTGCGGACGCCGCAGCCAGGCTGCAGCGTCATCGAGCTGGCCGGCGAGGTGACCGGGGCGAGCGAGGCCGCGCTCGCGGACGCCTTCGACCGGGCGGCGACGCCCGGCACGCGGGCCGTGGTGCTCGACTTCGGCTCGCTGGAGTACATGAACTCGAGCGGGATCGGCCTCCTGGTGACGCTGCTCGTGCGCGCCAACCGCAACCGCCAGCGGATGCTCGCCTTCGGCCTCTCCGAGCACTACCGCCAGATCTTCTCGCTCACCCGCCTCGACGAGGCGATCGCGATTCACGAGACCGAGGACGCGGCCCTGGCCGCGGCCGCCTGACCCACGAAGGAAGGGACAATGACCAGCCAACCCCACAACCGGGATGCCGCCGCATGGGCGCAGCCGATCGACCGCCTGCAGGTCTCCGACGTCGCGCCCGGGGGGCGCAACATCAACATCGCCGGCCGCCGCCAGACCTCGCCGATCCAGGGGTTCGGGCGGATGTGGCAGAAGACGTACCGCGCCGAGCTCGGCGGCATCGACCTGTCGCCGCAGAGGGTGATCGCGACGTGGAAGGAGCGGTTCCCGGAGTTCTGGCCGCAGGGCAACAGCTTCTTCGCGCCGCTCGCCGGGATCGCGCCCGGGGAGGTGGCGGCGCTCGACCTGTCCATGCCGGGCGGGCTCAAGCTCTCCACCGGCGTGCTCGTGCTCTACGCCGACGACGAGTCGTTCACGCTGATGACGCCGCAGGGGCACATGTTCGCCGGATGGATCACGTTCAGCGCGTTCGCCGACGCCGGCACCGTCTACGCGCAGGCGCAGGTGCTGATGCGGGCCAGCGATCCGATGTACGAGCTGGGGATGATCCTCGGCGGCCACGGGCAGGAGGACCGGCACTGGCAGCACACGCTGCGGTCGCTGCAGGCCCACCTCGGCGCGGAGGGCGACGTCACGACCACGAGCGTCTGCGTCGACCGCGGCCGCCAGTGGTCGAAGGCGGCGAACATCTGGCACAACGCGGGGATACGCTCCGGGATCTACATGAGCACCGCCCCGATCCGCATCATCGCCCGGCCGTTCCGGCGGGGCGGCTGAGGGATTGCCCGACGCGGTCGTCGTCGGGGCGGGGCCGAACGGCCTTGCGGCGGCGATCGAGCTCGCCCGCGCCGGCCGCTCGGTGCTCGTCTGCGAACGGGCGCCGACGGTCGGCGGCGGCGCGCGCACGGCCGAGCTCACGCTCCCCGGCTACCGGCACGACGTCTGCTCGGCGATCCATCCGCTCGCGGCCGGCTCGCCCTTCCTGCGCTCGCTGCCGCTGGCCGACCACGGCCTCGAGCTGATCGAGCCCGAGCTGCCCGCCGTGCATCCGCTCGACGGCGGCCGTGCGGCCGTCCTGCACCGCTCGCTGGCGCAGACTGCGGCCGGCCTCGGAGGGGACGGCGGTGCGTACGCGGAGCTGCTGCGGCCGTTCGCGGACGGCTGGGACGGGTTGGCGGCGACGGTGCTGGGTCCGCCCCGCCCGCCCCGGCACCCGCTGCTGGCGGCGCGGTTCGCGCTGGCGGGCGCCCGCGGCGTCTCCGGGCTCGCTCGCGGCCGCTTCCGCGGCGACGCCGCCCGCGCGCTCGTGGCCGGGATGGCCGCCCACTCGTTCCGGCCGCTCGACCGCCCGCCGACGGCGGCGTTCGCGCTCGTCCTGCTGGCGCTCGGCCACGCCGTCGGCTGGCCGGTCGCGCGCGGGGGCTCCCAGGCGGTCCCCGACGCCATGGCCGCGCACCTGCGCGCGCTGGGCGGCGAGATCGAGGTCGGCCGTGAGGTCGGGTCGCTGGCCGACCTGCCGCCGGCGCGCGC
Organism: uncultured Actinomycetes bacterium; assembly: GCA_963843705.1. Classification (GTDB taxonomy): domain Bacteria; phylum Actinomycetota; class Thermoleophilia; order Gaiellales; family JAICJC01; genus JAICJC01. The sequence continues at coordinate 265,037 of CAWJLQ010000001.1, forward strand.
CGTCCTGCTCGACGTCACCCCGCGCCAGCTGCTCGCGATCTGCGGCGACGGCCTGCCGGGCCGCTACCGGGCGCAGCTGCGCCGCTTCCGGTACGGGCCGGGCGTCTTCAAGGTCGACTACGCGCTGTCGGCGCCGGTGCCCTGGACGGCCGAGGCGGCGCGCCGCGCGGGCACCGTGCACCTGGGCGGCACCCTGGCCGAGATCGCCGCCTCCGAGGCGGCGGTCGCCCGCGGCGCGCACCCGGACCGGCCCTTCGTCCTGATCGCCCAGCAGAGCCTCGTCGATCCGGGGCGGACGCCCGACGGCGGTCACACGCTGTGGGCCTACTGCCACGTCCCCAGCGGCTCGACGGTGGACATGACTGCGGCGATCGAGCGTCAGATCGAGCGCTTCGCCCCGGGCTTCGCCGACGTCGTCACGGCCCGCTCGGTGCGCGGGCCGGCCGAGATCGAGGCGGAGAACCCGAACTGCGTCGGGGGCGACATCAACGGGGGCGCCGCCGACCTGCGCCAGATGGTCGCCAGGCCCGCGCTGCGGCTGACGCCGTACGCCACCCCCAACCCGCGCCTCTTCCTGTGCTCGTCGTCGACTCCGCCGGGCGGCGGCGTCCACGGCATGTGCGGATTTCACGCCGCCCGGGCGGCGCTGCGCGGCGTCCTGCGCTAGCGCCGTCTCACCGGCTGCGGCGAAGATCTGCCGGTGGAGACGCTCGACCGTCGCATCGTGGAGGGGCTGTCCGGCCTGGACTGGCCCGTCGTCACACCCGCGATGAAGGGCCTGACCGACGCGGGGGCGCATGGGCTCGTCTGGATCGCCATCGGCGTCGTGGCCGCGGTCTGGCTGCGGCGGCCGCTGGCGCTCCTCGTGCTCCTGGCCGCGGTCTGGGCGTCGTCGGCCGCCGACAACGTGCTCAAGTCGGCCATCGGCCGCGCGCGGCCCCCGCTGGCGGACCCGGCGGTGCATCCCCTGATCACGCTCCCGCACGACTCGTCGATGCCGAGCGGCCACGCCATGATGGCGTTCGCCGGCGCCGTCGTCCTGGCGGCGGTGCTCCCGCGGGCGCGCTGGGCGCTGCTCGGGCTGGCGGCGGGGGTGGCGCTCTCACGCGTGTACCTCGGCGTTCACTACCCGAGCGACGTCATCGCCGGCGGGCTCGTCGGCGCGGCCATCGGCGGAGTCGGGGTGTGGGTGCTGCGGCGCGGGGAGCGCGCGCTCGCGGCCCGCGGGCACTGAGCCGTCCGGCATAATCGCGCGATGCCCGACGTCGTCCACGCCACCGGGCTCGTCCTGACCGAGCACGAGCTGTCCGTCCCGCTCGACCACGACCGGCCCGACGGCGAGCGCATCACCGTCTTCGCGCGCGAGGTGGCCGACCCCGACGGCCGCGACCGGCCGTTCCTCGTCTACCTGCAGGGCGGCCCCGGGTCCGAGGCCCCCCGGCCGACCCGGCGCCCGCCGGCGCCCGCCTGGCTCGACCGGGCGCTGTCCGAGTTCCGCGTGCTGATGGTCGACCAGCGCGGGACGGGCCGCTCGTCGCCGGTCGGCACGCTCCCCGGGATGACGCCGCAGGAGCAGGCCGACCACCTCGCGCTCTTCCGGGCCGACTCGATCGTGCGCGACTGCGAGTGGATCCGGCGCGAGTTCGGGGTCGAGCGCTGGAGCGTCCTCGGCCAGAGCTTCGGCGGCTTTTGCGTCACGACGTATCTCTCGATCGCCCCCGAGGGCCTGCGCGAGGCGTTCCTCACCGGCGGCCTGCCGCCGATCGGACGGCACACCGACGAGGTCTACCGGGCCACGTATCCCCGCGTCCTCGAGCGCTGCCGGCGCTACTACGAGCGCTACCCGGCCGACCGCGCCCGCGTCCGCGAGCTGCGTCGGCTGCTGGACGCCGAGGACGTCCGCCTGCCGAACGGCGACCGCCTCACCGGCCGCCGCTTCCGCCAGCTCGGCCAGTGGCTGGGCATGGGCACCGGCGCCGAGCGGCTGCACTACCTGGTCGAGCTCGACCCCGGCTCGCCCGCGTTCCTGCACGACGTCGAGCACGCCGTCGAGTTCGCCCGCAACCCGCTCTACGCCATCGTCCACGAGGCCTGCTACGCGGACGGCTGCGCCACCCGATGGTCGGCCGAACGGCTGCTCCCCGAGGCGTACGCCGATCCCGAGCTCTTCACCGGCGAGCACGTCTACCCGTGGATGTTCGAGGACTACGAGGCCCTGCAGCCGCTGCGCGAGGCCGCCGAGCTGCTGGCGGAGCGGGACTGGCCGCGGCTCTACGACGCCGAGCAGCTCGCCCGCAACGAGGTGCCGGCGGCCGCGGCGATCTACGCCGACGACATCTACGTCGAGCGCGCGTTCTCCGAGGAGACCGCCGCCCAGATCCGCGGCCTGCGCCCCTGGGTCACGAACGAGTACGAGCACGACGGCCTGCGCGCCGACGGCGGGCGCATCCTGGGCCGCCTGATCGACCTGGCGCGCGGACGCGCGTAGCCGGGGCTAGGCCTGCTCTACGTGCCGTTCCAGTGGGCGGTGACCTTCCTGTAGAGCCACACCTTCTTGGCGGTCAGATGCCGCAGCGTGCAGGTGGCCTTGGTCCTGGTCGTGATGCTCTGAACGACGAAGTTGACCGGGATGGTGACCCGATACCGGGTCCCGCTCGGCTTCACGTTCGCGGTGACCACGTGCTCGATGGACGGAACGCCGGTGTCCCACGCGTACGCCGTGATCGAGCATCCCAGCTTCTTCTCCGCCGCGGCATTGGTGCTGTGCCACGACCAGCCGGCCGAGTGCTTCATCCAGAAGCTGATCTGCATGCCGCCGGACAGGTTGTCGTACACCGTGAGCCGCAGCGGCGGCGGTGTTGCCCGGGCCGTCCCCGCGCCGCTCACGGCCACGGCGAGTGCCACCACCAGCATGGCAAGTGCCCTCTTCATGATGCCTCCTTCTCTCAGGTCCAGTCTGCGACGACGGGCCGGCCACGGCATCGGGGTACGCACCTATCCTGGCTCGATGCGGCACGTCGCCCGACCTTGACACGTCAACTACGCTCGCCCTCATGAGCGACGCCGTCGAGCCGGCCGCACAGCCGGCGCAGCCCTACTCGGGCCACACCGCGTGGGCGCGCAGCCTGGAGCGGCCGCTGGTGGACTTCATGCGCACCGAGACCGGCAGCGCGGCGATCCTGCTCGTGGCCACGGTGACGGCGCTCGTGTGGGTGAACGTCGACCGCGGATCGTACGACTCGCTGTGGCAGACGCGGCTCTCGATCGACGTGGGCGGCGACGTCGTCGCCCTCGACCTGCGCCGCTGGGTGAACGGCGGCCTGATGGCGCTCTTCTTCTTCGTCGTCGGCCTCGAGGCCCGGCGCGAGTTCGACATCGGCGAGCTGCGCGAGCGCCGCCGGGTGGCGCTGCCGCTGTTCGCAGGGCTGGGCGGGATGGTCGTCCCGGTGCTGATCTTCCTGGCCGTGAACGCCGGCCACGGCACCACGGGCGGCTGGGGGACGGCGATGTCGACGGACACCGCGTTCGCGCTCGGCGCCCTCGCCCTGGTCGGACCCCGCTTCCCCGACCGGCTGCGGTCGTTCATGCTGACCGTGGCGGTTGTCGACGATCTGGCCGCGCTCGTCGTCATCGCCACGGTCTACGCCGGCCACGTGTGGCTGCGGGCGCTGCTCGCCGCCGGGCTCGTGTTCGTCCTCGTGCTCGCCCTGCGCGCCGCCGGCGTCCGCGTCGGCCCGCTGTTCGCCCTGCTCGGCGTGGCCCTGTGGGTGGCGCTGCTCAAGTCCGGCGTCGATCCGGTGCTCGCGGGCATCGCGATGGGGCTGATCACCTACGCCCACCCGGCGACGCGCACGGACCTCGAGCGGGCCAGCGACCTCTTCCGCCTCTTCCGCGAGCAGCCGACGCCCGAGCTCGCCCGCTCGGCCCGGGCCGGCCTGCAGTCGGCCGTGTCGCCGAACGAGCGCCTGCTCCAGCTCTTCCATCCGTGGACGAGCTACGTGATCGTCCCGCTCTTCGCGCTCGCGAACGCCGGCATCCCGCTCTCTGGCGGCTTCCTCGGGCGCGCGTTCACGTCGCCGGTCACGCTCGGGATCCTGGCCGGCTACGTGCTGGGCAAGCCGGTCGGCGTCGTCGGCAGCGCGTGGCTCGTCACCCGCATCACCGGCGGCCGGCTGCGCCCGCCGGTCGGGTGGGCGGCCGTGGCCGGCGGCGGCACGATCGCCGGGATCGGCTTCACCGTCTCCATCCTGATCGCGGCCCTGGCGTTCCACGGCGCCCGCCTGGAGGAGGCCAAGCTCGGCGTGCTCTCCGCGGCGCTGGCCTCGTCGGCGCTGACCTGGACGCTCTTCCGGGCGACGGAGCGGCTGCCGAAGGAGTGGAGGCTGCGCGCGCTGATCGGGACGGCGCGGCCGATCGTCGATCTGGCCGTGCCCGTGGATCCCGACCGCGACCACATCCGCGGCCCGGTGCATGCGCCGGTGACGCTGGTCGAGTACGGCGACCTCGAGTGCCCCTACTGCGGACAGGCCGAGCCGGTCATCCGTGAGCTTCTGGCCGACTTCGGCGACCTGCGCTACGTGTGGCGGCACCTGCCGCTGAACGACGTGCACCCGCAGGCGCAGCAGGCGGCGGAGGCCAGCGAGGCGGCGGCCGCGCAGGGCGCCTTCTGGGAGTTCCACGATCTCGTGCTCGGCCGCCAGGATGCCCTGCTCGTGCCCGACCTGGTCGGCTACGCCGGCGAGCTGGGCCTGGACGTCGAGCGGTTCGAGCACGACCTCCGCAAGCACGGCGGGCGGGCGCGGATCTCCGAGGACGTCGACGGGGCCGACCTCTCCGGCGTCTCGGGGACGCCGACGTTCTTCGTCAACGGCCGCCGGCACTACGGCGCCTACGACGTCGAGACGCTGACCGCCAGCGTGAAGGCGGCCCGGGCGCGGGCGGCGGTCAAGAAGATCGCCTCCCGGTAGTTCTTGCAGAATCCTTGCGGCCGGGCCGGCCGCAGCTCGCCGCGGCGTATACCTTGCACATGGAGGTGACGCTGATCGCGGTGGCCGCCGTCGCCGGGCTGGCGACGTTCCTGTCGCCGTGCGTGCTCCCGGTGCTGCCCGTGGTGGCCGCGGCGTCGGCGACGGGCGGCCGCCGCCGGCCGCTCGGGATCGCCGCCGGGCTCGCGGTTGCGTTCGTCTGCTTCACGCTGCTGGCGTCGCGCCTCCTGGAGGCGCTCGGGCTGCCCCAGGACGCGCTCCGCGACGCCGCCATCGCGCTGCTGGCGGTGGCGGGCGCCGGCCTGCTCGTGCCCGCGCTTGGCGAGGCCGCCGGCCGCGTCTTCCGCCCCCTCGCGGCCCGCGCGGGCAGCCGCCTCTCGACCGGCGACGGCTTCTGGTCGGGCGTGGCGCTCGGAGCCGGCCTCGCCCTCGTCTGGACGCCCTGTGCCGGGCCGATCCTGGCGGCCGTGAGCGCGCTCAGCGCCGAGCGGCGGATCTCCCTCGAGCTCGTCCTGATCACGATCGCCTACTCGGCCGGGGCGACGCTTCCCGTCTTCGCGCTGGCGCTGCTCGGCCACCGCGCCTCGGGCGGGATCGCCCGCGTGCGCCGGGGCGGGGCGGCGGTGCGCCGCGTTGCCGGCGGCGTGCTGGTCGCGGCGGCGTTCCTGTTCACCACGGACATCCCCATCCGGCTCGCCGCCAGCGCGCCGGGCTACGTGTCGGCGATCCAGGGCGTCGAGCGGTCGCGCCGTGTCGCCGGCGACCTGCGCCGGCTGACCGCGAACGGGCGGAACGCGCCCGCTGCCGTCGCGGCCGGGAGCACGCCGGACACCCTGCGCAATTACGGGCGGGCGCCGGGCTTCGCCGGAATCACGAAGTGGATCAACACGCCCGGCTCGCGTCCGCTCACCCTCCGCCGGCTGCGCGGGAAGGTCGTGCTGGTCGACTTCTGGACCTACTCCTGCATCAACTGCATCCGCACCCTGCCCTACCTGAAGGCCTGGTATGCCCGCTACCACCGCGACGGTCTCGTCATCGTGGGCGTGCACACACCCGAGTTCGCGTTCGAGCACGTGGTGGCGAACGTCGAGCGGGCCGTGCGCGAGCACGGCATCCACTACCCCGTCGCGGTCGATGACGGCTACGAGACCTGGAATGCATGGGCGAATCAGTACTGGCCGGCGGACTACCTGATCGACCGCAACGGCGACGTGCGCGACGCCCACTTCGGCGAAGGCGGGTACGCCCAGACGCAGGACGACATCCGCACCCTCCTGGGCGAGCGTGCGAGGGGCCCGGCGGCGCACGCCGTCGGGGCGATCGCTCCGTCGGCGCGCGTCGGCACGCCCGAGACGTACCTCGGCACCTACCGGGCCGCCGGGTACGTCCAGCACATCGCCAAGGGCGTGGACTTCGACTACGGAACGCCGGCCCGGCCGCCGCCGAACCGCGTCGCGCTGGAGGGCCACTGGACGGTCGGCGTGCACCGGATCGTGGCCGGCGCGCGGGCGCACCTGCTGTTCGCCTACGCCGCGCCGCGCATCTACGTCGTGGCCGCGCCGCCCGCGTCCGGTCCGGTCGCCCTCCGCGTCTCGGTGGACGGCCGCGGCCGCCCGTCCGTCCGCGTCCCCGACGACGACCTCTACCGGCTGGCGCACCTCCGGGCGGCGGGTCCGCACCTGCTCGACGTGGCCGTGCCGGCGGGCACCGTGCTCTACTCGTTCACGTTCGGCTAGCGGCCGCTACGGCCGGTACGGCGACGGGCGGTCGACCCAGATGCGGCGCTCGGACTCGTCGATCAGGTAGTCGTTGATGCTCGCGTCGCGGCGGCGCATGTAGCCGAGCTCGTCGAACTCCCAGTGCTCGTTGCCGTGGCTGCGCCACCACCGTCCGGCCGGGTCGTGGCTCTCGTACTCGAACCGCACCGAGATGCGGTTGCCGGCGAAGCACCACAGCTCCTTGCGCAGGCGGTAGGAGCGCTCCTTCGCCCACTTGCGGCGCAGGAACTCGACGATCGCGTCGCGGCCCTGGAAGAACTCGGCGCGGTTCCGCCACTCCGAGTCCGGCGTGTAGGCAAGCGCGACCCGCTCGGGGTCGCACGTGTTCCAGGCGTCCTCGGCCGCCTGCACCTTGCGGCGGGCGGTCTCCTCGGTGAACGGGGGCAGCGGCGGTCGCGGATCCATCAGTCCGGCGCCGAGCGGCGCCTGGCGGCGTGCTCGAGGATCACAACCAGGTCGTGCAGCGGCTTGGTGAGGGCGCCGATGCCGAGCCCCGTGACGATCACGTCGATGTAGCGCGGCGAGCCGGTGTCCCCGAAGGCGTGCAGGACGCCCAGGCCGAAGTAGCCGCACGCGGCCATCGCGAGCGCGCAAGCAAGTCCGAGCATCACCGCCGCCCTGGCGGGCCGGAGCGACGGGTGCGCGCGGGTGTCGCCTCCGAGTGGCACGAAGTGGCTCACGCCCTCGAGGACGCGCTCGCTCGCGGCGGCCAGCAGGAGGACGGCGGCGAACACGCCGAAGCCGGTCGCCGGCCCGATCGCGGGCGGGTTGCGGTAGTGCAGGAACAGCATCCCGACGACCGCGCCGATCGCCGCTGCGAGCAGCGCGATCCCCCAGGCGCGGGCCACGGGATCCGAGGCGGCGGCGTCCGTCGGTTCGGTGACGGCCGTGTCCTCGGTCGCGCTCGCTCGGGTGCGGCGGGGCGCGTTCGGCATACCGGATGCGTATCAGCCCCGCTGCCGGGCTGTCAAACGCCCGCCGTCCCGCCCGTATCATCGGGAACGATGACCGCGCCCGCCGGCGAGCCCCGCACGACCCGTCGTACGCTGCTCGTTCGGGCCGCGGCCGGCGTGGGCGTGGGACTTGGCGCGGCCGCGTGCCGGCCGTCCGTCCGCCGGACCGCGGCACCGGGGCGGATCGTGATCGTGGGCGCCGGCGTGGCCGGCCTCGTCTGCGCCCACCGGCTGGCGCAGCACGGCATCCCGAGCACCGTCTACGAGGCGTCCGGCCGTGTCGGCGGGCGCACCCGGACGCTGCGCGGCTACTTCGCCGGCGGTCAGATCGTCGAGCAGGGCGGCGAGGCGATCGACACGGGCCACCGTGCCGTCCGGGCGCTCGTCGCCGAGCTCGGGCTGAGCCTCGACGACACCTACGCCGAGACGCCGGGCGGGCTGCGCTCGAACCTGTTCCGGTTCGCGGGCCGGCGCTACCCCTTCGCGCGCGCATGCGACGACTTCGCCGTCGTGTACCCCGCGCTTCAGCGCGACGTGCGGAGGGCGGCGAGGTCGCCGCGGGCCGCCCGCGAGCTCGACGACATGTCGGCCGCCGACTGGATCGACGCGCGCGTCCCGGGCGGCCGCGGCTCCCAGCTCGGCCGCCTGATCGGCGAGGCCTACTGCGCGGAGGACGGGGTCGACATCACGGCCGGGAGCGCGCTCGCCGTGATCGGCCAGCTGGGGGAGTCGCCGCGGCGGCCGCTGGCGCTGTACGGCAGCTCGGACGAGCGCTTCAAGGTGCGCGGGGGCGCCGATCAGATCGCGGCCCGGCTGGCGGCGCGGCTGCCTGCCGGCGCGGTGCGGCTGGGCATGCCGCTGGTCGGCCTGCGCCGCGACGCCGACGGCGCCTACACGTGCTCGTTCGACCACAACCCCGGCCGCGCACGCGATGTTCGTGCCGACCGCGTCGTGCTCGCGCTGCCGTTCACGACGCTGCGCGAGGTCGAACGGCGTGCGGCCGGCTTCTCGGCCCGCAAGGACGCCGCCATCCGCGAGCTGGGCATGGCCACGAACGCGAAGCTCACGCTGCAGTTCGCCCGCAGGACATGGCGGGCCGACGGGTACGACGGCTACGTCGAGACCGACGCGATCCCCGGCGACACCTGGGATACGACGGTGAACCAGCCCGGCCAGGCCGGGATCCTGGTCGTGTACACCGGCGGCGGGCGCGGCGCCACATACCCGACCGACCGCGGCCACGCGCCGGCGCCGGTGGCGGCGGCGCGGGGGACGGTGGCGGCACTCGCGACCTGCTATCCGCACCTCGAACGCGACTTCACCGGCCGGGCGCACCTGGACGCGTGGGTGCACGATCCGTGGTCACGCGGGTCGTACGCCGCGTTCCTCGTCGGCCAGTACACGCGCTTCGGCCCGCGCGTGCGGGCCGGCCGCGAGGGCGGGGTGCACTTCGCCGGCGAGCACACGGACACCGCACAGCAGGGCTACATCGACGGCGCCGTGCGCAGCGGCGAGAGGGCTGCGCGCGAGCTGGTCGGCTAGCCCGGGCCGGCCGCGACCGGCTCGGTGGCGGGTGCCCCGGCGGGCTGCTCGGCCGCGGCCGAGAGCGGGAAGCTGAACGTGAACGTCGCCCCCTCCCCCGGAGCGGTGCGGATGTCGAGCGTGCCCCCGGCCACGCTCACGCGCTCGCGGATCGACTCGAGCCCCAGGTGGAGGCGCATCCGGTTGCGGTCGAGCGCGCCGGCCAGGTCGAAGCCGACGCCGTCGTCGGCGATCTCGCACAGGATGTCGCCGCCGTCCTGGATCAGGCTCACCGTGACAGCGCCGGCGCGCGCGTGCTTGCGGACGTTCGCGATCGCCTCCTGCAGGATGCGATAGCACAGGTTCTCGAGCGGCCGCGGATAGCGCCCCACCCGGGCGGTCAGCTCGTACTCGAAGCCCGAGGCGGTCGCGGCGTCGGCCAGCAGCGCCTCGGCCGCAGCGGCCAGCCCGCGCTCGGCCAGCACCGCGGGGCGGAGCTGGAACATCAGGTGGCGGGCGCGCTCGGTCGCCTCCTGCAGCGTCTTGCGCGCGGACGCCACCGCGTGCGCGGTGCGCTCGGTGTCGCCCCGCGTGAGCGCGCGCTCGAGCCGCTCGATGGCCATCTGAGCGGCCACCATGACCTGGATCGTGTCGTCGTGCAGGTCGCTCGCGAACTGGGCGCGGGCGTCCTCCTCGGCTCGCAGGAGCGCTCCCAGCACGAACCGGCGCCGCTCCTCGGACTCCTCGAACTGGCGCGCCCGCTCCGCCCGCTCGTAGGCGACCCCGATCTGCGAGCCGATCTGGGCGATGACGTCGAGCATGTGGCCGTCGACGGGCGCGATGTCGCCGGTGAAGCACTCGACCACGCCCGTCACCCGCCCCCGCTGCACGATCGGGACGTAGATGACGGCGTCGAGCCCCAGGCCCTGGAGCAGGGCCTGGCGGCGGAAGCCGCCTCGCGAGATGCGCCCGGCCCGCGGTGCGCCGTGCGCCCACACGTCTCCGAGTGCGCCCTCCCCGCGCTCGAACGCCGCGCGCTCGGAGTCGATCCGGAAGGCCTCCGCATCCACCTGCGGCGCCGACCACTGGCCGACGTAGCGGAGCCGCTCATCCCGGTCGTCGCTGCGCCATGCGACGGCGAGCCCGACGTCCAGGGCCTCGCCCAGCGCCCGCAGCATCGCCCTGGTGGTCTCCTCCAGCGTGCCGGCCTCGGCCAGCGCGTGGCCGACCGTCGCCTGCAGACGGGTGAGGGAACGGGCGCGCTCGCGCTGCTCGAGCAGCCGCGCCGCGACGACGACGGCGGCGGCGAGCGCCACGATGAGGCCGGCCCCCCAGACCGCCGCCTCGACCCAGTACTCGCGGGCGACGTTGCTGGTCGCGCCGACCGCCACGACGGTGACGGCGGCGACGGCCAGCGCCGCCGCAGCGAGACCGACCTCGGCTGCCCGCCCTGGTGCGCGCCGAGCTGTCGAGCCGATGACAGCAGGCATCAATCGTCCAGGCTACACCCGCCGCGGCGTCGCCGCAAACGTCGCGTGCCCCCGGGGCGCCGGCATCCGGATCGGGTTTGCCGCACCGACTGCGGTGGTATTCTTGAGTGCGCAATCGTCGCTCGCGCAAGTATCGTCCGCACCACCAGAGAGGGGCAGCCATGCCGGGTCAGATCCGAACCACGCTCTACACCGATCCGGGCTGTCCCTGGGCCTACTCGGAGATTCCGGCCCTGCGCGTGATCGACTGGCGCTACGGCGCCCAGCTCGACTGGCGGCTCGTCATGATCGGGCTCACCGAGAGCGCCCGGCAGTACGTCGATCGCGGATACACCCCGCTGCGCGCCGCGCGCGGCCAGGCCCGCTTCCGCCGCTACGGGATGCCGTTCTCGCCCCGGCCGAAGGCGCGCGTGTCGGCGACCGCTCGCGCCTGCCGCGCCGTCGAAGCGGCCCGCATCCTGCTTCCGGGCAGCGAGTGGGCGGCGCTCCGCGCCCTCCAGCTCGGCCAGTTCACGACGCCGCTGGTCATGGATGACGACGCCGCGGTCGCGGCCGTCGTCGCCGCGGCCACCGGCCTCGAGGCGTCCGCCGTGCGCGACCACCTGGACGCGCCGGAGACGACCGCCGCCTACGAGCGCGACCGGGCCGAGACCCGCACCGCCTCCGGCAGCGCCGCCGAGCTGCAGGGCAAGACCGCCGCCACCGACGGCCCCGTGCGGTTCACCGCCTCGTCCGTGGCGTTCGAGCGCGACGGACTGCGCCTTGTCGCCGGGGGCTTCCAGCCGGTCGCGGCCTACGACGTCCTGATCGCGAACCTCGATCCGTCGCTGACACGGCGGGCCGCACCGGAGGATCCCGGCGAGCTCGTCGCCGCGTACCCGGACGGCCTGACCACCCAGGAGATCGCCGAGCTCATGACGGCGGGCAACGACGCGCCCGACCGGGCGGCGGCCGAGGGGGCGATGCTCGAGCTGGTGTACGAGGGACGGGCGGAGCGGATCGCGCTGGGCGACTCCGCCGTCTGGGTGGCGCCGGCGCGCGCCGACTGGTTCCGGGGCGTGGTCGCCGCGGCCGATCCCGAGCGGTTGCCGCTCGCCGTGGGCGCGTGAGCGCGGTCCTGCCCGACCCCGGCGGCCCCAACCCCGAGTTCGAGCGGCCGGCCGACGTGGCGCGCTTGGAGCGCGTCGCCGGGGCGCTGCGTGCGCGCGGGTTCCGGGCCGAGGTGGCCGCCGACGGCGCCGACGCCCGCCGCCGCGTGCTCGACGCCATCCCGGAGGGCGCGGAGGTGCACACGGCCCTCTCGGAGACGCTGCGCGCGCTCGGCATCACGGCCGAGCTGGACGGGTCGGGACGCTACGACTCGGTGCGCGCGAGGTTGAACGCGCTCGACCGCGAGACCCAGGATCGCGAACGGCGCAAGCTGGGAGCGGCCCCGGACCACATCGTCGGCAGCGCGCATGCGCTCACCGACGACGGCGTCGTCATCGTCGGCTCCGGGTCCGGCAGCCAGCTGGGCGCGTACGCCCACGCCGCCGGCAGCGTGATCCTCGTCGTCGGCCACCACAAGCTTGTCCGCGACGAGGAGGAGGGGATGCGCCGCCTGCGCGAGTATTCCCTCCCGCGCGAGCACGCGCGCATGCAGGCCGCCGGCTATCCGGGGACGCTGCTCGCCAAGGTGCTCGTGATCCACCGCGAGCCGCGCGGGCGGATCAGGGTCGTCCTGGTGCCCGAGACGCTGGGCTTCTGAGGCTTGCCGCGGGCACGGGCGGCTCGTATCGTCGACGTATGTGCTCTCGCTGGCTGATCGGCGTGATGGCGTTCTGGGTGGCCTTCCCCGCCGTCTCCGCGGGCGGCCCGGCGTACCTGCTGGCGATCGCGCCGGTGTTCGTCCTGTGGGCGGCCGTCGCCGTCAGCCTCGAGCCGCGGCCGTCCGACGCGCGCGCCCGCGGCCGGTGACGCGCTACCAGGGCGCGGCGCCGAGCTCGCGAGAGATCGCCCGGGCGGCCTCACGCACGTTGCCGATCAGCGCCGGCCGCGGCTGGCGCTTGGCGTAGAGGCGTTCCACCGGGCCGACGATCCCGATGGCGCCGGCGGCGCCGCCGCCCCGGTCGAACACGGGGCTCGCGATCGAGGCCTCGCCGATGATCGCCTCCTCCCGCTCCGCCGCCCAGCCCTTCTCGCGCACGTCCTCGAGCATCCTGCGCACCGCCGCTGGCGACACGACCGTGGCGTGGGTGAGCCGGCTGACGCCGCCGGCGAGCAGGCCGTCAGCCACCGCCGGATGGTGCGCCAGAATCGCCTTGCCGAGGGCGGTCGCGTGCAGCGGCAGGTGCGCGCCGACCTCGGGGATCTGGAGGCTGTTGTCCATGCGGAAGACGTGGTGGACCACGATCACGCCGTTGCCGTGCAGGGCGCCGACGCGGACGGCCTCGCCGCTCCCCGAGGCCAGCCGGTCCGACCATGCGATCGAGCGCGACCGCAGCTCGTTCACATCCAGGTAGCTGTTCGCGAGCTGCAGCAGCGCGGCACCCAGCTGGTACTTGCCGGTCTCGGGGTCCTGCTCGACGAGGCCCTCAGCCTGCAGCGTTCGCAGGAGGCCGTGCGTCGTGCCCTTGGCCAGCCCCAGCCGGTCCGAGAGATCGGAGACGCCCAGCCGGCGCGGGCCGCTCGCGAGCGCCCGCAGGATGGCCGAGGCACGTTCGATGGACTGGATCCCCATGGCTTAGGAGCCGCTCTTGCCGAACCCGGTTCGACATTGTAGGATCGACCGTTGTATGAATGGAGACGAGCGGTGATCGGGATTGTATTGGTCTCCCACTCCGCGGCGCTCGCAGAAGGGCTCGCAGAGCTCGTCGGCCAGGTCAGCGGCGAGGACGTGCGCGTCGTCCCGGCGGGAGGTACCGCCGCGGGCGACCTCGGCACGGATCCCGACCGGATCGCGGCCGCGATCCGGTCGGCCGACAGCGGCGACGGCGTCCTCGTGCTGATGGACATCGGCAGCGCGGTGCTGGCGGTGCGGGCGGTCATGGCGGGGGACGACGCGGAGGGCGTCGACGTGCGGCTGGCCGACGCGCCGCTCGTCGAGGGCGCCGTTGCGGCGGCGGTGCTGGCCGCGACGGGCGCCGACCTCGAGACGGCCGCTGCGGCGGCCGAGGAGGCCCGGGTTGTCGGAAAGCTCTGAGCACCGGCGCACGGTCGTCCTTCCCGCCGGTGTGCCCCTGCACGCGCGGCCGGCGGGGAATCTCGTGCGCAGCGCGGCGGCGCTCGACGCGACGGTCACGCTGCACGCGAACGGCAAGTCGGCGAACGCGGCCAGCATCCTGCAGGTGCTCGCGCTCGGCGCCGAGGGCGGGTCGGCCGTTGAGGTCGTGACCGGCGGGCCGGGCGGCTCAGACGCGCTCGACGTCATCGCCGGACTCCTCGAGACGCTCGAGTAGGCCGTCGTCCAGGGCGCCGCGGGCGGCCCGCGCGACTCCCTCGGCCGTGCGCGCCGCGAGCGCGTCGACGAGCGCCGCCTTCGCGCGCTGGGTGGTGAGGCTGCGGACGTACCGGCGGGTCTGCGCGACGCGGGCGGGGGAAACGCTCAGCTCGTCGACGCCGAGCGCCACGAGCAGCGGCAGGAGCTCGGGATCGCCGGCCGCCTCCCCGCACACGTCCACGAGGATCCCGGCCGCATGCGCGGCCGAGATGGTGCGTGCGATCAGCCGCAGGACGGCGGGATGGTGGGCCACGGCGCCGATTCCGGGGTTCTGGCGGTCGGCGGCCAGCGTGTACTGCGTGAGGTCGTTCGTCCCGATCGAGAGGAAGTCGCAGGCGGAGGCGATCGTGCGCGCCATCAGCGCCGCCGCGGGCACCTCGATCATCGCCCCGACGAGCGGGTCGGGCGCTCCCGGCGTCACCGCGTCGCGGGCCGCGAGGGCGATCTCGCGCACCGCCTCGATCTCCTTGGCCTCGGTCACCATCGGCACCAGCACGCGCACCACGGCGTCGCCGGCGACGCGGAAGAGCGCGCGCAGCTGCGGGGCGACGCCGTTCGGCGCCGCCAGTGCGAGGCGGATTCCGCGCGGACCGAGCGGCCCGCCGCCCGCCTGCTCGCGCAGGAACGGCGGCGTCTTGTCGCCGCCGAAGTCGAGCGTGCGCACCGTCGCGATCCGCGTGCCCAGCGGCTCGAGCATCGGCGCCAGCACCTCGGCGTGCTGCTGCTCGGCCGGCCAGTCCGCGACCTCGAGGAAGGAGAGCTCGCTGCGCAGGAGCCCGATACCCTCGGCGCCCGCCTCGAGGGCGGCCGTGACCTCGGCCGTCGTGCCCGCGTTCGCCAGCAGGCGGATGCGGCGTCCGTCGGCGGTGCGCGCCGGCCGGCGGCGGTCGCGGCGGTCACGCTCGGCCTGCTCGGCCAGCCGCCGGGCGCGGTCGTTGAGGCGGTCGCGGGTCGTGGCGTCGGGGAGCACCCAGACCATTCCCCGGTCGGCGTCGACGCCGACCTCGTCGCCGTCGCCGATCCCGTGCACGGCGAGGCCGGTGCCCGTGACGAGCGGGATGCCGAGCGACCGGGCGACGATGGCGGCATGGGCGGTCGTGCCGCTGCCGGAGAGGACGATGGCGGCCAGCTTGCCGCTCCAGGCCGCCACCTCGCCGGGGCCGAGGTCGTCGGCGACGACGACCGACCCTTCCGGCGGCTCGCTCGACGCGCCCACGCTCAGATCGCCGGCGCGGCGCGCGATCGCGCGCAGGTCGGCGGCCCGCTCGGCCAGGAGCGGGTCCTCCAGCTCCGCCAGCGCCTGGGCGTGCGGCTCGATCGCACGCGCGATCGCCTCCGGCGCGGGCGCTCCGTCCAGCGCCTCCCGTGCCGCGGCCTCGAGCAGCGTCGGGTCCTGCGCCATCAGTTGGTTCGCCTCGACGATCTCGGCGTCGCCGGCGTGGCCCTCGGCGCGCAGCGCGGCGGCCAGTCCGCCCAGCTCTTCGGCGGCCAGCTCCAGCCCGTGCCGGGCGCGCTCAGCCTCCGTCTCCGGCGGTCCGCCCGCGTCGGTCTCGACCGCCTCCGATCTGGTCCATGCGGGGCCGATCGCGGCCCCCGGCGACGCCGGCGTGCCGCGGACGACCTGACGAGTCACGATTCCTCCGCCACCGTACGTTCGAGCGCCGCCAGCATCAGGGTGGTCGACGTGGCTCCCGGGTCCTGGTGACCCACGGAGCGTTCGCCGAGGTACGAGGCCCGGCCCTTCCGCGCCTGCATGGGGATCGTCGCGCGCATGCCCTCCTCGGCGGCCGCCAGGCCGGCGGCGGCCGCGTCGGCGAGCGGCCGGCCCGCGTCGACGGCGGCGCGCATCGCGGACACGGCCGGGCCGAGCGCATCCACGATCGTCTTGTCTCCGGGCTCCGCGGCGCCGAGCTCGACGATGCCCGCAAGCGCCGCCTCGAGCGCCGCGACGAGCTCGGGCGCCTCGAACGTCTCGGCATCGCCGAGCGCCTTGCCGGCCCGGCGCAGGCCCGAGCCCCAGAGCGGGCCGCTGGCGCCGCCGACGGTCGACACGAGCGTCGAGCCCGCCTGCATGAGCGCCCGCCCCGGCGGGGTGGCGCTGTCGAGGCCGTCCAGCTTGGCCTCGACAGCGTTGAACCCGCGAGTCATGTTGGCGCCGTGATCGGCATCGCCGATGGCCGCGTCGAGCTGGGTGAGGTAGTCACGCTGCTCCGCGATCGACGCGGCGCAGGCCTTCATCCAACGGGTCACGGTCTCGGTGTTCACGTCGCCCCTCCTGTGTCGTTAAGCGCCCCAGCGCAGCCCGGCGGTCTTGACGGGAGCATCCCACAGACCGGCGAGCTCGTCATCGAGCCGCAGGAGCGTGATCGAGCTCCCCGCCATCTCGAGGCTCGTGATGTAGTTGCCGACCAGGCTGCGGTCGATGCTGATCCCGCGCTCGCCGAGGCCCTTCACGACCTCGTTGAAGAGCAGGTAGAGCTCGATCAGCGGCGTGCCGCCCAGGCCGTTCACGAACGCGAGCACCGACTCGCCCTTCGTGAGCTTGAGGTCGCTCACGATCGGCTCGAGCATCTCCTCGGCGATCTCGGACGCGGGCTTCATCTTCTCCCGCCGCCGGCCCGGCTCGCCGTGGATGCCGACGCCGACCTCGATCTCGTCTGCGCCGAGGTCGAAGATCGGCGTGCCCGAGCTCGGGGTCGCGCACGACGTCAGCGCGACGCCGAAGGAGCGGCCCTGCTCGTTCACCTTGCGGCAGATGCCGGCCACCTCGGCCAGCGACCCGCCCGCCTCGGCCTTCGCGCCGGCCATCTTCTCGGCCAGGACGGTGGCGCCCGTCCCGCGGCGCCCGGCGGTGTAGAGGCTGTCCTGGACTGCGACGTCGTCGTCGAGCACGACCGACTGCACCTCGATGCCGTCGTCCTCGGCCAGCTCGGCGGCGAGCTTGAAGTTGAGCACGTCGCCCGTGTAGTTCTTGACGATGTGCAGCACTCCGGCGCCGCCGTCCACGGCCTTCGTGGCCTCGGCCATCTGGTCGGGCACCGGGGAGGTGAAGACGGCTCCGGCGCAGGCGGCGTCGAGCATGCCCGGGCCGACGAAGCCGCCGTGCAGCGGCTCGTGGCCCGAGCCGCCGCCGGAAACCAGCCCGACCTTGCCCGACACCGGCGCGTCCGCCCGGATCACCAGCTGGTTGGCGAGATCGACCCGGACGAGGCCGGCGTGCGCGACGGCCACGCCTGCGAGGGCGTCCGGCACCACCGTCTCGGGATCGTTGATGAACTTCTTGACGACTGCGGCTTGCGTGCTCATGGTCGAGCCATCCCTCCTGATCGTGGGGCCGGTGTCGCCGCGGGCCCGCGGGTCCGCGTGAACGGCGGCGCGGGCGGGGAGGCTCGGCCGGTCACGAACGCTGCGCGCCCGAGCGCCGGAGCACCGAGCTCCGTGCGTCTGGGCAGTCGCGTGTCGATCCGGATCTCCCTCGCTGCGCTCGCCGACGGTTCGGCGTCATCGGAACACTTTGGCCAGAGTTCGACAATGCCGAACAACATTCAGGACAATACCGCAGCGCCTGGATGCGTGTCAAGCGGGCCGGGACGGGCCGTCCGCGCCGGCGGGCACCATGCCCTGGTCGACGTACCACGAAAGCGTCCGCCGCACCATGTCGTCGAAGGGCCGGTACGTGAGGCCGAGCTCCGCCGTGGCCCGCGATCCGTCGTAGGCGTGCCCGTGCAGGAGCGTCGCCACCATCTCGCGGCAGAGCTTCGGGCGCCGCCCGCGTGCGCGTGCGATCCGGCCCGTGGCCGTCCCCGCGGCGAGTGCCGCGATCCGTGGCAGCATGACCGTGCGCCGCTCGATCCCGGTGAGCCGCCGGAGGGTCGCGATCGCCTCCTCCGTGGTCACGCAGACGCCGGAGAGCAGGTACCGGCGCCCCGCCTGCCCGTGCTTCTCCGCCAACACGTGGCCGGCGCTGCAGTCGTCGATGTCGACCAGGCTGAACCGCGACCGCACCAGCGCCCGCAGGCGCCCGTTGGCGTAGTCGAGGATCAGCCGGGCCGTCCCACCGGTGCGGCCGGGGCCTTGCACGGACGCCGGGCTCACGCACACGAGCTCGATGCCGTGCCTGCCGGCGGACTCGAGCGCGACCCGCTCGGCGTCGTGCTTGGAGCGCTCGTACTCGGACAGGAACCAGCCCCGGTGGGGGGTGTCCTCCGTGGCGACGACGCCGGCCGCCTCGCCGATCGCCGCCGCGGAGGACGTGTACACGATCCGGCGCACGCCCGCCCGGGCGCACGCCTCGACCACGGTGCCGGTGCCGGTCACGTTTGCCGCCCGCATCGGGCCCGGGTCGGGAAAGCAGAACCCGTTCATCCCGGCGGCGTGGTACACGACCTCGCACCCCTGGGCGGCCCGCTCCACCGACGCGGCGTCGAGCACGTCTCCGCCCACGACCTCGATCCCGAGCGCCGCCAGCGCCCCCGCGTCGCCCGGCCGGCGCGTGAGCGCGCGCACGTCGCGCCCGTCCGCCAGCAGGCGCCGGGCGATGCCGCCGCCGACGAACCCGGTCGCGCCGGTGACGAGGACGGGCGTCATGTCTCGGTGCCCGACGCCGCCCCGGTGAGCGAGTCCGAGAACCGCACCAGGTACTCGACCGCGGACGCCACCGTGATCAGGGCGGCCGCGATGAGCGCCCAGTCGTACAGGCGCAGGGGCCCGAGACTCGTCGCCGGCCCGACGATGGCGAGCAGGATGGCGATGAACTGCGTGTTCGTCTTCAGCTTGCCCCAGATCGACGGCTTCATGACCACGCCGTCGGCGGCCACCAGCCCGCGCAGGCCCATGATCAGGAGCTCGCGGCCGATGATGATCGTCGCGACCCACGCGGAGGCGCGTCCGACCGAGACGAGCGCGACCAGCGTCCCCGACGTGAGCAGCTTGTCGGCCGTCGTGTCGAGGAACGACCCGAGGGTGCTCTCGAGCGACCAGCGGCGGGCGAGGTAGCCGTCCAGCGTGTCGGTGAGGGCGGCCCCCGTGAACAGCGCGGCGGCGGCGACGTCGACGCCGCGCCCGCTGTTCGCGAGCACGAGCGCCATCACGACCGGCACGGCGAGCACGCGCACCGAGGAGAGGGCGGTGAGGAGCCCCTCCGAGCGCCGGATCACGTCCACCCCGGGCGCCGGGCCGGCCCGTGGCTCGCGTCCCGACGGTGGTCGGCGGTGGGCGGCACGCCCACAACCATAACCCAGGCCGTCGCATCCGTCCGGGGATCCCGGCGGGGTGCCGAATTGGACGCAGTGATGCGGGTTTGCGCGCTCGCTGTGACGAAGTTGACAAAGCCCCGGCGGTCGAGTACCGTCACGGTCGGCCAGAGTTCGGTGATGCCGAATCACGTTCATGTCTAGGGGCCTGTCCTCGTCGGCGGGCTCGATCCCGAAGATGGGAGGAGGGCGCATGTACGTTTTCGACCCGATGGCTGACCGCGAAGGAGCGTCGACGTGACCGTCCTGACGTTCAACAGCGGTTCGGTCTTCCTGCCCGAGATGGTCGGCACGGCGCTGCTGATCCTGCTGGGTTGCGGTGTCGTCGCCGGCGTGCTGCTGGCACATTCGAAGGCCCAGAACTCGGGCTGGATCGTGATCACGTTCGGGTGGGGTCTCGGCGTCATGGTCGGCGCCGCGTCGGTCGCCGACTACGGCGGCGCTCATCTCAACCCGGCGGTGACGCTCGGGGTGTGGGCGAACGGCGGTTTCACCTCCAGCTTCGGCGACAAGATCCCGATCTACTTCGCGGGCCAGCTGGTGGGCGCGATGATCGGCGCAGGGCTCGTCTATCTCGCCTACTACCTGCACTGGAAGGACACCGAGGATCCCGGCCTCAAGCTGGCGGTGTTCTCGACCGGCCCGGCCGTGCGCAACTACGGGTGGAACCTCGTCACCGAGATCATCGGCACGTTCGTGCTGGTGTTCGGCATCTTCGCAGTGACCGGCAACTCCGGAGTCGCACAGAGCGGCACGGGCGTCCTTTTCGTCGCCCTGATCGTCGTCGGCATCGGCCTCTCGCTCGGCGGCCCGACCGGATACGCCATCAACCCGACCCGTGACCTCGGTCCGCGCATCATGCATGCACTCATGCCGATCCCGGGCAAGGGAACGTCGGACTGGCAGTATTCGTGGGTGCCGGTGGTGGGGCCGCTGATCGGCGGTCTGCTGGGTGGCATCCTGCATCACGCGCTGTTCCCCATCCCGCACTAGGAGGCCCAACCGATGTCGAAGTACGTCGCAGCGATCGACCAGGGCACGACGAGCACCCGGTGCATGGTGTTCGACCATGGGGGCCAGGTCGTGTCGGTCGATCAGAAGGAGCACGAGCAGATCTTCCCGCAGCCCGGCTGGGTGGAGCATTCGCCGACGGAGATCTGGGATCGGACGCAGGAGGTGGTCAAGGGCGCGCTCTCCAAGGGCGACCTGACCACCGCCGACCTGGCTGCGGTCGGCGTGACCAACCAGCGCGAGACGACGGTCGTGTGGAACAAGAAGACCGGCACGCCGGTGCACAACGCGATCGTGTGGCAGGACACGCGCACCGACCGCATCTGCAACGAGCTCGCCAAGGACGGCGGGCAGGACCGGTTCCGCCAGAAGGTGGGTCTTCCGCTGGCCACCTACTTCTCCGGCCCGAAGATCCGCTGGATCATCGACAACGTGCCCGGCGTGAAGGAGCAGGCGCAGAGCGGCGACCTGGTGTTCGGCAACATCGACAGCTGGGTCGTGTGGAACCTGACCGGCGGCCCGGACGGCGGCGTGCATGTCACCGACCCGACCAACGCGTCGCGCACGATGCTGATGAACCTGGAGACGCTCGACTGGGACGACGAGATCCTGGACACGATGGGCGTTCCGCGGGCGATGATGCCCGAGATCAAGTCGTCGAGCATCGAGTACGGGAAGGCCAAGGGCGTGCTCGACGGCATCCCGGTCGCCGGGATCCTGGGCGACCAGCAGGCGGCCGTGTTCGGCCAGACGTGCTTCTCGGTCGGCGAGGCCAAGAACACCTACGGCACCGGCAACTTCCTCCTGCTGAACACGGGCACCGAGGCGGTGCAGTCGAAGAACGGCCTCTTGACGACCGTCGGCTACAAGATCGGCGACCAGGCCGCGGTCTACTGCCTCGAGGGCGCGATCGCGGTCACCGGTTCGCTGGTGCAGTGGCTGCGCGACAACATCGGCCTGTTCTCGGATGCTCCGGAGATCGAGAACCTGGCCAAGACCGTGGACGACAACGGCGGCGCGTACTTCGTGCCGGCGTTCTCGGGCCTGTTCGCGCCGTACTGGAAGAGCGATGCCCGCGGCGCGATCGTGGGCCTCACCCGCTACGTGAACAAGGGCCACCTGGCCCGGGCGGTGCTCGAGGCGACGGCGTTCCAGACCAAGGAGGTCGTGGACGCGATGAACGCCGACTCCGGCGTCGAGCTCGAGTCGCTCAAGGTCGACGGCGGCATGGTGCAGAACGACCTGCTGATGCAGTTCCAGGCCGACATCCTGGACGTGCCGGTGATCCGGCCGAAGGTGGCGGAGACGACGTCGCTCGGCGCCGCCTACGCCGCCGGCCTGGCGGTCGGGTTCTGGGGCGAGATCGAGGACCTGCGCGCCAACTGGGGCAAGGATCACGAGTGGACGCCCAAGATGGACGCCGACCGCCGCGACCGCGAGTACCACATGTGGAAGAAGGCGGTGACGCGCACCTTCGACTGGGTCGAGCACGAGGAACACGCCCATGCCTGATCCCGAGAAGGAGCGTCCCGACCACGGCGACTTCGCGCGCGGCGAGGAGACCGAACCGCCCTCCGAGCACGAGGGCGACTTCGCCGAGGGGCAGGAGGGAGAGCACCCCGACCATCCCAAGCGGGGCAGCTTCGCCGAAGGCCAGGAGGAGGAGTCCCACGACAAGGACGAGGAGGGCAGCTTCGCCGAGGGCCAGGAGGGTGAGGAGTAACGAGTCTGCGGCGCGCTCCGCAGAGACGAGGGGCCGGCGCTTCCCGCCGGCCCCTCGCGGGCATAAGGTTCAACCGTGATCGAGACGCAGGTGTTGGTCGTCGGCGGGGGCGCGACCGGCGTCGGGGTGGCGCGCGACGCGGCCCTGCGCGGGCTGAGCGTCGTGCTGGCGGAGCGTCACGATCTGGCCGAGGGCACGACGGGCCGCTTCCACGGCCTGCTCCACTCCGGCGGCCGCTACGCGGTCAAGGATCCCCACTCCGCCCGCGAGTGCATCGACGAGAACCGCATCCTGCGCCGGATCGCGGCCCACTGCGTCGAGGACACGGGCGGCCTCTTCGTCTGCACTCCGCAGGACGACGCCGCCTTCGGCGACCAGTTCCGCGTCGGGTGCGTCGACGCCGGCATCCCCGTGGAGGAGATCGACCCGGCCGAGGCGCTGCGGCGCGAGCCGCGCCTGAACCCCGGCATCCAGCGGGCCTTCGTCGTGCCCGACGGCGCGGTCGACACGTGGAAGCTCGTGGGCGCCTGCGCCGAGGACGTGCGCCGTCACGGCGGCACGGTGCTCACCTACCACGACGTCCTCGGCCTGATCCTCGAGGGCGACCGCGTCTGCGGCGCGCGCCTGCGCGACGCCCGCACCGGCGCGGAGACCGAGGTGCGGGCGCAGATGACGGTGAGCGCGACCGGCGCCTGGGCCGGGCGGCTGGCGGCCATGGCGCGCTGCACGGTGCACGTGCGCGGCGGGCGCGGCGTCATGGTCGCGCTCAACCATCGCCTCGCCCATGCCGTGCTCAACCGCTGCCGCATCCCGACCGACTCCGACATCCTCGTCCCGGCCCACACGGTCTCGGTGATCGGGACGACGGACACGCCTGTCGAGGATCCCGACGACCACAGCATCCCCGGGGGCGACGTCCGCAAGCTGATCGAGGAGGGCGCAGAGCTGGTCCCGCACATCCGGGAGGCGCGGGCGCTGCGGGCGTGGTCGGGCACGCGGCCGCTCTACAGCGAGCACCAGGCGGGATCGGGCACACGCCAGATGAGCCGCGGCTTCACCCTCCTCGACCACCGCGAGCGCGAGGGCATCGCCGGCTTCATGACCATCACCGGCGGCAAGCTGACGACGTTCCGGCGCATGGCCGAGGTGACGGTCGACGCCGTCTGCGAGCACCTCGGCGTCGACGCTCCCTGCCGCACCGCCGACGAGATCGTGCCCGGGTCCGAGGACGGGCGCCCGCAGACCGTCCTCGAGCGCCTCGCCGAGCGCGAGGGCAACCTGCACGACGAGCAGATCGTGTGCGAGTGCGAGCTCGTCACCCGCGACGTCCTGCTCGCTGCCGCGCGGGCGCGCCCGACGCACAACCTGGACGACCTGCGCCGTGCGACCCGGCTCGGGATGGGGCCGTGCCAGGGCGGGTTCTGCATCCCGCGCGCGGCCGGCCTGCTCACGGGTGCGGGCCTGATGGACGTGCCGGCCGCGAACACGGCGGTGCGGGCGTTCGTCGAAGAGCGCTGGAAGGGCGGCTGGCCCATCCTCGAGGGCCGCCAGGCGCGTCAGATGCGGCTCGACGACTGGATGTTCCACGGGGCTCTCGACATCGACCACCTGCCGGCATGAGCAGGGTGCTGGTGGTCGGCGCCGGGCTGTCGGGCCTCGCCTGCGCGCTGCGCCTGGCCGACGGCGGCGCGCCCGTCACCGTGATCGCGACCGGGGCGGGCTCGCTCCAGCTCGGCGGCGCGACCATCGACGTGCTCGGCTACACGCCCGGCCTCGTCATGCGGCCGCTCGACGCGATCGCGGCGCTCCCCGCCGACCATCCGTACTCGGTGCTCGGCCGTGACCGGGTCGCCGCCGCCGCCGGCTGGCTGGCCGGGCGGCTGCCGGCGGCCGGGCTGCGCGGAAGCGCCGGCGAGAACCTGCTGCTGGCAACGGCGCTCGGCGCCGTCCGTCCGACGGCGATGGCGCCGGCGGCCGTTGCGGCGGGCGACCTGCGCGGCGGCGGTGCGGTCGTCTTCGCCGGCGTGCGCGCGCTGCGCGACTTTTTCCCGGCGCTGGTGGCGGCCAACGTGGCGGCGTCGCGCGAGGTCTCGGTCGAGACGCGCGCCGCCGAGGCCGACGTCGACGTCCGCGGCGATGCCGACGCCTCGCCGCTCGGGCTCGCGCGCGCGCTCGAGCAGCGCGACCAGCGGTCGCGGGTGACGGCGGCGCTGCGGGCCGCCATCGGCGACCCGGGGGCCGCCCGGATCGGCCTGCCTGCGGCGCTCGGCGTCGACCTCCACGCCGAGGTCGCGGCCGCCGTTGCCGATGCGCTCGGCGCCGAGGTGTTCGAGGTGCCGACGGCGCCGCCGTCCGTGCCCGGCATCCGGCTCTACCGGGCGCTGCTCGCCGAGCTGCGAACCGCCCGCGTGCGCCTCATCGTGGGCTCGACCGCCGTCGGCGCCGCCCGCGATGGAGCCCGGGTCACGTCGCTCGACGTGCGCGTGTCCGGGCGGACGCGCACCTTCCCCGCCGACGCCGTGGTGCTGGCGACGGGCGGGCTCATGACCGGTGGCATCGAGCTTGGCAGCGACGGACTGCACGAGCCCGTGCTGGGGCTGCCGCTCGCCGACGACCCGGGCGATGTGCGCTACGAGGAAGGTGCCTTCCACGAGCACCCGATCGACCGCGTCGGCGTCCGTGTCGACGCGCACATGCGGCCCCTGCGGCCGGACGACGGCGTCGTGCATCCGAACGTGCACGCCGTCGGCGCGCTCCTGCGCGGCGCCGTCCCGTGGCGGGAGCTGTCGGGCAACGGGCTTGCCCTGGCCTCGGGTGTCGTCGCCGCCGACGCGGTGCTCGCGGAGAGGGCGGCATGACGGTCGATATCCGTGGGTCGCTGGACAACTGCGTCAAGTGCACGGTGTGCGAGACGTTCTGCCCGGTGGCGGCGGCGACGCCGCTCTTCCCCGGCCCGAAGTACGCCGGCCCGCAGAGCGAGCGCTACCGCCGGCCCGGCGAGAGCGTGGACGCGTCGCTCGACTACTGCTCGGGCTGCGGCATCTGCACCCAGGTGTGCCCGCAGGGGGTCGACATCGCCGAGATCAACGCCCGCGCCCGCGCCGAGATGAAGGCGGCCGAGGGGATGCCGCTGCGCGACCGCCTGATCGCCCGCCCGACGGTGCTCGGCCGCCTGGCCCAGCCGGTCGCCCCGGCGGCGAACGTCGTGATCCGCTCTCGCCTCGCCCGCAGGGCGGTCGAGTCGACGCTCGGCATCCACCGCGACGCCGCGCTGCCGGCCTTCTCCGCCCGGACGCTGCAGTCCTGGGCGAAGGGCCGGCCGAAGCCGGCGGGCGCCACCCGCAGCGTCGTCTACTTCCACGGCTGCGCAGCCAACTACAACGAGCCCCGCGTCGGCCGGATGGCGATCGAGGTGCTGGAGCACAACGGGTTCGAGGTGATCGTCCCGCCGCAGGGCTGCTGCGGGCTGCCGCTGCAGTCCAACGGCAACTTCCCGCCGGCGCGCGAGCATGTGCGCGCGCTCGTGGCCAGGCTGGCGCCCTACGCCCGCCGGGGGATGATGATCGTCGCGAACTCGACCAGCTGCGGCCTGATGCTGAAGCGGGAGGCGCGCGAGATCCTGGCCATCGACGACGACGATCTGGCGTTGGTCGGGGGCCGCATGTTCGACATCTGCGAGCTGCTGCGCGACCTGCTGGACCAGGGGGAGCTCGAGACCGGGATGCGCGCCCTGCCCATGCGCGTCCCGTACCACCAGCCCTGCCAGGGCCGCGGCCACGGGTTCGGCAAGCCCGCGCTCGACCTGCTCGCCCTCATCCCCGAGCTGGAGCTGATCGAGACCGACCGCGAGTGCTGCGGCGTCGCCGGCACCTACGGCCTGAAGAAGGAGAAGTACCCGATCGCGATGCGCGTGGGCGCGCCGCTCTTCGCCGACATCGCCGCCGCCCGGGCCGACTGTGTCGCGTGCGACTCCGAGACGTGCCGCTGGCATATCGCCAAGGCGACGGGTGTGCCGAGCGTGCACCCGCTCGAACTCCTGCACCGCGCCTACGGGCTTTCCTAGCCGTCCTGCCATGTCGCGGCTGGAGATGGAGCGGTTTGGGGCCTGGCCCCGTTCGGGGCCGGGCCCCGGGTTTCGGTGCTACCCCGGCGGAGGAGCCTCCGGCGTCCGCGGCGTGCGCCAGTCCCACGGACGGCGCGAGAAGCCGAACCGGTTCTCGGTTCCGTGTAGCAGGCGGCCGACGTTCTTCCGGTGGAACACCGCCACCGTGATTCCGGCGGCGGTGAGGAAGATCAGCACCGGCGGCGGGGCCCCGAAGACGAAGGCCAGCACCGGCATGGCGATGCAGCTCGCGAGCGACGCGATGCTCGAATACCGGGTGGCGACGAAGAGCGTCCCCCAGATCGCGACGACGCAGACCGCTGCGAGCGGAGCCACTGCGAGCGCGGCGCCGAGGCCCGTGGCGACGGACTTCCCGCCCTGGGCGAATCCGAGGAAGAGCGGTCGGTAGTGGCCGACCATCGCGGCCGCGCCCGCGATCACGGCGCCGAGCGAGCCGGCGACCGTGAGGCCGACGAGCGCCGCCCCGGCGCCCTTGGCGATGTCGAGCAGCGCGACGTAGATCGCCGTGCGCGTCCCCGCTGCCCGGGCCACGTTCGCCGCACCGACGTTGCCGCTTCCGTGCTTGCGCACGTCGACTCCCTTCGTCCACCGGGGAAGCCACAGCCCCCACGGGATGCTCCCGAGCAGGTAGCCGATGGCGATGAGGAGGAGGAGTTTCACCAGGGAGGAGCGCGCCGGGAGCGCGCGTGGCCCATGTTACCTGTGGGCGGAGGACGCGAGGGGTGCGAGCACGAGGTCGTACTCGACGGAGCGGTACGGCTCGTCCATGCGCCTGCCGTCGGGTGCCGTCCCGGGGCGGTGCGCGGCGAACGCGGCGATCAGCGAGCTCTTGACGCCGAAGACGGCGTCGGAGTCGAGGTGGGGGTCGCCGGCGGCGAAGACGTGCGTGATCAGCGTCTGGAAGCCGTCCGCCTCGACCCGGAAGTGCACGTGCGCGGGACGCATCGGCTCGCGCCCGCCGGCGCGCAGCAGGTCGCCGGCCGGGCCGTCGGTCGGGATCGGGTAGGCGACCGGCAGCACCGACCAGAACCAGAACCGCCCGTCTTCGCCGCTGCGCAGCCGGCCGCGCCCGCGCGGCGCGGCCAGATCCGGGTACTGGACGTCGTAGAGCCCGGCCTCGTCCGCCTGCCAGACGTCGATCACGGCCGCCGCGATCGGCCGGCCCGACGTCGAACGCACGGCCCCGCGCATCAGACAGGGCGTGCCCGGGGCGCCGGCGCCGAGGTCGGCGCCGTTCTCGAGCTCCGGAGCGCCCTCCACGAAGAACGGGCCGAACACCGTCGACTCCGTGGCGCCGTCCCTGGCGGGGTGGTTCTGCCCGATCACGGCCATCGAGACGCCGAGCACGTCCGAGAGCAGGACGAGCTCCTGCCGCGACTCGGTGGTCATGTGACCGGCGCGGGTGAGCGCCTGGATGCCGGCGAGCCACTCCTCCTCGGTCAGCCCCACCTCGTGCACGAACGCGTGCAGGTGGCGGACGAGGCTCTCGGCGATCTCGCGGAACCGGGGGCTGGGGGAGCGGGCGAAGCTCGCGAGCACGGCCGCGGTCAGATCGTCGGCGGACAGGTCGCGTGACATCGCCGGACCACGATAGCCGCCGGCGCCGCCCGGGTACGATCGCCCGGGAAGCCACGAGGAGGAGACCATGGCAGCGCGAACCCGACCGCCCTTCCGCGCCGATCACGTCGGCAGCCTGCTGCGGCCGCAGCGGCTCATGCAGGCCCGCGCCGGCCACTCCGCGGGCACCGTCTCGGCGGACGAGCTGCGCGCGGTCGAGGACGATGCCATCCGCGAGGCGGTCGCGCTGCAGCGCGACGTCGGCCTGCGGAGCGCCACTGACGGCGAGTTCCGGCGGGCGTCGTGGCACATGGACTTCATCTACCAGCTGGGCGGCGTGTCGCAGGTCGAGGGAGAGCGGATTCACGTCAAGTTCCGCGACGAGTCCGGAGAGTACGACTACGCCCCGCCGGCGATGCGTGTGGACGGCCGCGTGCGGATCGAGCACACGATCTTCGGCGATGCGTTCACGTTCCTGCGCGACGTCGTCGACGGCGCCACGCCCAAGCTGACCATCCCCTCGCCGAGCATGGTGCACTATCGCGGCGGAGATTCCGCGATCGACAGGTCCGTGTATCCGGAGATGGCGGCGTTCTGGGCGGATCTCACCTCGGCCTACGCCGACGAGGTGTCGCGTCTCGCCGGTCTCGGCTGTACGTACCTGCAGCTCGACGACACCAGCCTCGCCTACGTGAACGATCCCGCCCAGCGCGAGCACATTCTGTCGATCGGCGGAGACCCCGACCATCTCCACGAGCACTACATCGCAAACATCAACCGTGCGCTTGCTGACCGCCCGTCCGGCCTGACGGTGACCACGCACATGTGCCGCGGAAACGCGCAGTCGATGTGGGCGGCCGAGGGGTCGTACGACTTCGTGGCCGAGGCGCTCTTCACGCAGCTCGACGTGGACGGGTTCTTCCTCGAGTACGACGATGCTCGCTCGGGCGGCTTCGAGCCGTTGCGTTTCGTGCCGAAGGGCAAGTGCGTGGTGCTCGGGCTCGTCACCACCAAACGGCCTGCGCTCGAGGCGAAGGATGCGCTCAAGCGGCGGATCGAGGAGGCGGCACGCTACGTCGACATCGATCAGCTGTGCGTGTCGCCGCAGTGCGGCTTCTCCTCGACGGTCGAGGGCAACCGGCTCTCGATCGACGACGAGATCGCAAAGCTCCGGCTCGTCGTCGAGACGGCGGCGGAGGTGTGGGGGGAGGCCTGACGCGCGACGCCGATGGCGCACAGGTGCCGGTCAGCCGCCGCCGGAGACGGCCTTGCGCATGTGCACGAGCGCGTGGTTTCCGGCGGGCGTGCGATGGGTCTCGACGTATCCGTGGCGCTCGTAGAGGCGCACGTTCCCGTGGCTGTGCTCGCCCGTGAAGAGCGCGATCGCCGACACGCCGGGTCGCGTGTGGCGCTCCGCCTCGAGCAGGAGCCGCGTGCCCATCCCCTCGCCCTGGCGGTCGGGCGCGACGGCCAGCCGGGCGAGCTCTGCGACGTGCGGATCGGAGCCGCCGTGGCGCACACGCACGGTCGCCACCAGCCGCCCGCCGTCGCGGATGCCCAGCGCGACCACGTCATCGGAGGCGAGCTCGGCGCGGAGCTCGGCGAGCGTCTGGCGCAGCGGCGGCAGCCCGGGGTCGGCGTGCGACTGGGCCTCGGTGACGTAGGCGGCCCGCTGCAGTGTCAGCACCTCGCCCGCGTCGTCGACGCCGAGCCGGACGATGGGCGGATCGCTCACGGGCGGTGATGGTAGCCGTGCGACCCCGAGCGCCGTCTCGGCGGTAATGCCCCGCAGATACCCCGAAATGGGGATGGAACCCCCCCTCGGTCTGCGTAGGATGCGATCGCTGTGTGGGGTGGAAGACGGGCTCCGCGGCACCCCCGTCCGGGGGGTGGCCGCTGGCGACGCATCGATCAGGTCGAAGCGTCGCGCGAGGCAGGCCGGTGAGGCTGCCGGTCGTGGCCGCGCCGGCGGGGATGCTCGTCCTCGACCCGGATCTGCGTATCGTCGCCGTGCACGCCGCCGCGCCCTTCGGGCTGCTGGGTGAGGGTCACGCCGGCGTCCCGCTCGAGCGGGCCGACGCCGCCGTCCACGACTGCCTGGCCGCCGCCGCGGCCCGTGTCCTCGAGACCGGCCGGGCGGAGGTCGGGCTCGAAGCCGTCGTGTCGACGGGACGGCACGCGGTCAGCCTCTTCCCCTCGGCAGACGGGGCCGCGGGCGTCACCTGCGTCTACGGGCCGGCGGCCGCCGCCGCAGACGCCGACGCCATCGTCGCCGCCACGGCCGACGCCATCGTCACCACCGATACGGAGGGGATCATCCGCACCTGGAACCCCGGAGCGGAGCGGATCTACGGCTATCCGGCCGCGGAGGCGCTGGGACGGCCGATCTCGATGCTCGACCCGCCCGACCGGCGGCCGGGCTCTCGCGAGCTGATGCGCAAGGTCGGAAACGGCGAGCGCCGCCGCAGGCGCGAGGTCGTGCGCGTGCGAGCCGACGGGGCCCGCGTCGCCGTCTCGCTCACGGTGACGCCGCTGTGCGACCTCGCCGGCCGTCCCGCCGGCATCGCCGAGATCGGGCGTGATGTGACCGGCCGCCGGCGCGACGAGCGGCGCACCGAGCGCGCCCTTCGCGAGAGCGAGCGCCGCCGCCGCGAGATCGTGGCGAGCATGCTGCAGGCGGAGGAGGTCGAGCGCAGCCGCATCGCGACGGCGCTGCACGACGACACCGTCCAGGTGATGATCGCATCGCTGATGGCGATGGATCGCGTCGCCCTGGTGGCGCAGAAGAACGGCTCGGCCCATCTGGCCTCGGCGGTTGCCGTGGCCCGGGCGACGCTCGAGGAGGCGACCGACCGCACGCGCCGGCTGATGTTCGAGCTGCGTCCGTCCGTGCTGCTGCGGGAGGGGCTGCTCGCCGCGGTCCGCGTCCTCGCCGAGCAGGTCGCCCGCGAGACCGGCGCGACCGCACGTGTGCGCGGCAGCGTCGGGCGGTATGACCACGCGGTCGAGGAGCTGGTGTACCGCTCGGTGCAGGAGGCGCTCGCGAATGTCCGCAAGCACGCGCACCCGAGCACCATCGCGGTGGCGTTGCTCGAGCACGCCGGATCGCTGCGGGCCGAGGTGTGCGACGACGGGCTCGGATTCGACGTCGTCGACGCCCGCACACGCCCCCAGTCGGCGCTGCACCTCGGCCTCGACGCACTGCAGGAACGCATCGGCGCGGTCGGCGGCGCCGTCGACATCATCTCCGCTCCCGGCAAGGGCACGTGCGTACGGTTCACCGTGCCGCTCGCGGACTTCGCATCCGGCTCGCGGCAGACCTCGGGCCTGGCGTCGACGTCCACGCGCTGACGAAACCTGCGCAGCGTGGCGTCAGCGCCCCGCGGTGTTGATGACATTAGGCATTGACAATCGCGCATCCGGTTTCGCGCGATTGACGTCATCCGTTGCGATACGGATTCGACTCGCCGAAGGGACCGTCACGCGTTGACGTCACGCCTCCGGTAAGGTTTCCGCACACCAACAGGAGGATCCGTCCAATGCCACGCAAAGCGACCATCGGCCCAGCTGTCTACGAACGTGTCAACCAGCTCGTCGCCGAAGGCAAGAGCCGCACCGAGGCCTTCACCCAGATCGCCCAGGAGCGCTCCAGCCGCCCCGGGACGATCGCCGCCAATTACTATCGCACCGCCCGATCGCAGGGCGGCTCCGGCGGTCGCCGGCGGACGACCCGCACGCGCCGTACGGGTGCGGCCCGCAGGCCGGCGGCCACGGCCTCCCCGCAGGCGCGGCAGGCCGACAGCGACATCGCCGCACTGGCGAGCCAGATCGGCGATCTCGTGCAGCAGCTCGTCGCGCAGGTGCAGGAGCGCGACCGGCGTCTGCGCGAGCTGGTCGGGTGACGGCGGCGCGGTGACCGTGCCGTCACGTCGTGACGGTGACGAGCGTGCCGTAATTCATCAGCCCGTACGCCACCTCCGCGGCTGCGTACGGGAGTTCGACACAGCCCAGGCTCTGCGGCGATCCATACGATGAGCGAAGGAACCCGTGCACGGCGTCGCCGCCGTTGAAGTAGCTCACCCACGGGACGCCGGGATCGTTGTAGTGCGTCCCGTCCGGGTTCGTCCCCTGCATTGTCGTCGACGTGTAGCGTACGTACACGGGGTAGGTCCCGAGGGCCGTGGGGGCCTGGGGAATGCCGGTGTTCGCGGGTGAGGAGAACGGCCGGCGGCCGGTCTGGTAGATCGTGATCGTCTCGGGCGAGCCCTCGCGCACGAGCGCGTACGAGTAGGGGACGGGCTTCGCCGGGCGGTGTCCGAGCAGCGTCAACCACACCCTGCGGCCGGCGATCCCGTCGACGGCGAGGCCATGGTCTGCCTCGAAGGACATCACCGCGCCGCGGGTGACGGTGTTGTAGACGCCGGGCTGCCACAGCGAGCGCAGCTCGGGCGGAGCGGCGAACCGCCACGAGAACCGCCCGCGCCGAGGTGAGACGACGTACAGCGGCTGGCGACCGGCGCGGGCCTGGAAATGCACCGGCAGGTAGCCCCATTTCGCGAGCAGCTGCTGGACGCGCAGCACGTTGGGTCCGTGCGCGCCGTCGCTCAGCGTGTGGAAGCGCATCTGCGGATGCCCGTATGCGCGCACGGGCGCGCCCGTATGGCCGTGCGCGTGCGAGTACGCGACGATGCGGGCATGCGTACGGGCATGGGTCGCCGCGGTCGCGGCCGGGGGCGTGTCGGAGGTGCGCGCGAACGCAAGGGCGATGCCCACCGCAGCGCCCGCCGCGGCCACGAACCCGATCACCACCAGAGCACGTCGCATGGTTTCTGAGTCTACCGGGGAAGCTCCCGTGCGAAACCTGTCAAGAGGCACAATTGCGTGACGATTACCGAACAACCATGCATCCCGCCCCCACCGACATCTCCGAGACGCGGCAGGCGGTCCTCGTCGGTCGCCCCGACGGGACGATCGTGCACATGAGCGACGCCTTCGCCCGGCTCACGGGCATCACACGCGAGGCGCTCGTGGGCCGCGGCCCCGACGCCGTCGGGCTGATCGCCCCCGAGCGGCTCAGGTGGGTGCTCGAGCGGCTGCCCGCCGCCGGCCATGGA
Organism: uncultured Actinomycetes bacterium; assembly: GCA_963843705.1. Classification (GTDB taxonomy): domain Bacteria; phylum Actinomycetota; class Thermoleophilia; order Gaiellales; family JAICJC01; genus JAICJC01. Next base: position 298,022 of record CAWJLQ010000001.1, read on the forward strand.
TTCCGGTACCGGCGCAGCGTCGAGACGCCGGCCGGGCCGCGTACGCTCGAGATCGACGTCCACCGCGTGTCGGTCGCCGGCGACGACCTGGTGATGACGACGATCGAGCCGATCGACGCGGGCGCCGCCACCGACACCGGCGTCCTCGGCGCCGTGCTCGACGCGGCCCCGCTGGGAGTGGTCGTCTACGACGAGCAGTTGCGGATCGTGCGCGTGAACCGCGCGGTCGAGCAGGCCGGCCACATCACCGCCACGCACATCGGGATGCGCCTGACCGATGCGTTCCCCGCGGTGCCAGGGGCGCTCGTCCGCGGCATCGAGGGGGTGTTCCGGTCGGGCGAGGCGGTGGTGAACCTGCAGGTCGAGGAGGCTGCCGGCGCGACCTATCTGATCACGGTCTTCCCGATCCGTGCCGCATCAGGTGCGGTCGCCCTGGCCGGCTGCCTCTACTCCGATGTCACCGATCGCGTCGCCGCGGAGCGGGCCCTCGTCGAGAGCGAGCGGTCGCGCCGGCGGACGCTCGCCGGCATGCTGCGCGCCGAGGAGGACGAGCGCAGCCGGATCGCGACGGAGTTGCACGACGACACGGTGCAGGTGATGACGGCCTCGCTCGTGGCCATGGACCGGCTTGCGATCGCCGCCCGCCGCGCCGGCGACCGCCGGCTGGAGCAGGCGGTGGGTGCCGCGCGGGCGACGCTCGAGGAAGCCACCGACCGCACCCGGCGGCTGATGTTCGAGCTGCGGCCCGCCATCCTGCAGGAGCAGGGGCTCGAGGCGGCCATCCGCGTCCTGGCCGAGCAGGCCGGGCGGGAGTGCGGCGCCGCCGCGGCGGTCCACGGCGGAGTGCGCCGGTACGACCGCGCGCTCGAGGAGCTCGTCTACCGGTCGGTGCAGGAGGCGCTCGCCAACGTGCGCAAGCACGCCCAGCCGGAACGGATCGACGTCCACCTGGCCGACGAGCGCGGGCGGCTGGTGTGCGAGGTGCGCGACGACGGCCGCGGCTTCGACGTCGCCGCCGCCCGGGCGCGCCCGCAGGCGGCGTTCCATCTCGGGATCGACTCGCTCGTCGAGCGCGTCCGCGCCGTCGGCGGCGACGCGCGGATCGACTCCGCACCCGGCGCCGGCACCCGCGTGCGCGTGATCGTCCCGTCCGCGGCCGCCTGACCACCGGCGGCGCCCTCCGGCCGGGCGGGGTAGATATTCGGTCATGCCGGACCCGCCGCTCGATCCGCTCGCGGCCTCCTTCGGCCGGGTCGCCGACGCCTATGACCTCGGCCGCCCGTCGTACCCGCCCGAGGCGCTCGCCTGGCTGGTCTCCGAGCTGCGGCTGGACGCCGGCTCGGCGGTGCTCGACCTGGCCGCCGGGACGGGCAAGCTGTCGGCCGGTCTGGTGCCGCTCGTCGGCCGCGTGCTCGCGGTCGAGCCGGTGGGGCAGATGCGCCGCGTGCTCGCCGCCCGCCTGCCTCAGGTCGAGGTCATGGCGGGCACGGCCGAGGCGATCCCGCTGCCCGACGGCGTGGTGGACGGCGTCATCGTGGGCGCCGCCTTCCACTGGTTCGACGCGGAGGCCGCGCTCGGCGAGATCCATCGCGTGCTGCGGTCCGGGGGCGGCCTCGGGCTCGTGTGGAACCGTCCCGAGTGGGAGGGCGAGGCGTGGTATCCCGCGTTCTCCGAGGTGCTCGAGCGTGCCCGTGAGGAGCACGGCGATCCGCTCAACCGCTACGCCGTGGGGGAGTGGCGGGCCGCCCTCGAGCGCTCGCTGGCGTTCGGCCCGCCGCGCAAGCGCGAGTTCCGCCACGTCCACCACGTGACCCGGTCCGCGTTCCTCGCCAGGGTGGAGTCGTGGAGCGTGTTCGCGGCGCTGCCCGACGCCGATCGCGCCGACCGGCTGGCGCGGCTCGGCGCGGTCCTGGAGACGCAGGGCGTCGCCGAGCTCGACCTGCGCTACCGCACCGACGCCTACCGCGCCCTCGCCCGGCCGGCCGCCGGCGGGGACGGCGCGCGCTACCAGTCGCCGTCGTCGTAGAAGCGCCGCCAGAGCGGCTCGCACGACGCCCGCACGCGCGCGATCTCGGCGTCCGTCAGGCGGCGCTTCCAGTTTGTGATGTGCGCGGCGCTGTCGCGCCTGACCGAGTCGGGCCGGCTGGCCTCGGCCGGGTTCGACGAGTCCGACGTCGATCGCACCATCGCCTCGACCCCGTCGTCCCAGCGCAGGCCGAGGCGGTCGTAGATCGCGCGGAAGCGTGCGACCGGCTCGCGCGACAGATCCTCGAGCCGGACGAACGTCCAGTCGCCGGCGTGGCGGTCGCGATGGCGGACGACGGCTTCCGTCTGCACCCGCCAGAGCAGCGCGCCCTGGTCGACGATGTCGTGCTCGTGCTCCGAGTAGTCGCGCAGCTCGTCCGCGTAGGCGCCGAGGCAGTCGCGCATGAGCAGCGGCTGACCGAGCAGATCCCCGAAGCGGGCGGTGTACGCCCAGTTCAGCCGCTTGATGCTCGCGGCAAACGCGCACGGATGGCGGACGATGCAGACGACGTCCATGTCGAACCGGCTCGCGAGCCACTCCGCCGAGTAGACGGCGATCGGGTCCTTGTACAGCGGCGCGGCGCGGCGCCGGCGGTACCCCTGCCACCGCGCCCAGTCGCGCGCCATGCGACCGATGTCCTTGGCCGAGCGGATGGTGGGCAGCTCGGCGCCGACGCGGTAGTCGAAGGCGAGCGAGCGCTCGACCGCGCGCACGTACGGCGCGGCGTTCTCGTCGCACACGTACGGGAACCAGTGTCGCCACGGGATCGCCAGCGTGCCCTGCCGGTGGAGGCGGCTGAACGGCTCCCAGATGTAGCCGACCGGGTCCGGCGACGCGGCCAGCATCTGCCCGACCCAGCCCGTGCCCGACCGGATCGCGCCGGTGACCAGGATCGGTTTCTGCGGCGGCCTCCCTCCCACTGAGGGTCCACGGTATCGCGGGTCGGCGAGCGCCTGCGGCGGGCGGTCCGCTCAAACCGTCCGCCAACGATGGCCCCGACCGCGACCGCCTCACCCGTTAAGGTGGGACGGATGCGTCGTCTGGCCGCTGTCGTGATCCTCCTGGCGCTCCCGGCGGCCGCGCTGGCGTACGGGCTGACGCGGACGTCGGCCGGCGCGCCGGCCGGCGCCGCCGTCGACCCACCCTCTTCGACGTCCACAGCGCCCGCCCGGACGCACACGTCGACGCCGCTCGTCCCCGTCGTGCGGCGGGTGGGCACGCTGCCCGCTCCGGTGCAGGACCCGGCGGTGACGGTGCTCGGTGGACGCGTCTACGCGTTCGGCGGGCTCGATGCCGCCCAGAACTCGCTCGACTCCGTGACGACCTTCGCCGGGGTGACGGCCGGTTCCGCCGGACGGTTGCCGGTCGCGATCCACGACGCGGCGGCGGCGTCGGTCGGGGGACGGCTGTACGTGTTCGGCGGCGGCCAGGTGCAGAGCTACGCCGGGATCGGCGCCTTCAACCCGCGGACGGGGGCGACGCGGCTCGTCACGTCGCTTCCGACCCCGCTCTCCGACCTCGCCGCCGCCACGATCGGCTCGACCGCCTATCTGGTGGGCGGCTACACCGGCAGCCTCTTCTCGGACCGGATCGTGGCCTTCTCGGGCGGCCGCGCGCGCACGGTCGGCCGGCTGCCGGTGGGCCTGCGATACGCGGCGGTCGCGCCGCTCGGCGGCGCCGTCCTGATCGCGGGCGGCCGCACGGCGGCGGGGCCGTCGGCGGCCGTCTACCGCTTCGATCCCGGCAGCGGCCGCGTGACCCGGATCGGAACTCTGCCGCACCCTGTGATGCACGCGTCCGCGGGCGTCCTCGGCGGGACGATGGAGGTGGTCGGCGGGATCGGCCCGTCCGGCTCCACCCGGGACGTCGTCTCGGTGACGCCGCAGGGGCACGCGACCGTCGCGGCGCGACTGCCGCAGCCGCTCTCGGACGCGGGCGTGGCCACGCTTCCGGACGGGCTCCTGATCGTCGGCGGCGCCGGTCCCACCGGGCCGGTCGCATCGGTGCTGCGCATCTCGCTCGCGCATGCCCCGTCGCACCGGTCGGCGGGCGCGGCGGCGAAGACGGCGCCCGCCACCTCGGGCCCCGCGGTCGCCGGGGCGATGCCCAAGGGGTACCGCGGTCCGCTCCCCGGCGACCTCCTGATCGCCGACCGCGGCAACAACCGCATCCTGCTCATCAACCCCGCCGGCCGCATCCTGTGGCGCTATCCCGGTCGTCCCGGCCAGACGCCCCTCAAATTCGACGACGACACCTTCTTTGCCGCCGGCGGCCGCCGGATCATCTCCAACCAGGAGGAGGACCACAGCATCGTCCAGATCTCCTATCCGGCGGGGAGGATCGTGTGGCGCTACGGCCATCCCGGCGTGCGCGGGTCGGCCCCCGGCTACCTGAACACGCCGGACGACGCCTACATGCTGCCGAACGGACTGATCACGGTCGCCGACGCCTACAACTGCCGCATCCTCGAGATCCGCGGGCAGCGGGTGGTGCGTCAGATCGGCAATGGCGTGTGCGCGCACAACCCGCCGACGAGCCTGGGCGCGGTCAACGGCGACACGCCGACACCGGACGGCCACCTGCTCGTGAGCGAGATCAACGGGTCGTACATCGACGACTTCACCCTCGGGGGCAAGCTCCTGCGGGTGTACAAGGCCCCGGTCGGATACCCGTCCGACCCTCAGCTGACCAGGAACGGGAACATCATCCTGGCCGACTACTCACGCCCCGGCGGCGTGGTGATCCTGAACCGGCACACCGGCGCGACCATGTGGAGCTACCGGGTGGCGTCCGGCCCCGGAATGCTCGACCACCCCAGCCTGGCGGCGATGCTGCCGAACGGCGACGTCATCGTCGGCGACGACTTCAACGACCGCATCGTCATCATCGACCCGCACACGAACCGGATCGTGTGGCAGTACGGCCACACGGCCGTCGGCGGCACCGCGCCGGGCTACCTGCACATCCCCGACGGGTTCGACTTCGTACCCGTCACCGCCGCCGGCAAGGCCGACCCGGCCGCGATCGTGCACGGGCCGGGGCGCTGAGGCTCGGCCTCAGCCGCAGCCGTCGGGCTTCGGCGAGTACGGCCCCTCGATCTCCGGCTTGGCCTGGAACGAGGAGTTGCAGCCGCACGTCGACGCGACGTTCGGGTTGTCGAAGCTGAACCCGGCTCCCATCAGCCCGTCCTGATAGTCGATCGTCGAGCCCGTCAGGTACGGCAGGCTGATCGGGTCGATCACGACGCGGACGCCGTGGGAGTCGATCTCGACGTCGTCCGCCTCGCATTCGGTGTCGAACCCGATGGCGTACTGGAACCCGGAGCAGCCGCCGCCCTCGACGGCCAGGCGCAGCACCCGCGCCTCGGGGTCCTCGGCCGCGAGCGCCTTCACGCGTTCGGCGGCGATCTCGGTGAGCGTGACCATGGGCCAATTGTAGCCGCCGGTCCCGGTTGCGGGCGAGCCGGTCATGCCGGCGCCCGGCGGCCCGTGAGCCGGTACGCCCACACGAGCGCCTCGGCGACGGCCTGGTAGAGCTCCGGCGGCACCCGGTCGCCCAGCTCGAGCGTGTCGAGCGCCTGCACGAGCACCGTGTCCTCGCGGACGGGGACGCCGGCGGCGGCCGCCGCCGCCACGATGGCGTCGGCAACGTGGCCCTGGCCCCGGGCCACGAGCTCGGGGGCGGGCTCGCCGCCGCGGTAGCGCAGCGCGGCCGCCCGGCGGCCGCGGCGCCGTTCAGGCGTAGCCATCGAACCCTCCTGCGGGCGGCTGCGGGGCGGGGATCGACGCCGGGCGCTCGAGCACGGCGGCCGCCGCGGGGCGGCCCGTCGCCCGCTCCAGGGCGTCCACCAGGTCGGGCAGCGCCGCCTGCGCGAGCCCGGTCAGCCGTCCCGGCGACGTGACGACACCGGCCCGGACGCCGCCGGCCGCCATTCGCAGGCGCACCTCGACCGCACCGAGCTGCGGGCAGTGCAGCGTGAACGCCGCCTCGCCGCCGGCGCTCGCGCCCGGCCCGTCGCCGTCGTCCGCGTCGGGCTCGACCGTCACGGTGGCGGCGGCGCCGCCGGGCAGCCAGAGCGTGCCGTCCGCGAGGCCGAGCGCGACGCGGAGCAGGTCGCCGTCGCCGCGCAGCGCGAGCTGACCGGCGATACGGGCGGTCGCGGCGTCGTCGGGGTGGTCGCCGCCGTCGCGCACGATCCGCACGACGAGCTCCTGTGCGTCGGCGCGGGTCACGCGCAGGTGCAGCACCTCGCCGCCCGCGAGCCCCGGCGGGAGCCGTGCCTCCAGGATGACGCCCGCGAGTGAGATCAGCCCGCGGCCGCCCGCGGTCGGCGCCGACACGACGCGCGCCACCAGGTCCTTGCCGGCACCCAGTGCGAGCGGGCGCGCGCCCGCCGCCGGGTCGGCGGCGGCGGCCCCCTTCAGGGTGATCTGGGCGAGATGCATGTAAAGGGCGGCTGGTCTTGGACGACTATCGAGCCTGGAGCCCGGATGTCCGGGACCCCTGTCATCGACCGTTTGGGAGTGAATTCGAGATGGAACGAGGTCTGTACATCGCCGCCGCCGGCATGCTCGCCGAGCAGGTGCGCCAGGACCTGATCTCGAACGACCTCGCCAACGCCTCGACGCCGGGCTACAAGCCCGACAACGCCGAGCAGGCGAGCTTCTCCGACCTCCTGCTGTGGAACTCGAGCACCGGCGCGCCGGTGGGCTCGCTGAGCATGGGATCGCGCATCACCAAGGTCGTGACCGACCTCACCCAGGGCCCGCTCCAGAGCACCGGCAACCCGCTCGACGTCGCCCTCGAGGGCTCAGGCTTCTTCGCCGTGCAGACCGGCTCGGGCGTGCGCTACACGCGCGACGGCCAGTTCCTGGTCGACGGTCGCGGCCGCCTCACCACCGCGACGGGCAACCTCGTGCTCGGAACGAGCGGCAAGCCGATCACCGTCGGCCAGGCCGATCCGACCACGGTCGCCATCGACCAGCGCGGCACGGTGAAGGTGGGCAACCGCACGGTGGGCACGCTCGCCGTCATGTCGCTCACGGGCGCCGTCAAGCAGGGCGACACCCTCTTCGCCGGAACGCCGGGCGTCCGCCCCGCCGGGACGATGGTCGTCCAGGGATCGCTCGAGGGATCGGGCGTCCAGCCCGCCGCGGCGATGGTGGACATGATCGTCTCCTTCCGCTCGTACGAGACGACCCAGCGTGCGATCCAGTCGATCGACACCGAGCTGGGCCGCTCCGCCAACTCCGTCGGCAGCGCGTCCGGTCAGTAGTCCGGCCGGATCGTCCAGGCGGCCGCTCAAGAAGCGCGCGGCCGCGCCGATAACGGGACGGAACATCTCGGGGATTCGCACCGGCTGGACTGCGCTGCAGAGGCCGACGGGAGAGGCACCGACGCACCTCCCACCCCGAGCACTCGGGAAGGCATGACGTGCTGAACGGACTCTATTCGGCCGCCAGCGGAATGCTGGCACAGCAGACGCGGATGGACATGCTCGCCAACGACCTGGCGAATGTGGACACCACCGGCTACAAGCAGTCGCGGATCGGATTCCGCGACCTCCTCTACAACCGCGAGCTCGGCATGCCCGTCGGCGCCGGTTCGGCCGTCGTGGACGCCGGTTACGACCAGGCGGCAGGCGCGTTCCAGCCGACCGGCCAGCCGCTGAACGTCGCCATCGCCGGGTCCGGGTTCTTCCAGATCCGGCGCTCGGACGGCACCATCGCCCTCACCCGCGACGGCAATTTCACCGCCGACGCCAACGGCGATGTGGTCACGCCGAACGGCGACCACCTGGTGCCGCCGATCCACATCCCGGCCGGCACCGATCCGGCCACGATCTCGATCGCGACCGACGGCACCGTGTCCGCGGGGCAGACGACGATCGGCAAGATCACGCTCGTCGACGTCACCAACGAGAACGGGCTGCTCGCGCTCGGGAACAACCTCTACGCGCCGACCGCCAACAGCGGTGGCCTGCACGCCGTCACCGGGTCGCAGGTCGAGCAGGGCTACCTGGAGGCGTCGAACGTCGACCTCGGCACGACCATGGTCGCCCTGATCGACGCCCAGCGCAGCTACGAGATGGACAGCCGCGCGATCCAGAACCAGGACCAGATGATGCAGGTCGCCAACAACATCAGGCAGTAACGTGAGCGATCTCTCCGCCACCGACCTGACGGCCCTCTCCGGCCTCGACCCGACGACCCTGCCGACGGTCCTGCCGCCGGACGTGCGCGCCGCCGGCAAGAAGGGCGAGGCGCTCTACCAGGCCGCCCTCGGCTTCGAGCAGCTGCTCACGCAGTCGCTGACCGACCAGCTCGCGCAGACGATGCAGGGCACCGACGGGACGGACGGCAGCGACTCGAGCGGCGGGTCGGACGACCCGTCGTCGCAGTCGATCTTCCCCAGCGACGGGTCGCAGTCGTCGATGCTCGGCATGCTGCTGCCGCAGACGCTGTCGAACAGCATCACCCAGGCCGGCGGTCTCGGCATCGCCCACCAGCTCTACCTCATGCTCGCCCAGCAGAGCGGCATCTCCACGTTCACGGGCAGCGGGTCGTCCGGCGCCTCCAGCGCCGCCGTCGACCCGGCCTCCGGCGCGTCCGCGGGCGGTGGGCAGTGAACGGTCTCGTCGAGCACCTGGAACGGCAGCTGGAGTCGAACCGGCGCCTGCTCCACATCGTCCTCGCCCAGGCGGAGGCGATCAAGGTGCAGGACGTCCAGACCGTTCTGGCTCGTTTGGCCGACGTCCAGCACGAGATGGTGCGGCGGTCGCAGATCGAGCGCGAGCGCGACGCGATCCTGCGCAACGCCGCTCAAGTTCTGCGCGTTCCCGCCGATCAGGTGACCCTCGACATGCTGCTCACGCTGACTCCCGAGCCGACCGCCTCCAAGGTCCGTGCGCTCTCGGCAGAGCTCAAGGGTCTGTTGGAAGAGGTCGCACGCATCCACAGGCAGAACCGCGTCCTGATCCGTCAGGAGCTGCTCTTCCTGGACCACCTCATGCGCGTCATGTCGGGCGCCCCCCAGGCCGGATACACGTCGGTCGGGGCGACGACGCCGACCCAGCCCGCCAACCTCGTGGACATCAGGGGGTAGCGTGGGACTGTCGACGTTCATGGGCCTCGAGACGAGCCTGCGCGGGCTGCTCGCCCAGCAGCAGGCGCTCGACACGACGGGCCACAACATCGCCAACGCGAGCACCCCGGGGTACTCGCGCCAGACGGCGGTGCTCGAGGCCTCGCCGGCCTACACCGTGCCCGGCGTCGGCACCTCGCCGGCCGGCCCCGGCCAGATCGGCACGGGCGTCGACGTCGCCGCCTACCAGCGCATCCGCGACGCGTTCCTGGACGTCCAGTATCGCGCGCAGTCGATGCTGCAGGGCCAGGCGCAGGCCAACCAGGACGGCCTCCAGCAGGTGCAGCTCGCCTTCAACGAGCCGACCGACAGCGGGATCTCGAGCCTGCTCGCGAGCTACTGGTCGGCCTGGCAGAACCTGTCGAACAATCCCGAGGACATGGGCACCCGCCAGGCGCTCGCGCAGTCGGCGTCGAGCCTCGCCGACGGGTTCACGAGCCTCTCCAGCCAGCTCGCCACCCTGCAGTCGCAGACGGGACAGAACGTCTCGGACACGCTGACGCAGGTGAACCACTACGGCAGCCAGATCGCGCAGCTCAACCTGACGATCTCGAAGCTCCAGGTCGCCGGCGACACGCCCAACGACCTGCTCGACCAGCGCGACCTGCTGCTCGACAAGCTGTCCGCGCTCGGCAACGTCTCGACCGCGGCCGGCGCCAACGGCTCGATCGACGTGACGTTCGGCGGCGCGTCGCTCGTCTCGAGCAGCACGGCATCGACGCTCGCCGAGAGCGATCTGACCGGCCTCTCGTCCGGCAAGCTGCAGGGGCTGATCACGCTCCGCGACACGACCATCCCCGGCTACCAGTCGCAGCTGAACACGATCGCCTCGACGCTGATCTCGGCGACGAACGCGCAGAGCGCGCTCGGCTACGACCTGAACGGGAACGCGGGCGGGCCGTTCTTCACCGGCACCGACGCGACCGACATCGCCGTCAATTCGGCGGTGATCTCGAATCCGAGCCTGATCGCCGCCTCGTCGACGGGCGACGTCGGCGACGCTCAGAACGCCCTCGCCATCGCCGACATGCAGCGCACGGCGCTGGTCGGCTCCTCGACGATCGACACCGCCTACACCCAGCTCGTCACGCAGGTCGGCGCCGACGTCCAGCAGGCGAACAACCAGGTTTCGACGACCACCGCGCTCGTGAACGCGCTGAACAACCAGCGCCAGTCCGTCTCCGGCGTCAACCTCGACGAGGAGATGACGAACCTGATCACGTTCCAGCGCGGCTACCAGGCATCGGCCCGCGCGATGAACGCGATGGACGACATGCTCGACCAGCTCATCAACCGCACCGGGAGGGTCGGACTGTGACCGTCCGCATCACCCAGAACATGCTGAACACGACGCTGCTCTACGACCTGCAGAACGTCACCGGCCAGCTGCAGACCTCGGAGCGGCAGCTCTCGTCCGGCTACAAGCTGAACCAGCCGTCCGACGATCCGTACGGGGCCAGCCAGGCGCTGAAGCTGCGCGCCGACCTGGCGGCGAACCAGCAGTACCAGGGCAACGTCTCGGACGCAAACTCCTGGCAGAGCGTGTCCGACACCGCCCTCGGCGACATCGGCGACTCGATCCAGCGCGCCCGCGACCTGGTCATCCAGGGCGGCAACGACACGAACGGGACGTCCGACCGCCAGGCCATCGTCACCGAGCTGACGCAGCTGATCGACTCGATCAAGACCGACGCCAACACGCAGTACGCCGGCCGCTACATCTTCTCCGGGACGAGCACGAACACCCAGCCGTACCAGCTCGGCACCAACGACGGCTACTCCGGCAACACCGCGCTCATCACGCGCGAGATCGGCGCCGGCGTCCAGGTCGCGATCAACCAGCCCGGATCGGGCGTCATCGGCGACGCCTCGAGCGGTCTGCTGGCCACCCTGCGCACGATCGTGAACGACCTCCAGTCGGGCAACACGAACGCGCTCAACACCACCGACCTGTCGGCGCTCGACTCGGCGAACGACACCCTCCTGAACGCACGCGCGCAGGTGGGGGCGCTCTCCGACCGGCTGACGACCGCGACCAACCGGCTGCAGCAGACGGAGCAGTCGACGACGCAGCTCCTGTCCAACGTCCAGGATGCCGACATGACACAGGTCATGATCAACTTCTCGACCCAGCAGGCGGCGTATCAGGCCGCGCTCCGCGCGGGCGCCCAGATCATCCAGCCGTCGTTGATGGACTTTCTGAACTCGGCCTAACGCTCCCAAGGAGGCCCGACCATGCACATCCAGAGCACACGATTCGGCAGCATCGAGATCCGCGAGGAGACGATCATCGTCTTCCCCGAGGGGCTCATCGGTCTGGGCGGCACCCGCTACGCCCTCGTCGCCCGCGACGACACCGCCGTCTTCTTCTGGCTGCACTCGATCGACGACCCGTCGCTGGCGCTGCCGGTGACCGTCCCGTGGCAGTTCTACTCGGACTACGAGGTCAAGCTGTCCGACGACGACGCCGCCATGCTGCGGCTCGAGTCGCCCCAGGACGCCGAGATCTTCTGCGTCGTGCGCGCCACGGATCAGCTGGGCGACTTCACCGTCAACCTGCGCGGCCCGATCGTGATCCACGGCGAGCACCGTCTCGGCCGCCAGGTGATCAACGAGGTCGGCGGCTACGGCGTCCGCGAGCCGCTGTTCGCGCGCGTGCCGCTGTCCGAGGTCCGTCCCGCCACCCCGGCCGCACCGGTCGCGGCCACGGGGGCATAGAGGTGCTCGTCATCACCCGCAGATCCGGCGAGCGCATCTGCCTCGGCGACCAGATCACGGTCACGGTGCTCGAGGTGTCGGGGTCGAGCGTCCGCCTCGGCATCGACGCGCCCAGCGAGGTGCCCGTGTACCGGCACGAGATCTGGCTCGCCATCAAGGAAGAGAACGCCGCCGCCGCGCTGGCGCCGGCCTCGAACGTGCCCACAGAGATTCCCTCCACCCACACCTGATTCTCGCCAGTCAATCCCCCCAAGGAGAACCGTCATGTCCCTGTCTGTCCAGACCAACATCGAGGCGATGGACGCCCATCGCAACCTGCTCAACACGAGCAACATGCTCCAGTCCTCGATGGAGAAGCTGTCGTCCGGCTACCGGATCAACAAGGCCGCCGACGACGCCGCCGGCCTCGCGATCAGCGAGAAGCTCGCCTCCCAGGTGAGCGGCCTCACCCAGGCGCAGCAGAACGCGCAGGACGCGGTCAACCTGGTGCAGACCGCCGACGGCGCGATGGGCGAGGTGCAGGCGATCCTCCAGCGCGTGCGCGACCTCGCAGTCGAGTACAACAACGGCACGCTGTCGACCTCCGATCAGGCCGGCATCACGGCCGAGGTCGCCCAGCTCTGCGCCGAGGTCTCGAGCATCGGCTCGGAGACGAGCTTCAACGGCATCGCCCTGCTGACGGGCTCCGCCACGATCACCTTCCAGGTGGGCGCCAACGACGGCGAGACCATCGCCACGTCGGCGATCCAGCTGTTCGGCTCGGGCTCGGGCTTCGCGATCGACTCGTCGATCTTCAACTTCTCCGGCTCGACGATCAACCTCTCCCAGATCGACACCGCGATCGAGAACGTCTCGACCGACCGGGCGACGTTCGGCGCCGTGCAGAACCGGCTGCAGCACACGCTGAACAACCTCGCCAACTACCAGGAGAACCTGTCCGCTTCCGAGTCGAGCATCAAGGACGTCGACATGGCGTCGGAGATGGTCAACTTCACGAAGCTGCAGGTGCTCCAGCAGGCCGGCATGAGCGTCCTCGCCCAGGCCAACCAGGCGCCGCAGTCGGTGCTCTCGCTCCTGCGCGGCTAGATCTGACCGTCGCGCTGCCACACCGGGGCCGCCCGCACGAGGAGTGCGGGCGGCCCCTTTGCATTCCGGCGTGAACCGCGGCCGCGCTCAAGATCGCGTCGCCCCCGACGATGTCAAGGGTGCATGAGCACGCCCTCCGATGCCGTGATGCCCGCCGGGTTCACCGACGCCCTGAGCCGCATGCAGCAGCTCGAGTCGATGGTGACCCAGATCTCGTCGCCGCAGGCCCTCCTGCCCCAGGCGTCGACCTCGACGGCCGCGACGGCGTCGACCGCGACGACGTTCCAGCAGGCCCTGAACGCCGCCACAGCCACGCAGACAACCACCGCCGGCGTGTCCGGCGGCGGCGGCATGGGAGCACTCCAGGTGGCCGAGAGCCAGGTGGGTGTGACCGAGCAGCCGCCCGGATCGAACGATGGCCCGCAGATCTCCCAGTACCGCACGGCCGTGCAGGGCGCCTACGCCGGCGCCCCGTGGTGCGCGTACTTCGTCTCGTGGTGTGCGCGTGAGGCCGGAGTGCCGATTGGCGACCAGGGCCAGGGCCTGGGATCGGTCGCCCAGATCACCGACTGGGCGAGCCGCACCGGCCGGCTGACGCAGACGCCCGCTCCGGGCGAGCTGATCCTCTTCGGCACGCAGCACGTCGGGATCGTCAAGTCCGTGAACGCGGACGGCTCGCTCACGACCGTCGAGGGCAACGCCTCGAACGGCGTGAACGAGGAGACGCGGTGGCCGAGCGAGGCCACCGGCTACGTCGCCCTCGGCTAGCGGCCAGTCCCCCCGGCCAGCCAGAACCCGGGGTCAGACCCCACCCACGCCGGCACTCCGTGGGCCCGTGGGGTCTGACCCCCACACTGCTCCATCTCCAGCCGCGCCGTGACGGCACGCGTCGCGTCCACGACGGTGGTGGAGGTGGAGCGGTTTGGGGCCTGGCCCCGTTTGGGGCCAGGCCCCGGTTGGCGGTGACCCCCCACGCTGCTCCGTCTCCAGCGGCACGGTGACGGCACGCGTCGCGTCCACGACGGTGGTGGAGGTGGAGCGGTTTGGGGCCTGGCCCCGTTCGGGGCCAGGCCCCGGTTGGCGGTGACCCCCCACGCTGCTCCGTCTCCAGCCGCACGGTGACGGCACGCGTCGCGCCCACGACGGTGGTGGAGATGGAGCGGTTTGGGGCCTGGCCCCGTTCGGGGCCAGGCCCCGGTTGGCGGTGACGGCCACGCTGCTCCGTCTCCAGCGGCACGGTGACGGCATGCGTCGTGCCCGCGACGGTGGTGGAGGTGGAGCGGTTTGGGGCCTGGCCCCGTTCGGGGCCAGGCCCCGGTTGGCGGTGACGGCCACATTGCTCCATCTCCAGACGCGCCGTGACGGCATGCGTCGTGCCCGCGACGGTGGTGGAGGTGGAGCGGTTTGGGGCCTGGCCCCGTTTGGGGCCAGGCCCCGCCTGGCGGTGATACGAGTGGGGCGCCCGGCCGATCTGGCCGGACGCCCCGGAACGGCGAGGGGCCACCGTACGGTGGCCCCTCGAGTCGTGCTAGGTGATGCTGTGTGGTGCTTAGCGCAGGAGCGAGAGCACCGACTGCGGCGCCTGGTTGGCCTGAGCGAGGACGCTCATGCCGGCCTGCTGGAGCACCTGCAGCTTCGTGAAGTTGACCATCTCCGACGCCATGTCGACGTCCTTGATGCTCGACTCGGAAGCGGACAGGTTCTCCTGGTAGTTGCTGAGGTTGTTCAGCGTGTGCTGCAGCCGGTTCTGGACGGCGCCGAAGGTGGCACGATCGGTGTCCACGTTCTGGATGGCGGCGTCGATCGCCGAGAGGTTGATCGTCGAGCCGGAGAAGCTGAAGATCGACGAGTCGACCGCGTAGCCGGCGCCCGAGCCGAACAGCTTGACGGCCGACGTGGCGATGGTCTCGCCGTCGTTGGCGCCCACCTGGAAGGTGATCGTCGCGGTGCCGGTCAGCAGGGCGATGCCGTTGAACTGGGTGTCCGAGCCGATGCTGGAGATCTCGGCGCAGAGCTGGGCGACCTCGGCCGTGATGGCGGCCTGATCGGAGGTCGACAGCGTCCCGTTGTTGTACTGGACCGCGAGGTCGCGGACGCGCTGCAGCATCGAGGTGACCTCGCCCATCGAGCCGTCGGCGGTCTGCACGAGGTTGACGGCCGACTGGGCGTTCTGCTGCGCCACGTTCAGGCCGGAGACCTGGGCGGACAGCTTCTCGCTGATGGCGAGGCCGGCGGCGTCGTCCGCAGCCTTGTTGATGCGGTAGCCCGAGGAGAGCTTCTGCATCGAGCTCGCGAGCATGTTGCTGGTGTTGACCAGGTTCCGATGCGCGTCGAAGGCCGCGATGTTGGTCTGGACGGAGAGGGACATATCTTCCTCCTTGAAGATAGGTGTTGTCCTTTTGCGCCTCCGCATCCGTGCGGTGCGCATTCCCGTAATCGACCGGCGTCCGACGCTCTTTAGCGATCTGTAAAGATCGCAAACGACCGGGAGCGTGAGGCGGACGCTACGCGCGCACGTCGATCAGGTGCTGCTCGCCGTCGTCCTCGTCGTCGCGCGGCGGCTCGCGGGGCGGCTCCTTGGGCCGGCGCTGGTCGCCGTCGCGGCGGGCGTCGCGCTCGCGGATGGCCCAGGCGGGCGGCGCCTGAAGGATGCGGTCGATGCCGTCGGTCACGCGCTATCTCCCGATCCGGTGCGGCGCGCCGCCTCGCGGCGGGCGAGCTCCCGGCCGCTGCGCACGGCGGCGCTGGCCTCGCCGTCGAGCAGGTGCTGCCACAGGACGATCGCCGCGATCCACGCGAGCATCTGCGCCGCGACGCCTGCGATCACGCCGCGCAGGAGCGCGTCCGTGACCGGCATGCCGCTCATGTAGCCGTACGCGACGACGATGCCGAAGCCGGCCAGGCCGCCCCACGCCTTGATCTGCCGGATCGAGTCGGCGGCGCGCGGGTGGTCGGCGAGGCCGACGAGGTTGGGGGTCTCGTCGGCCATCAGGGCATCACCAGCGAGGCCAGCTCGACGGCGTCGGCGGGGCGCAGGCCGTCCTGCGGCCGGCGGCCGTCGCACAGGTAGGAGATGGGCCGCTTCAGGCTGAGCGAGACGCCGACCGCGACCGCGGCCGTGGGTGCCTCGTCGATCCGCGAGATCAGGATCCGGTTCACCGGGAAGGTGGCGTCGAGCGCGGCGTTCAGGTGCAGCAGGGAGCGGGCGTCATAGCCCGCCGGCGTCACGAGATGCGTCTCGTCGGGCCTGGCCGCCGCGAGCAGACGGCCGAGCGACGCGATTCCCTCGGCGTCTCCGGCGGACACCGGCGGCGTGTCGATCAGGACGAGCCCGTCCTGACCGGGTGCGCGTACCGCCGACTTGAGCGATTCGACCGTGTCGGCGCGCCGGCGGTCGAGCTCGAGGCCCTCGGTGAGCGTCGCCAGGCGGTCGGCGCCCTCGCCCGGCTCGAGGCTCACGGTGCGCACCGTGAAGGGCGACCGGGCCGCATACGCATGCGCGAGCTTGGCGGCGGTGAGGGTCTTGCCCGATCCCGCCGGGCCGACCAGCGCGATGACGCGGGTCTTCGTGTACCAGCCGTGCTCGACGCGCATCCGGCGCGCGAGCATACGCCGCACGAGATCGGCGGGCGAGGCGTCCGGGTCGAACGGCGCCAGCATCCGCGAGGCGTCGCGCACCAGGTCGTCGACCACGGACCGGGGCATGCCCGCCGCGACCAGCTCGGAGCAGACGTCCTCGAACCCGGCCGCAGGCACGTGCCTCGCGGCCACCTCTACGGCGCCGTTGGCCGACACCAGGTCAAGGGTCTCGAACGCCCGATCGGGGCCGTCAGCGGCCGCAGGAGCGGTCTCGGCGGGCGTCTGTGCGAGCGCCTCGTCGAGCGCGTCGGCGAACGGGCTGGCCTGCTCGATCAGCGATCGCATCACCGGCCCGCCGTCGTCGTCCTCGCCGCCCGTGGCGACGTCGTAGGCGTCGAAGACGCTGCGCGTGGGCACGGCCGGCGTGGGCGTGCCCGCCTGCGCCTCGACCTCGACGCAGCGCTTGCCGAAGAAGCCGGCGAACCCGCCCGTCACGCCCTCGCGGCGGCGCGTGATGACGGCCCCGGCGCCGAGCTCCGCCCGGATCTGCGGGAGCAGCTCCTCGAGCGATGCGCCTTGGTAGGTGCGGATCTCTGGCATCGATGGCTCCTTGCCTTGAGGGCGGTGCCCTTAGCCGCCCACCACTCCCGTGGATTCGACGCGGATCCCCGGCAGGATCTCATTGTAGGACACCACCGGAAGCTGGGGCAAAGCCTGCTCGATCAGCCGCCGCAGGTGGCGGCGGATGCGGCCCGAGCAGAGGAGGACGGGTCGCAGCCCCATCCCGGTGGCCTGCTCCACCTCGCCGGCGAGCAGGCTGACGACCGTCTGGGCGCGGTTGGGATCCATCGCGAGGTACTCGCCGTCGCGGGTCTGCGTGACCGACTCGGCGATCTCCTGCTCGAGGTTGGGGTCGAGCGAGATGGCCTGGAGCGCCTTGGACGCGTCCAGGTAGTTCAGGGTGATCGCGCGCGCGAGCGCCTGGCGGGCGTACTCGGCCAGGATCGCGGGATCGTGCGTCGACGCGGCGCGGTCGCCGATCGCCTCGAGGATCGTGCCCAGGTCGCGGATCGAGACGTTCTCACGCAGCAGGTGCTGGAGCACGCGCTGGACCTCGCCGACGCCGAGCTTGTCCGGGACGACCTCCTCGACGGCGGCCGCGTTCTGCTCCTTGAGCGCATCCAGCAGCTTCTTCGTCTCCTGGCGGGTGAGAAGCTCGTCCACGTGCCGGCGGATGGTCTCGGTCAGGTGGGTGACGATCATCGACTCGGCGTCGACGACCGTGTAGCCGAGCGCCTCGGCCTCCGCACGGTGGTTCTCGTCGATCCAGACGGCGGGCAGGCCGAACGCCGGCTCCGTGGTGGGGATGCCCGACAGGCCGGGGGTGGCGTCACCCGGGTCCATCGCCAGGCGGTGACCGGGGATGACGCGCCCGCGGGCGACCTCGACCCCGCGCACCTTCACGGCGTACTCGTGCGAGTCCAGGCCGACGTCGTCGTGGATGCGGACGGGCGCGATCACCATGCCGAGCTCAGAGGCGATCTGGCGGCGGACGACGCCCACGCGGCCGAGCAGGGATCCGCCCGCCTTCGCGTCGACCATGGGCACCAGCCCGAACCCGATCGTGAGCTCGAGCGGGTCGATCTGCAGGGCGCCCGTCACGCTGTCGCCCGTCGGCGACGCCGGCGCGGGGGCACTCTCCTCGGCCGCCCTCACGGCGGCCGCGTTCGCGGAGTGGGCGACCATCGCCCGCCCGAGGAGGAAGAAGATCGCGCCGATGACGACGAACGGGATGATCGGCATGCCGGGGACGAGCCCCATGCAGGCGACGATCCCGCCCGCCATCATCGGCGCCCGCGGCTGGCGCAGGATCTGGTCGGAGATGTCGGAGCCGAGGTCGGCCTCACTGCCCGCGCGGGTAACGATGATGCCCATCGCGGTCGAGATCAGGAGCGCCGGGATCTGGGCGGCCAGCCCGTCGCCGATCGTCAGGATGGGGAAGACGTGGGAGGCGTCGGAGAAGGACATGCCGCGCTGGAGCAGGCCCACGCCGATGCCGCCGAGCAGGTTGATGGCGACGATCAGGATGCCGGCCATGGCGTCGCCCTTCACGAACTTGGAGGCGCCGTCCATCGCGCCGTAGAAGTCCGCCTCGCGGGCGATGTCCTCGCGCCGGCGGCGGGCCTCCTGATCCGTGATCTGGCCGGCGTTCAGGTCGGCGTCGATGGCCATCTGCTTGCCGGGCATGGCGTCCAGGGTGAAGCGCGCGGCCACCTCGGCCACGCGTCCGGCGCCGTTCGTGATGACGACGAACTGGATGACGACCAGGATCAGGAAGACCACGATGCCGACGAGCACGTTGCCGCCGACGACGAAGGAGCCGAACGCGTGGATCACGCCGCCCGCGTCGCCGTGCAGCAGCACGAGCCTCGTCACGCTGATGTTGATCCCGAGCCGGAAGAGCGTTGTGAGCAGGAGGAGCGACGGAAACGCGGCGAAGTCGAGCGCCTTCGGCACGTACATCGTCGTGATCAGGATCATCAGCGCGCCCGAGATGTTCACCGTGATGAACACGTCGATGAGCGGCGTCGGCAGCGGGACGAGCATCATCGCCACGACCACGACGACGCCGACCGCCGCGAGCAGGTCGTTGTGCTTGAGGATCAGCTTGAGGCCGTTACCCATGGTTCAGCGACCCTTCCAGGCGGTTCGGGAGCCGGACATCGCCGGCAGGCTGCCGCGGGGGGAGCGGCGGCGAGACGAAGGGCATTCGCATCGCATTCGGGAGCCTCATCGGCGTCTCGGCGCGCGGACTTGAGCAGGGAGACGAGCGATCCCTACGCCGCCTGCCGCCGGCGCCGCCCGGCCGTCCGGTAGACGAACGCGAGCACCTCGGCGACGGCGGCGAAGAACTCGTCCGGGATCATCTGGCCGAGATCCACCTCCCGGTGGAGCGCACGCGCGAGCGGCGGGTTCGTCAGCACGGGCACGGACGCCTCCTCGGCGGCCGTGCGGATCGCCTTCGCCACCAGGTCGACGCCCTTCGCGACCACCTCGGGCGCGGGCCGGCTGCCGTCGTAGCGCAGCGCGACGGCGAAGTGGGTCGGGTTCGTGACGACGACGTCGGCCGTGGCGACGTCGGCGATCATGCGCTTGCGCGCGCGCTGGAACTGACGGCGGCGGATGGCGCTTCGCACCTCGGGGGCGAGGTCGGACTGGCGCGACTCCTGCCGCACCTCCTCCTTCGTCATCTTCAGCGACTTCTCGTGCTGGTAGCGCTGCCAGGTGAAGTCGATGATGCCGATCAGGAGGAACGCGGCGCAGACGTAGAGGGCGAGCGTCATCACCGCGCTCGCGAGCGTGATCAGGATCTGGCCGGGGGTCGCGCCGGCCAGCTCGCCCAGGTTCGTCAGCCGCGGCCAGATCGCGACGAATGCAGCAACGGCGACGACCGCGGTCTTGGTCACCGTCTTGCCGGCGTCGAAAAGGGCCTTCGTGCCCACGAGCCGCTTGACCCCGCTGCGCGGGTCGAGCCTGCTCCACTGCGGCGCGATGGCGCCGCCGGTGATGCGCGGCCGGTTCTGCACCATGCTGGCGACGACGCCCGCGGCCGTGGCCGTGATCGCGACCGGCGCGGCGATCTGCAGCATCGCCGTCACGCCCCACGAGAACAGCGACCCCATCCCGGAGCGAGCGGCGAGGTGGGTGTTCCCCGACTGCGCGAGCCCGGTGCGGACGATGTCGGCGAACCGCTCGAGCATCGTCGGCCCGGTGATGACCAGCGCGACGATGCCGCCCATCAGCACCGCGGCGGACGTGAAGTCCTGGGAGCGGGCGATCTGGCCCTTCTTGCGGGCCTCATCGCGTCGTTTCGGGGTGGGCTTCTCGGTGCGGTTGTCGGCCACCGGTCAGCCTCCGAGCGTGCGGACCGCCTGCGTCACGGATTGCGTGAGGGCGCCCTGGATCTGGTTGGAGACGAACGGCAGCGTCGCCGCCATCACCGTCATGCCCACCAGGATCTTGGCCGGCAGGCCGACCACGAACACGTTCATCTGCGGGACGGCGCGCGACACGAGTCCGATCGCCGCGTCGGTGATGACGAGGGCGACGAGCGCGGGCGCGGCGATCTCCAGGCCGACCGCCCACACCTGCGCGAACACCGTGAGCGCTCCCGCGGTGACCGCGCCGACGTGCGGGAACGCCGTGATCGGAAGGGCGTGGTAGCTCGCCCCGAGGCCCTCGATCATGATGTGGTCGCCGCCCGACATCAGCAGCACCATGATCGCGAACAGGGTGTAGAACTGACCCAGGATGGCGGTCTGCTGGTTGTTCAGCGGATCGAGGATCGAGGAGAACGAAAAGCCGATCAGCGTGTCCAGCACGCTCGCGCCGGCCTGTACCGCCGCCCCGACGAGCGCCATGGGGAAGGCGAACACGAGCCCGACCAGGATCTCCTTGAGCATCAGCATGCAGTAGTCGCCCACGTCCAGCGGCACGGTGTGGCCGTGCACGGCGAGCGGCACCATGGCGAGCGAGAGCGCCATCGCCAGCATCAGCTTCACCCGCACCGGGATCATCGAGGCCGAGAATCCGGGGGCGAGCACGAAGAGCCCGCCGACACGGCAGAGCACGAGCAGGAACGCGAGCACGTCCTGGAGCGCCAGCGTCGGCAGGGTGACGCTCACGGCCCGACCATGTTGGGAATGTTCGTGTACAGGTTCTGCGTGTAGGTCAGCATCTGGTCGAGCATCCACGGGCCGCCGATCGCGAGCACGGCCCCGATCACGAGGATCTTGGGGATGAACGACAGGGTCTGCTCCTGGATCGACGTCACCGCCTGGAACACCGACACGAGCAGGCCGACGACGAGGCCGGCCAGCAGGAACGGCATCGAGATCTCCAGGGCGACGGTGAGCGCCTGGGTGGCGAGTGAGTTGATGGTGTCGGTGTTCACGGCTGTCAGGTGTGGAAGGACTGGACGAGGCTCTGGACGACCAGGTGCCAGCCGTCGACGAGCACGAAGAGCATGATCTTGAACGGCAGCGAGATCAGCACCGGCGGCAGCATCATCATGCCCATCGACATGAGCGTGGACGCGACCACCATGTCGATGATGAGGAACGGCAGATAGATCAGGAAGCCGATCTGGAAGGCCGTCTTGAGCTCCGAGATCATGAAGGCCGGGACGAGCACGTAGGTGGGGATGTCGGCCCGGGTCTTCGGCTGCGGCAGGTTGGCCATGCGCACGAACATCGCCAGGTCGGAGTCGCGGGTCTGGTTGAACATGAACGTCCGCAGCGGCTGCTGGCCGCGGTCGACCGCCTGTGTCAGCGAGATCTCGTGGCTCGTGTACGGCTGGACGGCGAGCGTGTTCACCTGCTTGAACGTCGGCGCCATCACGAAGATCGTCAGGATCAGCGACATGCCGACCAGCACCTGCGACGGCGGGCTGGTGGGCGTGCCCAGGGCGTTGCGGACGAAGCCGAGCACGATCAGGATGCGCGTGAACCCGGTCACCATGAGCAGCGCGCCCGGAAGCAGCGACAGCAGGGTGATCGCGACCAGGATCTCGACCGGCGTCGAGAGCGCGTTGCCGTTGATCGAGATGCCGGACGCGGCGGTGGCGAGGACGGGGATCACGCGCGCGCCGTCCTGCGCCGCAGCGCCTCGAGGAAGCTCTCGGGGCGGGCCGGCGCGGCGGGCGGGAGCGCGAGCGGCAGGGCGGCCTCGGGCCGGGCCTCGACGAGCGCCGCCTCATCGGCGGCGTACACGCGCAGCGGCGTGATCGAGTGCTCGGTCGCGCCGACCAGGATGAGCTCGTCGCCCGCCCGCACGAGGTGGAGCGACCGGTTGGGGGCGAGCGGGGTGGTGGCGATCACGCCGATGCGCTCGTCCGGCCGTCCGGCCTTGGCGCGGGCGGCGGTCTTCAGCAGGTAATACACGCCGTAGATCACGGCCAGGACGACGGCGAGGCCGACGATCGTGCGGATGACGTCCGCCCCGGCGCTGCCGGTCGAGGCCGTGCTCGCCGACGAGCCGCCGCCTGCGGAGCTGACGGCCGAGCCGAGCGGGGTGCGGTCGACGTGGAAGGCGGGCGCCTTCGTCTTCGCGTGCTTCCCCCTCGCCGCGGCGGCGGCGTGGTGGGCGGGCGTCGCGGCGGACGCGCGCTGGGTATGCACCAGCCCGGCCGCGACAACGACCGCGATCAGGCAGATGCTCGTCCGGACTGGGGGGAGTCGGCGGAAGCGCAAGGCGATTCCCTCATCGGACGCGCGCCGTGTCGGCTTGAGGCCCGCAGCCGCGGCCACCGCGGAATCAACCCGGCGGGCGGCAGGGATACTCCAAATCGGGGAGGGGGACCAGCGCTGCGGTGCCGATACGGACGTGGTACGCCTGGGGCGCTGCCCGCAGGCGCGCTCCCAACCGAACCCCACTCGCTCCCTCGTACGCTCATGTTCACCTGGAGGTCCCCTTCGTGGAAGCATCGCCCGTGTCCAGCTCCCGGCCCACGGCCGGCACCGCGGAGGCACTGTGGCGCGCCTGGATCCAGAACAAGGATGTGGCCGCCCGCGACCGCCTCGTGCTCTCGTACGCCCCGATGGTCAAGTACCTCGCCTGCCGGAAGGTGCGCGAGCTCCCCGCGCACTGTGAGCTCGACGACCTCGTGTCGTGCGGGCTGCTCGCGCTGATCGCCGCCGTCGACCGCTTCGACCCGGCCAAGGGCGCGACCTTCGAGCAGTACGCCTGGACGCGCGTGTCCGGCGCCATCATGGACGAGCTGCGCCGCCAGGACTGGGCGCCCCGCTCGCTGCGCCGGAACGGCCGCGCCATCGAGCGCGCCCGCGACCAGTGGCAGCTGCGCACCGGCCGTCTGCCCACGGACGAGGAGCTGGCCACCGATCTCGAGATCGACGTCGATCACCTGCACAGCCACCTCGAGGGCCTGTCGCGCGCGGATCTCCTCAGCCTGAACACGCCGGCACGCGGGACCGACGAGGCGATGCCCGTCGAGGTCGGTGACACGATCGAGGCTCCCGCGGGCGAGTTCGACCCCGAGCTGGCCGCCCTGGCCGGCGAGCGGGCCGAGGTGCTGCGCGGTGCGATCGCCTCGCTGAGCGAGCGCGAGCAGACGATCCTGGTGCTGCTCTACGTGAAGCACATGCAGGGCGCCGAGGTCGGTCGCATGCTCGGCATCAGCGAGTCGCGCGTCTCCCAGATCCTGAGCTCGATCCGCCGCCAGCTGAAGGAGCGGATCGACCTCTACGACTCGGTCACCCCGCCGCTCCGCCGCGCCGCCTAGGTCAAGGCGGGGCCTGGCCCCGTTCGGCTAGCGGTCACCGCCAACCGGGGCCTGGCCCCGGATGGGGCCAGGCCCCAAACTGCTCCCTCTCCACCACCGTGGTGGGCGGCGGTCACCGCCAACCGGGGCCTGGCCCCGGATGGGGCCAGGCCCCAAACCGCTCCCTCTCCACCACCGTGGTGGGCGGCGGCCACCGCCAACCGGGGCCTGGCCCCGGATGGGGCCAGGCCCCAAACCGCTCCCTCTCCACCACCGTGGTGGGCGGCGGCCACCGCCAACCGGGGCCTGGCCCCGGATGGGGCCAGGCCCCAAACCGCTCCATCTCCACCACCGTCGCGGTCACCGCCAACCGGGGCCTGGCCCCGGATGGGGCCAGGCCCCAAACCGCTCCCTCTCCACCACCGTGGTGGCCACCGCCAACCGGGGCCTGGCCCCGGATGGGGCCAGGCCCCAAACTGCTCCCTCTCCACCACCGTCGTGGGCGCGACGGGTGCTGTCGCGGCGCGGCTGGAGATGGGGCAGTGTGGGGGTCAGACCCCACGGGCCCACGGAGAGCCGGCGTGGGTGGGGTCTGACCCCGGGTGGCGGTTGGCCGGACCCGGGGTGGCGGGTTGGCCGGACCCCGGGTGGCGGCTGGCCTGGTCGGCGATCATCCACCGCATGACCGTCCGCATCCAGCTGCGAGTCTCACCGGGCGCGCATCGCACCGCCGTGGTCGGCCGTTACGGCGACGGGTGGAAGGTGCGCGTCGCGGCGCCGCCCGAGGGCGGCCGCGCCAACGCCGAGCTCGAGCGCCACCTGGCGCGGCTGCTGGGGATCGACCGCCGCGCGGTGCGCGTCGTCGCCGGAGCGCGCAGCCGCGACAAGGTCGTCGAGGTCGACGGCGTGACCGCGGCCGCGGCCACGGCCGCCCTGAGCGCTCGGAGCGCGTAGCGCCGCCAACCGGGGCCTGGCCCCGGACTGGGGCCCGCCCACCGCGGTCAGACCCCGAACGCCGTCCGTGACAGTTCCGTGGCCGTTGCGCAGGACCGCCAACCGGGGCCTGGCCCCGGATGGGGCCAGGCCCCAAACCGCTCCATCTCCACCACCGTCGCGGTCACCGCCAACCGGGGCCCCGGATGGGGCCAGGCCCCGGACTGCTCCATCTCCACCATCGTGGTGGGCGCGACGGGTGCGTCACGGCGCGGCTGGAGATGGTGCAGTGTGGGGGTCAGACCCCACGGGCCCACGGAGAGCCGGCGTGGGTGGGGTCTGACCCCGGGTGGCGGTTGGCCGGACCCCGGGTGGCGGGTGGCCGGGTGGTTGCTTAGGCGGCGGCGTCGAGCCGGCGCTTCGGCGAGACGACGTGCGTGATCCGCAGGCCGAACTCCTCGTCGATCGCGACCACCTCGCCCTGGGCGATGGTCTGGCCGTTCACGAGCAGGTCGACCGGCTCGCCGGTCATCCGGTCGAGCGCGACGATCGACCCCGGGCCCATCTCGAGCGTCTCGCGGATCGTCATCGTCGTGCGTCCGAGCTCGACGGTCAGCTCGACGGGCACGTCCAGCACCGGCGCCAGGTCGAGCGTCGCCGGGGGCTCGCCCGGCCGGGCCTCGAGCGGAGGCATCACAAGCTCCGAGCCGACGGCAGGGAGGTTGGCGGGATCGTGGTCGGTCATGGGGGCTACCTACTGGACGACGACGTCGGTGAACAGGACCTGGCTGACCTTAACATCGGTCTTCGCCTGGAGATCTTTGAGGATCTTCTGCTCGACGGCGTTCCGCGCCGTCCGGTCGATCAGGGTCGAGTTGGAGAGCCCCGTCAGATCGTTCGTGACGATGGCGCGCACGGCCGCGTCCTCGGGCAGCGTTGCCGCGCCGCCGCTGGCCGGGGCCGACGGGACGCCGGCCGTCATCAGCAGGGCGATCGACACCTTGCCGTAGTGGCCGCCGCTCAGGTTGACGACGAACTCGGGCTGGAGGTTGAAGAGCGTGCCGGTGATCTTCGGCGGGACGGCCTTGGCCGGCTTCGGTGCGAGCAGGAAGAAGTAGGCCCCGCCGCCGCCTGCCGCGAGCAGGAGCAGGACGGGCAGGATGATCTTGAGCTTGCCTTTCATGAGGTGCCTCCGGAGGATGAGGTCGAGTTGGAGCGGATCACGACGATGTCGACGCGCCGGTTGAGGGCCCGGCCGGCCGGCGTCGTGTTGGGGGCCACGGGGTTCTGGTCGGCGTACCCGACCGCGGCCAGGTGCGACGGCGAGACGCCGTGGTGGATCAGGAACTCGAGCACCGCCGTCGCGCGGCCCGTCGAGAGCTCCCAGTTGCTTTGGAAGGCCCCGCCGGAGATGGGCACGTTGTCGGTGTTGCCCTCGACGTCGATCGGGTTCTGGAGGTGCATCGAGACGAGCAGCCGGGAGACGCGGGTCAGAAGCGGCGTGCCCTTCGACTCGAGCGTGGCCTGCCCGCTCGCGAAGAGCAGGTTGTCCGTCAGCAGGCGGATGACGAGCCCGTGCCGGCTGATGCTCGTCGAGATGTCGCCCGCAAGGCCGTGCTTGACCGCGTAGTTCTCGATCCGCCGCTGCACCTTGATCAGGGTGTCCTGCTCATGGGCGGCGGCCTTCGCCTGCGCCGCGGATCCGCCCTTGGAGCCCGTGCCCGAGCCGATCAGGGTGCGGGTGAAGATCTGGAAGCTCGAGTCGACCGAACCGCTCGGCGTCGCCGTCTGCACGCCGGTGATGCGGGTGGGGTTGCCCTGCTGGGTGCCCTTGCCGCCGTCCAGGACGCCGCCGATGAACGCTTTCTGCAGTGCGTGCTGGAGCACCTGGTACTTGGAGATGTTCACGGACGAGATCGAGAACAGCACCATGAAGAGCGCCATCAGCAGCGTGATCATGTCGGCGTAGGTGAGCAGCCAGCGCTCGTCGCCGCCCTCGTGGCCTCCGCCGCCGTGGCCGCCGCGCCTCCGCCGGCTGCGCGCGTGCCCGCTCATGCCGCGGCCTTCAGCTCCGCCGAGTCGCCGGGGCCCTCAGCACTCTTGCCGCGGGCGGCCGGGGCGACGAACGCCTCGAGCTTCTCCGACAGCACGCGCGGGTTGTCGCCGGCCTGGATCGAGAGGATCGCGTCCAGGATCATCATGCGGTGGTTGATCTCGGTCGCGGACATCTCCTTGAGCTTGTTGCCGATCGGCAGGAGCAGCAGGTTCGCGCTCGACACGCCGTAGAGGGTGGCGATGAAGGCGCCCGAGATCGCGGGGCCGAGCTCGGACGGTGCGGCCAGATTCTGGAGGACGTGGATCAGGCCCATGACGGTGCCGATGATGCCGACGGTCGGGGCGAAGCCGCCCGCGGTCGTGAACAGGCCGGCCACCTGCGCGTGACGTGCAGCAAGGCCGTCCGCCTCGGCCTCCAGGATCGCGTGCACCAGGTCGGAGTCGGTGCCGTCGACGACGAGCTGCAGGCCCTTGCGCGTGTAGGCGTCGTCGATCTTGGCAACGTCCTCCTCGAGGGCGAGCAGGCCGTTGCGGCGGGCCTTCTCGGACAGCTCGACCATCTGGCCGATGGCGGCGGCGGAGTCGATCGACGAGCCCTTGAACGACATGATCGCGGCCTTGGGGGCCGTCATGAACGAGCGAAAGTTCGTGGACGCCATCGTCGCGCCGGCGGTGCCGCCGCTGATGAGGATGAGCGCCGGGATGTTCAGGAAGGCGACCGGATTCGTGCCCTCGAGAATCGCAGACAGGAAGAGCGCGACGAACGCGACTGCGATACCGATTGCGGTGATTGCCTTCATGTCGTTCCGTTCCTTCGGGGTGACCGCCGCCGTCCGTGGCGGCGTGTTGCGGTGCTTTGCAGATAATCGGCTCGAATGGCGCGCGATTCAGTCTGCATGGCCGTGCTCGCGCCGCATCTCGACGACCGCGGCCAGCCGGCCGGACGCGGCCCGGCGGGCCCTGGCCGCAGAGGGATGCTCGGTGGCGTCGAAGATCGACGCGCGCCACCGGCGGACGAGGTCGGCCAGCTCGGCGGCTGTCTCGGAGACCACGATCCGCGTCCCGTTCACGAGCACGATGACGGTGTCCGGATTGGCCTCGATGACCTGGATCAGGTCGGGGTTCACGTACAGGTCGTGGTCGGGCTGGGTGATGCGGTGGACGGCGATCACGCCGGGTCCTTTCGTGGCGGGGGGCGGGGGGCGGGGCCGGCCGGTCGGCGGCCGGCCCCGCGCACGTCCGGGCTAGTGCTTCAGGTTCACGAGCTCCTGGAGCATCTCGTCGGAGGTCGTGATGACGCGGCTGTTGGCCTGGAAGCCGCGCTCGGCCGTGATCATGTTCGTGAACTCCTGGGCGAGGTTCACGTTGGACATCTCGACCGCGCCCGGGGTGAGCGCGCCGAGGCCGCCGGTGTTCGCCAGTCCGGCCTGCTCGGTGCCCGAGTTCTGGGTGGCGATCCAGTTGTTGCCGGAGACGCGCTCGAGACCGGCGTCGTTCGGGAACTTGGCCATCGAGATCACGGCCACCTTGGTGACGTTGCCGCCCGAGTCGGTCACCGACACGGTGCCGTCCTGCGCCACCGTCACCGACTGGGAGCCGGGCGGGATGGTGATCTTGGTCTCGTTGGCGGCGCCGACCTGCGCGTTGCCGCTCGAGTCGAACGGGTAACCGACCACGTAGTTGCCGTCGACCGTCACCAGGTCGCCGTTGGCGTCCGTCGTGAAGTTGCCCGCCCGGGTGTACATGTAGTTGGGCGTGGTTGCGCCGCCGAGCGTGGACGCGTCCGAGACGATCCGGAAGAAGCCGTCGCCCTGGATGGCGACGTCGAGGGCGTTCCCGGTCGTCTGCACGGCGCCGGCCGTCATGACGTTCGAGATGGCGCCGAGCCGCACGCCGAGGCCGATCTGCTCGGCGTCGGTGCCGCCCTGAATGGCGGTCGGCGCGCTCGCGCCGCGCTCCACCTGGGACAGGGCGTCCTCGAAGCTGACGCTGGCTGACTTGAAGCCGATCGTGTTGACGTTGGCGATGTTGTTCGCGGTCACGTCCATCATCTGCTGGTGGACGGAAAGGCCGCTGATGGCGGAGAACATTGAGCGCATCATGGTGATCAGGTTCCTCTCCGGCCGATCGCTTCCCCGTCCCTGGGGTCCGGCGTCTCGGCCCGTCTGCGTTGGTGGTTTCCGGGTTAGTTGATGACAGCGCTGTCGATGTTGGTGAACACCTTGTCGCGCATGCTGTCGGCGCCGACCGCCGTGATCAGGGTTCGGTTACGCACCGAGACCACGAACGCGGTCGAGTCGACCATGACGAGCGCGTCCCGCGAGCCCTTGGCCGCGGCCTTGTTCACGCCGTCGTGGAGACGCGCCATGGTGGCGGCGTCCACGGGGATGCCCCGCTCCTGGAGCCGCTCCAGGGCGTGACCGCTGATCTTGAGCGGCTGCGTCTGGGTTGCCGCCAGCCGCTTCGCGAGCAGCTGGTCGAAGGCCGGGCCATCCGTGGCAGGCCGGCGCGCGCCCGCTGCGGGCGGCGTGGGGTCGGACACGCCGGGAGGCGTGACCGCCGGGTTGATGCGGATGGGATCGGCGGACATTGTCTACTGGACGTCCACGATCTGGCTGGGCGCGACGGCGATGCCGCCGACGTTCAGCACCGGCTGGCCGGTGGAGAACGAGACCGCGCTGACGACGCCTGAGCCGGCGTTGCCCTGCGAGTCCACGTAGTCGACGGTGTGCCCGATCAGCGAGACGCTCTGCGCCTGCTGCGCGTTCTGCACCAGGTTGGTCAGCTGCTCGACGGACGAGAACTGGGCCATCTGGGTCACCGACTGGGTCGGATCCTGGTTCGACTGGCTCAGCGGATCCTGGTTCTGCATCTCGGCGACCAGGAGCTGCAGGAAGCCGTCCTGGCCGAGCACCGCGGCGGGGTTCGAGAGCGACGTCGTCGCCTGCGTCCCGACCGGGCTGGTGGTGGAGATGGAGCTGCTCATGCGGTCTGCTTCCTCCTATGCGAAGACGTCGACCTGCGACCCGGCGAGGGGCAGTTGCGACGCGTGGATGGTGGTCTCGGCCTCGTCGTCCCCGGCACCGCTGCCGGTTGACTCCGGGGCCATTGCATGGGCCATGTCGGCCGCGCGCTCGCCGTTGGCGTTTCCGCCGCGCTCTTCTCCCGAGAGGTGCACGTCGAGGCCGTGGACGTTGACGCCCTGGGCCTCGAGCGACCGGCGCAGGTCGGCGCCGGCTTGGGCGAGCACTTGGGCGGCGTCGTGGTTGGACGTGGTCAGCACGGCCGAGATGCCGTCCTGGTGGTAGCGCATGGTCACCTGCACGCCGCCGAGCTCGGCGGGGTGCAGCGTGATCCGGGCCACCGGCTGGCCGGCGCGGACGGCCATGCGCATCGTGGCGCCGGTGACGTCGGCGATGTCCTCGATGCGGGAGCGGACGGTCGCGACGGCCGCCGCCTGGGCGTCGGGGCGAGGCGTGTCGGCTGGAGCCGGCGCCGGCGCGGGAGCCGCGACGGCATCGGTCGGTGCGGACGGCGCCGCCGTGGACGGCTGCGCCGCGGTCGACTGCGCCGCGGGCTGGCCGGCCGTCGGGTCGGCGGACCGTGCCGCCGCCGGGGTGGCCGGCTGCGGCGTGGTCGCCGGTGCGGCCGCGGCCTGCGGGGCGGCATCGGCGTTCGATCGAGCGTGACGCTCGCCGCCGCCCTGACCGCCGGCGGCCGCGGAGCGGCCCGCCGAGGCGGCTTCCGCGGTCTGGGCCGTGGGCGCCGCGGGCGCTGTTCCCGAGGCCGGCCTGGCAGTGCGAGACGCCGGCTTGGGTGCGGGTGCGGCGGGCGTTGCGGGAACCGTCGCGGCGGGTGCTGCAGGGGCGGTTGCCTGCGTCGAGCCGGCCGCCGGGCCCGACCCTGCGGCCGCGCCGGCGGCGACGGCCGCCGGAGCCTGCGCGCCGGCCGGGTCGCCGGCGGGCGCCGGAGCCGAACCGGGAGCGGGCGCGGCGGCGGCGGCCGGAGCCGCCTGCCCCTGCGGTGCCGCTGCCGCGGCAGCGTGCACCGGTGCGGCGGCACCCGGGGCGGAGTCCTTCGCCGCCGCCGGTACGGCGCCCGTGCCCGCGGCGGCGGCCGCCGGAGCCTGTGGGGGCGCCTGCGCGGCCGCGAGTGCGGCAGCCGCGACGGCGGCCGCACCGGCCTGGCCGGCGTCCGCCGGAGCGTCGGTCTTGGTGGTCTGGCCGGAGGAGTCGCCTTCGGCCTTCGAGCCCCCCGCAGATGCGGTCCGGGCCTTGGTGGCGGTCGTGCCGGGCGGTGGCGATTCTGTCGCCGCCGCCGTCCCGAGCGCCGATTCGAAGGCGTCGGACGGCGGGTCGTCGCCGCGTTTCGGCGGCGTCTGCGCCGGCGTGGGCGAGGCCACGACGGCGGCTACCGTGTCGTTCATGTGATGCCCCCCTGGAGCGTGGTCTGAGCGGATCCGCCCGAGTACCGGGCGTAGTTCGCGAGCACGTCGGAGACGTAGCTCTGCGTCTCGGGATACGGCGGGACGCCGCCGTAGGTCGCGACCGCGCCGGGGCCTGCGTTGTACGCCGCAAGCGCGAGCCGGACGTCGCCGCCGAAGCGGTCGAGCTGGTCGCGGAGGTAGTGGGTGCCCCCGTCGATCGACTGAGCGGGGTCGTACACGTTGGTGACGCCGAGGCCGGACGCGGTCTGCGGCATGAGCTGCATCAGACCGCCGGCGCCGGCGCCGCTCTGGGCGTTTGGGTTGAAGCCGGACTCCTGCTGGATCACGGCCTCGATCAGCGCCGCGGGGACGCCGTACTTCCGGGACGCGGCCTGGATGTCGGCCGCGTACGGGGCGGCGGCGGCCGGCGCGTCGGCGCCGGTCTGGGCCGGCGTCGCCGTCTGGGCGCTCAGGACCTGGGCAAAGCTCGTCGCGCCGCCGGCGGCCGGCGCCGAGGCGGCTGCCGAGCCCGTGGCGGACGTGAGCGTCGTCTGCAGGCTGGCCTGCAGGGAGTAGACGTCCTGGATCTGCGCGAGGGCCGAGTCGAGGCTCATGCGGCGTTCCTCTGGTTGCGCAGATGGGTGGTGAGCGCGACCTCGGCGAGCGTCTGCTCCTCCTGGCGGGCGACCTCGCGGGCGTGCTCCGAGGCGCGGCGCCGCTTGAGCCGCTCCAGCACCTCCCGGTCCCGCCCGGCCTCGACCACGCGGCCGCGGCTCGAGGCGACCTGCTCCTCCGACGCCGCCAGCTCGTGACGCGCGAGCTCGTGTTCGCGCTCGGTGCGCGTGACGAACGCTTCCCGAGCCTGCAGGTCGTGCCCGGTGACCGAGCCCCCGTTCGTCGGGGTGCGTGCCTCCCGTGCGGCGACGGCCCGGCGGGACGCCTCGCGGAGCGCCGACGCGCGGCGCGCCTGGAGGGCCAGCTCGGTGGCGAGCTGTTCCTGGGCCTGCTGCTCGGCCTGCTGGCGGAGGGCCCGGACGGGCTCGAGGTTGAAGACGAAGGTCTTTTGCATCTGCGGTTTCGGTCTCACGCCGGGATGGGCGCCGGACTCGAGTTGGGGCTCCTGGGGGGAGCCCCGGACGGGTAATCGGCGGCCGTTCCGCGCGATTGAGAGCGGGACTAGGCCAGCGCCTTGCCGATCGCGTCGAGCACCCTGTCGGGCTGGAACGGCTTGACGACGAAGTCCTTGGCTCCGGACTTGATCGCCTCGAGCACCTTCGACTCCTGGCCCAGGGCCGAGCACATGACGATCTTGGCGCTCGGCTCGAGCGTCAGGATCTCGCGCAGGGCGGCGAGGCCGTCCTTCTCGGGCATGGTGATGTCCAGCGTCATGATGTCCGGGCGCAGGGCCTGGTACTGGGCGACGGCCTCGGTGCCGTTGGCGCCCTCGCCGATGACCTCGTGCCCGCCCTTCGCGAGCACATCGCCGAGCATCTTCCTCATGAACGCGGCGTCGTCCACAATCAGCACGCGTGCCATCAGTTGGTACCTCCTAGGGGTGAAGCGTTGGGTTGAGCGTTGGTGGCGCCGCCGGGGAGCACGGAGTCGATCCGCACCGCCCACTCGTCGTCGACGAGCAGGAGCCGGCCCGTACCGAACAGCCGGCCGTTGACGAACAGGTCGACCGGGTCGTCGGGCGCACGGTCGAGCTCGACCACGGCGCCGGCGGTCAGCCCGACGGCGCGGCCGACGGGCATGCGCGTCCGGCCGAGCTCGGCCCAGACGCGCACCGGAACCGCCCGCACCGCGTCCGCCGACACGCGCTCGCCGGGGTCCGGATTGTCGCGGTCGCTGGCGGCGGCCTGGGCGGCCAGCTCGTCGAACGCGCCCTTCATGCGCACGACGAACGAGTTGGGCACGAGCTGTACCAGCCGGCACGGCTCGCCGAGCAGCGTGAAGCCGACGGTCGTGACATGCGGGGTCAGCTCGTACGCGTCGACGGCCTCGCCGGGGTTCGCGAAGAAGCGCGTCTCCGGCGGCGAGATCTCGACCTCTTCGCCGAGCACGGTGGACGTCGCCCCGGCCGCGGCGGCCATCATCTGGTTCATGGCCTCGCCGGCGGCGGACAGGTCGAGCTCGGACAGCTCCTCGGAGTCGTTCACCTCCATCGCGTCCATGCCCATCATGGCTGCGGCCAGGCGGCGGACGCCGAGCCGCGTCATGACGAAGATGTTGCCCCCGCTGACGCCGTGCACGTAGGACACGTCGGCGGCGACGGCGGGGACGGGGATCGATCGCAGCGGCGACTCGCCGCTCGGGACGATGGCCACCGGGCTGCGCTCGATCTCGGCGGAGCTGACGATCTCGAGCACCTGCTCGATCGCCTCCGCCGTGGACTCGGCCAGCTTGACCAGTGCGTCTTCGGTCGTCACTGCGACTCTCCCAGCCGGCCGACGACCTGCACGGCCCGGTAGTTGCCGTTGCGTCCGGGCTGGGCCCGGTGGGCGGGCACCTTGCCCGCGAACAGGCGCACGCCGTCGGCCGCGGGCACGCCGAAGCGGAGCACCTGGCCGGGCTGGAGCCCTAGCACCTCGTCGAGGGTCAGCTCGGTGGCGGCCACCTCGGCCCGGATCTCCACGTTCACCGCGGCCAGCCCTGCCCGCATCGCCTCGGAGCTGCCGGGCTCGGCGATGGTCTCGCCGTACTGGCTCGCGGACAGGCGCGGAAGCACCGACTCGACCGACCGGTGGGGGATGACGAGCGCGATCGTGGAGGAGGTCTTGTCGAGCTGCACCTCCATGTTCAGCATCAGCGTCGGCTCGCTCGGCGGCGCCAGGTTGACGTTCGCAAGCTGCGACTCGATCCCGAGCAGCTCCATGGTCACGTCGGCCAGCTCGGCCCAGGTCACGGACAGCTGCTCGAGCATGGTGATGAAGACGCGCGAGACGAGCGCGGTCTCGATCTCGGTCAGCTCGCGCGGACGGGACTTCGTCGAGCCGGTGCTGCCGAGGAGCCGCTCGACCAGGCGCAGCATCAGGCCCAGCTCGGCGCTGAGGAGCACCTGCGTCCCCAGCGGCTTACATTCGACGACGCCGAGCACGGACGGCTGCGGGATCTGGTTTGTGGCCGACGCCCAGGTCAGCTGGTCGCTTCCGAGCACCTCCATCTCGACCGATGTCAGCAGCTCAGTCGAAAGCCGGGTGGCCAGCGTCCGGCAGCAACCCTCGTGCGCGCGCTCGAGCCGGCGCAGCTGATCGATGCCGAACTTGCTCGGTCGCGAGAAGTCGATGTCGCGCACGCGGGGCGCGCGCCGCTTCGGCCCCGCCGGCTCCTCGGCGGGCACGTTCCCCTGCCGGGCGGCCTCGACCAGCGCGGCGACCTGCTCGTTGGAGAGGACGTCGTTCATGCCGCCTGCCTCAGGGGGGTGACGCCGCGGGTCGCGATCGTCTCCTCGACGCTGCCAGCCTGCTTGCAGGTGACGATGCCGCTCTCCAGATGGACGCGCATCGTGCGCCCCGCGCTGCCGCCGGTGACGGCGACGGTGATCGGGATGCCGGCGACGGCCAGCGCCGTGCGTACGGCCTGCTCGTTGCGGCGGCCGATGTCGAGCGAGCCGCTGGCGCCGCTGGCGAACATCTGGGCGCCGCCGACCAGCACGGCCGAGAGGCGTGACTTCACGGCCCCGAGTGCGATCGCCTGTCGCAGCAGCTCCGGAACCGCCGTGTCGGCGAACTTGCCCGGCACCGCGACGTTGCCCTCGCGCGACTCGGGCAGGACGACATGGGCCAGCCCGGCGGTGAGCGATCCGCGGTCGAGCAGCGCCAAGCCGATGCACGAGCCCAGGCCCAGGGCGACGAGCACGTCGGCCTCGTGCCGGGAGACGGCGATCTCTGCCATGCGCGCCATCAGGTCTGCCATTGGACTACGCAGCCTCCGCCAGTCCGAGGCCGGCCAGGAGCCGGCCGACGCCGTCGGCGCTGGGGACGAAGAGGACGCCGAACCGGCACTCCGCGCCCTCGACCTGCATCTCGGAGTCGAGCAGGAGCGCGAAATCCGTGTCGGCCGCCGTCGAGGCGAGCGCCGTGGCGACGATCGCGCCGAGCATGTCTGCCAGCGCCACCGGCGGGTGCGGCTCGAGGTTGAGGCCGGCCATCTGGCCCATGGCACCGACGTAGGAGCTGCCCAGGATGTTGCCGACCTCGGACAGCGCCGACAGCGCCATCTCCGTGTCGGTGGGGTCGACGCCCAGCAGACCCGACACCGTGGCGGCGCTCTCGGGATCGAAGAGCAGCACGACGGAGGCGTCGAGGTCGCCGAAGACGCCCAGCACGACGGCCGTGGCCTCGTCCTCCGGCGACCCGACGGCGTCGACGGCGTCGGCCAGCTCGAGCGCCAGCGCCCGGGGCACGTTCAGGTCGACGGTCAGCCCCAGCATGCTGGAGAGCGCCGTCGCGGCGGTGCCCGAGCCGATGTTGGAGATCTCACGCAGCCCGTCGAGCTGCAGGTCGTTCAGTTCCATCTCACGCTCCTCATGCCGCGTTTGCGAGTTCGTGGGCCGTGACCGCGCCGCGCCCGGCGCCACGGCTCTCCGCCAGTGCGTCGCAGTCGACGATCAGGCTGATGGTGCCGTCGGAGAGGACGGCGCCGCCGGACAAGCAGCTCTGCGAGCCGACCTCGGCCGGCAGCGGCCGGGTCACCAGCTCGCGCTGGCCGACGAGGCGCTCCACCAGGAGCGCCAGGCGCCGCTCGGCGCCCCGGGCGATGACGACGAAGCCGGCCTCGGGCGACGGCGCGTAGCCGAGCGCCCCGGCCAGGTCGATCAGGGGCAGGACGCCGTCCGACAGGACGAGCATGCGGTTGCCGGTGACCGACCGCACGGTCTGGTCGGCCAGGTTGACGGTGCGCTCCACCCGCTCGAGCGGGATCGCGAACGGCACCGACTCCGACTCGACGAGCAGGGCCGGCATGATGGCGAGCGTGAGCGGGAGCCGCACCTGGACGGTGGTGCCGACGCCCTGCTCGGAGGTCATGACGACGGCGCCGCCGAGGCCGCGCAGGGCGTTGCGGACGGCGTCCATGCCGACGCCGCGTCCGGAGATGTCGCTGGTCGTCTCGGCGGTCGAGAATCCGGGCGCGAAGAGCAGCTCGATCGCGCGGGTCATGTCGACGCTGTCGTCGGGGCCGATCAGGCCGCGCTCACGCGCCTTGGCGGCGACCCGGGCGGGGTCGATCCCGCGGCCGTCGTCACGGACGGTGATGACGACGTTGCCCCCGGCCTGGCGGGCCGAGAGCTCGAGCACGCCCGTGGCCGGCTTGCCGGCCGCCTCGCGCTCGGCGGGCGTCTCCAGCGCGTGGTCGAGCGCGTTACGGACGAGATGCACGAGCGGGTCGCCCAGTGCGTCGACGACGGTGCGGTCGAGCTCGGTGTCGCGTCCCGTGAGGACGAGCTCGACCTGCTTGTCCATCTTCGCCGACTGATCTCGCACGAGCCGCGGGAAGCGCATGAACACCGCATCGACCTCGATCATCCGCACCTGCATCACGAGCGCCTGCAGGGCCTGAGAGCTGCGGGTGAGGTCGGCGACGGCCTCTGCCATCCCCTCGACGCCCGATCCGGCGGCGAGCGACTCGACCCGGGTGCGGTGCACGACGAGCTCGCCCATGTAGTGCATCAGCTGGTCGAGCCGGACGGCGTCGACGCGGACCGTCGCGGCGGACGGCCGGGCGGCGGGCGCGGCGGGCGCGGCCGGCCCGGCGGCGGCCGGGGAGGGCGCGTTCTCGGCTGCGGCCGGGGGGGCCGCGTCGGCGGCGGCGGGCGCGGGCTGGTCGTCCGGCGTGCGGGCGGCGACGGTCACGCTCGCGACGTCGGGGACGGTGCGGACGGCGGCCTCGATCTTCGCCGGCTCGTGCTCGGTGGCGACCCAGGCCTCGACGAGCGCGCCGGAGAAGGCGTCGACCTCGTCTGCCGTGGGGGAGCTCCAGATCGTCTCGCCGTGGTCCGCGACGACCGCGAGCGCCATGTACGCCCGGACGGACGGCATCATCACGTCCGCCGCGAGGCCCACCGTGACGCGGATGAGCGGCACGTCGGCGGTGAATGCCGCCACCGCCTCGGGCAGGTCGTCGGAGGCGGCGGGCGCCGCCGCGGCGGCCGGCTCGGCGGCGGACCGGTCGACGAGGTCGCTCAGGCGTGCGATCAGCGCCGTCGGGTCGAGCTGCTCGTTCCCGCCCTGCTCGATCGCGGCGACCGCGCCTTCGAGCGCGTCGAGGCACTCGAGCAGGATGTCGATCACCTGCCGGTCGAGACCGTCGGTGCGACCGCGGAACGTCTCGAACACGTCTTCCATGGTGTGCGTGAGCGCCGCCATCTTGGCGAAGCCCATCGTGCCGCTCATGCCCTTCAGCGAATGCGCGATGCGGAAGATCTCGTCGATGGTCTCGCTGTCCGAGGGCGTCTCCTCGATCCGGATCACGGCCAGGTTCAAGGTCTGGAGGTGCTCCCGGCTCTCGGCCAGGAACATCCCGAGGTACTCGGAGGTATCCATCAGGCGGCCTTCCGGTAGATGAACGGGTGAGCGCTTCCGAGGCCCAGCGCGGCGGGCGCCGAGACGCGCTCGCTGGAGCCGATCATCAGGTAGCCGCCGGGGCGCAGCGCCGACGCCAGCAGCTCGTGCACGCGGTCGCGCACGGGCTCGGTGAAGTAGATGACGACGTTGCGGCACAGGATCAGGTCGAAGCTGCGGCTCGGCACGGGGTCGCGCAGCAGGTCGCCGGTCTCGAACTTCGCCAGCATGCGCAGCTCCGGCTTCGCCCGCCAGCCGTCGCCGTCGCGCTCGAACCAGCGCTCCAGGCCCGCCCGGGGGGCCGTGCGTGCGTCCTCGGCCGTGAAGCGGCCCTCGCGGGCGCGGGCGACCATGCGCGGGTCGATGTCGGTGCCGCGGATCTCGACCCGGCACCCCGGCGCCACGCTCTTGCAGAGCGCTGCGAGCGTGTAGGCCTCCGCGCCGTAGGAGCAGCCGGCGCTCCATGCGCGGATCGACCCGGTGCGGGCGAGCTCGGGCACGATGGTCTGCTCGAGCCGGTCCCACTGGTCGGGGTTCCGCCACAGCTGCGAGACGTTGATCGTCATGCGGTCGAGGAACTCGTCGAGGGCGACGCGGTCGGATGCGAGCGCGGACAGGTACGTCGGCAGCGACGGCATCCCCTTGCGGTCGGCGAACGAGCGGAGGCGGCGCTCCATCTGGGGTCGCTTGTACTGGGCGAGGTCGATCCCGGTCAGGCGGCGGATGCCCTCGCAGAAGTCGGTGTAGTCGTCTCGCTTGAAGGCCGGCTGTGCCATCACGCCGCCTCCGCCGCGATCGCCTCGTGGAGCTCGTGGAGGGGCAGCAGCGCGTCCGCGAGACCGGCCTCGGCAACCGCGCGCGGCATGCCGTAGACGGTGCAGGTCGCCTCGGCCTCGGCCAGGATGCGCCCGCCCGCCTGCTTCACCTCGCGCGCGCCCTCGAGGCCGTCCTTGCCCATGCCGGTCAGGACGACGAGCAGCAGCCGCTCGCCGAACACGGCGGCGGCGTCTCGGATCGTGATGTCGGCCCGGGGGCGCAGGCCGCCCACCTCCGGCTCGTCGGAGAGCGCGATCAGCCCGCCCTCGCGGATGCGCAGATGCTTGCCGCCCGGTGCGACCAGCGCCGTCGCCGGCGCCATGCGCTCGCCCCCGTGCGCCTCGCATACGGTCAGGCCGGAGGCGGCGTCGAGCCGTGCCGCCAGGGACGCGGTGAAGCCGGCCGGCATGTGCTGGACGATCACCGCGCCGCGGCCGAGCCTGGCCGGGAGCGCGGGCACGAGCGCCGCGAGCGCCTTGGGGCCGCCGGTGGAGCACGCGATCACGACCGCCCGCGACGGGCCGGCAACGGGCCGGGGCCGCGGCGCCGGCACGCTCGGGCGTGCGGGGGCCGGGGCCGCGCCGCGCGGGCGGCGCGACATCGCGGCCAGGCACATCTTGTCGTAGAGCTCGGCGAAGAAGCCGCTCGCCAGGGCGCTTCCCGCCGGCTTGGCGACCAGCTCGACCGCGCCTTCTGCGAGCGCATCCACGGCGCGCGCACCGTGAGCGGGCGAGAACGCCGAGACGACCACCACGGCGACGGGCGACCCGATGCGGCGCAGCTCCCTGAGCACGCCGATTCCGTCGCGTCCAGGCATGGCGAGGTCGAGGGAGAGCACGTCGGGGTGGTGCTGGGCGCAGAGCGCGAGCGCCTCGTCGCCGTCCTTGCCAACGCCCACCACGTGTGCGCCGCGCTCGGTGAGCGCGTCGGCGATCAGGCGGCGCATGAAGGCCGAGTCGTCGGCGACGACGACGCGGATCGGCTTCGAGAATGCGGGGGTGACGGAGGACATGAGACGGACTGTCCCGTTATCGGCAATCCGAGCGGTTTATGCAGGTCCCGAGCGGCCGATCGGCGTGCCGCGGCGCGAATACCGCATGGTGGGGAGGGGCCGCGGCTGGAGATGGAGCGGGTGCTGGGGCCTGGCCCCGAATCGGGGCCAGGCCCCGGGCGGCGGGAATGCCGGGCCGCGGCCTTCCGGCCGGTGGTGGGGCGCTACGCGGCGATCTCGACGCCGGCGAACAGGCCGTCCGGGTTCAGCAGGATGGCCAGGCGCTCGCCGACCTTGGCGACGGCGTCGACGTACGCGGCGTCCGCGGTGGGGACGTCTTCGAGCTGCTCCGGGGATACCGTCAGCACCTCGTCCACGTCGTCCACGATGACGCCGGC
Organism: uncultured Actinomycetes bacterium; assembly: GCA_963843705.1. Lineage (GTDB taxonomy): Bacteria > Actinomycetota > Thermoleophilia > Gaiellales > JAICJC01 > JAICJC01. The sequence goes on from CAWJLQ010000001.1 coordinate 338,032, forward strand.
GGTGCCGACGGCGGTCTCGACGATGACGATCTTGGCCGCCTCCGGGCGCTCGTGCGTCAAGCCCAGGCGCTCGGCCAGATCGCAGACGGGCACGATCTTGCCGCGGAGGTTGATGACGCCCCGGATCCAAGCGGTCTGCGACGCGACGCTGCGCGGCTCCGTGTAGCGGATGATCTCCTGCACGCGGGTGATGGGAAGTGCGTACTCCTCGCTGCCGAGCGAGAAGATCACCAGCTGCTTCGTGGTCTCTTCGGTGGACATCAGGCCTCCAGCAGACGATTGCCGTTCAGGTAATCGACGCTCGGCGACGCAAATGAAGAAGAGTCATCTGGAAGATCCACAACAGTTGTCCCCGGCGTCCGGTCGGCCATGAGCGCGATCAGCCTCCGGTCGGTGTCCGCGGCGGCCTCCGCCTCGTCGGCGGGCTGGCGCAGGAAGGCGTCGATCTGCGGCACCTTGGCGATGGCGTAGTCGACGCCGGCGTCCGCCCCGGGGCTGTATGCGCCGATCGTGATCAGGTCCTCCTTCGCCCGGTACGCGGCGAGCGTCTCGCGCAGCACCGAGGCCGCATCGCGCACCTCCGGGCTCGTGATCTCGGTGGCGAGGCGCGACACGGACTGCAGGACGTCGATCGCCGGGTAGTGGCTCTTGTGCGCGAGCGCGCGCGAGAGCACGCAGTGGCCGTCCAGGATCGAGCGGACGGCGTCGGCGATCGGTTCGTTCATGTCGTCGCCCTCGACGAGGACCGTGTAGAGGCCGGTGATCGATCCGCGTGCGGCGGTGCCGGCCCGCTCGAGCAGCTGCGGCAGCATGGCGAACACGCTGGGCGTGTACCCGCGGGTGGCGGGCGGCTCGCCGATCGCCAGGCCGACCTCGCGCTGGGCGATCGCAAGCCGCGTCACGGAGTCCATCATCAGGAGCACGTCGGCGCCGGTGTCGCGGAAGTGCTCGGCGATCGTCGTCGCCACCAGCGCAGCCTTGATCCGGACGAGGGCGGGCTGGTCCGAGGTCGACACGATCACGACCGAGTGGGCCAGCGCGTCGCCCAGGTCGCGCTCGATGAACTCCAGCAGCTCGCGGCCGCGCTCGCCCACGAGGCAGATGACGTTCACCTGGGCGGTCGTCGCCCGGGCGATCGATCCGAGCAGCGTCGACTTGCCGACCCCCGAGCCGGCGAAGATGCCCAGGCGCTGGCCGCGGCCGCAGGGCACGAGTGCGTCGAGCGCGCGCACGCCGAGCTCGAGCCGCTCGCCGATGCGCGGGCGGTCCATCGGGGAGGGAGGCGAGCCGGCGACCGCGCGCAGCCGACCGCCGGTGACGGGCGGGCCGCCGTCGATCGGGCGGCCGAGGCCGTCGAGCACGCGCCCGAGCAGCACGTCGCCCACGGCGACGCGGAAGGGGCCGCCGGTCGGCTCGACCGCCGTGCCCGGCGCGATCCCGCGCATGTCGCCGAGCGGCATGAGCAGCGCCCGCCCGTTCCGGAACCCGACCACCTCGGCGGGCACCGGAGGGCTGTTGCGCCCGCCGGCGATCGTGACCAGCTCGCCGACCTCGGCCCGCAGCCCGGTAGCCTCGATGACGAGGCCGATCAGGTTGACGACGCGCCCGCGGTGACGGTGCAGGTCGGCGTCTGCGACCGCGCGTGCATGGGCGGCGAGCGGTCGCTCGACCAGGCCGTCAGCCATCGGCCGGTTCCGCGGCGATGGCGTCCGACGGCGTCTCTGCGAGGATCTGGCGGACGCGCTCGAGCTGGGCCGAGACGCGCGCGTCGATCTCGCCCTCGACGGTGCGCACGACGCACCCGCCCGGCTCGACGCGGCGCTCGGAGACGACCTCCATGCGGCGGATGCCGCCGAGCCGCGCGGCCAGCTCGGTGGCGGCGTCGCGGACGAGCTCGAAATCGCGCGGGTTCACCTCGAGCACGAGGTGGTCGCGGTCGGTGGTGCGCAGGAGCGCCCCGGAGACGACCTCGAGCACGACCGCGGGGTCGGAGGCGACGGCGGCGCCGATCACCTTCTCGGCGATCTGGAACCCGAGGTCGACGGCGGCCGCCTCGGCCTCGGCGAGGTAGGCGTCGCGCATCTGCGCGACCGCCTGCTCGGCGGCGGCGACCGCCTGGAGTGCGTCCTCGGCGCGGGCGCGCGCCTCGGCCATGCCGCGGGCGAGGCCGTCCTCGAATCCGCGCTGCTCCGCCGCGGCGGTCAGCGCGGCCAGGCGCTCCTCGGCGGTGCCGGCGTCGTTCGCGACGTGGGCCGGCTGCTCGAGCGCCTCGAACTGGAAGACGTCAGCCAATCAGCTCGTCCTCTTCGCTGCCGCCGCGTGAGATCACGAGCTCGCCGGCATCGTCGAGCCGGCGGACGATGGCCACGATCTTGGACTGCGCCTCCTCGACCACCTTGCGCCGCTGCGGCGGCATGTACTCCATCTCCTCGCGCAGCATCTCCGCGCCGCGCTGAGACATGTTGTCGAGGATCTTCTCCTGCACGTCGGTGGAGGCGCCGCGCATCGCCAGGCCCAGATCCTTCGAGTCGACCTCGCGCAGCACCATCTGCAGGGCGCGGTCGTCGAGATTCAGGATGTCCTCGAAGACGAACAGGAGCCCGCGCACCTCGTTCGCGACCTCCTCGTCCTCCTGCTGGAGATGGTCGAGGATGTTGCGCTCCATGGTGCGGTTGGCGGCGTTCAGGATCGCGGCCAGCGAGCGCACGCCGCCGGCGGCGGCGAACTCGCGCTGCAGCACCGTCTCGAGCTTGCCCTCCATCACCCGCGCGACCTCCTTGACCACGTCCGGGGACGTCTGCCCCATGGTGGCGATGCGGATGGCGACCTCGGCCTGGAGCTCGGGGGCGAGCAGCTCCATCACCTTCGCGGCGAGGCCCGTGTTCGGGAGCTGGGCGATCACCATCGCGACCGTCTGCGGGTGCTCGTTGCGCAGGAACGCCGCGATCTGGTCGGGCGGCGTATTGCGCAGGAACTCGAACGGCGTCGTCTCGATGATGACCGAGAGGCGGTTCAGGATCTCGCCCGCGCGGGCGGCGCCGACCGAGTTCTCGAGCACCTCCCGGGCGAAGCGCAGGCCGCCCTCGGCGATGTAGCCGCGGGCGTTCGCCGTCGCGACCATCTCCTCGATCACCGCCGTGGCGTGCTCGGGCTCGACGGTCGGCGTGCGCGCCATCTCGACGGTCAGCTGCTCGATCATCTCCTGCGGCAGGTGCCTGAACACCTCGGAAGCGCCGCGGGCGCCGAGGGCGACGAGGAGCACGGCTGCCTTGCGGCGGCCGGTCATCCCGCTCGCTACTCGTTCATCCATTGCTGCACCTGGAGCGCGACGTGCTCGGGCTGGCGGCGGACGATCTCGTCCGCCTCCTTCGTCATCAGCTCATGCCGCTGCGCGTTGGGGGACGGCATCATGCCGGCTCCGGCCGCCTCGAGCGCGGCGATCGGCGTCGCCTGCGAGATCTCGCGCAGCCACGTCGGCTCGGCGAACCGGGCCTCGCGCTCGCGCTTCTTGAGGTTGCGCCGGATCAGGAAGAGGAAGACGAGCGCGGCGATCACGATCAGGGCGTCGCGGACGAGCGCCATCGGGCTCGAGACGCCGACCATCGCCAGCGGCCCGCCCGAGGCGGCGGCCGCGGCGGCCGTCTTCTGGAACGGCACGCTGGCCATCGAGATCGTGTCCCCGCGGCTGGGCGTGAGCCCGACCATCGTCCCGACGGTTGCCTGCAGCGCCTTCTGCGCCTTGGCCGGGACGGACGAGTCGAAGAGCAGGGCGACGTGCAGCTGGTTGACGGCGCCGGGCGCGACGACCGTGTGGCTGATCGTCTTGTCGGCGCCCCAGGTCGTGTTGGCGCCGGTGTTCAGGTAGACGGTGCCGGTGCCGTTCTTGCCGCTGCCACTGGTGTAGACGGGGGGCACGTTCGCCCCCGTACCGGCGATGCCGGAGGTGCTGCCGTTGGCCGACTGCAGCTGCTCCTTGGTGGCGTTGGTCGTCAGCGGCACCTTCTTGCCGTCGTACGCCACCGAGTCCTGGGAGACCTGGTCCATGTTCAGGTCGGCGCTCACCTGCGCCTGGGCCTTGTTCGCGCCGACGGTCTGGGCGAGCATCGCGTCGACCTGGGCGGCCAGCTGCGAGTCGTAGCTCTGCTGCACCGCGAGCTTCTGCGTCGCGCCGCCGATCCCGCCGGTGCCGGAGGCGCCGTTCGGCCAGAGCAGGGTGCCGGACTGGTCGGTGATGGTGACGTTGTCGGTCGCGAGCCCCTGGACGCCGGACGCGACGACGTGGGCGATGCCCGCGACGGCGCCCGGGTCGAACGTCGTGTCGGTGGTCAGGAGCACCGACGCGGTGGCCTGGGACGATTGGTTGGCGAAGAGCGTGTCGGTCGGCAGGACGATCTGCACCTGAGCGTTGGTGACGCCCGTGATGCTCTCGATCTGGCGCTCGATGTCGCCCTGCAGCCCCAGCTGGTACATCGCCTGCTGCTGCGCGTTCGTCGTGCCGAGGCTCGTCTTCGTGAAGTTGGCCAGGCCCTGCTGGGAGCCGGGGCCGATGCCGGCCGAGGACAGGGCGACCTGGGCCGCCGAGAGCTGGCTGGAGACGACGTCCACCTCGGTGCCCCCGTTCGTGACCTTGTAGGCGACGCCGGCCCCGGCCAGGGCCTGGGTGACGCGGTTGGTGGTGGTCGGGTTGAGCCCCGTCTGCAGCGTCGTGTAGCTGGGCTTGGTGGCGTAGTTGAAGAGGAAGTAGGCGGTCACCGCGATCAGCAGGAACGACACGACCATCGTGAGCTGGCCGCGCGGCTCGATGCTCTTCCAGGTGTCCTTGAGGCTTGCGAGCTTGGGCATATGAGGCGGGTGGTTGAGGCGGGGGGTGGGTGAGGCGGGGGGCGAGCGGGCGCGGACTAGACCTGCATCCGCATGATTTCCTGGTACGCATCGACAGCCTTGTTCCGGACCTGAACCGCGAGTTGCATCTCGAGGTTCGCCTTCTCGACGTCGCTGACCACCTGGGTCACGTCGGAGGCCTGGCCGGTGGCGAGCGCGACCGAGTCGGACGAGGCGGTGTTCTGCGTCTGGTTCAGGTTGGTGATGGCGTTCGTGAGCATCGAGCCGAAGCCGGCGGAGCCGGTCGAGGCGCTGCTGTCGAGCGTGCCGACGCTGCCGACGCCGCCGAGGCCGGCGACGCCCGTGGCGGAGGAGATCGGGGCGGTGGTTGCGGTGATGGCGGGGATCAGCATCAGCGGAGGACGTCGAAGGTCTTCGAGAACATCTGCTTGGCCGCGTTCATGGCGGTCACGTTCGACTCGTAGCCCCGGCTGGCCGAGATCAGGTCGACCATCTCGGTGACCGGATTGACGTTGGGCATGGCGACGTAGCCCTGCTTGTTCGCCTCCGGGTTGCCCGGGTCGTACACCATCTTCGGCGGGCTCGGGTCGTTGACGATGCCGTCCACCTGCACGCCGCCGAGCACCTCGCCGAAGCTCGGCGAGGCCTGGCTGAGCTCGATCTCCTTGCGCTGGTACGGCTGGCCGTTGGCGGCCTTGGTGGTGTCGGCGTTGGCGAGGTTGGACGAGATGACGTCCATCCACAGCTGCGTCGCGGTCATGCCGCTCGCCGAGACGTTGAGTGCGTCGAACATGCCCATTAGGAGCTCCCAATCGCGGTCTTCAGGATCGACATGCGGGTGCCCATGATGGACTCGAGCGCCTGGTAGTCGAGGGTGTTCTCGGACAGCGCGGCCATCTGCTGGTTGATGTCCACGCCGTTGCCGTCGACCTGCTCGGCGCCGGTCGCATCGGTCTGCGGCTGGAACGAGATCGACTGGATCTGGCCCGACGAGGGCGAGCCCTGCGCGAACGCCTGCGCGAGCGTCGACTGGAAGTCGACGGTCGAGGGCGTGAAGCCCGGCGTGTTGGCGTTGGCGATGTTGTTGGCCAGCACCTGCTGCTGCAGCAGGGAGCCCTGCATCGCCTTCTCAACGCCCTGGATGGAGGAATCGAACAGGTCCACTACGGGTCCCTTCGCGAATCGAGAACCCATCCTTGGGCATCAACGGTGCCCGCGATCCGTGCGGGCATCCGGGTCATCGGCGCGGGTGCGTCCGACTTGAGCGACCCGCAGGCGTCCTCAGCCGCGGCGGTCGACGCGGCCGCCGGTGGCCGTGCCGGCGTATGCGTGCAGGGCGCGCCGGCCGTCCGACATGCGGGCGAGCGTTGCGCGCGTGCGGTCGCGCACGAGCACCGCCTGGGCGAGGTTCGCCTGCATCAGCGAGTGCGCCTCGTCGGCCACGGCGCGAGCCTCGGCGGGTACCTGGGGCGGCAGCGTGGCGACCAGCTTGGCGCGCTCGGCGCCGACCGACACGACGCCCTCCCAGTCGTTGGCGGCGATCAGGTCGCGCTCGCAGCGCGTGAACGAGAGCACCGCCAGATAGGGTGCGGTGGCGGAGGAGGACGCCATGGTCAGGCGGCGGCGGTCATGGCGGGCGGCGCCCCGGCGATCTGCTGCCAGGACTCGCGCAGCTCGGAGAGCAGGCGGATGACGTCCTCGACCTTGGCCGCATCGCCCTCCATCGTCGCCGCGGTGAGGTGGAGGTTGCAGAACTGGTAGATCGCCCGCAGCCGCTCGGCCACCTCGCCGCCGCGCTGCATGTCGAGCGTGACGTTCAGCTCCTTGATGATCGCCTCGGCGCGCTGGACGCGGTCGAGGAACACGCGCTGGTTCCCGGCCCGCAGCGCGATCGCCGACTGGTGCAGGAAGCGGATGGCGCCGTCGTAGAGCATGACCACCAGCCGCTCCGGCGGCGCGGTCAGGACGCTCGACTCGGTGTAGGCACGGTTGGCGTCGTACGGATTCATCTTCGGCTCTCCGCCTCGGGGGGTACTGGCGCCTCAGTAATCGGCACCGCCGTCCGGTGCTTGAGCGCTACCCGGTTGTCGACGAGGAGGTGGACGAGCCGAGCGAGGCGCTCGTCGACTGGAGCTGTGCGACGGCCGTCTCCATGTTCGTGAACTGCGTGCGCAGCTGCTGCTCGTGCAGGGCCACCCGCTGCTCGATGTCGGCGACCTGCTGGGCGTACGACGTGATCAGCGAGGCCTCCGAGGTGATGCGGCTGTTCAGGATGCCGAGCGGCCCGGCCTGCGGGTTGATGATGTCGTCCATCCGCTGGGACAGGCCCTCGGAGGAGAAGCTGCCGGTCGTCGTCGTGAACAGCGCCTTCACGCCCTGGAAGTTGCCGGCGAGGGCGCTCTGGAGCGCGTTCGTGTCGAGCGTCAGCTTGCCCTCGAGCGAGTCCTGGCTGATCGTGCCCGACCCGACGGCGGCGCCGGTCGACAGGCCGATGTTGCCGAGGTAGTTCGAGCCGGCCGGCAGGCCGCTCATCGTGTTCGTGACCGACTGGCGCAGGCTGGAGAGGATTCCGAGCAGCTGCGGGTCGCCCTGCAGCATGCCCGCCTCGCGCTGGGCGTCGGTGGTCGGGTTCGCGACCTTGGGGTCGTTCACGTAGCCGTAGACCAGGTCGACGGTGGAGTTGTACGCGGACACGAAGGCCTGGACGGCTGACGTGATGTTGCTGGTGCTCGGCGTCGGCGCGCTCACGACGAGCGAGGCGTCGTTCGACGTGGTGCCGTTGAAGGTGATCGAGACGCCGGCGAGGGTCGAGGTGACCGTGTTCGTGGAGCTCGTCTGCTGCTGGCCGTTCAGCGTGAAGACGGCGTCCTGGGCCTGCAGCGTCTGGGTCATGCCGAGATCCGATGCGAGCGTGCCGTCGCTCGTGACCGAGATCGAGTTGGCCTGACCGGTGACCTGCCCGGACAGGACGAGCTTGCCGTTCACCACCGACGCGTACACCTGCGACGAGGAGCTCGCGTTGATCTTGCTCGCGATCGAGCTGAGCGTGTCCCCCGACGAGACGCTGATGTCCGCGACCGATCCCGAGCCGACCTGGATGTGCAGGGTGTCGTCGGCGTTGGCCGCGGCGAGCGTCGTCGATTGGGCCACCTGGGCGGCCGAGGCAAGCCGGGAGACGCCGATCTGGAAGCCGCCTGCGGCGGCGCCGCCGGTGAGGACGGCGGTGATCGCGGTGGAGGACGTGTTCACCGTCTGGCTGTTCGCCCACAGGCTCGGTGCGCGCAGGGCCTGCGAGGCGGCCTGCAGCGACTGCATGGACGTCTGGATCGACTTGAGCGCGCTCTGGCGCGCGGACTCGATCGTGCTCTGCTGGTTGATCAGCGTCTCGGGCTGCCGGTCGATCGCCAGCAGCTGGGTGATGATCGAGTTCGTGTCGAGCCCGGTCGCGATGCCGCCGACGTTGAAGAACGGCGTTGCGGAGGTGGACTGGGTGGTGGTTCCGGTGGTGGGAATGCTCATGATCTCACGCCTGTGCGTCGATGAGGAGGCCGCCGCCCGAAAGCGTGTCGAGCAGTCGCCGGGTGGGGATTTCGCGGATGACCTTGCCGTTGCCGTCGATCATCTCGACACGCACCTTGCCCGTGTCGCGATCGACCTCGAAGTGCAGGTTGACCTGGCGCGACGCGAGGTCGGCGATCACCTGCTGTGCGGTTGCGAGGTCCTGCTGCAGCTCGACGGGAGGCGAGCTGCTCGCCGCCTGCCTGCTGTCGCCGGCAGTCGACCCCGCCCGCGCGCTCGGCCGCAAGGGGATCAGCCTGCCGATCGGATCTGGTCCGTGTTCCGTCACGTCTACCTCTCCCGTCCCATCCGTGGGTCGGTTCGCTGGCCCAGTGATCGGCAGACGTTGAATAGAGTTTAGGCAACTTGCGGAAGCTTCTCTAAGATAGCTTTGTACGCCACCCGGGCGCCTTCGAAGTCCGGCTCCAGCCGGACCGCCTCGGCGGCGAAGCCGATCGCGTCGGCGTCGAATCCACGCGCCAGCGCCACCTGTGCGAGGCCCAGCATGGCGGAGGCATCGGGACGGGTCGTGGCGACGGCGATCCACTCGTCGGCGGCGGACTCGAGGAAGCCGCGGCGCAGGTACATCGTCGCCAGCAGCTCCCGCCGCTGCCGCTCCGGGAGCTGCACACGGCCGAACACCTCCACGAGCGACGCGAAGGCGTCAATCTCCGTGACCCGCAGCAGCGCCTCGAGCAGCCGCACTGCGGTGGGCGCGCAGTCCGCGGACAGCGGGGAGGACGAGGGCATGCCGCGGATCGCGGCCGCCCATGCGCGGTAGAGCTCGGCGTCGGCGGCACCGAGCGCCGGGAGTGCGCGTGCGACCGCCGCGTCCATCTCATCCGGCCGTCCCGCCAGCGCCTCGGCGAAGACGACCGCCTCGGCCGCCCGGGCGGCAACGGGGGAGGATGCCGGCTCGGCGGCTGCGACCTCTGCCGCCTCGGCGTTTCGGCGCTGGGCGAGCAGCGCCTCCGAGAGCCCGAGGCGGGCTGCGGAGTTGCCCGGCTGCGCGTCGAGCGCGGCCCGGTAGCAGCGCTCGGCGTCGCCGGGCCGCCCGCCCTCCAGGTATGCGGTCGCGGCCAGCAGCCGCGCGGGCACCCTGGCGGGGACGAGGGGATCGATCTCGGCAGAGGGCACGCCGCGCGCCACCAGCAGCTCGACGAGCGGCAGCACCGGCCCGACGTAGTCCGGATGGTCGGTCAGGCTGCGCCGCAGCAGCAGCTCGGACTCGGCGCGGTCGCCCTGCCGGGCGCGCACATCGGCGAGCAGCGAGAGCGCCAGGAAGGTGCCCGTGCCCATCGTCGCCGCGTAGTCGGCCGGGGCGTCGCCCATCTCCAGGCAGCGTTCGGCCAGCTCGGCGGAGCGAACCAGGTCGCCGCGGCTGCGGGCGCTGACGGCCGCCTCCATCACGAGGTCGGTGTGATCGGGAAAGAGCGCGAGCCCCTCCTCGACGGCGGCGACGGCCGCCTCGTGGTCGCCCGTCTCGCGGCGGGCGCGGGCGACGCGGGACACGAGCAGCGGCGCGTAGCCGACCGACTGGAACCCCTGCTCACGCAGCGCGTCCCAGGCCCGGTCGAGGTGCCTGCGGGCCTCGGCGTGCTCGCCGAGCACGATGTACTCCGAGCCGAGGTTGTAGTCGGTGAACGGCGTCCGCGCCTCCTCCGCCTCCTGCTTCAGGAGCTGGATGTTGCGCTGGGACTTGTCCCGCGAGGCGATCCGCTGGTTCAGGTAGCCGTAGTGGCGGACGCGGATGCGCGTCTGCTCGAAGCGCTCCGGCAGGTACGTGGGCATGGTGTGCGTCTTCTGCTCGTGGATGCGGCCGGCGAACCGGTACTGGGGCCGGTTGCGCCAGACGCGCAGCGCCATGTGCGTGACGGCCGCGCCCGTCTCGGCGCCGCCGGTGTAGTTCGTCTCGACGAGGTAGAAGCCCTCGCGCCACGTGCGGCCGAGCAGGCCGCGCAGCATGCGGGCGTCCTCCGCCTCCATGTGCTCGTCGGCGTCCAGGTAGATCAGCCAGTCGCCGGTCGCGGCGTCGATCGACGCGTTGCGGGCGTCGGCGAACGACCCGTTCCACGGGAAGTGCACGACCTTCGCGCCGAACGACTCGGCGATCTCGACGGTGCGGTCAGACGACCCCGTGTCGCAGACGATCATCTCGTCGACGACGCCGCGCAGCGGCTCGAGGCAGCCCGGCAGCATCTCCTCCTCGTCCTTCACGATCATGACGAGCGAGATGGTCAGGCTCCTGGCGGCGCGGGCGCGGGCGGCGACCTTCCGGGCGCGGGCGGCGAGTGCCTTCGCGCGGGCGGCGTGCGCGCGGGGCAGCCGCGCGGGGTTGCGGGCGCTCCTGCGGGAGTGGTCGAGGTTCGTCGCGGCCTGCGGGTGGGACGGATCGAGGCGGACGGCGGCGCGGAAGAGTTCCGCGGCGGCGCTCGGCTCGCACAGCTCGTAGAGCAGCACGCCGGTGTGGTTGAGCAGCATCGGCTCGCGCGGCTCGGAGTCGAGCGCGTCGAGCAGGCAGCCGGCGGCGGTCTGGAAGGCGCCGATCCAGCTCTCGTCCCGCTCGGGGCGATAGGCCAGCACGAGCTCGGCCAGGCGGCAGCGAGCCTGGTAGGCACGCTGCGGCTCATCCCACCCGGCGACGTCGGCGAACACGGCCGCCAGGCCGGCGCGATCGTCCGCGGTCAGCTTCGCCGCGGCGACGGTGAGCGCGAGCTCGACCCGTCCGCGCCAGTCGGCGGGTGCGGCGGGCGTGGCGCTCGCGGCGGAGACGGAGGAGGTGCGGAGGGCCATTCGGCGCAGTCATCGGCGGCCGCCGTGCGCGTCTTTAGCCGCCGGTTAGGGTGCCGACCCATGCGAGCCGTCGTGCGCCGGGTGGGGTCCGCCGTCGTACCGCCGCTCGGCGTGCGGGCGTGGCGGCTGCTGGCGGGGGTGGTCGTGTTCGAGGTGGGGACGGGCATGACGCTGCCGCTCGTGATCGTGTACCTGCACCAGTCGCGCGGGCTCGGCCTGGCCGCCGCGGGCGTCGCCGTGTCCGCCGTCGGGGCGGGCGGGCTGGCCGGCACGATCGCCGCGGGCCCGCTCGCCGACCGGCTCGGCCCGGGTGTGGCCACCATGGCCGGGCTGATCGTCGCCGGACTCGGTACGGTCGGATACCTCGGCGTCCACGGCCTCGGCGAGGCGGTCGCGGCGTCGGCCGCCCAGGGGGCCGGGTTCGCCGCCGTCTGGGTAGGGATCTTCCCGCTGCTCGTTCGCGCCGTGCCGCCGGACCGGCGCGGCGACGTCCTCGCCGCCGACTACGGGCTCACCAACCTCGGGCTGGGCGTCGGGAGCACGGTCGCGGGCGTCGTGCTCGCCGTGTCGCCGGACGCGTTCGCACCGCTCTTCGTCGCCGATGCCGCCTCGTACGCGGCCTTCGCCGTGTGGCTGCTGTGGCTGGGTGAGGTGCGCCGCGGTCGCCCCGCCCCGGACGGAGCTGCGCCGGCGGGATACCGGATCGCGCTGCGCGACCGCCCGCTGCTTGCCGCCACGGGCATCAACCTGCTGCTCGTGACCGCGGGCTACGCCCAGCTGGTGTCGGCGTTCCCCGCCTGGGCGACCGGTCCGGCGCATGCCTCCAGAAGTCTGGTCGGGTTCGCCTTCGCCGCCAACACCTGGACGATCGCGATCGCGCAGCTCCCCGTGCTCGCGTACGTGCGCACGCGCCGGCGCACCCGGGCGGTGGCGGGGACGGGTGTGCTCTTCGGCGCGTGCTGGCTGATCGCGCTCGCGGCGGGAGAGGTCTCGAACCATGCGCTGACGGCGGCGGGACTCGTGGCCGCCTCGGCGGTGTTCGGGCTCGGCGAGACGCTGCTGTCGCCGAGCCTGCCGGCGATCGTGAACGACCTCGCGCCGGAGCACGCGCGCGGTCGCTACGTCGCCGTCTACAGCACCTCGTGGCAGGTGGGGCCGATGATCGGGCCGGCGGTGGCGGGGTGGGCGCTCGGCGCCGGGCGGGGCGCTCCGCTCATGGTCGGTCTGGCCGCCGCGTGCGTGCTCGCGTGGCCGGCGGCGCTCCGCTACGAGCGCGTGCTGCCGCCCGCAGCGAACCGCGCGCAGGTCTCGCCGCGGTGAAGGGGATGGGCCTGCGCCGGTGAATACGGTCGTGGTTCCCGATCCCCCGGTTGGGTGTGGCGTGCACGGCCGGGACGGCAACTAGACTCCCACTCGTCGGTCTCCCCCTCCAGATGCCGGCCGAAAAGCCGAGAGAGCGTTCGTGACAGAACCCGCCCGCAAGATCTCGTCCGTGCCGGCGCCTGCGCCGGAGCACGTCTCTGACGAGCTGGCGATCGAGCTCTACTACTGGATGTCCCTCACACGCGCGGTCGAGGAGCGGGCGCTCAACCTCTACCGGCAGGGCAAGCTGCCCGGCAGCTACTACACCGGCCGTGGCCAGGAGGCCATCGCCGTGGGGATCGCGCTGCCTCTGCGCAAGGGCGAGGCGGGCGACTGGCTCTCGCCATGGATCCGCGATCTCGGCTCCTACCTCGTCCACGGCGTCCCGCCGTGGCGGATCTTCGCCCAGTTCATGGGCAAGGCCGGCTCGACGACGCGTGGCAAGGACGGCAACCTGCACATCGGCGGCCGCGAGTGGAACATCCCCTGCCAGGTCTCGCACATGGCCGACATGATCCCGCTGACCGTCGGCGCGGCCCTGGCCTACAAGCAGCGCGGCGAGGACCGGGTCGCCGTCACGAGCTTCGGCGACGCCGCCACCTCGCGCGGCGACTTCCATGAGGGCCTGAACATCGCGGCGGTGCTCGAGGCGCCGGCGGTGTTCATCGCCGAGAACAACGGATGGGGCTACTCGACGCCGATCTCGAAGCAGACGAAGGTCACCGACCTCTATCGCAAGGCCTCCGCGTACGGCATCCCGGCCGTCTCCGTCGACGGGAACGACGCCTTCGCCGTCCACAGCGCGGTGACCGCGGCGGCCGACGCCGCCCGCGCCGGCCGCGGGCCGCAGTTCATCGAGTGCCGCACCTACCGCATGGGCGGCCACGCCGCGCACGACAAGTACGAGAGCTACATGCCCATGGAGGTGCTGGCGGAGTGGTCGGACAAGGATCCGATCAAGCGGCTCGAGAACGCGCTGATCGAGGACCGGTCCGTGGCAGAGGGCCGGCTCGAGTCGGTGCGCGAACGCGTCCGCGACGAGGTGCGCGAGGCGGTCGAGATGGCCGAGCGCGACGGCTACCCGGACGCGTCCGAGGCGCACGAGGGCGTCTTCGCCGATGAGGCCCCGTAGGCCGGAGCGCGATGCCTGAGCTCACCTACCTCGAGGCCATCAACGCGGCCCTCCACGACGAGATGGAGGCCGACCCGCGCGTCTTCTGCCTTGGCGAGGACGTCGGCCGCCAGGGCGGCGCGTTCGGCGCCACCAAGGGCCTGCAGCAGAAGTACGGCGTGATGCGCTCGATCGACACGCCGGTGGCCGAGGCGGGGATCGCCGGCGTCGCCATCGGCGCGGCCATGGCCGGGCAGCGGCCCGTCGCCGAGATGCAGTTCGGCGACTTCGTCTCGATCGCGTTCGACCAGTTGATCACGTGCGCCGCCAAGATGCACTACCGCATCGGCTGGGCGGTGCCGATGGTGGTGCGCTGCCCGAACGGCGGGGGGGTGGGCGGCGGTCCGTACCACTCCGAGAACGTCGAGGCCTGGTTCCACCACCACGCCGGGCTGAAGATCGTGTGCCCCGCCACCGCCCCGGACGCCTACGGCCTCCTGCGGGCGGCGATCCGCGATCCGAATCCGGTGGTGTTCTGCGAGCACAAGTTCCTCTACCGGCGCGAGAAGGCCGAGGTGGCCACCGGCTCCGCCGCCGAGCCGGGCCGGATCGGCGAGGCCCGGATCGCCCGCGCCGGCGACGACCTCAGCGTCATCACCTACGCCGCCACGATGCAGCTCTCGCTGTCCGTCGCCGACACGCTCGCGGCCGAGGGGGTGTCGGCTGAGGTGATCGACCTGCGCACGCTCGTCCCGCTCGACATCGATACCGTGCTCGACTCCGTGCGCAAGACGGGGAAGGCGCTGATCGTGCACGAGGACAACCTCACCGGCGGTTTCGGCGCCGAGGTGGCGGCGCTCGTCGCCCAGCGCGCGTTCGAGTACCTCGACGCGCCGGTCACCCGCGTCGCCGGCCTCGACACGCCCATCCCGTTCACGCCGGTGCTCGAGCGGGAGTACCTGCCGACCGAGGACGACATCCTCGCGGCGGCGCGCGAGCTGGCCGCGTACTAGCCCGTCGCGGGGACGCGGGCGCAAGGATCGCGACGCCGTACGGCGAAGATTCTCCCGTCCGCGCCGGGAATTCGTGTAATTTCCAGCTTCAACGGGTGTTGTGCGGGAGGGTACGAGATCGCGATGCGATTTCGCCACAAGCTTTCCATCGTGCTGGTCGGGCTGGTGGTGGTGCCGCTGGCGGCCACCGGCGTGCTTCTGGGCGCGCTGCTCCAGCACGACCAGGTGACGCGCGTGAACAACAAGCTGTCGCTGGCTGTGACGGCGGCCGCGCAGGGCTACGCCACACAGCTTCAGCATGCACGCTCCTTCGCCGCGGCCGCTGCGTCCAATTCCGACGTCGTCGGCGCCCTGGCAGCCGGCAAGGTGGCGCCCAAGGCGACGCTGCCGACACCGCCCGAGGGTATGACGCTCGTCCTCGTGAACGACGGCAAGCGGTTCTACGGCCGGCCGCCAACGGGCACCCCGACCTGGCGCGCGCAGACGTTCCCCGGCGGCCCTCAGACCGGGCACGAGGTCGACGTCTACGTCTCGCTCTCGACCCCGCTGCTGACGGCGATCACGGTCGCAGCCGGCGGGTCGGTGCCGCCAAACGTGGGTCTGGCGCTCGTCAGCCGCGGCCGCACATACGCGCCGGCGGAGGCCGCGGGCCGGGTCTCCGGGCTGCAGCGCGGCCAGGTCGCATCGGCCGTCGTGGCGGGCGTCCCCGTTCGCGCCATCTCAAACCGGATCCAGTTGTCGAAGGGGCAGCCGCCCGCCTACATGGTGGCCACCTACCCCGAGTCGACGCTCTCCAACGCGATCGACTCCCAGCGGCTGCGCATCCTGGTGCCGCTGCTCCTGGTCGGGCTCGTCCTGATCGCCGTCGCGGTGTTCGCGGCCGACCGCATCTCGCGCGCTCTGACGGAGCTGGCCGGGCGTGCCGCCGGGCTCTCGCGCGGGCGGCCGTCCGGCGACGAGCTCTCGCAGCTCGGCGCGACGATCGACGAGATCTCGACCGAGCTCACGACCCGGATGGGCGAGCTCGAGGCCGAGCGGGGCCGCTTCAAGGAGACGCTCCAGCGCTACGGTGAGACGCTCGCCGCCACCCACGACCTGAAGGCGCTCGTCGAGGCCGTGCTCGACACCGCCGTCCAGGCCACCCGTGCGCGCGGCGGCCGGCTGCTGCTCTACGACGCCGAGCGCGGCGAGGCGGTCGAGCAGCACCGGATCGGCACCGCCCGGGCGCTGCGCTCCGAGCTCCCGACCGTCGTCGCCACCGGCGACGACCTCGAGGGCGAGGCGCTCGCCACCCACGAGCCGCGGGTCACCCAGTCGCCGCGGCCGATGCTGTCGGTGCCGATCCTGCGCGAGCACCACCTGCTCGGGCTGGTGACCGCCGTCGACCCGGAGGAGGGCGCCTTCTCGGACGACGACGTCGAGGCGCTCTCGGCCCTGGCCGTCCAGGCCGGCGTCGCGATCGAGAACGCCCGCCTGCACCGCGTCGTCGAGCGCCAGGCCGTCACCGACGCGCTCACCGGCCTCGCCAACCGGCGCCAGTTCTACGAGGTGCTCGGCCGCGAGTACGAGCGCGCCCAGCGCTTCGGCCAGCCCGTCTCGCTGATCCTGCTCGACATCGACGACTTCAAGCAGATCAACGACGCCCGCGGCCACCTCGCAGGCGACGCCGTCCTGCACAGCGTCGCGGCCACGCTGGCCGAGGTGATCCGCGAGATCGACCTCGCCGCCCGATACGGCGGCGAGGAGTTCGCAGTGCTGCTCCCCCAGACGGGGCCCGAGGGTGCCGCCAACCTGGCCGAGCGCCTGCGCAGCGAGATCGCCGCGCGCGCGATCCGGTTCGGCACCGAGGAGATCGCGGGCGTCACGGCGAGCTTCGGCGTCGCCGCCGGGCCGGTGAACGAGCAGACCCAGATCGACCTGATCGCGTCGGCCGACGCCGCGCTCTACCAGGCCAAGCGCGAGGGCAAGAACCACGTCACCGTCTCCGGCGCATGGTGACAGGAGTCCGAATCCGGACGCCGGCGTGGCGGAGTTGGTACACTCGGGTGCGGCGCGGGGGCGGCGCCGGATGAGTGAACCGAATCTGGAGAGGGGACCAGCAATGACCACAGACGGCTCGCTGTTTGCGTCTGCGATCGAGCATCATCTCGAGCTCAAGCGGCGGAACCAGCATCTGGAGACCGATCTTCCGATCGACGAGTTCATCGGCGACGATCCCTTCGCCAACCACCCCCTCTTCAAGACCGAGGCCGACGCCCGCCGCGAGGAGGAGGAGACGGGTGAGCACCCCGTCGTCGCGGAGGAGGCTCCGGCCGACACCCTGAGCATGCCGGCGGTCGCGACGACCGACGAGCCGCTCGGGTGGATGGAGACGAAGACCGCCTCCGAGTTCAGCTGGGACTGACGCCGGGCTCCGGCGGGGGCGGGCCGGCGGGCCCACCTTCCGCAGCCAGAGCGTGGTCGATGATCTGCCGCTGCGTGGGCCGGTCGAGCCCGTGGAAACGCAGGCCGTACGCCCACCGGTCGTCTCCGACGAGGTTCGCCCACACCACCTCCGCGACGCACGCGACCCTGTAGGCCGGCTCGTCGACGTCGAGCTGGATGTGCACGCGGTCGCCGGGCACGAGCGCGCGGTCGGTGACGATGCGGGCGCCGTCGCCGGCGATGTCGATCGTGCGCGCCCGGAACTGGTCGCCCCCCTCGGCCGGCTCGCACCATGCCGGCACCTCGACGGGGACGCGGATGGCCGCCCGCCGCTCGGCGACGCGGCGCTGCTCCGAGAACACCCAGCGGACGATGCGCTGCTCGATGTACATGTCGAGGTTGTCGAACCGCAGCGCGCACGCATAGCCCTCGCCGCGGCGTTCGTCGACCCTCGTGACCGTGGCGGCGGTGAACACGAGGAAGGGAGGCTTCGCGAATCGCACCTCCAGCCGCAGCCGCTCCCCCGGCGAGACCTCCACGGGCGCCGTCATCTTGGCGCCGCCGGCGCAGATGTTCACCGACGTGCCGGCGAACGTCGCCGGCGCGGCGCCGGCGTCGAGCCGGGTGACGCTGACCGGGAACTCCGCCATGACGCGCAGGAACGCCCTGCGATCGGTGTGCATGGCGGGGCAGTCTAATTGGTGCTCAAGTCGGGGTCCGCGAACGCCGAAGAGTGGCCCATGACCGACTCCGCCAAGGTTCTCGTCGCCGATGACGAGCCGCATCTGCTCCGCCTGGTGAAGTTCCGCCTCGAGCGCGAGGGCTACCAGGTCGTGACCGCCCCCGACGGCCAGGCCGCGCTCGAGCTGGCGCGCACCGAGCACCCCGACCTCTGCGTGCTGGACGTGATGATGCCCAAGCGCAGCGGCTTCGACGTGCTGCGCGAGCTGCGCGCCGACGCCGAGTGCAAGGACATGAAGGTGATCATGCTCACGGCTCGCGCCCAGGACCGCGACGTGGATGCCGGCTTCTCGCTCGGCGCCGACGACTACATCACCAAGCCGTTCAGCCCGCAGGAGCTGCGGGTGCGGATCGGCGCGCACCTCGCCAAGCGCTAGGCACTGAGCCGCTAGGCACACCGCATCACCCCGGATGCGGGTATCGTTGGACGCTCCGCCGTCCCTCGACCCCTCCGGGTGTGGTCAAGCATGCGCAAGCTCGTCCCGTCGTTCGCCGTCCTCGTCGTCTGTCTCGTCGCCGCCGCCTGCGGCACCGCCAAGAGCGGGGCCACGGCGCCGTCCTCGGCCGCCGGCTCCGACCCGTGCGCGGTCAAGAACCTGGCGCTGCTGCATCCCGGCACGCTCACGATCGGCACGGACAACCCGGCCTACTCGCCGTACTTCACGGGCGGGCCGGGCCACAGCTGGACGGGCAAGTACAACAACGACCCGTACACGGGGAAGGGCTTCGAGGACGCGGTCGCCTACGCGATCGCCAAACAGATGGGCTTCACGGACGCACAGGTGAAGTGGGAGGTGACCCACTTCAACCAGTCGTACGCGCCGGGGCCGAAGAACTTCGACTTCTACCTGGCCCAGGTGTCGATCACGAAGAAGCGCGCCGAGACGGTCGACTTCTCGAGCCCGTACTACACCGAGAACCAGGCCATCGTCGCGCTCTCGAGCGACAAGTACGCCCACGCGACGAGCATCGCCGACCTGAAGGGCGCCAAGCTCGGCACCCAGCTGGGGACGACCAGCTACGACCTGATCAACAACGTGATCAAGCCGGGGCCGCAGCCGAGCGCCTACCACTCGCTGAATGACGCCATCAACGCGCTCAAGGCGCACCAGATCGACGGCATCGTGGTCGACCTGCCCACCGCCTTCTACATGACGGCCGTGCAGATCTCGAAGAGCACCATCGTCGGCCAGTTCCCGGCCTCGGCCGGCGGCAGCGGGCAGTTCGGGCTCGTGCTGCAGAAGGGCAGCCCGCTGCTCTCGTGCGTCGACAAGGCGATCTCGACGCTGAAGACGAACGGCACGCTGGATCAGATCCAGACGACCTGGCTCTCCGAGAAGGCGAACGCGCCCCTCCTCCAGTAGTGCCGATCCGGCCCGTCCCGGGGCGGCGCTCCCGCATCCTCCAGGGCGGGTACGAGCCCATGACGAACATGTCGATCGCGCTCGCGAGCACGTTCGGCTTGCTGCTCGTGCTCCTGTTCGCAGTCGTGAACGCGCCCGGCTGGGAGACGGTGAAGCGGTCGTTCTTCAACGTCAGCGAGGGGCGCGACACCTTCCCGCTCATCGCTCGTGCGTTCGAGCTGAACGTGAAGATGTTCTCGATCGCCGAGGTGCTGATCCTGGTCTTCGCGCTCCTCATCGCCGTCATGCGCGGACTGCCGGGCCCGGTGTTCTTCCCGCTGCGCGCGCTCGCGATCGGCTACACCGACTTCTTCCGGGGCGTCCCGACGATCCTGGTCGTGTACGTGCTCGGGTTCGGCGCGCCCGGCCTCAACCTGACGGGCGTGCCCACCGACCCGGTGTTCTGGGGCGTCGTCGCGCTCGTGCTGGTCTACAGCGCCTACGTCTCCGAGGTGTACCGGGCCGGGATCGAGTCGGTGCATCCCAGCCAGGAGGCTGCTGCGCGCTCGCTCGGCCTCTCCCGCGGCCAGGCCCTGCGGCACGTGATCCTGCCCCAGGCGGTGCGGAGGGTGATCCCGCCGCTCCTGAACGACTTCATCGGGCTGCAGAAGGACACCGCGCTCGTCTCGGTGCTGGGGTCGGTCGACGCGCTTCAGCAGGCGAACATCAATTCGGCGTCCGACTTCAACTACACGCCCTACCTGGTCGCGGCGTTCTTCTTCGTGATCATCACCATCCCGCTCGCCCGCTTCACCGACTGGCTGATCCTGCGCGAGCGCCGCCGGCGCCAGGCCGGGGGCGTCGCGTGAGCACGGCTCCGGCGGGGCTCGTGGTGGAGGGCCTGCACAAGTCGTTCGGGAAGACCGAGGTGCTGCGCGGGATCGACCTCGCGGTGGCCGAGCATGAGGTGGTGTGCCTGATCGGAGCGTCCGGCTCGGGCAAGTCGACGCTGCTTCGGTGCGTGAACCTGCTGGAGCCGATCGACGCGGGCCGGATCGTCGTGAACGGCGAGGAGATCACCGCCCGCGGCGTCGACGTGAACCGCGTCCGCCGCGGCATCGGCATCGTCTTCCAGGCGTTCAACCTCTTCCCCCACATGACCGTGCTGCGCAACTGCACGCTCGCGCCCTGCCGGGCGCTCGGCATGTCGCAGTCCGACGCCGATGCGCGCGGGCGCGAGCTGCTGGCCCGCTTCGGCCTCGCCGACAAGGTGGACGACTACCCCGACCGGCTCTCCGGCGGCCAGCAGCAGCGGGTCGCGATCGTGCGGGCGCTGGCGATGCAGCCGCGGCTGATGCTGCTCGACGAGGTGACGAGCGCGCTCGACCCCGAGCTCGTGGCCGAGGTGCTCGGCGTCATCCGCGAGCTGGCGGGGGAGGGCATGACGATGGTGCTCGCGACGCACGAGATGGGCTTCGCCCGCGACATCGCGAGCAGGGTGTGCTTCCTGGACGGAGGCGTGATCCTGGAGCAGGGCCCGCCGGACCAGATCTTCACGAGCCCGCGCGAGGAGCGCACGCAGCAGTTCCTGTCCCGCATCATCGCCGCGGGCCGGATGTGAGCCGACGTGCGGGGCCAGGCCCCATGCGTGGCCTTGCCCCTTAGGCAGCGGCCGCCCGCCGCCGGGCGTACCAGGTGCTGTACCCGCCCTCGGATGCGGTCGCCGCGCCGTCGTGCACCTCGACGATGCGGTCGGCGATCCGGTCGAGGAAGTAGCGGTCGTGCGAGACGAAGACGACGGTGCCGTCGAAATTCTCGATGGCAGACTCGAGCATCTCGACCGAGTCGATGTCGAGGTGGTTGGTCGGCTCGTCCAGCACCAGGCAGTTCGCCCCGCCGCGCATCAGCAGGAGCAGTTCGAGCCGCGTCCGCTCGCCGCCGGAGAGCGCGTTCACCTGCTGGCGGCACTGCTCGTAGGTGAAGAGAAAGCGCAGGAGCGCCGTGACCGCCTCCTCCTCGGTGCACGGCTTCTGCGCACGCAGAGCGTCGACGGCCGTCTGCCCGGCCGGCGCCGGCGCGTGCTCCTGCGCGAGGAAGCCGACGTTGATCGACGGGCCGATCCAGATCTCGCCCTCGGCCGGCTCCAGCTCGCCCGCGAGCAGCTTCACGAGCACGCTCTTGCCGGAGCCGTTGTCGCCGATCACGCCCACCCGCTCGCCGCGGAAGACCGTCAGGTCGACGCCGATCAGCACCGGGTCGTCGCCGAAGGCGACCGTCGCCGCGCGCCACTCCGCGACCCGCTTGCCCCCGCGTGCGTGGCTGCGCAGGGAGAGGGCGATCTTGCGCCGCTCGAGCACGGGCCGCTCGACCTTGTCCATGCGGTCGATCCGCCGCTGGGTGTTGCGGGCGCGGGTCGTGTGGCGGGGGTCGTCGATGATGTTCGCCCACTGCTTGTAGCGGCGGATCGCCTCCTCGAGGCGCGCGATCTCCTTCTGCTGCGCCGCCCAGTGCTCCTGCTGCTGGCGCAGCGCGAGCTCGCGGGCGGCGTGGTAGGCCGAGTAGTTGCCGGGCCACATCCGCACACGTCCGTGCTCGACCTCGGCGACCTCACGCACCGTCTCGTCGAGCAGGTAGCGGTCGTGCGACACCATCACGACCGCGCCGTCGTGGCCGCGCACCAGCTCCTCGACCAGGCTGCGGCGATAGGCGTCGAGGTGCGTCTCCGGCTCGTCCAGAAGCAGCAGGTCGGGCTCCTGCACGACGCATGCCGCGAGCGCGACCAGCTTGCGCTTGCCGCCGGAGAGCTCCTCCTGCGGGCGCGCCGCCTCCGCCGCCGTCACGCCCAGGCCGGAGAGCACGGCCCGGACGCGGCCGTCGAAGGCGTGGCCGCCCCGCCGGTCGAACTCGTCCAGCAGCCGCTGCTGCCGGTCGAGCGTGCGCTGCATCCGGCCCAGGTCGGCGGCGACGGCCGGGTCGCCGAGCGCGCCCGAGCAGGTCTCGAGCTCGCGCTCGACCCGGGCGATGTCCGGCCGGGCGGCGTGGCAGATCTCGGTCGGTGTGCGCGGGTCGGCGCCGACGAGCTGCGGCAGGTAGGCGGCCGTCGTGCCGCGCCGGCGCACGGGCGGATCGGAGTCGGGCTCGTCCAGCCCGGCCAGGATGCGCAGCAGCGTCGACTTGCCCGAGCCGTTCTGGCCGACGACGCCGATGCGGGCACGGTCGGACACCTCCAGGTCGAGGCCGTCGAGCACGGTGCGGGCGCCGAACGACTTCACCGCGGCGCGGAGCTGGATCAGGGTGGCCATGCGGATTTCACTGTATCCGCGCGAGCCGCGCTGTAGGGTGCCGCCTCGTGGACAAGGCGCGGCTTGAGGCCTTCTCGGACGGCGTGTTCGCCATCGCGATCACCCTGCTCGTGCTCGACCTGCACGTGCCGGAGGTCGGCGACGGGTCGCTCGCCCACGCCCTCTGGCGGCAGTGGCCGGTGGATGCGAGCTACGCCGTCAGCTTCGTCACGATCGGGATCATCTGGGTGAACCACCACAACGTGTTCCGCCACCTCGAGCGGTGCGACCGGCGGCTGCTCCTCCTGAACGTCTTCCTGCTGCTGACGGTGGCGGTGATCCCGTATCCGACCGCGCTGATCTCCCACTACGCGCGCACCCCGAACGCCCCGGCGGCCGCGGTCGCCTACGGCGCCGTCATGGTGGTGATGGCGCTCTGCTTCAACGCCATCTGGCACTACTCGATCCGGGCCGGGCTGCTCGCGCCGGGCGGCGACCCCCGGGAGGTGTCGGGCATCACCCGCAGCTTCGTCCCCGGGCCGTTCCTCTACCTGACGGGGACGCTGCTCGCGTTCGTCAGCGCCGACGCGAGCCTGCTGGTCTACGCCGCCCTGGCGATCTTCTACGTCGTCTCGAGCTCGTTCTTCGGCCGGCGCGCGACGGTCTGACGGCCTAGGCCGCCGCCGGCAGCGCGAGCTCTGGCTCGCCGGCACCGACGACGTGGATGAGGGCGTCGACGACGCGGGGGTCGAACTGGGTGCCCGAGCAGCGGCGCAGCTCGGCGATCGCCTCCTCCTGCGCCAGCGCCCCCCGGTAGGGCCGGTCGGTGGTCATCGCGCTGTAGGCGTCGCAGCAGCACACGATCCTGGCGATGATGTCGATCTGGTCGCCGGCCAGGTGGTCGGGATAGCCTGTGCCGTCGTAGCGCTCGTGGCAGGAGCGGACGATCGCGCCGACCTTGCCCAGCGAGCCGCCCACCCGGTCGAGGATGCGCTCGCCCTCGACGGTGTGGGTCTCGATCACCCTGCGCTCCTCGGGCGTGAGCGGGCCCGGCTTCTGGATGATGCTCTTCGGGATCCGGATCTTGCCGACATCGTGCAGCAGGGCGGCGAACTCCGCCTGCGTGCGGTCCTCCTGAGGCAGGCGCAGCTCGTCTGCGACCGCGAGCACGAGCGACACGACGCCCTGGCTGTGCGTGCCGGTGTAGGCGTCGTCGGCCTCGATGATGTCGCCGAGCAGCTCGACCGTCCCGCGCAGCGTGCGCCACAGCTTGATCTCCTCGGTGATGCGGCGCCCGCGCTCGCTGGCGAACACCGTCAGGACGACCGCCACCGGCAGCGTCAGCAGGAACGCGTACCCGAACCGCGCCGACGCGAACGCGGCCAGCAGCCCGAGGGGCGCGAGCGCGGCGTCGACGCCGTAGGCGATGCCCGCAGCGGTCAGGAGCCGCCGCGGCCAGCTGGCCACGGCCCGCCACTCGCGGACGGCGGTGCTGGCGAGGTCGGCGCCGAACTGCGCCAGGAGCGCGAGCACGTAAACGGGCCAGAGGCTCCACCGCGGCGGGCCGTCGCCGAACGCGAGCAGGACGAGCACCGGCCCGATCACGTACCACGACGAGCACAGCAGCACGAGCACCCGCTCGCGGTGGCGGCGGCCGCGGACGACGTCCGCGTTCAGCGAGATCCAGGACGCGGCCGCGACGGCCAGCGGCACCCATCCGAGCGGCAGCAGGAAGAGCATGGGCACGAAGACGAGCTGGGTGGGGATGGCCGCGCCGGTGCCGATCTCGAACTCCACGTTCGCGAGCGCGGCGAAGGCGAAGATGAGCACGGTGACGAGGAACGGGCCGGGTGTGCGGCCGCCGCTGCCCGTGCCGGCGGCGAGCGCGACCGCGACGATCAGAAACGCGCCGCCGAGCAGCGCCGACACGAGCCGCTCATCGGCCGCCAGCGGCATGGCGACGCGCGAGCGTGAGCTCGCGTACAGCTCCTCGTCCTTCGCGGGCGTCGCGGTCGACGGTATGCCGGAGGGGTCGCGCATCGCCCGGAAGATCGACCGCAACCGGGAATTGTTAAGCAGGTCGAAGTGCAGCAGGTCAGTTCGCCGGTGCGACGGCCACCGCCGAGCGCGCCGCGTCGACGAGCGCGCCGACCAGCGGGTGCAGCACGCCGGTGCGCGAGCTACCCACCTGCGGCTGGAAGAGCGTCGCCACGTAGAACGGATGCGACGGCAGCTCGACGGCCTCGACGCCGGCGTCCGGCGCGGTCGCCGAGACGACCAGCCCGGCGGCGACCAGGCGGTCGACGACGTCCGCCGCCAGCCCGTAGCTGCAGAAGTGGAAGCCTGGGAAGGGCGCCGGGCCGCAGAGAGCGCCGACACGCGTGCCCGGCATCGCCGTCACCGTCCGCTCGCGTCCGACCAGGCTGCACGCGAGCGTCGCCACGGCGTGCACGGCGGCGTCCGGATCCGTCTCGGCATGCGCGGCCTCCGGCATGCCGGCGACGTTTCGGGCCAGCTCCACCATCATGTGCTGGAACCCGCCGCACGTGCCCAGGATCGGGATCCCGCCCGTCCGGGCGGTCGTGATCGCCGCGTACACCGCCGCGTCGTCGCGGTACGGGGTGCCCGGCACGATCCAGACGGCGTCGGCCGCCGACGTGGCCTGGCCGGCGTCGCCCGACGCCACCCAGCCCGCATCGACGTCCGGCGGCATCAGCCGCAGCGTCGCGTCGAGCTCGCGGTGCGTCAGGAAGGCGGGGTCGCGGTCGCCGATCAGCGCGATGCGGATGGTCACCGCGGCATCCTCGCCGATCCGGGCGCCTCCGGCTCCTCCGGCGGCCAGTCCGCGTCGGAGTAGAAGCGGGCCGCCACCGCCTCGGTGCCGGCGCGGATGCGGTCGACGTCGGCAGCCGGCATCTGCGTCCGCCAGGCGCCGGCGTGCGCCGCGCTGGAACGCCGGATCGAGTCGACCCGCTCCGCGTCGGTGGGGTTGGAGGCGTCCGAGGTCTCCCGCACCAGCCGCTCGACGCCGGCGTCCCATTCGAGGCCCAGCGCCGAGTAGAGGCCGCGGAACCCGGAAATGGGGTCGAGGGCGAGGTCCTCGTGCCGGGCGAACGACCACTCCGGCCGCCGTTCGCGCAGCCGGTCGACCGTCGCGTAGAGGATGTTCCAGAGCAGGATCGCCTCGTCCAGGAGATCGGGCGGCCGCTCGGCGGCGGCCCGGATCTCGCGCTCGAACGGCGCCAGGTGGTCGCGCATCAGCAGGGGCTGGTCGAGGAAGTCGGCGAAGCGGTGCCGCCAGCCGCGCCGGCGCAGGCTGGCCGCGAACGGCGCGGGGTGGCGGATCATGACCAGCACCCGCATGCCGAAGGCGTCGGCGAGCCACTCGGAGGAGAAGAGCGCGATCGGGTCCTTCATGAGCGCCGCCGCCCCGCGGCGCCGGGCCCGCGCCGACCGCCACCAGTCCCGTCCCATCCGGCCCGCGTCACGCAGGCTGCGCAGGCTCGAGAGCTCCGCGCCCGGCCGGTAGCGGAATGCGAGCGCGTCGGCCATCGGCCCCATCAGGCCGGCGCCGTTCTCGGCGCAGACATAGTGGAAGTAGTGCGGGAACCGGATCGGGAAGGTGCCCGGCCGGTGGCGGGGATTGAACGGCTCCCAGAGGTAGCCCATCGGGGTCGGGGATGCCGCCAGCACCCGTCCGGCCCAGGTCGTGCCGGAGCGGTGTGCGCCGGTCACGAGCACCGGCCGGGGGCCGCCGTCAGCTGGGGTCAACGCTCTTTCCGGTGGCGGCGAGCGCGGCCGGCGAGACGGCCGGGCAGGCCTTGACCGGCGCCTTCCAGCGCGCCAGCGCCCGGCGGAACTGGAAGGCGTCCGCAATCGAGTTCGCCTGCCGCTCCCTGGCGCTCAGGATCGGCATGCCGAAGTCCTCGTCGATGAACTTGAGGACGGACGTGAAGTCGTACACCGTGTGGTCGACGCCGCGCCTGGCCCACGGGGAGATGATCACCATCGGCACCCGCACGCCCAGCCCGAAACGGTCCGGCTGCGGCGGCGGGACATGGTCGTAGAAGCCGCCCCACTCGTCCCAGGTGAGCACGATCGCGGTGTGCTTCCAGTCGGGCGTCGCCATGATCCGGTTGACCAGGTCGGCCGTCCAGTTCTCGCCCTCGCAGAGCGTCGCGCCCCCGCCTGGGTGATCGCTGCGGTTGTAGGGCGGCACGATCCAGGTCACGGCGCCGAGGTAGCCCTGGTCGAGATCGCTCTGCAGCCAGCCGAGCGGCAGCACGTGGCGGGCGTAGAGCGGGCTCTCGCGGATCGGCTTCACGGCGTCGTACGCCACCCAGCCGTAGCCGTGGGCGTTCTCCGGCGGTCCGTACTCGCTCCACGGGAGGCCGCGCCGCTCGAGCTGCGCCCCGATCGAGTTGACGTTGAAGCACGGCGGCACCACCACCCGGCGGCCGTTGCGCAGGAGGACCGGGACGTGCAGGTTGCGGGCGCCGTCGCACCCCCAGTTCTCGACGCCGAAGTTGGGGCCGTCGATCGTGCCGGCGCTGGTCGCGCTGACCGTGTAGAGATGGTTCGGGAAGCTCGAGGTGTCGCCGGACGAGAACGTGCGGTCGGATAGCTCGTAGTGCCGCGCCCAGCCCCAGTAGGCCGGCACCTGCCCCGGGTACGCCGTCGTGAAGGCGAGCCTGGTCGGGTTGCCGTCCTTGTCGGGCTCTTTCGAGAACCCGTTCATCGCCCCGCCCGCGATATCGGTGAGCGCCGCCGAGTGGTTGTGCGGCAGGTCGTTCTGCACGTTCGGCACTCGTGTGAGCGTCATCCTGCGCCCGTCCGCCGTGAGGCCGGTGCGCGCGCCGTCGCCGCCGGGGAAGCGGCCGTAGAGGTTGTCGTAGGAGCGGTTCTCCTTCATGATGAAGACGATGTGGCGGATCGGGGTGTGCGCGCCGTGGACGACTATCGGGCTGCGCACCGGGGGCGTGCCCACCGACACGACGACGAGTCCGGGCTCGACCGACCCGCGGGCGGCCGCGACGACCGTCACCACGGCGGCGGCCGCCAGCGCTCTCCAGACGTAGCGATGCACGGCGTGCACGCTACCGGCCGGCGCAGCTCTCCCGCTCCGGTGTCGATCCCGGCGCCGTGTCCGGCTCGATGCATGCGCGCAGGTCGAGGGCGACGCCCGGGCGCCGCTCGTGGGCGTCCGGCGTGTGGAGCGGCGCGCCCATCCGGTCTCACGCTACCGCCGTGTCGACGGCGGGCCGGGCATCGCCTCCGGTGCCGCGGAGCCGCGACGCCGGAGGCGATGCCGGTGCGGTTGGCCGTCTAGACCGCGCCGCGGCTACCGAAGAGGCCGCGGCCGAGGAACCCGACGACCAGCGCAACTGCCAGTGCGATCAGGATCACCCAGAAGGCGATCTTGATCGCGCCCCAGACTCCGAACACGAGCAGGGCCAGGATGAGAAGTATGAGCAACCACATGGCCCGCCCGGTACCCCGATCGGGACGGGGCGAAACGCGGAGGCCTTCAGGGCGTGGCCGGCTCCGTCACGGTCTCGGCGAACGCCCGCTCGAGCGCCTCCAGCAGGAGCTCGGGCGGCTGGGCGCCGGAGACCGCATAGCGGCGTCCGAGGACGAAGAACGGGACGCCGGTGATGCCGAGCTGCGCCGCCTCCCGCTCCTCGGCGCGCACCTCGGCGGCGTGGGCGCCATCGGCCAGCGCGGCCCGGGCGCCGTCGCGGTCGAGTCCCGCCTCGCCCGCGAGCTCGACCAGCGTGTCGCGGTCGGTGAGCGCGCGCCCCTCCGTGAAGTACGCGCGCAGCAGCCGTTCCTTCACCTGCGCCTGCAGCCCCGCCGCGGCGGCGGCGTGCAGCACCCGGTGCGCGTCGAACGTGTTGCCGAGCAGGACGAGGTCGGGGCGGTAGTCGAGCCCCGTCTCCGCGGCCAGCGCCGCCATGTGGGCGTCGCGCTGCGCCGCCTCGTCGGCCGTCATGCCGTAGCGGCGGGCGAGCGCCTCGGCGCGCGGCTCGGGGGTGGCCGGCGCGTCCGGCTCGAGCTCGAAGCTGCGCCAGACCACGTCGACGCGGTCGCGCTCGGCGAACTGCTCCAGCGCTCGCTCCAGGCGGCGCTTGCCCAGGTAGCACCATGGGCAGACGAGGTCGGACCAGACCTCGACCAGGAGACGGTCGGCCACCCCGCGTCTACGCGGCGCCGCGCTCGCCGTAGCGGACGGCTGCCCGCTCGCGGGCGCGCTCGATCTCTCGCGCGCGGTCACGCGGCGGGGCCGACGTCACCAGGTCGGCGAGGAGCCGCGTCGTCGCCGCCGAGACGGCTTCCACCGCGAGGGCGAAGGCCTGCTCGTTGGCCCGGGACGGGCGCGTCATGCCGCTCACCTTGCGCACGTACTGCAGGGCGGCCGCGCGCACGTCGTCGTCGCTGGTGGGCGGGTCGTAGTTGTGAAGTGGGCGGATGGATCTGCACATGCCCGCACTCTATCCTCCCCGCCGCGCTAGAAGGTGCGCGGATGGCACGCGCCCGGCGCCCAGTTCCACACCGCGATCACGCCGGCGGGCATCTTGACCTGACAGTCGGCAGACGTTCTGGCGGCGCCCGTCGCCCAGCCCTTCCAGGGGCCCGAGCCCGACCGGCGGAAGACCAGGTAGGCGCCGTCGTCCTGGTTTCCCACCTGCGCCGCCTGGGAGCTGGAGCTCGCGACCAGCTGCGTCCCCGCCCAGTAGGTCTTCGTATCCGCGTCGTAGGCGTAGTAGGTCTCGCCCTTCCTGAGGCCGGTGTAGTCGGAGGCCGGGAGCTGGTGCAGCGCGGCGCCGGCGTCGAGCAGCTGGGTCTTGATCGCCGCCGTGGCGACGAGGTTCTGGACTCCGGTCGACTGGCCGCCGGACGTCGACCCGGACGTGGATCCCGACGTCGAGGTGGCTGCCGAGGTCACGGTCGTCGTCACGGTGACCGTGGCCGTCTTCGTGCCCGAAGAGCCGCCGCACGCCGCCGGGAGGAGGGCGGCCGCGAGTCCGAGCACGAGGAGGGGGCCGTGCGATCGCAACTTCGTGAGGAAGATATCGCGGCCGCGCCGCACTCGCCACGAACTCGCCGCGGTCGGGCGGAGGTTGACAGCCTTCCCCTTAGCAGGATGATTGGTTTGCAAGTCCCGTTGAAGGAGAGAGTGATGTCGGTGCGCAAGAGCGAGGTCAACGACACGCCCGAAGAGGCCGCCTACCGGGCGCAGCTGGCGGCGTACTTCGACGCCATCATCAAGCAGGGCGAGGCCGGCGAGATCCTGCGCGACCTGGAGCGGGCGGTCGAACGGCTCGCCTTCGTGCGCGCCTGCATCATTCCGTTCACCGTCAACGCCGACGGCGAGCTGCACCAGGACGCATACCACCCGATCGAGGTCATCTCGAACGAGCTGAACTACATCGGCTTCCCCCCGCCCGTGGCGTTCGACGACGAGGCCGAGCGGCCCATCGCGGCGACCGGGTAGGTCAGCGCTTCGCGGGCAGCGAGCGCGCGTAGGCGGTTCCGCGCGCGACCCAGGCGGCCAGCTGGTCGTCCGTCTCCAGGTGCTCCGGCGCGACCCGCAGCCACCCGGCCATGCTGCGGCCGCGCATCTCCATCGGCTCCGCGGGCGTCCCGGCCACGAGCGCATCCGACTCGTCCGGGTCGACCCGGACGAGCGCGCCGCCCTGGCCGCTGGCGGCGACCGCCATGTTCCCGCCGATCAGGAAGGCGAGGCCGCCGAACATCCTCTGCTCGGTCAGTCCAGGCTCGTCCGCCACCAGGCTGAGGATGCGCTCGGCAAGCTGCTCGTCGTAGGCCACGGTGCGTCCCTCGCTCCGGCCCGGCCTACCAGCCGCCCGTCCCGCCCCACTCGCGGGGGTCGACGTCGCGCACCGTCTGGCTGAGCTCCCAGCGGTGGCCGGCAGGATCCTCGACCGTGCCGGACCGCTCCCCGTACTCGTGGGTGCGCAGCTCCTCGACGACGCGTGCGCCGTGCTCGCGGGCGCGCGCGAAGGCCGCGTCGACGTCGTCGACCCGCAGCTTGATCACGTGCGTGACGGAGCCGGCCGATGGGGCCGTCCGGCCGTTGCCCACGTCGGCGACGACGACCGCTCCGTCCGCGCCGGCCTGGAGCTGGGCGCGGTGGGCCTCGCCGATCCGGACGCGCTCCTCGAATCCGAATGCGGCCCCGAGCCAGTCGACGGCCGCGCGCACGTCGGGATAGACGAGGACGGGCGTGACCGTCGGCGGCGGCGCGGAGCGGTTGCGGATCATTGCCGCGCCTAGGCTACATCGCGCACGTGTTCAGAGCGCCGCAGGTCAACCTCTCCTCGCACGATGTCTCCCGGCTGGCCGGGTTCTACACCGCCCTCGGGTTTGGCGAGGTCTTCCGCACCCCGGAGGAGGGCGAGCCGGTGCACGTCGAGCTCGACCTGGACGGGTTCGTCCTCGGGATCGCCGCCGTCGCGGCCGCGGCGGCCGACCACGGGCTGCGGCCTCGGCTCGGCGGCGGGCATGACGCACCCGGCCGCTGCTGCCGACGGCCCGCGTGACGGTACAGTTGTCGCCTACGTGGAGCACGGGATCGTCGGTCGCGAAGCGCAGCTGCTCGAGGTCGAGAGGTTCCTCGACGCCTCCGGCCGCGGGTTCCACGCCCTCGTCATCGAGGGAGAGGCGGGCATCGGGAAGACGACGCTCTGGCGGGAGGCGCGTCGGCGGGGGCAGGAGCGGGGGGCGCTGGTGCTGTGGTGCCGGCCGTCGGCGGCCGAGGCGAAGCTCTCGTTCGCCGCGGTGGGAGACCTGCTGGCGAGGATCGACGACGCGGCGTTCGCCGCGCTCCCCGAACCCCAGCGCGACGCGCTCGAGGTGGCGCTCATGCGCAGGCGGCCGACGGGCGCGCGTCCGCCCGCCCGGGCGATCGCGGCCGGGTTCCTGACGCTCGTTCGTGGCCTGGCGGCCGGTCGCCGGGTGATCCTGGCCGTGGACGACTGGCAGTGGCTCGACCCGCCCTCGCGGCGCGTGTTCGAGTTCGCCGCGAGGCGGCTCGAGGAGGAGCCGGTCGGCCTCCTGTGCTCGATCCGCTCGCCGGTCGCCGGGGTGCCGGTCGAGGCGGCCGGGGAGGACCGGGTGACGCGGCTCGCGCTCGGGCCGCTGTCGCTCGCGGGACTGGGGCGGATCGTCTCCGGGCGGCTGGGCCGGCCGCTGCCGCGGCCGCTCCTCGTCCGGATCGCGCAGGCGAGCGCCGGCAACCCCTTCTACGCGTTCGAGATCGCGCGGCTGGCCGCGGAGCAGGGATCCGACCGCGCCGTCGGGCCGCACGTGCCCGTCCCCGACGACCTCCGCAAGCTGACCGCGGCCCGCATCCGGCGGCTCCCGCCTGCCGCGCGGGAGGCCGTGCTGCTGGCGGCGATCATGTCGGCCACGGCGCGCAAGAGCGTCGGCCTGCACGCGCTCGCACCGGCGGAGGAGGCGGGGATCGTGACGGTCGACGAGGCGGGCAGGGTGGAGTTCACGCATCCGCTGTTCGCGTCGGCCGCCTACGGGTCCGTGTCCGCCGCGCGCCGGCGTGAGCTTCACCACCGGGCGGCCGATCTCGTCACCGAGCCCGAGGAGCGCGCGCGGCAGCTCGCGCTCGCGGCGGCGGGCGCCGATCCCGCCGCCGCCGACCAGCTCGACGAGGCGGCCGGCAGCGCGGCTGCGCGCGGCGCACCGGACGCAGCGGGCGAGCTGGCCGAGCTGGCGGCCAGGCTGACGCCGGCGGATGACCCCGACGCCCGCGGGCTGCGGCTGCTGGCGGCGGCCCGCTTCCAGTTCGACGCGGGCGACCTGGCCAGAGCCGGCGACGTCGCGCAGGACGTGCTGGCGGGGTCGCCGCCGCCGCTGCTGCGCGCGCGGACCCTGCGCCTGGCATCCGACGTCGCCGCCCGCCGCAGCAGTTTCGGCGAGGCGGCCCAGCTCGCAACCGAGGCGCTCGAGCTCGCCGGAGACGATCTCGCCCTCCGTGCGGAGATCGAGCTGCACCTCGTCTACTGCGCGGTGAGCGCGGGCGACTTCGCCGGTGGCGAGCCGCGTGCCCGGGCGGCCGTCCGGGATGCCGAGGCGGTCGGAGACGGGCCCATGCTGGCGGACGCCCTGGCGGTGCAGACGATGGCAGGCTTCCTTGCCGGCGGCGGGCTCGACCGGGCGCGGCTCGAGCGGGCGCTCGCGCTCGAGGACCCCGCCGTGGTGCGGTCGTTCATCACGCGCCCGCGCGTGATCCAGGGCATGCTGCAGCTGTGGACGGGCGAGCTGGACGACGCCCGCCGGACGCTGGACACGGTCTACGCGGACGCTGTCGAGCGGGGACAGGAGGGCGCCGCACCGATGCTGTCGCTGTACGTGGTGTGGGCGCACCTGTGGCGGGCGGAGCTCGATCTGGCGTCCCGCTTCGCGGCGCGTGCGCTCGACGCGGCCGCGCTGCTCGACGACCCGGCCGCCACGGCCGTTGCCCTGGCGGCGAGCGCGCTCGTCCACGCCCACGACGGGCGCACGGCGCTCGCCCGGGATGAATCCCGCTCCGCGATGGCATTGTTCGAGCGCCTGCACTGGATGTCGGGGATGATCTGGCCCATGTGGGCGCTCGGGCTCGCCGAGCTCTCCGAGGGCAACCCCGAGGGCGTCCACGCGCTGCTCGGGCCGCTCGTCGAGCAGGTCGCGCGGATGGGCGGCGGCGACCCGGTGCTGAGGATGTTCCTTCCCGACGAGGTCGAGGCGCTGGTCGCCCTCGGCGAGCTCGACCGGGCGGAGGCGTACCTCGAACCCTTCGAGCGCTCCGCGGACGAGCACGGCCGCCAGTGGGCCGTCGCCGCAGCGGCCCGCTGCCGGGGTGCGCTGGCCGGCGCGCTCGGTGCCCGCCAGGAGGCCGAGGCAGCGTTCGCCCGGGGGCTCGCGGCGCACGATCGTGCGGGCATGCCGTTCGAGCGTGCGCGGACGCTGCTCGTCGCCGGCGAGGTGCAGCGCCGGTTCAAGCAGCGCCGCCAGGCGCGCGAGCTGCTGGAGGAGGCGCGTTCGACGTTCGAGCGCGTGGGCGCTCCGCGGTGGTCGGAGAGGGCGCGATCTGCCCTGGCGCGGGTCGGCCGCCCGGGGTCGGCGGCGCAGGCCCTGACGGAGACCGAGCGTCTGCTGGCCGAGCTGGCGGCCTCCGGTCTCTCCAACCACGAGGTGGCCGAGCGGGCCTTCGTGTCGGTGAAGACCGTCGAGTCGAACCTCACCCGCGTCTACCGCAAGCTCGGCGTGCGTTCGCGCGTCGGTCTCGCGAACGCGCTGCGCGGCGCCGCCGGCGAGCCGCCGCACGCATAGGGTTTCCCCGCTTTCGGC
The DNA here is from genome assembly GCA_963843705.1 of uncultured Actinomycetes bacterium. Lineage (GTDB taxonomy): Bacteria > Actinomycetota > Thermoleophilia > Gaiellales > JAICJC01 > JAICJC01. The sequence continues at coordinate 371,867 of CAWJLQ010000001.1, forward strand.
AGGCCGGCGCGGGGCCTAGGCTGAAGGCGGATGGCAGGTGGGATCGCAACGGAGTTCGTGGCCGAGTGCCTGTGGCCTGACGTGCACGAAGTCGACCTGCAGGCGCTCGACGAGCGGGCGGCCGAGGCGTCGGAGCGGCTCACGGCCGACGGCGGGTCGGTTCGCTACCTCGGTTCGCTGCTGATGCGCGAGGACGAGGTCGTCCTGTGCCTCTTCCGCGGCGACCCGGAGGACGTCCGCCGGGCGGCCGAGGCGGCCCGGATCCCGTGCGATCGCATCCTCGAGGCGGCGTGCTCGCCGTGGACCATGGAGAGCGACTGGAGGAGTAGATGAGCAACCGCAAGCGCAGGACGACCCGGCCGGGTGCGGCCGTCGTCGCCGGTGGACTGGTGATCGCCCTGGCCCTGGCGGTCTCGGCGTGCGGCGGCGGATCGGGATCGGGATCGTCGCAGGCGTCCGCGCCGGCATCGACCCCGGCGGCGACCAGCACGCCGACGTCGACGACGACCACATCGACGTCGACCTCGACGTCCTCGTCAGGCGATCTGTCCGGAAAGTGGTCGGGGCAGTACACCGGCGCCTACTCGGGCACCTTCACGCTCGACTGGAACCAGGCGGGATCGAAGCTCACCGGGACGATCAACCTGTCGACCGCCGGCACGGCGCCCGTGAACGGGAGCGTTGACGGCAGCTCGATCAAGTTCGGCACGGTCGGCAGCCAGGCGATCACCTACAAGGGCACGGTCAACGGCACGTCGATGTCCGGGACCTACAACACGCCCGGCGGCGGCGGCACCTGGAGCGCGCGCGAGACGTCGTAGCGGCGGCCGGCGGGGCCCGGCCCGTCGCGGAATGGTCACGGCGGGGTCCCGCCGGGCGTTCGGGGACTGACCCCGCCTGACGGCGGGGTCTGCTCCCCGGCGGCGTTCCCGGGCAGCATCGGATGGTCTGTGGGGTAGATCCCCACGGCGAAGCCGTACATGGTGTCGCCCGACCGCGGCAGGCGGTCGAACTCCGCCACCAGCTCGGCCATCCGTTGCCAGAAGCTCGTCGCCTGCGACGCCGGGATGCGCGCGTGGCGGATGAATCCCCACAGCTTCCCCTGCTCGTACGCCGCGGCCGACTCGCGCGCGGCGACCTCGAAGTCGTTGAAGTCGAGCGGCGGCGGGCCGTCGTCCGGCGAGCGCTCGACCGAGACGGTGAACATCCGCGCCGTGCGGCCGTAGAAGCGCTCGTCGATCGCCCGCACGCGGCGCGTCCGCACGACGTGGAGCAGTCCGGCGTCGACGAGCACGTTGACGTGGTGGGCGACCGTACTCTTCGGCCGCCCGACGGCGGCGGCCAGCTCCGTCACCGTCGCCGCCCGCTCGTGGAGCAGGCTCAGGACCGTGTTGCGGAGCGGGTGGCTGAGCGCCCGCACCTGGGACGGCGACGTGAGCGTGATCCGGTCGGCGAGCTCGTAGTCCGGAGGGCGCGAGTTGCTGGCCACCGCAGAATAGACTAGCATCGTCGAACATACCGTAAAGTTGGATCATATCTGGGAAAAGGAGCTGCGATGTCCGAGGTCGTGCTGTTCCACCACGTGCAGGGGCTGACCGAGGGGGTGCGCTCGTTCGCCGGCACGCTGCGAGCGGCGGGGCACACCGTGCACACGCCCGACCTCTTCGACGGGCGGGCGTTCGACACGGTCGACGAGGGTCTGGCCTTCGCGGAGCGGTCGGGGTTCGGCGCGCTCGTCGGGCGCGGGGTGGCCGCCGGCGAGGCGCTCGGGCCGCGCGCGGTCTACGCCGGCTTCTCGTTCGGCGTGATGGCCGCCCAGCAGCTCGCCCAGACGCGGCCGGGCGCACGCGGCGCGGTGCTGATGTGCTCGTGCCTGCCCGTGTCGGAGTTCGGCGCCGCATGGCCTGCCGGCGTGCCGGTGCAGGTGCACGGCAAGGACGCGGATCCATTCTTCCTCGAGGATCTCGCGGCCGCGCGCGCGCTGACGGACTCGACCGAGGGTGCCGAGCTGTTCCTCTACCCGGGCGCGGAGCATCTCTTCGCCGATGCCTCCCTGCCCGACTGCGACGCCGCCTCCACCGCGCTGCTCACCGAGCGCGTGCTGGCGTTCCTGGCGGCGGTCGACGCCGGCGGCGCCGCCCCCGCCGACGCGGGTCGCTAGATCCCGCCGAGCACCTCGCGCAGCACCGCCGTGTAGGCGTCGAGCGCGCCCCGGCCGCCGGGCGTCATGGCGACCGACGTACGCGAGGCGGCGCCGTTGCCGGTCTTCTCGGTGTCGATGTAGCCGGCGTCCTCGAGCTTGCGCAGGTGGGTGATCAGGTTGCCCGGGGTGAGGCCGATCATGTCCTGCAGCCGGGTGAACGAGAGCGCGTCGCCGTCGGGCAGGGCCGCGAGCGTGGCCATGATCCGGAGGCGGGCGGGGACGTGGATCAGCGGGTCGAGCTCCTCCGTGCTCATCTGTGCAGCCAGGTCGCGCTGGCGGCGCGCGCCACCAGCAGGACGGCCAGGCCGACGCCGACCACGGCCCACACGGTGGCCGGGCCGGTGTAGGCGGCCAGGCCGGCGAGGACGACCGCCGCGCACGCGAAGCCCGCCCACTCCCAGTTCTCCTTGGCGGCCTCGTAGGCGGCGGCGGCCGAACCGACCACGATCAGCGGGGCGGCCGCGGGATAGATGCCGTAGGCGATCGCGTGGCTCGCGCCGGCGTGGTGGAGGGCGCCCTGGAACACGTAGACGAAGATCCAGGCAACCGCGAAGGCCGCAGCCTCGCCCCGGCGCCGCTGGGACGAGCGCCCGCTGACGCCGCTGACCGCGCGCCGCGTGACGACGGAGACGAGCACGCCCCACGCGGCGATCGTGGCGTAGAGGACGCCCAGGGCGCCGAGGCTCGGCCCGTCGTAGGGATGCTGGTTCCGCACCGAGAGCCAGATCACGCCGTACGCGACGACGACGACGACCGCCGCGACCAGCATGAGCATCGGCGGGTGGAGGTCAAGCTGGCGCTGCGCCCGCCGGGTCGTCTGGTCGAGCAGCGCGGCCGCCTCGCGGGGGTCGAGCTCGCCGCCGTTGTCGCCCGTGACGCCTTCGTGGGTGTGGTTGTGACCGGTCATCGCCGCTCCTCCTATTAGCTTTGTACTGCAAACTTAGCGCACTTTGCACGACAAAGCAAGGGCCTGCGGCAGCCCTCTCCGGAGACCGCGGGCTAGAGCACCGTCCCCGGTGCGTGGCCGGCCGCCGGGTCGTCGGGGTCGACCGCCGATGAGAGGGACGGGCGTGGGCCCCGCGGCGATCGCGGCTCGCGGACGCCGCCGTCCGGCGGGCGCCGGTGAGGTGGGCGGGGGCCGCGGCCGTGGAGGCGGCGGAACCGCATGAGCCCGTAGCCGATGTAGCCGAGCAGCCCCGCGTCCACGAGCAGCCACGCCGGCCAGATCGGGACGCCGAACGCGAACCAGGCGAGCGCCGACGCCGCGGCGGCCACGGGCGCCGTCACGAGCAGGAACACGACGGGCAGGAGGATCCACACCGGCACCGGGAACCACGGCCAGCGCAGGAGGTGCCCGACGCGGCTCGCCCACCACTCGCGGCTGCCGGCATGCTCCTCACGTGGGTACACCCGCGGCTCAGTAGTCGTTCTTGAACGCGAAGTACGACCCGCGAATGGTCCCGGCCAGCTTCGACCGCATCCGCGCGAACTTGAACCGCTCGGCGAGCTCCGCGGGGACGTCCATCCCCTCGGAGAGCTTGAACCCGACCGCCCGCTTGCCTCCGGCGTCGACGGTGTACATCACGTTGATCGACAGGCCGCTCTCGTAGAAGACGTACGCCATCCGGACGTTCTCGACCTGGAAGGCCGTCGCCTCGAGCGGGCGCGACCCGATGACGATGTCGCGCTCCTCGTCGAGGATCCGGTGAACCCACGCGATCGTCGTCGCGGCGTCGCTCGCAGGCTCGACCGTGAAGACGTGGTCGTACCTGTTCTTGAAATACCGGGCCTCGTGCGCCCGCAGGCCGGCCAGCGCGTCCGCGACCGGGGACGACTCCAGGCCGACGGTCGAGACGGAGGTGAAATCCACGGGGTGGGACACGGTCGCTCCGACGTGGAGCTTATCGGGCACTGCCCGAGCTGTCAGTATGGTGTGGCCATGGACGAGCCGTTCGTGATCAATCTCGCCGACGCACCCGCGATCGGAGCTCCGCGAGGAGCCACGTTCATCCGGCTCGAGCCGGATGGCGTGACCTGGCCCGACACCGGCGTCAACGTCCAGGTCATGGAGCCGGGGGAGCCGAACGGCCGCTACCACTCCGAGCCGGTGCAGGAGGACTTTCTCGTTCTCTACGGAGAGTGCATCGCGATCGTGGAGGACGAGGAGCGCGTGCTCCGCCGGTGGGACTTCCTCCACTGCCCCGCGGGGTGCGAGCACATCTTCGTCGGAGCGGGGGACGGGCCCTGCGCCGTGCTCATGATCGGCTCACGCCGCCAGGACGCGTGCCATTACCCCGTCAACGACACGGCTGCGAAGTACGACGCATCGGTCTCGGAGGCGACCGACGACCCGGCGGAGGCGTACGCCGACTGGCGCGCCGCGGGCCCGGACGCCCCGGTCCCGAACCCGTGGCGGTTTCGCTGACCGGCTGGGAGCTCAGCCGAGCTCTTCGGCGAGGCCGATGAGGAGCCCTCCGGGCCCCCGGATGTAGCACAGCCGATAGACGTCTTCGTACCGCACCACTTCGCCGACGAGCTGCGCGCCGCGTGTGCGGAGCCGGGCGACCGTATCGTCGATGTCCTCCACGGCGAACATGACGCGCAGGTAGCCGAGAGCGTTCACCGGTGCGTTGCGGTGATCGGCCACCGCAGGCGGCGCGAGAAATCGTGAGAGCTCGAGCCGGCTGTGGCCGTCCGGTGTGCGCATCATGGCGATCTCGACGCGCTGGTCGGGCAGTCCGGTGACCCGTCCAGCCCACGCTCCCTCGACCGTGCCCTGCCCTTCGAGCTCGAGGCCGAGCTCGCGGAAGAACGCGATCGCCGCCGGCAGGTCGTCGACGACGATCCCCACGTTGTCCATCCGCTTGACCGTCACGGCGAACCTCCGTCGCTTCGGAATGAACGCGGCACGCGTCGACGCGGCGCCCGGTGGACGGCGACCTGCTCGCTCCGCCAAGCACCTGTGAGCACGCAAAGCATGGAGCGTACCGGGATCGAACCGGTGACCCCCAGCTTGCAAAGCTGGTGCTCTCCCAGCTGAGCTAACGCCCCGCGCGGCGAAGGATACCCCGCGCATGGCCGCGGGCGCGGGTGGGCATCTGCGAGGGCGTTGCCCGGCGCCCCATCGCATCGACGCCCTACCCTATACTCCGCCGCCGTGCCCGCCGCACGCAGCATGGTCCCGCGTGTGCTCAGCCACCCGCTCGCGTGCGGGCTTCTGGGCGCCGGGCTCGCGGTCGTGCTGATGACGTTCGCCCCGCCGTCGGGCGACGCACCGTCGCACCTCTTCCAGACCTGGCTCTATCGCCACGGCGGGTTCCAGCTCTGGAACAACCTCTGGTACGCCGGGCGGTATGAGTTCGTGAGCTACAGCGTGCTCTACTACCCGCTGGCGGCGAAGATCGGCGAGCTGACGGTGCTGGCCGCCGCGGCGGCCGCGCTCGGAGCCAGCTTCGCGGCCGTCAGCGTGCGCGAGTGGGGCCGGGCGGCGCGCGGGCCGGCGATCGCCTTCGCGGTCACGACGACGTTCGTCCTGGTCGTCTCCGGGTCCTACCCGTTCACGGCCGGGCTGGCGTGCGCCTGCGTCGCGCTGCTCGCGCTCCAGCGCCGGCGCCGGATCGCCTTCGCGCTCGCCGTCGTCGCGGCGCTCGGGTTCTCGCCGCTCGCCTTCGCCGTGCTGCTCGCGCTCCTCGCCGGCCTGCTCCTCGGCGCGCCGGAGCCGGTGGTCGCCGCCCGCCGGCACTGGACGGCGTTCGCCGTGGTCGTCGTCGCGCTGCTCGCCGGGGTGCTCGTCCAGCGGGCGTTCCCAAGCGGCGGCATCTACCCGTACAACGGCGGGGATGCCGTTGTCGTGGTGGCGTTCTCGCTGGCGGGCCTCTACGTCACCGGTCGCAGCCCGCGCGCCCGCTCGCTGCGGATGCTCTTCGTCGCCTACCTCATCCTCAACCTGGTCGCGTTCCTCTTCAAGAGTCCGGTGGGCTCGAACGCCACCCGCCTCTTTGCCGTCGCGGGCGCGCCGCTCCTGTGGCTCGGGGCGAACGTGAGCCGGCAGCGGTCGCAGGCGATCGTGCTGCCGCTGCTGGCGGCGACGGCGGCGCTCCAGGTCGGGCCGTGGATCCGCGACGCCTACTCCGCCTGGGGCAACCCGGCCGAGTCCCCCACGTACTGGCGCCCGGCCGTGCGCTTCCTGCGCTCGGCCGCGGACGGCGAGCACCGGGTCGAGGCGGTTGCGACCTGGGGCCACTGGGAGGCGTACTACCTGGCGCGGGCGGGGTTCCCGCTCGCCCGCGGATGGTTCCGGCAGGACGACTTCCCGGAGAATCGCGTCCTCTACCGTACGCACCTGTCCGCGGCCGCGTACGACCGCTGGCTGCGGCTGCTGGGAGTGCGGTACGTGGTGCTGCCCGACGCGGCGCTCGACTACAGCTCCGTCGCCGAGGCGCGCCTGCTCGAGTCGGGCCGCTCAGGTCTGCGGATGGTGTTCCGAAGCGCGCACCTGCGCATCTACGAGCTTCCGGATCCCGCGCCGATCGTGTCCGCGCCGGCGGACGCCGACGCCCGGCTGCTGCGGCTGGGAGCGACCGGAGTCGAGTTCAGCGCGTCGGCGCCCGGCACGTATCTCGTGCGCGTGCGCTACACGCCCTACTGGACGCCGGGCTCGCCCACGGCCTGCGTGACCCGGGCGCCGGACGGCATGACGCAGGTGCGTACGTCGGCCGCCGGGCTCGTCGACCTCGATCTCGACCCTTCCCTCGCGACCGTCGCAGACGCCGTGACGAGCAGCAGGCCGGGGTGCTGATCCGCGCCCGGCCGGGAGGCCCGCCCGCGAAGGCCCGTGACGCGGTAGAATGGCGAGCCCGCGTCGAGGACGGAATGCCTAGCACGGTCGAGGACACCGCGAGTTGCGCGCTGTGCCGCCGCCATCTCCTGGTCGGCGAGCCTGCGCGCCTGTACCAGGATCCGCAATCCAAGCGCTTCGCGAAGGTGTGCCCGCTGTGCTACGAGCGCGCCGACCGGCGCGGCTGGCGGGCCGAGGGCCGTCCGATCGTGGCGGTGCATGCCAACCCGCCGTCCGACCAGCTGCTGCGCGAGCGCGAGTCGCTGATCGACCGGCTGCGCGGCCAGCTGCAGTCGGTCGAGTTCGACCTCGACCGGGTGCGCTCGGCGCTGGCGAAGGCGGAGCAGCAGGCGGCGGAGCTCCGCGGCGTCAAGCGTGAGCTGAAGGATCTGCAGGGCGAGGTGCGCAAGCGCGAGCGCGACCTGCGCTCGCTCCAGGACGAGAAGCGCCGCGCCGAGGAGCGGGCGGCCCAGGCGGAGGCCGCGCACAAGTCCGAGATCTCCCGCCACCACGCCGCGGCGGCGGCGCTCGACGAGCGCGCCGCGGAGATGTCACGCGTCGCGCTCCACCAGCGCGACCTCGAGCAGGAGCTCGAGGCGCAGCGGGCGCGCTACGCCGAGCTCGCCGAAGCCCGCCGCAAGGAGTCCGACGCGCGCCACGTGCGCCGCGTCGCGCTCGAAGCGTTCAACCGCTCCGAGCACGTCGAGCGCATCGTCGCCATCTCGCGCAGCCTGGGCGACCCCGTCGTGAACGTCCACGTCGACGGCCTGGAGCTGCCCCGCCCGGTGCGGGTCACGGTCGCGTGGGACATCTCCTGGTACGAGTACATCGTCCGGCTCGACCTGCTCGAACGCTCCGTGACCGTCGAGGAAGGACGCCGCGGCGACGATCCGCGCGAGCTCCCCGCCGCTCAGCTGCAGCCGAACGGCGTGCTGCGCGCCGACCGGATCGTGCTCGCGATGCAGGCCTACGGCGTCGGCGGTGCCGCCGCCTCGGGCCGGTAGATCGGCGATCTCTAGGGCGACCGACGCCGCCGGCGCGGCCTGGAGGTGCCGTCGGACGGCCGAGCGGCCGCCGGCTTCGGCCGGGGCTTCGGCGCCGGCCTCGGGCCGTCCGAGCCCGGCGCGGGCGTCGTCCACACCGCCTTGCCGGTCTGCTCCCGGATCACGGCGAGCAGCGACTCCTCGTCGGCGGTGCGCAGGAACTCGGCCGCGGTCGCGTCGAGGTCCTCGAGGGTGATCGCGAGCAGCTCGCCGCGGCGGCCGTAGTCGGCCGTGGCCTGGGACGAGAGCCGGCGGCTCCGCACGGTGCGGCCGTCGCGCAGCCGGACGAATCCCGACCGCGACTCCGGGTCATACCGCAGGTTCAGCATTCCGGCAGGGTAGCCTCGCACCGCGGCGTCATGCGGGCCACGCAGCCGGCGGCGCCGGCGGCGGGCGCTCGGCGCTCCTCACCCACCAGCGGATCGTGAGCAGCCCGAACGCGAACCCGCCGATGTGGGCGTAGTAGGCGACTCCGCCGCCGGCGCCGCCCACCTGCACCGCGCCGGCCGAGTACACCTGCAGCAGGATCCAGCCGATCAGGAACAGCACCGCAGGCAGGGGGATGAAGAAGAACGGCGGGATGTAGGTGATCACCGCCGCGCGGGGATACAGCAGGAGATATCCGCCGAGCACCGCCGCGATCGCGCCGGACGCGCCGATGTTGGGCACGTCGGAGCCGGGCCCGGCGACGAACTGGAGCAGCGATGCGGCCAGGCCGCCGAGCAGGTAGAACGGCAGGAAGCGGCGCCGCCCCACGCGGTCCTCGATGTTGTTGCCGAAGATCCACAGGAAGAGCATGTTCCCGAGCACGTGCTCCCAGCTACCGTGCATGAACATCGAGGTGAAGACGGACGCGATGACCGGCACGTGGTGGACGTGGGCGTAGACGAGCCGGCCGTTCTCGGCCCGGCCGAGCAGGATGGAGTCGTTGCCGTGCGGGCAGTCGCTGCGCACCTCGCACGGCACGAACCCGTACTCGGCGGTGACGGCGGTGAAGCCGGACACGCGCAGCGGCACGCCGACGTTGGTCGGAAGCCGCTGGGCGGGAGCGTTCTGCGCCCAGACGAAGATCGCCAGATTGGCGACGACGAGCGCCACGGTCAGGATCGGCAGGCGCGTGGTGGGGACGTTGTCCTTGAGCGGGATCATCCCGGCCGGTACAGCGCGGCGATCGCGTCGGGCCGGCTCGCCCGGGCGGCCGCGATGCGCTCTTCGGCCAGTCGGTCCGCGGCCATGTGCGGCGGCACGGCGTCGCTGTGTGAGCGCTCGTAGACGGCTGCGAGCGTGTGCTCGATGCGCTCGACGCTGGCGCGCGCCCGCTCGGCGTCGTAGGGCCGGCCGAGCTCCTCCGCGATGTTGATGACGCCGCCTGCGTTGATCACGAAGTCGGGCGCGTAGACGATGCCGCGCGCGTGCAGCGCATCGCCCATCGAGGCGTCGAGCAGCTGGTTGTTCGCGGCCCCCGCCACCACGCGGCAGCGCAGCGCGCCGACCGTGTCGGGGCGGATCACCGCACCGAGCGCGCAGGGCGCGAAGACGTCGCACTCCTGGGCGTGCACCTCGCCGGCCGGACAGGTCGCCGCTCCGAGCTCGACCAGCGGCTCGACTCGGTCGGGGTAGATGTCGGCCACGGTGACATCCGCGCCCGCGTCCAGCAGGTGGCGGACGAGTCCGGCACCCACGTGGCCCGCGCCCTGCACCGCGACGCGCCTGCCGTCGAAGCCGCCGCCGAGGCCGGCCTCGGCCAGGGCCGCACGCATCCCGCAGAACACCCCCCAGGCTGTCATGGGGGACGGGTCGCCGGATCCGCCGCGGGCGATCGGCAGGCCGGTGATGTGGTCGGTCTCGAGCGCGACCAGCTCGGCGTCGGCGGTGCTCGTGCCGACGTCCTCGGCCGCCAGGTAGCGCCCGCCGAGCGAGTCGACGAACCGGCCCAGCGCGCGGAAGAGGTCCGGCGACTTGTCGGTGCGCGGGTCGCCCAGGACGACCGTCTTGCCGCCGCCGAGGTCGAGCCCGGCGGCGGCGTTCTTGTACGTCATCCCCCGCGACAGGCGCAGCACGTCGGTGAGGGCGGCCTCGTCGGACTCGTAGCGCCACATCCGGATGCCGCCGAGCCCGGGCCCGAGGGTGGTGTCGTGGAGCGCGATGATCGCCCGCAGGCCGACCTCCGGCTCGTGGCACACGACCACCTGCTCGTGCTCGTGGAAGAGCTGCACGAGCGGCGAGTATATCGACGGGTCTGGCCGCCCATGCCGCTGCGATGGGGCCTGGCCCCGCGTGCGGGGCCGGGCCCCGCGGCTAGGCAGCCAGCACGCGTGCCCAGATCTCCGCCCGCTTCTGCAGTCCCAGCGGGCTCAGGTCGGCCAGCTGGTAGCGCGTGACGACGGCCGGGTCGAGGTCGGCCAGAGCGATCGCCGCGGATCTCCGCCGGAAGCGCGCGGCGGGCGGCCGGCTCGGGCGCGGGCAGCCGCGACGCCGTCCACGCCCGCACCACCGCGTGCGGCGCGAGCTGCGCGTCGATCCACGCGAGGGCGGTGTCGGGATGGCGGGCGCCCGCGGGCACGACCCAGCTCGCGATCCACATCTCGGCGCGCCCCTGCGGCAGCACGAACGTCGTGTCGCGCGCGCGCTCCGGGAAGGCGAGGATGCGGTCGAAGTCGCCGCTCGTCCCCATCGAGAGCACGAGCTCACCGCGTGAGAACGGGGCCACCTCCCGGGCGGTGAACAGGTTCACGTGCGGACGGGCCGCGAGCAGGAGGGCCTGGGCGCGCAGCAGCGGTGCGTCGTCGTCGGTGTTGATGTCCTCGTCGAGCGCCGCCAGCGCGGCCGCCACCGGCTGGATCGGCCCCGGCAGGAACGTGATCCCCTGCAGCGACGAGCGCGGAACGGCGGCGAAGAACCCGGCCCAGTCGGCCGGCGCGCCCGCGACCAGGCCGTGCCGGTAGCCGAAGCCGTAGACGCCGAAGCGGGCCGGCGCCGACCACCGGTTGTGCTGGTCGAAGGGGAGGTTGGTGAAGCGCGGGTCGACCGCGGCCAGGCTGGGGACGGCGGCGTGGTCGAGCGGGGCCAGCAGTCCCAGCCCGCCGAGCACGGCGACGTCGTCCTGGCGGGCGAGCACCGCGTCGGCTGCGTACCCGGACGAGAGCTGCTCGATCAGGCGGGCGCCGGACGCGGGCGCGCGCAGGTCGACCGCGAGCCCGCGGTGCTCCCCGGTGAAGGCGAAGCGGTTCTCGTCGGGGACGGCGTTCGCCGGCGCCATCACCCGCAGCGGGCCCGTCAGCCGGGCCGGACGGACGCTCGGGCTCGTGGGCGGCGGCGCGGTCGACCCGCCCAGGCAGCCGGGGGCGATGGCGGCTGCGCCCGCCGCGAGCAGGAGCCTGCGTCGGGTGACGGGCATCCCGGCGATTGTCGCAAAGCGCTAGCCGAGGCCGAGCAGCTGGCCGATCCCGCCCGCCTCCTGGCCCGGCTGCACGACCCGGCTGCGGCGCAGGATGATCACGGTGATCACCACCAGGACGACCGTCACGAGCAGCATCAGCGTCGCCAGCGCGTTCACCGCCGGGGTGATGCCGAAGCGCACCGCCGAGTAGAGCACGATCGGCCACGTGTTGGTGGTGCCGTTCGTGAAGTTCGGCAGCACGTAGTCGTCGAACGAGAACGTGAACGAGAGCAGGGCTGCGGCGACCACCGCCGGCATCAGCCGCGGCAGCGTCACCTGGCGGAACGTCGAGACCGGCCCCGAGCCGAGGTCGTAGGCCGCCTCCTCGAGCTTGTCGCCCATGCCGACGAAGCGGGCGCGGATGATCAGCATCGCCAGCGACGCGTTGAACACGATCTGGCCGAGCAGGATCGTCGTGCGCCCGAGCGGCGGGAAGAGGCCGAAGTTCTGGCGCGCCTGCACGAAGAAGATCAGCGACGCGACCGCGATCACGATCTCGGGCACCACCAGCGTCAGGTAGACGACGATGTCGAAGGGGATCCGCAGCCGCCGCTTCATCCGCGCCAGGGCGAGCGCCGCCGCCAGGCCGAGCACGGTGGCGATGATCGACGCCTCGGCCGCGATGCCGAGGCTGGTCTTGATCGCCGGGATGTATGTCGAGTCGTTCAGGCCCGCGCGGAACCAGCAGGGCTCGAACTCGTTCCACACCGCGATGTTGCCGATGTTCGTGGGCGAGATGTCGCAGATGTTCTTGCCGTGGTAGGCGGCCACCGACGTCGGCGACGGCCCGTTGAAGGCGAAGATCACGACCACCACGATGGGCAGGTACAGGAACGCGTACACCAGCACCGCCCATGCGGTGAAGCCGCGCCTTGCGGTGAGCACCCGCCGCCTACGCACCGAACTGCTCCTCCTTCGTGGCGAACAGGATGTACACCACGACGAACACCGACAGCGCCGCCATCAGCGAGATCGAGAGGGCGGAGCCGAACGGCCAGTTCTGCGCCCCCTGGAACGTGTCGCCGATCGCGTTCCCGACGAACTCGAAGTTCCCGCCGCCGAGGATGTTGGGGATGATGTACTCGCCCGACATCGGGATGAACACGAGCAGCGCGCCGGTGACCACGCCGGGAAGCGTCAGCGGCAGGGTGATCTCGAGGAACGACTTCCACGGCCGCGCCCCCAGGTCGGTGGAGGCCTCGACCAGCGTCCAGTCCATCCGCTCGAGCGATGCGAACACCGGCATGATGAAGAGCGGCAGGTAGTTGTAGACCAGGCCGATCGCGACCGCCTTCCACGTGTACAGGGCGTTGAAGCCGAGGTCACGTGCCAGGTAGCCGTTGGGGTCGAGGATGATCTTGAGCGCGTAGGTGCGGATCAGGAACGACGTCCAGAACGGCACCACGAGCAACAGCAGCGCGAGCATCTTGTAGGTCGAGAGATAGCGCGCCATCCAGTAGCAGACCGGGTAGCCGATGGCGATCGTGCAGACCGACCCGCCGGCCGCCATCAGCAGCGTGTGCCAGAAGACGGTGATGTAGAACGACGAGAAGACCTGGTGGAACTGCGACGTGTCGAACGCGTATGAGACGCTCCCGAACCCGGACTGGATCGACACCGAGAAGACGGCCAGGATGGCCATCGGGCCGACGAAGAAGATCGCGTAGTAGAGCAGCGACGGAAGCGTCAGCCACGTCGGGTAGTGCGGGGCGAAGCTCCGCCCGCGGCGCTTGCCCCCCTGGGAGACGGCGGTCGCCACGGCCGCCATCCCCGGATCCGGTCCAGCGGCCATCTACGCCGCCTTGAACTCTCCGTAGATCTGCGTGCGCGTGTTCACGACCGACGGGCTCACGTTCAGGATGTACTTGTAGTTGTCCGAGTAGCTCTTCGGCACGTTGAAGAGCGGGTCGTTCTTCAGCGCCGCCGGCATCTGGGAGAGCGCCGACGGGATGGGGATCGGGTAGTTGTGGTAGTTCATCTCGTTGACGGCGGTGGTCGGCTCGAGCAGCCAGTTGATCCACGCGTGCGCCGCGACCGGATGCGGCGCGCTGGCCGGGATGCACCAGTTGTCCGCCCACACCTCCGAGTTCCCGGTGGGGAGTACCGCCGTGATGTCGCCCTGCTTCTTGCGCGCCTGCACGATCCGGCGCACGTCGCCGTTCCAGCCCTGGCTCAGGATGATCTTGCCCGCGATCGCGTCGTTGATGTAGTTCGACGAGTCGATCGTCGTGACGCCCTTGCGGATGCCGAGCAGGAAGCTCTTCACCTTCGCGAAGTCGGACGCGCTGTCGGTGTTGGGGTCGAGGCCGAGCGCCATCAGCGCGAGCGGCACGACCTCCTCGGCGCCGTCGAGCACGTTCGTGCGGCCCTTGCTGACGTACTTGGGCAGCAGCTCGTAGAAGTCGTGCATCGACTTCGGCTTGTCGGTCACCACGGTGTTCATGTAGAAGAACATCGTGATGCCGTAGTCCTTGATCACGTGGAAGTTGCCGGTCGGGTCGTATGACGGCTTCAGGAACGCCGGGTCGAGATTCGAGAGGTTCGGCAGGAGCGCCTTGTCGAGCGACATCAGGCCGTTCTCGGTGATCAGCTCGGCGACCGCGTTCTGGCTGGGAACGATGATGTCGTAGCCGGTACCGCCGGCGGAGAGCTTGGCCAGCAGCTCGTCGTTCGAGGAGTAGAACGTCTCCTTGACGCTCGTGGCCGGGTGCGCCTTCTCGAACTTCGTGAACGTGCTCTTGGCGTCGTACTCCGACCAGTTGTAGATGATGAGCGAGTTCTCCATCGGCTTGCCGGCAAGCGTGTCGCCGCCGCCCGCGGACGCCGGCGAGCTTCCGCCACCGCCGCCACCGCCGCCGGCGTTGGTCGACCCGCCGCACGCCGCCGCCAGGAGGCCGAGCGCCCCCAGGCCGAGCAGCTCGCGCCGGCGCAGGCCGGTCCGCTCCGCCGCGTTCGCATACAGCTCGCGGCGCAGGTAGGCCAGCTTCGGCTTCGCGCTCTCGGGCGCGAGGATGTTCAGCGAGGTGGGGTCGGTCACGGAGTCTCCTTCGAATCGTCCTGCGCGGGGGCGTCGCCCAGAAGGAGCGGCGCGGCCTCGTCCCAGCTGATGGCGACACGGTCGCCCGGGTGGATGGTGTCGAGCGCGGGGTCGGCGCTCGCGCGCTGCTCGCGCACGATGACGTCGGTGCCGCCGGCGAGCCGGGCGACGATCTGCACCTGGTCGCCGAGGTACATCTTCGTGACCACCTCGGCGGGGGCCGAGTTCGCCGTGCCGGGTGCCGTGCCGGGATGGGCCGCCATGCGCTCGGGGCGGATGCCGACGCGAACGCGCCGTCCCCGCACCGCGTCGCCGCGGCCGCGCACCACGACGTCGTGTCCCGCGGCGACGGCGAAGCCGCCGTCGGCGGCCTCGGCCACCTCGCCGTCGATGAAGTTCATGTCGCCGATGAAGTCGGCCACGAACGGCGTCAGCGGCCGGTCGTAGATCGCGCGCGGCTCGTCCAGCTGCTCGATCACGCCGTTCGACATGACCGCGACGCGATCGGACATCGAGAGCGCCTCCTCCTGGTCGTGGGTCACGTAGACGAACGTGATCCCGACCTGCTCCTGGATGCGCTTGAGCTCGATCTGCATCTCCTTGCGCAGCTTCAGGTCGAGCGCTCCCAGCGGCTCGTCGAGCAGGAGCACGCGCGGGTTCATGACCAGCGCGCGAGCCAGGGCGACGCGCTGCTGCTGGCCGCCGGACAGCATCGAGGGGCGGTGTGTGTCGCGGCCGACGAGCTGCACCAGCTCGAGCGCCTCGCCCGCCTTGACGTGCCGCTCCTTCTTGGACACGCGCCGCTGCTTGAGCCCGTACGAGACGTTGTCGAGGATCGACATGTGGGGGAAGAGCGCGTACTGCTGGAAGACGGTGTTCACGTCGCGCTTGTAGGGCGGGACGCCGCTCACGTCCCGGCCGCCGATGAGCAGCTCGCCCTCGTCGGGCTGCTCGAAGCCGGCGATCATCCGCAGCGACGTCGTCTTGCCGCACCCCGACGGGCCCAGCAGCGACAGGAACTCGCCCTTGTGGACGCGCAGGTTGACCGCGTTCACGGCGACCAGCGGACCGAAGCGCTTCGTGATCGCCCGGAACTCGACGTCGACTTCGCCGTCTGAGCCCGCCCCGGCGGCGGCGTGGTCGGCCGTGGCTTGCGTCATACCGCGGTCAAGGGTATATCGTTGCAATTCGGACTGTCAACTGCGAAGTTCGTACCCCGATGGGGGGTCTGGGCAGGTTTCTCGCATGAGCGTTCCCACAGTCAAGCTCGATCCGGTCAACCGCCGCATCATCGAGATCCTCCAGCGCGAGGGCCGGAGCCCGTTCACGTCCATCGCTCGCGAGGTCGGCGTCTCGGAGGCGGCGGTGCGCGCACGCGTGCACCGGCTGACGGACGCCGGCGTGCTCGACGTGGTGGCCGTCACGAACCCGCTGAAGCTCGGGTTCGAGGTGATGGCGCTCGTCGGCGTGCAGGCCAACAGCGACCTCGACCGCGTCGCCGCCGCCGTGTCGGAGTGGGACGAGACGAGCTACGTCGTGATCACGTCGGGGAGCTACGACCTGCTGGTCGAGATCGTCTGCGAGCACAACCGCCACCTGCTCGACGTCGTCCAGCGGCTGCGCGAGATCGACGGCGTGAAGTCGACCGAGACCTTCATGTATCTGGACATGGTCAAGATGACGTACGCCTGGGGGACGCGATAGCGGCACAGCGGCAGCCGCGGTCGGGCGGGCTGGGGATCGCGGCGGCCGTCCTCGGCGGCGTCCTCACCGCGGTCGCGGCGGGCGTCGGCATCGGGTCGCAGGGCGGCCAGGTGCTCGCGATCCTGGCGGGCCTGCTCGCGCTCGCCGCCGTCGCGCTCGGATTCGTCGGCTTCACGGTCGCGCGGCTCGGGGGCACGAGCCGTCTGCCCGGCCTGGCGGCGATGACGCTCGGCGTCCTCGTGATCGCCGCGATCATCGCCGCGGCCGTGTCATGATGGGAGCCGTTTGGGGCCTGGCCCCGATTCGGGGCCAGGCCCCGGTTACGTGCGGGCCAGGCGCAGCGCGAGCGCGGGGCAGTTCGCCACCGCCCAGCGGGCGTGATCCATCAGCTCCGGGGGGACGGCGCCCTCGCGCACGATCGGGTAGCCCCAGTCGTCCAGCTCGATCCACTCGGGCAGGAGCTCGGCGCACACCCCGTGGCCGGCGCAGGCGGCCATGTCGACGCGCAGCGTGTGGCTCATCGCGTCATCTCCAGTCGGGCACGGTCGCGGGAACGTGCATCCGAGCAGGGTGCCGGGAGGCGATGCACGGCAGCCCGTTCGCGTGCCGGCGGACGTCGTCGGCGAACGCCCGCAGGGCGCTTCGCATCAGCCGCACGGCCCCGTCCGGGTGCGCGCAGGCCCCACGCCGCTCGACCTGCGCGGCCCACCGCTCGAGCCGCTCGAGGTCGGCGGGCGTCGCCCGGCCGGCGGCAAGCGCCGTGGTCGTGCGGGCGATGTCGGCCAGGCCGAACACGCAGGGGCCGCACTGGCCGGCGCTCTCGTCGGCGAACCAGCGCAGGATGCGGGCCGTCTCGGCGATCCCGCACGCGGCCGCGGGCAGGGCGACGAGGATACCCGCGCCGGGGCTCGCGCCATGCGCCGCCAGGCCGGCCCGCGAGAACGGCGCCTCGCGGGCGGCGCCCGCGGGCAGCCACGTGCCCCAGAAGCCGCCGGCCAGCACGGCCTGCAGCGGCTCCGCCGGCCCGCCCGCCTGGGCGAGGATGCGTCCGACCGGCGTGCCGATCGGCACCTCGCACACGCACGGCTTGGCGACGGCGCCGGTGACGGTGAGGAGGGTCGTCCCCGGCTCGTCCCCGGTGCCCGCCTCGCGGAACCAGGCCGCGCCGCGCCGCGCGATCAGCGCCAGGTGGGCGAGCGTCTCCGCGTTCTGGATCAGCGTCGGCCGGCCGTCGACACCGCGCTCGAACGGTCTGGGCACGGACGCCTGCGGCTTCGCCTCGCCGCCGTTCAGGAACTGCACGAGCGCGGACTCCTCGCCGGCGACGTAGCGCGTCGGCGTCCGCACGACCTCGATCGCGGTCCGCTCGCCGG
Organism: uncultured Actinomycetes bacterium; assembly: GCA_963843705.1. Lineage (GTDB taxonomy): Bacteria > Actinomycetota > Thermoleophilia > Gaiellales > JAICJC01 > JAICJC01. The sequence continues at coordinate 389,503 of CAWJLQ010000001.1, forward strand.
CCGCCTCGCGCTCGGCGATCGCCGCCTCCACGGCGCGAACAGCGCCGCGATCGGCCCGGTCGACGCAGACGATCACCTGGTGGGAGCCGACGGCGCCTGCGGCCGTGACCGCGCCGTCGAGCACGAGCTGGGGCGCGTGCACGAGCAGCGTCCGGTCCTTCGCGCTCGCCGGCTCGCCCTCGGTGGCGTTCACGACGACCACCCGCGGTCCGCGGCGATCCGCGACCGCCTGCAGCTTGCGCGCTGTGGGGAACCCCGCCCCGCCGCGGCCGCGCAGCCCGGCGGCAGCGGCGAGCTCGATCAGCTCACGCTGCGGCCGTCGCGCCGGCACCGGCGCGTCGCCCTGGTACGCGCCCGCGTCAGCGGCGAGCAGACGCAGGGCGGTCGCGGAGCGGCGCTCGGCGACGGCGCTCACCGCGGCCTCCGGCCGCTGGCGGGGGCGATGGGGCCGCGTGCCCGTGTGAGCCCGCGGCTGTGGACGTCGCGCACCCGCAGCGCCGAGAGCACCGCAACCGCGGCGAGCGCGGCCAGCACCGAAGTCCGCAGGAGGGGCGCCGAGCGGTCGGTTCCGGCCGTGAGCGCGTGCACGCTCGCGAAGAGGAAGAGCGGGAATGCCAGGTAGTGGCTCGAGTCCCACACCCGCTTCGGCAGGCGCCCGCGCAGGAGCGACGTCGCCTCGACGGCGACGAGCAGGTACATCGCGACGATGCCCCACGCGACCGGCACCGTCCGCCAGGACGCGGCCAGCGGGACGAAGGCCTCGACGGGGCCGAAGTGGACGTAGGTGTCGAGCATGATCGTGACGACGTGGATCGTCAGGAAGATGACGGCGGCGCCGCCGAGGAACCGGTGCAGGTCGAGCAGCCAGGCCGAGCGCGGCCGGCCGCCCAGGACGCGCGTGCTGAGCGCGAGCCCCCAGACGGCGCTGGCGGCGAGCAGCGTCCACGACACGATGCCGGCGGCCCGAGCGGTGTCCCAGACGAGCGTGCTCTGCGTCATGCTCGGATCATCGGTCGTCCTTCCTGGAGCAGCCTTGGACGATCCTGTGAGGATGCTGTGAGCGCGATCCTTTGCAGCCTCGAATCGTGTTCACAGCCGTCTCGCAGGTTCGCGGCCGACGATGTGGGCATGGACTCATCCACGCCCTCGATCCGGCGGCATCCCGCCCGCCGCGCCCGCATCGCCGCCGCAACCGCCAGCGTCGCCCTCGCCGCGGCGATCACGGGCCACCTCGCGCTGGGGGGGACGGCCGCCAAGGCGTCATCCGGCGGATCGCAGGCAAGCGGGTCGGCCTCGGAGCACGAGACGCTGCGCTCATCGGACGACGGGGCGCGGCGCACGCACTCGTCGACCACGTCGACCACGTCCCGCGCCTCGACCTCCCAGACGGCCACGCCGGCCGCGCCCGCCCCCACTCCGAGCACGTCGAGCGGTGGTAGCTGAGCGCCGCTTCTGTGCCATGGGCACAGGCGCCCACGTCGTCGTCGTGGGTGGGCGCGTGGGCCTGGCCGAGCGCGCGGCCCGCCGCATCGCCCAGCTCGAGTCGCTCTGGAGCCGGTTCCGGCCCGAGAGCGAGATCAGCCGGCTGAACGCGCGGGCGGGGACGCCGGTGCCCGTCTCGGCCGAGACCTCGGAGCTGGTCGACCGGGCGGTGGACGGATGGCGGCTCACCGGCGGATCGTTCGATCCCACCGTGCTCGGCGCGGTGATCCGCGCCGGGTACGACCGCACCTTCGCCCGCATCCCGGTGCACGCGCTGCCCGGCATGAGCGAGGCCCGGCGCGGCGCGGCGGCGATCGAGACCGGCCCGGGCTGGGTGCGCCTGCCGGCCGGGATCGGGTTCGACCCCGGCGGGATCGGAAAGGGCCTGGCCGCGGACATGGTCGCCGACGAGTTGATGGCCGCGGGGGCCGCCGGCGCGTGCGTGAACCTGGGCGGCGACGTCCGCGTCGCCGGCGAGGGGCCGTCGGGCGGCGCGTGGACGATCGGCGTCGAGCATCCGTGGGCAGCCGCGCCCGTCGTCCTGCTCGGTCTTGCCGGCGGAGCGGTCGCGACCTCCACCACCCTCCGCCGGCGCTGGCAGGTCGGTGGCGAGGAGCGCCACCACCTGATCGACCCCGACTCCGAGCAGCCCGCGGGGCGTGACGTCAATCTGGCCACCGTGGTGGCCGGCCGCGCGTGGACGGCCGAGGTGTGGGCGAAGGCGGTCCTGCTCGCCGACCCATGGAGCGGTGGGCTGCCCGATGGCGCCGAGGCGCTGGCCGTGGACGGCGCCGGCCGCGTCCGCGCGACGCCCGGACTGGCGGGGTACCTCGGCGGCGCCGAGCCGCCGGCGGCGCTTGCCGTATAGCATCGGCACGTGCACCGCTTCTCGCTCCAGACGGCGCGCCGCGACCAGATGGTGGACATCACCGAGGGCGTTGCGGAGGCGATCGCGGCGCTCGGGCTGGAGTCGGGGGCGGTGCTCGTGCACGTCCCGCACACGACGGCCGCGGTCACCGTGAACGAGGGCTATGACCCGGACGTGACCGTCGACGTGCTCGCCCACCTCGCCGCGCTCGTCCCGAGGTCGCCCGCCTTCGCCCACGCCGAGGGCAACAGCGACTCGCACATCAAGGCCATCATGGTCGGATCCAGCCAGCCGGTCGGCGTGGAGTCGGGCGCCCCGGCGCTCGGCCGTTGGCAGCGCATCTTCTTCTGCGAGTTCGACGGCCCGCGCACGCGGGAGGTGTGGGTCACGCCCCTCGGCTGACGGCACCAGACGGGTCGACCCGCCCGGTGCGCGTTCAGCGGATGAGGCTCGCCGTCACGGCCGCTGCGAGGCAGAGCGCAGCCGATACGGCCAGGAGGGCGTTGACCGCCCACATCGACCCGGACGGGATCGCAGCGGAGCGGATGCGGGTGCGGGGGGTTGCACGCATGCCGCCAGGATCGGCCGCCGCCGCCGCGCCTGGCATCACCCGCTTGCGGTAAATGCCCTCGGTGAAACCCCTAGATGATTGATTCCACGCCCCGTACGTCCTGGGCGGCTGCGAACCGAGCAGCGCAAGGACGCAGGGAGCGTTCATACCGGGCTGTATGGGCGCGACCGAGGACACAGCGATGCGACGGTTCGCAGCCGCAGCCCCGCCGGCGCCCCATACCCGCACCAGCAGCCTGACGTCCAGGCGCGCGGGGGCGTGGAATCAATCATCTAGTCGCCCTTCACGGTCGGCGGCTCGGGGATCTCGGTGCGCGGCCGCACCGCCCCGGCGCCGTGGCGGAGGAAGCGGACGAGCAGCACTGCGGCGCCGCCGAGGGCCGTGAGCGTGCCGACGGCGAAGAACGCCAGGCCGAGCGCGATCGCCTCCGGCCGGCCGGCGTGGCCGTGCAGGAAGTACACGAACACGGCCTCGCGCACGCCGATCCCGTTCAGCGACACCGGCAGGGCGAGCGCGGCGAAGACGACCGGTCCCGCCAGGAGCACGACGCCGTCCGGGACATGCAGGCCCAGCGCACGCACGAGCATCCAGATCACCCCGATCCGGGCGATCTGCACGACGAGCGCCAGCAGCCCGACGGCGATCAGGGTGCGGCGGTGGGCGCGGTAGGCGTGCAGCGCCTCGTAGAAGCGGTGGCCGAAGGCGAGCCGCCGCCCCGACGCGCGCGGCTCCAGCCAGCGCGCGACGACCCCTCGCAGGGCGCCCGAGAAGAGCAGGCCGAGGGCGAGCGCCGCCGCCACGCCGAACGCCGCTTCGGCGGCGATCACCCCGGGGCGCCTGCCGGCGCCGCTGACGAGCACGGCCACCACCGCCAGGACGACGAGCGACACGAGTCCCACGAGCCGGTCGATCAGCACCGACGCCACCGCCTCCGGGGCGTCGCCGGAGCGGCGGCCGAGTTCGACGACGCGCACGGCGTCGCCGCCGATCGCCGCAGGCAGGAACTGCCCCGCGAAGAGCGCGACGAAGTACGTGCGCGTGAGCCATCCGAGCGGCATCCGCAGCGACTTGGCTGCGAGCAGCATCTGCCAGCGCACCGCCATCAGGACGACGGTCGCCGCGCTCACGACCACGGCGGGCAGGAACCAGGCGAGTTCGGTGCCGCGCAGCGTGTGCACGACCTGGTGGATGCCGGCCCAGCGCAGGAGCAGCCCGAGCACGACCGCGGAGATCACCGCCTCGAGCGCCACCCGCATGCGGCGGTCCGGCGTCATCGCGTGAGCGCGGCGTGCACCTTCCGCACCGCCGCGACGGCGTCGTCGATGTCCGCGTCGGTGTGGGCGGCCGCGAGTGGGAGGGAGAGCACCTGACGGCCGGCGCGCTCCGTGACGGGCAGGCGCGTGCCGGGCAGGTTCGCCCGGTACCACGACAGCGTGTGCACCGGCAGGAAGTGCAGGCCCGTGGCCACGTTTTCGGCCATGAGCGCGGCCGCGTAGCGGTCGCGGTCGGCGCCGGCGGCCTCCGGGTCGATGCGGACCACGTAGAGGTGGTGCGCATGCCGGCCGTACCCGGGACGCCCGATCGGCTCGATCCCGGCGAGGTCCGCGATGCCGTCGTCGTAGCGGGCGACGAGCTCCGCGCGGTGGGCGTGGAACAGCTCGAGGCGGTCGAGCTTCGGCAGCGCCGCCGCCGCCTGCAGGTCGGCCAGGTTCGCCTTGAACCCCGGCTCGACCACGTCGTAGTGGCCGAGCATGTGCGTGCTCGCCCGCTTCCACGGGTCGCGGGTGATCCCGTGGGCGCGCAGCAGCCGCAGCCGCTCGGCGGCCTCCGTCGACCCCGTCGTGATGATCCCGCCCTCCCCGCCGGCGAGGCTCTTGGTGGCGTAGAGCGAGAAGCACGTGAAGTCGCCGATCGCGCCGATGCGGCGGCCGCGCACGTCGGCCTCGACGGCGTGGGCGGCGTCCTCGACGATCCGCAGGCCGTGCTCGGATGCGATCGCGCCGAGCGCGTCCATGTCGCAGGGCCCGCCGGCGAAGTGCACGGGCAGGAGCGCCTTGGTGCGCGCGGTGACCGCCCGCGCGGCCATCTCCGGGTCGAGGTCGAGCGTGCCCGGGTCGACGTCGGCGAACACCGGTGCGGCGCCCGTGTGCAGCACGGCGTTCACCGTCGCCGGCCACGTGAAGCTGGTCGTCACCACCTCGTCGCCCGCGCCGATCCCGGATGCCAGCAGCGACAGGTGCAGCGCCTCGGTGCACGACGACGTCGCGATGGCATGCGCGACGCCGGTGCGCCTGGCGAAGCGCTCCTCCAGCTCGGCCGTGCGCGGCCCGGAGGTGAGCCACCCCGACCGCAGGGTCGCGACGACCGATTCGATCTCCTCGTCACCGATCACCGGCGGGGAGAACTCGAGCATCGCCGCACGCACCGGCGTGCCCCCCTCGATCGCGAGCCGTTCCGTCGCCGGCGGCGTCATCGCACCTCGAATCTCACGGCGTCGACTGCCCTGGCGGCGTCGCGCAGCGCCGCGGCGCGGTCTGCGCCGGTCGCGAGCACGTACCCGGCCCGGTCGGTGGCGACCTGCAGCGGCCCGTAGACGTGGCCGGGCGCGTCGTAGAAGCAGACCTCCGGCGGGCCGCTCGCCCGGACGAGCTCGCCCGGCGGCGCGGCCACGAACTCGACGACGGCTGCGCCGTTTCGGTGGGGCGCGAGCACCGCCGGATCGACCGGCTCGCCCAGCGCCGAGCGGACGGCGGCCTCGGCCAGATCGACGCCCACGGCGGTCCGGCAGATCTCCGAGTCGTGGCCGCCGCCGAGGCGCGCCGCCACCTCGACGACCGTCGGGCCGGCGTCCGCCAGGATCAGCTGGACGTAGCTCGGTCCGGAGGTGATGCCCAGCGCGGCCACCGCCCGCTCGGCGACCGCGGCCGCCGCCTCGGCGCCGTCCGCGGCAGCCGGATACACGTGGCGGCGGGCGACGCCCGGCACGCCCTCGAAGTGGACGCGGTCGGTGACGGCGACGGGCAGGAACCGGCCGTCGACGGAGAACGCGTTCACGGTCACCTCTGGGCCGGGGACGAACTCCTCGTAGATCACCCGGCCGCTGCGGGATCCGTCGCGGGCGCGGGCGGTGGCCTCGTCGAGACCGTCCGGGCCGGCCAGGATCGTCATCGCCCGCTGGCCCTGGCGGTCGGCCGCCTTGACCACGCAGGGGTAGGCGGGCGGCGCGTCGGCCGACCAGCGCGGCTGGGGCACGCCGGCCTCGCCGAGCCGCGTGCGCTGCGCGATCTTGTCCGTGCAGACGAGGGCGACGCCGGCGGGCACCGGATGCGGGATGCCGAGATCCTCCGCCACGGCCGCGGCGATCCGGACCGGCCAGTCGGTGCCCGGCGCGATCAGCCCGTCCGCTCCACGCGCGACCCGCGCGACGCCCTCCGCGTCCTCCGACGAGACGGCCACGTCGCCGAGGCCAGGGTCGGAGTCGCACACGACGGTGTGCACGCCCAGGGCGCGGGCAGCCCGGATCGCATGCTGCTGCGCCGGCCCGCCGCCGAGCACCACGAGCGTCCGGGGGCGCGTCAGACGGCCTGCGCCGTCTGCTCCGAGGCCAGGACGGCCTGCCACCATTCCGGATTGTCGTGGTACCAGCGGATGGTGCGCTCGAGCCCCTCGGCGAACGGGATCTGCGAGCGCCAGCCGAGCAGCCGCGCGGCCCGGTCGGTCGATCCGATGTGGCGGTCGACCTGCCCGGGCCGGTCGGAGACGTGCCGCTTCAGCGCCGCCGGCTTGCCCAGGATCTCGAGGATCATGTCGGCGATCTGCTCGACCGTCTCGTCGACGCCGGTCGCGACGTTGATCGTCTCGCCGACGATCGCGTCGAGCGGGACGGTGCAGGCGGCGGTGATCGCCTCGGCGGTGTCGAACACGTGCAGCCAGTCGCGGCTGGCGTGGCCGTCCCCGTGGATCGTCAGCGGCCGGTCGCAGAGCGCCTGGATGATGAACCGGGGGATGACCTTCTCGGCGTGCTGGTACGGGCCGTAGTTGTTGAAGGGGCGGATGATCGTGATCGGCAGGCCGTAGGTGCACCAGTACGAGTACGCCAGCCGGTCGCCGCCGGCCTTCGTGCCGGCGTAGGGCGAGCGCGGGTTGAGCGGGTGGTTCTCGTCCATGGGCTCGCTCTCGGCGGTGCCGTAGACCTCCGAGGAGGAGATCAGGATGAAGCGCTCCACGGGGTGCTCGCGCATCGCGTCCAGCAGCACCTGGGTGCCGACCACGTTGGTGGTCACGAACTCCGAGCCGCCCTCGGCGATCGACTTCGACACGTGCGACTCGGCGGCGGCGTTCACGATCACGTCGACGCCCTCGAGGGCCGCGGTCACGTCGGCCAGGTCGCGGATGTCGCCGTGGATGAAGCGCAGCCGCTCGTGCTCGCGCACATCCGCCAGGTTGGCCAGGTTGCCCGCGTACGTGAGCGCGTCCATCGTGACGACGTCGTGCGCCGTCTCGTGCAGCAGGTAGCGGATCATGTTGGACGAGATGAAGCCGGCTCCGCCGGTCACGAGTATCCGTTTCACGCCGTTCCTTCCCGTCCTATCCCAGCTCTCGATCGATGTAGTACAGCGGCCGTCCCTCGACGTCGCGCTGGATCCGCTGCAGGTTCTCCCCCAGCACGGCCATCAGGAACCCCTGCAGGCCGAGCACGAACAGGACGAGCCCCCCCAGGAAGAGCGGGCCCGGGAAGTTGCCGTGACGGATCCAGTAGACGACGCCCCAGACTCCCACCCCCAGAGCGGTAAGGATACCGATCACGCCCAGGAGCGCGCCGAGCCACTGCACCAGCTGCGCCCAGAATCCGGTGACGACGTGCAGGGCGAGCTTGACGAGGCCGATCATCCCGTAGCGGCTGCGATCGGCCCGGGCGCGGTGGTCGAGATCGACCTCGACGACGCTGGCGCCGGTCGAGCAGACGAGCGCCTTGGTGAACTTCTGCCGGCCGATCCGGTGCATGACCGGCTCGAGCGCCTCGCGGCGGTAGGCGTTGAACGCGCAGCCGAAGTCGTTCAGGCGGGCGCCGGTGAGCCGTCCGAGCAGGCGGTTGATCACGAGCGACGGCACCCGCCGCGGCAGCATGGGATCGCGGCGCGTGACGCGCCGGCCGCTGGCGACGTCGGCGCCGGCGTCGATCGCGGCCACGAGCCGGGGGATGTCCGCCGGCTGGTTCTGCAGGTCGCCGTCCATCGTGACCACGATGCGCCCGCGGGCGCGGGCGATCCCCGCGTGCATCGCCGGATGCTGGCCGAAGTTGCGCGTGAACGACACGACGCGCACGCGCGGGTCGTGCTCGTGCAGCCGTTCGAGCAGTGCGTAGGTGCCGTCGGTCGAGCCGTCGTCGACGAAGATCACCTCGGCGGGGATGCCGGCCGCGTCGACCGTGGCCGCGATGCCGTCGTAGAGCGGCTGCAGCGTGGCCTCCTCGTTCAGCACGGGAACCACCACCGTCACCCGCGGAGCGGCGGTGACCGGGTCGTCGGCGGGGCCGGCCAGCGCGGGGTCGGATGCCATGTGGACAGGGTACCGGGTGGGGCCCGCGGCGTACGCAGGTGCGCTTCGGCACGAACCGACCGCTCTGCGGCCGGCACGGTCGGATGTGGCGGATAATGCCGCGTCGATGCCGAATCGCGACCGTGCAGGCCGCTTCCTCCGCGCCCGCTGGCCGCCTCTGGTGGCGCTCGCATCGACCCTCGCCTACGCCGTCGTCGTGATCGGCTTCGGCCTTGACTTCCGGCCGCTGCACAACGACGAGGGGGTGACCCTGGGGGTGGCGTCGCGGGCGTCCGCGCTGGACGTCCTGCGCGTGGCGGTCGACCACCGCCACGGCCCGCCGCTGCACTACCTGCTCGTGCACGCGGCGCTCGTGTGGCGGTACGACATCCTCGGCCTGCGGCTGCCGTCGGCGCTGCTCGGCATCGCGGCCGTGGCGCTCAGCTACGGGTGCGGCCGCGAGCTGCTCGGCCGCGCCGGCGGAGCCGTCGTCGCCGTGGTGACGGCGTCCTCGCCGATCATGATCCACCTGGGCCAGTTTGCGCGCGGGTACACGGCCATGATCGCGGGCGCGTACGCCTCGGCCTGGCTCATGCTGGTGCTGGTGCGCACCGGCCGGGCGCGCTGGGTCGTCCCGTACGCGCTCGCCGCCCTCATGCTGGTCTCGGCGCACCCGTTCGGGCTCTTCGCGCTCCTCTGCGAGCTCGTCATCATGGTCGGGCTGGCCGGCGTCCGCCTGCGCCGCCGTCTGCGGGCGCAGTGGCGCTCGGCGGCGGCGGTTGCGGGCGCAGCGGCGCTGGGCGCACTCGCCCTGCTCCTCCTGCGCCACCTCTACTCGCCCCTGCAGGGCAAGTACGGCGTCGGCAGCGGCGGGCCCGTGATCCGGCTCGGCTCGCACCGCTTCTGGGAGCGCCTGGGCGACGCCGCCTCGGGCTCGGTGCACATCGGGTTCGCGGTCGTCCTGGGCGCCGCCGCTCTGCTCGGCCTGGCCGCGCTGGCGGTGCGCAACCGCCGGGCGGCCTGGTTCGGCGCGGTCTGGGTCGTGCTGCCCCTCGGCCTGCTCTCGGTGCTGACCGCGTCGTCGCACGACTTCGCCCCGGAGCGCCATCTCTCGTTCCTGCTGCCCGGCTATGCCGTCATGCTCGCCGGCTTCGCCCTCGAGCTGCGCCGGGTCGCGCGCCGGCCGGGGGCGCTGGTCGCCGCGGTCGTCCTCGCCGCGCTGCTCGCGCCCGGCTGGGTGGCCGATCACAACGAGCTCGCGAACTTCAACCCCGACCTCCGCGACGCGAGCCTCTACATGGCCGCCCGCTTCGGCCCGGCCGACGCCCTCGGCACGACGGCCGGCACGCTCCCGAACGGCGAGGATCCACGCCTGATCGGCGCCTACGCCGTCCTCGCCGCGCCCGACTCCTCGCCGCTCAGCTCGTGGCAGCATGCCGGCTCCCTGCGCGGGTGCCGCCTGGTGCACCGGCTCGACCAGCGCGGGGGGGCGGGCCTCGTGTGGCTGGTGATGTCGGTGAAGAACCCGCGCGTGGTCGGCCCGGCGCTGCGCACCGCCGGCGCCCAGGCGCGCGGCTTCGGCGACTTCCTGGTGGTCACGGCCGCGCCGCCCGTCCCGACGGTGCTCGCGACCATGCAGACGGCCCGGCGGCTGTGGCACGCCGCCGTCGTGGCCGACCCGGCCGCCTACGACGTGCGCCGGATGGTGCGCCTGTACCGGCATGCCGCCGCCGTCGAGGCGAGCGGCCAGTGCGCCTGAGGCGGGCTCAGGCGAGCGCGGCGTGCGCCTGGTCGGCCAGCACGCCGAAGTCGGGCGCGGCGCCGGTGAGCCCGGCGAGCAGCGGCTCCACCCGCTGCGACTGCCCCAGCGCCCACAGCTCGCGCAGGAGCACGCCCGCGGCCGGGTCGGCGAACCACTCGCCGCCGAACCGCTCCCGCAGGTGGTCGACCAGCCCCGCCTCGAACGCCCAGGCGCGCAGGTAGCACGTGCAGTAGAAGCCGTCGTCGACGTCCTCGAGGTAGTCCGTCTCGGGGTAGGCGACGCCGGTGGCGGCGGTCAGGAGCTCGGCGTACCGGGCCGGGAGCCCGTCGAGCCGGGCGCCGGGTGCGTGCAGCTCGAGCTCGTAGGCGAGCTTGCCCGCGTACCGGCGAACGAGGAAGAGCTTGTAGAGCGCGGCGAAACGCGGGTAGGCCGGGTCGCCGCCGTCGAGGTGCACGCCCGCCCAGGCGGGATCGGCCAGCAGGTGCTCGAACAGGAATGCGAATCCCTCGGTGACGCCGTTGTCGCCCAGCACGCGTGCCTCGGCCGGCAGCTCGGGCGGCATGTGGGCGAAGTGCTCGGCGTGCCCGGCCTCGTGGAACAGGGCGCGGTAGTCGTCCTGGCCGCCCTGGGGCAGCATGACCAGCATCACGCGGCCGGGGACGCGGATCGGTGCGCAGAACGCCCGCGGCACCTTGCCCGGGCGGGCGTCGATGTCGAGGTGCACGTTCGGCTGGGCGTACAGGTCGATGCCCAGGCCGCGCAGCGTCGCGCGCAGCGCGGGGACGGCCCGGTCGGTCGGGAAGGCGTCGTCGAACTCGGGGGCGCGCCACATGCGGGCCAGGTCGGCGGGCCCGGCGTCGGCCAGCGGGATCCCGACCCGGCTCCGCAGTTCCGCATCGACGGTGGAGCGGTAGATGTCCGCGGTGTCGCGCAGGAACGCGCTGGTCGCCTCGTGCAGCCTCCGCGGCGCGTAGCCGAAGCGCTCGTAGAGGCCCAGCACCGAGTCGTCGCCGACGTCGGCGACGAGGCCGCTCGTGCGGGCGAAGATCTGCTCGTGGAGCGGATTCAGGTGCTCGGCCGTGGCGGCGCACCGGGCGGCGTACAGCGCCCGGCGGGCGCCGGGGTCGGGCTCGTTCACGATCCTCGGCGCCACCTCGCGGTAGGGCACCTCGGTGCCGCCTGCCGGCACCGTGAGCGCCGTCTGGGTGTTTGTCAGCTCCTCGGACAGGAGCTTCACCCCGTCGCCGATGTAGGCCTCGCACGCGAACCGCTGGAGCTCGGCGTCGGCGCCCTGCGCGGCCAGTGCCCGCGCCTGCTCGAGCGTCGTCAGATCGGCGTAGCGCTCGTAGACGGCGGCGATGTCGAACGTCGCCTTGTGGCCGGCGCCGTTCTGGTAGTGCTCCTCCATCACCTCCGCCAGCATGTCCTCGAGCCGCTGGCGGTACGTGTCCACGGGGTGCTGCATACGCCTCCGTACACTACTGACCGATGCCCGGAACGGCCGCCCTTCGCCGCGATCAGGAGATCGAGCTCGTCGTCGACCGGCTGGCGTACGGCGGCCGCGGCGTCGCCCGGCACGGCGACCTGGTCGTCTTCGTCGCCCGCGCGCTTCCCGGCGACCGCGTCCGGGCGCGCGTCACCAAGCTCAGGCGCCGCCATGCCGAGGCGCTGGCCGTGGCGGTGCTCGAGCCGGGCCCCGGCCGGATCGAGCCGCGCTGCGCGCATTTCGGCGTCTGCGGAGGCTGCGCCTGGCAGGATCTCGACTATCGCGAGCAGGTGGAGGCCAAGCACGCGCAGGTCGCCGACGCCCTGCGCCGTCTGGGCGGGTTCGACGACATCGTCCCGGAGCCGATGCTGCCCGCCGAGGATCTCTACGGCTACCGCAACAAGGTGGAGTACTCGTGGTCGCAGCCTGCGGAAGGGCCGGCGCTCGGCTACCACCGCCTGGGCCGGTGGGACCGGCTGATCGCCGTCGACCACTGCCACATCGTCTCCGACGCCGGCAACGACGTGCGCCGCGCCTTCGAGCGCTGGGCGCGCGAGTCCGGCCTCGCCGCCTACGACCAGCGCAGCGGCGAGGGGTACCTGCGGCATCTGGTCGTGCGCGAAGGCACCGGCACCGGCGAGCTCCTGGCCATGCTCGTGACCGCCCCCGGTCCGGTGCCCGGCGTCGATCGGCTGGCCGGGCTGCTCCCGCAGGGGGTCGTCGGCGTCGTCCACGCCGTGAACGCGGGCGTCGCCGAGGTGACGGCCGGGCTCGACGGCGCGGCCCTGATCGGCCGCGACTGGTTCGGCGAGCGCATCGGCGGGCTCGACCTGCGCGTGAGTGCCGGCGCGTTCATGCAGACCAACACCGTGATGGCGGAGCGGCTCTACGCGACCGCGCTCGACTTCGCCGCGCCGGCGCCGGACGACGTGGTGTGGGATCTCTACTGCGGCGCGGGGGCGATCGGCCTGCTCGCCGCCGCGCGGGCGGCACAGGTGTACGGGATCGAGATCTCCGAGGAGTCGGTCGCGGGCGCACGCGCGAACGCCGAGCGTAACGGGATCGCGAACGCGGAGTTCCTCGCGGGCGACGTCGCGGCCGGCGTGCGGGCGCTGCTCGAGCGGGCGCCCCGGCCGGACGTCGCCTTCGTCGACCCGCCCCGGTCGGGCCTGACGCCCAAGGCGGTGCGCCGCGTGCTCGAGCTCGCCCCGGCGCGGCTCGTCTACGTGTCCTGCAACCCGACCACGTTCGCCCCGAACGCGCGCCAGCTGGTCGACGGCGGCTACGTGCTCGAACGCGTCCGGCCGGTGGACATGTTCCCGCAGACGCCGCACATCGAGTCGGTGGCGCTGCTCCGCCGGGCCGGTTAATCGAGTTCGATCAGCGCTGCCAGGGTTGCACGTGTGCGGGCGATGTCGCCGGCGCCGACCCGTGCGGCGATCGCGGCGTCCGTGCGCTCCACGGCCGTTCGGACCGCCCCGGCCGCCAGCTCTCCGCGCGGCGTCAGCGTCACCGTTACCCGGCGGCGATCGACGGGGTCGGGCGTACGCTCGACGTAGCCGCGCAACACGAGCGTGTCGACGAGCGCCCCGGCGGCCTGCTTGGACACGCCCAGCTCGCGCGCCAGCACCCCGAGCGGAGCGGCGCCGTTGCGGGCGATCCCGCCGACGACGAAGCTGCCGCTGCGCGGCATGTCGTCACAGGCGGCCTCGGCCAGCGCGGAGCGCACGGCGTCGCGGTAGGGCCTGCGGGCGCCACGCAGGAGCGCCGGCAGGACGACGTCCTCGTACCACGCGGCGGAGCCGGCCATGTCCCCGAGCATATCGTCAACTCGCTGGACTGTCAATAGACTTGACGATCTAGGCGCAGAACTCGCGGGCCGCGGCCTCGAGCACGGCGGCGCAGGTCGCAACCGAGGCCAGATCGACCCACTCGGTGGTCGCGTGTGCGCCGGCGCCGGCCGGCCCGAACACGACCGTCGGGATCCCGGCGGCCGACAGGACGGCCGCGTCCATCCAGGCGCCGTGGCCGACGAGCGGCGGGTCGAAACCGAGCGCGGCGGCGGCATGGCGCTGCACGACCGTGACGATCTCGGTCCGCGGATCCACCTCGAACGGCGCCCGCTCGAAGGTGGTGTGCACGGCCGCGTCGCCGGCGAGCGAGCGGATCTCGTCCTCCACCTGCGAGCGCGTCTCCCCGGGGATCGTGCGCCGCTCGAGGCCGAGGCGGCAGCGGTCGGGGTAGCTCGAGAGCTCGCGGCCGCCGTCGATCAGCGACGCGTGCACCGAGCCCGGGCCGAGCAGCGGATGCGTGCGCCCCGCCGCGAGCCGGGCCTCCAGCTCCTCGAGGCCCGTGAGCACGCGGCCCATGCGGGCGATGGCGTCGACGCCGAGATCGGGCCGCGACCCGTGCGCCGCGACGCCCGCCGTCTCCACCTCGAGCCACAGGAAGCCCTTGTGGGCGACACAGACCTCGAGGGCGGTCGGCTCGGTGACGATCGCCGCGTCGGCCCACACGCTCGCGGCAAGCGCCTCGCAGCCGATGCTCGCATACTCCTCGTCGCAGACGCCGGTCACGATCACGTCGCCGCGCAGTCCCGCGTCGGCCACGCGCGCGCCGGCGAGCATGATCGCCGCCAGGCCGCCCTTCATGTCGTAGCCGCCGCGCCCGTACAGCCGCCCGATCTCGATCCGGGGCGTGAACGGCGCCTCCATGCCCTCGACGCCGACGACGTCCATGTGGGCGTTCAGGAGCAGCGACCGTCCGCCGCCCGTCCCGGGCACGCGGGCGACGACGTTCCGCCGCCCCGGTGCCACCTCGCGCACGTCCGAGTCGAGGCCTGCGCGCTCGAGCCAGGCCGACGCGAACGCGGCGATCCCCGCCTCACCGGCCCCGCCGGGGACGAGGTCGGGGTTGACCGAGTCGATCGCCACGAGCTCCGCGACCAGGGCGGCTACCTCGTCCACGCCGCCTCGAGCTCGATGCAGGGCAGGCCCGGGTCGGGGACCGCGCCGGGGTGGAGCAGGTGCGCGAGCTGGACGACGCCCTCCGCGAGCCGGGGCGCGGGCCGCGAGTAGCGGGCGTTGGCGTCGACGGCCACGGTGCGGCACGACACGGGCAGCCCGGCCGCCTCCGCCGCGATCCGGGTTGCGTCGAACCCGCAGGCCGCGGCCACGACGACCTCGGGCCGCGCCGCCCGCACGGCCTCCCACGTGGTGGGATACGACGGCTCGCCGGCGCGGCCGAGCACCTCGATCCCGCCCGCGGCGGCCACCATCTCCGGCAGCCAGTGCCCGGCTGCGAACGGCGGGTCGAGCCACTCGGCGACGAACACGCGCACCGGCTCGGCGCCGGCCACCGCCCGCCGGGTGGCCGCGATCGCCTCCCGCATGTCCGCCGCCACCTGCTCGCCCCGCTCGGCGACCCCCAGCCTGCGCGCGACGGTGCGCACCGACTCGGCCACCTCGTCCAGCGTGTGCGGGTCGAGCGCGAGCACGTCGGCGTCGAGCCCGCGCAGCCGCCCCACCTCGTCGCTCGAGACGGCGCAGACGTGGCACAGGTCCTGCGTGATCACGACGTCGGGCGCGAGCCGCTCGATCAGCGACTCGTCCAGCGCGTAGAGCGCCCGGCCGTCGAGCAGCGCGTCGCGCACCGCCGTGTCGATCGCGGCGCTGGTGAGCTCGGCCGGGTCGATGCGGGCGGTGGTGACGACGGGCAGACCGGCGACCTCCGGCGGGTGGTCGCACTCCGCCGAGCGGCCGACGAGGAGGCTCGTGCAGCCGAGTGCGGCGACGATCTCGGTCGCGCTGGGGAGCAGGGAGCAGACGCGCAGGCGGTCAGCCTAGCGCGCATGGTCGAGCGTCGATCAGTGCAGCGCGGCCAGCAGATCCGGCACGTCGAGCGATCCGAGGCCGGTCACCGGATCCCAGCCCGCCGCCGCCTGGAGGGAGCTGTCGCGGTCGAGCGAGCGCAGCCGGGTGACGATCGAGCCGTCGGGCTGGAGCGCGTTTCGGAGCACGGCCAGCGACCGGTGCCCGCCGGCCACGTCGTGCAGGGCCGGGGTGCCCGCGAGCCGGTACAGGGCCGGGTTGGCGAACCCGTGCGGGTGGCCGCTCAGCTGATCGGCCAGCGCCATCACGCCCGCGGCGAGCGGGGCCGCCAGGCTCGTGCCGCCGATCCAGGAGTCGATCACGCGCTCGCGGCCGTTCGGTTCGACGTAGGTCTGGGCGAACGTCACGCCGGTCTGCGGGTCGGCGTCCATGGCGATGTCGGGCTCGGCGCGGCGCTCGCCCCGGCGCCACGTGGCGACGCCCGCCGGGACGACCCCCTGCTGGTACGACGGCATGGCGAAGACGTGGCTCGCGCCGCCGCCGGCGCCGTACAGGAATGCCCCGGGGGCGTGCGGCGACCATGCCGTGCCCGTCCAGTCGGTCGTCGTCGTGCCCCAGCCCGCCTCCCACTGGTAGCCGCCGTGGGCGTCGATCGCGAGGCTTGTGCCGCCGACCGACGTCACCCAGGGGCTCGAGTCGGGGAACCCGGCCGACACCTTGCCGGCCGCCGCCAGGTTGTCGCCGGCGTCGCCGGAGGCGACGTAGACGCCGATCCCCTCGGCGGCCGCCTGCTCGAACACGCCGTTCATCGCCAGGATCTCACCCCGCGGCGTGAGCGACTCGGGCAGGCCCCAGCTGTTCGAGACGATGCTCGCCAGGTGCCGGTCGACCACCTCGTTGACGGCCTGGTCGAGACCGGCGGCGTCGTTCGCCGCGCCGACGTAGACGATGCGTGCCCCGGGCGCGACCGCGTGCGTCCATTCGACGTCCAGCGCCTGCTCGATGTACCAGCTCTGCGTCTCCGCGGGATCCTTCGGGAAGCGCGTCGTCCCCGGCGCCGTCAGCTGGCGGTAGTTCCTGCGGCCGAGCCGCGGGAGGCCGAACTGGCGCGAGAAGCTGTTCGCGTCGTGCAGCAGGGTGGGGGAGAAGAACGCGCCGGTGATCGCGATCGTCTGCCCGCGGCCGTCCAGGCCGAGGCGGCGCGCGCCGTCGATGCCGTAGGCCGAGTCGATCTGCGCGGGGGTGTAGCCGCAGATCAGCCACGGCAGCGGCGTCCCGGGCGCGTACGGGTTGGAGAAGAGCTGCGACGTCCGCTCGCCCCAGTAGCGCGAGCACGGGCCGACGGACGTCCCCGCAGGGGGAGGCGGGGCGGGCGATCGGTGCGCGGGCGCGGCGAGCGCGAGCGATCCGTCCAGGCCCGTGATCGCCTGCACGAGGGGCGCGATCGCGGCGGGGACGGCCGGGTCGGCGTTCGGCGCGCGCACGGTCTTCCCGTCGATCCGGTACATGTTCTCGGCGACGTCGAAGGTCGACTCCACCTGGGCGACCGTGCCGGAGGCGGTCACGAACGCGCGGTTGGCCGGCACGTCGACGATCTGGAAGCCGGCGTCGGTGAGCCACGTCCGCACGGCCGCGACCTGCGCCTGCGTCGGCGAGTAGCGGGCATGGAATTGCTCAGGGGTCAGCCAGCGGTGGAACTGCGGGGAGGAGGGGTCGTAGAGGCCGGCGAGCGTTCGGTCGAGGTCGGCGCCGTCGCGCCGGCCCAGCCAGACCGAGAACACCATCCGGTCGTCGGCCGCGGCGGACGCGGCCAGGTTCGCGCGATTGGCCCAGGCCGGCTGGGTGCCGGGGACGCGAGGCGACGCCGCCTGCGCCGGCGCGGCCGCGAGCGCGCCCGCGGCGGCGCATGCGCACAGCGCGACGAGGATTCGGAGCCGCCGGAGCCGCATGCATTCGAGATCGGCAGGTCACCCCCCGGCTCCGCTCTCCCGTTCGGGTGAGCCGCGTCTCCCCCGCAGACGGCCTGCGAGCACGTCGGCGTTGGCACCCAGGAACGCGAGCGAGAGCAGCGGCAGCGCCGGCAGTGCGGTGTCGAAGACGTACGACAGCGCCATCGTCGCCCCGAGCGAGCCGGTCATCGCCGCCCATGTGGCCCGGCCGCGCAGCTCCAGCCGAAGCGCGGCGGTGGCGAAGAGGGCGAAGAAGATGAAGTCGCTCGCACCGATCTGGGCCACCCCGTAGCTGCCCGGGGGGTGGAAGGCGAGCGTGAACGAGTCGAGCACCTGCTGATGGTGCAGGACGATGGCGTGCGTCGGCCCGGCGGCGACGCTGTAGGCGTCGACCGCGGCGACGAGGAGGGCGATCGCCACCAGCTCGGCGGCGGTCTGCAGCAGCCGGGCGAGCGCGATGCCGATGCACGCTGCCGCGACGAGCTTCGCCAGCGTGGCCGGGGTGCCCGCCAGCCCGGCGGCGATCAGCCCGGCCGTGACGGCCACCGCGACCGCGGCCGCCGCCAGCAGCCACGGGGCCGGCCGCGTGGAGGGCGCAAGCGCCGCCACGACGAGGGTCGCGAGCGGGAACGAGACGACCGCAAGGACGGCGATCTGGACGGGCCGGCCCGGGTCGGGCAGGTGCGGCGCCGCCAGGTTGACCGCGGCGAGGGCGGCGAGCGCCGCGAGCGCGCGCCGCGTCACGCGCCCAGGTATCGCACCGCGAGGGGCGTCTCGACCACACCGTTCGCCCCCTGCTCGACCCGGAATCCTGCGGCGTCCGGGTGCGACGCCACCGCCTCGGCGAGCTGCGTCCCGCGGAAGTGCAGCGCGCACAGGTCGTCGACCGCGTGGCCGGCCGGGAAGCCGCCGGCGACGGCACGCGTGTACGTCGGCCGCCGGGCGGGCTCGCTGTCGTAGTGCGGGCAGTTGCTGCCGGGCAGGAACCCGAGCCCGTCGCCGATCGGACGCAGCGGCCCGTAGGAGTCGGTGATCCCGCACTCGAACCAGCACAGGGAGCCGGCGCTCATGCCGCAGAGGACGACACCCGCCGCCCACGCCTCGCCCAGCACCTCGTCGACGCCGTGCGCCCGCCACACCGCGAGCATGTTCACGGTGTTGCCGCCCCCGACGTAGATCACGTCCTGGTCGAGCAGGTGCGCCCGCGGGTCGGTGCCGTCGCGGGAGAAGAGGTTCAGGTGCGTCGCCCGGGCGCGTCCGGGCGGGAAGGCGCGGTGGAAGCGGGCGATGTTGCCCGGCTCGTCGCCCATGGCCTGGCCCAGGTAGCAGATGCGCGGCTCGTCCTTGCCGGTGAGCCCGAGGATGAAGTCGTCCATCGGCGAGGGCGTCTCCTGCAGGAACCCGCCTCCGCCCATCGCCACGATGTGCCGGTCTGGCATTGGCGGAGTATGGCCGAAACGCGGGGCCTGGCCCCGGGTCGCTAGTAGGGCGGAAGGTTCTCGTACCAGGTGCCGAGCACCTTGAAGGCGTCCCAGAACGCCTGCTTGGAGGCGGAGTCGTCCAGGCAGCGGTCGATGTCGGGCACGGCCAGCGTCTCGACGGTCGGCGTGAAGCGGGCCACGGCGCCCAGCTCGCCCGCGCACGGCACGGACAGCGGGAACTCGATCGAGTCCAGGAACGCCCGCGCCTCGTCGCCCAGCGTGACGACGATGCGTGGCTGGGTGATGTGCAGCTCGCGCGTCAGCCAGGCGCGGGCCTGGGCGAGGTCGTCGGCGTCGGGCTCGATCGCGGCCTTCAGGCACACGGTGCCGTACAGCATGAGCGGGTCGATGCGCAGCCGCTGCAGGCTCTTCAGGATCGCCTGGCCGGCGCGGCCGAAGAAGGCGACGCCCTCCTGCACCTCGGCCGGCATCGGCCGGTGCTTCACGAGCATGATGTCGGCCAGGGGATGTCCCGTCCCCAGCACGGGGGCTGCCCCGGCATGGCGCTCGCCGAGCCACTCGGCGATGTCGTGCCCGAGCGCGTTCGTCTCGTCGATCGCCTTGGCCTGGTAGCGCTCGTAGATCTCGTCGTCGGCCACGGTCACCCACCGCCCTATTCGGCGGTCGCCGCCCGAAGCCTGCGCTCCTACCTGGCCACGCTCTGAACCCACTTCAGCCCCTGAAGATACAGGAGGCTCTTCGGGTGGCGCTCGATCTGGTTCTGGCGCATCGCCAGCAGGAACTCCTCGGGGCCGTCGAATGCGGGAATGCGGTTGATCGCGGTGCCGATCCCGGGCAGGACGTGCGCGTCGGAGCCGGCCGACTGGATCAGGTTGTACTTGGACGCGAACCGCAGCGCGTCGTCGTTGAAGCTGTCGAACAGGAGGCGCGAGTTGTACACCTCGAGGATGTCGATCTCGTCGAGGTGGCGCAGGAGCGTCGGCGCGTCCGGGATCGTGTGCAGGCGGTCGAACGGATGCGGCATCAGCACGAGGCCGCCCTGCTCCTGGATGGCGGTGATCGTGTCGCCCATGGAAAGGCCCGGCTCGATGCGCTCGTCCAGGAAGAGTCCGATCACCTCGCCCTGGGCCGTCTTCACCTCCTCGCCGACGATGACCGTGATCGACCTGCCGAGCGCGGCGGCGGCCACGGCTCCGGAGATCTCGTTGTGGTCGGTGATCGCGATTGCCCCCAGACCCTGCGCGACGCAGTGGTCGACGAGCGCCTCGGGGTCGGTGGCGCAGTCGTACGAGGCGTTCGTGTGCATGTGCAGGTCGGCGGCGATGAGCGGCCGGCCCTCGAGCGGCCGGCGGCGGTGCACGCGCCGGCGGGCGTCGAGCCGGTCGTACACGCCCTCCAGCGCCTCGGCGACCGCTGCGAAGCTGCGCCCGTCTGCCGCGGCGATGCCCTGCTCGGCCTGACGGGCACGCAGGCCGGCGTCGTCGAGCAGGCGCGCGGCCGCCGCCGCCGCGAGCGCGGGCTGGTCGACGGCGTAGCCGAGGGCAGGCGCATCGGGCTCGAGCGCTCCGGCGGCCAGCGGGGCCACCACGGCGCATCCCGACGCGCGCGCCTCCCAGGCGAGCGACGCGTCGCCGCCCTCGACGGCGACGAAGACGTCGGCGCCGGCGAGCACGGCGGCGCGGCCGGCCGCGTCCTCGGGACTGGTTGCGTGCACGCGCCCGCGCGCCCCGGTCGGGACGAACGGGCGCATCGGCCGGCGGGTCCTGCGGTTCCAGAGGAGCACCAGCTCCACGCCGGGCGTCGCGTCGACCAGCTTGACGAGCGTGCGCAGGACGGCCCGGCCGTCGCCGTGCCATTCGACGGCGATGCGCGTCCCGGTCTTGTCGCCCGGTGCGAACGCCGGGCCGATGCCCTCGGGGAGGATCGTGTACTCGCCCGGATAGATCGCGTTCGCCTGCGCGACCGCCGCCTCCGACGTGGCGATGAGCGCGTCGATCCGGGCGCGGTAGCGCTCGAGCGTCCCACCGCGCACGGGGTAGTGGAGCGCGCGGTCGGGCGCGTGGAAGGTGGCGACCGTCAATCCCGGCGAGTGGCGCAGGGCGGAGGTGGCCACGCCCGGCAGCACCGGCTCGAAGGCGTGGACGATGTCGAACCCCCCCTGGCCGACCGCGAGCGCCACGTTCGCGCGCGCCGCCACCGGGATGCCGGCCCCGCGGCGGCGACCGCGCTGTCGCAGGGGCACTCCGGGCGCGACGGCGACCTGGAGCGGCTCGCCGTCGAGTGCGATCAGGGCGTCATGGTCGCCCGCCGCGAGCGTGCGCAGCCGTCTGCGGCCGCTGCGCAGCGCCCGCGTCGAGGCGCTCGGCGCGAGCACCGTGACCCGGTGCCCGCGCTCCGCAAGCGCCGTGGCGACCCCGCGCACGTGCTCGGCGACCGGATGGGCGCCGGCCAGCGCGTACGGGGACGCCAGGCACAGCTTGAGCGAGCTCATGCCGGCTCAGCTCTTGGCGGCGGGCTTCTCGCGCGCCTTCTTCGGCGACTGTTTGGCGCCGTACTTCGAGATGAACTTCTCGACCTCGTCGCGGCACTGGTCGTCGTGGTGCTGCACCGGCGGCGACTTCATGAAGTAGGCGCTCGGCCACTCGAGGGCGCCGGCGAGGCCGTTGTCGAGCCCCAGCTTGGCGCAGCGGACGGCGTCGATGACGATGCCGGCCGAGTTGGGGGAGTCGACCACCTCGAGCTTCAGCTCGATGTTCAGGGGGACGTCGCCGAAGCTGCGGCCCTCCATGCGGATGTACGCCCACTTGCGGTCGTCCAGCCACTGCACGTAGTCGCTCGGCCCGATGTGGACGTTGCGGGCGCCGATCTCGTAGTCGAGCTGGGACGTGACGGCGTTCGTCTTGGAGATCTTCTTCGACTCCAGCCGCTCGCGCTCCAGCATGTTCATGAAGTCGGTGTTGCCGCCGACGTTCAGCTGGTGGGTGCGCTCGAGCCGCACGCCGCGGTCGGCGAACAGCCGCGTCAGCTGCCGGTGCACGATCGTCGCGCCGACCTGCGACTTGATGTCGTCACCGACGATCGGCAGGCCGCGCTGCTCGAACCGGCGCTGCCAGTACGGCTCGCGGGCGATGAACACCGGCACGCAGTTCACGAACGCGCACCCCGCCTGGAGCACCTGCTCCACGTACCACTTGGTCGCCTGCTCGGAGCCGACGGGCAGGTACGAGACGACGACGTCCGTGTTCGTGTCCTTGAGCACCTGGACGACGTCTGCGGTCTCGCCGGGCGACTTCTTGATCACGGTCGAGAGGTACTTGCCGAGGCCGTCGTGGGTCATGCCGCGCTGGACGGGGACGCCCAGCTCCGGCACGTCCGCGAACCGGACGGTGTTGTTCTGGCCGCGGCCGATGGCCTCGCCGAGATCGCGGCCGACCTTGTCGGCGTCGATGTCGAAGGCGGCCGAGAACTCGATGTCGGAGATGTGGTACCCGCCGAGGTCGACGTGCATCAGGCCGGGGACGGCATCGCCCGGCTTGGCGTCGCGGTAGTACTGCACTCCCTGGACCAGGGCCGACGCGCAGTTGCCGACGCCGACGACGGCGACGCGCACCTTGCCGGACCCGGTTCGTGATCCGTTGGAACCGTTGGTGTGGGCCGTTTCGGCCATGTGCTACTCCCCTCCGTCCAGTTGCTTGCGTACGTGGTTCACCCGCTGGAAGACCGTGAACGCGGTCAGCGCCGCCAGCAGGTACATCGCATAGGGCAGCGACCCGCGCCCGGCGAACGGGAGCGCGATCGCGACGAGCACGATGCGCTCCGCCCGGCCCATCAGCCCGACCGTCCCGGACAGCCCCAGCGCCTCGGCCTTGGCCCGCGTGTAGCTGACCAGGAACGAGCCGACGAGGGCGACGAAGACGCTCGCGAGCGCCGCCTCGTGCCCCTGCCGGGACAGCACCAGGGCGATCGCGCCGAGCACGAAGCCCTCCGAGATGCGATCGGTGGTCGAGTCGAGGAAGCTGCCGAACTGCGTCAGCTTCCCGTGCGACCGCGCGAGCGCCCCGTCCAGGATGTCCAGGATGCTGCCGACGACGAACGCGGCCGTCGCCCACACGAAGTGGCGCTCGTAGACGAGCACGGCGGCGACGGCGTTCAGCGAGAGGCCGGCGACGGTGACCTGGTTGGGCGTGAACGGCAGCGACCGGAACCGGCCCATGAGGGCCATGCCGAGGCCGCGGCCGCCGTTCGTGTAGCCGGTCTTGATGCGGGCGAGCACGGTGCTCATCCCGCCAACTATACCACCGAGGCTATCTTGCGGTGGCCGGTCGGCCGGAGCCCTGGCGCGCCTCGAGCCGCAGCCGGATCCGGGCGGACGTCGGCAGCGTGGGCCGGAAGCGCTCGATCAGCCACGCCGTCCCCAGGGCCACGCACGCCAGGCAGGCGCCCAGGAAGGCGTCGGTCCAGAAGTGGTTGCCGGTGGCGACGATGGAGAACACGATCAGCACGGGGTAGAAGAGCCAGGTGAACCCGAGCGCGCGGTGGCGGACGAGGAAGAAGCAGCTCACCCCGATGATCAGCGCGTAGCAGGTGTGGATGCTGGGGACGGCCGCGAACGGGTTTGCGAGCGCCGCCACGGGGCCGGAGTAGTTCGAGATCGACGCGTAGCGGTCGAGCGTGTCGGTGAACCCGAGGTCGGTCAGCATCCGCGGCGGCGCGGTGGGGAAGACGGTGAATCCGATCAGCGCGATCGCGTCGGCGACGAAGACGGCGTTGCGGATGAAGTAGTAGTGCTCGTTGCGGCGCAGGTAGAGCCAGAACATGAACGCCACCGTGATCACGAAGTGGGCGTGGAAGTAGGTGAAGTCGGCGACGTCGAGCGCCCAGTGCCGCTGGAGCGCCCAGTGCTGGACGTCCAGCTCGGTGAAGACGCCCAGCGACCGCTCGAGCGACACGACGTCCCGGGCGTGGTTGAAGGCCGGCAGGACGCTGCCCTCGGACAGGCCGCGGGTCAGCTCGTAGGCGATGTCCACGAGCGTGAACAGGAAGAGCTGCAGCGCGAAGTCCTTCCATCCCTTGGGAAGCAATCCGCGTAGACGCCGGCGCACCGGCCGCGCCTCCTTTGTCACGACGGCGTGCATAAACCTCTCATTCTAGCCGCGCCTGCGGCGATCCCATGATGGGTGAAACGCCCCATTCCGGGAATCCATTCCGGGGCGGCGGTGTCAGCCGCCGATGTAGGACATCTCGATCTTCGGCCGCGTCGCGGTCTCGGCCGTGCGAAGCTCGGAGTAGCGGTCGCCGCGCCGGCCCCAGATCCGGCCCAAGAGCTGCGCGAGGTCGGCATCCGACGCGCCCGCCCGCAGCGGCCCGCGCAGGTCGCGGCCGACGTTCGCGAACAGGCACGTGTACAGGCGGCCGTCGGCGGAGAGCCGGGCGCGCGTGCACGCGCCGCAGAACGGCCGGGTCACCGAGGCGATCACGCCGATCTCGCCCCCACCGTCGCGGTAGCGGTAGCGGTTTGCGACCTCGCCGGGATAGGCGGGCGGCACGGGGTCGAGGGGCCACTCGGCCGCGATCGTCGAGACGAGCTCGTCGGCCGGCACGACGTCGTCCAGCCGCCAGCCGTTGGTCGCACCGACGTCCATGAACTCGATCAGTCGGAGGATGTGGCCGGTGCCGCGGAAGTGCTTGGCCATGCCGAGCACGCTCGCGTCGTTCAGGCCCCGCTTCACCACCATGTTGACCTTCACCGGGCCGAGCCCGGCCCCGGCGGCGGCCTCGATCCCCTCCAGCACCCGCGCGACCGGCGCGCCGACGTCGTTGACCGAGGCGAAGACGCCGTCGTCGAGGGAGTCCAGGCTCACGGTGACCCGCCGCAGGCCGGCGTCGCGCAGCGAGCGCGCCTTGCGGGCGAGCAGCGTCCCGTTCGTCGTCAGCGCGATGTCCTCGATGCCGTCGATCTCGGCGAGCATCGCGATCAGCCGCTCGATCTCGCGCCGCAGGAGCGGCTCGCCGCCGGTCAGGCGCACCTTGCGCACGCCGGCGGCGGCGGACAGGCGCGCAAGCCGCGCGATCTCCTCGAACGTGAGCAGCTGCGACCGGCGCAGGAACTGGAAGTCGCGGCCGAAGACCTCCTTCGGCATGCAGTAGACGCAGCGGAAGTCGCACCGGTCGGTGACCGAGATGCGCAGGTCGTGCAGCGGCCTGCCGAGGGTGTCGCGGACGGGATCCACCCCTGCAGACTACCCGTGCATAGGCTCCCGGGGAACATGATCGGCCCCGTCCTCGACCGCCTGCGCACCCGCTACGGCCCGCCGCATCCGCACCGCGCGCTCGACCCGCTCGACGAGCTCGTGCTCACGATCCTGTCCCAGAACACGAGCGACCGCAACACCGAGCGCGCCTACGCGGCGCTGCGGGCGCGGTTCCCCGCCTGGGAGCAGGTGCGCGACGCCGACACCGTCGAGGTCGAGCGCGTGCTGCGTCCCGGCGGCCTCGCGGCGCAGAAGGCGCCGCGTATCCAGGCGGTGCTGGGCGAGCTCTCGGGCGGGGGCGGACCGCCGGCGCTCGACTGGGTCGCCGCGCTGCCGCCGGACGAGGCCATGCTCCGGCTCGAACGCCTTCCGGGTGTGGGGCCGAAGACGGCCAGCTGCGTCCTCCTGTTCAGCCTCGGCGTGCCGGTGATGCCGGTCGACACGCACGTGCACCGGGTCGCGGGGCGGCTGGGGCTGATCCCGCCCGGCATGGCCGCGGGCCCGGCGCACGCCGAGCTCACGGCGCTCGTCCCGGACGCGCGCATGCTCGAGGCCCACCTGCTGCTGATCGCACACGGGCGGACGACCTGCCGGGCGCAGCGTCCGCGCTGCGGCGACTGTCCGCTGCTCGACCTGTGTCCGACCGGGTCGGGCGGCGCCGCATCGGGGGGCGGCGGCCGCCCGTGAGCCCCGCGGCCGCGGTCGCGGCGGCTGCGGTGGCGGCCTGGGTCTGGGTCGTCGGCTCGAGCCTCGCGCCGGCCCGGCCGGCGCCGGAGCGGATCGCCCTCGGGGCGATGGCGGCGTGGGCGCTCGCATGGACGGCGATGGCCCTGGGTGCGGTCGGCGTCGGCATCCTGGGCGGCATCGGCATCCCGGCGGCACTCGCGCTCGCGGGCGGCGCCGGGATCGCGGCGGTGCGCCGTCCGCGTCTGCGGGCGCCGGTCTCGCCTGGGCGGCTGGCGGCGATCGCGGGTGCGGCCGCGCTGGTCTCGTTTCCGGCGCTGCGGCGGACGCCGCCCGAGCTGTGGCCGTCGCACGGGGACATGCTGTGGCACCTGGGCTGGGTGCGCCAGCTCGACGCCGGGTTCGCGGCACCGGGCGGCCTCTACGCCCACCAGCCCAACGCCTACCCGTGGCTGTTCCACGCGTTCGCCGCCTGGGTGGCCCGCGTGCTCCCCGGCGGGCCGCAGGCGGCGGTCGAGGCCATGCAGGTGCTCGGGCTCGGCGTCGCGGCCGCGGGCATGCTGCTCCTGGCGGAGGAGCTCGGCGCGCGACCGGCCGCGGCGGCCTGGAGCGCCTGCCTGTTCCTGTGCGCGGGCGGCATCGGCGCGGTCGGCCACCCTCTGACGGTGTTCGAGCAGCACATGCACGGCGTCTCGTTCGGGCCCTTTCACGGCGACCCCGTTCCCGCCTTCACGCCGGGGCTGACGTTCCTGCCGCCGATGATCCCCCGCGACGCCGGGCTGGCGATGGCCCCCGTGGCCGTGTGGCTCGGGCTGCGCGCCCGCCGTCCGGCCCTGTGGTGGGCGGCCGGCGGGGCGGCCGGGCTCACCTTCCTGGTCGCCCCGCTCGCGGGCATCTTCGCGGCCCTCTGGATCGGCGTGGCGGCCGCGCACGCGCGCCGGCCGCAGGTGTGGAGGGCGGCGGCCGCCGCGGCCGCGGTCGCAGCCGTGTGGCTCGTTCCGCTCGCGGTCGACTACCACCGCTACCACGGCTTCCGGTCGACCACGCTCCTGCCGTTCGTCGCGCCCACGGCCGCCCAGACGGTGCTCGGCGTCGGCGTCGCCGCGCTCCTCGGCGTCGCCGGGCTGGCGCTCGCGCCCCGCCGCAACGGCGCGAGCCTGCCGCTCCTGCTCGTGCTCGTGCCCGCCGTCGTCGTGCTCGCGGGCGACGTGGGCACGCGCACGGGCCTGATCCACGCACTCGTCGCCGGCCGGGGCGCGCCCGCCCCGCTCGTGCGCTGGGAGCGGGACGTGCCGTTCCTCGTCCTCGCCCTGTGCCCGCCGGCGGGGATGGCGGCCGACGCGCTCGTCATGCGCGTGCGCCGGCGAGGGCGGCCGGCCGCGGTGGCCGTTGCGGTCTGCGTGGCCGTGGCGGCGGCCGGCTCGACCGCCGCGGCGGCAGTGGCGGAGTGGCGCATCCCCTACCCGCACCGGCTCCTGTGCTCGTCGCTGCCGGCGGATGCCCGGACGACCATCGCCGTGATCGCGCCCGAGCCGGACGCCGACGCGATCGCCCAGGAGTTCTTCATGCGCACCGGGGCGAGCTTCGTCTTCGTGCAGGGCCGCTACCTGCGGGTGCGGTTCCGCACCTGGCTGGCCGGCCGGCATCCGGACCAGGCCGCCCGCCGGGGTGCGATCGCCGCCGCGCTGCGGGCGGGCCGCGTCCCCGCCGGCGCGGATCTGCTGGTCGTGGAGCGGGGGGCGGCGAAGCTGCCGGGCCGGCCGGTGGGCCGCTGCACCTACGCCGGCGCGACGTGGGACGTCATCGCGGCGCCCTCGGCAGATGGCTGAAGACCTGCTATAACTCGACATAGATTTGTTTCGTGTTTCCAACTAAAGGAGCAGCAACGCATGGCTAGAGTGATCGGCATCGACCTGGGGACGACCAACTCGTGCATGGCGGTGATGGAGGGTGGCGAGCCCACGGTCATCCCCAACGCCGAGGGCGGCCGCACCACCCCGTCGGTCGTCGCGTTCACGAAGGACGGTCAGCGGCTGGTCGGCACCCCCGCCAAGCGCCAGGCGGTGACGAACCCGAAGAACACGATCTTCTCGATCAAGCGCTTCATGGGCCGCAAGGCCTCGGAGGTGTCCGAGGAGCAGAAGATCGTGCCGTACGAGGTCACCGCGGGGCCGAACGGGGACGCTCGCGTCAAGGCGGGCGACAAGGTCGTGCCGCCGCCGGAGATCTCGGCGATGATCCTCCAGAAGCTGAAGGCGGACGCCGAGGCCTACCTGGGCGAGACGGTCTCGGAGGCGGTCATCACCGTCCCGGCGTACTTCAACGACGCCCAGCGCAACGCCACCAAGGACGCCGGCAAGATCGCCGGCCTCGAGGTGCTGCGCATCATCAACGAGCCCACCGCGGCGTCGCTCGCCTACGGCGTCGACAAGGAGGGCGACCAGACCATCCTCGTCTTCGACCTGGGCGGCGGGACGTTCGACGTCTCGGTGCTCGAGCTGGGCGAGGGCGTGTTCGAGGTGAAGGCGACGTCGGGTGACAACCACCTCGGCGGCGACAACTTCGACAAGGCCGTCGTCGACTGGCTGACCGCCGAGTTCAAGCGCGACCAGGGCATCGACCTGAGCAAGGACCCGATGGCCCTCCAGCGCCTGTACGAGGCGGCCGAGAAGGCCAAGATCGAGCTGTCGACGACCCAGTCGACCAACATCAACCTGCCGTTCATCACGGCGGACGCCGAGGGCCCGAAGCACCTCGACACGACCCTCACGCGGGCGAAGCTGACCGAGCTGACCGGCGACCTGATCGAGCGCACCGTCGCGCCGACGAAGCAGGCGCTGGCCGACGCCGGCCTGAACGCCTCCGACGTGAACCAGGTGATCCTGGTCGGCGGCATGACCCGCATGCCGGCCGTGCAGGAGAAGGTGAAGGACCTGATCGGCAAGGAGCCGCACCGCGGCGTGAACCCGGACGAGGTCGTCGCCATCGGCGCCGCCATCCAGGCGGGCGTGCTGAAGGGCGAGGTGAAGGACGTCCTGCTGCTCGACGTGACCCCGCTGTCGCTGGGCATCGAGACCAAGGGCGGCGTGTCCACCAAGCTGATCGAGCGCAACACGACCATCCCGACGCGGAAGTCGGAGATCTTCTCCACCGCCGAGGACGGGCAGCCGTCGGTCGAGATCCACGTGCTCCAGGGCGAGCGCGAGATGGCCGTCTACAACAAGACGCTGGGCAAGTTCCAGCTGGTCGGCATCCCGCCGGCGCCGCGCGGCGTGCCCCAGATCGAGG
The DNA here is from genome assembly GCA_963843705.1 of uncultured Actinomycetes bacterium. Taxonomy (GTDB): domain Bacteria; phylum Actinomycetota; class Thermoleophilia; order Gaiellales; family JAICJC01; genus JAICJC01. The sequence goes on from CAWJLQ010000001.1 coordinate 418,654, forward strand.
TCACGTTCGACATCGACGCGAACGGCATCATGCACGTGTCGGCGAAGGACCTGGGCTCGGGCAACGAGCAGAAGATCCAGATCCAGGGCGGCTCCGGGCTCTCCGACGACGAGGTCAACCGGATGGTGCGCGACGCCGAGTCGCACGCCGACGACGACCGCCGCATGAAGGACCTGGCCGAGGCCAAGAACACGGCCGAGCAGGTCGCCTACTCGACCGAGAAGTCGCTCAAGGAGCACGAGGACCGGCTGGACGACGAGACCAAGTCGGACATCCGCACCAAGCTCGACTCCGTGCGGCAGGCGCTCGACGGCGACGACGCCGGCGAGATCCGCTCCCGCCTGGAGGCGCTGCGCGAGGCCTCGTTCAAGCTCGGCGAGGTCGTCTACCAGCAGGCCCAGCAGGCCCAGCAGGGCGCGACCGGTGACGGCACGGCGGCCGGGCCCGAGGCCGGCGGCGACGAGGAGATCGTCGACGCCGAGGTCGTCGACGAGAGCGGGGACCGGGCGTCATGACCGATCCGCGCAAGAGCTCGCCCGCGGCGGCGGCCGACGAGTCGGCCGAGTTCGAAGCGGGCGAGCTCGAGTCGGAGCTCGCCGAGGCGCGGCGCAGGGCGGAGGAGTACCTGAACGACCTGCGCCGCGTCGCGGCCGACTTCGACAACTACCGCAAGCGCGTCGCCCGCGACTCCGAGGCCCAGGTCGAGCGCGCGGCCGAGTCGATCGTGTCCGAGCTGCTGCCCGTGCTCGACAATCTCGAGCGGGCGGTCGACGCCTCCGAGCACCACGAGGAGGCGAAGGTGTCGGAGGGCGTCGCGATGGTCCGCCACCAGCTGGCGGACATCCTGCGCCGGCGCGGCCTGGAGGAGATCGAGGCCGGGCCGGGCGACGCGTTCGACCCGCACATGCACGAGGCCCTCTCGCACCAGCCCTCGGAGCATCCGGAGGGCGCGATCGCGGCTGTGTGGCAGCGGGGCTACCGCCTCGGCGACCGCATCGTGCGGGCGGCCCGCGTGGTCGTGTCCGCCGGCACGCCCGACGCGGAGGCCGGGGAGTAGCAGGTGGCCGACTACTACGAGACCCTGGGCGTCCCCCGCGGCGCGAGCGCGGACGAGATCAAGAAGGCCTACCGCAAGCTGGCGCGCAGGTACCACCCGGACAGAAACCCCGGCGACACCCAGGCGGAGGAGCGCTTCAAGCAGATCGGCGAGGCCTACGACGTCCTGTCCGACCCCGAGCGGCGCAAGCAGTACGACAGTTTCGGGCGCGCCTTCCGTCCCGGCCAGGGGCCGGGTCCGGGCCAGGGCGGGTTCCAGGGCTTCGACTTCGGCGGCGCCGGCCAGGCGTTCGACCTGGGCGACCTCTTCGGCGGCCTCTTCAACCGGGGCGGCGGCCGCGGGGCGCAGGCGCGCCCGCGCCGCGGTGCGGACGTCGAGGCGCAGGTGAGCCTGTCGTTCGCCGACGCCCTCTCGGGGGTGACGGTGCGCGTGCCCGTCGACAAGGCCAACGCCTGCCCGACCTGTCACGGCTCGGGCGCGGCGGCCGGGACGGCGCCGACGATCTGCCCCGTCTGCAAGGGCCGGGGCGTCACGTCGGAGAGCCAGGGGTTCTTCTCGATCAACCAGCCGTGCGAGCGCTGCGGCGGCGCCGGCACCGTGATCGAGCACCCGTGCCCGACCTGCCACGGGTCCGGCCGGGTGCGCTCGACGAAGACCTACCAGGTGCGCATCCCCGCGGGCGTCAAGGACGGCACCCGCATCAAGGTGAAGGGCAAGGGCGAGGCGGCGCCGCGCGGCGGCGAGCCGGGCGACCTGTTCGTCGTCACGCGGGTCACGGCCAGCCCGCTCTTCACGCGCAGCGGCGACGACCTCGTGATCGACGTCCCCGTGACGTTCGCCGAGGCGGCGATGGGCGAGCAGGTGGAGCTGCCCACTCCGGACGGCGCCACCGTGCGGGTGAAGATCCCGGCCGGCTCGACCGACGGCAAGACGCTGCGCGTGAAGGGCCGCGGCGCCCCGCGCCTGAACGGCGGCGGCACGGGCGACCTGCTCGCGCGGCTGCGCATCGCCGTGCCGACGAAGCTCTCCAAGCAGGAGCGCGAGGCGCTCGAGCGGCTGCAGGAGATCCAGCACGCGAACCACGGCGACCCGCGCCAGCGGCTCTTCGCGGAGAAGTCGGCATGAATACCCGGTGCCAGGCACCGTTCTTCACGCGAGGCCGTGCATGAGGCCGGGCGACGACCATCCCCGCTACTCGATCTCGGTCGCGGCCGAGCTGGCCGGGATGCACCCGCAGACGCTGCGCACGTACGAGGCGAAGGGCCTCGTCCGTCCGCGGCGGACGCCGGGCGGGACGCGCCGCTACTCCGACCGTGACGTCGAGCGGCTGCGCAAGATCGGCGCGCTCACGGGCGAGTTCGGCCTGAACCTGGCCGGCGCCACCCGCGTGCTCGACCTCGAGGACGCGATGGAGCGACTGGCCCGCGAGGTCACGTCGCTCCGCTCCCAGCTGGCGGCCGCCTCCGAGGAGCTGCGCCGCGAGCTCGACCGCGTCCATCGCAGCTACCGCCGCGACCTTGTTCCCTATCAATCCCCGAAACCACCGGTGCCATGGACTTTCAGAAGCTGACCATCAAGGCCCAGGAGGCCTTTGCATCCGCCCAGGGCGACGCGATCGCCCGCGGCAACCCCGAGCTCACCCCCGACCACCTGCTGCTCGCCCTGCTCGACCAGGAGGGCGGCGTCGCGCCGCGCATCCTGGGCAAGGCGGGCGCCAACCCGGCCGAGGTGCGGGCGGCGGCCGAGGCCCGCCTCGGTGCCCTGCCCCGGATCGAGGGTGCCCAGCAGTCGCCCACCGCCAGCCGCGCGCTGCGCGAGGCCCTCGAGCACTCGTTCACCGAGGCCGAGGCGCTGAAGGACGACTACGTCGCCGTCGAGCACTTCCTGCTCGCACTGGCCGAGCCGGCAGGGCTCGACCGGGCGGCCATCATGAAGGCGATCGTCGAGGTGCGCGGCGGCCGCACCGTCACCTCGCCGGACGCCGAGAACACCTACGAGGCGCTGGCCAAGTTCGGCCGTGACCTGACCGAGCTGGCCGAGCGCGGCAAGCTCGACCCGGTCATCGGCCGCGACGACGAGGTGCGGCGCGTGATCCAGGTGCTCTCCCGGCGCACGAAGAACAACCCCGTGCTGATCGGCGAGCCCGGCGTCGGCAAGACGGCCATCGTCGAGGGCCTGGCCCAGCGGATCACGTCCGGCGACGTGCCCGAGGGCCTGCGCGGCCGGCGCGTGTGGGCGCTCGACGTGGGCGCGCTGCTGGCCGGCTCCAAGTACCGGGGCGAGTTCGAGGAGCGGCTGAAGGCGGTGCTGGCCGAGATCAGCGCCTCCGAGGGCCAGATCATCCTCTTCATCGACGAGCTGCACACGATCGTCGGCGCCGGCGCCGCCGAGGGCGCGGTCGACGCGGCCAACATGCTGAAGCCGATGCTCGCCCGCGGCGAGCTGCGCGCGATCGGTGCCACGACGCTCGACGAGTACCGCAAGCACATCGAGAAGGACGCCGCGCTCGAGCGCCGCTTCCAGCCGGTGCTGGTCGGCGAGCCCAGCGTCGCCGACACCATCGCGATCCTGCGCGGGCTGAAGGAGCGCTACGAGGTGCACCACGGCGTGCGCATCTCCGACGACGCGATCGTGGCCGCGGCCATGCTGGCCGACCGCTACATCGCCGACCGCTTCATGCCCGACAAGGCGATCGACCTGATCGACGAGTCGGCCTCGCGCCTGAAGATCGAGATCGACTCGATGCCGGTCGAGATCGACACCGTCCGCCGCCGCATCGTCCAGCTCGAGATCGAGCAGGCGGCGATGGAGAAGGAGACGTCCGAGGCTGCGGTCGAGCGGCGCGAGGCCATCGCCGGCGAGCTGGCCAACCTGCGCGAGGAGCTCGGCGGCATGGAGGCCGAGTGGATGGCCGAGAAGGAGTCGATCGAGGGCGTGCGCGTGGTCAAGGAGCGGATCGAGGCCGTGCGCTCCGACGCCGAGCGCGCCCAGCGCGAGGGCGACCTGCAGCGCGCCGCCGAGCTGACCTACGGCGAGCTGCCCCAGCTCGAGCGCGAGCTCGCGGCCGCCTCCGAGCGGCTCGACCGCCAGCAGGCCGGCTCGCCCATGCTGAAGGAGGAGGTCTCCTCCGAGAACGTGGCCGAGGTCGTTGCCAGCTGGACCGGCATCCCGGTGCAGAGCCTGCTCGAGGGCGAGATGGAGAAGCTCGTCCACATGGAGAGCCGGCTGCACCGGCGCGTGGTCGGCCAGGACGAGGCGGTGACCGCCGTCGCCAACGCGATCCGGCGCTCGCGGGCGGGCCTCGGCGACCCCGACCGGCCGATCGGCTCGTTCATCTTCCTCGGCCCCACCGGGGTGGGCAAGACCGAGCTCGCCAAGGCGCTGGCGGAGTTCCTGTTCGACTCCGAGAAGGCGATGGTGCGCATCGACATGAGCGAGTACATGGAGAAGCACTCGGTGTCCCGCCTGGTGGGCGCGCCCCCCGGCTACGTCGGATACGACGAGGGCGGCCAGCTGACCGAGGCGGTGCGGCGGCGGCCGTACTCGGTGCTCCTGCTGGACGAGATCGAGAAGGCTCACCCCGACGTCTTCAACGTACTCCTGCAGCTGCTCGACGACGGCCGCCTGACCGACGGCCAGGGGCGCACCGTCGACTTCCGCCATACGATCGTGATCATGACCTCGAACGTCGGCTCCGAGTTCATCTTCCGCGGCGGGGAGGAGGAGGTCGTGCGCGAGCGCGTCACCGAGGCGCTGCGGGCGACGTTCCGGCCCGAGTTCCTGAACCGCGTCGACGAGACCGTCATCTTCGGCCGGCTCTCCCAGGAGCAGCTGGTGGAGGTGGTCGAGCTGCAGGCTGACGGCCTGCGCCGGCGGCTGGCGGCGCGCCGGATCGACCTCGAGCTGGCGGACGACGCCAAGCGCCTGCTGGTCGAGCACGGGTACGACCCCGCCTACGGCGCCCGGCCGCTGAAGCGCACGGTGCAGCGCGAGCTCGAGAACCCGCTGGCGATGCTCGTGCTCCAGGGCGAGGTCGGCGAGGGCGACACGGTGGTCGTGGGTGTGGCCGGCGACGGCCTCGACATCGCCGTCCGCCATCCGGAGCCCGTGGCGGCGTGAGCGGCGCCCCGCCCGCGCAGCGGACGCCGGTCTCCGACCTGTTCGCGACCGCCGTCCACCGGTTCGGCGCCGTCTGGGCCGATCTCATGGTGGCGGCGCTCGCGTCGCTCGCGCTCGCCTCCGCGCCGGTGCTCGCCGTGCACGCCACCGGGGGCTCGGTGGCACAGACGGTGCTGGTGGCGTTCTTCGCCTACGCCATCGGTTACTTCTGCCTGCTCGGGTGGGTGATGCTGCGCGGACTGCCGGAGCCGGCACCCGCGCGACGCGTGGTATGGACGTACATGACCGCGGTGCTGGTGGGCATCCTGTGCGGGGCGCTCGTCGTGGTCTTCGTCACCTACGCCGTCGTCGTGATCCCGCTCCTGCTCTTCGCCGTGCCCGCGATGGCCGCGGGGGACGTGACGCCCGGAGGTGCCATCCTCCGCTCGGCGGGGCTGGCCGCGCGCAACTTCGCCCGCACCTGGCTCGTGTGGCTGATCACGGTGCTGTTCTCGGCGCCCGTGGTGCTGGCGATGCTCCTGATCGTCTCCGCGTTCGCCGACACCACCACCTCGACCGTCATCGGCCTGGGACTGGCGGCGCCGATCATCTGGCCGTTCTCGGCCCTCTTCCTGCGGGCGCTCTACGGCGACCTCACAGGCCGTGCCGTGGTCGCCCCGCAGGACCGCACGGCCTAGCCCGACCCGGATCGGCGTCCAACCCGCCGTTGCTACCGTCCCCCGGATGCGGCGCCGCAACATCGCACTTGTCGGCGCGGCGGTCGTGGTCCTGGGGGCGGTCGGCGCCGGCGGCGCGTGGTGGGTCGTGAACCGCAAGACGGCCGACGTCCACAACGGGACCAAGGTGCCGTTCACGCTCACCTCGGGCAGCACCCGCACGACGACGAGCGCAACCCAGCGCAAGTGGGGCTCGTCGTGGCCGGTGTACGGGCTCTCCGACGACCGCACGCGCGACGACTCCGGCGACACCGGCGTGCGGCCGCCGTACACGGTGCAGTGGGGCCGGCCCGTCGGGTTCATCGAGTACCCGCCGGTGTACGCCAAGGGCGTGGTGTACGAGTACGTGAACTCCGGCTGGATCAGCGCCCACAACCTGTTCACGGGCAGGCAGCTCTGGAAGCGCCGCCTCCAGCACGAGTCCAATCTCGGCCCGGGCTCGCCCGCCGTCCATCGGGGCGTCGTCTACGCCGGCGCGCGGAACGGCCACATCTACGCGCTCTCGGCGACCACCGGCGCGATCATCTGGAACCACAACGTCGGCGCGACGATGGAATCCTCGCCGGCGTTCGACTCCCGCTACCTCTACATGGCCGACCAGGACGGGGTCGTCCGCGCGCTCGCCCTCGCGACCGGAAACGTCGTGTGGAGCTACCACGCCGGCGGAGCCGTGAAGCACGGCCCGGCGGTCGTCGGCGGCCGCGTCTACTTTGGCGACTACGGCGGGGCGATGTACTGCCTGAACGCCGTCAACGGGCACCAGGTCTGGAAGAGCACGACCGACGGGCTCTCGTCCGGCCTGCGCTCGGGCAACTTCTTCGCCACGCCGGCGGTCGCCTACGGGCGCGTGTACATCGGGAACACGGACGACAAGCTCTACTCGTTCGACGCCGCGACTGGACAGGTGGCGTGGACGTACACCATGCCGGACTGGGCGTACGGGTCGCCCGCGGTGTCCAACGGGCGCGTGTTCGAGACGAGCTTCGACGGCACGTTCGCCGCGTTCAACGCGCGCACCGGCGCGGTGCTGTGGCAGCATCACCTTCCGTACCGCAGCCTCTCCTCCCCGACCGTGATCGGAAACCTCGTCTACGTCGCCGACCTCGGCCCCTCGCCGGGCGCCCGCGGGCACCTGTACGCCTACAACACCGGCTCGGGCAAGCTCGTGTGGCGGTTCAGGGACGGCAAGTACGCAACGCCGATCGCCGCCGCCGGCCGCCTGGTCGTCTCCGGCGCCACCCACATCTACGTGCTGCGGCCGCGCACGTGAGGCCCCGGTGAGCGGCGAGGCGCTGGCCGCCGTCGTGGCGGCGGCGGGCCTGGGGGTCATGCTCACGGTCCGGGTTCCGGCCGCGCGCCGCGTCGCCGCCGCGGCCTGGGTGGCCGGGACGGTCTGGCTCGCGGCGATCCTGATGCGCTCGGCCCTCGACCGCGCCCGCACGCTGGTCGAGTCGCATCCCGTCACGGTCGTCCCCGCGATCGTCCTCGCCGCGGCGGTGCTGGTGGCCGCCGCGGTGCTCGTGCGCCGGCGGCCGTGGGTGTTCGCGGTCGCGTGCGTGGTGGCCGCGCCCGCCCGCATCCCGGTCCACTTCGGCTCGCAGGACGCGAAGCTGCTGCTGCCGCTCTACGGCGTGCTCGCCGCCGGGGCGCTCGCAACCCTCTACGACATCGCGCGCGGCCGCGAGCCTGAGCTGCCGTGGGGCGGGGCGGCGCTTCCCCTGGCGGCCTTCACGACGTTCTCGGCGGTGTCGCTCTTCTGGACGGTCGACCTGCACCAGGCGGCCGTCACGATGCTCTTCTTCTACCTGCCCTTCGCCTTCATGGCGCTGCGGATCGGCCAGCTCGGCTGGAGCCCGGACGGCCTGCGGGCCGCGTTCCTGGCGCAGCTGGGGCTGGCGGTGCTGTTCGGCGGGGTGGCGCTGTGGCAGGAGGCGACCCATCACATCTTCTGGAACCCGAGCGTCGAGGTCTCGAACGCGTACCGCTCGTTCTTCCGCGTCAACTCGCTGTTCTGGGACGCGAGCGTGTACGGGCGGTTCATGGCCGTGACGATCGTCCTCTGCGCCGGCGTGGCGGTCTATCGCGGCCTGACGCCGCCGCTCGTTGCCGCCATGGCGTTCCTGTTCGCGGGCCTCTACTTCACCTACTCGCAGTCGAGCTACTTCGCGCTCGCCGCCGGCGTGGTCGCGCTCGGGGCCGGCCTGTGGCCGCGCAGGGCGACGATCGCCCTGGTCGCCGCCGGCGCGGTCGGCCTGGTGGCGGTGGTCGCGGTCGCGCTGCGCGGCAATTCGGCCGCGCGCGTGTCGGACGACCGCACGCACCTGATCAGCCTCGGCTGGAAGGTGATCAAGGCGCACCCGGCGTTCGGCTCCGGCCTGTCCGGGCTGCCGAAGGCGGCCGTGGCCGGCACGGCCCACCCCTTCCGGGTGAAGGGCGCAGCGTCGCACACGACGCCGATCACCGTCGCGGCCGAGCTCGGGCCGATCGGCCTCGCGCTCTACGTCTGGGTGCTGGGGGCGCTGACGGCGGCGGGAGTCCGGCTGCGGGGCGCCGGGCCGGTGCCACGCGTCCTGGTCGCCGCCCTCGTGGCCGTCTTCGCCAGCTCGCTCTTCTACGACTCGTTCTTCGAGGATCCCTCGATGTGGCTCCTGGCCGGGTTCGTCGCCGGCTCCTCCATGGCGGCCGCGGGCACCGGGGTCGCGACGGCCGCAGCGTGAATCCGGCGACGATCGCGATCGCCGCGGCGCTCGTCCTCGTCCCCGGCCTCGGCGCGACGCTGGCCGCCTTTCCGCCCGGCCGTGTCGGCCCGGCGACGCGGCTCGCGCTGACGTTCGGGCTCGGCTACGCGACCGTCGGGCTGACCGCCGTCGTGCTCGTCGTCGCGCACGCACTGCACCCGTACACGTTCCTCCCCCTGCTGGCCGCCGTCACCGTCGCCCTGTGGACGGCGGGGCTGCGCAAGGGCGGCCTGCGCGCGCACGCCGCGGCGCTCGGGGACGACATCGCCCACGACGGGTGGGCGCTCGCCGCCGGCGCCGTCGTCTTCGTCGCCATCGCGATCGTGCGGCTGCGCAGCTCGCCGCTGCTCAACTTCGAGATGTTCGGCCCGTGGCGCTACTGGGCGGACGGCCTCGAGATCGCCGACGCCGGCAAGGTGCCGGCCCACACGCTGCAGTGGGGTGCGATGTGGACGCCGACGGTCAGCAAGATCGTCCTGAACAGCTACCACGCAGGCCTCTCCTACGCCATCGGGCGGGCGCCGCTTCCGGCGATGGGTGCGCTCCTGTGGCTGGCGTCGACGGGCCTCGCCGCGGGGCTCTGGGCGCTCGGGCGCGAGCTCGGCCTGCGCCGGCTGGCGCCGCTCCTGCCGCTGCTCACGCTCGCGGTGCTCAACGACGAGCTGCGCCGCAACCTGGACGTCTACACGGCCGAGAACGTGGGCCGGATGGTGGCCGTGTGCGCGCTCGTGCTGGCGGTGCGGTCGCTGCGCGAGCGGGACGGCTGGACCGAGCCCGCGCTCGCCGCGCTGCTGTTCGGCGCCGGCTTCGCGACCCACGGCGTGCCGGTGGTGGCGCTCATGGTCGCGATGGGCTGGTACGCGATCGCCCGCGGGCTGCTCGATCACGACTGGTGGCCCGTCCTCGCACGGCTGGTCGGGATCGCCGTCTCGGCGGCGTCGCTGACGGTGGTGATCCTGCTCGCCTCGGGCGGGTCGATCGGCTTCCAGGGGGCATCCGGAAACAGCTCCTACGCCTCCTTCGGACACGGCGTCGATCCGACCGCGTCGCTGCTCGCGGGCACCGTCCGCCACTCGCCGACGGGGCACGGGCACTGGTACGTCCGGCCCGAGGCGATCATGCACGACTTCACCGAGAGCGCGACGACCATCGCCCCCGCGCCCGCCTGGCTCGTGTGGGCGCTGCCGCTCGTCGTGGTCGGTGCGGCGGCGGTGATCCTGCTGCGGTTCCCGCTCGAGCTGGCGCCGCTCGGCGTGGTCGCCGCCGGGACGGCGGCGACGCTGCTCGCCGTCGCGTTCCTGTTCTCGTACCGCTACCGCACGGAGATCCCGGGCCGGTTCGGGATCGACCGGGAGTTCGACTACGTGCCGCTGGTGCTCCTGCTCGGGCTGCTCGGGCTCGGCGAGTCGCTGGTCGGCCGTCTGCGGGCCGTGCGGGCGTGGATCCCGCTGGCGGCGATGGTCGGCTTGGTCGCGCTTCCGGCCGTCGCCGTCGCCGCGACCGTCGGACCCGCCCGGGCGGGCTGGAAGCAGAACGGCCGCGACTCCGTGGCGGTGCTCGACTGGGTGAACGAGCACGAGCCCTGCGGGGCGCGGCTGCTGCCCGACCGCGTCACCCTCGGTACCTTCGTGGCCGCGACGGGGCGGGTCAGCGTGATGGAGGGGATGGGTCCGTACCTGCGCCCCCAGATGCTGCACACCGTCCTCGACCACGTGCTTGCCGCCCATCGCTTCTTCGAGCACCCGGCCGGCGGTGAGGCGCTCCTGCACAGGCTGGGCGTCACCGACGTGCTGGTCGTGAAGGGCGTCCGCATCGGAAGCATGGTGGGAACGCTCGACGCCGGCGTCGATCCGGCCGCATTCACGGACGTGCCCTGGCTGCGGCTGGTGCACTCGAGCGCGCTGCTCGACGTCTACCGGGTGCGCGGCGCGGCCGGCGGCGGGTTCCCGGACCCGGCCGCCGCGGCGGGGTTCCACTGCCAGCGCGGCCCGGTGCCGGGGGCGTAGGGCGCCTCTACCAGACGCCGGGGACGAGCCGCGCCGTGGAGCGGGCGTACTCGGCGTAGTCCGGCCCGAATGCCGTCTGCAGGGCGCGTTCCTCGACGCGGATCCGGGGCACGAGGGCGGCGACCATCGCCAGCGCCGCCACCGCCGCGCCCACCCAGCTTCCGAAGGCGAGCCCGAGGCCGGCGCAGGCCAGCACGAGGCCGGCGTATGACGGGTGGCGGAGGATGCGGTACGGCCCCCGGCGGACGAGCCGCTGGCCGGGCTCGATCGTCACCCGGCGGCGGAACCACGGTCCCAGCGTCACGATCGCCCAGGCCCGCAGCGCGACGCCCGCCACCGTGATTCCGGCGCCCAGCCACAGCGTCGCCCAGGTGTCCGCGCCGGCCCGCAGCGCCGGGACCCGCGCCCCGATCGCGAGGGCGGCGAGGATGCCGGCCCGGGCGCCCAGCGAGACGATCCAGACCGTGCCCCGGTCGGATGAGTCCGCGCCGTCGCGGCGGCGGACGAGGACGAGCGCCTCGGCGGCGTTGCGGAGCACCGGCCGGCCGCCACCCCGACGGGCCGTGCCGGCGACGGTGGCCGCGACCTCGCCCAGCACCAGCGTGGCGGTCGCCCCGCCCACGATCCAGGCGGCCGCGGGGTCGTGCAGAAGCCACGCCACGGCGCCGGTCTAGGGGTAGTACGCGGCGGCGATCTCGGCCGCCAGGCCGGCGTTGTCGACGAGCAGGCGGCGGTTGGCGACGAGCGACGTGCCGGCGCTGGCCTCGTGCAGGCGGCCGAGGACGAAGGGGGTGACGGCGGGGCCGCTCACGCCGGCCGCGTCCGCCTCGGCCAGCGCCTCGTCGATCAGCGCCTCGGTGTCGTCGGGGTCGAGCGCCACCTCTGCGGCGACGGGCTGGACGACCAGGATGCCCGTGCGGCGGGCGAAGCCCCAGTGGGCGGCCGCGGCGGCCGCGATCGTCTCGGCGTCGTCGGCGCGGTCGACCAGCTCGAAGCGGCTCTCGGTCACGTAGAAGAGCGGGAGCGTGCTCGTGCGGTACCCGACCACCGGCACGCCGCGCGTCTCGAGCATCTCGAGCGTCGCCGGGATGTCGAGCAGCGACTTCGCGCCCGAGCAGACGACGCAGACCTCGGTGCGGCCGAGCTCCGTCAGGTCGGCCGACACGTCGAGCGAGTCCTGCCACCCGCGGTGCACGCCGCCGATCCCGCCCGTCGCCATGAAGTGGATCCCGGCCATCGCGCAGACGGCCAGCGTGCCCGCGACCGTCGTCGCCCCGCAGCCGCCGGAGACGGCGCAGGTGGCCAGGTCGCGGCCGCTCACCTTGCGGATGCCGTCCTCGTGCGCCAGGCGGTCGATGTCGGCGTCGTCCAGGCCGACCTTCACCGTCCCGTCGATGACGGCGACCGTGGCCGGCACCGCGCCGCGCTCACGCACCCGCTCCTGCGCCTCGCGGGCGGCGTCCCGGGCGATCTCGGCCGGGAGGCCGTGGGCGATCACCGACGACTCCAGCGCCACGACGGGCTCGGACCGGATCAGCGCGCGCTCGACCGCGTCGGTCATGCGCATGAGCCCGGACGGGTGCCGCGTCATGCGCGCCCCGGCGTGACGTTCTGCATCACGGTGCGGATGCTACACTCGCGACGTGTCCAGCGCCGACCCGGGCATCGCCGCACCCGTCTACTGCGCAAACCACCCGAAGGTCGAGACCGGCGTCTCCTGCTCGAGCTGCGGGAAGCCCATCTGCCCGGACTGCATGGTGCCCGCGCCGGTCGGAATCAAGTGCCGCGAGTGCGCCCGCCAGCCCCGTTCGGCCCGGGTCACGCTGCACCCGAACAAGGCCGTGCGGGCCGTGGCGACCGCGCTCGGCTCCGGCACGCTCATGGGCGTCCTGCTCGCGTATGCGGGCAGCTTCTCGGTCGGGTTCTTCACGTTCATCCTCGCCTACGGCGTCGGCTACGTGTCGGGCCGGGCGACGCTGCGGGGCGCCGGGTACTACCGCAGCCCGACCACCGGCTGGATCGCCGCGGGCGGCGCGGCGTGGGCGTACGTCATCGCCGGGGTCGTGATCGCCGCGCAGATCGGCGGCAGCGCGCGGGCCTACGTGCAGGTGCTCGGCCTCCTGATCGCGGCGTTCTTCGCGTACCGCGGGGCGGCGTGAGCGACCCCGATCCCACCCGCCGCCGGCGCGGCGTCGTGCGCTCGTTCGTCGTCGGCGGCCTCGTCGGCGCCGCCGCCGCCGTGGTCGCCCCCCGCATCCGCCGCGGCCGCGGCGCCGGTCCGTCGGGCCGCCCCGGGGCCGGCCTGGAGGCGTTCGAGGGTGCCCCGTGCTGGCAGCACGACGCCTCCTCCGCGTCCTCCGACGGCGCGGGCTGAGCGCCGGTAGACTCCGCCGCCGTGCCCCGGGCGCTCGTCACCGGCGGCGCCGGGTTCATCGGCTCGGCGCTGATTCGCGCGCTCGTCGCGGACGGCCACGGCGTGGTGGTCGTGGACGATCTCTCCTCCGGGAACCCCGCGAACCTGGCCGGCACGGGCGCCGACCTGCGCGGCGGCGACGTGCGCGACATCGACCTGGTCAGCGAGGCCGCCGCCGGCTGCGACGTCGTCTTCCATCTCGCGGCCGGCGCCGGTGTGGTGGACTCGATCAACGACCCGCTCACGAACTTCGACCAGAACGCCCGCGGCACGCTCTGCGTGCTCGAGGCCGCCCGCCGCGCCGGGGTGCCGCGGTTCGTGTTCTCGTCGTCGAACGCGCCGCTCGGCGAGAACGCCTATCCGGCCAGCGAGGACAAGCCCCTCGGCCCGCTCTCGCCCTACGGGGCGTCGAAGGCGGCCGGCGAGGCGTACTGCTCGGCCTTCCACGGCGCGTACGGGATGGAGGCCGTGGTGGTGCGCTTCTCGAACGCCTACGGGCCGCGCTCGGCGCACAAGGGCAACGTGATCCCGCTCTTCATCCGGCGCCTGCGCGCCGGCGAGGAGCTGGTCGTCTACGGCGACGGCACGCAGACGCGCGACTTCGTCTTCTGCGAGGACCTGGCCGCCGGGCTGATGGCGGCCGCGCGCAGTCCCGGCGCAGGCGGCCAGACCTTCCAGCTCGCAAGCGGCGTCGAGACGAGCCTTACGCGCCTGCTGGACCTGCTCGAGCAGGTCTCGGGGATCACCCCCCGCATTCGCCGCGAGCCGCCCCGCCCGGGCGAGATCCAGCGCAACTACTCGCTGATCGACAAGGCCAGGACGGTTCTGGGGTATTCGCCCCGCGTCGAGCTCAGAGAGGGACTTGAGCGTACGTGGGAGTGGTTCGCGAATCGGTGAGCGGACACCGGGCTCGGTGAGGCCGGGGCCTGGCCCCGAAGCGGGGCCAGGCCCCACACCGCTCCATCTCCAGCCGCGACGTGATCCGACTAGCGAAGCCAGGCGCGCACGAGCGCGTTTGCGAACCCCATCCCGTAGCGGAAATGAGGCGGCTTCTTGGACGTGCCCGAGAGGCGCGACGACACCGTCACGGGCACCTCGATCGTCTGCAGGTGCTTCTTCGACGCCTCGACGATGAACTCGGAGTTGTGGAACTGGTCCTGGCGGAACTCCAGACCGCGCAGGGCCTCGGTGCGCACGGCCCGGTACCCGCACGCCGGGTCGGTGACGCGGCTCCAGGTGAGCAGTGACAGCAGCTGCGCGAACAGCTTGATGCCCATCTCGCGCGCGGCGTGCGACGGGTCGGCATCGCCCAGGACGCGCGAGCCGTTGACGACGTCGGCCGCGCCGTCGGCGATCGGCGCCACCAGGCGCGACAGCTCCGACGGCTGGTGCTGGCCGTCGGCGTCCATGGTCACCACGATCTCGGCGCCGGTCGCAAGCGCGAGCCGGTAGCCGGTGCGCAGCGCCGCACCCTGGCCGCGGTTCAGCGGCAGCCGCACGGCCGCAGCGCCGGCTGCGCGGGCGCGGTCGGTGGTCGCGTCGGCCGAGCCGTCGTCGACCACGATCGCGTGCAGGGGGTAGCCGTGCACCCTGGCGGGCAGCGAGGCGAGCACGTGGTCGATGTTGTCCTGCTCGTTGTAGGCGGGGATCACCACCGCGACGCCGCCCGCGAACTGCTCCGGATGGCCCGTGGCCCGGAACTGCTCGAGGGCCAGGTTCTCGATCAGCCGGGTGAGGTCGCGGCGCGACTTCTCGCCCCGGCCGGCGAGCGAGAACGCGAACAGGTACAGCACCCCGACCGCGAGCACCGTCGCGCCCAGCACCTGGTGGCCGCCGCCCTTGCGGAACGAGAGCTGGTCGAACAGCCACTGCAGCGTCGCTCCGTCGAGCGAGAAGACGAGCAGCGGCAGGGTGAAGACGGCCAGCCGCAGCAGCAGGTCGCCGTTGCCGATCCGGCCCCGCCGGTAGGCCGCGATCGTCAGCGCCGCGAACGCGAGCGCCGTGATCAGGCCGAGGGTGCGAAGCGGGGTCACCGGCAGGCTCCGGTCACGAGGCGGGCTGTCCCACGGGCGGCGCCGGACGCCACTGCGTGCTGGGTGCGATCACGTCGGAGATGACGCGGCCGCGGTAGCGCTGGATGACGCCCAGCGTGGACTCGATCAGGTTCTCCGAGAGCAGCGTCGGATCGAGCCCGAGCGACGGCAGCTTCGTGTGCACGGGGTTGTAGTAGTGCTCCTCGAGCTCGAACCGCGGGTTCTGGAGGTTCTCGACCTGCACGTCCATCCCGAGCACCCCGCCCGCGTGCCGGACCTTCTCGGCGAGCTCGGCGACGGTGAACGTCTCGGTGAACTGGTTGAACACGCGGTACTCGCCCGCGCCGGCCGGATTCTGGGCCGTCAGCTCGACGCACTGCAGCGTGTCGACGATGTTCAGGAAGCCGCGCGTCTGGCCGCCGGCGCCGTACACGGTGAGCGGGACGCCGACGACGGCCTGCACGCAGAAGCGGTTGAGCGCGGTGCCGAACGCCTCGTCGTAGTCGAACCGCGTGAGCAGGCGCTCGTCGAGCTTGGCCTCCGGCGTCTCGATGCCGTACACGACGCCCTGGTTCAGGTCGGTCGCGCGCAGGCCCCAGACGCGGCAGGCGAAGTGGATGTTGTGGCTGTCGTGCACCTTGGACAGGTGGTAGAGCGAGCCCGGCATCTTGGGGAAGGGCAGCACGTCGGTGCGGCCCTTGTGGGTGATCTCGATGAAGCCCTCTTCGATGTCGATGTTCGGCGTGCCGTACTCGCCCATCGTCCCGAGCTTGATCAGGTGCGCGTCGGGAGCGTGGTCGCGCATCGCCCACAGCAGCTTGAGCGAGCCGACGACGTTGTTCTGCTGGGTCGTGACCGCGTGGTCGACGCTGCGCATCGACCAGGGGGCGCTCGGCTGCTCGCCGTAGTGGACGATCGTGTCGGGCTGGAAGTCGATGACGACGTCCTGCGCGAACGTATCCTCTGCCAGGTCGCCGACGTACGGATGGATCGTCTTGCCGGACACCTCGCGCCATGCCTCGATGCGCTCGTCGAGAGAGACGATCGGGGTGAGCGAGTCGCCGCCCATCTCGTCGACCCAGCGGCGCCGGGCGAAGTTGTCGACGACGGCGACGTCGTGGCCGCGGCCCGAGAACCGCATCGCCGTCGGCCAGCCCAGGTAGCCGTCACCGCCGAGGATCAAGACTCGCATACGCGTCACTCCGCTCGTTTGGGTGCAAATTCGGCGCGGCCCCTCCGACCGCGGGCACCGATGATAGCCGGAATGCTATCGGCGGAGGCCGATGGCAGCGCCGTCCGCGTCCGCCGCACGTCGTTAGCATGTGCCGCCGTGCATGCCCGCAGGCTCGAGCTGGGCGCCGTCGCAGTGACGGCCGCCGGCCTACTCGCCGCACGCGGTCTCGGGCTCGACGCCCTGGCGGTGTGGTGCGCGTGCGGCCTGCTGCTGCTCCTGCCCGGGTGGCTGGGGCTGCGCGCGCTCGGGATCGAGGGCGAGCTCGGCCGGGCGGGCTGCGCGCCGGCGGCGGCCGCGCTCGGCCTGGCCGCGTGGGGGCCGCCGCTCGCGCTCGCCTACGTCTTCACCCTGCCGCTGGGGTTCGTGCTCGCCGGCGTGGCCGCCGAGGCCGCGGCGCTCGCGGCCGCCGTGCGCGGCCCGTCCGCCCTGCCCGCGGCCGGGCGGCGCGAGCTTGCCGCGGGCGCGGCGGGGACGGTCGCCTTCGCCTACCTCGGCTGGCGGCTCTCGCTCCCGGTCGTCGGCGACGGACTCTTCCACGTCGGCCTGATCCGCAAGCTCGAGTCGACGCCGGGGATCTCGTTCGCGAGCGTGTCGCCGTTCCTGCCCGGGCCGGCCAACGCCGGCTACGCCTTCCCGATCATGCACGCCGCGATCGCCGGGATGGCGCGGCTCTCGGGGACCGACCCCGTGACGGCGTTCCGCGACGTCCAGCCGATCTGCGCCGGCCTGGCGATCGTCGCCGCGTATGCGCTGGCAGCCGCGCTCACGGGGCGCCGCGGCGTCGCGGTGCTCGCGGCCGTGCTGGTCGCGTGGGACCTGTGCTCGCTCCTGAACGGGCTCGTCATCCAGATCAACCAGCCGGCGCCGTTCAGCGTATGGGTGCTCACGCCCGCGGCGCTGATGCTCTTCCTCCTCGAGCTGCGCGGGGTGCGCCGGGCGGCGCCCGCGACGGTCGCGGCGATGCTCTCGATCGCCCTCGTGCACCCGACCTACGCCGTGCCCGCGCTCGTGCTGGCGGCCGGGCTGCTCACGGGCTCCATGGTCGCCGGCCGGGCGGAGGGGATCGGCGCCCGCACGTGGCGTCGGCCGCTGGCCGCGCTGGCCGCCTCGACGGTGGTGGTGGGCGCCGTCTCCGTGTGGATCTGGGCGATCGCGATCCGGGGTGGGCACCGCCACACCGTGCTCTCGCACGCCGACGAGTTCCTGCTGCACGGCACCCGCGCGGTGGTCATGTACCCCTGGGCGCCCGTGTTCGGGCGCGGCTACGTCCTGGCGGCGATCCTGCTGCTGCCGCTCGTCGCCCGCTACCGCCGGCTGCTGCCGGTGGCCGGATCGGCGGCCGCCCTGCTCCTCATGCTGCTCGTCCCCGGCGTGAACACCGCGCTGATCGCGGCCGTGGGGATGGGCCAGTTCCACCGCTTCTGGCAGCCGCTCACCTGGCCGGTCGTGGCCGCCGCGGCCGCCTGCCTCGTGGCCGCCCGGGTGCGCCTGTGGGCGTACCCGATCGCGCTCGTCGTCGCCATCGGCCTGCACGAGGTGCGCGGCGTCGACTGGGTGTGGCACACGCCGACGAGCGTGCTCGTCGTCGCCGCGCTCGTTGCCCTCGTGCCGGCGCTGCGCCGGCGCTCCTCGGCGGAGCCCGCGCTCGCGCTCTCGGGGGGCGCCGTGGCGCTCGTCGCCGCGGTGCTCGCGCCGTCCGTGTGGCACTGGGGGCCGGTCGTCAGGAGCGCGGCCGAGGCGGGACCGTACCGGGCCGAGCCGGCGTTCGAGACCGTGCGCATCTCGCCGGGCGCCGTCGCGGCGTTCCGCCGCATCGTCCACGGGCCGCCGCCCGTCGTGCTCGGCGACCCCCAGCGGCTGTTCGAGCTGTTCGCGTTCGCCGACATCCGCGCGGCGGTGCTGCCGGAGGCGCGCACGCGGGCGGTGCCGAAGCTCGACGAGCACGAGCTGAACCACCTCGGGCAGTCCTTCTTCTCGCTCGAGACGACGACGGCGCAGCGAAACGCGATCCTCGGCCGGCTCCACGTCGCCTACGTCCTGCTCGACCTGCGCGACCAGCCCCCGGACGTGCTCGAGCGGGTCATGGCCGACCCGGCGCTGCGCCGGGTCTACCGCGATCCCGCCGACGTGCCGGCTCACCTCGGCCGGTTCGAGATCCTGCGCGTGAACGCCGCCACCGCGGCGCGCTCGGCCGCCGGCAGCCCGGCGGGCAGGAGCACGGCGTAGGCCGCGGCGCCCGCCAGCACCGTCACGACCGCCACCAGCCACCACGCGTGCGCCGCGAGCGCGGCCCGCGCCGCCCATGCGGCCAGCGCGCAGCCTGCCGCCGGCAGGGCCAGCCGCGCGTAGGACGTGTCGAACGGCTGCACGCCGACGAGGCGCGAGACCTGGACCAGGCGCACCACGTTCACGAGCGCGAGCGCCGTCGCCGAGGCGGCCGCCGCGCCGGTCGGCCCGGCCGCCGAGGCGAGCGGGATCGCCAGGGCGAAGAGCACGATCGCCGCCAGCACGTTGTCGGCCAGGTCGACGCCGGTGAAACCCGCCATCACGAGCACGAATGCGACCCCGCCCGTTGCCACGTTCACGGTCTGGCCGACCAGCATGATGCGCAGCGGGGTGGCGCCGACCGCGTACCCGGACCCGAACGCCTCGAGCACCTGCGGCGCGGCCACGAAGAGCACGATTGCGAGCGGCAGCGTCGCCGCCAGCGCCCAGCGCGTGGCGCGCTTGAAGAGCGCGTCCAGCTGCGCCCGCTCGCCGCGCGCGTGCAGGTCGGCGGCGAACGGCGAGAAGACGAGGTTCACCGACGTCAGGAAGAGCAGGATCAGCTGTGCGATGCGGCCGGACGCGGCGTAGGCGTCCAGCCGCCTCCCTGCCGCGAAGTGGGCGAGGACGAACAGGTCGCCCCAGAAGAGCGCCTGCGCGAGCAGCGCCGAGGGCGCGCGCGGAGCGCCGTAGCGGAGCACGGCCCGAAGCTCCGCGCGCGTGGCCGGGCGGCCGTCCGGCCAGACGGCGAGGCGCAGCCACAGGACGCGCGCGGCCGCGAGCGCCCCCAGCCACGACACGTCGTAGGCGGCCACGGCGGCGTCGGTGCTCCCGCCCGCCGCCACGGCGATCCCGGCGATCGCGATCCACGCCACGGGCTGGCCGATCCAGAACACCCACAGCGTGGGGCCCATCCGCTTCAGGCCGCGGGTGGCGCCGAGATAGACGTTCGCGGCAGCGATCAGGGGCAGCGACACGGCGCCGGTTGCGATCGCGCCGGCGCGGCCCCCCGCGAGCGGCGCCGCCGCGGCGACGGCCACGGCGAGGACGGCGCCCGCGCCCAGGGCGACGCCGGCGCAGCGGTCGACCAGGCTGCGCAGTCCGGCGACGCCGGCGCCGCCGGCGCCGATCGCGACCGCCCGCACCGCCGCGACGTCCATCCCGAAGCGGGCGCCGGCGGCGGCGACGAACGCGAACTGCACGGCCACGGTGACCAGGGCGAGGCCGCCATGGGGGAGGGAGCGCCCGAGCAGGAGCTGGACGCCGAAGGCCGCCAGCACGCCGGCGGCCAGTCCGATCACGTTCGCGCCGGTGCCGGCGAGCAGCGTGTGGGTGTCGCTGCGCCCGCCCGGCCGTGGCGGCTCGAGGCTACTCGAGGTAGCCAAGCCCGCGCAGGCGCTCCTCGACCTCGCGCTGCTCCTCGTCGGAGAACACCGGCTCCTCGGCGGCGACCGGGGCGGCGGGGCCCTGCGACGCCGCCTCGAGGCCGGTCGCGGCCTCGATCAGGCCGGCGAAGTCGGTGAGCGAGATCTCGCCGCCGTCTGCGGTGCCCGCGCCCGGACCGGCCGCGACGTAGACGCCCTCGGGCCGGTGGTCGCCCGACAGCCAGTCGGCCGCCTCGACCATCTGACGGGCATGGGTGAGCGAGTAGAGCGGCGCCGCCTCGAGCAGGAGGTCGGGCGCGCGGTCGAGGTGCGCGCCCGCGAGCACCTGCTCGCGGGGCACCGCCCGGCGGATCGGGTGCCCGCCCGTCTCCGGGTCGGTGAACGCCTCGAGGGCCGCGGCCAGCTCGGCGCGTGCGGCCTCGTAGTCCTCGGGCGCGACGGTGCCCTCGGGCTCGCGGCCGCGCAGCGCCAGCGACACGCCCTCTCCGGTCGAGACGACGCTGGTGTAGGCGCGGGTGCCGGCCCAGTCGATGGGGGCGGTCGGCACCGCCACCTTGCCGTGCAGCCCCAGCCGGTCGTAGGCGACGCGGGCGATGGAGCGCACCCGGCCCCAGGCGAGCAGGCCGATCAGGGCCGAGCCGCGGCCCATGCGCAGGTAGCCCAGCTGCTCCAGCACGCGGTTCATGTTGAGCGCCCGCGTGCACGGCTGGTGGCCGTGGTCGGACATGACGAAGACCGTGTCCGACTCGTCGGTGCGCTCGACCAGCGTGCCCAGCTCGCGGTCGAGCATCCGGTAGACGTCGCGCACGCGCTCGGCCGTCGGGGTGGCGGCGGCGCGGGCATGGTCGGGATGGCCCGGGTGGACGTACTCGAGCAGACAGTGCTGGATCCGGTCGGGCGAGACGAAGACCGCGCAGGCGACGTCCCACGGCTCGGAGTCCATCAGCCGGCGGACGGCCTCTGCGCGCGCCGCCGTGACCTGCTCGACATCCGCGACGAGGTCGAGTGGCCGGTGGCGGAACGTCGTCCACGAGCCGCCGTTGATGGGCCAGCCCAGCTGCGGGCCGATCGCCTCGGGGTGCGAGTAGACGGCCTTGGGAGGGATGACGCCGCCGGCGATGCAGACTCCGCGGACCGGCAGCGGCGGATACGTGAGCGGCACGTTCACGAGCAGGACGGTGCGGCCTGCCTCCGAGAGCCGCATCGGCCACGTCGGCGCCAGGATCGAGCGCGACGAGACCGGCAGCCGGCGCGTGTGGCCGGGCCGGTGCTCGAGGATGTCGAACACGCCGTGGCCGGCCGGATCCAGTCCCGTCAGGAACGACGGCCAGGCCGCCCAGGAGTGCGAGGGCAGCACCGAGCGGGCCACGCCGCGGGCGCCGCGCCCGGCCAGCGCGGCCAGGTTGGGCAGGTCGCCCGCCGCGAGCAGCGGGTCGAGGACCTCCCAGTCGGCGCCGTCCCAGCCGACCACCAGCACGCGGTTCGCCATGGGCGGGCAGGATACCGGCGCGGCCCGCCCCGGGACGCGGTCTCGATGGCTCGCCGGTTGACTCCGAGTTCGGAATCAACCATCTAGGATCGCGGCTCCCATGCCCGTCCTGCCCGACTCCGCCGAGATCGTCGCCGGCCGGATCCGCGTCGGCGGCGTCGCGCTCGGCGACCTCGCCTCGCGCCACGGCACGCCGCTCTACGTCTACGACGAGGCGACGCTGCGCGGCCGCGCGCGCGCCTACCGCGACGGCCTTGGCGCCTATCCGGGCCGAGGGCGGCTCGCGTTCGCGTGCAAGGCCCAGATGAGCGTCGGCGTCCTGCGCGTGCTGGTGTCGGAAGGGATGGGGATGGACGTCGCCTCCGAGGGCGAGCTCGCCTTCGCGCTCGCAGCGGGCGTGGCGCCGGACGGGCTGGTCGTCCACGGCAACAACAAGTCCGACGCCGACATCGCCGCGGCGCTCGCAGCCCGCGCCGGCCTGGTCGTCGTCGACCACGACGCCGAGCTCGACCGGATCGAGGCGCTGGCCGCGGCGGCCGGACGCGTCCAGGACGTGCTCGTACGGGTGACGCCCGGCATCGAGGCCGACACCCACGAGAAGATCGTCACCGGCCACGCGGCGTCGAAGTTCGGGCTCCCGCCGGATGCCGCCGCGGCGGCGCTCCGGCACGCCGCGTCGCTCCCGCACGTGCGCCCGGCCGGGCTGCACGTCCACCTCGGGTCGCAGATCGCGTCGGTCGACACCTACCTGGAGGCGGCCGGATGGCTGGCCGCGTTCGTCGACCGCGAGCGGCTCGGCGACCTGCCGGTGCTCGACCTCGGCGGAGGGCTCGCGATCGCCTACACCGACGCCGACCGCGCGCCGGACGTGCGCGCCGCGGTCGAGGCGACGGTGTCCGGGCTGGCCGAGCGCCTGCGCGCCCGCGGGCTGCCGCTGCCCGAGCTCGTGCTCGAGCCCGGACGCTCGATCGCCGGGCCGGCGGGCGTCACGCTGTACACGGTCGGCGCGCTCAAGGACACGGCGGCGGGTGTCGCCTACGCGGCCGTCGACGGCGGCATGGCCGACAACCCGCGGCCGGCCCTGTACGGCGCCGCCTATCAGGCGTACCTGCCCGACCGCGCCGGCGAGCCCGCCGCGCGCACCTACACGATCGCGGGCAAGCACTGCGAGTCCGGCGACGTCCTCATCGATGCGGCCGCGCTGCCGGAGCTGCGGCCCGGCGACGTCATCGCGCTGGCCGCGACCGGGGCCTACAACGCCACCATGGCGTCGACCTACAACGGGCTGCCGCGCCCGGCGGCGGTGCTCATCGCCGACGGGCGGGAGCGGGTCATCGTCGCCCGCGAGACGGTTGCCGACCTCCTGGCGCGCGAGCGCGCGGGATGACGCGATCGTCGGCCCCGACGGGAACGTGATCCGGTTCGGCCCGCCGATGCGCGGGCCGGCCGCCATCTAGGAGTACTTCACGAGCCCGACGTGCTTCGCCTTGGCGATCGCCTTGGCGTCCTGGAAGCGGTACACGAGCAGGTAGCCGGTCTCGCGCTTCGGCACCGGAAACACCAGTGTGCCCGTCACGGTCGCGCCGGCCGGCACCGGCGTCGTCAGCAGGTTCCGGGGCACGCTCGTCGTCTGCGCCGCCAGGTAGGGGAAGCCCGTCGCGTTGCGGACCCAGATCTGCGTCGGGCCCACGAGCCGGCGCGCCTTCGTGGCATTCGTGACCGTGAGCGTCACGACGGCGAACGTGGTCGTCCCCGGAGGCTTGAAGGCCACCTTCACCGACGGCCGGTAGGTGACGCTGCGCACCTGGACGTCGATGTCGTCGAGCCGCAGGACGTGGCCGAGCGGGGCGATCGTGTAGATCCGGCCGTCGCCCTTGTACCGCACGGTGCCCGCGGTCGGCAGGCGCGTGACGACCGGTGGCCCGGCCTTGCCGGCGCTCGTCCCGCCGCCGCCCGATGAGCACCCCGCGAGCACCAGCGCGGCGGCGAGGACCGGGACGAGGCGCCTCACTCGGAGGTCCGGTCCGACTCGTCCTCGACCTGGGTTTGCAGCTCGGCCACGGAGAGGCCCTCCATCGACAGGAACACGAATCCGACTCCCACTCCCAGCAGGGCCTCGATCAGCTGCAGGCCGATCGAGAACGTCAGCGCCAGGTTGGCGGAGACACCGTACAGGAGGTTCAGGGAGGTCGCCGTGGCACCCTGGAACACGCCCAGATTGCCCGGCGTGATCGGGAAGAGCTGGACCAGATTCGAGGCCAGGAAGACGACGGCCGTCGCGCCGATGCCCTTGTGGATGCCGTAGGCGTGCAGGGTCAGGTAGATGCCCGCCATCTGCGCGATCCAGGCGAGCGTGGCGGTGAGGATGCCCCACGCCAGCAGGCGCGGCCGCTGGAAGATCGCCTGGCCGCGGCGGAGCGCCGCCACGGTCGACGTGAAGCTGATGCCGAGCAGGTGCCACCAGCGCTCGACGTAGTCGTCCGGCGGCCTCGGGCGGCGGCGCACCCGGCCCCACACCTCGATCCCGGCGGCGACGAGGCCGATGAAGATCACGACGCCGGAGAGCACCGCGAGCAGGTTCACGGCCGCGCGCGGCACGGGGACGTAGATGACCACGGCGACGAGGACCGCCACCAGCGTCGCGCCGGACAGGAGCTGCTCGGTGACGAGGGTGCCGACCACGGTCGGGACCGGCACGTGGACGCCGCGGGCGGCCAGCTTCCGCCGCACGACCGAGACGCGCGCCACCTCGCCCAGGCGGGCGAAGAGCACGGTGTTCAGCAGGAACCCGATGAAGATCGCCGGGACGACCTCGCGCATGCCCACCTCGATGCGCCGCTCGCCGTCCTCGCTCGGCACGGCGTCGAACGCCGCCTTCCACGTGAGCGCCTTCGCCGCCACCGAGGCCAGGTTCGCGAGGAGGGCGGCGAGCACGTAGAGCGGGCTGGCGCGCGTGAACACGTCGATCACGACCTGGATGTCGAACTTGCGCGACAGGGCGAAGACGATCGCGATCGCGATCGCCCCGAACGCCGCCGCCTTGGGGATGAGCCGGCGGTTCGGGCGCAGGTCGCCGGCCAGCTCCGACACGGTCACCGGCTCGAGCCCACGCTCCCGGGCGGCCTCGAGCACCCGCGGCAGCGCCGCGACCGTCTGGGAGCGGTCGCCGCCCTGACCGGAGCCGTCGCCGTCGTGGAGGAGCAGGATGGCGCCGGGCGAGAGCACGTGCTCGCAGCGGCCGACGATCGCGTCGACGCCCGGCCGGGCGGTGTCGAAGATCGCCCCCGTCCAGCCCACCATCCGGTATCCGAGCCTGCGTGCGACCGGGGCCAGGAACGGGCCCCGGTAGCCGTGGGGTGCGCGGAAGAGGCGCGCCGTCGACGCGCCGACCGCCTCGGTGATCGACTCGTCTGCGGCTCGGAACTGGTGCGCGATGGCCGACGGCCCGGCGAACATGAGCAGTGAGTGGTCGTCGCCGTGGCTGGCGAGCTCGTGGCCGTCGGCGACGATCCGGCGCGCCAGGTCGGGATGGGCGCGGACGTTCCGCCCGAGGACGAAGAACGTCGCCCGGGCGCCGGCGGCGCGCAGCGTGTCGAGCACGGCCGGCGTGTACTCCGGCGTCGGCCCGTCGTCGAACGTGATCGCGACCTTCCCGCTGGGCGACGTGCCGCTGGCGATCACGCGCCCGAAGAGGCGGCCGTTCGGGGTGAACGCCGACCACGCGACGAAGACGAGCGCCAGCACGGCAAGGCCCTCGATCGCGTCGCCGGCGACGCCGCCGACGACCTTCGAGGCCGCCGCTGCGGCCACCAGCCAGCCGATGGCGAGGATTACGAAGCGAGTGATGACTTCGCGTTTGCCCATACCGGTTGCTCGCCGGCCAGCAGGTCGGCGTAGTAGGCCTCGAGCTGCGCCGCCACGCGCGGCCACGCGTACGACTCGAGTGCGGTGCTCCGGCCCGCATCCCCCATCTCCCGCCGCAGCTCGGGGTCGTCGAGCAGGCGCGCGAGCGCGGAGGCGTGGCCCTCGGCGGAGTCGGCGGGGTGGACGAGGAACCCCTGGCGGCCGTCCTGCATGATCAGCTGGAAGCCGCTGATCCTGCTGGCGACGACCGGCCGCCCGCAGCTCATCGCTTCGAGCAGGACCATCCCGAACGACGCCCGGTTGCACGGCGTGCAGAACACGGATCCGGAGACGAGGTAGTTCGGGCGGCTGCGGTTGAGGCGGCCGGCGAAGTGCACGTAGGGGGCGAGCTCCTCGCCCACCTGGTGGTGGTAGAGCTTGCGCAGCGGTCCGTCGCCGATCACGACCAATCGCACCGCCGGTCCGCGTTCGCGGTGCAGCAGCCGGAACGCCTCGATCATCGTGTCGAGGCCGTTGCGGGGGTCGAAGCGGCCGCAGAAGACGATGTTCTGGTGGTCGCCCATGAGCTCGGCGACCGGCTCGGCCTCCGGCGAGAAGTGGTCGGCGTCGATCCCGTTCGGGATCACGTCGTAGGCGTACGGGTAGTAGGGCGTGAGCGACCCGATGCAGGCCTCGCTGACGCAGATGCGGCCGTCGAGGCGCTCGATCCACGGACGCGTCCACTCGGCCAGGATGTCCATCCCGGTGGTCTGCGGGAACACGCTGTGGAACGTGGCCACGCAGATCGTCTCGTCAGGGCACTGGTCGATGGCCCACGCCGGGAAGGGCGGGTTGTAGGGCGCGTGCACGTGGACGACGTCGAAGCCGCGCTCGCGGAAGAGCGCGCGCAGCTGCTGGCCCAGCCGGGGGCCGTAGGTGTGCAGGGTCTGGGCGTTGTTGCCCCAGTGAGGGACGTAGAGCGGGATGCCGATGCCCATGCGGACGATCTCGAAGTTCGGCTCGGGCACCTCGAGCGCGTCGTCGGTGATCGGGGGCGTGCGGATCAGGTGCCCCGTGACGACGGTCACGTCGTGGCCGCGCCGCTGCAGCTCGCGCGCCTGGCCGTCGACGTGCTCCGTGATGCCCCCGAGCGAGGGGTAGTAGAAGTCGGTCACGATCGCGATGCGCAAGCCCACCATGCTACCGAAGGGCCCCTGCTGGCACTCTCACCCCGAGTGTGCCAATCGGGACAGGTTCCGGCCGGTGCCGCGCGGTATACTCGGCTTGCATGCCGATCTACGAGTACCGATGCACGAACGGACACCGCTTCGAGGTGATGCAGCGGATCGCCGACGATGCGCTGACCGAGTGCGAGGTGTGCGGCGCGGCCGCGACGCGGGTGCTGCACCCGGTGGCGATCCACTTCAAGGGCTCGGGCTTCTACTCGACCGACTACGGACGGGGCAAGAAGTCGGCCGCAAGCTCCGAGTCGTCCTCGGACGGGAAGTCCAAGGACGACTCGAAGGGGTCGTCGGATTCGAAGCCGGCCGAGTCCGCCTCGAAGACCGAGGCGAAGAAGGCGGCCGAGGGCTAGGCGCCCCCGCGCGCCTGGGCGCCAGGCTGTGGCCCGTCACGTCGCGGCTGGAGATGGAGCAGTGTTGGGGCCTGGCCCCATGCGGGGCCAGGCCCCGGGTGGCGTGTGGGCGGTGGGGCCTGTTCGCGGTGGGGCCAGGCCCCGCTTCTCGGGGGTGGCGGCGTTGGATGCGATGGGGCCTGGCCCCAGATGGGGCCAGGCCCCGCTTCTCCGGGTGGGGTGTGGGCGATGGGGCCTGGCCCCGGATGGGGCCAGGCCCCGCTTCTCGCCGTGCTAGTGCACGGTGCAGCCGGGCCCGTAGACCTGCCCGCGGGCCGGCGGCTGGGGCGCCTGCGCGCCCAGGAACATCTGCACCACGGCGGCGTTCTGCTCGCTGGGCTGCAGCACGTCCTGCCCGCCGATCGACTCCGGCATCCCGCCCAGGTGGCACTGGAGCGTGCGCGACGAGCGGAACTTGATCCAGCCCATGCCCAGGATCTCGGGTGCCGAGAGGTCGGTGGCGAGCGGCTTGGCGATGTCGCGGCCGACCGACGGCAGGTTGAACAGGGTGGACGGCGAGACCAGCTTGTGCATCAGCGCCTGGACGACGCGCTGCTGGCGCTCCTCGCGGGTGATGTCGGAGTCGCGCGGGTTCGTCGTGTGGCGGATGCGCGCGTACGCCAGCGCGTGGCGGCCGTCCAGGTGGATGGTGCCCTTGGAGAAATGCCAGATCAGACCGTCGAACGGCTGCGACGACACGATCTTCCACGGGTTGTTCACGGTGACGCCGCCGAGCGAGTCGATCAGGTCCTTGAAGCCGGTGAAGTCGACCAGCACGACGTGGTTCACGCGCAGGCCGGTCAGTGTGTTCACGGTGCGGATCAGGAGCGGCGGCCCGCCGAACGCGAACGCGGCGTTGATCTTGTCCCTGCCGTGGCCGGCGATCGGCACGTCCAGGTCGCGCGGGATCGAGAGCATCGAGATGAGGTGCTTGGACGGGTCGGTGCGGACGAGCAGGATGGAGTCCGACCGGGCGCCGGCGGTCGCGTTCGTCCCGCGGCTGTCCGACCCCATGATCAGGCTGATCTGCGAGCTGGTGAGGATGTTCCCGGCGGGGGTGAGGGCGCGGATGGTGGCCTTGTTCAGCCGCTTGTTGGCCTTCGCGATCTCGCTCGAGAAGCTGCGGTAGCCGAGGTACAGCCAGCCGGCGAAGAGCAGGAGCAGGACAGGCACGCCGATGCCGATGATCCGCCGCCACGGCCAGCCGCGGATCCCGGGCCGGCGCGCCGGCGGCGGAGGCGGTCCGCCGGGTGCCGCGACCCGGCGGCCGGGCAGCGCTTCGCCGGGGCGCGCCTCCGGCCGGCGCAGTCCCTCCGGCGTCCGCGGCCGCGGCGGAGCCGCCGTCCCCGACTGGGCGCTGGAGAAGTCGAAGCGCGCCGCCTCGGGATCGTCGCGCCCGGCTCGGCCCCCGCGGTACTTGCGGTACGGCTTGGTCGGCTTCGAGTCGGCCACGAAGCTTTAATGGTACTCGCAGTGCCCGAATCCTCCCGCCGGCCCGGCGCCCTCGTGGTCTGCCCGACGCCGATCGGCAACCTCGCCGACGTCACGCTGCGCCTGCTCGAGGAGCTGCGGGCGGCCGACGTCGTGGCATGCGAGGACACCCGCAGGACGCGCGTCCTGCTCGACCGTCACGGCATCTCGGTGCCGACGCTCTCCGTGCACGAGCACAACGAGGCGGTCCGCGCCGCCGAGATCACCGAGCGCGTCCGTGCCGGCGACCGGGTGGCGCTCGCGAGCGACGCAGGCATGCCCGGCGTGTCCGACCCCGGATCGCGGGTCGTCGCCGCCGTCGCGGCCGCCGGCCTGCCGGTCACCGTGCTCCCCGGCCCGTCCGCCGTGACGGCGGCGGTCGCCGCCGCCGGGCTGGGCGGCGGCGGGTTCGTGTTCACCGGCTTCCTCGAGCGCCCGGCGGGGCGCGCGGCGGCGCAGGTCGCCCGGTGCAGCGGCCTGGGCCTGCCGGTGGTCGCGTTCGAGTCGCCGCGACGGCTGCCGGCCACGCTCGCCGCCCTGGCGGAGGCGGAGCCGCTCCGCGTGGCCGTCGTCTGCCGCGAGCTCACCAAGCTGCACGAGCAGGTCGAGCGGGGGACGCTGGCGGAGCTGGCCGGACGGTTCGCGACGCCGCCCAAGGGCGAGATCACGCTCGTGCTGGCGGCCGCCTCACGCGCCGGCGGTCAGCACGACGTCCCCGCCGACGCGCTCGCCGAGCTCGCGAGCGTGCTCGGGTCGCGGCGCGCAGCGGCGCTTGCCTCGCGCCTGACGGGAGTGCCGCGGAACCGGCTCTACAAGGCCGTCACGAAGCCCTGACGACCCCGCCGGAGAGCTCGACCCGGCAGGTGGAGCACACCTGGCGGCTGTGGAACTCGTCCAGCCCGCCGGTGCGGCCGCAGAAGACGCAGGCGTCGTGGGGCTTCGAGAGCACGATCGTCTCGCCGCGGACGCTGATCTCCAGCGGATCGCGGACGTCGATCCCGAACCGGCGCCGGATCTCGACCGGGATCACGATCCGGCCGAGCTCGTCCACCCTGCGCACCACGCCCCCTGCCCGCGACGATGCCGCGCGCCCGCGGACGTTCGCGCCATGCCTGATTACGCTCATAGTGACCCTCGCCATCTCGTTAGGATGGAGCCCGCCTCTGAGCATAGATGCCTTCCTGGCGTTTTGCCAGAGTGCCGGGTCGATATGCCGTTTTCCCTTACAACTCCCATCTACTACGTCAACTCGGACCCGCATCTCGGGCACGCGTACACGACGGTCGCGGCCGACGCGCTCGCCCGGCACCACCGCCAGCGCGGCGAGGACGTCTTCTTCCTGACCGGCACCGACGAGCACGGCGCCAAGGTGGCGCAGGCAGCCGCCGCAGCCGGGCTCACGCCGAAGGAGTTCTGTGACCGCGTGAGCGCCCGGTTCCGCGACCTGGTGGAGAAGCTCGAGGCGTCGAACGACTTCTTCATCCGCACCACCGACCGCGAGCACGAGAAGCGCGTCCAGGAGTTCATGATCCGCCTGCGCGACGCCGGCCACCTGTACGAGGACGTCTACTCCGGCCTGTACTGCACGGCGTGCGAACAGTTCTACGCCGAGTCCGAGCTGGAGCAGCCGGGCAACATCTGCCCGATTCACCAGCGGCCCGTCGACCGGCTCGAGGAGGAGAACACCTTCTTCCGCCTGTCCGCCTTCCAGGGCCGGCTGCTCGAGCTGTACGACCGCGACCGCGAGTACGTGATGCCGCGCGCCCGCTACAACGAGGCCCGCTCCTTCATCGAGGCCGGCTTGCAGGACTTCTCGGTCAGCCGGGCGTCGGTCAGCTGGGGCGTGCCGCTGCCCTGGAAGCCCGAGCAGACGGTGTACGTCTGGGTCGACGCCCTGCTCAACTACCACACAGCGCTCGAGTACGGGCTCGGGCGCGACGTGTCGGCCACGTTCTGGCCGTCCATGCACCTGCTCGGCAAGGACATCCTGCGCCTGCACTGCGTGTCGTGGCCCGCGCTCCTGATGGCGGCCGGGTACGAGCCGCCGCGGCGGCTGTTCGTGCACGGGTACCTGACGAGCGGCGACCACAAGATGTCGAAGTCGCTCGGCAACGTCATCGACCCGCTCGAGGTGATCGACCACCTCGGCGCGGACGCCCTCCGCTTCTACGTGCTGCGCGAGGTGCAGTTCGGTCAGGACGGCAGCGTCACCCGGGAGGGGCTCGAGCGCCGCTACGCCGGCGAGCTCGCGAACGACCTGGGCAACCTCGTCTCGCGCGCGACGGCGATGATCGTGCGCTATCGCGACGGCGTCGTGCCGGAGGGCCGCTGCGAGCTCGAGCCGGTCGACGCCGCGGTGCGCGAGCGGCTCGACGCCATCGACCTGACCGGCGCGCTCGAGGTGATCTGGGGCTTCGTGCGCGCCGCGAACCGGTACGTGGAGGAGCGCCAGCCCTGGGTGCTCGCCCGCTCGGGCGCGGCGGCCGACCGGGCGCTGCTCGATACGACGCTGTACACGCTCGCCGACGCGGTGCGCTCGCTCGGCGTGCTCCTGCACCCGTTCATCCCCGCGTCGGCGGCGCGCATGCTCGAGGCGGTCGGCGATCCGGGCGCCGTGGCATGGGAGCGGGCCGGCGTCGGCCTGCTGCCGGCGGGCGTCGTCGTCAGCCAGCCGCCGCCGCTCTTCCCGCGGGCGTGATCGACACCCATGCCCACCTCGAGAGCTGCGAGGGCACTCCCGACGAGGTGATGGCCGCGGCCGCTGCGGCGGGCGTCGACCGCGTGCTCACCGTCGGCCGCGAGCAGGCGGTCGGGCTGGCCGCGCGGCTGCCCGGCGTGTGGGCGATCGTCGGCATCCATCCCCACGATGCAGCCGAGGCCGGCGACGTCGATGCGCTGCGGCCGCTGCTCGCCCATCCGCGCGCGGTCGCGGTCGGGGAGTGCGGTCTCGACTTCTACCGCAACCACGCGCCGCGGGACGATCAGGTGCGCGTGTTCGGGGCGCAGATCGAGCTCGCGAACGAGCTCGGCCTGCCGCTGGTGATCCATACGCGCGCGGCCGACGAGGACACCTTTGCCATGCTCGAGGCGGCGCGGGTGCCCGTCGTCCTGCACTGCTTCAGCTCGGTCGGCCGGCTGGATGAGGCGCTGGCGCGCGGGTATCACTGCTCGTTCGCCGGGAACGTCGCCTACCCGTCGGCGGGCGATCTGCGCGCGGCCGCCGCCCGTGTGCCCGACGAGCGCATCCTGGCCGAGACCGACAGCCCCTACCTGGCGCCGCCGCCGTACCGCGGCCGGCGCAACCAGCCCGCGTACGTCATGGAGACGCTCGCGGTGCTCGCCCGCGAGCGCGGTGTCGAGCCGGGCGCGCTGGCCGCCCAGATCGACCGCAACGCCGACCGCCTCTTCGGCCTGTGACCCGGCAGGTGTCGCTGGCGCGGCTGCGCGAGTTCGGCATCTCGCCCGACCGCGAGCTGGGCCAGAACTTCTTGATCGACGACAACGTCCTGCGTACGGTGGATCAGCTGGCACCTCTGGCGGCCACGGACGTTGTCGTCGAAGTGGGGGCCGGGCTCGGCGTACTCACGGTCTGGCTCGCGCGCCGAGCCTCGATCGTGCACGCCATCGAGATCGACAAGCGCCTTGAGCCCGCCCTCGCGGAGACCCTGCGAGGGGTCGAGAACGTGCGCCTGTGCTTCGCCGACGCGATGGACGTCGACCTCGCCGCGCTCGATCCGCCGGCGACCGCGATGGTGGCCAACCTGCCCTACGGGGTGGCGACGCCGGTGATCCTGCGCGCCCTGCCGGCGATCGAGCGCTTCTGCGTCATGGTGCAGCGCGAGATCGGCGAGCGGCTCTTCGCCGAGCCCGGCACGAAGGCGTACGGCGCGGTGTCGGCGCTCGTCCAGCTCGCGTGCGAGCGGATCGGCGCCCGGGCGGTGTCGCGGAACGTGTTCGTGCCCGCGCCGCGCGTCGACTCGATGCTGGTCGCGTTCCGGCGCCGGCCCGGCGTCGTCTTCGGGCCGGAGTGGGAGTGGACGGCGCGCGTCGTCCACGGCGCGTTCGCCCACCGCCGCAAGACGCTCGCGAACTCGCTGCGGCTCGCCGGCCTGCCCGATCCGCCGGCCGAGGTCGCCGCCCTCCGCGCCGAGCAGCTCACGCCCGAGCGGCTGGGGCGGCTGGCACGGGAGCTCGAGGCGTGAGGCTCCGCGCTCCGGCCAAGGTCAACCTGTGCCTGCGGCTGGGACCGCTGCGCAGCGACGGCTACCACCGCCTGACGACCCTCTTTCAGGCGATCGACACCTACGACGAGCTCGAGCTCTCGGAGGCGGACGAGACGGTCGTGGAGGGATTCCCGGATGACACGCTCGTCACCGCGGCGCTCGCCGCCCTGGGCGAGACGCGACACGTGCGGCTCACCAAGCGCATCCCCGTGGCGGCCGGCCTGGGCGGGGGATCGTCGGACGCGGCGGCGGTTCTGCGGGCGCTGCGCGGTGAGCGCGACCCGAACGAGCTGCACGCGATCGCCCGCTCCCTGGGCGCCGATGTCCCCTTCTTCCTCACGGGCGCGGAGACGGGGTTCGGCACGGGGCGGGGCGACCGCATCCAGCCGCTGGCGGACTTCCCCCGTGGGCACGGGTTCGTGCTCGTGCCCTCCCCGCGCGGGCTCGCGACGGCCGAGGTGTTCGCCGCCTGCGAGCCGAACCCGATCTTCCGCGCCGCCGAGGGCGAACTGGTGCGGGCGATGCACACCGTGCGCCGGGTCGAGGACGTGGCGGCGCTCATGTCGAACGACCTCCAGCCGGCGGTGCTCGCGCTGCGGCCCGACGTCGGCGCTGCGCTCGCGGCGCTGGCCGCGGCGGGCGCCCTGGCGCAGATCGTGTCGGGGTCGGGGCCGACCGCCTTCGGGCTCTTCCCCGACCGCGCCCGCGCCGAGGCCGCGGCCGGCACGATCCCGGGGGCGTTCGCGGCCTCTCCGATATGATTTCGGCATGGCAAAGTGGAACGTCTCGGGAGACGCGCTCACGATCGAGCAGCGCGGTCGCCGCTCCCCGTCGCAGTGGCTGGGCCAGAACGGCCTGCGCATCGCGGTCATGGCGGGGCTGGCCGAGGCGCTGGTCGCCTGGATCACCGGCCACAAGGTGCTGCTCCTGTTCGTCGGCGTGCTCGCCGTCATCACCTATCTGAACGTCCGCCACCGGCTGCCGCAGCTGATCCGGCGGCCGCTCTGGATCGTCGTCATGGCGCAGGCCATCGGCGGCCTGGTGGCGCCGGTGATCTACCTCAGCGTGGCGATGTTCGTCATCGTCGCCGGCCTGCTGCTCGTCATCCTCGCGCTCGTCATGCTCGGCGACCGCATGCGCAAGTAACCGTGCTGGAGCGGTTCGACGCGGGCGCGCGCGCGGCTGTGACCCGGGCGCATGCGGAGGCCACGGCGCTCGGCGCCGGCTACCTCGGCACCGAGCACCTGCTGCTCGGGCTGCTGGGCGAGCCCGAGAGCGTGGCGGGCCGGGTGCTCGCGAACCTGGACGTCGACGCCGGGGATGTCCGCGAGCGCGCCGCGCAGGTGCGCCCGCCCGACCACCGCGTCTCCGGGGAGCCGCCGCTGGCGCCCCGGGCGCGGCGAGTGCTCGAGCTGGCCGACGAGCTGGCCGAGGAGCACGGGCCCGACCGGCGGGTCGGCACCGAGGAGCTGCTGCTCGCGCTGGTGCGCGGCGACGGCGGCCCCGGCGCCCGCATCCTGCGCGACCTCGGCGTCGGCGCCGACCGTGTGGAGGACGCGGTCGACGAACTGACCCGGTAGCGGGTACGGGGCCTGGCCCCGCCTCGCGGGGCCAGGCCCCGGTTCTCGCCTGCGATCTACCGCGCCTTGCGTGCGGCCCGCGCAAGCGAGAGGCCGAGCACGCAGACGACCGCGGCGGGGACGATCCAGAATGCGCCGCCGCCGACGCTCGGGAACGCCGCGGTGAGCGCGATCGCGCAGACGCAGACGGCGGCGATCGAGGCGTCGTCGCCGACGACGAAATCGACCAGGAACCGGCCCAGCGCGGCTGCGCGGCTCACTCGGCCGCCTCCCCGACCGGGGCCGGAGTCCTCCCCGCCGAGCGCCCGAGCACGAGCACGAGCAGCCGGCTGACCGCGACGTAGAAGACGATCAGCGCCGGGATCGAGAGGTCGGAGCCGGGCCAGTCCGCGCCCGCGCCCTCGGCGGCCCAGAACGTCCCGAAGCTGACCAGCAGCAGGCCGACCGCGAACTTGAGCGTGTTCTCGGGCACGCGCGCGAGCGGCGCGCGCACGGCCGCTCCGCCCGCGCAGACGAGCACGACGGCCGCCCCCGCACCGGCCGCGGCCAGCGGGATGCTGCCCTGGTTCGACCCGAACGTGACGACGATGAACGCCACTTCGAGCCCCTCCAGGAGGACGCCCTTGAACGCGATCGTGAAGGCGTACCAGTCGACGCCGCCGGCACCGGCGGCCGCCAGGCGGGCCTCGTCGGCCTGCTCGCGGAAGATCGCGTCCTCGTCGTGGAGCGCCTTCAGGCCGCTCGCGCGCAGGATCGCCTTGCGCAGCCACTGCAGCCCGAACACGAGCAGCAGGCCGCCCACGGCCACCCGC
This sequence comes from uncultured Actinomycetes bacterium, assembly GCA_963843705.1. Taxonomy (GTDB): domain Bacteria; phylum Actinomycetota; class Thermoleophilia; order Gaiellales; family JAICJC01; genus JAICJC01. Next base: position 453,670 of record CAWJLQ010000001.1, read on the forward strand.
AGCGTCGAGATCGGCAGCCGCGTCAGCGCCGGCCCGAGCGCCGCCACGACGGCGGCCAGGAGCGCGAGCGCCGCGACGACGCCGGTGAGCGGCGAGCGCCATCCGCGGGTGACGCCGACCGCCAGCACGATGGTGAGCGCCTCGACGGCCTCGACGGCGCTGGCTGCGAAGGCGGCCACGAGCAGGAGGACGGCGCTCACCCGTCGATCCTAGCGGCCCGGCCTGGGTATACTCGCTGCGCCCGGCAGGCGCGCCCGGTGGGGCGTGGCCAAGTGGTAAGGCAACGGGTTTTGGTCCCGTGATCCCTGGTTCGAATCCAGGCGCCCCAGCTCCAGCACCGACCACCCAGTACCGACATGTCGAACCCGTCGCTCGCATGCGTGATCATGGCCGCCGGACGCGGCACGCGCATGAAGTCGCAGACGCCCAAGCTCCTGCACCGGGCGTGCGGCCGACCGATCCTCGAGTGGGTGCTCGCGGCCGTCGCCGAGCTGGGGCCGGCCCGCACCATCGCCGTCGTCTCCCCGGGCAGCGAGGCCGTGCGGGCGATGCTCCCCGAGGGCGTCGAGGCCGCCGTCCAGGAGCAGCCGCAGGGCACCGGCGACGCCGCCCGCAGCGCCCGAACGGCGCTCGCGGGCTTCGAGGGCGACGTGCTCGTCGTGAACGGCGATCACCCCCTGACCGACCCGCAGAGCCTGCGCGACCTCGTTGCCGAGCGGGCGCGCGCCGGGGCCGGGGCGGCCGTGCTCACCTTCACGCGCACCGAGGAGATCGGCGCCGACTTCGGCCGCATCGTCCGCGGAGCCTCCGGCGCCGTCGAGCGGATCGTCGAGCTGCGCGACACGACGCCGCAGGAGCGGGCGATCGCCGAGGTCAACGCCGGCATCTACGTGTTCCGGTCAGAGCTGCTGTGGCCTGCGCTCGAGCGGCTCCAGTCCGAGAACGACCAGGGCGAGCTGTATGTGACCGACGCGATCGGCCTGCTGGTCGGCGACGGCCACGCCGTGGTGGGCCACCGCCACGACGACCCCGAGATCGCGGTCGGCATCAACACGCGCGCCGACCTCGCCCACGCCTCCGCGCTCCTGCGCGACCGCATCAACCTGGCCCACATGCTGGCCGGGGTGACGATCGTCGATCCGGCGTCCACCTGGATCGACCCCAGCGTCACCATCGCCGCCGACGCGGTCATCGAGCCGTTCACCGTGCTGCGCGGGAGCACCGACGTCGGAGCGGGCGCCAGCGTCGGGCCGCACGTGGTCGCGGTCGACGCCGCGGTCGGCCCGGGGGCGAGCGTCGGGCCGTTCTGCTACCTGCGCCCGGGGGCCGCGCTGGCGGAGGAGGCGAAGGCCGGAACCTTCGTCGAGATCAAGAACGCGCAGATCGGCGCGGGGGCGAAGGTGCCGCATCTGTCCTACATCGGCGACGCGTCGATCGGAGCCGGCACGAACATCGGTGCGGGCGGGATCACCGCCAACTACGATGGCCGCAGCAAGCAGCGGACCACCATCGGCAGCGATGTCCACACCAGCTGCGACAATGTCTTCGTCGCACCCGTGACGATCGGAGACGGAGCGTGGACGGCGGCGGGCTCGGTGATCACCGACGATGTGCCCTCGGATGCGCTCGCGATTGCCCGTGTCCACCAGAAGAACATCGAGGGGTATGGAAGACGAAAGCGCACTTAGCCTCGAGACGCCCATCCCGCTCTTCCCGGCGGCCGGGCTGTCGGTTCCCCCCATGAGCGCGGCCGAACATGCAAGCTGGATGGAACGGGCGCCGCACAAGCGGCTGATGCTCTTCTCCGGCCGCTCGAACGAGAAGCTCGGACAGGACATCGCCGCACACGTCGGCATCACGCTGGGCGGCGTCCTGCTGAAGACGTTCACGAACGGCGAGGTGTACGTCCGCTACGAGGAGTCGATCCGCGGCGCCGACCTCTTCATCGTGCAGTCGTGCTCGTCGCCGACGAACGACTCGTTGATGGAGCTCCTCATCATGGCCCAGGCGGCGCGGCTGGCCTCGGCCAAGCGCATCACCGCGGTCATGCCCTGGTACCCCTACGGCCGCCAGGACAAGAAGAGCATGCCGCGCGAGCCGATCACCGCGAAGCTGGTGGCCGACATGCTGGCGGCGGCCGGCGTCGACCGGGTGCTGACGATGGACCTCCACGCGGGCCAGCTGCAGGGCTTCTTCGACGGCGCCGTGGACCACATGACGGCGGCGCCGATGCTGGCGGACTACTTCACCCACCTGCTCGACGTCGAGCCCGAGGACATCGTCGTGGTCTCGGCCGACGCCGGCCGCGTCAAGCTGGCCAAGAAGTTCTCCGAGATGCTCGGCGCCCAGCTGGCGCTGATCACCAAGGAGCGGCCCGGCCACCAGCAGGCCGAGGTCACGAACGTGATCGGCGACGTCGACGGCAAGGTCTGCATCCTGCTCGACGACATGATCGACACGGCGGGCACCCTGTGCGCCGGCGGCGTCAGCCTGATGACGGAGGGCGCGACGCGGGTGTTCGCCTGCGCCACCCACCCCGTCTTCTCTGGCCCGGCGCTCGAGCGTCTCGAGCGGAGCGTGTTCGAGAAGGTGGTCGTGACCGACACCATCCCGATCAACCCGCTCAGCCGCCCGGAGAAGGTGCAGGTGCTGTCGGTGGCGCCAATTCTGGCTGATACCATCTGCAACGTCTTCAACGACGATTCCGTCTCGGGGCTGTTCCACGGCGGGAACCAGCTCTTCTAGCCTCGAGCACGATCCCGAGCAAACGACCGCTGTGAGGCCCGCATGGACCGTGTGAAAATCGAGGCGCGCGCGCGCGACGGGCGCGGCACGAAGGACGCGAAGCTCCTGCGCGCGGCGGGCGACATCCCCGGCGTCATCTACTCGTCGACGTCCGAGACCGAGGCGATCATCCTGAACGCCCGCGACCTGCGCCATGCGCTCTCCGGCGCCGGACAGCATTCGGTCTTCGACGTCAGCATCGACGGCAAGAAGACGCGCCCCGTGCTGATCAAGGAGTTCCAGCTCGACGCCGTGCGCGACCGTGTGATCCACGTCGACCTGCACGAGATCCGGCTCGACCAGAAGATCAACACCTCGATCCCGGTGCACCTGGAGGGCCACGCCGAGGGCGTGAACATGGGCGGCGCGCTCAACCAGCCGACGCACGAGGTGCACGTCGAGGCGCTCCCGGCCGACCTGGTCGACGTGATCACCGTGGACGTGAGCGCGCTCGAGATCGGCCAGTCGATCCGGCTCGCGGACGTCACCCCGCCGCCCGGGATCACGTTCACCGACGATCCGGAGGGCACCGTGATCGCGACCATCGCCGCTCCGGTGTCCGAGGAGGAGCTGAAGAGCGAGGCCGAGCTCGAGGCCGACGCCGAGGCGGCTGCGGAGGCGGAGGCGGCTGCCGAGGAGGGCGAGGCTCCTGCCGAGGAGGGCGGGGAGGCCGCGCCGGCCGAGGAGTCGAGCGCCGAGTAGGCGCGGCCCGTGCGCGGCGTGCGGCGCGACTTCGGGCCGTCGCTGGACGCGCTCGTCGTGGGCCTGGGCAACCCCGGCCCCGAGTACGCCCGGACGCGCCACAACCTCGGCTTCATGGTGACGGACCGCCTCGCGGAGGGCTGGTCGGCGTCATGGCGGAGCAAGTTCTCCGGCCGCGTTGCCGAGGCGCGCGACGGCGACCTGCGCGTGGCACTGCTTCAGCCGCTCACGTTCATGAACGTGTCGGGCAGGAGCGTCGCCGCGGCGATCCGGTTCTACAAGCTGGCGCCGGATGCGCTCGTCGTCGTGCACGACGAGATCGACCTCGAGGTGGGCGACGTGCGGGCGAAGTGGGGCGGCGGCCTGGCCGGCCACAACGGCCTGCGCTCGCTGCGCGAGAGCCTCGGCACGGCCGACTTCGCCCGCGTCCGGATCGGCGTCGGCCGGCCCGAGCGCGGCGATCGCCGGCCGGTGGCCGACTGGGTGCTGACACCGTTCCCTGCCGACGTCGACGTCGAGGCGCTCGTCGCCCGCGGAGCCGAGTGCGCTCTGGACGTCGTGCGCGAGGGCGTGGACGCCGCCATGCGGCGCTGGAACGGCGCCGGGCCGATGTGACCGTTTCGGCGCAGGCCGCGACCGGGTATGGTGCGGGCATGAGCAAGACGACTCTGGGACTGAAGCTGGCACGCAAGAACCCGCGGCTGGCGGCGAAGATCGGCTGGAAGTTGGCCCGAAACCCGCGGCGCACGGCGACGGCGGTGCACATCGGGAGGTCGGCCCCCGAGGCGGTGCGGCATGCCCGGCTGGCCGCGTCCGACCCCCGCGTGAAGGGCCACGTGGCCGAGGGGCGCGACGCCCTGACCGCGGCGCGCGACCGGCTGCGCGGCTCCGACGACCTCGCCGGCGCCGTGACCGACGAGCGGCTGTGGGCAGAGTTGCGCCGCGCTGCGGCGGCGATGGCCGCCGGCTATGCAGCCGCACAGTCACCCCAACCGAAGAAGCGGCGCCGGCTGCGCCGGCTCGTGCTGACCGTCGGCGTCATCGGCGCGGGCGCATATGCGGGCTACCGCGCGGCGACGCGGCAGATCCCCGACTAGGCGCTACGCGATCAGGCGGATGCGCGGCCCCTTGCCCGACTGCGGGGCGGCCACGACGTCGGGCACACGCTTGTCGAGCCGCGTCTCGAAGGCCTGGCGCATCTCCTCGCCGCGCATGTGGGCGCCGTTCGCGATCCGCCAGCAGGCCAGCTTCGAGTCGAGCCGGCGCACGCCCTCGGGCGGGTCGTACAGCCGCGCCCGCACCTGATACTCGCTCATTCCCCTCGCAACGGTGCGCATGCGGCCGCAAGCGTATCGAGAACCGCGGACGGAGTAAAGCCCCAACCGGCCAAAACCGGACGGGATCAGACGGCGCCCGGCAGCGCCTGGAGGATCTCGCGGGCCGAGGCGTACGCCCAGTCGAGCCTGCGCAGCTCCATCCGCTCGTTCGGCGAGTGGATGTTGTCGTCGTCCGTCCCGAACCCGGACAGGATCGTGGGGATGCCGCGCGCGGTGAAGGCGGCCGCGACCGGGATCGTGCCGCCGGAGCGCACCGCCAGGGGGCGGACGCCGGTGGCGTGCTCGATCGCCTCGAAGCCGGCCCGCAGCACCGGGTCGTGCGGATCCATCCAGGCCGGCTGCGCGGCCGGCCACATGTCCACGTCCAGGCTCACGCCCTCGCGGATCGCGCTCTGCAGGAGCTGCTCGAAGCGCTCGGACATCGCCTCGGCGTCCTGGCCCGGGGCGAGCCGGAGCGAGACGGACGCCAGCGCCTCCTGCACGATGCTGGTCTTGTGCAGCGTCGGGTCGCCGGCGCCGACCGAGTGCACCGTGAGCGAGGGCCGAGCGCCGGTGCGCTCGTAGAACTCGGCGCCGGCGGCCGTGTCGAGCGGCAGCGCCCCCGCGTCGCGGAGCACGTCCGGTCCGGCCGGCAGCGCCGTCCAGTCCGAGCGCTCCTCGTCGGTGACCGGCGCGATCCCCTCCGCGAAGTCAGCGGGCAGGTCGATCAACCGCCCGAGCACCGCGTGCAGCTCGTGCACGGCGTTCGCGGCGGCGCCGCCGTACATGCCGGAGTGCAGCTCGCGGCGGCCGGTGCGCAGGCGCAGCTGGGCACCGACGAGGCCGCGCAGCCCGGTGGTGATCGCCGGGCGGCGGGCGTCGACCATGCCGCCGTCGAAGATCAGTGCGCCGGCGAAGTCGCCCTCGACCCCGTTCAGGTGGTGGATGACGGAGTGGCCGCCGATCTCCTCCTCGCCGTCGGCGAAGACGCGCACGTTCACGCCCAGCTCGCCCGCGGCGGCGAGATCGAGCGCCGCCCGCAGGACGGCGTAGAAGTTGCCCTTGTCGTCGGTGACGCCGCGGCAGTGCATCCACCCGTCGCGAATCGTGGGCTCGAACGGCGGGCTCTCCCACAGCTCGAGCGGGCCGACGGCCTGCACGTCGTAGTGGCCGTAGGCGATCACGGTTGCGGCGTCCCGCCTCGACGCCGGGATCGTCCCGTCGACCAGCGGGTTGCCGTGCGCCGTCGTGACCGACGCGTCCCCGCCGATCAGCGCCGCGATCCAGTCGGCGGCCGTGCGCAGCTCCGCCGGATGGGCGCCGTCGCTCGAGACCGACTCGATCCGCAGGAGCTCGGAGAGCTCGGCCAGGAAGGCGTCAGTCGTGGCGCTGGGTGTGCTTGCCACGGGCGATGTCGATCAGCGTGAGGAACGTGAGCAGCGCGGGGATCGACAGCGCGACGACGAAGATCGCGGTGATCGTCCAGTCGTGGCCGCTCGGCTTGCCCTCGTTGTTGCTCGCCGCTGCGAAGGCCGCTGCGGGAAGCGCGAGCATGAGCGCGAAGGCGTACAGCGAGACGATCAGGCGACGCACTCGAAGACCTCCGTCGGCATGGCGGCACGGAGCCTACCATGCCGGTGTGGACGGCTTGGAGCAGCAGGTGGACGCCCCGCTCGCGGGGGCGGAGCTCGCGCTCGCCTACCTCCTGCACGACGAGTCGTTCGCCGCCTACGCCGGGCGCACCGCCGGTGGGGTCACCCGTGCACGCGTGTCCGAGCCGATCCTGCCGGCCGTCGTGGCGGCGCTCTGGCACGCCCGCGCTGGGGCCGAGCCGCGCGCGCTCGCCGTGGTCGTCTCCGACGACGACGCCGCCCGGGCGCTGGCCGAGGCGGCCGCGGCCTACCTGCCGCCGGACACGGCCGCGTTCCTGCCGTCGCGCGGGGCCGCCTGGGGCAGCGGCCTCGAGCCGGCACCGCACCTCGTCGGCGAGCGCCACCGCGGCCTGCATGCGCTCGCGGCCGGCGGCCTCGTCGCCGTCTCCGCCGACGCGCTGATCGAGCGCGTCGAACCGCCGGGGCGGCGGCCGGCGCCCGTCGCGCTCGAGCTGGGCGAGGAGCTCCCGCTCGACGATCTCGTCCGCGCCCTCGCAGAGGCGGGGTACGAGCGCGCGGCCACGGTCGAGGAGCGGGGCCAGTTCTCCGTGCGCGGAGGCCTCGTGGACGTGTTCCCGTCGACCGGGCGGGAGCCGGTCCGGATCGAGTTCTTCGGCGACCAGGTGGAGCGCCTGTCGGCGTTCTCCGTGTTCACGCAGCGGTCGCTGCGCGACTGCGACCGCGTTCTCGTGCACCCGGCGGCCGAGTACGCGGGGTCTGACCCCGAGCAGACCGCCTGGGGGCAGGACGACGACGGCGGGCCGTTCATCCCCGCCGGGCTGGTACCGCTCGCCCCCGAGCTGGCCGCCTCCGCCGCCGTCTGTGCCTGGAACCCGGGAGAGCTCGTCGCTGCCGTCGAAGGCACGCATGCCGAGGTCGCCGATCACCTTCGCGACCCGGCGGTGCGCGCCCGCGGCTACGTGGCCGCCGGCGTGGTCGCCGACCTGATCGAGTCCGTCGCCGCGCTCGAGGAGATGCCGCTCGGCCAGCCGTACCAGTTCGAGGCACAGCGGCCGGCGCTCGCCTCGACCGGCATCGCCGAGGCCGAGAACGAGCTGCGCGCGCTGGTGCGCGCCGGATACCGCGTGCTGGTCTGCTTCGCCCACCTGGGCGAGGCCCGGCGGACGCACATGTCGCTGCGCCGCGTGGAGGCGGGCCTGCCCGCTCCCGGCGGTGCCGGGCCGGACGAGGCCGGCGTCGCGTTCTGCGTCTCGCCGCTGCGCCACGGGTTCGTCTCCCCGGGGCTGCGGCTGGCCGTGCTCCCGGCCGCGCAGCTGCTGCGCCGGCGCGGCCCGCGCGGGCCGGCCCGCTTCGGCGGCCGGGCGCTCTCGACGGTGGCCGACCTGCGCAGCGGCGACTACGTGGTGCACGAGGATCACGGCGTCGGCCGCTTCATCCGGTTCGACACGAAGGAGGTGGGCGGGGTCGTCCGCGACTACCTCTACCTGGAGTTCCGCGGCGACGACCGCCTGTACGTCCCGCACGACCAGCTGGCCAAGGTCAGCCGATACGTCGGCGCCGACGGCAAGGCGCCGGCGCTCGCGAAGCTCGGCGGCAAGGCGTGGGGGACGCTCAAGAGCCGCGCCCGGGTGGCGGTACGCGAGCTGGCCGGCGAGCTGCTCGCCCTGTACGCCCGCCGCCAGACGGCCACGCGTTCGCCCCTCGGCGGCGACGACGAGTGGATGGCGCGGCTCGAGGCGTCGTTCCCGTTCGACGAGACGGACGACCAGGAGGTCGCGATCGACGCCGTGAAGGAGGACCTCGAGGCGCCCCAGCCGATGGACCGGCTCGTCTGCGGCGATGTGGGGTTCGGCAAGACCGAGGTGGCGGTGCGGGCGGCGTTCAAGGTCGCCTCGGCCGGCCGCCAGGTGCTGATGCTCGTGCCGACGACGATCCTCGCCCAGCAGCACGCCGCCACGTTGCGCGACCGCTTCCGCGACTTCCCCGTGCGCGTCGAGATGGTGTCGCGGTTCCGCGCGCCGTCCGAGGTCAAGCAGGTGCTGGCCGAGTTCGCCGCCGGCAAGGTGGACGTGCTGGTGGGCACGCACCGTGTGCTCTCACGCGACGTCGTGCCCCAGAACCTGGGCCTGGTCGTGCTGGACGAGGAGCAGCGCTTCGGGGTCGCCCAGAAGGAGCTCCTGCGCCAGCTGCGGCTGGAGGTGGACGTCCTCGCCATGTCGGCGACGCCGATCCCGCGCACCCTGCACATGAGCCTGTCCGGCCTGCGCGACATCAGCGTGATCACGACACCGCCGCACGGCCGCCACCCGATCAAGACCCACGTCGGCGAGTTCGACGAGGAGCTGATCGCGGCGGCGCTGCGGCGCGAGCGCGCCCGCGGCGGCCAGTCGTTCTACCTGCACAACCGCGTGGAGTCGATCGAGGACGTGGCCGAGCGCGTGCGCCGGTGGGTGCCGGAGCTGCGCGTCGGCGTCGCCCACGGCCAGATGGCCGAGCGCCAGCTGGAGGGCGTGATGATGCAGTTCCTGCGCGGCGACCACGACGTGCTCGTCTCGACGACGATCATCGAGTCGGGGCTCGACATCCCCGCGGCCAACACGCTGGTCGTCGAGCGCGCCGACACGCTCGGCCTGGCCCAGCTCTACCAGATCCGCGGCCGCGTCGGCCGCTCGGACGCCGTCGCCCACGCGTTCCTCTTCTACCCGGACCGGCGCGAGCTCTCCGAGGAGGCCCGCCACCGTCTCTCGACGCTCGCCGACTACACCGAGCTCGGCTCCGGCTACCGGATCGCGATGCGCGACCTCGAGCTGCGCGGAGCGGGAAACCTGCTCGGCGACGAGCAGTCCGGACATGTCGCCGCCGTCGGGTTCGAGCTCTACTGCGAGCTCCTGGCCGAGGCCGTGGCCGAGCTGCAGGGCGCCCCGCCGGTCGCCGCCCGCCCCGTGCGGGTCGAGGCGCAGGTGGACGCCTACGTGCCGGCGGACTATGTGCCGCTCGAGGCCGTCAAGATCGACCTGCACCGCCGCGTCGCCCTGGCCGCCGACCGCTCCGAGCTGCGGGAGCTCGAGGCCGAGCTGGCCGACCGCTTCGGGCCCCTGCCGGAGCCGGTCGCAAACCTGCTCGCGATCCAGGAGCTGCGGCTCGTCTGCGCCGACATGGGCATCGCCTCGGCGGCGCTGCGCGGAGGCACGTTCTCGGTCGGTCCGGTGCAGCTGGGGTCGGCCGAGATGCGGGCGCTGCGGGAGCGGTTCCCGACGGTGCGCTACTCGGTGCAGACGCGCGAGCTCTCCCTCCGCCCGGCGCCCGAGCCGCCCGCCGTCCGGCCGCGTGTGCACCAGGGGCTGGAAGTGCTCGATGCTATACTCGACCTGCGCCGCGGACTCGCGGCGTAGTTCGTGATGGGCCGAACACTCCGCATCGTCGCCGCGGCCGCTGTGGCCGCCCTTGCCGCGCTGGCAACCGCCTGCGGCGGCTCCTCGTCCGGATCCACCGGCGCGGCGAAGCTTGCCTCGGGCGACGTCGCCGTCGTCGGCCAGACGCACATCACCAAGGACCAGCTGGATCACCTGATCCAGCAGCAGATCGTGGCGCTGAAGGTGAAGAAGCAGAAGGTGCCCGCGGTGGGCTCGGCCACCTACACGAGCAGCATCGTGCAGCCGACGCTGGCCTATCTCGTGACGGACGCCCAGGTGCACAACATCGCCAAGCAGCTCGGCGTGACGGTGACCCCCAAGCAGGTGCAGGCTCAGATCGCGAGCACGATCCAGCAGTACTACTCGGGCGACAGGTCCAAGTACGAGGCCGACCTCAAGCTCTACCACCTCTCGCAGACCGACGTGAACGCGAACTTCGAGCTCCAGCTGCTCGAGCAGAAGATCGAGACCAAGGTCAAGGACCAGGTCAAGGTCACCGCCAAGGACGTCCAGAACTACTACAACAGCCACAAGTCGCAGTACACGACGGCGGCCGACACGCGCAAGGTGGACTACGTGCTCGTGCCGACCAAGGCGCTCGCCGACAAGGCGCACTCTGCGCTTGCCTCCGGCAAGAGCTTCGCGTCGGTCTCGAGCGGCTCCATCGACGACAGCGCGGCGCACGAGCCCTTCGTGGCCACGAAGGGGCAGATCGACAAGGCGTTCCAGGACGCGGCCTTCAGCCTGAAGACGAACCAGCTCTCCGGGCTGGTCGCGGTCGACAAGGCCTACGCGACCTCGTCGCTCAAGGGCAAGTGCAAGCCCACCTGCTACTTCATCATCCGCCCGACCGCCGACGTGGTGAAGGGCGGCCAGCAGAAGTCGTTCGCCTCGGTGCAGGCGCAGATCAAGAGCCAGCTGCTGCAGAGCCGCCAGACCGCGCACCTGACGAAGGTCGTGAAGGGGCTCGAGAACCAGCAGAAGAAGATCACGAAGTACGCCCCCGGGTACGCGCCGCCGAAGACGTCGGTGCCGTCGACGAACTCGGGCGGCGGCACGGCGACCGCGCCCGCCACCTGAGCAGCGTTCACTAGACTCGCGCCGTGGCCACGCTGATCGCGCTCGGACCGGGCGATCCCGCCCTGATCCCGCTGGCGTCGTGGCGGGCGCTCGAGTCGGCCGGGCCGGTGGCGCTCCCGCCCGGCGAGCCGCTGGCGGAGTGGCTCGGCGCGCACGGCGTCGCCGTCGACCCGGATGCGCCCGTGGCGGCGGCGTCGGGCGAGCGGCTGCAGGTCCTGCTCGCCTCGCGCGCCTGGGACGAGACGGTGCCGGACGGCGCGGCGCTCGACCGCCTGCTGCTGGCCGACGCCATGGTGGCTCTGCAGGGCCTGACCGAGCGGCTGCGGCGCGACTGCCCGTGGGATCGCGAGCAGACGGTCGGCACGATCGTCCCGCACACCGTCGAGGAGGCGTACGAGGTGGCCGAGGCCGCCGCCGCCGGTACCGGCGCGAAGCTGGTCGACGAGCTGGGCGACCTGCTCTTCCAGACGTTCTTCCTGGCGCTGCTCTGCGAGGAGGACGGCGCCGGCGACCTGGCCGCCGTCGCGTCCGGGATCACCGCGAAGCTGATCCGCCGCCACCCGCACGTGTTCGGCGAGCGCGAGGCCGAGACCGCCGGCGCCGTGCGCCGCAACTGGGAGGAGATCAAGCGCGACCAGGAGGGGCGGGAGGGCATCTTCCACGACGTCCCCGGCGTCCTGCCCGCGCTGCTCTACGCCCGCAAGATGCAGCGGCGGGCCTCGGCGGTCGGCTTCGACTGGCACGCGTGGGACGGGGCGTGGGCCGACCTGGCCGACGAGCTGCGCGAGCTGCGGGCGGCGCTCGACGCCGCCCCGCCGCCGCAGGCCGAGCACGAGCCGGACAGCGAGGTCGTGCACGAGCTGGGCGACCTGCTGTTCGCGGCGACGAACGTGGCGCGGCTCGCGAACGTCGACCCCGAGCTGGCGCTGCGCGCCGCCGCCGGCCGCTTCCGCGACCGGGTCACCGCCGCCGAGCGGCTGGCGGCCGAGGCGGGCGAGGAGTGGACGGCGCTCGACCTGGAGGCGCAGGACGCCTGGTACCGGCGGGCGAAGGCCGCCCTACAGGGGGCGTAGGCCGCCCTACAGGGGGCGTAGGCCGTGAATAACCGGTGCCAGGCACCTTTATGCAGCGGGCCACGAGATGGCCCGGCGTCCGGGCGCTCTGCTCAGCCCGGCGCGTGTTCGGCAAACGCTGGTGCCGGCGGCGTCCCATCGCGACGGCCGAGGTCGCGTCCATGTGTGACGTCTCGCCTGCGGCGGGGGATGGGGAGGTACGTCCTCCCGTCTCTCCATCCCTCTCGTCGTGCTCGGGCTGTGTCTCGGTGGCGGCGCCTGCGGCAGCTCGAGTTCCTCGCCCGCGAGCGCTTCCTCGGCCCCGGTCTCTTCACCCGCCGTGTCGCAGCCGGCGAGCTGTCGCGCGACGCCGATCCGGCGCGGAGGCATGCCGGGTTGGACGGCCCCGGCCTTCGCGGACTCCTCGCCGCGGTTCGCCGCCACGATCCCGTACGCCGTGTCGAGCAATTCGAGCGTCGTCGCCGTCCTCTTCAGCCACCCGCTGCGTGCGGGCGTCCCGAGACGCCGCGGCAACAAGATCCTGTGGATCGTCCGCGACCCGCGTCAGGGGAAGCCCCTGCGGATCCACGCGGAGCCTCTCGCCGGCTCCGCCCATGCCGTCTCGAGTCTCTGGCCGGCCGACTCCTCACCGGGCGAGATCTACCCGTCGCTCGACGACGTCCCCGCCGCCGGCTGCTGGATCTTCACCCTGCGCTGGAACGGCCACTCCGACACGATCGCGCTGCCCTACACCCCCGGCGCTCCTAGCTAGTATCCCGCCCCGGACGAGATGAGCGCGATCGTTTCCGTCACCGGCCGTGAGATCCTGGACTCGCGCGGCAACCCGACCGTGGAGGTCGAGGTCGTGCTCGAGACGGGCGCCGGCGGGCGGGCGGCGGTGCCGTCCGGCGCCTCGACGGGCGTGCACGAGGCGGTGGAGCTGCGCGACGGCGACGCGGCCCGGTACGGCGGCAAGGGCGTCCTTGCGGCCGTCGGCCACGTGAACTCGTCGATCGCGACGGCGCTCGCCGGGCTCGACGCCACCGACCAGCGTCTGGTCGACGCGGTGCTGATCGAGCTCGACGGCTCCCCGAACAAGGGCAACCTGGGCGCGAACGCGATCCTCGGCGCGTCCCTCGCGACCGCGAAGGCGGCCGCCGACGACGCCGGCCTCTCGCTCTACCGCTACATCGGCGGCGCGGACGCCCACCTGCTGCCGGTGCCGATGATGAACGTCGTGAACGGCGGCGTGCACGCCGACAACCGGATCGACTTCCAGGAGTTCATGGTCGTCCCGGTGGGGGCGGAGTCGTTCACCGAGGCGGTGCGCATCTGCGCCGAGACCTACCACGCGCTGAAGACGCTCCTGCACGGCCGCGGCCTGCAGACGAACGTCGGCGACGAGGGCGGGTTCGCGCCCGACCTGGAGTCGAACGAGGCGGCGATCGCGGCCATCCTCGAGGCGGCCGAGGCGGCCGGCCATCGCGACGAGGTGATGGTCGCCCTCGACCCGGCCTCGAGCGAGTTCTACCGCGACGGCGCCTACCAGCTGGCGGCGGAAGGGCGCACGCTCTCGTCCGCCGAGATGGTCGACCTGTACGAGGATCTCGCCGCCCGCTACCCCATCGTCTCGATCGAGGACGGCCTGGCCGAGGATGACTGGGACGGTTGGGAGCTCATGACGGAGCGGCTCGGCGGCCGCGTGCAGCTGGTCGGCGACGACATCTTCGTCACGAACGTCGAGCGACTGGGCGAGGGCATCCGCCGCGGCGTCGCCAACTCGATCCTCGTCAAGCTGAACCAGATCGGGACGCTCTCCGAGACGCTCGACTGCGTCCGCATGGCGACCTCGTCGGCCTACACCTCGGTCATCTCGCACCGCTCCGGCGAGACCGAGGACACGACCATCGCCGACCTTGTGGTCGCCGTCGGCTGCGGCCAGATCAAGACCGGCGCGCCGGCGCGCACCGACCGCGTGGCCAAGTTCAACCAGCTCATCCGCATCGAGGAGGAGTTGGCCGGCTCGGCCCGCTACGCCGGCCGCGGGGCGTTCGCGGCGCTCGCGGCATCGCACGCGACCCGGTGACGGAGCTCCGCACGCGCCGCACCAAGATCGTCTGCACGATCGGGCCCCGCTCGTCCGATCCCGAGATGATCGAGCAGCTCGCCTGGACGGGCATGGACGCTGCCCGGCTGAACTTCTCCCACGGCGACCACGAGACGCACCGCGGGGTGGTCGACGTCGTGCGGCGCACCCAGGCGATGATCGGCCGGCCGCTGGCGGTGATGGCCGACCTCCAGGGCCCGAAGATCCGCATCGGCCGCATCCGCGAGCCGCGGTCGGTGAACCCGGGCGACATGCTGGTGTTCTCGCCGCGGGGCGACGGCGCGCGGGGCGACATCGACCTGACGTTCGCAGGGCTCGCCGGCGTGGTGTCGCCGGGGCGCGAGATCCTCATCAACGACGGCATGGTGCGTACGCGCGTCGTCTCGATCGACGGCCATCGCGTCCAGACGCGGGTCGAGGTGGGCGGGCTGATCTCGTCCGGGAAGGGCGTGAACCTGCCGGGCACACCGCTTCCGATCCCGTCCCTGACCGAGAAGGACGAGGACGACCTCGCCTTCGCGCTCGGGCTCGGCGTCGACTACGTGGCGCTCTCGTTCGTGCGCCGCGCCGCCGACGTCCACGACCTGCGCCGGCGGATCGAGGCGGCCGGCTCGCCGGCCCGGATCGTGGCCAAGATCGAGAAGTCCGAGGCGATCGAGAACCTGGACGAGATCGTGGCCGCGAGCGACGCCGTCATGGTCGCGCGCGGCGACCTCGGCGTCGAGATCGGCGCGGCGGAGGTGCCGCTCGTGCAGAAGCAGATCATCCGCATGGGCCGCGAGGCCGGCCGGGCCGTGATCACGGCCACCCAGATGCTCGAGTCGATGATCCACCAGCCCGAGCCGACCCGGGCGGAGGCGTCCGACGTCGCCAACGCCGTCCTCGACGGCACCTCCGCCGTCATGCTCTCGGGCGAGACGGCGGTGGGCGCCTACCCGCTCGAGGCCGTCTCGACGATGAACCGGATCGCCCGCGCGGTCGAGCCGTCGCTCGCCTACCACGACCCCGGCCGCCGCCGCCACGGCGACATGGGCACGATCCTCGCCCACGCCGTCTGCGACGTGGCCGAGGATCTGGACGCGGCGCTGATCGCCTGTCCGACCCAGTCGGGCTCGACGGCGCGCAACGTGTCGAAGTTCCGGCCCCGGCGGGCGATCGTGGCCGCCAGCCCCGACCCGGTCGTGCTGCAGCAGCTCGCCCTCGAGTGGGCGGTGGTGCCGATCGTGATCGACGCCGCCACCTCGACCGAGGATCTATGGCGGCGGACGGTGGACGCGATCCGGGCGAGCGGCCTGGCGGTGCCCGGGCAGCGGGTGGTGCTGTCCGGCGGGACACGCCTGAACCGGCCGGGCACGACCGACCACATCGTCGTGCGCACCGTCGAGTAGGACTCCGGGCCGCGGCGTCGAACGAGGCCGGGTGGCACCGGCGCGAACGCGGACTCTGCGACGTGGGCTGACGACGGGCCGGGTCGTCGCCGGCGCGGTCCTGGTCCTGATCGCCGCGCTCTACGTCGGCCCGCTGCAGAAGGAGCTGCGGCTGCGCAGCGAGCTGGCCGCCGGGCGCACCAGGGTGGCCGCACTCGACCGCCGGCACCAGCAGCTGCTCGGCCTGGAGGCGGCGCTGCACACGCGGGCGGAGATCATCCGCGTCGCCCGCGGCTGCGGCTGGATCTTCCCCCACGAGCAGGCCATCGTGGTGAAGGGCGTCGCCGGCGGCTCGTGCCGGTAGGGCGCTAGCGGCCGGACTGCAGCTCCCACGCGCCGACGACGGCGTCCTCGATCGCGTCCGCGTTCCCGGCCGCGAGGTCGGCGACGACCATCATGTGCTTGGCGTAGCGCGGCGGCACCGAGAACGTCTCGGGGAAGGAGCGCAGCAGGAACTCCCGGGACCCGAACGACGCCCGGATGACGATGTGTGTGTCGTCGAGCTGCCGGGCAACCAGACGGCCGTGGTACCGCCAGTGGAGCAGCCCGCCGCGTCGCCGCTCGGTGACGCCGTCGAGCCGTGCGGCGAGCGCGCTGAGGTCGGTGAGTCGCATCAGGGGATCATCTACCCTGACGGGATCGACGACCACGACGTCATCTCCCGCCAGCTGGGCCGGCCGCCCCGCGGGGGGCCGGCGGTGGCCGCGCGCTGCCCGTTCGGCCGGCCGGCCGTGATCGAGCAGCCGGCCTACCTGGAGGACGGCACCCCGTTCCCGACGACCTACTTCCTCACCTGCCCGCACGCCGTCGCCCGGATCGGCGCGCTCGAGTCGGCCGGCGGGGTCGACCGCTACGAGCGGCTGGTGGAGGCGGGCGGCGCGGCCGCCGCCGAGTACCGCGCGGGCGCCGACCGGCAGCGGGCGCTGCGCCGCCCCGCCGAGCGGATGGCCGACGGCGGGGCGAGCCTTGCGCTCGGCGTCGGCGGTACGGCCCGCGACGGCGCCGTCAAGTGCCTGCACGCCCACGCCGCCTTCGCGCTGGCCGAGCCCGGCTACGCGTTCGGGCGCAGGATCGTGGCCGAGGCGGCGCCGCTCTTCCCCGCCGAGGAGTGCTGCACGCCGTGACGGCGGCGGTGGAGCTGGCGATGGTCGAGTGGGATGAGGGGATGCGCCGCCTGCGCGCGCTCGAGCTCACCGCCCGCCGGCGCGGCGTCGTGGAGACGCTGGTGGCCGAGCTCGACGCCGAGATCGTGCGCCGCGTCGGCCAGTCGTTCGACCTCACCCGGCTGGCGGCGGTCTACGCCTCGAGCGAGCCCTGGTGCCGCGACGTCGCCGAGCGGGTCACGCCAGAGCCGTGGGCGTACGACCTCTCGATCGTCCAGCCGGCCGCGTTCGCCCGCGTCGCCCGCGACGCGATCGACTTCCGCGGAGCGTGAAACAACCGGTGCCAGGCACCGTTATTCACGGTCGTCGGGGCGGATCACGATCTGATCCTGCTCCACGCGCACGATGAGCGCGCGCCGCCTCGCCCAGTGCTCCGCGAACACCGGGTCGTCGCGCACGGCGCCGTCGAGCCAGAAGCCGTAGCCCTCCTCGCCCGTGTCGAGCACCGCCTCGTAGCCGGTCTGCTGCTTGCGGCCGCGGCCGCCGCGGCGGCGCCTGCGCCGGCCGGTGCCCTCCTCGCCGTTCGCGTCGGCGGCCGCCTCGGCCGCGGGTGCGTCCGGCAGCGGCGCGGACAGGGGCGGCGCCCCCGTGGACTTCTTCGACCGCCGCCGGCGCGGCTTCGCGTCCGGCTCCTCCGGCGGCGCGTCCGGCGGGATCACGGGCGGCGGCACCGCGGATCCCCGCCCCTCGGCGGCGTCGCGGCGCAGGATCCCGTGCTGGGAGCGGAACGCCGAGATCGACGCCGGCGTCGAATTCAGGGTGTGGGCGATCCAGACGTCGGTCCGGCCCTGCTCCACCCATCCGCGGATCTCGTCCAGGTACGGCTTCAGCGTCGCCTTCTGCGTGGTCACGGCGGGGAGCATATCGGCGCCGTCGGAACGCGGAGACAGGTTCGTGCGGGTAAGCCGCAGACGGGCTCGGTGTTAATTTCGTATTGAGCGGCAGCCTGGGAGCGGCTACCCTACAAGCTCCTTAGCGAGGAGCGCGCAGTGGAGTCGACGCTGAACAAGGACGGTCTCGCGGCTGGCGGGGCATGGGTTGCCGGCGCGCGGGCGAAGGGCGAGTTCCGGTGTGAAGGGTGCGGGTACGGGGTGACCGTGTACCGGTCGCTGCCGGTGTGCCCGATGTGCCACGGGACCGAGTGGGAGCGGGTGCCGTGGCGCCCGTACACCCGGGTCGGGTCGCACATGGGGGACTAGCTCCGAAGCGGAGCGGCGGTCGGAGGCCGCGTGAGGCCGCCGACCGCCGCAGGATGAGGCATCCACTACGCTTCGGGGTGTGCCGCGAGGTGTGAGACTGGCGCTGCAGGCGGCGGCCGTCGTGCTGCTGGCCGCCCTGATCGGGCTGTTCGCGCGCGGCCTTCTCGACGGCTCGACCACGGTCGCCGCCGAGCTGAACGACGGTCAGCGCCCCGCCGCGCCGGACTTCACGCTGCCCAGCCTCACCAGGCGCGGCGTCGTCTCGCTCGCGAGCTACCGCGGCAAGATCGTGGTCCTGAACTTCTGGGCGTCGTGGTGCCCGCCGTGCAAGCTCGAGGCGCCGACGTTCAACGAGATCCAGTCCCGCTACGGCCCGCGCGGCGTGGCCGTCGTCGGCGTCGACTCGCAGGACTTCGCCAGCGACGCCCGCACGTTCGCCCGCGATCTGCATGTGAACTACGCCCTCGTGCACGACTCGTCCAACGACGTCACCAACCGCTGGGGTGTGACGAGCGGCTTCCCGGTCACCTTCGTGATCAACCGGGCGGGCGCGGTGCAGAAGATGTTCACGACCCAGATCGACGCGCCGATGCTGGACGCGGCGCTCGCGCCGCTCCTGCGCGGGGGCTCGGCATGAGCCGGCGGGGCGCGCTGGCAGCGGTGCTCGCGCTGGTCGCGCTGCTGGCCTTCCCGGCCGCCGCCGAGGCGTGCGACGGCTGGTCCGAGCCCGGGATGGAGACACAGCTCATGTGCCCCACCTGCCACCAGGTGCTGGCGTACTCGCAGTCGAGCATCGCCGACAACATCCGCGCGCACCTGCACTCGTGGTGCAGGGCGGGGTGGACGTCGGGGCAGGTGAAGAACCGCCTGATCGCCCAGTTCGGGAACGAGATCCTGGCCTCTCCGCCCAAGCAGGGGTTCGACCTGCTGGCGTGGGTCGTTCCCGGCGCCGTGCTCGCCGGCGGCGTGGGCCTGGCCACGGCGCTGACGCTGCGCTGGCGCGGCCGCCGCGGCCCGCCGCCGCGCCCGCCCACGATCGACGCCGCCGCGGCCGCCAGGATCGACGCCGACCTGCGGGGATTCGAATGAAGGCGGCGGCGGTCGCGTTCTCGGCCGGGCTGCTCTCGTTCGCCACCCCGTGCGTGCTTCCGCTGGTCCCCGCGTACCTGGGTGCGATCGGGGCGCGCTCGACCGATCCCCGCCGGGCGCTGATCGCGTCGATCCCGTTCGTGCTCGGGTTCTCGGCGGTGTTCATCGCCCTGGGAGCGGGGGCGGGGCTCGCGGGCGGGACGCTGAGCGATCACCGCACCGAGCTGATCAAGCTCTCCGGCATCCTCATCGTGGCGATGGGGCTCGTGATGCTCGGGCTGATCCCGATCCCGGTCCTCGAGCGGACGTTCGCGCCCGGTGTCGAGGGCGCCCGCGCGTCGGGCTCGTCGCTGCTCCTCGGCGGCGCCTTCGGCCTGGCCTGGACGCCGTGCATCGGCCCGGTGCTCGGCTCGATCCTGACGCTCGCCGCGACGGGCGCCACCGCCGCGCGCGGCGCCGGCCTGCTGGCCGCCTACGCGGCCGGCCTGGCGGTGCCGTTCCTGGTCGCCGGGGTCGCCCTCGGCCGGGTGATGTCGGCCGCGCGTGTGGTGCGCGACCGCTACGGCGTCGTCCGGATCGTGTCCGGCGGCGTCCTGATCGCGGCCGGGCTGCTCGTCTTCTTCGACAAGACCTACCTGGTCAACTCCTGGGTCGGCCAGTTCACGGGCTGATGGCCACCGTCGCGCTCGCCGACGTCGACCTCTTCTTCCGTGCCAAGATCGAGGCGATGCTGGCCGCGTCCGGGCACCGACTCGCCGCCGCGGGCGACCCCGCCGACCTGGTGGTGGCCGATGTGAACCGGTGCGACCCGGCCGGCGTCGTCGCCGCCGCCGGGGCGGTTCCGGTGCTCGGGTTCGGGCGTCACACCGACGCCGCGCTGCTGCGCGAGGCCCGCCGGGCCGGGTTCGCCAGGGTGGTGCCGCGGTCGGTGCTGGCGGCGCGTCTGGGTGACCTCGTCAGCGACCTCGTTCGTTAGACTTCCGGCCTCCCGACGGAAGCTTCTGGAGACCGCCTGTGACCTACATCATCGCCGAGCCGTGCATCGACCTGAAGGACAAGTCCTGCATCGACGTGTGCCCGGTGGACTGCATCCATGAATTCGCCCGCATGCTCGTGATCGATCCCGAGGAGTGCATCGACTGCGGAGCCTGCGAGCCCGAGTGCCCGGTCGAGGCGATCTACCCGGAGGACGCCCTGCCGGACAAGTGGGAGGCGTTCGTGAAGATCAACTACGCCTTTCCCGACGCCGAGGCCGTCGACCGGCTCACGAACGAGGTCAAGCCGCCGGAGTGACGGTCGAGCGCCCCGATCCGCGCGAAGAGCCCGCCGCCTCCGACGAGCAGGACGAGGCCGGCGAGGACGACGAGGTCTACTCCGAGGACGAGGAGGCCGCCGTGGCCGCCCGCCTCGAGGACCTGGGCTACATGTAGCCGTGCGCCGGCCGCGCGTGTGCGTGATCGGGCTCGACGGGACGCCCGCGAGCTATCTCCGCCGGCGCATCGCCGAGGGCGCGCTGCCGCACCTCGGCGAGCTGTCGCGCCAGGGCACGCTGATGTCGGCGCGGGCGCCGCTGCCGCCGATCTCCTCCGTCTCCTGGGCGAGCGCATCGACCGGGGTGAACCCGGGCCGCCACGGCGTCTTCGGGTTCGTCGAGCGCAAGACCGGCACCTGGGATCTGACCTTCACGAACGTGCACACGATCACCGAGCCGCAGGTGTGGGTGCGGGCGGCCCGGGCGGGGATGCGCTCCGTCGTCGTCAACATCCCGGGCACCTACCCGGCCCAGCCGAACGACGGCGGCATCCTCGTCTCCGGCTTCGTCTCGCCGACGCTCGAGCGCTCGGTGCAGCCGCCGGCGCTGATCCCGTTCCTGGAGGAGCGCGGCTACCTGATCGACGTCGACCTCGGCCTCGGCCACAAGGACCTCGAGGCGTTCTGCGAGCAGCTCTTCGCGCACCACACCGCCCGCACCCGCGTGCTGGTCGACCTGCTCGACCGGGAGGAGTGCGATCTCTTCTACGTCGCGTTCACCGGCACCGACCGCCTGCACCACTTCCTGTGGGAGCAGATGGAGCGCGGCGAGGAGCCCTGGGCGACCCGGTTCCACGACTACTACGCCGCCGTCGACGCCTCGGTCGGCGAGCTGGTCGCGCGCCTGCCTGACGACTGCCTGCTCGTGCTGCTGTCCGATCACGGCTTCTGCCGGCTCGATCAGGAGGTGTTCGTGAACCGCTGGCTCGAGCGCGACGGGTGGATCGCGCTGCAGGAGCCGGCCAAGTCGATCGCGTCGATCGTGCCCGAGCGGACGCGAGCCTACTGCATGGATCCCGGCCGCCTGTATCTCAACCTGGCCGGCCGCGAGCCCGGCGGCATCGTGCCGCCGTCGGAGTACGAGGCGGTGCGGGGCGAGCTCAGGGCCTGGGCCGAGGCGCTGCCGTTCGTGCAGCGGGTGGCGACGCGCGAGGAGGCGTTCGCCGGCCCCCACGCCGAGCGGGCGCCGGATCTCGTGCTCGTCTCGAGGAACGGCTGGGATCTGAAGGGTGCGGTGCGCACGACGGAGCTGCAGGGCAAGGGCCGGCTCACCGGCATGCACACGCAGGACGACGCCTTCGTGCTCGTCCGCGGTGCGCACCCCGCGGGCGAGGCCGACGTCCAGGACGTGGCGGCGACGGCGCTTGCGGGCCTCGGCTTGGATCCCGGCGAGCTCGACGGCCGCGTTCTCTCCTAGCCGTGCAGGAGCTGCCGTGGGCGGCGGCCGGCTGGCGGGAGCGGGCCGAGGTCTGGATCGACGAGCGGGCCGGACGGCTCGGTCGCACCCGGTCCGGGGCCGGTCGAGGAGGTGAAGCGGGGCCTGGCCCCGCTTCGGGTGCGCGGCTGTGGGAGGTCCTCCTCCCAGCTCCAACCGGGGTCTGACCCCGAACGGACCGCGTGACCCTTCCGTGACGCTTTTGAGGCGGGGCCTGGCCCCGCTTCGGGCGCGCGGCTGTGGGAGGTCCTCCTCCGAGCTCCAACCGGGGTCAGACCCCGAACGGACCGCGTGACCCTTCCGTGACGCTTTTGACGCGGGGCCTGGCCCCGCGTCAGGCGCGCAGCTCCGGGATGTCCTCCTCCCAGAACTCGCCGGGCGCGCGGTCGGGGGCGAGCCTGCCGGTTCCGAGCCGCTCCGACTCCTGCGCGCGCAGCTCCACCCGGCGGATCTTGCCGGAGATCGTCTTCGGCAGCGGCGCGAACTCCAGCCGGCGCACGCGCTTGAACGGCGCCAGGTGGGCGCGGGCGTACCCGAGGATGGCGAGCGCCGTCTCGCGGGTCGGCTCGTGGCCCGCCGCCAGCGTCACGTACGCCTTCGGCACCGCCAGCCGCAGCGGGTCGGGAGACGGGACGACGGCCGCCTCGGCCACCGCCTCGTGCTCGATCAGGACGCTCTCGAGCTCGAACGGCGAGATGCGGTAGTCGGAGGCTTTGAAGACGTCGTCGGTGCGGCCGACGTAGGTGATGTAGCCGTCCTCGTCGCGGCCGGCGACGTCGCCGGTGTGGTAGTAGCCGCCCGCCGTCGCCTCGGCCGTGCGCTCGGCGGAGTCGCGGTAGCCGGTCATGAGCGCGAGCGGCCGCGCCCGCAGGTCGAGGGCGATCTCGCCCTCCGGCGTCTCCTCGCCGGTGACCGGGTCGATCAGGGCGACGGTGTAGCCGGGCAGCGGCCGGCCCATCGATCCGAGCTTGAGCGGCTGGCCGGGCGGGTTCCCGATCTGGGCCGTCGTCTCGGTCTGGCCGTAGCCGTCGCGGATCGTGATCCCCCAGGCCGCCCGCACCTGCTCGATCACCTCGGGGTTGAGCGGCTCGCCGGCGGCCACCAGCTCGCGCGCCGGCACCCGCCAGCGGCCGAGATCCTCCTGGATCAGCATCCGCCACACCGTCGGCGGCGCGCAGAAGGTGGTGACGCCGCAGCGCACCATCTGGTCGAGCAGGCCGGCGGCGTTGAACCGCGGCTGGTTCACGATCATCACCGTCGCCTCGGCGTTCCAGGGCGCGAAGACGTTGCTCCACGCGTGTTTGGCCCAGCCGGGGGACGAGACGTTCAGGTGCACGTCGCCGGGCCGGATCCCGATCCAGTACATGGTGGAGAGGTGGCCGGCCGGGTAGGACGCGTGCGTGTGCTCGACGAGCTTCGGCCGGGCGGTGGTGCCCGACGTGAAGTAGAGCAGCAGCGGGTCGTCGGCCCGCGTGACGCCCTCCGGGGTGAACGCATCCGGCGCGTCTGCCGACTCGCCGTAGTCGAGCCAGCCGTCGACCCGGCCGCCGACGGCGATGCGGGTGTAGTCGCCGGGCACGGCGTCGAACTTGCCCGCGTCGGCCGCCGTCACGACCACGTGGCGCGCGTCGCCGCGCTCGACGCGGTCGATCAGGTCGTCGGGCCCGAGCAGCGTCGTCGCGGGGATGATGACGGCGCCGACCTTCATCGCCGCCAGGATCGTCTCCCACAGCTCGACCTGGTTGCCCAGCATGAGGATCAGCCGGTCGCCGCGGGCGACGCCCTGCCCGGCCAGCCAGCCCGCCACCTGGGTCGACCGGACGGACATCTCCCGGAAGGTGAGCGAGCGCTCGCTCCCGTCGGCCTCGACGATGTGAAGCGCCGGCCGGTCGTTCCCGGTCGCGATCGCGTCGAACCAGTCGAGCGCCCAGTTCCACTCGTGCAGCTCCGGCCAGCGGAACCGCTCGTACGCGGCGGCGTGGTCCTCGCGCAGGTCGAGCAGGAGATCGCGGGCGGCCCGGAACCGTTCGGCGTCCGTCATGCCCGGGAAGGATAGAGGGCCGCGCATAGAATCACCCGATGCCGCTCCAGCTTGTCCTCGGCCCGGCGAACTGCGGCAAGATCGCGCTCCTGCTCGACCGGTTCTGCACCGCTGCCGACGCCGACCAGGATCCGCTCCTGATCGTCCCCAACCGGCCCGACGTGGAGGCCGTCGAGCGCGAGCTGGTGGCGCGCCGGGGCGTGCTGGTGGGTGGCCGCATCGGCACCTTCGACGATCTGTTCGAGGACGTGCTCGCCCGCTGCCGTGAGCTGCGGCCGCTCGTCGGCGACGTCGGCCGGAGGCTGATCCTCCAGGGCGTGGTCGCCGACACGCCGCTCGCGGCGCTCGAGGCGTCGGCGCGGTTCGCCGGCTTCGAGGAGGCGCTGGGCGCGCTGGCCGACGAGCTGGCCGCCGCCATGGCCGAGCCGGCGGCCGCGGCCGGATCCGACCGGGCGCGCGAGCTGGAGGCGCTCGTCGCCGCCTACCGCGCCCGGGTCGATGCCCTCGGCCGCCACGACCGCCCGGGGCGGCGTGCGCTCGCCGCCGGACTGCTCGAGCGGCGGTTGGACGCCTGGGACGGCCGGCCCGTGCTGGCCTATGGATTCGAGGACATGACCCGCGCGCAGGTGCGGGCGCTGCTCGCCCTCGCCGCCCGCTGTCCCGTGACGGTGTCGCTCCCCTACGAGGTCGGCCGGCCGGCCTACGCGGCCGTGCGCCCGCTGGTCGAGGCGCTCTCGGCCGTCGCAACGGTCGAGGAGCTGCCCCCGTCCGACACGGACCACGAGTCGCCTGCGCTGACGCACCTCGGGCGAACGCTCTTCTCCGACCGGCCTCCGCCCCCGCCGCCGGACGCCGCCGGCGCCGTCCGCCTGCTCGAGGCCTGCGGCCGCCGCGGCGTCGCCGAGTCCGTCGCCGCCGAGGCGGCCGGGCTGATCCGGTCGGGCCTGGAGGCCGACGAGATCGGCGTCATCGTCCCGTCGGTGGGCGCGCACCGGGCGTCGCTCGAGGCGGCGTTCGCCGCCGTCGGCGTGCCGCTGTCGATGCAGGTGCGTGTGCCGCTGCCCCGCACCGCGTTCGGGGTGGCGCTGCTCGGGGCGCTCCGCTTCGCCTGGCTGGGCGGCGAGCGGCCCGATCTGTTCGCGTTCCTGCGCAGCCCGTTCGCCGGCGTCCTGCGCCGGCGCGTCGACTACCTCGAGGGGCGGCTGCGCGGACGCGGGGTCGTCGGCCACGCCGAGACGCTGGAGGCGATCGCGGAGCTGTCGGGGCAGGAGACCTTCCCCGCCGTGGAGCGGCTGACCGCCGCGGACGACGCTCTCGACGGCCTGGCGGCGTTCGTGCGCGACATGGTGCGTGCCTCGCGCACGCTGGGCGCGCGGTTCGTGCCTGAGCAGGCCCGCGGCGAGGTGCGGGCGGGCCGGGCGGTGCTCGAGGCGATCGACGAGATCCGCGCGCTGCGGCCCGGCATCGAGCGCGAGCGCCTGATCGAGGCGGTCGCACGGCTGTCCGTGCGGGTCGGCGCCGAGGCCGAGCCGGGCCGAGTCTCCGTGCTCGACCTGCGCCGGGCACGCACGCGTCGCTTCCAGGTGGCATTCGTGCTGGGCCTGGAGGAGGGATCGCTGCCCGGCGGCGGCGCGGAGCGGCGGGTGCTGGACGCCGCCGCAGCGGTCGAGCTGGGGGTGGAGCAGCCCGACCCGGCCGAGCGGGAGCGGCACCTGTTCACGATCGCGTGCACGCGGCCGTGGCGGACGCTCTACCTGGCCCGCCAGGCGGCCACCGACGACGGCCGTCCGCTCGAGGCCTCGCCGTTCTGGGCCGAGGTCGTGCGCGTGCTCGGGCCGCAGTCGCACGGCCTCGTCAGCCGCCGCGGCCTGGCCGACCTGTCGTGGCCGCTGGCCGCGGCGCCGAGCGACCGCGAGCGCTTGCGCACGCTCGCCCGCGACCTGCGCGAGGACGCCGACTGGGCGATGGGCATCGGGGCGCTGCTAGGCTGGGAGCGCAAGCTGCGGCGCGCGGCGGGCGCGACGCGGCACGAGACGCGCGTCCGCGACGCCGAGCTCCTGGCCGAACTGCGCGCCGGCGAGCGCTACTCGGTGACCGAGCTCGAGCGCTACGGCGACTGCTCGTCGATGTGGTTCGTCGACCGCGTGCTCTCCCCGCGTGAGATCGACTTCGAGCTCGACGCGCGCATGCGCGGCTCGATCGCCCACGCAACCCTCGCCCGCTTCTTCACGCTGCTCCCGGCCGAGCTCGGCGTGGAGCGCCTGTCCGAGGAGCACCTGCAGGACGCCTACCCGCTCATGCGCCGCTGCCTGGGGGAGGCGCTCGGCGGCCAGCGCGTGCCCGACTCGGTGGCGGGCAAGGAGCTCGCCCGCGCGCTCGAGCGCGACCTGGATGCGTTCCTGCGCGCCGAGGCCGAGCTCGCCCTGCCGCTCGTTCCGCGCCGGTTCGAGGTCCGCTTCGGCGGCCCGATGGCCGCTCCGGGCCTGAAGGAGGGCCTGCGCATCGGCGATTTCGCGGTCAGCGGCCAGATCGACCGCATCGACATGGATCCCGGCATGTCGCCGCGGGGCCTGGTGTGGGACTACAAGTCGGGCGCGAGCGCCCATTCCGCGAGCGAGATGGAGCGCGACGGCCGGCTGCAGATCCCGCTCTACATCCTCGCGCTGCGCGACCTGCTCGGGATCGAGCCGCTGGGCGGCGTGTACCGCGCGCTGGGCGGCCGGCGGGCCGCCCGCGGACTCGTCCTCGCCGGGGAGGTCGAGAGCGCCGGCCTGGCGGCGCGCGACCGGCTCTCGGACGACGACTTCTGGGCGCAGGTTGCCCGGGCGACGGACGTGGCGATCGCCGCGGTCGAGGGCATCCGCTCGGGGCGGGTCGGGCACGATCCGCGCACGGGCGAGTGCCCCGGCTGGTGCACGCTGCACACGATCTGCCGGGTGTGGCGCCCGTGAGCGCCGGCCGCTGGAACCCGGAGCAGCGCGCCGCCGTCGAGGGCCGCGGGCACGTGTTCGTCGCCGCCGGGGCGGGGACGGGCAAGACCGCCGTCCTGGTCGAACGCGTGCTCCAGCAGGTGCTCGGCGGCACGCCGATCGACCGCCTGCTCGCCATCACGTTCACCGACCGGGCCGCGTCCGAGCTGCGCCGCCGGGTGCGCGAGAGCCTCGAGGTCGCGGGCGAGATGGAGCGGGCCCGGGCGATCGACACGGCCTGGATCTCCACGATCCACCGCTTCTGCCTGCGCATCCTGCGCGCGAACGCCTTCGACGCCGGCCTCGACCCGCGCTTCTCGGTCGCCGACGAGATCGGCTCCCGGCTCCTGCGCTCGGAGGCGTTCGACGCGGCGCTCGAGCGGTTCCTGGCCGCCGACGAGGGCGGCGGTGGCCGGCGGCTCGACCTGCTGGCCGCATACGGGCGCCGCCGCCTGCGCGAGGCGGTGCTCGACGTGCACGAGCAGCTGCGCAGCGCCGGCCGCCCGCTCGACCTCGTCCCGCACGCGGTCGCCGGTCTGCCGCACGCGCTGGCCGCCGCCCGCGAGGCCGCGGCCGCGACCGAGGGCGACGCTGCGGCGCGGCTGGGGGCCGTGCTCGCCGAGCAGCCCGATTCCGCCGGGCTCGCCGACCTCTCGGCGTACAAGCTGCGCCGCTCGCCGGCGACCGAGGCCTACTGCGACGCGCGCGAGGGGCTCGAGACGGCCGCCCGCGACGCCGCGGCGGTCGCCGACCTCGTGCTGGTCGAGGAGCTGCTGCGCCTGCTCGACGCGGCCTACGCGGAGCGCAAGGACGCCCGCAGCCTGGTCGACTTCACCGACCTCGAGCTGCGCACGCGCGCGCTGCTCGTCGCCCGGCCGGACATCGCCGAGGGCTACCGCGAGCGCTTCGCCTGCGTGCTCGTGGACGAGTTCCAGGACACCAACCGGCTGCAGTGCGAGCTGATCGACCTCGTCGCCGGCGGCGAGCTCTTCCTGGTCGGCGACGAGTTCCAGTCGATCTACCGCTTCCGCCATGCGGACGTGGCCGTCTACCGCGCCCGCCGGGCGCAGGCCGGCGACGGCGTGGTCGCGCTGCGGCGCAACTACCGGTCGCGGCCGCACGTGCTGGGCACGGTGAACGAGGCCTACCGGCGGGAGTTTCCCGGCCGCTACGAGCCGCTCCTGGCCGAGGGTGGCTTCGAGGGGCCGGCGCCGGGCGGCGGCCGGGTCGACCTGCTGCTCACCGACAAGGCCGGCTACCAGAGCGCGGGCCAGAGCTGGCGCGACGCCGAGGCCGGGATCCTGGCCGGCCGGATCGCCGAGCTGGTGGACGCGGGCGAGTGCCGGCCCGGGCAGGTGGTGATGCTGTTCGAGGCGGGCACGGACGCCGCCCGCTACGAGCAGGCCCTGCGCGAGCGCAACCTGCGCACGGTGCGCGCCACCGGCCGCGGCTACTACGCCCAGCAGCAGGTGTCCGACGTGCTCGCCTACCTGCGCCTGATCCGCAACCGCTACGACGACGTCGCGCTCCTGACCGTGCTCGCTTCGCCGCTCGTCGGCATCTCGAACGACGGCCTCTGGCGGGTGCGGCGGGCGGCGGTCAGGCGGCCGATCTTCACGGCCCTCGAGCGCGACGAGCCGCCGCCCGGCCTGTCGCCGCAGGAGCGCCAGCTCGTGCTCGCCTTCGGGCAGCGCTTCGCCCGCCTGGTGCGGGCGGCGGGCGAGGTCTCGCTGGAGCGGCTGTGCGAGATGATCGCCGCCGAGCACGACTACGACCTCGCCTGCCTGGCCATGCCCGACGGCGACCGCCGCTTCGCCAACCTGCGCAAGCTGGGCCGGCTCGCGGCCGAGTTCGAGGCGGTACGCGGCCCGGACCTGGAGGGGTTCGTCGGCTTCTGCGACGAGCAGGCGGCGCTCCAGGTGCGTGAGGGCGAGGCGGCCACGGCGGAGGAGGGCCGGGACGCCGTCGTGCTGATGACCGTCCACGCCGCCAAGGGGCTCGAGTTCGACGTCGTCGCCCTGGCCGACTGCGGCCGCGAGCGGGCGGCCCGGGCCATGCGCGACATCCTGGTCGACGCGGGCGGCCGGGTCGCCCTGCGCGCGGTGAATCCGGCGACCGGCGCCATGGGGCCGGCGCTGGGCTACACCGAGGTGGCCGAGGGCGAGCGGCGGGCGGAGTCGGACGAGGCGTCCCGGCTGCAGTACGTGGGCATGACGCGCGCTCGCCACCACCTGATCGTGAGCGGCGCCCTCGACCCCGCGGAGGACACGACGATCGCCCGACTGTGCGCCGTGTTCGGCGCCGGACTCGACTCGGAGGGCGAGCTCGACGTCGGCGACGCCCGTCTGCGCGTGTGCGTCGACCGTCCGGCGCCGGATGCGCCCGCGGCTGCGAACGGTGCAGTGAACCGGGGCCTGGCCCCGGAAGGTCGGGGCCAGGCCCCAGGCGGCCTGCCGGTCGGCGAGCAGCTCTCGCTGTTCGGCGAGGGCGGGCGCACCGTCGAGGCGCCGGCGCCGCTCGCGCCGATCGCCGCCGCCCCGCCCGTGCCGCTGCGGCGGCTGAGCTACAGCGCGCTCTCGCTGTACCGCCGCTGCGGCTACCGCTACTTCGCCCAGCGCGTCCTGGGGCTGCCCGAGCCGGAGCGCGAGCGGGCCGAGGGCGGCGGCCTCGACGCGCTCGAGATGGGGGACGCCGTCCACCTCGAGCTCGAGCGCGCCGACGGCCGCTGGCACGACCTCTACCCGCACGCGAGCGAGGACGACGAGCAGCGGATCGCGGCGTTCGTCGCGGCCTGGTCGCGGTCGCCGCTGCGCGGGCGCGTGGACGAGCTGCGCGACGCCCACCACGAGGTCGCGTTTGCGTTCGAGGTCGACGGCGTGCTCCTGCGCGGCCGGTTCGACGTGTTCGGCCGGCTGCCGGACGGCACCGCGATGATCGTCGACTTCAAGACGAACCGGCTGGGCGAGCGCACCGCGCAGGAGGTGATGGACGGTGCGTACGCCGAGCAGGTGGGGACGTATGCCCTGGCGGCGCTGCGCTCCGGCGCGCCGGCGGCCGAGATCGCCTACGCCTTCCTCGAGGACGCCGACGCGGTCGCGGTGCGCCGGTTCGCAGCGGATGACGCCGACCGGCTCGAGGCCGATCTGCGCGAGGCGATCGGCGCGATCCGGGCGGGGCGCTTCCCCGCCCGTCCCGGCCCGCACTGCCACGAGTGTCCTGCCCTCGACCTGCTGTGCGCGGGCCCGGGGCTGGGGTGGGAGGAGTGAACGCAGACCGGCGGCGGCGGGCCGCCGAGATCCTCGACCGGCTGGCCGCGGAGCACCCCGACGCGGCGATCGCCCTGCACTGGTCGACTCCGCTCGAGCTGCTCGTGGCGACGATCCTCTCCGCCCAGTCGACCGACGTCGGCGTGAACAAGGTCACGGCGGTGCTCTTCCGGCGGTTCCGCACGGCGGAGGACTACCTGGCGGTGCCCGTGGGCGACCTGGAGGCGATCATCCGCCCGACGGGCTTCTTCCGCCAGAAGGCGGCGGCGATCCGCGGCTGCTGCGCGGCCATCCTGGAGCGCTTCGGCGGCGAGGTGCCGCGGACGACGGCGGAGCTCGTGCAGCTGCCCGGGGTGGGGCGCAAGACGGCCGCCGTCGTCGCGTCGAACGCCTTCGGGGCGGCCGAGGGGATCGCCGTCGACACGCACGTGCGCCGGGTGTCGAAACGGCTCGGCCTCACGCGCCACACCGACCCCACGAAGATCGAGCGCGTGCTGATGCAGCTCTACCCGCGCGAGCGCTGGCTGGCGGTGTCGGACGTGCTCATCTTCCACGGCCGGCGCGTGTGCCACGCCCGCTCGCCCAGGTGCGAGGAGTGCGCCGTGAACGACGTGTGCCCGTCCGCATTCCGTGTGGGCGGCCGCAGCGCGGCGAGGAGGGCCGCGAAGCGGGGCCAGGCCCCGAACGCCCGCCGCGGGTGAACCGGCACCCTTCCGTGACAGGTGGCGCGTAGACCCGTGACGGCGGGGCGGGGGAGCATCCCCGCATGTCCAGGATCGAGCTCGAGCTCTACGCCGACCGCCTCGCCCGCCACGCCGAGCGGCTCCGCGACGACGTCGACGGCGCCCGCCTGCGGCTGGCGTGGGCGGAGCTCGAGGGACGGGTGCGTCCCGAGGTGGGCGCACGCGACGCCGCGGTGCTCGAGGCGCTCGGCGTGCTCGTCAGCGTGGACGCCGCCGCCGAGCGCCGCCTGCTCGAGCGCCGGCTGCGGCAGCTGCGGGCGCTCGAGCGGCTGCAGGCGATCGTGGAGCGGGAGCTGGCGGCGGCTCAGCCCGAGGCGTTGCCGTTCAGCTCCGGCGCGAGCGACGCGAGGAGGCCGCCGTCCTCGTCGTAGGCCGGGAACAGGTCGATGCGGATGTGCTTCTCGCGGCCGGAGTGATGGCGCAGGGTGACGTGCTGGTCGAGCTTGCGCACGCCCCACTCGAGAACGACGGGGATGGGGTCGGCGCCGCCGGAGAACGCGGTCAGGCCGAAGGCGTCGCCGAGCGACTTGCCCATCACGTCGCGCTCCGCGTAGCCGGTCAGCTCGAACACGCCCCGGCCGCACGAGAGCACCCGTCCGTCCTTGTCGCAGGTGACCATGCCGGCGCCGGCCGGCGGGAAGAAGTCCTCGAGCAGCTCGAAGAGATACCCGAACCCGCACTTGTCGCAGCCGACGGGCTGATGGGTGAGGCCCGCCTTGCCGTCGTCGTCGAGCGCGCGGGTGGTGCAGTTGGGGCAGATGAAGAATCTCACGCTCTGCAATGTACCGAAGCACCGCGTGCCATCATGTGGCATGCAATCCAGCGCAAACCGGCCCCGGACGCTGGCCGGGCGGTCGGCCGCGGAGCTCGAGGGCCTCTTCGCCCGTGGGGTGCCGCCCGACCCGCCGCTCGACGGCCGGTTCGAGGGGGCGCTGCTGCACATGACGCTCGGGCCGGGCCTCGGCATGCTGTTCGAGCGCCTCGCCGATCTGTGGCTCCCGTGGCTCGGGAAGCGCTTCGACGCCGCCGCCCAGTCCGGCGAGAACGTGTTCGACATGAGCGCCTACCGCGCCGGCGAGCGGCTGACGCCGGCCGCCTTCCGGGCGTGGTGGCCGGAGGACGTCTCCAGCTACCGGGCGCTGCGGTTCCGGACGTCGCCGCGGAGCGGGCTGCTCGACCCGGGCGTGGAGGTGCTGCGGATCGACTACGACCTGCCGGACAATCCGCCGCCGCTGCGGAGGATCACCGACGAGATCGTGGCCGTCCAGCCCGGCGTCTACCTCGGCCAGGCGATCTGGCGCCGCGCGGGCGGCCACCGCCTGGCCTGGTTCACGCTCGAGTAGCCGCCGTCTCGGCGGCGGGCTTCGGGTCCGCCGCGTGGGCGAGCCAGCGCTCGGCGTCGAGGGCCGCCATGCAACCCATGCCGGCCGCCGTCACCGCCTGCCGGTAGACGTGGTCGACCACGTCGCCGGCGGCGAACACGCCGTCGATGTTCGTGGCCGTCGAGCCGTCCTTGGTGAGCAGGTAGCCGGCGTCGTCCATGTCCAGGGTGCCCTGGAAGATCGCCGTGGTGGGGTCGTGGCCGATGGCCACGAACAGACCGTCGGCCTCCAGCTCGCGCTGCTCGCCGGTGACCGTGTCGGTCAGGCGCACGCCCTTGACCTGGCCGTGCTCGGTGCCCAGCACCTCCGAGACGACCGCGTTCGTCACGAAGTCGATGTTCTCCTTGGCGTGGGCGCGGTCGGTCATGATCGGCGACGCGCGGAACTCGTTGCGGCGGTGCACGAGGGTCACCTTGGTGGCGAACTTGGCCAGGAAGGTTGCCTCCTCCATCGCCGAGTCGCCGCCTCCGACCACCACCACGTTCTTCGCGCGGAAGAAGGCGGCGTCGCAGACGGCGCAGTAGCTCACGCCTCGGCCCTGCAGCGAGACCTCGGTCTCGAGCCCGAGCTGGCGGGCGGTCGCGCCGGTCGCCACGATCACCGACTTGGCGCGGAACTCGTCGTCGCCGACGTAGACCCGCAGCGGCTGGGCGGTGAAGTCGACCCGGGTGACGTCGTCGGCCACCATCTCCGCCCCGAACCGCTGGGCCTGCGCGCGCATCGTCTGCATCAGCTCCGGGCCGAGGATCCCGTCCCGGAAGCCGGGGTAGTTCTCGACGTCCGAGGTGATCATCAGCTGCCCGCCGTAGGCGAATCCCTCGAAGACGAGCGGCTCGAGGTTCGCCCGCGCCGCGTACAGCGCGGCCGTATACCCGGCAGGCCCGCCCCCGATGATGATGACCTCACGGATGTCGTTCGTCATGTGGCTCCTTCGTCGTCAGGGGAATCGGTCCCCTCGAACAGATTAACGACGGAGACGTGAAAACATTCCTGGCAGCCCTCGCACCACCGGCTTCCGTCCGCCATCCTGTTGCCGAAGAACGACCCCAGGGGCTGGCCGCAGAACGGGCAGAAGCGCGGCTCCGGCGGGGCGGGTTCGGGCGGCGCGGTCACGACTCGGCCAGCCAGGCGCCCGCGAGGATCGCCGCCAGCGTCAGCCCGAGCATCAGCGCCGACGCCGCGATCCGCGCCCGCGTGCCGCGCGCCGCGGCGTGCCCGCCGAGCAGCGCCACCATCGCGATCAGGATCCCCGTCTTCAGGTCGACCACGCCAGCGTGCGTCTGGGCGGTGTCCTCGTGCCGGGCGAGCGCCGCTCCGCTCGCCGCGACGGCGACGAGCGCGGTGCCTCCCGTGACCGCCAGGCTGCGGCCGGCGCGGCGCACGACCTCGCGCACCTGCTCCGGCGGCAGCATCCGCCGCAGCGCGGGCACGAGCACGGCCAGGGTGACCTGCATCCCCAGCCACACGCCCGCGCCGACCAGGTGCACGAACCGAACGAGCGTCCACGTCCACATGCGAGACGGGAGGATAGGCGCCGGGTTTCGGCGGCGGCGCCCTCGCTATCATCAGCCGCCATGGGCAAGGCCAAGAAGGAGCTGACCAACCAGCGCCGGGCGGCCCGTCTGGGCACCGGCCAGGGGATCGCCGCGGGGCCGCGCAAGTCGGGCGGGATCCCGCCCTGGGCGTGGCTGGTGGGCGGGTCGGTGCTGCTCGCGGCGGTGATCGTCGGCGTGGCCGTGCTCGCCACCCGGTCGAGCTCGAGCGCGGCGTCGGGCGGGCAGCGCGCCGCCGTCGTCCAGGGCCGGCTCAGCCGCTCCACGATCGACTTCACGTCCCAGGGGACGTGGCCCGTCAACGACTCGAACCTCGACGGTGCGCTGACGGCGCTGAACCTCTCGCCGAACCCGAACGCGCCGCTCGCCGTCCACTATCACTGGCATCTCGACCTCTACGCCGGCGGGCGCAGGATCGTGATTCCGCGCAACATCGGCCTGCAGAACCCGCCGGCGATGTCGTCCGACGTGCACACCCACGACACCGCCGTCGACCCGCATTCCGGCATCATCCACATCGAGTCGCCCCAGCGCGGGTTCAGGGCGTCGATCCTCGACCTGTTCGACGTGTGGGGCGTCTACGCGAACGGCCGGTGCATCGGCGGCTACTGCGGCGGCGTCCGGGTCTGGGTCGACGGCCAGATCTCGCCGGCGGGGCTTGCGACCGAGCCGAGCGAGCACGCCGCCGTGACGGTCGCCGTCGGGCCGCTGCCCGCCGGGGTGAAGCCGGCAGTGAGGTACACGGGCTTCGCCCCGGGCGAATAGCCGGGGGCGCGGCGCGCCGCGTCGCTAGATGGTTGATTCCGAATATGGGCTATCCCTTTGGCTCCAGCAATCCGTTGAACCGCCTGGTACGGGTGAGTTGTCGCGGTTGAGGGTTGGCGGTGTCGGGATCCACCGAGACACCCACGGACGACGTTTGTGCTCAGGATCTGGCGGAACGGGCGACGATCCGGGCTGCGCGCTCCAACTTCCGTGCGTCGTGGGCTGTGAAGGCGATCCAGTAGACGACCAGTCCACCGCGGCTTGCGATCTGGCGCCACACGCCGCCGCGGTGAAAGTACGGTGAGGCGCCCTCGCGGCCGCTCCGGCGGTCGGCAGCCTCCATACCAGCATCAGCCCGCCAGAAGGATTAGGCGCACTGATGGGCTGCGGGAGCGTCCCCGCGACGGAGTAAGCCGCACCGCTCGTGCCGCACCCGCCGGGATGGCCCGATCCTGCGGCAGCCCCGGTAACAATGCCGATCGAGGACAGGCCCGCATCGCGCATTGCGGCGACGACCTGCGTTTTGGACGGGCCGCCGGACGAGTCCCGCGTCGACACAGCATCCGCTGCCGCGCCTGCCCCTCCACACGAAGCCAGGGACAGACCGAGGCTGGCGACAAGCAGCAGTCTGCTCGCGATGTGCCGCACCATCCCAGCATACGAGCAGCGCCGTTCTCCGTCAGCGCAGCGGGAGCGCGTCTCACGCGCAACCCTCAACCTGCTGGAGTCAAGGAGATAGCCCATTTCCGAACTCACGTGATGTCCCGGGCAGTTGCGAACCGAGCAGCGCAAGGACGCAGGGAGCGTCCATACCGGTGTGCTGTATGGGCGCGACCGAGGACGCCGCGATGCGAAGGTTCGCAACCGCAGCGCCGCCGGAGCACGCTCTCCAGCGAACCCTCCGTGCGTCCAGGCGCGAGTCGAATTCGGAATCAACCATCTAGGCCGGTTCCTCGTCGCTCGCGAACAGGTCGACCGACCCCATGCGGCCCACGCGCGGGATCAGCTCGAGCTCGCCCGGGTAGCTGTAGTAGTACTTCTGCGGCGTCCCCGACGCCATGTAGGGGCGATCGAGCTCGAGGACGACGCTGCGGCCGGCGACGTGCGACACCGTCGCGAGCTCACCCAGCTTCGGGCTGTTCCTCCCCACGATCCGCACCCGGTCGCCCGCCGCGACCGTGGGCGGCGCCGGCGGGCGGATGTAGGTCGGATGATCGGGGCGCTTGAAGAGCGGCACGGCCGCCGGATTGTAGGGCGGCGGCGGCGCAGGCGAGTGCGCCACCGGCCAGGAATCCGCCCGCGATGTCGCTCGGCACGTGCAGGCCGCCCAGCTCGAGCAGGACGGTGATGTAGACGACCCAGGCGGCGGCGATAAGGCGCACGCGCGGCCACAGCGCCGTCGCCATGGCGGCGACGATGACGGCGCGGATGGTGTGGCCGCTCGGATACGTCCCGTTCAGGGTCACGCCGAAGACGCTGCCGGGCGGGCCGATCGGGATCTGCGTCAGGAGGAGCTTCCCCGCCCCCTCGACGGCCAGCCCCGCCGCCACCGCGGCCAGCCACACCCCGGCGACCCGCCACCGCCGCCCGCGCAGCCGCAGCACGGCGGCGGCCCCGGCGGCGAGCACGACGGCGGAGATGCTGTCGGCCGGGGCGTAGAGCAGCGCCGCGGCCGTCTCGCCGAGCGTGCGCAGGCTGTCCACGTGGCGGTGAAACGCGCGCTGCGGCAGCGCCGGTGCGATCGTCGAGGCGAGGTCGTCCGAGCTGAACGGCTGCAGGTGGTCGATCGCGTACCGGTCGACCGGGCGCAGCGCATGGGCGGCGACCGCCAGGGTGAGCAGCGCGAAGGCCGCCGCCAGGATCCAGGCGAGCCGCATCGGCGCACCCTACGCCGTCGACCGCTGGTGGCCGGGCGGTCGGGCGTGTACCGTCGCACGTGACCCTGTGGCGGAATTGGCAGACGCACCGGGCTTAAACCCCGGAGGCCCCACGGGCCGTGTGGGTTCGAGTCCCACCAGGGTCACCTCGTGCTCGACGGACGGCCCCCCACGGCCGGCAGTTGCACACGGCCGCGCGGCGGGTCGATACTGAACGCGTGCACGCACCGCACGTCCGCTACGCCCGCAGCGGCGATGTGAGCATCGCCTACGGCGTCGTGGGCGACGGGCCGTTTGACCTGGTCTTCGTCGGCGGCTGGGTGCTGTCGGCGTTCGAGGCCGCCTGGGAAGGCCCCGCCCGCGAGACGCTCTCCGCGCTTGCGGGCTTCTGCCGGCTGATCCTGTTCGACAAGCGCGGGACCGGCCTCTCCGACCGCGACACCGGCATCCCGGATCTGGAGACGCGGATGGACGACATCCGGGCAGTCATGGATGCGGTCGGTTCGGAGCGCGCGGCGATCCTGGGCGTCTCGGAGGGCGGCCCGATGACGCTGCTCTTCGCCGCGACCTATCCCGAGCGGACGGCGGCGGCCGTCCTCTACGGCACCGGGGCGAGCTACGTGCGCGCCGACGACTACCCCTGGGCCTTGGACGCGAGGGAGTGGGAGCGCCGCATGGCGAGCAACGACCCGACGATCGGTTCCGACGAGTGGCTCGATCGCTACCTGAAGGGGCTCTCTCCGAGCATCGCGGGTGACAACTCGGCGCGCGAGTGGTGGAGGCGGTGGTTTCTCACCAGCTCGAGCCCGGGCGCCGTCCGGGCGCTCAACCGCATGAACCAGGCGATCGACGTGCGCCGGGTGCTGTCCGCGATCGCCGTTCCGGTGCTCGTGCTCCACCCGGAGGGCGACGCCGTCTTCGACGTCGGAGAGGGCCGGTACATCGCCGAGCGGATCCCCGGCGCCGAGCTGGTGGTCCTGCCGGGCGACGACCACGGCTGGTGGGTGCGCGCCGAGGAGATCACGCACGAGGTGCGGCGCTTCCTGATGCCGCTGTGGGAGGGCGGTGAGTGGGATCGGGTCGAGACCGACCGGGTGCTGGCGACCGTGCTCTTCACCGACATCGTGGACTCCACGGCCATGCTTGCGGAGATCGGCGACCGGGCGTGGCGAGACCTGATCCTGCAGCACCACGCGCTGGTGCGGCGACAGCTCGTGCGCCACTCCGGAAGGGAGATCGACACCGCCGGTGACGGGTTCTTCGCCAGCTTCGACGGCCCCGCCCGCGCCATCCGCTGCGCCTGCGCCATCACCGAGGGCACGCGCGAGCTCGGGCTCGAGGTGCGCGCCGGCCTGCACACGGGCGAATGCGAGCTTGTCGACGGCAAGGTCGGCGGGATCGCCGTCCACATCGGCGCCCGCGTCGCCGCACAGGCGAGCCCGGGCGAGGTGCTCGTCTCGAGCACCGTGAAGGAGATCGTCGCCGGGTCGGGCATCGAGTTCGCCGAGGCGGGAACCGCGATGCTCAAGGGCGTGCCCGGCGACTGGAGCCTGTACTCGGTCGCCCAGGCCGTCGCCCTTCGCTGAGGAGCCGCCGTCGCGACCCGCCGGCTTGACGATTCCCCCGCGGGCATGCAGAGTGGATCGGGGGACGATGTAGTGGCAGGAAAAGGAATTGCAGCGATCGTGTGCGTGCTCGTCGTCGGGGCGACTGCCGGCGACGCGTTCGCGATGGCGCGAAACCTCCTGCCGAACGGCGCTTTCGAGGGCTCCGCGGGTCGGGGCACGCTGGCCGCCTGGCGCGGGCTGGGGGCGAACCTGACGCTGCGCCCCGACGGTGTCCGCGGCGGGCATGCCGTCCGCGTGGCGCGCCGGCTGCGGCACCGCTCGTACGGGATCGCGACCCGCCCCAACCCGGTCACGACCGTCGCCGAGACCCTCTACCGGGCGCGCGCGTACCTGCGCTCGGGCCGGCCGGGCCGGCGCGTGTGCCTGAGGGTGGTGGAGATCCGCCCGGATGGCGCCACCGTCGGCCGGGCGTCGCGGTGTGTGACGGCCCGCTACCGGTGGCATGCGATCAAGCGCTTCACCTACCGTGCCAGACGCTCGGGCGACACGCTCAACCTGCGTGCCGTCCAGGTGACGCGCGCCCGGCGCGGGGACAGCTTCCAGGTGGACAACCTCGCCCTTGCGGCGCCGTTCAGCGACGAGAGCCCACCCGCGACGCCCGCCGGCCTCGCGGCCAAGGCGACATCGGGGTCACGTGTCGCGCTGACGTGGAAGGCCGCCGCCGACAACACCGGTGTGACCGGTTATACGGTGTACCGCGGCGGGAAGGCCGTCGCCACGGTGGGTGGTTCGACGACGGCGTATGCCGACACCGGCCTGAGCGCCGGGCACACGTACGCCTACGCGGTCGACGCGTTCGACGCCGCCGGCAACCGCTCGGCCAGATCGGCCGCCGTGTCGGTGACGACGCCGGTCTCCACCGGGGGCGGCGGCGGCCCGTCGCACCCGATCGTGGTGATCATGATGGAGAACAAGCACTACGCCGACATCGTGGGGAATGCGAACGCGCCGTACATCCAGTCGCTGATCGCGAGGGGGACGCTGTACACGAACTACCAGGCGGGGCCAGGGAGCCTGCCCGACTATCTGGCGAACACGTCCGGGGTGTGGACGACGTCGGCGGCGAAGGGGTCGGACAACCTGTTCCATCAGTTGCAGGGGGCGGGTGTGAGCTGGGGTGAGTACGAGGAGTCGATGCCGGGGGCGTGTTACACGGGTGGGGATACGGGTGAGTACAAGAAGGGGCACAACCCGGCCGTCTATTACAGCGACATCACGTCCAGCTCGGGTGCGTGCGCGAATGTGCTGCCCTACACGGCGTTCGACCCTGCGCACCTGCGCGCCTTCTCGTACGTGGCGCCGAACCTGCTGGACGACATGCACGACGGCCCCAACCTCCAGGCCCAGATCGCAGGCGGCGACGCGTGGCTTTCGGCGAACGTGCCGGCGATGCTGAACGCGGGCGCCGAGGTGATCCTGACCTGGGACGAGGCCAGCAAGGGCGACGAGCGGGTGGCGACGATCGCCGTTGGCGGCGGCGCCGCCGCCGGCGCCAGGAACGGTACGGCCTACACCCACCCGGGGCTGCTGGCCGGCCTCGAAGACGCCTGGGGACTGCCCCGCCTCCACGACGCGACGACCGCGAGCCCCTTCCCGATCCACTAGACGTGTGCGCTTCGCCCCCGCGGTGTGTCACGATCCGTGGGCGATGCGCAAGGACGTCAGGGAGTTCATCCGCCGCCTCGAGGCCGCCGGGCTCACGGTCGAGTCGCGGCCGGGCCACTACCACGTCATGCGCGACGGAAAGCCGCTGCGCAAGGCGAACGGCCTGCCCGTGACGCTCCCGTTCTCGCCCGGCACGACCCGGTGGCGCAGGACGGCGATCCTCGATCTCCGCAAGCTGGGAATCGACGTCTAGCAGGTCCTGGGCGGCCCGGCGGTCGAGTCGCACATGGGCCCCGCCCATCGCCGCGATCACCAGCGCGAGCGCGGCCAGGATGACGTAGGTCAGCGCCGTTCCGGTGTCCCACTCGCTCCAGGTGCGGGCGGCGCCCACCAGCGTGAGCACCGAGCCGACGACGGTGGCCTCGATCGGGATCCGGGCCGAGCTCCAGCGGCCGTCCTGCGCGAGCGCGACCCCCACGCCGCCCCAGACGAACCAGGCTCCGAGCACCCGGCTCGTGAGCGGCGTCAGCGGCCACGGCCACGCGTCCGCGGCGCTGCCCGGCGCCAGGTACAGGTAGCAGGTCATCGCCAGCATGCCCGCGCCCCAGACGGCCAGACCGGCGCGCGCCGGCGACGGCAGCGCGTCTCGAGGCGCGGTGATGCCGGGGTCGGCACGCCGGTTGAGCGCCCAGACGCCGGGCACGAGGATCGGCGTCACCGAGTAGATACCCAGCCAGAACTGGACCGGAACGTCCCGTGCAGGAACACCGACCAGTGCAGGACGTGGCCGCCTCCATGAGCACCGTGAAGGCGCCGATCGGAAGGAAGCCCGTGTGCACCGTGTGCCAGCGGCGCCCGATCGCGACTCGGGCGAAGAAGTACGCGCCGGCGGCATAGCCCGAGCCGAGCACCATCGACGTCATCTGCGCGCCGATTCGCCAGGAGAAGTGGCGCCCGGTCTCGCCCGGGAACCCGAGCAGCGAGACGAACCCGAACGCGAGCACCGCCACGACGGCCACGGCGACGACCCGCGTGACCGGCAGGATCCGGTCGTCGCGGCCTGCGGCCACGAACCAGTCGCTGCGGAAGGTCATGCCGTCGAGCACCTCCCCGATCCACCGACGATGGCCGGCGGAATTCTCCCGCGGGAGCGGGGCGGCCGCCATCGGGGCGCGGCCCCATCTTGGGCCTACCAGCCGGTGCTGAGGACCGTCTCGAGCTGGTCGACGAAGAAGTCGGCGCTTTCCCGGGTGATGCAGAGCGGGGGCTTGATCTTGAGGATGTTGAGCCGGTCGCCGGTCGGCTGCACGATGACGCCGCGCTCGCGCATCCGCTCGCAGATGGCGCTCGTCTCCCTTGCGGCCGGTGCGCCCGGATCGCAGCCGAGCACCAGCTCGACGCCGGCGTAGAGCCCCAGCCCGTGGACGGCGCCGATCAGGTGATGCCTGGTCGCGAGCTCCTCGAGCCGCGTGCGCAGATGGTCACCGACGGCGCGTGCGTTCGCCTGCAGCCCCTCGTCCTCGATCACGTCGAGGACGGCGAGTCCGGCCCGGCAGCTGACCGGGTTCCCGCCCGTGGACGAGAAGAAGCTCCCCTGCGCCGCGAACGACTCCGCGATCTCGCGGCGTGTGATCACCGCGCCGATCGGGTGGCCGTTGCCCATCGCCTTGGCGACCGTGATCACGTCCGGGACGACGCCCTGCTCGTGGAACCCCCAGAACCAGCGCCCCAGCCGACCGTAGCCGACCTGGACCTCGTCGGCGATGCAGATGCCGCCGGCGGCGTGCACGGCCGCGTACACCGCCTCGAGGTACCCCGGCGGCAGCAGCACGCCGCCGGCGTTGCCGTGCAGCGCCTCGGCGATGAAGGCGGCCGGCGGCTCGCCGCCGCCGGCGAGCCGCCGCACGGCCGCCACCGCCTCGGCCACGTAGCGCTCCGCGGCATCTGCACCGCGATGCGTGCCGGAGTACCGGTTCGGCGAGTCCAGGATCCGCACCCAGGCGGGGCGCGTGCCGAGCGCCGCCGGGTTGTCGGCGGTCGAGGTCGAGACCGCGTCGGACGCGAGCGACCAGCCGTGGTACGCCTCGCACAATGCGACGACCGTGGTCCGGCCGGTGTACGCCCACGCCAGCCGCAGCGCGAGGTCGTTCGCCTCGGTGCCGCTGTTTACGAGCAGCACCGTGTCGAGGCCCTCGGGCGCGAGCCGCAAGAGTCGTTCGCACAGGTCGGCGACGGCGGCATAGTTGAAGCGCGAGTTCGTGTTCAGGAGCCGCGACTGGCGGGCGATCGCGTCGACGACCCGCGGGTGCGCGTGCCCCGCGACGGCGACGTTGTTCACCATGTCGAGGTAGACCCGCCCCGTCGTGTCGACCAGGTGGTGCCTCCATCCGCGCTCGATCTGCGGTGGGGCGGCGTAGTAGTGGCCTTGGATCGGAGCGAACGTGCGATCCCGGCGGCCGAGCACGCCGGCCGCGTCGACCCTGGGGGCGGCGCAGTCGACGCCGAGCAGGGCCGAGGGGTCGGGGCACAGCCGCCGCCAGGCGGCGGCCGTCGACGGGGTCGCGAACATCGGGGCGTCGGCGTCGGCGGCGACGCAGAGCTGCACCCGCAGGCCCGGAGCGCCGGCCGCAGCGGTGCCGACGACGTCGCCGGCCGCCACATGCTCCCCGGCGGTCAGGGTCGTCGTGAGGCCCTCGAGGCGCACCGTCGCCCCCGCGCACGCGATGACCATCGCGGTCGGGCCGGCAGTGGCCACGGTGCCCGCCGCGGGTGCGACCACGGGGCGCGCGGCCGGGAGCCGGATCTCCGCGTGCAGCGCGCAGGTCGCCGGCTCGTGCTCGCAGTCGGCCGACGCCCGGGTGAGCCGGTGCTCGCCGTAGCGGGCGAGCGTCCAATCGGCCCCCTCGCCGGCCTCCGCGAACACGGCGTCCTCGATGCCGGGCTCGAGCCAGCGACCCTCGTCGAGCGCCGCGCTCGTCGGCGAGAGGTCGACGACGCTGACCGCGGCCGACGCCAGCCCCGGAAGCAGCGGCGCGAACGTCCCGGCGGGCGCCGGATCGTCCCCGGGCAGCGAGAGCGCCTCGCAGATCGCCGTCTCGGCCAGGTCCCACGGGACCGACGCGGCGGACTCGAAGATGCGCCAGTCGTGCAGCAGGTTCTCGGCGACGTACGCGTTCCCGGGGTCGATCGACAGCTGCTTCTCGTCGGTGACGACGAGCGTCGCACCGCGGAGGGCGACGAGCGGCCACAGCGCGGCGACCTCGGCGCGGCGCAGCGGCATGACCGCGTGGAACGCGACGACCGCAGGCAGCCAGCCGAGCGGCTCGTCGGGAATGTGATGGAGGAGCGATGCACACGCGACGGCGAGCTCGGCGACGATCCAGCTGCGGCCGAAGTCGCCGAAGTCGATCAGGCCGGCCGGCGCCGACCGCCCGTCGTCGTCGGGCCGGCAGACGACGTTGTCGTCGGTGATGTCGCCGTGGATGGGACCGACGCGGAGGACGTGCTGCACCGCTGCGAGCCGTACCGCCGCCGCCGCCGCCGTCGTGCGCAGGCGCTCGCGCCGCTGCGCGTCCCCGATCCCGCCGGCGAACGCGTCGACGACCGACCCGGCATGCCGCAGATCCCATTCCAGACGGCGGTCGAGGCCGGGGTGTTCGAAATCCGCGAGCGCCCGGCACGCCGCCCCCGCGAGGCCGCCCAGACCCGCCCGGACGCCGGCGGCGATGTGGTCGGACGCCACCAGCGGAACGCCGTCCACGAAGTCGAGCAGCCGGATGGCGACCTCCACGGCACCCACGCGCGCGCGCTCGACGTCGGCGCCGGCCAGCGAGCGGTGCGGTCGCGGCACCTCCATCCCGGCCGCGTCGAGGTGGCGCATCGCCGCGTTCTGGCACGCGAGCTCCGTGTCGGTGACGGCCGGGTTGGCGACCTTGAGCACATAGGTGCCGCCGGCGGCGTCGATGCGGAAGTTGCGGTCCTGCTGGCTGCCGAGCTCAACGATCGAGCCGGAGACGCCGAACAGGGCGCGGGCAGCCTCGGCGGCCTGGGCCGCGCTCACGTCCGGAGGCGGCGTCTCCGAGGCCTCGAACCCGTGCGCTTCGCGCTCGGGACGGCCTGCGGCCGTCACGCACCGCCCCCGCGCGCGAGCACCGCGGCGATCGCCTCGTCGAGGATCGCCGCCGCCCGGTCGAGAACGTCCACCGGCATGACCAGCGACGGCTGCAGGTTGTACGAGGCGGTGCTCGAGTCCGCCAGCAGCCCCCGGCGCAGGCACTCCTCGGCGACGGCCTCCTGGAACGCCGGCGCGCGCTCCTTGGTCTCCGGATCGCGGACGAACTCGACCGCCATGAAGCAGCCCTTGATGCGGACGTCCCCGACGACGTCGTGGCGCTCGGAAAGCCGCCCGATCGTCTCGTGCGCGCGGGCGTCGAGCGCCCGCACATTCCCGAGCACGTCCTCGCGCTCGAACACGTCCAGCGTCTCGAGCGCGGCCGCGCACGCCGCCGGCAGCCACGCCCACGTGCTCCCGGTGGGCACGTCGTCGAATCCCCCCATCGCCCGCTCGGAGCCGAGCACCGCCCCCAGCGGCATCACCCCGCCGCCGATGCCCTTGCCGAGGCACATCATGTCCGGCTCGACGCCCCAGTGCTCGACGGCGAACATCGTCCCGGTGCGGCCGAACCCCGACTTGACCTCGTCGGCGCAGAGCAGCCACCCGTGCTCGCGGCACAGTTCGACGAGCGCCGGCCAGAACCCGTCCGGCGGGATGAGCACCCCGCCGGACCCGGCGATCGGCTCGACGATCACGCCGGCCACGTCGCGCGGGTCGACGGCGTGGAAGAGCACGTGGTCGCGCAGGTAGTCGACGGTGGCGTCGCCGCTGCCGCGGCGGCGCGGCGGCGGGAACGGCGACCGGTACGGGTGGGGGTAGGGGACATGCACGAACCCGGGGCTGAGCTGGCGCAGGCCGCTCGCGATGTCGTAGCGCTCCGCGCCGAGCGCGGCGGTCAGCGTCGACTCGCCGTGGTACTGGCCGAAGAACGAGATCACCAGCGGGCGGCCGGTCGCACGCCGCATCAGCTTGAGGGCGATCTCGACCGCCTCGGTGCCGTTCAGGGCGATGTCCACGCGGCTCAGGCTCGGGGGCGCGACCGCGAGCAGGCGCTCCGCCAGCGGCGCCATCAGCTCGGAGGCCAGCGAGT
This sequence comes from uncultured Actinomycetes bacterium, assembly GCA_963843705.1. Classification (GTDB taxonomy): domain Bacteria; phylum Actinomycetota; class Thermoleophilia; order Gaiellales; family JAICJC01; genus JAICJC01. The sequence continues at coordinate 498,394 of CAWJLQ010000001.1, forward strand.
GGCTGTCCTCGTTGCCATACCGGCGCAGCACGTCGACGGCCGCGTCGGTGACGTCGCCGCGGCAGGCGCCGATCGGCACCGAGGCCGACCCGGAGATCAGGTCGAGATAGCGGTTGCCGTCGACGTCCTCCACCGCCCAGCCGTGCTTGCGGGCGACCACGAACGGCGCCAGCCCGGCCGTGAGCCCCGGGTAGCAGACGGCGCCGAGACGGTCGAGCAGCTCCCGGCTGCGCGGGCCCGGCGGCGGGACGCGCACGTCGGGAACCGTCGACAGGTCGATCGGCGGCGATCCCGCCTGCGGGCCTGCGCCCGTCATCGGCCGGGCTCGCCCGGCCCGGCCGGGCCGGCCCCGATCACGTAGCTGTGGTCGAGCCGCCACTGCAGCGTGACCGCGTCGCCGACACTCATCGCGTGCCCGTGGGTGTCGTCGTTCAGGTGATGCACCGTCAGCTGCTCGCCGGTGGCCAGGTCGACGATCAGCTGCGTCATCGACCCGAGGTAGACGACGTCCGCGACGGTGCCGCCGATCAGCGAGCAGTCGTCGGCTGCGGCGCCGTTCGCCATCTTCACCTTCTCCGGGCGAACGGTGATCTGAACCTCGTCGCGCGTCCCGCCCGGGTTCGGCGCGAGCAGCCGCTGTCCGTCCGGGAGCCGCATCGCGATGACGCCCGGGCGGCGCTCGTCCACGCGCAGCGCGATCAGGTTGGACGTGCCGATGAACCCGGCCACGAAGGCGGTCGCGGGATGCTCGTACAGATCGCGCGGGGCGGCCACCTGCTCGACGACGCCGTGGTTCATCACCGCGATCCTGTCGGACATCGTCAGCGCTTCCTCCTGGTCGTGCGTGACGTAGACGAACGTGGTGTGCGTCTGGGCCTGGATCGACTTCAGCTCGAGCTGCATCTGCTTGCGCAGCTTCAGGTCGAGTGCGCCCAGCGGCTCGTCGAGCAGCAGCGCCGCCGGGGCGTTCACGAGCGCTCGGGCCAGCGCCACCCGCTGCTGCTGGCCGCCCGAGAGCTGGCGCGGCCGGCGCTCGTCCATCCCCTCCAGCCGCACCGTCGCCAGCGCGTCGGCCACCCGCCGCGCCGTCTCGGGGCGGCCGATCCGCTTGATGCGCAGGCCGAAGGCCACATTCTCGGCCACCGTCATGTGGGGGAAGAGACCGTAGTGCTGGAACACCATGTTGACGTTGCGCTTCGCCGGCGGCTGCCAGGTCACGTCGTCGGACTGCAGCAGGATGCGCCCGCTGGTCGGCTCCTCGAACCCGCCGATCATCCGCAGCGTGGTCGTCTTGCCGCAGCCGCTGGGCCCGAGCAGCGAGAAGAAGTGGCCGCCCGGGATGGTGAGGCTGACGTCGTTGACGGCCGTGACCGCGCCGAACAGCTTGGTGACGCGCTCGAGCACGATCTCACCCGGGGCGGCGCCGCTCACGACCGCGCCCGCGCTTCCGGCCCGGCGCCGCCGACGGCGATCGCGAACAGGTCGTTGGCGTTGCTCCCGGTCTGGCCGGTGACGATCGCGTCCCCGATCCGCACCAGCGCCTCGCTCGACCGGTGCCGGCGCAGCGCCAGCCGCAGGTCCACGCCGAGCGCCGCCGCCCGCTCGAGCGTCGAGCCGTCCACCAGCGCTCCGGCCTGATCGGTGCCGCCGTCCATGCCGTCCGTGTCCACGAACGCGGCGGCCACCGCCCGGCCCGCGCCCAGCCGCAGCGCCGCGCTGAGCGCGGCCGCCTGGTTGGGTCCGCCGGCGCCGAACTCCTCGGAGGGACGCAGCGTCACGGTCGTCTCGCCGCCCGCGCCGACGAGGACGCATGGGGCGGGGAAGGGCCGGCCGTGGTCGTGCACCTCCGCCGCGATCGCGGCCAGCGCGGCGCCGATCTCGCGGCTCTCGCCCTCCATCGCGGTCGAGACGACATGCGCCGGCACGCCCAGCTCCCGCGACCGCGACGCCATCGCCGCGGCGACGTCGGCGCCCGTCACCAGGATCCGGTTCTGGATGGGCACGCCGTCCAGCGGCGGCGACTCGGACCGCTGCGGATCGGACAGATGGCTGCGGATGGACGGGGCCACGGCGTCCCACAGATCGTACGCGTGCAGGACCGCGACGGCATCGGCGGCCGTCGTCGTGTCTGCCACGGTCGGATCGGTGATCGCGTCCAGAGGGTCGCCGGCCACATCGGAGACGGTCAGGTTCACGATCGCCGCCCCACCCAGCGCGGCGGCCAGCCGTCCCCCCTTCAGCATGGACGCGTGCTTGCGCACCGTGTTGACCTCGCGGATGGCCGCACCCGACCGCAGCAGCAGCCGGTGCAGCGCCACCTTGTCCTGGAAGCTGACGCCCTCCGGCGGCAGGCAGGCGAGGGCAGAGCTTCCGCCGGTGAAGCAGGCGAGGACGACGTCGGCAGGGCCGAGCGTACCGGCCATGTCCATCAGCGCGGCCGCCGCCAGCCGGCTGGCATCGGTCGGAACGGGATGGCCCCCGGCCAGGAGGTCGATCCGCTCGAGGGCGCCGGCGTGCCCGGACGGTGCGATGACGGCCCCGCCGGCGATCGTGTCGCCGAGCACGTTCTCGAGCGTCGCGGCGATGCGGGCGCTGGCCTTCCCCGCTCCCAGGACGACGACGCGGCCGCCGTGGCCGGGGCGGTGCTCGACGCCGTCGACGATCACCGCCCCGGCGGCGCCGCCGCGCACCGTGCGGCGCACGGCGGCGGCGGGGTCGGCCGCCCGCAGGCCGGCCTCGACGACCTCCAGGACGAGCCCGCGCAGCCTCGCCGGGCCGCGGGCCAGCAGCCCGTCCCGGTTGGTGAGGGCGCGCGAGCCGACCGCGGTCATGCCGATACGGTGGGCGAGCCGGCAGGGCGCGTCGGATAGACGCCGGCCGGACCGAGCTCCTCGGCGATGCGCAGCAGGGCGTTGTACTTGGCGGTGCGCTCGCCCCGGACGGGTGCGCCGGTCTTGATGTTGCCGGCGTTGAGCGCCACGGACAGGTCGGCGATGATCGGATCCTCGGTCTCGCCGGAGCGCTCCGAGACGACCACGGAGTAGCCGTGCCGGAACGCCATCTCGGCGGTGTCGATCGCCTCGGTCAGCGTCCCGATCTGGTTCACCTTCCAGAGCAGCGAGTTGGCGGCGCCCAGCTCGATCCCGCGCTGCAGGCGGGCGGGATTGGTGACGAACAGGTCGTCGCCGATGATCTGGATGCCGCTCGCCTCGGTGAGCTCCGCGAACCCGTCGAAGTCGTCCTCGTGCAGCGGATCCTCGATCGTGACGATGCCGTAGCGCTCGATGAGGCGCAGGTAGAGGTCGATCATCCCGGCGCGGTCGTAGCGGGTGCCCGCGACGAGGTAGGTGCCGTCGGCGGGGTCGTAGAAGTGGGTGGCGGCGCAGTCCAGGCCGTACTCGACCACGCTGTCGTATCCGGCCCGCCCGACCGCCTCGTGCAGGTACCCGAGCGCCTCTTCGGGGTCGGACAGCGGCGGTGCGTAGCCGCCCTCGTCGCCGGTGTTGAGCGCGGACTTCCCGAACCTGTCGAGCAGGATCTTGCCGAGCTCCAGGTTGACCTCCGTGGAGATCTGGAGCGCGTGCAGCATGCTCTCCGCGCCCGACGGGACGATCACGAACTCCTGGAAGTCGAGGTCGTTCGAGGCGTGCCGGCCGCCGTTGATGAGGTTCACCTGTGGCACCGGCAGCACGTGGGCGTTCGCGTTCAGGAACCGGTACAGCGGCAGCTCGTGCGCCGTGGCGGCGGCGCGTGCGGCCGCAAGGGAGACGCCGAGCACCGCGTTCGCCCCCAGCCCGGACTTGTCGTGGGTGCCGTCCAGCTCGAGCAGGGCGGCGTCCAGCGCGCGCTGTGGCGACGCCGGACGTCCGAGGAGCGCCGGCGCGATGCGATCGTTGACGTTCGCCACGGCGGTGCGCACGCCGAAGCCGCCGAAGCGGGATCCGCCGTCGCGCAGCTCGCGCGCCTCGTGCGAGCCCGTCGACCGGCCGGCCGGCACGTCCGCGCGGCCGAGGATCCCACCCGTGAGGACGACGTCGACCTGCACGGTCGGAAGGCCGCGGCAGTCCAGTACCTCCCGTGCCACGATGCTCGAGATGGACAGGTCGGGCATTCGGCCTCCCGGCGTTGAGATGGACATCGTGCGACCCCAGCCCCGCACGGGCCCGCTCACGCCATGCTAGTGCGAAACCTTGCGGACTGTCAACAGTCGACGATGTGCACTACTCGGGCGCGGCGGCGCCGGTGACGCCTGGCAGGCTGTCGATGTAGCCGGCCACGAGGCCGAACGCATGCTCGACGTGGGCCTCGAAGCGCGTCGCCGCCAGCTCCGGGTCGCGGGCCTCGATCGCCTCGAGCATCGGCCGGTGCTCGCCGGCGATCTCCTCGGGTGAGGCGTACAGGTACTCGTCCAGGCGGATCAGCGTCCGCACGATCGGCACGTGGCGCGAGAACACCGCCAGCAGCCGGCCGTTGCCGGTGAGCCGGCAGACGGTCTCGTGAAAGGCGAGGTCCGTGCGCGAGACGGCCGGGATGTCGCGCCTGTCGGCGGCCCGCTCCAGCTCGTCCAGCGCGCGCCGCAGCTCGTCGATGTCCGCCGGCCGGCCCGCCCGGGCGAGCAGCTTGGCCGCCCGTGACTCGATGGCCGCGCGCACGTCGTAGATCTCGCTGACGTCGGCGCTCGAGAGCCGCACGACGTACGTCCCGCGGTGCTGCTCCTCCTGCAGGAGGCCCTCCGCGCGCAGCAGCTTGAACGCCTCCCGGACCGGTCCGCGGCTGATGTTCAGGGCCTCGGCGATGCGCAGCTCGACCAGCCGTTCGCCCTGGCCCAGGCGCCCGGCGAGGATCTCCTCGCGGACCTGGTCGGCGGCCTCCTCGGCCAGCGGTTTCCGTGCCCGCAAGGGACGCATGTCGACAGTCTACCTTGACACGCTGGGGGCGAGCTGCAAGACTGTCGACAGTCAACAGGTCGCCGGGCGGCCAAGGCGACCGGGAAGGACTCCGTGCCATGGCCAGTGGCATCGACTTCGTCGTTCCGTCGGTGCAGACCCCCCTTCCCGGCCCGCGCAGCCGGGCGCTCCTCGAGCGGCAGGCGGACGTGATGTATGCGCCGATGCGCGACTTCGACGAGGTGCCGCTGATGCTGGCGTCGAAGTCGGATTGGCTGCTCGAGGACGTCGACGGGAACACGTTCGCCGATCACGAGACGTGCTGGGGCTCAACCCCGCTGGGCGCCCACCACCCGGGCGTCGAGGCCGCCGTGGCCGAGGCGCAGGCGCGCTACGGGATGGAGATCACCGACTACGTGAGCTGCCCGCCCGTGGTCGACCTGGCCCGGCGGCTGATCGAGATCGCGCCGCCCGGCCTGACCCGGGCGGCCCAGAGCGTGAGCGGCACGCTGGCGGTCGAGTCGGGGATCAAGTTCGCCCGGGCCGCGACCGGCCGGCCCATGATCCTCTCGTTCCTCGGCCAGTACCACGGCGAGGCGACCTACCTGACCGCCGCCCTCGGCACCGACCTGGCCGAGGTCACCTCGGGCAGCGCACCGTACGTGCCGGGGTTCGTCTTCGCCCCGTATCCCAACCGCTTCCGGGCGCCGTTCCACTCGGGGCCGGGTCCGTACGACGACACGATGTACGTCGACTTCATCGAGGACTGGCTGCTCGTGCACCAGGTCGAGCCGGAGCAGGTGGCGGGAGTGCTGATCGAGCCCATCGCCGGCGAGGGCGGGATCCTCATCCCGTCGGACGCCTTCTGGCGGCGGCTGACTGCGCTGTGCGAGCGGTTCGGGTGGCTGATGATTCTCGACGAGGTGCAGACCGGCCTGGGACGCTGCGGCACGATGTTCGCCGCCGAGCGCTGGGACCTGCGGCCCGACCTGCTGCTGCTGGGAAAGGGGCTCGCCTGCGGCGGCCAGCCGCTCGCGGCCGTGCTCGGAACCGAGGCCGCGCTGGCAGACACCGACGTCCACTCCGGCGGGACGTTCGCGTGGGTGCCCGCCGCCTGCGCCGGGGCGCTCGCGGGCATCGACGCCATCGTACGGGAGGGTGCGCTCGAGAACGTCGCCCGGCTGGCGGCGATCGCCGACGAGGTGCTGACGCCGATGGTCGGCGAGCACGAGCAGGTGGGGGACGTGCGCATCGCCGGCGCCTTCATCGGCATCGAGTTCGTCGCCGACCGCGACACGATCGCTCCCGCGCCGGCGTTCCACCGGGCCGTGCACCGGGCGCTGCTGCGCCGGGGCGTCCTCGGCATCACACAGTGGGGCAAGTGGGTGTACCGCATGCAGCCGGCGCTGAACATGCCCCCCGACCTGTTCCGGTGGTCGTGCGAGCAGGTGCGCGACGCGGTCGCCGAGGTGTCCCGGCGCCCGCCCGAGGAGCCGCAGATCCTGGACAGATGGCAGGGAGAGAACCGCAGGGCGCGCGGGTGACACGAAGGAGAGGGAGATGACCACACGATCGTGCCTGCGGCCGCTGGCCGCAGCGGCCGGGCTGCTGGTGCTGGTGGGAGCCGCAAGCTGCGGGGGATCGGGATCGGGATCGGGATCCGCGTCCGGGGTCGACACGTCGCCGGCGAAGGTGTCGGGGCCGCTCCAGGTGTACGCCTACGAGGACGGCTTCACGCCTGGCTACGTCAAGAGCTTCAAGCAGGAGTACCCGAAGGTGCAGCTGGAGACGCAGGCCTTCCAGAGCAGCACGGAGGCCCTGACGAAGCTCCGCACCGGAGCGGTTTCCCCCGACGTGATCAACACCTGCGTGGACGAGAATGCGGCCGAGGAGGTCAAGCTGGGGGTGTTCCGCCCGCTGGACGTCTCCAAGATCCCCAACTGGAAGGACATCGATCCCGCCCTGAAGAAGCTCCCCGGCGTGATGTCGGGCGGCAAGGTGTACGTGATCCCGGTGGACGCCGGCGACGGCGGCATCCAGTACGACCCCCGCCACGTCAAGCCGGCTCCGACGTCGTGGAAGGACCTCTTCGACCCGCGCTACGCGGGCGAGGCCTCGATCGAGGACAACCCGGTGACGGCGATCGACGCGGGCGCGCTCGCGCTCGGCATCGAGGACCCGCTGCACATGACCGAGGCCCAGCTCCAGCAGGTGAAGCAGTTCCTGATCCAGCACAAGAGCCAGTTCCGCACCTGGTGGCAGAGCGACACCGACGAGGAGCAGCTGTACAAGACCGGCGAGATCTGGATCAGCTCGGGCTATCGGGACGACTCCTTCGTCGTCAGCAAGAGCGGGGTCCCGAACGACTTCGTGCTGCCGAAGGAAGGGTCGCTGGAGTGGACGTGCGGCTACGGCATCAGCGCCCACGCCCACAACCTGAACGCGGCCTATGCGATGCTCAACTGGTATGCGGGCGTTGCGGCCGAGACGTATGAGGCGAAGACCTGGCACTACCGGATCGCCAACGTCAAGGCGCGCGCGGCGCTGCCCCAGTCGGTGCTGGCCGCGTCCGGGAACAACCAGAAGCTGACGCACCCGATCCCCGCGTCGGAGCCCGCGAATTACACCGAGTGGGTGCAGGTGTGGCAGGAGGTGAAGGCCGGGTGATGCGGACGGCCGCGCCGGGAGCGCAGACCTAGTGTCGGCGACGGCGCGCCCGCACGCCGACGGGGCCGCCGCCGGGGCCGTGGTGCCTGCGGCGATGCCGCTCTCGGTGCGGCTGCGGCGGGCGCTGCCGGGCATCGGCAGCGTCACGCTGGTGCTGCTTGTGATGCTGATCCTGTTCGGGCCGATCGTGATGCTGGCCGTGCTCTCGTTCGACCGCTCGACGATCATCGCCCTCGACTGGCAGGGGTTCACCACGGAGTGGTATCGCGACGCGTGGGCGAACACCGATCTGCGCGCCGCAGTGCTCGACTCGCTCGAGGTGGCCGCCGTCGTGACCGCGATCAGCATGGTGCTGGGAACGATGTCGGCGTTTGCCATCACGCGCTTCCGGTTCCGCATGCGCGGGCTCGTGGCCAGCTTGGTGGGGGCACCGCTCGTGGTGCCGTGGCTGATGATCGGGGTCGGCGCGGCGATCTTCTTCTTCCACTACCAGGTGCCCGGTCTCTTCCCGCTCTCGCTGGACTCGGTGGGGGCGGTGCAGATCGTGTGCACGTTCCCGCTCGTGACGGCCGTGGTGGCCGCTCGGCTGGCCCGGTTCGAGGGCGTGCAGGAGGAGGCGGCGATCGACCTCGGCGCGTCGCGCCTGCAGGTGTTGCGCCACATCATCCTGCCCCAGCTCACGCCGGCGCTCGGCGCGGCGGCCATCTTCGCCTTTTCCTGGTCGTTCAACAACTTCGAGATCGACTTCTTCGTCGGCGGCTACGACCAGACGTTTCCGGTGTGGGTGTACTCGGAGCTGCGCCGGGCGCCCAACCTGCCGATCATCAACGCCAGCTCGACCCTGATCTCGTTCGTCCAGGTGCTCATGGTGGTCGGCGCATGGAGGCTCCTGCGGGGGCGCGGCGAGGACGGCCAGAGCGAGGCGGCGATCATGGTGGACGCGCTCTCGTGACCGCCGCGACAGAGACGGCCGGCCGCTCGTGGCGGCAGCGGCGCCTGAGCCGGATGACGCCCTGGTGGCTGCTGTCGGCGCCGCTCGTCCTGCTCGGGCTGCTGTTCGTGGCACCGCTCTTGACGCTGTTCTTGATCGGCTTCCAGCACAACTCGCTGCTCCAGGTCGGGGGCTGGACGCTGGCCAACTACTCGACCATCTTCCACACCGGCAGCTACCGCGAGATCGCCGTCACCACGATCGAGATCGCCACGGCGACCATGCTCGTCCAGCTCGCCGTCGGCCTGCCGCTGGCCTACGTGCTGGCGTTCCGGGCGGGGCGCTGGGAGCTGCCGCTGATCCTGCTGCTGGTGCTGGCCGACGAGCTGAACCCGATCGTGCGCATCTACGCCTACCGCGTCGTGCTCGGGCGCGAGGGGATCGTGAACCGGGCGCTCGAGGCGGTGGGCCTCGTCAGCTCCCACCATCCGCTCGGCTGGCTCCTGTTCGACAAGTTCGCCGTCGTGCTCGTCCTGTCGACGAGCTACATCACCTACACGGTCATCCCGGTGTACGCCGCGATGAAGGCGATCGACCCGGGCCTGATCGAGGCTGCGACCGACCTCGGGGCGGGCTGGCTCATCCGTGCCAAGCGGATCATCGTGCCGCTGGCCGCCCCGGGGATCTTCATCGCCATCATCCTCGTCTACCTGCCCCTGTACACGGAGTTCGCGACGCCGACGCTCGTCGGCGGCACGGGCTCCTACATGCTCGGGCAGCTGAACGCCGAGCTGATCACGGAATCCGGCGACCTCGGCCAGGGGGCGGCGCTGAGCGCCCTGCTCCTCGCCGCGTCGGGTGTCCTGGCGGCTGTCGCGTACTACCTGGGCCGTCTGAACCGGCTGGACGCCTGATCGCGCAGGCGGCCGACGGCCGCCGAGCGGCGCCCGCGGCGGGCGTCGTGCAGCACCTCGCGCACGCAGTTGCGGCCGTTGGCGCCCGTGACGCCGCCGCCGGGGTGCGTGCCGGCCCCGCACAGATAGAGGCCCGCGACCGGGGTGCGGTAGTCGCCGTGGCCGGGCACCGGCCGCAGCGCGAAGAGCTGGTCGGCGCCCATGTCGCCGTGGAGCGCGTGCCCGCCGGTGATGCCGAGGACGCGCTCGAGGTCGAGCGGCGAGAGCACCTGACGCTGGACGATCGAGCCCGGCAGGTTGGGGAAGTGCCGGCCCAGCTGCTCGATCGCGCGGTCGGCGACCTGCTCGCGGATGCCGTCCCAGTCGCCCTGGCCGTCGGCCAGGCGGTACGGCTGGGAGTTCACGTCGATCGTGACGATGTGCTTGCCCTCCGGTGCGAGCGACGGATCGTGCACGGTGGGGATGCAGAGCTCGATGTGCGCGTCCGGGGCGGGGATCCCCTGCAGCGCCTGGGCCTGGGCGCGGTCCATATCGGCCAGCGTCGAGGTCACCTCCATGATCCCGCGGTGGTACGGCATGACGCCGCCGTCGTCGTCCACGCCGGCGGCGCGGGGCAGCTCCTCGACGCCGAGATTGATCTTGATGCTCGTGCCGACGCAGCGGTAGGCGGCGATCGCCGAGCGGTACTCGTCGGGCAGCACCTCGGGTGCGACCAGCCGCTCGAACGTGCGCCTTGGGTCGGCATTCGAGAGCACGACCGGCGCGGACAGCTCCTCGCCGCCGGCGAGCCGGACGCCGGCCGCGCGGCCGTCCGGCGCGAGGATCTCCTCGACCTCGGCGCCGGTGCGGATCTCGGCGCCGGCCTCGCGCGCCGCCTCCGCCATCAGCCGCGTCACCTCGCCCATTCCGCCGCGGACGAAGCCCCAGCTGCGCACGCCGCCTCCGGACTCCTCCGAGGCATGGTCGTGAAGCAGGACGTAGGCGGTGCCGGGCGTCGACGGGCCCGAGACGCTGTCGTTGATCGCGTGCCAGCCGAGCGACGCCTTCAGGTGCTCGGACTCGAACCAGGTGTTCAGGTACTGGGTGGCCGACGTCGAGAACAGGAACGCGAGGTCGAACAGGTCGCGGCGGCCGGCGACGGCGGTGCGACCCATCCGCGCCGCGGTGAGGAGCTCGCCGAGTCCCTGCCGTGCGGCGGGCGGCGTCCAGTTGAACATGGGGACGACGATGCGGGCCATGTCGGCCAGCCGGCGCTCGAAGGCGCGGAAGCGGCGCGCGTCGCGCTTGGAGTAGCGGGCGATCTCGGCCTCGGTCTCGTCGAGGTCCTCCGAGAGCAGGAACCGCTCTCCGTCGGGGAAGAGGTTCAGGCTCGGGCCGGCCGGCGACACCGTCAGTCCGCGCTCGGCCAGCCGCATGTCGCGCCAGATCGCCTCGCGCAGCATGCTCAGCACGTATGCGCCCGTCGACGCCCGGTAGCCGGGGGCGAACTCCTCGGTGACGCAGCATCCGCCGACGAACGGGCGCCGCTCGAGCGCGAGCGTCCTGAGCCCCGCCCGGGCCAGGTAGAAGGCAGCGACGAGCCCATTGTGGCCGCAGCCGACGACGATCGCGTCGTACCCCCTGGGGTGAGTGGCGTGCGGGCCCGGCAAGTCGGTCGACAGTCTACACCAGACTGTCGTCGATACGAGAGGCGAGGACTTATCGTGTTACGATGCACCGGCTGTGGTCACACGGTCGTCCAGTCGCCTGAGGGTCGCCGTGCCCCTCACGCTGCGGGCGGTGATGGAGGGCGGCATCGTGTGCGGCCTGGCCGTATGGGGCTACCACACCGCCTCCGGGGGCGCGCGGGGTGTCGCGCTCGGGGCCGCCGCTGCCGGCGTCGGGTTCGGCATCTGGGGCGCGATCGACTTCCGCCGTGCCGGGGCGTGGGCGGAGCCGCTGCGCCTCGTCGAGGAGCTCGTCATCAGCCTGGCCGCCGCGGCGGCGCTGATCGCGGCGGGCCGGCCGGCGCTCGGCTGGGCGCTGGCCGCGCTCTCGATCGGCTATCACGCCCTGGTGTACGCGCTGGGCGGCCGGCTGCTCGAGCCGCACCGGCGCGGTACGGCTGCCCCAGATGAGCGCGAACCGTCGCCGGTGCCCCGCGACGCCGGGCCGATCCTCGAGGTCCTCCGCACGCTCGACACGGTCACGATCCGGTGCTCGGGCGCGATCTCGTCGGGGTCGGGCGACGCCCTGCAGGCGGCCGTGGATGCGGCGATTGCGGCCGGGGCGCGCGTGGTTCGGTTCGACCTGCGCACGACGTGGCTGGACAGCCACGGAACGGCGCTCGTCCTCTCCCTCTACGACCGCTGTCTGCGCTCCGGCGTCCGGGTCGAGGCGCTGACGGCGCCGGCGGCGCGCCGCGTGTTCAGCCGGCTCGGCCTGCCCGCGCGCTACCGGCTCGAGGGCGGCGACGTCGTGCGGATCATCCAGCCGCGGCCCTGAGCCTGCGGCCCGGCACCTGCCGGGCGAGCAGGATCGCGCACGTCCCCAGGGTCACGGCCTGCTCGAGCATCATCGCCAGGCCTGCCAGGCGCTGGTCGAGGAGCGGGGAGATGCCCATCACCCGCGCCGGCTGGTTCGCGTAGCTCGGGTAGAGCGGATGGAACGTGAAGATCAGCACGTCCGAGAGCAGCTGCCCGAACACGAACAGCGTCAGGGCGAACAGCAGCCGCTGCGGGACGCGCAGCCGGCCGTGGCGCATGGGGTCGATCAGCTGCGTCCATACGAGCACGCCGGCGATCGCGAACGTCAGGTGCTCGAGATCGTGCACGGTCTGGTTGGTGAGCGTGTAGTCGTAGGCGGCGGGGATGTGCCAGCACGCCATGGCGGTCACCCACACCGCCAGGCTCACCCGCGGCCGCAGCAGGAACCCGACGCCGCGCCGGAGCCAGCCCGTGCGCGCGAGCGGCCCGAGCAGGTACCCGGGCAGGAGGAAGAGCGCCAGCGGGCCTCGCACCGCGCACACCATCAGCGCTGGGCCGGCATCGCCGAGCAGGAGGTGCTCGCACATGTGCACCGAGAGCAGGTAGCGGTCGCTGAGGGGGTCGATCGGCGACACGAGCGGGAAGACGGAGAGGCCGACGCCGGCCGTGAAGAGCACCGCCCGGCCCCAGGGGGCGTGATCAGCCCTGCCGCGCCGGCGCAGGCGCAGGAACGCCTGTGCGAAGAGCGCGAGGCCGACCACCGCGGCCGCCACCGGCCCGGCGGCGAGCGACCAGCTCGACGCGAACGAGCTCAGCGCGACGTCGTGCGTGCCGGCGATCACGTGGCCTCCGGCTCCGCGACCGGCGCGCGTGCGGGCGCCCCGTCGCGCCTCCGGGCCGGCTCGACGACCTCCAGGAGCACCATCGTCACCAGCAGGCCGGCGCCGCCCGCGAGCGCGCACGCCCCGGCCGAGCGCTCGACCGCGGCGGGCAGGGCGGCGAACACGTACCCGTTGGTCAGCGCGGGAACGAGGACGAGGCCCTGGTAGAGCCCCGCCGCCGCGGTGAGCAGCGCCCCCGTCCGCCAGGTGCGGCCGCGCAGCAGCAGCGCGGCCAGGCCGGCGCAGATCACGATCGTCGCCGCCAGGTCGGCGATCTGCCAGCCGGTGACGGCCGGATGGCCGAGCAGCTCGCGGCCGATCCGGCCGGTGACGACCGCGGCGATCGTCGCCGATCCGAGCACCGTCGCGGTTGCGCGGTTCAGCCGCGCGTCGCCAAGGCGCACGAGCGCCGCGGCGATCACGACCGCGACCACGAGCGGCCAGAACCACAGCCGGGTCGGGGCCGGCCGGGCGTCCAGCTGGCCCGTCACCTGCGCCTTGCGGCCGTCGACGACGATCGGCACGACCCAGCGGCCGAGGTCGGCCCGGCCGGCGGCGTGCGGCGCGAGCGCGAGCGCGTGCAGGCGGTCCTCGTGCCAGAGGTAGGCGTGGGAGCGGGTCACCAGGTGCCACACCGGCGCCGCGTTGCGGCGCAGCGGTGCCGGCGGCGGGGCGGGTACGGCCCGGTTCAGGTAGGTCGTCCGGGAACGCAGGTTCTCCGCCACCCCGGCGCTCGAGAAGCGCAGGTAGGGCTCGCCGTCGAGGCCGACGACGACGACGGTCAGGCGCGGGTTCACGCTCATCCACAGCCGCTGGTCGCCGTCGATCACCTGGACGGCGACGCCCGCCGGCACCGAGGCGACACGGGCGTCGTACGCGCCGGCGACGACGTTCGTGTGTCCGGAGTGCGCCAGCGCCGCCGCCGGATGCACAGCCGGGGCGAGCAGTGCCGCGGCCGCGAGTGCGGGGCGGAGCATCCGTGCCGCGGCCCCGCTCACGCCGGCTCGGCCTCGAGGCGGCGGATGCTCTGGGCGACCGCCGACGCGGTGAACGGGTAGGGGAACAGCTGGCGCTCGCCGCCCTTGCCGTCGAGGATGTAGATCGCCTCGGTGTGCGAGATCTCGTGGACGGTGGTGCCGGCCACCTTGACGGGCTTGTCGGTTACGCCGATGCCGTAGGCCTTCCAGATGCGGGCGAGCGTGGCGCGCGGCCCCACCGCCCACTTCCAGCCGGGGCCGACCTTCCACTTGTGGATGTCCTGCACCAGGTGGCGGCGGCTGTCGCCCCACGGGTTCACGCTGACGGCGACGATGTGCGGCCGCCTCCCGGCGTCGAACCGGCGCTGCACCTGGGCCAGGATGGCCGCCTCGAGCGGGCAAAGGTTGCGGCACACCGGGTCGAGGAACGCCAGGATGACCACGTGGCCGCGCTCCTTCCGCAGCGAGATCGGCGCACCCGTCTGCGTGCGCAGCTGGAACGCCGGCGCCTGGCGCGCGCCCGCCGGCCAGGTGAAGCCGCGCGCCTGCGGCCCGGCCTTCGGCAGCGGGGCGTTGGGGGAGGGGTGGTGCAGCGGGACGGCCATCGCCGCCAGCCCGCCCAGGAGCGCGGCCGGCGGCAGCGCCAGGAGCAGCACCCGGCCGGGCCGGCGCACCTGCGGCAGGTGCGGCAGCCACCGCCGCCGGGCTGGGCGCATCCGCAGGCTGACCGTCCAGGCGGCGGCCATCGCCGCGATGCCCGCGAGCAGGATCGCGATCTCCGCCGCCGTGCCGATGCCCGCCCCGCCCGTCTGCCGCGCGGGTGCCGCGCCGGGGCCGGCGGAGGTGGCCGGCGCCGCCGCCGGCAGCGCATGCCCCTGCGCCGCCGCCAGCCGGCGCACGGCCGCCTCCGCGGTGGCCACGAGGCCCGGCACCCCCTGCTGGATGCGCAGGCCGGCGAGCGCCTTCTCGAGCGCCGCGGTCGGGCGGTTGTGGTCGTAGATGCCGAACCCGTTCGGCATCACGATCAGGAGCGGCCCGTGGTAGACGTAGGAGAGCTCGGTTCCCAGGAACTTCGCGTAGGTGGCGGGCTTGCGCCAGAGCGGCGTCACGGAGCCGAGGTCGTACTGGGAGCCGATCACCGCCACCTTGATGGGTGCGCCCAGCTGCGTCGACTGCGCCGCCAGCGCCGTGACCGCCCGCTCCTGCGCGTTCGAGGCGCCGGAGGGCAGGAACACGCGCTGCGTGTAGAGGTAGTCGCTCGCCGGGTCGCCGTCGGCGCGCGCGCCGGCTGCGGTCGCCGCCGCGAACGCCGCGGCTGCCAGCGCGAGCAGGAGCAGCCGTGCGGCGCGCCTACGCATGCAGGCCTCCCGGAAGCAGCGGGAACGACCGGCGCGCCCGGGGCGGGAGGACGTAGTTCGCCCGGGCGAGCACGAAGATGAAGTCGTTGATGCCGTTGTTCACCGTCGGGGTGATGGCGGGGTTCAGGTAGGGCGCCCGGTCGGCGTTCATCGCCTTGCGGGTCGCCACGAAGTCTGCAATATCGCGCTGGAGCGAGACGAAGTGCAGCCCGGCCTCGCCGCCGTCGACCGTGTTGAAGTCGCGGCGCAGGATGCGCGGACGTCCGTTCACCCGCGCCCGTGCCGACGTCTGCGCGTGGCCGACGACCCCGCGCGTCCTCGCGGCCGTCGCGAACGCCGCCGGATCGGAGCGGGCGTCGGTCGTGAACCGGCGCACCTGCGCCGGGGTCACCTCCGGCGCGTACATGCGCGCCACCCGCTGGCGCTCGTCGAGCAGGCCGTACCAGGAGTCGAGCGCGAGCCGCATCCTGCTCACGTGCATCGTCGTCCCGCCGGCCATCGCGCCGCTCGGGATCGTCACGGCGTGTTCGGACGCCTGGTTGCGGCGCAGGGCCGACTTGAAGCCCATGAAGAGCGGGGCGTCCGCGGCGACGACGCCGCCCCTGGGGATGCCGGAGACGTGCTGGTGGCGGGCCGGCAGGCCGGCGCCGGAGAACCCGGTGCGCGTCTCCCGCCAGGTGAGCACGCCGCGCAGGTCGAGCGGGCCGTGGGCGCCGGCGGCCGGCCGGCCGTGCACGAGCGCCGCCTCGACGGCCGCCAGCCGGCCGGGGTCGTCCGCGGCCAGGTGCAGGCAGACGTCGTAGGCGTCGAGATGCGGCAGCTCGAAGCTCGCGAGCACCTTCGGCTCCGGCACCGGAGACGCCGTCCGCAGCCACGTCCGGAAGTAGTGCGGGCCCCACCCGAGCGTGAAGAGCAGCCCGGAGGGCGACCAGTGGTAGGTGCGTTCGAGTGTGCGCATGGCCGCCTCGAGCCGGGCGGCGCCCGCGGCGGTCGGGGCGCCGGCGAGGTCGAACATCAGCAGCCGGTCGTACCGCGGCGCGACCGGGTTGCCGGCGCCGTCCCGGGTGAGGACGGCCTCCCAGGCGTGCTGCGCCGCGGGCAGGCCCGCCGGCTGGGCGCCGAGCGGCGGCGGCGGGCTCGCGCGCCCGGACGACGACACGACCACCGCCCCGGCGCCCGCGGCCGCCGCCCCGGTTGCGGCGGCGGCCGCGAGCATCCTGCGCCGGGTCAGCGCCACGTTCACGACCCCGGCTTCCAGTGGAACGTCATCTCGACGCGGTGCGGGTGCAGCCAGACGTGCGCGTACTCGAGATGGCGCGCGGACTGGGGCGGCCCGACGAGGAGCGTCAGCTTGTACGTCCCCGCTCCCGGCAGGGCGACGTTGTTGCCGTAGTGGACGCCCATCGTGCGTGACAGCATCGGCCACTGGCGCTGGTCGTAGACGATGTGCGAGCCCTGGCGGATGGTCGCCCAGACCGTGGCGTACGGGATCGGCGCCCCGGAGTGGGCGTCGGTCAGCATCACCATCAGATGCATCGAGTCGGCCTTGGTGGGCCGCACCATCCGTTCGCTCGTGCCGGTGACGACGACGAACGGCGCCGGCGCCATCGAGCGGGCGGCGATCCGCATCCCCTGCCAGGTCGCCTGCCCGAGCGGGACGATCGGCATGGCCTGCATCGACATCCCGGCCATGCCCGATGTGGCGGCTCCCGTCGACACCGCCGCGCCGGTTGGATACGGCCCCAGGCTGGTGCTCCCGACCGCCGACCCGCCGCTGCCGCATCCCGCGCACAGGAGCGCCGCGCCGGCCGCGGCCGCCGCAGCGAGCCACGGGTGTCTCCTCATGATCACATGCACGTCCCCTCCTCTCTGCCGCCGCGCGTCCACAGGCGCGGATACCCCGGTTTGGGCGGGGGTGACGTGCGCGGCGGTTACGCGGAGGCGTTGACCCTTGCGGATGCAACGGCCACGGGGGGTGCACGGCCGAAGAGGCCGCCGGTGCCCGGCCGCGTCCGCGGCCGCCGGCCGCTGCCTCCCGACCGCAGCGCGGGCGGGCGCAGGCAGGTCGCCAGGATCGACGCGAGCGCGCGCACGAGCCCCGCCGAGGAGCGCGCCACCAGTCGCTGCACCGACCATGCGATCCAGGCGGCGGCGACGGCCAGGGCGGCGTGGAGCAGCGGGCTGGCCAGGGCACCCGTGGTGGCGGGGACGCCGGCGGCCAGCAGTGCGGCGTGGGCCGATCCCTGGCAGGCCAGCATGACCGCGACCAGGGCGAGGAACGGCGGGGCGTCGACGGCGTCCGCGAGCAGGCTCGGAGCGCGCGCGCCGGCGTGCACGACCGCCGCTCGGCGATCGAGGGCGAGCGCGAGCCCGAGCGCGAGCCCGAGCGCCGCCACGGCGACCGCGGCTCCCGTCAGCGCGAGGGCCAGCCAGCGGGTCTCGGCCAGGCCGGACGTCCCCGCGTGCGCCAGCACCGCGCCCGTCGCGGACAGTCCCGCGATGCCGCTCGCCTGCACGCCGCGCCACAGCCGCATCGACCGCAGTATCGCACACCGCCGATGTGGGTACATCGTCCTACGAACAAGTCGGTTGGGCAACCAAGGGGAGGGCGTGATGTCCATGCGGCGTTGGGGCTGGCAGCAGTCGACGGCGGGCGAGCTGCTGGCCGAGTTCTTCGGGACGTTCATCCTGATCGCGTTCGGAGACGGGGTGGTGGCGATGGCGGTCGCCGCGCTCAACCAGTCCGGGCGCGGAACGGAGATCTTCCAGGCGAGCGGCGACTGGCTGCTGATCACCTGGGGGTGGGGCTTCGCCGTCGCGTTCGCGGTGTACGTGGCCGGCGGGGTCAGCGGGGCGCACATCAACCCCGCGGTGACGCTCGCGTTCGCGCTGCGGCGCGGGTTCGAGTGGCGCAAGGTGCCGGCGTACTGGGCGGCCCAGATCCTGGGCGCGTTCGCCGGCGCGGCGCTCGTCTACCTGAACTACCGCTACGCGATCAACAGCTACGAGCACGTGCACCACGTCGTGCGGGGTCAGGTGAGCTCGATCCCGACCTACAGCATCTTCGCGACGTTCCCGGCGCCGTTCTACCACAGCTGGTTCGGCCCGTTCCTGGACGAGGTGATCGGCACCGCGTTCCTGGTGCTCTTCGTCCTGGCGGTCGTCGACGAGTGGAACGCGCCGGTGAAGGCGAACCTGGCACCGCTCGTGATCGGCTTCATCGTGGTCGCCGTCGGGATCTCCTACGGCGCCAACTCCGGGTACGCGATCAACCCGGCGCGTGACTTCGGGCCGCGGATGTTCGCGTGGTTCGAGGGGTACGGCAAGATCGCGATGCCGGGCGACTACGGCAACGTCTCGACCTACTTCTGGATCCCGATCATCGGGCCGCTGCTCGGCGCAGGCATCGCGGCGTACGTCTACGACGGCGTCATCCAGAGCGTGCTGAAAGCCCGCGGGCAGGCGCCCGCAGCGGGCGTCGAGGAGCGCGGCCGCACCGTGATGGACGAGGAGTGACCGACGCGCTGCGGGCGGCGGTGCTCCGCCGCCCGCAGCGGCGGCTCAGGTCGTCGCCCGCACGATCGTGCGGAAGTCGCTCGCGAGATCGGTGGACAGCAGGTACTGCCACGGCATCAGGAAGTACCCGCCCAGGCCCCAGTCCGCTCCCCAGCTGTTGCGGACGAGCACGTAGTTGGGCTGATCCTGGAGGTAGCCGACGGCCAGCACCTCGTGGCCGCCGATCTGGTGCTCGTCCGGCTCGGGCATCGGCACGATGCCGGTCTTCGCGACCTCCGCCGACTCGAACGTGTCGTACACCGAGAAGCCGAACGCGATCGTCTGCCGGTTCGAGAGCACGAGCTTGAACTGGTTCACCGACCGCGGGACCGACTTGTACGGCTTCTGCAGCGTGTGGGCCGCGGCGTCCTCCCACACACTCTGGGGCGGGTCGTCGGCGTACCTGGAGGTGTCGTAGGGCCACTCCGTCTCGGGCGGCGTCCCGTAGCGCTTGGCGGCCTTGAAGCCGTCGCGCCCGAACGCGCCCGTGTCGCCCTGGCCCAGCGATCCCTCGATCTGGCGCTCGCAGTAGTAGATGAAGAGCCGGCTCGGGATCACGGCCGGCGCGCCGTCCAGGGTCGCGTCGTACTCGAGCGCTGCGCCGACGGCGTTGGCCGTGCAGTTGTGGACGCCGACGCCCTCGGCGACGTACGACTCGTCGCCCTCGACGCTCAGGTTGTAGACGTGGCCGGCGAACTCCACGTGCTCGACGGCCCGGACGCGGCGAAACACGTGCGTCGGCGTCTGTTCGCAGCGCCAGTTGTCGGTCTGCGCCGAGATCTCGACGGAGTAGAAGTCGCGTCTGCGCGCCGCGCCGGAGTTGACCTTCGCGCGCTCGCGCCGCAGCACCGGTCGCTTGCCGATCGCCTGGGCGATGTCGTACATCCCGAGGGCGAGGCGACGCGACACGGTCGTCCCGACGGTTCGTGTCGAGCGGCCGATCTTCCGCCCGTGGTACCCGTCACCCGCCAGCCATCCCTCGAGGACGGCCTGGTGGAACTGGGCATCGCCCGCAAGCGCGGGATTGAGCGCCTTCTCCCCGGCGCCTGTCCCGCACAACCGCTCCCACAAGCGTCCCCACGCGGTTCCGTAGAGGACGACGTTGATCGAGTTGTTGCCCCGATGTTGCACGTAGCCCTCGACGCCGATGTCGGTGAGCAGGTCGACGGTGGTTGCGACGAGCGTCTCTTCCTCATGTGCGCCGAACGTCCATCGCACCTTTCCGCTGTCGGTTGAGCCTTCGGCGAGGAACAAGCCGACGAGGTATCCGAATCGCGGCGTCAGGGCGATCCGATCCGGGAGCGCTGACACGCGCACTGCGACATCGGCTCGCCCGTGCAGCACGCCCATCTTGCGGACGCCGGCCTTCAGCGCACGCTCCTGCTTGGAGACGAGGCTTGCGACGTCGATCTCGCCGCGCGCCGGTGCTTCGTACCGTGTCAGCGCCACCCAGTCGTCCAGCCTGAGATCTCCGGCGGCCACGTAGCCGCGCTTCGTCAGGATCGGATGCTCGGGCGTCATGCGGAGAGCCGAGTAGCCCCAGAGGGAGACCTTGATCAGACCCTCCGTCTGGAGACGAAGCATCGTCTGATGAACCATGCCGGTTCGACCCTCGGCCGTCACCACGAGCTCGCCGAGGCGGACGTCCTCGATGGGCCGCTCGGATCCGTCGGCCATCCGGATCAGGGTTCCCGGCGGGAAGCAGGACCCCAGCTGACCCTGATCGTACGGCGCGGGCATCTGCGGTCGCGGGTCGACCTCGGGGAGCGGGGTGAGGCCGGTGGTGTCCGCGATCAGGTCGCGGTGGTCGGGAAGGCTCGGCTTCCAGCCGTACCGACGGATCTTGCGCTGCCCTTCGCCCATGCCCATGCCCGCACGCTCCTTCGTCGCCGATGTCACGAGAGCGTATCCCCGCGGGTGCGGCGCGTGGAGCCGGGGCGCGAGTCTTTACAGTTCGGCGGCCGCGAGCGCCGCGCCGTGCAGGATGTCGCGCTCCGAGACGGTGACGGTCTCGAGCCCGGTCGCGTCGAGCACGGCTGCCAGGATCCCCGTCCCGGCGACGATCGTCGGCGCCCGCTCGGGCATCAGGCCGCGCACGAGCCGGCGCCGCTCGAGCGGCAGCGCCGCCAGCTCGCCGAGCAGTCGCGTGACGGTGTCCGCCGCCAGCGCGTGGCCGTCGATCACCTCGGGCAGCTCGGCCTCGAGGCCCATGTCGATCGTCGCGAGCGTCGTCACCGTGCCGGCGACGCCGATCAGCGCCCGGGCCGGGCGGGTCAGGCGGTCGGGCAGCGCGGCGGCCGCCTCGGCGCGCAGCGCCTCGAGCTCGGCCGGCGCGGGCGGGTCGGCGTGCAGGTGCCGCTCGGACAGGCGCACGCAGCCGATGTCGAGGCTCTCGCGGTCGCGCACGCCGTCCGGGCCGCCCAGGATCAGCTCGGTCGAGCCCCCGCCGATGTCACAGATCAGCGTGCCGTCGGCGACCTGCGTCCGCGAGCACACGCCGCGATAGGTCAGCGCGGCCTCCTCGGTGCCCGAGAGCACCCGGGTGACGAACCCGTGCCGCTCGCCGATGCTCGCCAGGAACTCGGCTCCGTTGGCCGCGTCGCGGACGGCGCTGGTGGCGATCGCGAGCACGGTCTCGGCCTGCGCCTGGGCAGCCCGGGCGGCGTAGCGATCGAGCGCGGCGTGGACGCGCGCCATCGCCGCGTCGCCCAGCCGCCGGTCGGCGTCCACACGGTCGCCGAGGCGGGTGATCTCGAGCAGCCGCTCGACCTCGGCCATGCCGCCCTCCTCGGACACGTCCGCGACCAGCAGGCGGGTGGAGTTGGTGCCGATGTCGACCGCGCCGACCCGGCGCGTCATCGACGCAGGATCCCCCGCAGGATGCCGAGCGCCTTGCGCGCGTCGCCGACCGACGACGTCAGGATCGAGAGGCCTGCCAGGGAGCGCTCCAGCCGGGCGAGCGCCGCCTGCATCGCCGCCATCTTCTCGTTCAGCTCGGTGCTGCGCTCGGCCAGCGTGCCCAGGCCCTCGCCCTCGAGCACCGCCAGCCGCCCCTGGATCGTGGCCTGCGCCGCCCGCACCCGCCGGAAGGTCTGGAAGCCGCAGGCGGCGGCGTAGATGAGGAAGCCGCCGACGATCACGACCCACGCCACCGCCGCCCACACGACCCACGCCACCGCCGCCAGGAGCACCATGCCGTGATCTTAGGCCATCTGCTAGACTTTCAGGCCGCGACGCGGGGTGGAGCAGTCCGGTAGCTCGTCGGGCTCATAACCCGAAGGTCGCAGGTTCGAATCCTGCCCCCGCTACCTCTCGAAACCCCCGCAAATGCGGGGGTTTCGTCGTTGTATGGCGGCGGGCTGCGCTGCGAGGTTTGCCCGCCGTTTGCCCGCCGATCTTCTTGGAGTGCGTCGTGTTCTGCCGGTTGAGGCTCGTGGCCGCTGCTTCGGAGCGTAGGCGCCGACCGGCATCCTCTGAATTAGGATGGCCTTGCCCAAGGTCAACGGAGGTCTGAGTGAGTACGTCGCCGCCCACCATTACGCGCTCGATCCACTTCTTTCGGACGAGCGTCGGCCGAGATGCCGCCGGTCGTGCGATTCCTCTTGATGCGGCCGCTGCGCTGGGCGAGATCAGCGCGTTGACGTGGGGGTCTGGCGACCGATATTTGGACTGTGGCGACGGCACCCACCTTGCGTGTTGGGTTGACAGAGCCAACCTGCCGGCGCGGGCGCGGTTCGCGAACGTCCGGAGAGTTGAGCCGCCCCGGGTTTGGCGGGGACCGTTTTGGTTGGTTTCCTCTTTTCATTCAATTGGGCGGCTGCGGGAGCCTAGCGTTGTGATTCAACCTCCTCGTACTCGGCTGGCGGGACGTCGCCGAGGGCGCTGTGGAGACGCTTGCTGTTGAACCAGGCGACGTATTCGACGATCGCGAGTTCGAGCTGGGAGCGTGAGCGCCAGACGCGGTCGCGGATCAGTTCGGTCTTGAAGCTGTCGACGAAGCTTTCGGCGAGCGCGTTATCGTAGGCGTCGCCGACCGACCCGATCGAGGCGAGCACCTGGTGGTCGTCGAGCGTCTGGCCGTAGTCGTAGGAGGTGTACTGGGCGGATTCAAGTGGTCGTTGCAACGCCTTGATGGAGAGGAGTTGCGATGGGCAGGCGACAGGGGTGGGGAGCGAGGCGGACGGGGCGGCCAGCGATGCGTTCGCCGGGGCGGCCGCCGGTCGGTCGGCGGGAGCATCGTGTGCGGTTCTGGGTCGCGATTGCTGGTGGTATGCCGAGCGAGGAGGCGGGCGTCGCGGCGGGCGTCTCGCCGGCGGTTGGCAGCCGCTGGTTTCGTCAAGCTGGTGGGATGCCGTCGATCAGCTTGCGGCCGCTGTCGGGCCGTTACCTATCGTTTGCAGAGCGGGAGGAGATCGCGATTCTGCATGCGCAGGATCATGGGGTGCGTGAGATCGGGCGGCGGTTGGGACGGTCGCCGTCGACGGTCTCGCGCGAGTTGCGGCGCAATGCCGCCACCCGCGGCGGTCGGCTCGAGTACCGGGCGACGACGGCGCAGTGGCATGCCGAGCGCCGCGCGAGCCGCCCGAAGGTGTCCAAGCTGGCTACCAACGACGCGTTGCGGACGTACGTCCAGGACCGTCTCGCAGGCGCCATCGCGAGCCCCGATGGCAGCCAGGTCGTGGGGCCTGACGTGCGCTGGATCGGCCGCCGCCACGGCCGTCGCAAAGATCGCCGTTGGGCATGCTCGTGGAGTCCGCAGCAGATCGCTAACCGGCTCCCGCTCGACTTCCCCGATGATCCGACGATGCGGATCTCGCACGAGGCGATCTACCAGGCCCTGTACGTCCAGGGCCGCGGCGCGCTGCGCCGCGAGCTGACCGCCTGTCTGCGCACAGGGCGGGCACTTCGGGTGCCACGTGCACGCACCCGTGGCCGCGGCAAAGCGTTCGTACAGCCCGAGGTCATGATCAGCCAGCGGCCTGCCGAGGCCGACGATCGAGCCGTCCCCGGCCATTGGGAAGGCGACCTGATCCTGGGACTGGAAAGCTCGGCGATCGGCACGCTGGTCGAGCGCACGACCCGCTTCGTGATGCTGCTGCACCTCCCGCGCATGGACGGACACGGCGACGGGCCACGCGAGAAGAACGGGCCGGCGCTGGCCGGACACGGCGCCACCGCGGTGCGCGACGCGATCGCCGCTTCGATCGTGACGTTGCCCACCCAGCTGCGCCGATCCTTGACGTGGGATCAAGGTACGGAGATGGCAGAGCACGCAAAGCTGCGGATCGACACCGGTATCCAGATCTACTTCTGCGACCCGCACAGCCCCTGGCAGCGCGGCACAAACGAAAACACCAACGGCCTCCTGCGCCAATACTTCCCCCGCGGCACCGACCTCACCAGGCACGGCGCCGACGACCTCGCCGCCGTTGCGCTCGCGCTCAATACCCGGCCGCGTAAGACACTCGGCTGGCAGACACCCGCCGAAGCCCTCGACACCCACCTGCTCGCCTCCGCCGCATCCCAGACCTGACGATCGCCGTACCTCTCGGCGTTCGCTACACACTCCCAACGCGAATCTGCGCGCATACGCCACACCTCGCAGCAAAACCGGCGTGCTCAGTGACCATCTCAGCCCCTGGCCGAAGCAGGTGAAGCTCTACCCCTCCCCGAAACGGGCGCAACGCGCCCGCCGAGGCCGGCCAGCCAGCTCTCCCACGGAGCGCTGGCCAGCCTCGGATACACCCACTACCATCACCCTCGACAAACCGGCAGTGTTGCAACGACCGCTTGAATCCGCCCTGGCTGCCGGCGTCGCTGTGGTGCACGAGCTCGACCTCGTCGACACGCTCGGTCATGGCGAGGGCCATCCGCAGCGCGTCGAGGACGAGATCGGTGCGCATGTGCGCCGCGAACTGCCAGCCAACCACCTCGCGGCTGTAAGCGTCGACGACAAACGCGAAGAAGACGAGGCCTTCCCAGCAGCGCAGATAGGTGAAGTCCGCGACCCAGAGCTGATTACGGCCAGCGGCGCTGAAGTCACGCTGCACCAGGTCAGGCCGCCGCCGCGCCTCGAGGTCAGGGATCGTCGTCCGCCACGGCTTCCCACGCCGTTTCGCACCCTGGATCCCGTTGCGGCTCATCAGCCGCTCGACCCGGCCACGGCCGACCTGCTCGCCTTCCCGCACAAGCGCCTTCCACATCCGGCGGGAGCCGTAGGCGTAGTAGTTGGCAGCGTGCAGCTCGCGGATCCGGCCGAGCAGCCGCTCGTCATCGAGCCGGCGAGCAGAGAGCCGACCACTGGCACGCTCGTAGTATGCGGACGCCGACACGCCCAATGTCCGGCAGATCGGCTCGACCCCGAAGCGCGCGCGGTGCTGATCGACGAACGCGCTCACTTCGGACGGTGCGGATCGAGCTCGCCCGCGAAAAA
>CAWJLQ010000002.1:0-55553 GCA_963843705.1 uncultured Actinomycetes bacterium
CCGCCGCTCTACCAGCTGAGCTACACCCCTCTGCGAGCGCCCATTCTACCGGCGGTCACGCGGGGAGCAGTTCGTCCAGCGCGTCCGGGAGCCCGGAGAGGTCGGTCAGCTCGCGGCCGGCACGCGGGTCGTGCGGCTCGCCGAGGCGGTTGATCCAGACCGACGGCAGCCCCAGCTCGGCGGCCGGAGCGATGTCGTGGAACCGGCTCGCGCCGACGTGCACGTGACGGCCGGCGGCGTCCGGGTGACGCTCGCCGAAGCGCTGCCAGTGGCCGTGCGTCGGCTTGTAGGAGCCGACATCCTCGGCGACGATCACGTCGGCGAACTCCACACCGAGCTTCGGCAGGGAGGTCGCGATCAGGTCGCGGTCGCAGTTCGAGAGGATCACGAGCTTCCAGCCTCGCGCCGCCGCCTCGGCCAGCCCCGCCGGGACCTCCGGGAACGCCGGCCAGCGCGCCAGCGACTCGGACATCGCCGTCGCGGCGGCCGCATCGAGCTCCTCGCCGCGCTCGCGGGCGAGCATGCCCGTGACGAGGTCGAGCACCTCGCGGTAGGTCCGGTAGCGCTCGGCCTCGACGACCGGCTCGAGCTCGTGGTAGCGGACGACCAGGGCATCGGCGTCAGCCTCGCCGAACAGCCGCGCCAGCGTCCCGCGGATCCCGCCGTTCCAGTCGATCAGCGTCCCGTAGCAGTCGAAGGTTGCGTACCGGTGGGCTGCCATGGCCGCGTGAGCGTATACCGGCCCGCGTCGTCGCGGACGACCCAGCCGTCGAGCTCGAGCCGCGAGAGCAGCGCCGACACGGCGTCCGCGCGCAGGCCGGCCGCGCGTGCGAGGTCGTCGGCGTAGGCGGCCCCTTCCGCGAGGGCGGCGAGCAGCGGCCGCCCGCGCGCGTCGGCCGGCGGGTCGTGCGCCGCGGGCGGGTCGACGCCGAGCCACACGGAGAGGTCGGCCTCGTCCTCGACCAGGCCCGCACCGGCCTTGATCAGCCCGTTCGTGCCGGCGGCGGCCGCCGACCCGGCCGCGCCGGGGACGGCGACGACGTCGCGGCCGATGTCGAGGGCGTGATCGGCGGTGATGAGCGCTCCGCTGCGGGCGCGGGCCTCGACCACGACGAGCGTGGCCGCGAGCGCCGCGATCAGCCGGTTGCGAGCGGGAAACCGCCACGGGGCGGGCGCGGTTCCGGGCGGGTACTCGGACACCGCCAGCCCGTGCTCGAGGATGCGCTCGTACAGCCCGCGGTGCCGGCGCGGGTAGGCGATGTCCGTGCCGCAGCCCAGCACGGCCACCGTGAGGCCGCCGGCGTCGAGCGCACCGCCGTGCGCGGCGGCGTCGATCCCGAGCGCCATTCCGCTGACGACGGCCACGCCGGCCCCGGCGGAGAAGGCGCCCAGGCGGCGGGCGACGCGCAGTCCGGCGTCGGTCGGCCGGCGGGCGCCGACGATGGCGACCGCCGACCGGTCGCCCTGGGGCGGCAACGGTGCGAGCCGGCCGCGCACGAAGACGGCCAGTGGTGGATCGGACAGGTCGCGCAGCCCGGCCGGGTATGCGGGCTCCGCCGCCGTCACGCAGACGGTCTCCGAGTCCGCCAGCTCGCGGCGGAACTCGCCCGGGTCGGCATCGCGGGCGCGGCCCAGCTCGACCTGGAACGTCGCGGGGACACCAAGGCCGTTCAGGCGTTTGCGCCCTGCGGACAGGAGCGCCGCGGGGCCGCCCGCGCGGCGGACGATCCCGCCGGGCTCGACGCCGGCGCGGCCGGCGGCCATGACGATGCGCAGGATGGCGTCGGCGCTCACGGAGCCTGCCCCCGGAACGAGAGCGCCTCGGCCATGTGGTCGGCGCTGACCGACCCGGCCCCCGCGAGCGCGGCGATCGTGGCCGCGACCCTACGCGCCCGCTCGGCGCCGCGACCGGAGAGCAGCATCCCCACCACGGCGCGGCCGAGGAGCGCCTCCGCCTCGTCCCCGACCGCGGGCGCATCGTCGAGGAGCCGGGCTCGGGCGGCGCTCACGCGCTCCCCCACCGCAGCGCTCGGCTCGCCCGGCGCGGCGTGTGCGTCGGCCCGCGGAGCCTCGACCCTGAGGTCGAACCGATCGAGCAGCGGCCCCGACAGCCGGGCGCGGTAGGCGTGCAGCCGCTGCGGCGCGCACGTGCACTCCCGGTCGGGATCGCCCGCCAGGCCGCACGGACACGGGTTCATCGCCGCGACGACGGTGCACGCCGCCGGCAGGCGCACACTGCCGGCCGCACGCGACACCAGCACCTCCCCGTCCTCGAGGGGCATTCGCAGAGCCTCGAGCGCCGGGCGCGTGAACTCCGGCAGCTCGTCCATGAAGAGCACCCCTCGGTGGGCCAGGGTGACCTCGCCGGGGCGCAGCCGGGCGGTGCCCACGAGGGCGGCGGCGGAGGCCGTGTGATGCGGCGCGCGGAACGGCCGCTCCGCCAGGCGGGCTCCGGGGGCGAGCAGGCCGGCGGCGGAATGGATGCGGGTGATCTCGAGCAGCTCGGCGTGCGTCGGGGGCGGCAGGATGCCGGTCAGCCGGCGCGCCAGCATCGTCTTGCCCGACCCGGGTGGACCGGTCATCAGCAGGTTGTGCCCTCCGGCCGCGGTGATCTCGAGCGCGCGGCGGGCGCGCGGCTGGCCGCGGACGTCGGCCAGGTCGGCATGGGCCGGGGGGACGGCCGCCGGGGCCGGCGGGATCGGGTCGGGCTCGCCGTCGCCGGTCAGGATGTCGACGACCTGGCGCAGGCTGCGGGCGGAGATCACGGGGATGCCGCCGGCCAGAGCGGCCTCGGCCGCGCACTGCGGCGCGACGACGAGCGCCTCCGCGCCGATGCGAGCCGCCTCCTCGGCCATCGCGAGGGCGCCGCGCACCGGCCGCAGCGCGCCGTCGAGCCCGAGCTCGGCTGCGGCGGCCACCCGCGCCACGCGGTCGGGTGGTGCCTGGCCCGACGCGGCGAGCAGCGCGAGCGCGATCGCGAGGTCGAAGCCCGAACCCTCCTTGCGCTCCTGCGCCGGCGCGAGGTTGATCGTGAGCCGACGCACCGGGAACCGGAACTCGGCTGACGAGATCCCGCTGCGGACGCGCTGGCGGGCCTCCTGCACCGCGCGGTCGGCCAGACCCACGACGACGAACGACGGCACCCCCTTGGCGACGTGCGCCTCGACGTCGACGCGCCGGGCGGTGATGCCGGTGAGCCAGAGGGTGAGGGCGCGCGCGACCATGCAGCGAGCCTACGGAGCGGGCCGTCACACGTGGGTGACGGAGCGTTGCAGATGTGTCGCGAAACGGGCCTAGGAGAGCGCTGCGCGGATGTGGCGCGGGCGCCAGCCGTCCACCGCGACGAGGTCCACCCGGGCGGTGCGCGCCCGCGGGTCGTCGGCCAGCAGCACCTCGGCGGCCTGCAGCAGCCGCCGCCGCTGCGCCTCCCCCACCATCTCCTCGGGCCGTCCGCGCGCGCCGCGGCGGCGGGCCTTCACCTCGCACACGACGAGGGTGCGGCCGCGGCGCGCGACCACGTCGACCTCGCGGCCGAGCACGCGCACGTTCCGCGCGACGATCGAGTAGCCGCGCAGGCGCAGCCACCAGCATGCGAGCGTCTCGGCCCGGCGGCCGTACTCAGAGTCCGAGATCGAGGTCCAGCTGCGCATAGGCGATCGCCTCGAACGACCGCCGGTGGAGCGGAGTCGGGCCGTGCTCGCGCACGGCCCTTGTGTGCTCGGCGGTGATGTAGCCCACGTGGCGGTCGAACCGGAACTCGGGATAGTCCGGCGCGATCCGGTGCATGAAGCGATCGCGGGTGACCTTGGCCACGATCGAGGCGGCGGCGATGGCGGCGCTGCGGCCGTCGCCGCCGACGACGGCGCGGTGCGGCCGCGGGCATCCGGGGACGGCGAACCCGTCGGTCATGCACACGTCCGGCTCGGGGTGGTCGAGCGCGCACAGGGCGCGCCCGAGGGCGGACAGGTTCGAGCGGTGCAGGCCGCGGCGGTCGATCTCGGCCGCCGGCACCACGATCACCGCCACCTGCGTGGCCGACTCCATCACCGCCGCGAAGAGCTCGTCCCGTCGCGCCGGCGTGTGCCGCTTGGAGTCGTCGAGCAGGCCGAGCGCGGCGCAGCGGCGGCCGCGCAGGCGCTGCATGTCGAGGCAGACGCCGGCGGCGACCAGCGGCCCGGCCAGGCTGCCGCGGCCCGCCTCGTCCGCCCCGGCGACGAAGCGCACGCCCAGGTCGCGGTCGTGCGCGAGCAGCCGCCGCCCAGGGCGGCTGCGGCGGCGACGTGGAGCGGAGACGGCCATCGGGCAATGGTACGGGGCGGCGCGGACGGGGGCAGGCGGAGAACGGCGCAACGTGCGCACATCGATGTCAGGAATGTGTGCCGGCCGGCGTTCGGGGTGTGACCCCGGGTGCGGGTCAGAGGAGGCCGAGGCGGTCGGGCGGCCAGTAGATCAGGAACGCCTCGCCGATGATGTTCCGGCGCGGGAGCGGCCCCCAGTAGCGGCTGTCGAGCGAGTCGCCGCGGTTGTCCCCCATCACGAAGTAGTCGTCCGCCGGCACGGTGAACGGGCCGTAGCTCGGCGCCGTTCCGGCGCCCTCCGTGTAGGACTCGTCGAGTGCGCGGCAGTTCCGTCCCACGGGCTTGCAGATCGTCACGATCCCGCGCGTGATCTGCACCGTGTCCCCGGGGAGCCCGATGACCCGCTTGATGTACGTGACGCTGGCCTCGGTCGTGGCTCCGCGCACCGCGGTGTTGCCGTGCCCGGGTGGGTGGAAGACGATGATGTCGCCCCGGTGCGGCCCGTGAAAGTGGTAGACGAGCCGGTTCACGAGCACCCGGTCGCCCACCTCGAGCGTGGGCTCCATCGAGCCGGTGGGAATCCGGTACGGCTTCACCACCCACGCCTGGACGACGTAGGCGAGCCCGAACGCCACCGCCAGGATGACGATGAGCTCGATGAAGGGGTTGGCGCCGGAGCGCTTCGGCGGCGGGGAGGGCGGCTGAGGCGCCGGTTGCGGCGCGGGCTCGACCGGTTCCCCGGCGCCGCCCGCTGCAGGCGGCTCGGACGGCCGAGGCTCCACGTCCGCCATGCGAGCGGCCTAGCGCGACTTCTCGCGCACGCGCGCGGCCTTTCCGACCTTGCCGCGCAGGTAGTACAGCTTCGCCCGGTGAACGTCGCCGATGCTCATGACCTGGAGGCGGTCGATCTTCGGCGAATGCAGCGGGAACGTGCGCTCGACTCCGATCCCGAAGGACTGCTTGCGCACGGTGAACGTCTCGCGCACGCCGGCGCCCTGCCGCTTGATGCACACGCCCTCGAAGACCTGGATGCGCTGCCGCTGCCCCTCGATGACCTTGAAATGCACGCGCACGGTGTCGCCCGCCTTGAAGCGAGGCAGCTCACGCGCCTGGCGGCGCTCGATGTCGGAGATGACGCTCATCGTGGTGCGAAGGACGGACGGCCGCAGAATGGTAGCCAGCCGCGGCGGGGGTCACAAGTCGGAGCTGTCTCGCCCCCGCGCGCGGGACGCCTCCCGCCGCCAGCGCTCGACCTCGGCGTGGTGGCCCGACAGGAGCACCTCGGGCACGGCCCAGCCTCGGAACCGCTCGGGCCGGGTGTAGTGCGGATACTCCGGGAGGCCCCCGAGGGCCTCGGAGTACGAGTCGTGCTCGTGGCTCTCGGCTTTCCCGAGCGCGCCCGGGAGCTTGCGCGTGACCGCGTCGATCACGGCCATGGCCGCCACCTCCCCGCCCGAGAGCACGTACCGGCCGACGGAGAGCGCATCGTTTGCGAGGTGCTCGTGCACGCGCTGGTCGAAGCCCTCGTACCGGCCGGCAAGCAGCGTCAGCCGCTCGAGCCGCGCGAGCTCGGTCACGACCGCGTCGGTGAGCTCGCGCCCGACCGGCGTCAGCACCGCCACGCGCCGTTCCGCCACGACGGCGTCGATGGGCTTGGCGTAGGTCGCCTCGAGGGCCGCGCACACCACATCGACGCGGATCACCATGCCCGCTCCGCCGCCGTAGGGGGCGTCGTCGACCTGACGGTAGGCGCCGAGCGCCCAATCGCGCAGGTCGATGGCACGCAGCGCGAGCGAGCCGGCGGCCACCGCGTTTCGCACCGGGCGCGTCCCCCGCAGCCAGGTCAGCGACTCGGGGAACAGGGTGAAGAGGTCGATCTCGAGGGTCACAGGAAGTCGTCCCGGATCGTGATCCGCCGCCCGGGAAGGTCCACGTCGCGCACGACGTCCTCCGCGAACGGGATCAGCACCCGCCCGCCGTCGTCGGAGTGAACGTCCAGGACGTCGTTGGCGGGATACGCGAGCACGTCTGCGACGGCGCCCAGGTCACGCCCGCCGGCGGCCACGCGGCAGCCGATCAGGTCGACGTGGGCGTACTCGCCCGCCTCCGCGTCCGGCGGCGGAAGCTCGCAGGCCGGCACCTCGACGGCCAGCCCGCGCAGGGCCTCGACCGCCGTGCGGTCGGCCGCGAGGTCGAAGCGCACGATCGGCCTGGCGTCGGTGCCCCGCCGCTCGACGATCACCGCCGGCGCGCCGCCCACCGTCACCTCGAGGCCCGGCCGCAGCGGCACGGCCCCGCCATGACCGTCGAGGTACACGGCGCCGTCCAGACCGTGTGCGCGGCCGACCCGGCCGACACCGATGGTGGGCGGGCGCCAGGGGCTGTCAGCCGGCGACTTCGACATGCACGCGCCGGCCGCCGTGCACGGCCGACGCCTTCACGACCGTGCGCAGCGCGCGGGCGATGCGGCCCTGCTTGCCGATGACCTTGCCGACGTCGTCCGGCGCGACGTGGAGCTCGAGGACGAGCTCGCCGCTGCCTCCCTCGTACCGCTCGACGCGCACGTCGTCGGGGTGATCGACCAGCTGCCGGGCGAGATAGGCGAGCAGGTCGTCCACGGCTGTCCTTACACGCCCGCGATGCGCAGCAGCTTGCGCACGGTCTCGGTCGGCTGGGCGCCGCGCGCGAGCCATATCCGGGCACGGTCGGCGTCGATGTCGACCAGCGACGGCTGCAGCTGGGGGTTGTACTTCCCGATCTCCTCGAGCGTGCGCCCGTCCCGGGGGACGCGCGAATCCGCAACGACGACGCGGTAGATCGGGTTCTTGTTGGATCCGTGCCGCGCGAGGCGGATTTTCACTGCCACGAAGATGTCCTCCGGTCGGTGACGGGTGCTGGACGTGCGCAGTGTAGCGACCGCCGTCGCACGCACGCCCCGAAACGCGCGACGGCCGCCCCGGAGGGCGGCCGTACGCGGTCACACGGTGCTTCGCAGTTTCGGCTTACCAGCCGAACCCCCCGAATCCGGATCCCCCGAATCCGAATCCGCTGAAGCCACCGTTGTTGCCGAACGGCGACCAGTTGTTGTAGCCGCCCTTGTCGCCGCCCTTGCCGCCCTTGCCGTACTGGTCGCACGACGGCGTGTAGTTCCAGCCCTTGGTGTTGTTGCTGTAGCCGACGCTGTGCTGGATGGAGTTCGTGGCGTAGCTCACGCCGCCGAACGCCGCCATGGCGCCGAACACGCCCGCCGTCAGAACACCGGCGAATACCAGGCGGAACCCGCCGCGGCGCACCGGATGGGCGCTGATGCGCGCGACGATGTCCTGGTGGACGCTGCGGTCGATCTCGGGCCGTTCGGCCCGCAGCGCCCGCTCCAGATCTCCCAGCCCACGATCCTGCCTCGAGAACCTCACTCCGATGCCTCCTCCGCATCTCGACACACTGTCTACGAGGAAATACCGGGCCGGCGCCCGTTTCCTTACAGGCGGCGGCGAATTCGGCTCTAGTGCAGCGCGAGCACCTGGGGCTCGCGCGGGTCGAGCCGGCGGGCGCGCACGATCGCCGCCTGCCTGGCCGTCCCCGTGCTCGTGCGGGCGAGGCCGACCCAGGCCTCCCAGCTGCCCGGGTCGCGGGCGATCGCGGCCTGGAAGGCGGCGCGGGCGTCGGCGTTGCGGTGCTCCCCGAGCAGGGCCTGCCCGAGCTCGGTGCGGGCCTCCGCCGACCACGGCTGCCAGGAGACGGCCGTCCGCGCCTCGCTCTCGGCCACGGACCAGTGCGCCTCGGACGCCGCCCGCTGGCTCGCGCTCGCGGCCGCATTGCCGCGCAGGCCGACGAGCGCCACGACCGCGACCAGCGCGATTGCCGCCAGCACCCCGGCACGCACGCCGCGGCCGCCGAAGTCGATCGCAAAGCGCGCCGAGGGCGCGCTGCGGAGCATCCCCACCGCGCAGGTGAGGGCCACGAGGGTGACGGCGGTGAGCTGCCAGTCCCAGTCGGCGCCGGCGTGCAGCAGGTAGGCAGCGAACGCGCCGAAGGCGACCGGGACGAAGGGCTCGGCCCGCCCGCGGATCCCCGCGACCAGCGGCGCGGTCAGACCGGCGATGAGCAGCAGCAGGCCGACCGGCCCCAGCTCGGCCAGCGTCTCCAGGTAGAGGTTGTGCGCGTTTCTGACCTGCAGCGCGGACGTGCGGTGTCCGAGGTAGTACGCCTCGTAGGTGCCGGCCCCGGATCCCAGCAGCTCGTGCTGCTGGTAGTCGTGCCATGCGATCCTCCAGAGGCTCGCGCGCGCATTGCCGGAGAGGCTGAAGAGGCGCAGGTTCAGGTTCTTGCCGACGTGCGTCGACGTGCCGTTGAACCCGCCCGGCGGCGGCGAGTTGAACCGGTCGTACATGTCTCCGGCGATCGTGACCGGGGATCCGAACCGCACGATCGCGACGACGACCAACAGGACGACGGCGGCGAGGACGGTACCGTGACCGGCGCGCGTCATCGCCGCCGAGGGCTGGAAGCGGCGCTCGAGCCAGGCGAGCGCCCACACGCTGCCGGCGAGGCCGACGGCGCTGATCACGAGCACGAGGGCGAGGCGGTGGCCCTGGGACGCCGTCGGCCCGACCTTGGAGGCCGAATGCGTGAGCGCGGACGATGTCGCCGCCAGCGCCACGTCGAGGATGAGCCATGGGGCGGCGCCGAGCAGGGTTGCGAGCAGGAACCAGCGCCGCCGCTCCAGCAGCGCGGCCGCCCCGATCCCGAACGCGAACGCGATCCACCCGCCGCGGCTGAAGGTGAAGTACAGCGCCGTGACCACGACGGGCAGCGTCAACGCCGCCGCGATCCTGGCCGGCAGCGTGCGCGCGCCCGCGGCCAGCCCGAGCGCGACGATCGCGCCCATCGCCGCCAGGACGCCGAGACCGTTCCAGTAGCCGACCGGCTCCGCCAACCGGCCGGTGTCCGCGATGCCGCCCAGTGAGTGCACGCTCGGGAACAGCCGTCCGATCAGCCCGTATGCGCACGCGAAGGTGACCGCCGCCAGCGCGCCGGCGAGCAGGCTGCCGGCCGACCCCCGCCGGGAGACGAGCAGCAGCGCCACGAGGCCGGCGACGTAGACGAGCAGCCGCTCGGCCGAGAGCACGGCCGCCGTCGTGTCGCCCCACGTCGCGGAGAGGAGCGTCCACACCGTCAGCAGTCCGAACGCCGACAGCGTCACGGCCTCGGCCCCGGTCAGCTCGGCGTCGTGGCGCACGAGCGCGGCGATCGCGGCCGCCCACAGCAGCGCGGCGGCGCTCCAGCCCCAGGCGGGCGGAAAGTAGCCGCCGTTCCCGGCGGTGAGCGGCGTCAGCACGGCGGCGGCCAGAAGCCCCGGCGCGAGGACGCCGAACGACGGCCGGCGCAGGCCGACCATCCCGCCGCGGAGCGTGGCGTCAGTGGACAGCGCGCGCCTCCCCGGAGGCCGAGTGGCCCTCCGGCTCGGACTCGTCGAGCACGTCGCGCAGGCGCCGCAGCGCCCGGTGCAGCGCCACCTCGACGCTGTTCGTGCTCTGCTCGAGCACGTGGGCGATCTGGGCCGCCTTCATGTCGGCGCCGTAGCGCATCGCGAGCAGCTCCCGATCCTTGTCGGTCAGCTGCGACAGGGCCGCGGCCAGCGTGAGCCGCTCGACGGAGTCATGCTCGAGCTCGCCCGGGGCCTGCGTGTCCGGCACCTCGATGACCGTCTCCACGCCGGACAGGGCGCGGTCGGCGAGCACACGCCGGGCGATCCCCACCAGCCACGCGAGCGGCGTCCCCTTCGCGGGGTCGTAGCCCTTCCGGTAGCGGAGGGCGCGCTCGAACACCTCGCCCGTCACGTCCTCGGCATCGTGGCCCGCGCCGATGCGGTACGCGACGAACGCGTACACGCTTTTGATCAGGGGCTCGGAGTTCGCCAGGGGATCGCGACCGTGCCTCACTCCCCAAGGGTACGGCACAGGCGGGAAGCCGTAAACCCGGCGGCCCGCGTCGTTCACGGCGGGCGGCGCATGAGCGCCTGGAGCTGGGGCATCTTGCCTTTGCCCAGCTGCTTCATCATCCGCTGCATCTGCTTGAACTGGCCGAGTAACTGGTTGACCTGCTG
The DNA here is from genome assembly GCA_963843705.1 of uncultured Actinomycetes bacterium. Lineage (GTDB taxonomy): Bacteria > Actinomycetota > Thermoleophilia > Gaiellales > JAICJC01 > JAICJC01. The sequence goes on from CAWJLQ010000002.1 coordinate 10,405, forward strand.
GACGTTCATGCCGCTGCCCGCCGCGATGCGGCGGCGGCGGCTGCCGTCGATGATGCGCGGGTTGCGTCGCTCGGCGGGTGTCATCGAGAGGATCATGGCCTCGACGCGATCGATCTGACGCTCGTCCACCTTCACGTTCTTCAGCTGCCGGCCGACGCCGGGCAGCATCCCCAGCAGACCGGCCATGCCCTGACCCGCGGTCATCTTGCGCACCTGCCGCAGCTGGCCGAGGAAGTCCTCGAGCGTGAACTCGGCCTTGCGCAGCTTGGCCTCCATCTCGCGGGCGTCCTGCTCGGAGACCTGCTCCTGCGCCCGCTCGATCAGCGACATGACGTCGCCCATGCCGAGGATGCGCGACGCCAGCCGGTCGGGATGGAACGGCTCCAGCTGGTCGAGCTTCTCGCCCACCGACACGAACTTGATCGGCTTGCCGGTGACCGCGCGCACGGCCAGCGCCGCGCCGCCGCGGGCGTCGCCGTCGAGCTTCGTCAGCACCACGCCGTCGTAGTCCACCGCCTCGGCGAACGCCTCGGCGACGTTCACGGCGTCCTGGCCGGTCATCGAGTCGAGCACGAGCAGCACGTTGTGCGGCTTCGTCGCCCGCTTCACCCGCACCAGCTGGTCCATCAAGTCCTGGTCGATGTGCAGGCGCCCGGCGGTGTCGACGATCACGACGTCGCGGCCCTGCGCCCGGGCCTGCTCCACCCCCCACGCCGCCACCTCCACCGGGTCGGCGTCGGTGCCGCGCTCGTACACGGGCACCTGCAGCGACCTCCCCAGCGTCTGCAGCTGCTGCACCGCGGCCGGCCGCTGCAGGTCGCATGCCACCATCGCCGGCGAGCGCTTCTGCTTCATCAGGAGCCGCGCCAGCTTGCCGCACGCGGTCGTCTTGCCGGAGCCCTGCAGGCCCGCCATCAGGATCACGGTCGGCGGCCGGTTCGCGAACGAGAGCCCCGAGCCGGCGGTTCCCATCAGCTCGGTCAGCTCCTCGTGGACGATCTTCACCACCTGCTGGCCGGGCGTCAGGCTCTGCATCACCTCGGCGCCCATCGCCCGCTCGCGCACCTTGGCGACGAACTCGCGCACGACGCCGAAGTTCACGTCCGCCTCGAGCAGGGCGAGCCGGATCTCGCGCATCGCCTTCTGGATGTCCTCCTCGCTCAGCCGGCCCTGGCTGCGCAGGCCGTCGAGGGTGGCGCCGAGGCGGTCGGAGAGGGACTCGAACATCGCCGAAGCCTAGATCAGTGAATAGCCGGTGCCTGGCACGCTATTCACTCAATCCGATGTGGCGCGATCGCCCACCAACCACTCGGGGACAGTCCCCGCCCACGCTGGAACTCCGTGGGCACGCGGGGACTGTCCCCAACATTGCTCCATCTCCAGCCGCGACGTGACAGAACGGTGCCCTGCGCCGGTCGCCCCGGCTATTCATGAAATAAAGGTGCCTGGCACCGGTTATTCAGCCGCGAACAGCGCGCGGGCGAAGTCGTTCGGGTCGAACGGGCGCAGGTCCTCGATGCCCTCGCCGATGCCGATCAGCTTCACCGGGATCGCGAGCTCGTGGGCGATCGCGAGCGCGATCCCGCCCTTCGCCGTGCCGTCGAGCTTCGTCAGCACGACGCCCGTCACCGCCACCGCCTCGGCGAAGAGCCGGGCCTGCTGGAGGCCGTTCTGACCCGTGGTGGCGTCGATCGTGAGCAGCACCTCGTGCGGAGCGCCCGGGATGCGCTGGGCGATGACGCGGTGGATCTTGCGCAGCTCGTCCATCAGGTGGCCCTGGGTGTGGAGCCGTCCGGCCGTGTCGACGATGACGACGTCGCGTTGACGCGACTCGGCCGCCGACACGGCGTCGAAGGCCACCGCGGCCGGGTCGGCGCCCGACTGCGACGAGACGAAGTCGGCGCCGGCGCGCTGCGCCCAGGTCTCGAGCTGCTCGCCGGCGGCCGCCCGGAACGTGTCGGCAGCGCCGATCACGCACGTCCTGCCGGCCTCGTGCAGATGCCAGGCGATCTTGCCGATCGAGGTCGTCTTGCCCGTCCCGTTCACGCCGCTCACAAGCAGCACGGCAGGCTTCTGGGTGATGTCGATGCGCGGGTCGGAGGCGGGCGTCATCAGCTCGGCGACGATCGCCTCCAGGCGGCTCGTGAGCTCGGCGGCGGTGGTCAGCCGACCCGCGTCGGCCTCGGCCTCCAACCGCTCGATCACCGCCACGCTGGCGGGCACGCCGCAGTCGGCGAGCAGCAGCGCCTCCTCCAGGCGCTCCCAGACGGCGTCGTCAGCCGGGTTGAACACGACGCCCGCCAGCTGCTGCGCCATCGCCCGGCGGCTGCGGGAGAGATTGTCGCGCAGGCGGGAGAAGAGGCCGCGCCCGCCGTCGGGGGGCTCGGGCTCCGGAGCGTCCGCGTCCGCGGTGCGGAACATCGCCTGCCATGTGCGCGCCACGAGCGGATCGTAGTAGCGTCGCCCGCATGACCGACGTCTCCATCGGCGCGCTCCGCGCCGCCCTGCATACGCGCGCCGCCGCGCTCGGCTTCCCGGACGCCGCCGCCGCGCTGATCACCGACCACTTCCTCGACGCCGAGCTGCGCGGCGCCCCCACCCACGGCGCCGAGCGCATGCGCTGGCTGGCCGGGTTCCGCGACCTGGAGCCGGGCGCGCACCCACGCCTCGTCGAGCGCAGCGAGGGCCTCGCCCGCTGGGACGGCAACGGCGCCGTGGGGTACGTCGCCCTCGCCGAGGCGCTCGACCGCGAGGTGGAGAACGCCCCGGTGGGCGCCCGCCTCGTCGTCGTCGGCCGGTGCTTCCCCACCGGCCGTCTGGGCTGGTTCGGCGAACGGGTCGCCCGCCGCGGCCTCCTGTGCCTGCTCATGGCCACCTCGACGCCGCGGATCGTGCACCCCGACGGCGGGCCGCCCCTGCTCGGCACGAACCCCTTCTGCCTCGCGCTTCCCGGAGACGAGGGCGTCACCGTCGTCGACGTGTCGATGGGCCGCGTGACCTACGGCACCGTGCTGCACGCCGCCGCCACCGGCGCCCGCCTGCCGGAGGGTGCCGCGCGGCGGCCGGACGGCTCCTCCGAGACGGACCCGGCCCAGGTGATCGCCGGCCGCGCGGGGATCGTGCCGTTCGGCGCCGACCAGGCCTACAAGGGGTTCGCGCTCGCCGCCGTCGTCGAGCTCCTCTGCGGGGCGCTGGCGGGCACCGACGACTACGCGGCAGTCGCCCTGGTCGCGCCGCCCGAGGCGGATCCGGTGGCCTGGCTGCGGCGGGTCGCGGAGGACCGGCGCGTGCCCGGCGACCGCAGCCGCGCCGAGCTCGAGGCGGCGACGGCGCGCGGGTCGGTGGCGATCCCCGACGACCTGTGGGAGTGGCTCTCGGCGTGACCCGCGACCTCGGGGACGGGTACGAGCTCTCGGACGACCGCGGGCGGCTCGACCGGGCGGCCGTGCACGCCTACCTCACGACCACCTACTGGGCGCTCGGGCGCACTCGCGAGCGCCAGGACGAGCTGATCGACGCGAGCGGGCACGTCGTCGGCCTCTACCACCATGGCGCGCAGGTCGGGTTCGCGCGCGCGATCGACTGCGACGGCGCCCACTTCGTCTACCTGGCCGACGTGTACGTGCTGGAGGAGCACCGCGGCGCCGGCCTCGGCGTCGAGCTCGTGCGCGAGACCGTCGACCACGGCCCCTACGCGCACCGGCGCTGGGTGCTGCACACGCGCGACGCGGCGGCGCTCTACGAGCGGTTCGGCTTCAGCCACAACGCGCGGCTGATGCAGCGCGATCCGACCGGGCCCGAGGGCGGATAGGCCCTATCCGGCCGGCCGCAGCTCGACGTCCTCGGCGACCCGCCGCGAGAGCACCTTCGACTCGCCGTCCGCCGCCATCGTCACGCCGTACAGCAGGTCGGCGACCTCCATCGTCCGCCGCTGATGCGTGATCACGATGAACTGGGCGCGCTGCTGGTAGGCGCGCAGCAGGTCGAGGAAGCGCTCGATGTTCGCGTCGTCGAGCGCCGCCTCCACCTCGTCCAGCACGTAGAACGGCGACGGCTTCGTCAGGAGGAGCGCGAACAGGAACGCGATCGCGGTCAGCGCCTTCTCGCCGCCCGAGAGCAGCGACAGCGCCGCGACCCGCTTGCCGGCCGGCCGCACCTCGAGCTCGATGCCCGGCTCGTCCGCCCGCCGCGGCTCGTCCTCCGCGGCGGCCTCCCCCGCGGCCGCGGACACGACGTCGTCGGCGGTGTCGGTCAGCCGCAGACGGCCCGACCCGCCCGGGAAGAGCGTGCGGATCACCTCCCCGAAGTTGCGCGCCACCTCGTCGAAGGTCGCGGAGAAGCGGGAGTCGATCGTCTGGGTCAGGTCGCGGATGAGCGAGCGCACCTCGCGCAGCGACCGTTCGAGATCGGCACACTGCTCGGTCAGCTCGCCGGTGCGCCGCTTCTCCGCCTCGTACTCCTCGGCCGCGAGCGGGTTCACCATGCCCAGGCTCTCCCGGCGCCGCTCGAGCCGCTCCAGGCGGGCGGAAACCGCCGCGCGATCGTCCGCCGGGAGCGGCGCCTCCAGCTCCGGCGCGGCGTCGGCGAGGTGGCCGGCGGCGACGATCTCCTCGCGCCGGCGGTCGAGCTCGGAGATGTGGTCGGCGCAGCGTGTGAGCTCGACCTCGATCTCGGTCACGCTCGTCGACACGGTGCGCGCGGCGGTCTGGACGGCCGCCTCGTCGTGGGCGCACGCCTGCAGCTCGGAGGCCAGCTCGCTCGACCGGCGCTCGATGACGTCGACGCCGGCGCGCGCCGGCGTTCGCAGCAGCTCGGCCGCCGCCGCCGCCCGCGCGACCGCCGCGGACAGCTCCCGCCCCCGCGCCTCGAGCGCGCGCGCCTGCCCGGACGCCGCCGTCGAGCCGTCCGCCGCCGCACGGGCGCGCTCGCCCGCCCCGCGGAGACGAGCGGCATCGCGGCGGAAGCGCTCGGCCCGCTCGCGCAGGCCCGCCTCCTGCGCCGCCAGCCGCGCCGCGGCGTCGGCCAGCTCGCGGCGGCGCATGTCGAGCGCCGTATGGCGGTGGTCGGCCGCGCGGGCGGCCTCCACCCTGGCCGCCGCCGTGGATTCGAGCCGCACCGCCTCGCGCTCCAGCTCGCCGCCGCGGGCGGTCTCGGCGGCCAGGTCGCGGTCGGCCGCCTCGCGGGCGCTCTCGGAGCGGGCGAGGTCGTCGGCGGCCCGGTCGCGCCGGGACGCTGCCGTCCGGACGGCCTCGGCCGCCTGCGCCTCGCGGGCGCGCGCCGACGCGAGCGCGGCCTGGGCGTCGGCGTCGGCACGCGCCGCCAGCCCGGCTGCCCCCGTTGCCCGCTCGGCGGCCTCCACCGCGCGCGCATGCTCGCCGCCGGCGGCCGCATCCTCGGCGACCAGGCGGTCGCGCTCGGCACGAGCGGCCAGCCAGGCCGCCTCGCCGGCGTCGCCGGTGCGCCACAGCTCGCCGCGCTCGACGTCGATACCCTCGCCTGCCCGCGTGACCGCGACCCCGTGATCGACGGCAGCCAGGTCGTCGACCAGCCAGACGCCTTCCAGCAGCCGTCCCGCGACCGGGTCGTGGACGGTTACCACCTCGATCAGCGGCCGCGCGCCCGCGGCCGGCGGCAGCGACGCCGCCTGCGGCCGCACGTCGGCCAGGACGACCGCGACCTCGCCGCCGGCGTCGCGCAGCAGCGCGAGGGCGTCTGCCACGCGCTCTGCGACCACGGCGCCAGCCCGCCAGCCCAGCCCCGCGGCGACCGCCCGTTCGAACCCTGGCTGAGCCTCGACACCCGCCACGACGAGCTTCGCCCCGGCGGCCTTCAGCGCGCGCACGGCCGGCGTCAGCCCCTCGCCGCGGTCGAGCGCCTGGTCGAGCGCCTCCAGGCGTGCGCGCAGCAGCTGGTGGCGGTGGTCGAGCTCGTCGGCGCCCGCGCGTGCCGTCCGGGCGGCATCGGCGGCGCGCTCCGCTTCGGCCCGGGCCGCGTCCGCGGCCGCCGCTGCAGCGTCCAGCTCGCCCCGGTGCGCCTCGGCCTGAGCCTCGAGCGCGCCGGCCGCCGTGCGCGTCTCCTCGACGTCGGCGGCCGCGGCCACAGCCGCCGTCTGGAGCGCCGCCACGCGTTCGCGCAGCTCGTCGGCGCGCGCGGCGCTGCGGTCGGCCTCGAGCCGGGCCGTCCCGGCGTGGCCCTGCGCCTCGGCCAGCGCGCGGCGGGCGTCGAGCGACTCGGAGAGCGCGGTCTCGGCGGCGGCGGCGGCCTCGCGCGCCTCGCCGGCGTCCGTTGCGGCCAGCCGCTCGGCCTCGGCCACGCTCGCAGCCGCCTGGTCGTGCGCCTCCTCCGCCTCGGCCAGCGCCCGGTCGGCGTCGATCCGGAGCCGGTCCGCCAGCGCCGCGCGGCGTCCGTGGACGCGGCCGAGGGTCGCCGTCGCCTGATCCAGCCGGCGGCCGGCGCCGGCCATGCGCTCGCGCCCGGTCTCGAAGTCGTAGAACGCCCGGCTCGCCCGCTCCTGCTCCGCGGCGAGACCCGTCAGCTCCGCCTCGGCGCGCCCGCGCCGCTCGGCCACCGCCGCGAGCTTCGCCTCCACCTCGGCCCGGGCCGAATGGGCGTCGCCGAGCCGCGCCCGGGCGGCGTCCGCGCGGCGTTGCTCGACGATCGCGTCGGATTGCAGGAGCCGCAGTCGCCCGGCGGCGATCTCCTCCCCGAGCTTGGCCGCCCGCTCTGCTGCGGTCGCCTGCATCTGCAGCGGGCGCAGGCGGGCGCGCACCTCGCGCTCCAGGTCGCGCGCGCGCTCGAGCTCGCTGCTCACACGGGCGAGCTTGGTCTCGGCGCGCACGCGCCGGCGCTGGTACTTGCCCAGCCCCGCCGCCTCCTCCACGAAGCGGCGCCGCTCGTGCGGCTTGGACGTCAGGATCTCGTCGACGCGGCCCTGTCCGATGACCGAGTGCATCTCGCGCCCAAGGCCGGTGTCGGCGAGCAGCTCGAGCACGTCGAGGCGGCGCACGCGGGCGCGGTTCACCAGATACTCGCTCTCGCCGCCGCGGTCGAGCCGGCGCATCACCGACACCTCGCCGAACTCGAGCGGCAGCGTGTTGCACTCGTTGTCGAGCACGAGCTCGACCTCGCAGACACCGGCCGGCGGGCGGCTGTCGGAACCGCCGAAGAGCACGTCGGTGCCCGTCGGCGCGCGCAGCTGAGCGGGCGACTGCACCGCCATCGCCCACTGGAGCGCGTCGGCGATGTTCGACTTGCCGCTCCCGTTCGGCCCGACGACGACGGCGATGCCCTGCTCGAAGCGCAGCTCGACGCTGCCCGGGAACGACTTGAAGCCGCGCATGCGGAGGGCCTTCAGATACACGCTCCGCCCCTCCGCCCGGACGCGCTACGCGGGGCTCGAGACCCGGTCCAGGTGGCCGAGGGCCTCGCGGGCGGCGAGCTGCTCGGAGGCCTTCTTGCTGCGCGCCGAGCCGCGCCCCAGCTCGTGTCCTGCGACCAGAGCCAGGGATGTGAACCAACGCTGGTGCGGCGGACCGGACACATCGGCTACGGCGTACGTTACCGAGGCGCCCCGACGTGCAAGCTCCTCCTGCAGCACGGTCTTGTGATCGACATGCTCGGCCAGGGCGTAGTCGATCCGGCTGGAGAAGGCCTCGACGGTCGGCTCGGAGACGGCCTCCAGGCCCAGCTCCAGGTACCCGGCGCCCACGACGGCCTCGACGATCGCGGCCAGCACGCCCGGCGAGCGCGAAAGCGCGTCGATCTCGACGGCCGCCGCCCCGAGCTCCTCCCCGCGCGCCCGGATGTCCGCATCGAGACCGAGGTCGACGGCCACCGCGGCGCAGCTCGCCCGCGAGACCACGTGCGCGCGCACCTTGGCCAGCTCGCCCTCGGAGTTGCTGGGGAAGCGGCGGTACAGGTGATGCGCGATCACCAGGCCGAGCACGCCGTCGCCGAGGAACTCGAGCCGTTCGTAGGAATCCTCGCGCCGCGGCACCCAGGAGGTGTGAGTGAACGCCAGCGTGCGCAGCCCGCCCGGCAGCCCGTCGATCAGTGCCCGCAGAGGGCCCGACGCCCCAGGTTGGTCAGCCGTGGCTGACGACGTACTCGACCGCCTCGCCGACGGTCGCGATCTTCTGGGCGTCCTCGTCGGAGATCTTGAGGCCGAACTGGTCCTCGAGCTCCATGATCAGCTCGACCAGGTCCAGGGAGTCGGCATCCAGGTCGCCCTGGAACGACGCGTCCTCCGTCACCTGCTCCTCGTCCACGCCGAGCTGCTCGACGAGAATGCCGCGGACGCGCTCGAGCGCCTCCTCACGGTTGATCGTCACTGATCTCCAATCTCCGGGGCCGTAACCTGCGGGACTGTATTGATCGCCGGTGGAGCCTGCAAGTCGGAAGTGGGGGCTCCCTGTGAGAGCCGCTGGGCCATCCGCTCGACCAGGCCGGCCTCGGCCCCGCGCGCCCCGATGCGGATGGCGTTGGCGATCGCCCGGCGGCCGGCGTTGCCGTGCGCGATCACGACCACGCCGCGCACTCCCAGCAGGTACGCCCCGCCGTAGGTGTCCGGATCCGTACGCTCCCGCATCGCCCGCAGGGCGGGGCGCAGGAGGTATCCGCCGACCGTGGCCCGCGTGCTCGAGCGCGCCGCCGCGCGCAGGTCGGCGAGCAGGATCGACGCGGTGCCCTCGAGGGCCTTCAGCAGCACATTGCCGGCGAAGCCGTCGGCGACGACGACCTGGAAGCGCCCGGTGAGGACGTCACGGCCCTCGCAGTTGCCGGCGAAGTCGATGTCGGGCGCGCACGCCAGCATCCCGTGCGCCTCGACGGTGACGGCGTTCCCCTTGCTCGGCTCCTCGCCGATCGAGAGCAGGCCGACGCGCGGCGACTCGACCCCCATCACGTCGTGCATGAACAGCGACCCCATCACGCCGAACTGGAGCAGGCTCTCGGCGCGGGCGTCGGGGTTCGCGCCGGCGTCGATCAGGAGGCACATGCCGCCCCGGGCCGGAAGCGGCGCGCCGATGCCCGGCCGCGCGATCCCGCGCACACGGCCGATGTACAGCAGGGACGCGGCGAGCATCGCCCCCGTCGAGCCCGCCGACACGACCGCGGCGGCCCGGCCGTCGCGCACCAGGCGGCAGGCGGTCACCATCGAGGAGTCGGGCTTGGCGCGCACGGCCGCAGCCGGCTCGTCGCTCGAGGAGATGACGTCCACGGCCGGGACGATCTCGATGCCCTCCACGCCCGCGCCGAGCTCCGCCTCGAGCAGCGCGGGGACGCCGCAGAGCAGAATCCGCACGCCCTCGGCGGCCGCCTCACGGGCGCCGGCGACGATGTCGGCGGGGCCGTTGTCGCCCCCCATGCCGTCGACTGCGACCGTCACCGTCATGCGGTCGCCCCGGGCGTCTTACGGCGCTTCTTGCCGCAGCGGCTCGACCTCGCGGCCACGGTACTGGCCGCAGTTCTTGCAGACGTGATGCGGCCGCACCGGCTCATGGCACTGCGGGCAGACGCTCAGCGAGGGCGCCGCGATCCCGTGCGTCGCCCGCCGCCGATCGCGGCGCGCCTTCGAGGTCTTTCGCTTGGGGACAGCCACGGCGGCGGAGTATAGCCACCGATCCGCGCCCCGTCACTCGAGCAGCCCCCGCAGTGCCTCCCAGCGCGGATCGGGCTCGGGCCGGCCACAGTCGTGGTCGCCGCCCGGCTCCAGGCGGGCGCCGCAGCCGGGGCACAGGCCGGCGCAGTCCGGACGGCACAGGATCTTGCCCGGCAGCGCCAGCACGAGCGCGTCGTGCGCCCACCGGCCGACGTCGAGGTCGTCACCGTCCAGGTACTCGCAGCCGACCTCGTCGTCGAGCGGGTCGGCGCCCTTCTCGTGGTACTCCGTCACGCTGACGCGGACGGCGACGCGCGCCGGCTCCAGGCAGCGGAAGCACGGTCCGGCGACGCCCGCCCGGAAGCGCAGCTTCAGATAGAGCCCGCCCTGCGTCGCCTGCAGCTCGAGGTCGCACACCACCGGCTCGGGCTCCACGGTGTAGGTCTCGCCGCCGAACTCGAGGGGATCGAAGGCGACGGGCACCTGGACGCGGCGGACATCGCCGGGCGCAAGCCGGAGGCTGCCGAGATCGAGCACCTTCGTCCTCCCCTTCCCCAGCTAGAGGGACGCGCCGTCGGCCTGCTCGGCAGTCGCCGGGCTGGTGCGCTCGTCGGAGCGCGCGGCCAGCTGCTCGCGGCCGCGCTCGAGCGCCACCATGATCTTGCCGAGGTTCGTGTGCAGGTTCTCGAGGATCGAGTCGGCGTAGTCCTCGGCGCCGAGACGGACGGTGCGCTCGTGCCGGCGCGCCTCGGCCAGGATGTCCTGGGCCTGGCGCTCGGCCAGCTTCACGACCTCTTCCTGCGACGCCTCCCGAGCGGCCTGCTCGCGCGCCTCCTGGATCAGCCGCTCGGCCTCGCGCTTGGCCTCGGCCAGCATCTCCTGACGCTCCTTCACGATCCAGCGGGCCTGCTTGATCTCCTCCGGGATCGTGGAGCGCATCTGGTCGATGATCTCCCAGATCTCCTCCCGGTCCACCCGCACCTGGTCCTGGGAGAGAGGCACGCCCTTGGCGTTCTGCACCAGCTCGTCCAGCTTGTCGATCAGCACCAAGACGTCCACGTCTCTCAGTCTCCCATCTTCAGATCTCGCCTGCCGCGTGCATGTCGGAAAGCCGCTTGGCGACGGGCGGGGGCACATACTGCGACACGGTGCCGCCGAAGGACGCGATCTCGCGCACACCGCGCGACGACAGGAAACTGTACTCCGGCGATGCCATCAGATACATCGTCTCGATGTCGGGCGCCATGCCCCGGTTCAGGTTGTTCATCTGGAATTCCCACTCGAAGTCGGAGACGGCGCGCAGGCCCTTGACGATGGCGTGCGCTCCCCGCGACCGCGCGAAATCCACGACGAGGGTGGTGAAGCCTTCGACGGTGATGTTCGACGTCGGCCCGAGCGACTCCTGGAGGAATCGTATGCGGTCCTCCAGCGTGAACATCGTGTCCTTGTGCCGCGGGTGACGAACGACGCCCACGATCACGCGATCGAACATGGCGTCCGCCCGGCGGATGATGTCGAGGTGCCCGTTCGTGACCGGGTCGTAGGTACCCGGGCAGATCGCGATCGACTCAGGCATGTGCGACGACGGTCACGCGCGTGCCGCCGTAGACGCGCTCGGCGACGGCCGGGAGCGCGAGCCCGGGCGGGGCGCTGCGGGCGTCCGACTCGAGCACGGCGCGTCCGCCGGAGGCGAGCAGCGCCGGCAGGCGGAGGTCGAGCTCGGGAATCAGGGTGGTCAGCATGCGGTACGGGGGGTCGAGCAGGATCAGGTCGTACGTGACGCCGGCGGCAGCATCGGCCGCGAGCCTGCGGCGGCCGTCCTGGCGCCTGATGGTGCAGCGATCAGCGTACCGGAGCCGGGCGGCGTTCTCGCGCAGCACCGCGAGTGCCGCCGGCTCGAGCTCGCAGAAGGCGACGGACTCCGCCCCGCGCGAGAGCGCCTCGAAGCCGAGTGCGCCGGTGCCCGCGAACGGCTCCAGCACCCGCGCACCGGCGACGCCGGCCAGGATCGCGAAGAGCGACTCGCGGACGCGGTCGGAGGTCGGACGCGTGGACCGGCCGGGCGGCGCCGCCAGTCGTGCCCCCCGCCGCTCCCCGGCCACGATCCTCATCGCATAAGGCTACGGCCTCGGGAGGTCACGCCTGGGCGAGCCAGTCCACCTCGTCGCCGAACGTGCGCCGCGTGGCGGTCTCGATGATCGCGGCGGTCGCCCCGGCGTGCCCCGGGTCGGATGCCAGCTGGGCGGCGGCGTCCTCACGCGCGTGCACCGCCAGCTCGCGGTGGCGGGTCAGGCGGGCGTGGCGGAGGTCGGGCACGCCGCTCTGCCTGGCGGCGAGCACCACGCCCTCGCCCCGCAGTTCGAGGTCGACCTCGGCCAGCTCGAAGCCGTCCGAGGAGCTCGCCATCGCGTCCAGCCGCCGCCGCGCCTCGTCGGTGAGGGGATCGGCGAGCAGGATGCAGAAGCTCTCGTGCGCTCCCCGGCCGACGCGGCCGCGCAGCTGGTGGAGCTGGGCGAGTCCGAAGAGGTCGGCGCCCTCGATCACCATCAGCGTCGCGTTGGGCACGTCGACGCCCACCTCGATGACGGTCGTCGCCACCAGCACGTGCACCTCGCCGCGGCGGAACGCCTCCATCACCGGCCGCCGCTCGGCGACGGGCATCTGCCCGTGCAGGTGGGCGACGGTGTACCCCGCGAGCTCACCCTCGCGCAGCCGCTGCGCCTCGGACTCGGCCGCCGCCGCCTCGCGGTCGTCCTCGCTCTCGGACACGAGCGGACACACCACGTACGCCTGGCGGCCCTCGTCCAGCAGCCTGCGCATACGCGCGAACACCTCGTCGCGGCGGGCGAGCGGCAGCACCCGGGTGACGACCGGCGTCCGCCCCGGCGGCATCTCGTCGAGCACCGAGACGTCCAGATCGCCGTAGATGGTGAGGGCGAGCGTCCGTGGGATCGGCGTCGCCGTCATGTGCAGCACGTGCGGCGAGGTCGCCGCCGTCGAGCGTTCCTCGAGCGCGCGCCGCTGCTCGACGCCGAACCGGTGCTGCTCGTCGACGACCGCGACCCGCAGCTGCCCGAACTCAACCCCCTCCTGGATCAGCGCATGGGTGCCGACGACGACGAGCGGGCCGCCGCCGGCCACCTCGACCACCGCCGCCCGCCGCTCCGCGGCCGGCGTTCCCTGCATGAGCGCGACGACGCGCACGCCGAGCGGCACGAGCAGCTCCGAGAGGCCGATCAGATGCTGCGTCGCAAGCGTCTCGGTCGGCGCCATCAGCGCCCCCTGCCCGCCGCCCTCCACCGCGCGCACCAACGCATGCGCGGCGACGGCGGTCTTGCCCGAGCCGACATCGCCCTGCAGGAGCCGCCGCATCGGCCGGTCGCGCCCGAGGTCGGCGTCGATGGCGGCGATCGCCCGCTCCTGGGCGCCGGTGAGCGCAAACGGCAGCGCGTCGCGGTAGCGGGCCGCGAGCTCCCCCGGCGCGGACAGCGGCACCGCGCGCACCGCCGCGTCGAACCGTGCGCGCCGCTCGAGCATGCCGAGCTGCAGCAGGAACAGCTCGTCGTAGGCCAGCCGCAGCCGCGACCGCTCCGCCTCGGCGTGCGTCTCGGGCCGGTGGGCGGCGGTGAGCGCGTCCCGGCGCAGCGGCAGCGCGCGGCGCTGCTTCGTCTCGGCCGGGACGGGATCGACCTGGTCGCCGGCATGCCCGAGCACCTCGTCGGCGAGCGCCCGCAGCTGCCGGCTCGACACCCGCTCCGACGCCGGGTAGACGGGCACGAGCCCGGTCGTGTGCAGGCCGCCGGCGTCGTCGTCGGCGCGCTCGTACGACTTGGCGACGATCTCGGCATCGATGGTCGGGCGGCGCTCGCCCCGGATCGAGAGCCGCATCCCCGGCTTCAGCTGCTTGGCCAGGTAGCGCTGGTTGAACCAGATCACCACGCCGGGCCCGGACGCGTCGCGCACGGCCGCCTCGATGATCACCAGGTTGCGGCGCCGGGTCGGGCGCACGCGGATGCGCTCGACCGTGCACACCACCGTCGCCTCCTCGCCGGGCGCGATCGAGGCGAGCGTCCGCTCGGAGCGGTAGTCCTCGTAGCGGAACGGCGTGTGCTCGAGCAGGTCGTCCACGGTCACCACCGGGCGCGGCCGCAGCGCCGCGAGCGCCTGCCCGAGTGCGCGCCGGTCGGTGGCGGGCCGGTCGAGATGGACAGGGCTGGGGGCCGATCGGGGGCGCGGGAACCCCGCGGGGGGCGGCGGCGCACCCGCGAACGCGCGGGTCAAGGCTCCGCCAGCACCATCATGCCGAGCGTCCCCGGACCGCCGTGGGTGCCCACCACGGCGCCGATCTCGCACACCCGCTCGACGGTGGCGTCGGGGCGCGCGGCGCGCACCATCTGCACGACCGCGTTGGCGCCCGCCGGGTCGTCGCCGTGCGCGACGCCGACCCGGACCGTCCGGCCCGGCGGGGCGTGCTCGGCCAGAAAGCCCTCGAAGGCGCGCAGCGCCCGCCGGCGGCCGCCGCGGACGCGCCGGTAGAGCGCGAGCTCTCCGTCTCGAAGCGTCAGGATCGGGCGGATGCCGATCGCGTTCCCGGAGAGCTCGCGGGCGCGGCTGATGCGGCCCCCACGGCGCAGGTACTCGAGCGTCGGCACGTAGATCACGATCCGGAGCCGGTCCCGGGCAGACTCGACCCACGCGGTGACGTCCTCGAGCGTCGTGCCCTCCTCCAGCATCCGCTGCACGCCCTCGGCCAGCATCCACGTGCCAACGCTGACCGAGCGGCCGTCGAGCACCGTCACCCGCCCGCCGGCGCCGGGGTCGTCGGCCGCGATCTGCGCGGCCTGGAGGCTGCCCGACACCTTCGACGACACGGGCAGCACGATCACGTGGGCGTACCCGGCCAGCCGCTCGAACATCCGCAGGTAGGCGCCGGGGGCCGGCGCGGCCGTGCGCGGATGCGGGCCGCCCGCACGCAGCCGCCGGTAGAGCTCGTCGGGCTCGATCCCGGCCCAATCCTCGAACTGCTCCTCACCGAAGCGCACGATCAGCGGCACCATGCGCCAGTTCGGGTGCTCGCGCTCCGGGTGCGGCAGGTCGGCCGTCGAGTCCAGGACGATCGCCGTGTTCTCGGCGGTCAGGGCCGCGTCGTCACCCGCGCGCCCGCCCGGCAGGGCGACCAGCGCCGGCGCGGCGGTGAGGCGCTCCTCGCGCTGGCGCGTCTGCTCCTGCATGTTGGCGATCGCGACGCGGTCGATCGCGCCCATCTCCACGGCCCGGCTGAGCGCCGCCCCGGGGTCGTCCGTGTGGACGTGCACGCGGCACATCGGCGCCTCGCCGACCACCAGCAGGCAGTCGCCCAGCTGCCGCAGCTGCCGCTCCAGGCGCTCCCGGTCGATCTCGTCGCCCTCCACGAGGAACGACGTGCAGTACCGGAAGCGCGACTCCTCCTGATGCACCGCCTCGATGCTGAGCGGGCGGGCGATCGACTCGATCGGCGCGTCGATCTGCTCGCCCCGGGCGCCGGCGACCGCTCCGCGGCAGAACTCGAACAGCCCCGCGGCGCCGGCGTCGACGACGCCGGCCTCGCGCAGCACCGCGAGCATCGACTGCGTCCGCGTGACACACTCGGCGCCGGCGTCGAGCACCCGGTCGATCAGCGGGTCGAGATCGTCCCCCGGGTTGGCCTCCGCCGTCTCCGCCATCACCCGGATGACCGTGAGCATGGTCCCCTCGATCGGCAGCTGCACGGGCCGGTAGGCCGCGTCCGAGGCCGCGCGCAGCGCCCTCGCCAGCGTCGCCGAGTCGAGCTCGGACGCCGGGGCGATCGCGTCCATGAAGCCGCCCACGATCTGCGACAGGATGGCGCCGCTGTTGCCGCTGGCGCCCATCAGCACCGCCCGCTTGGCGGCGGCGGCCACGCCCGCCGTGCCGTCGGGCGAGGCCAGCTCGAGGCCGGCCGCCAGCTCGCGGGCGGTTTCCGCGAGGTTCGAGCCAGTGTCGCCGTCGGGCACCGGATAGACGTTCAGGTCGTTCAGCCGTCCGCGGCTTGCCTCGACCGCCGCCGCCGCCCCGCGGGCGGCGGCGAGCGCGATCCGGTGCGCGTCGCTCATGACGTGCGCTTCACGCCCTGGATGTGGATCTGCAGCGAGGACACCTCGAGCTCGGTCAGCTTCTCGACCTGGTACTCGACGCGGGAGCGGAGGTTCGCCGCGACCTCGGCCAGGTTGAGGCCGAACTCAACCACAACGTAGAGGTCGATTGCGAGCCCGTCGGGCTCGCGGCGCACGTTCACGCCCTGGGTGAGGCGGTCGCGGCTGAGCAGCCGGGCGACGCCGCGCGTGAGGCTCGTGGCCGCCATTCCGACCACGCCGTAGCACTCCAGGACCGTCAGGCCGACGATCTGGGCGATCACCTCGTCGGCGAACGAGACGGAGCCGGACGTGCTCGCCCCGGACGCCGATCCGGGGGCGCTGACCGACGTGCGCGCCATCGCAGGATCAGACGTCCGTTGCCGCCGGACGGTTGCGTGCAACGGCGAATTCGTCGTCTATACTCCGCCGCCGTGTCCAGGGTGTGCGTCATCTGCTCGAAGAAGCCGGGTTTCGGGAACAACCGCAGCCACTCGATGGTTGCGACGAGACGCCGCTTCAACCCGAACCTGCAGCAGATCCGGATCCTCATGGACGGCGTCCCCACGCGCGCCTACGTCTGCACCCGCTGCCTGAAGAGCGGCCGGGTGCAGAAGGCCGTGTGAGCGCCGGGCGCCTGCGCCGAGCAGACCTCGACCCCGACCCGCTGCGCCAGTTCGCCGCGTGGTACACGGAAGCCGCCGCCGCCGTGTCCGACCCCGAGGCCGTCGTGCTGGCGACGGCGACGCCGACCGGGGCGCCGTCGGCGCGCATGGTGCTGCTCAAGGGGTACGACCAGCGCGGCTTCGTCTTCTACACGAACTACTTCAGCCGCAAGGGGCAGGAGATCGCCGGGAACCCGCGCGCGGCCATGCTGTGCCACTGGTCGCCGCTCGGCCGCCAGGTGCGGATCGAGGGCACGGTGATCCGCATCGACGCGGCCGAGTCGGACGCGTACTTCCGCACCCGCCCGGTCGGGAGCCGGCTGAGCGCGGCCGCCTCGCCGCAGAGCCGGCCCGTCGAGAGCCGCACCGTGCTCGAGGACGCCGTGGCGGCGCTGACCGCGCGCCACCCCGAGGGCGACGTGCCCCGTCCCGATGAGTGGGGCGGCCTGCGGCTCGAGCCGTCGCGGTACGAGTTCTGGCAGCACGGCGACGACCGCCTCCACGACCGCTTCCGCTACCGCCGCGAGCAGGGGGCGTGGACGATCGAGCGGCTGGGGCCGTAGCGGGCATCCTGTCCCGCGGGCCGATCCCGCCGCACCTCGTACGGCTGCTCCACGCCGGCCGGACGTCCGAGCAGCGGTGAGGGCGGTGCTCTTCGACTGGCGCGGCACGCTGGCGCATTCCCCGCCGCCGCGCTGGTGGGCCGGGCGCGCGTTGGCGGCCGTCGGCCGGCCGGCGGCCGACCGGGAGCTCGAGCCGATCGAGCGCGCCCTGCACGATGCCGGTGCACTCGAGGGCATCGACGCCTCCGCCGACGTGCACCGGCGCGAGACGCTGGCCGTCTTCCGGACGCACGGCCTGGACGACCGGCTCGCCGCAGCGCTCTACGCCCTCGACTCCGACCCGGCCGCCCACCCGCTCTATCCCGACGCGACGGCGGTGCTGGCCGGGCTCGCGGCACGCGGCGTCGCGGTCGCCGTCGTCAGCGACTTCCACGTCGACCTGCGGCCGATGCTCGCGGCCGAGGGCATCTCCGACCTCGTGGACGCCTGCATCGTGTCGGCCGCGCACGGCGTCCAGAAGCCGGATCCGCGGATCTTCGAGCGTGCACTGGAGGCGCTCGGAGTGGGCGCGCCGGAGACGCTCATGGTTGGCGACCGCGCCTCCCACGACGGCGGAGCCGCCGCCGCGGGCATCGCAACGCTGATCCTGCCGCCCCCACCCGCGGCGCTCGCGCCGCGCGGGCTCGACATCGTGCTGCGGATTGCCGGGAGCCCCGCTCCACGTGAATAACGGTGCCTGGCACCGGATATTCAGGGCAGTGCGGTGCGCAGGATCCGCGAGCGGGTCGCGCCCCGGATCCACCAGAACACCTGCCCGCCGCTCACCGTCACGCCGTGCGCGGGCAGCGAGCCCGTGTGCAGCCGCTGCACGCGGCCGCTACCCAGGCCCATCGCCAGCACCGAGTCGCCGGCGGCCCACACCACGAAGCGGTTGGCGAGCGCGACCCCGGTCCGGGCGTGGGTGAGCGTGCGGTCGCCGAGCACGCTGCATGTCCGGGCGGACAGCCGCACCAGGTGCGTGTGCACCGCGCCGGCGACGAGAACAGCGATCTGACGGCCGTTCATCGCGACCGCGCTCGGCGGCGTGTGCAGCGCGGCCGTGCAGCGGCGCGTCCCAGCCGCCAGGTCCCACGACTCCACCGCCGCGGTCCCGGAGCGGGGTGGCAGGACGCGCTTGCGCATGTGCTGCGGAAGCTCCAGCGGGACGATGGCCGCGTCCGTCCCGCTCAGAGCGATCCCGGCGGCACCCGGCGCCCCGGAGACGACCACGGGTGCGGTCGTGCCCGCCGGGACGAACTCGAGGGTCGCGCTCGTCATCGACGCCGTGCCGTCGCCTCCCCCGGACCCGAGGTCGCACTCCAGCCCGGGATCGACCTCGACGGCGGTGGTGCGGGTGAAGGCGACCCCGCCGCCGCTGACGGCGAGCGTGCCGACGGCGCTGCCGTGGCAGGTCACCTCGTAGAACTCCGTGTCCAGCCTGCGGCGGCGGTCGGCGCCGTAACGCCATAACCTGGTCTCGGCCTCGTCGTGCGAGGCGTTGAGGGGGCCGATGCCGACCCAGTCGTACACGAGCACGCGCCCGGCCAGACCGACGCCCGTCGTCGGATTCTCACCGACGCTCGGGAGCCCGCCATACGGGTCGGGCAAGGGGTTGCAGTCAAGCGGAGTCCAGGTGTTCCCGCGTGCCCCGACCACCCGGACCGAATCGCACACGTGGCCGCCGACGTCGCGTTCCCGCGTGCGGTACGCCACGCGGCCGCCGCCGGCCGCCAGCGCCACGATCGGACGCTCGGCGACCGCGACGGTGTGCACGCGCGCACGCGCCACCCCGGTCGATCCCGTCAGACCCGCCACGACACCTGCGACGAGCCACAGCACTGCACCTGCTCTGCGGCTCACGCGTCTCACCATAACGCATGACGCTCCGTAGTACGGAGCTTCCCCCGATCAGGGGAGCGGCATGCGCAGGACGCGCGAGTGCGTCGGCCCGGTGACCCACCACGCCAGGTTGCCGCGGTCGATCGCCAGCCCGTGCACGGGGCCGGGAACGGCGCGCAGCGCCCGCAGGCGGCCGGTCGCCAGGTCGAGCCCGGTGATCTGGCGAGCTCGTCGCCCAGACCGCCCAGCCTCCTCCCATCGCCAGCTGCGCGCGCACCGGTCCCGCCAGCACGCGGTCGCCGAGCCGGCCGCAGGCCGCCGCCCCCACCCGCACGAGGTGCGTGGCGCCCGCAATCTGGACGAGCGCGTCGATCTGGCGGCCGTTGGTTGCGACGGCCACCGGAGCGGCCGCGAGCGCGGAGGTGCACCTGCGCGTCCGCGCGCCCGTGTCCCACGACTGCACCTCGGCGATGCCGGCGGTCGGAGGAGTGATGCGGTGACCCATGTCCTGCGGCAACGCGAGCGGCACGACCGCGAGCGTCGAGCCGGCGCCCGCGATGAGCGCGGCCCCGGGGGCGCCGGCGATCGCCGTGGACGAGGCGGAGCCGGCGGGGACGAACCGCAGGCCGGCGGCGGTCATCCTGGAGACCCCGTCGCCGCCGCCCGAGCCGTCCTCGCACTCCATGGCCGGATCGACCTCGGTCTCGGTCGTGGTGGTGTAGGCGACGCCGCCCGCATACGCGAAGCGGCCGAGGGCGTTGCCGGAGCAGGTGATCTCGTACCAGCCGTGTGCCAGTGAGCGCACGCGGCCCGGACCGGCGCGCCAGATCCTCGACGAGGCCTCGTCGTGGGTCGCGTTCACGGGCTCGATCACCACCGTGTCGTAGGCGACGACGCGCCGGGACACCGCCACACCGGTGCCGCGCAGCTGCGGGACGTGGACGCCGTCGCTGTAGCCGCCGACCGGCGCGCACCCGGCCACCAGGCGCGCCCGGCCGCCGGTCGCGGAGACGACGTGCACCCCGTTGCAGACGTGGCCGAAGAGATCGTGGACGACGGTCCGGAACGCCACCCGGCCGCCGCCGGCCGCAAGCGCGACGATCGGCCGCGCCGTGACGGCGAGCGTCACCGCCGGCGTGGCCGCCGCGGGCTGCGGGCTCCACGCCGCCGCGATCGCGGCCGCGAGCGTGACGCCGATCAGACGCGGTCTCCCCATGGCGAAACTCTACCGGCGCCGGGAGCCGGCGGCGTCGCGGCGGAGCACCTCCCGGACCCCCGGAAGCCTGCCCCCGAGCACGGCCGCGGCCCGCGAGCAGTCCAGCCGGCAGTCGCGCGGCCGTCCCGGCGCGACCTCGGCGGCGAGCGCCGTCCGCAGGCGACCGCCTTGGCGCCCGTTCGCCTCCGCCACCAGGCGGGCGAACTCGTGCCGGCTGACCCCGTCGGCGCCCGCAACGTGCAGGGGGCCGCTGACCGGCACGTCCGCCAGCGCGACCAGCGCGCGGGCGAGGTCGCCGGCCCGCACCGGGCAGCGCAGCTCGTCGGTGAAGAACGCCAGCTCGGCGCGGCCGTCGGCCACGTCCAGGATCCGCCGCTCGTGCCCGGAGAGCGTCTCGCCTCCGTAGATGAGCGACGAGCGCACGACCACGGCCCGCGAATCGGCCGCCGCCACGGCCGCCTCCGCGGCGGCCTTCGAGCGGCCGTACTCGATCACCGGCCCGACCGGGTCGTGCTCGCGATACGGCCGGCCGGCCGCGCCGTCGAAGACGAGGTCGGTGGACACGTGCACGAGCCGCGCACCGGCGGACGCGGCCGCGCGGGCGACGTTCGCCGAGCCGTCCACGTTCGTCGCCCACGCCTCGGGGCCGTCCTGGAGGTAGGCGGTGTGCACGACGCAGTCGGGCCGCAGTGCGGCCACGAGACGGTCGACCGCGGCGGCGTCGCGGACGTCCAGCCGGACGGATCCGGGCGTGCGGAACGACGTCCCCACCGCCTCCCAGCCCGCCGCCTCGGCAACCCTGACGACCGCGCCGCCGAGATACCCCGACCCGCCGGTGACGAGCAGCCGGCGGCTGCTCACATACGCCGGCCGCGCGGCAGCGCCCGCATCAGCTGGGCCATCTCGACGGCGGCGTCCGCCGCCTCCGCGCCCTTGTTGCCCGCCCGCCCGCCGGCGCGCTCGAGCGCCTGCTCCACCGAGTCGGTCGTGAGCACGCCGAAGCTGACCGGCAGGCCGGTGTCGAGCGACGCCTGGATGATCCCGCGCGACGCCTCACGGCAGACGTACTCGAAGTGCGGCGTGTCGCCCCGGATGACGCACCCGAGCGCGACGACGGCCTGGTGCCCGCCCGCCTCGGCCAGGCGCCGGCACGCCAGCGGCAGCTCCCAGGCGCCGGGGACGAGCACGACGGTGATCCGCTCGCGGGGAATCCCGTGCCCGACCAGACGTTCGACGGCGCCGTCGAGCAGCTTCTGGACGACCTCGGCGTTGTAGCGCGAGGCGACGACCGCCACCTCCATCTCGGTCATCGCCGGCGTTGACACGGCGTGGACGCCGTCGGGCACGGTCAGGGCGCCCGCCCCGGACTCGCTCAAAGGGGTCGCTCCTGCTCCTCGGCGCCGGCGGGCCGCAGGTTCTGGTGGTGGAGGATGTGGCCCATGCGCACCCGTTTCGTGCGCAGGTAGTCGGCGTTGAACGTGTTCGGCTCCGCCTCGATCGGCAGGTGCTCGGTGACGGTCAGCCCGAAGCCCTCGAGCCCCTCGAGCTTGCGCGGATTGTTGGTGAGCACGCGGATCGACGTCAGCCCGAGGTCGGCCAGGATCTGGTACCCGACGCTGTAGTCGCGGGAGTCGCTCGGGAACCCGAGGTGCAGGTTGGCGTCGACCGTGTCGTAGCCCTGCTCCTGCAGCTCGTAGGCGCGCAGCTTGTTCAGGATGCCGATGCCGCGGCCCTCCTGCGCCAGATAGAGCAGGACACCCGTCCCTTCCTGGGCGATCTGGGAGAGCGCACGCTCGAGCTGCTCGCCGCAGTCGCAGCGGAACGAGCCGAAGACGTCGCCGGTCAGGCACTCCGAGTGGACGCGCACGAGCACGTCCTGCTTGCCGGCGACCTCGCCGCAGACGAGGGCCACGTGCTGCTGGCCGTCGATCAGCGACCGGTACCCGTAGGCGGCGAACTGGCCGTACTTCGTGGGCATGTCGGCCAGCGCGATCCGTTCCACCAACCGCTCGGTGTGGCGCCGGTGGGCGACGATGTCGGCGACGGTGATCATCTTCAGGCCGTGCCGGGCGCAGTACTCGATCAGATCGGGGACACGCGCCATCGTGCCGTCGTCGTTCATGATCTCGCAGATCACGCCCGCCGGGGTGAGCCCGGCCAGGCGGGCGAGGTCGACCGACGCCTCGGTCTGGCCCATGCGCTCCAGCACGCCGTATCCGCGGGCGCGCAGCGGGAACACGTGGCCGGGCTGCACCAGGTCGCCCGCCTTCGTGGCGGGGTCGATCGCGACCTTGATCGTGTGCGCCCGGTCGGCCGCCGAGATCCCCGTCGAGACACCCGAGCGCGCTTCCACCGACACCGTGAACGCGGTGCCGAGCGGGGCCTCGTTGTGCGCCGTCATCTGGTGGAGCCCCAGCTCGTCGCAGCGGCTCTCCTCGAGCGCCAGGCAGATCAGGCCGCGCGCGTGCTTGGCCATGAAGTTGATCGCCTCGGGCGTCACGTGCTCGGCGGCGATGACCAGGTCGCCCTCGTTCTCGCGGTCGGGCGAGTCGACCACGACCACCATCCGCCCGGCCGCGATCTCGGCGATCGCCTCCCCGACCGACGCGAACGCCGAGGCGTCGATCTCGGGATATGCCTGCAGATGCTCGGAACTCGTGGTCATGTCGGCTGGCTCGATGGTACCAGCGCGGCCGACCCGACCAGCTTGCGGACGTACTTGCCCACCAGATCCGCCTCGAGGTTGACGCGGTCGCCGGGACCGAGCCGGCCGAGCGTCGTCACCGACCGCGTATGGGGGATCAGGGCCACCGCGAACGTCTCGTCATCGCATGCCGTGACGGTGAGGCTGACGCCCGCGACGCACATCGACCCCTTCTCGATCGTCGTGCGCAGGATCTCCGCGGGGGCGGCGAACGTGACCGCGACGCCGTCGCCGTCGGGCTCGACCCTCGTCACCGTGCCGACGCCGTCGACGTGGCCCTGCACCCAGTGGCCGCCGAGCCGGTCGCCGACCCGCATCGCCGGCTCGATGTTGAGCGGGTCGCCCGGGCCGAGCCCGCCGAGCGTCGTTCGCCGGAGCGTCTCGGCGACCGCCTCGAAGGCGAGCACGCCGTCGTTGCCGCCCACGACCGTGAGGCAGCAGCCGTCGATCGCGATCGAGTCGCCGATCGCGGCGCCGGCGGCCGTCTCCGGGGCCGACACGCGGAGGCGCGCGCCGCCCGCCGTCGCCTCGACGGCGTCGATCGCTCCGACCTCGGTAACGATGCCCGTGAACATTCCGTCTACGGCTCCCTCAGCTCCCTGACCGTGAGGATATCCGGGCCGGATGAGGCGCGGCTCACGGGTTCGGGCAGGCGCACCTCGTGCGTGAAGAGGCCCGGCCCCGCCCCCAGCTCGATCGGCGCCTCGAACACCATCAGCCGGTCGATCAGGCCGGCGTCGAGAAAGGCGGTCGCGAGCGTGGCGCCGCCCTCGAGCAGGAGCGCCGCGACCCGCCGCCGGCCGAGCTCGTGGAGCGCGGCGGCGATCGAGGCGGCCGGGAAGGTCTCGACGTGCGCCGCCGCCACGGGCGCCGCCCCCGGCGCCGACACGACCAGGACCGGTTGGTCGGGGCGCGCGGTCGCGGCCAGCCGCGAGACCGGCGGCAGCTGCGCTTCCCGGTCGAATACGACCCGCAGCGGCTGGCGCTCGGCCGGTGGATCGACGTCGCGGGCGGTCAGCTCCGGGTCGTCGGCGAGCGCGGTGCCGATGCCGACCGCGACCGCCCCCATCTCGGCGCGCAGCTCGTGCACGTACGCGCGGCTCACGGGCGACGAGATCCAGCGCGGCCCCCCGGGGGACGCGGTGCGCCCGTCGGCGCTCATCGCCGCCTTGTACGTCACGTGCGGGCGGCCGTGCAGGGCGAGCGTGAGCCACCAGGCGTTCTGACGCCGCGCGGCCCGCTCGACGTCCCCACCGGCGACGTCGACGGCGATGCCGGCCGCCCGCAGGCGGGCGATGCCGGCGCCGTTCACCTTGTCGGTCGGATCGACCATCGCCGTCACGACGCGGCCGACCCCGGCCGCGATCAGCGCGTCCGCGCACGGCGGCGTGCGGCCGACGTGGCTGCACGGCTCAAGGCTCACGTACACCGTGGCGCCGCGGGCGTCGCCGGCCGCGCGCAGCGCCGCCACCTCGGCGTGATCCCCGCCCGGCCGCTCGTGCCAGCCCTCCCCGATCGTGACGCCGTCGCGCACCACGACGGCGCCGACGACCGGATTGGGGGCGGCCGTGCGCCTGCCGCGTTCCGCCAGCTCGCCGCACCGCGCCAGCATGGCCGCGTCGGCGGCGTCGATCACCGCGTGCGGGTGCCGGCGGCCTCGACGCGGCCGGCCAGATCGCGGTACGCGTCGGCGGGGCTCGCGGCGCCGAAGATGGCCGACCCGGCCACCAGGATGTTGGCACCGGCGCGGTGGGCGCCGGCGATGGTCTCGCTGTGGATGCCGCCGTCCACCTCGACCGCGGCTCCGTCGCGCGCCAGCTCCCGCATCCGCGGCAGCCGCTCGAGCGTCGCGGGGATGAACTTCTGGCCGCCCCAGCCCGGATTGACGCTCATGCACAGGAGCACGTCCGCATAGCGGGCCGCCTCGGCGATCGCGTCGACCGGCGTCCCCGGGTTGAGCGTGACCCCCGCCCGGCAGCCGAGGCTGTGGATCATCTGGAGCGTGTAGTGCAGGTGCGGGCAGGTCTCGACGTGCACGGTGATGCTGTCCGCGCCGGCCTCGGCGAACTGGGACAGGTGCCGCTCGGGCTGCTCGATCATCAGGTGGACGTCGGCGAAGCCGCCCTGCTCGTGGATCGCGTCGGCCACGTCCGCCAGCATCTTCGGCCCAAAGGTGATCACGGGGACGAAGTGGCCGTCCATCACGTCCACGTGGATGACGCGGGCGCCGGCGGCCATCACCTCGTCCACCTGCTCGCGCATGCGGCCGAAGTCCGCGGACAGGATCGACGGCGCAACGCGGACGTCGTTCGGCCAGGAGCGCATCGGCGCCACTGTAGCGGCCGCGGCTTCTACGCCGCCTCGGCGACGTAGAAGCCGTCGGTGCCGTCCCGGTGGGGCAGCGTCTGGCGACCGCCGGCCACGATGCCCGTGCTCTCGCCGCGGCGGATCGTGCACACCGAGTACACCAGCCGGCCGCCGGGCGCGAGCAGGCCGCGCGCGTGATCGAGCAGCTGCCGCTGCAGGCCCGCCAACTGCTCGGCGTCGGCCAGGGATCGCCGCCAGCGTGCGTCGGGGCGTCCGGCCAGCACGCCGAGCCCCGAGCAGGGCGGGTCGAGCAGGATCCGGTCGAAGTCCGCCTGGGCGTACTCGAGCGCGTCCGCCACGACGACCTCGGCGCAGGTGACGCCCTGAGACGCGAGCGTGCGCCCCAGGGCCTGCGCCCGGCCGGAGTGGCGCTCGACGCACACGAGCCGGCCGCGGTCGCTCATCAGCGCGGCCAGCTGGCCGGCCTTCCCGCCGGGGGCCGAGCAGAGGTCGAGCACCGCCATCCCCGGCTCGGGAGCGAGCATCCGCGCGGCCAGCATCGATCCGCGCGACTGCGGCCAGATCAGCCCGTCGCGCAGCTGCGTGCTCGCGGCGACGTCGAACGGCGCGTCGAGGACGAGCGCCTCCGGCAGGTCCTCCACGCGGTGGCCGGGCAGGCCGAGCGCGTCGGGGTCGGCGCGCAGCGTGTTGACGCGCACGCACAGCTCGGGAGGCTCGTTCTGGGCGGCCATCAGCGCCTCCGCGTCGTTCGCGCCGAGCATGGCCGTCCACTCCTCGGCGATCCAGTCCGGGTAGGAGTGGCGCAGCGCCGGCGGCAGCGACCCCACCCAGTGCGGGCCGGCGGCGGCGATCCGGCGCAGGACGGCGTTCGTCAGCCCCGCCGTGTGCCGCCCCGCGACCGCCTTGGCCAGCTCGACGGTCTCGTTCACCGCGGCGTGGGGCGGGATGCCCGTCGAGAACAGCAGCTGGTAGGCGCCCAGCCTGAGCGCGGCGCGAAGGGTCGGCTGAAGATCCGCCGGCGGGCGCGCGGCGAGCGTCTGCATGGCATGGTCGAGGGTGCGCACGCGCTGCACCGTCCCGTAGGCGAGCCTCATCGCCAGCCTCCGGTCGCGGTCGTCCAGGCGGCCGCGGTCGGCCTCGGCGGGGAACGCGCGGTCCGCGTACGCGCCGTCCTCGAACGTGCGCCGCACGACCTCGTAGGCCACCCGGCGGGCGCTCACGCGGCGTGGCTGGGCGTCGTGCGCAGGCCGCGCAGGAATTCGTCCACCGCCATCCGGCGCCTGCCGGACGGCTGCAGCTCGAGCACGTCGAGGGCGCCGTCGGCGCAGGCGATGCGCAGCCCGCCGGAGTCGGCGGCGGCCGTGCCGGGAGCCGCCCCGGCGCCGGCGACCGCGCGCGCGCGCCACAGCGTCACCGGTGCGCCGTCGAGCTCGGTGCGGGCGCCGATGTGGGGGGCCAGCCCGCGCACCTGGTTCGCGACGGCGGCGGCCGGCCGGCGCCAGTCGACGCGGCGGTCGCCGGGCTCGATCCGGTGTGCGTAGGTCGGCTCGCCGCTCTGCGGGCGCCCGGTCGTGCGGCCGCGCAGCGCCTCGGCCAGGAGCGGCACGCCGAGGTCGAGCGCCCGCTCGGCGACGCTGCCGGCGTCGTCCTGCGGACCGATCGGGAACCGCTCCATGCCGTGGATCGGGCCGGCGTCGAGCGCGGCCACGAGCTCGATCACCGCGACCGCCGTCTCGGTGTCGCCGGCCATGACGGAGCGCTCGATCGGGGCGGCGCCGCGCCACCGCGGCAGGAGCGAGGGGTGCAGGTTGAAGATCGGGTAGCCGCCGAGGAGCGGCGGGCGCAGGATCTGGCCGAACGCGACCACGGCGCCGCGGTCGGCGGCGGGCGGGTGCTCGCTCGCGCGCTCCGGCTGGACCAGCTCGAGGCCGAGGCGCTCGGCGGTCACGGCGACGGGCGGGCGGCGCAGAGTGCGGCCGCGCCCGGCGGGGCGGTCGGGCTGCGTCACGACGACGGCGACGTCGATGCCCGGCTCGCGGACGAGCCGCTCGAGCGCTCCGCTGCCGAAAGCGGACGTCCCGAAGAACGCGACCGTCACGCCTTCAGGCGCAGCTCGCGCAGCGCGGCGCGGCGGTCCTCCTTCGGCGCACGGTCGATGATCAGCACGCCGTCGAGGTGGTCGAGCTCGTGCTGGATGACGCGCGCCTCCAGGCCCTCGGCCTCCACCTCGACCGACGCGCCGGACTCGTCCAGCCCGCGGGCGACGACGCGGACGTGCCGCTCGACGGGGACGGTCACCTCGCCGCCGAGCAGCGAGAGGCAGCCCTCGGTGTCGGTCTCCATCTCCTCGGACTTCACGTCGAGCTCCGGGTTGATCAGGACGCGGACGGGATCGTCGGCGCCCGAGCGGTAGACGAACACACGCTGGAGCACGCCGATCTGCGGGGCGGCCAGCCCGACGCCGTGCGAGCGGCGCATGATGTCGGCCATCCGCTCGACCAGGCTGCGGATGTCGTCGTCGACGGCGCCGATCGGCGTCGCCGGCACGCGCAGCGCGGGGTCGGGATACTGGCGCACGAGCCGCATCGCCATCGCGTGGTGCTCACGCCGCTCACGCTCCCGTGCGCGCTCGAGCGCCGCCTCGGCCTCGGGAGCCTCGGCCTCGGGGTCGTCCTCGGCCGCCGGCTCGCCGGTGGGCTCGTGCTCCTCGATCTCGGCTTCGGCCATGGGAGAATCCTACAGACGGGCCCGCGCGACCTCGTCAGCGGACGCCACGGCTGCGTAGCCGTCGCCCATGGCGGCGATGAAGGCCGCGTGCACGTCGGGCGCCGCCACCGACCGGCCGCCGAACTCGAGCGCCATGGTGGCGCAGGCATCGTGCACCACCGTGGCCTCGAAGCCGAGATCGACGGCGGCCCGCACCGTGGCGTCGACGCACATCGACGTCATCATCCCGCACACGACGACGGCATCGACGTCCGCGTCGCGCAGGTGCCGTTCGAGCGGCGTGCCCAGGAAGCTGTTCGGGTGCGCCTTCTGGATCACGGTCTCCCCGGCGGCCGGAGTGACCGCGTCGTGGATCTCCACGCCGCGGGTGCCGGGCGCCATGAACGCCGCATCCGGCGCGTCCCAGACATGCTGGATGTGCACCAGCGGCTCACCGCCGGCGCGGAATGCCTCGAGCAGCTCCCGCGCCTTCGCGGCCGCCGCCTCCGGCCGGTCGAGCGGGTTCCTGCCGTCGGGGAAGTAGTCGTTCTGGATGTCGACGATCACAAGGGCTCTGGTCATGGCGCGAGCCTACCGCACACTCACGAATGACCCGGGGTCCGGGTCGGGTCGGTGGTGGAGATGGAGCAGTATGGGGCCTGGCCCCGAACGGGGCCAGGCCCCGGTTTGGGCTACCCGAAGGACTGGGGGTCGACGTCCACCACGGCCGTCGCGTCCGCCCTGCGCAGGTCGGCGGCCAGGTCGCGCAGCAGGCCGCGCAGCACGGCGGCCGCGCGCACCGCCGCCGCCGTCTTGATCAGCACGTGGCTGCGGCTGCGGTCGCGCAGGCGGGCGACCGGGGCGGGGCCGAGCAGGACGTCTCCGGGCAGCGCCGGCGCCGCGGCCGCGGCGATCGTGGCCGCCACGTCGTGGGCGACGTCGGCCGATCCCGCCGCCGCCAGCACGCGCACGATGCGGCGAAACGGCGGGTAGCCGAGCTCGCGGCGGCGTTCGAGCTCACCCTCCAGGAACTCCGCCACGGCGTGCCGCGCCGCCAGGACGACGGGGCGCAGCTCGGGGCTCCAGGTCTGGATCAGCACCCGCCCGCGCGGGTCGCCCGGACGTCCGGGCCGGCCCGCCAGCTGCGTGAGCAGGCCGAACGTGCGCTCCTCCGCCCGGAAGTCGGCGATCGCGAGCGCGAGGTCGGCGTCGAGCACCGCCGCCAGCCCGACGCCGGGCATGTCGTGGCCCTTGGCGACCAGCTGGGTGCCCACGAGCACCGCCGCCGGCGCCGCCCGGAACCGGCGCAGCGTCGCCTCCGGCTCGCCCGCCCGGGCGGCCACGTCGGCGTCGAGGCGCAGGATCTCCAGGCGGGGAAAGCGGCCGCGCAGGTCGTCCTCGACGCGGACGGTGCCCGCGCCGATGTGGGCCAGATCGACCGACCCGCACGTCGAGCACGCCCGCGGCAGCGGCTCCGTCGTACCGCAGTGGTGGCAGACGAGCATGCGGCCGTGCAGCACCAGCGAGACGTCGCAGCGCGGGCAGCGCCACGTCCGGCCGCAGGTGCGGCAGTGGATCGCCGCAGCCGCCCCGCGCCGGTTCTGGAGCAGGATCGCGCGCCCGCCGCGGTCGTCGATCGCCGCCAGCGCGTCGATCAGCCGGCGCGTCAAGGGGTAGCCGCCGTCGGCGCGGAGATCGACGATCTCGACCGCCGGCAGCGGCCCGCCCACCCGGGACGGCAGGGGCACCCGGCGGGCGATGCCGTGCCACGACTCGGGCCGCGGGGTGGCGCTCCCGAAGATCACCGCGGCGCGCTCCAGCCGGCCGCGCTTGGCGGCGACCCGGCGGGCGTCGTAGCGGGGGTCGGCCTCGTGCTTGTAGGACGCGTCGTGCTCCTCGTCCACCACGATCACGCCCAGGTCGGGCACCGCGGCGAACACCGCGGAGCGGGCGCCGACGACCACGCGCGCCTCACCCGCGGCGACCCGGGCGTGCTCGGCGCCGCGGCGGACGGACGAGATGCCGCTGTGCAGCACCGCCACGGTGTCCCCGAAGCGGGCGACGAACCGCGCCGCCGTCTGCGGCGTCAGGGCGATCTCGGGCACCAGCACGATCGCGCCCCGGCCGGCGGCGAGCGCGAGGTCGATCACGCGCAGGTAGACCTCCGTCTTGCCCGAGCCGGTGACGCCGTGGACGAGCACATCCCCCCCGCCGGCCGCGAGCGCGTCCGCGCAGGCCGCCACCGCGGCCTCCTGATCGGGCGTCAGCGTGACCTGGACGTCGTCGGGGACGGCACGCGGCGCGGGGTCGAGGGCGACCAGTCCGCGACTCGCCATGCGCCGCACCGTCTCGCGCGTCGTCCCCGCCGCTGCGACGAGGTCGGAGAGCGGCAGCGGCGCCAGGCCCACCTGAGCGAGCACCTCCTGCTGGCGGCGGGTGGCGCCCTCCATCGTGACGAGGCGCACCCACGGCTCGGCCGCGCGCACCCCTGCGGCCGGCGGGATCACAAGCGCGAGGGCGCGCGGGAGCGTCGACGCGTACCCGGCCGCGATCCACTCGGCCAGCGCCAGGAGCGGCTCCGGCACCGCGCCGGCGATGCCGAGCAGCGGCTTCAACTCCTCGGATTCGCCCTCGGCGACCTCGGTGACGACGCCGCGCACCGTCCGCCGGCCGAGCTCCACGTCGACGAGCGCCCCCCGCACGGCGGCGCCGCGCAACTCGCCGGGCACCGCGTAGTCGAACGCGTGGTCGACGGCGCGCGCCGTGACCAGCGGATGCACCCGCGCGACGACGCTCACTGACGCGAGGAGAAGTCGACCACCACCGGCACGCCCTCGAGCCCGAGCCGGCGGCGCAGCTGGTTCTCGACGAAGTACCCGTAGTCACGCGTGACCAGGCCGCGGTCGTTGACGACGATCCGGAAGCGCGGCGGCCGCGTGCGGTACTGGGTGGCGTACAGCATGTTCAACCGCCGCCGGCCCTGGCGCGGCGGCTCCCGCATGGCGGCGATCTCGGCCATCTCCCGGTTGAGGACGCCGGTGGACACGCGCGACGTGTAGCGCTCGAAGATCTCCTCGACCGCATCCAGCAGCCGGCCGGTGTTGCGGCCTGTCAGGGCCGACGAGGTCACGATCGCGGGCCGCTGCCGCAGCTTCCCTCCGAGCCGTTCCGCCACGTCCTCGACGCTCGTCTCGGCGATATCCCACTTCGAGAGCACGACGATCGTCGCGCAGCCCGCCTTGCGGGCCACGTCGGCGACGGCGAGGTCCCCGTCGACGAGGCCCTCCGACGAGTCGACCAGGACGAGCGCGACGTCGGCCCGCTCGGCTGCGGCCAGCGCCCGCACCTCGCTGTAGTACTCGATCCCCTGCCGGTGCTTGCGTTTGCGCCGCAGCCCGGCCGTGTCGATCAGCCGGAACCGGCGCTCCCCGCGCTGAAACGGCGTGTCGATCGCATCGCGGGTCGTCCCCGGCTGGTCGGCGACGATCACCCGCGGCTGGCCGAGGATGGCGTTCAGGAGCGACGACTTGCCCACGTTCGGCCGGCCGAGGATCGCCACCCCGATCTCGTCCGCGTCGTCGTCGACGGCCCGGCCGCCGCCGTCGACGGCGTCGAGGCGATCGACGATGGCGTCGAGCAGGTCCCCCGTCCCGCGGCCGTGCAGGGCCGACACCGGGATCGGGTCGCCCAGCCCGAGCCGGTGCAGCTCGAGGGCGGCCGGCTCGTGCGCGGCGTCGTCCACCTTGTTCGCGACGACGACCACCGGCCGGTGCGACCGGCGCAGGATCTGGGCGATCTCCTCGTCCCCCGCCGCCAGCCCCGCCCGCGCGTCGATGACGACGGCCACGACATCCGCCTCCTCCACCGCCGTCCGGGCCTGCGCCGCCACCTGGACCTGCATCGGCGAGTCGTCGCCGGGATCCACTCCGCCGGTGTCGATGAGCACGAACCGGCGCCCGCGCCAGTCGCACTCCACCTCGTTGCGGTCGCGGGTGACGCCGGGCGTCTCGTCGACGACCGCGTGACGTGACGAGGTGAGCCGGTTCACGAGCGTCGACTTGCCGGCGTTGGGGAACCCGACCACGGCCACCACGCCCACCCGCTGCGCCGCGGTGCTCACGGCAGCTGCTCGTGGAGGCGGCGGATCTCGGCCATCAGCTCGTCGGCGGTCTCGCGTGCGGCCACGGCGAGCCGGCGCTCGCCGCGCTCGTACCGGCGCGGGGACCCGAACACGATGTGGACGCGGCGTCCGGGCCGCCACCCGCGCGTGCCCCGGATGGCGACCGGGATCACGTCGGCGTCCTCGACGACGGCGCAGCGGCCGGCCCCGGCCTTGGCGCCCTCGAGCTCGGCCTGGCGGTGGCCCTGGATGAAGATGCCCACGACGCCGCCGGCCTCGATCGTCTCGTGGACGATGCGCAGCGCGTCGCGGTCGGCCTCCCCCCGGCGCACCGGGAATCCGCCTCCCCAGCGCACGATCCGGCCGAACACCGGGATCCGGAACAGCTCCGACTTGGCCATGTAGCGGATCGTGCGCGACTGCACCTCGCCGATCGCCGGGATGTCCCACCACGACTCGTGGTTCGACACGACCACCAGCGGGCCGGATCGCGGCACGTGCTCGGCTCCGAGGACGGTCGGGCGCAGCAGGATGCGCACGAGCGAGCCCAGGAAGAGCCGCAGCCACCACCACGCGCGGTCGTACCCCGCGATCTCGTCCGGGCTCACCGCGCCTCCTTGACGAGCGCCACGACGCGGTCGACGACCTGCTCGACCGTGAGCGCCGACGTGTCGATCTCGACGGCATCGGGCGCCCGCGCCAGCTGGCGGGCGTCGCCGCGGTCGCGGGCGGCGATCGTCTCGCCGACGCCGTCGGCGGCCAGCCCCAGGTCGGCCGCGCGGCGGAGCGCCCGGGCGGCGAGGGATGCGGTCAGGTACACCTTGACCTCGGCGTCTGGACACACGACCGTACCCGTGTCACGACCCTCGAGCACCGCGTCGCGGGCGAGCGCGCGCTGGCGCTCGCGCATCCGCTCGCGCACCTGCGCATGGCGGGAGACCTCGCTCACCCGCGCCGAGACGGCCTCGGCGCGGATATCGGTCCCCGCGTCCGGCGCGACCCCCACCAGCGCCGCCAGCGCGGCGCCGTCGCCAGGGTCGACGCCCCGCGCCATGGCCACCGCCGTCAGCTCGCGGTACATCGCGCCGGTGTCCACGTACGTGTAGCCGAGCCGCGCGGCCACGGCCCGGGCGACGGTGCTCTTGCCGGCCCCGGCAGGGCCGTCGATGGTGATCACCACCGCCGCTCCGTCATCCGGTCACCCCGGCCAGCCTGTCGGCGAAGTCGGGGAAGCTCACGCCGAGCGCGTCCGACCCGCGCACGTCCACGCCCTGCTGCGAGCACACGCCGGCGACGGCGCCCAGCATCGCCACGCGGTGATCCCCCGCCGCGTCCACCGTGCCTCCCCGCAGCCTGGCGGGGACGCCGCGGATGCGGAAGCCGTCCTCGAGCCCGGTCACGTGCGCGCCGACGGCGTTCAGCGCCGCGACCACCGTGTCGATGCGGTCGGACTCCTTCACCCGCAGCTCGCCCGCGCCCCGGATCGTCGTCGTGCCGTGGGCGAAGCACGCCAGCAGGGCGACCAGCGGCAGCTCGTCGATCAGCGCCGGCACCAGCTCGGGCTCGATCTCGGTCGCGACCAGCTCCGCCGAGCGCACCTCGATGTCGGCCACCGGCTCGGCGCCCGCCACCCGGCGGTTGAAGAGGCCGACGCGCGCGCCCATCCGCTCCATCACCGTGAGCAGGCCCGTCCGGGTCGGGTTGATGCCGACTCCGCGCAGGGTCAGCGCCGAGCCCTGCACGACCGTCGCCGCCACGATGAACGGCGCGGCCGACGAGAAGTCGCCGGGCACGCGCACCTCGTCGAGGCGCAGGCTCGCCACCGGCGAGACGGCCACCCGGCCCGGCCGGCGGTCGACCGGGACGCCGGCGTCTCGCAGGATCCGCTCCGTATGGTCGCGGGTCGGCACCGGCTCCTCGACGATCGTCATCCCGTGCTCCGCGAACAGCCCGGCGAAGAGGACGCACGACTTCACCTGCGCCGAGGCGACCGGCAGGCGGTAGCTGATCGGCGCCACCTCACCCGTCACGTTCATCCGCACCGGCGGACACCCCTCCGTCGTCTCGAGCGCCACCCCCATCTGCGCCAGCGGGTCGGCGATCCGCCCCATCGGCCGGCGGCGGATGCTCTCGTCGCCGTCCAGCACGAACTCGCCCCGCTGGCCCGCCAGGATACCGGGCAGCAGGCGCATCAGCGTCCCGGCGTTGCGCACGTCGATCCGCTCCCGCGGCGGGCGCAGGCCGCGCAGCCCGGCCCCGCGCACGCGCAGCTCGTCGTCCTGCGTGCGCTCCACCTCGACGCCGAGGGTGCGCATCGCGGCCACGGTCGCGAGCGTGTCGGCCGACGCCCCGAACCCGTGCACCGCCACCTCGCCGTCGCAGAGCGCCGCCACCATCACGGCCCGGTGGCTGATCGACTTGTCGCCCGGGACGGCCAGCTCGCCCGCGACGGCGCCCGCCGGGGCGAACCGCCCGTCCGTGCGGGCGCTCACGGCTCCACCGCCGCCGTCGCCACCGCGCCGTACCCCTGCGCGTCGAGCAGCTCGACGGCGCGCCCGGCCTGCTCCTGGCCCGCGACGAGCACGACCACCGTGCCGCCGACGTCCGCGGACATGTGGTGCAGCTCGAAGTCCTCGATGTTGATGCCCTCCGCGCCGAGCGCCTGCGTGATCCCGGAGAGGACGCCGGGCCGGTCGGGGACATGCACGCGGACGCGGTAGAGCTCCTCGGGCACCGCCGGGTAGGCGGCGTCGAGCAGGCGGCGGCGGTTGCCGGCCGCCTCGGCCACCCAGCGGGCGATGAACCCCGCGTCCTCGCGCTCGAGCGCGCGCGTCAGCTCGTCGATGCGACGGGTGTGCTCGCGCAGCCCGTCGAGCAGGGCGTCGCGGTTGTCGAGGAAGATGTCGACCCAGATGCGCGCGTTCGCGCCGGCGACCCGGGTCATGTCGCGGAACGAGCCGCCGACGGCCGCCAGCGGGTCGTGCCCGTCCACGCGGCCGGTGCCGGCCTGGTTCATGAGCACGTTCGCGATTGCGTGAGGCAGATGGCTCGTGAGCGCGACCAGCCGGTCGTGCGCGCCCGGGTCGATCGCCACCGGCCGCGCACCGAGCGCTGCCACGAAGGTGTGCAGCCGCCGGTGGCACTCGGGGTCGGTGCCCGCGACGGGCGTCAGGAACCACGTCGCGCCGGTGAACATGTCGGCACGGGCGTTGCGCACCCCGCGCGCCTCCGACCCGCACACCGGATGACCGCCCACGAACCGGGCGCTTCCGCCCGCCGCCGCGACGACGCGCGCCTTCGTGGAGCCGACGTCCGAGACCGCGCACCCCTCGCCGCTCGCCTCCAGCGTGCGGCCGACGAGCTCGGGCAGCCGCGCGACCGGCCCGCACACGAGCGCCACATCGGCGCCGGCGACGGCTGCCTCGATCGACCCCTCGACGCGAGTGGCCGCGCCGCGCTCGAGCCCGGCCGCGGCCGCCTCCGGGTCGGGGTCGAACGCCACCACCTCGTCGCCGCGAGCCGCGGCCGTCAGGCCGATCGAGCCGCCGATCAGGCCGAGGCCGACGACGGCCACCCGCATCAGGTCACTCCTCCCCCGGGCTTCACGAGTCGCATGAGCTCGGCCAGGCGGAACGCCAGGTCGAGCGACTGGCGCGCGTTCAGGCGTGGGTCGCAGAGCGTGTGGTAGCGGACGGAGAGCTGCTCCTCGAGCACCGAGTCGGCGCCGCCGAGGCACTCGGTCACGTCCTCGCCGGTGAACTCCAGGTGGATGCCGCCGGGCCAGACGCCGCACTCGTGGCAGACGGCGAAGAAGTCGCCGATCTCCGACATGATGTCCTCGAACCGGCGCGTCTTGTAGCCGCCGGCCGTGCGGAACACGTTCGCGTGCATCGGGTCGCAGGCCCAGACGACCGGGTGCCCCGCCTCGGTCACGGCGCGCACGATCGGCGGCAGCGACTCGCCGACGCGGCCGGCGCCCATCCGGCAGATCAGCGTGAGGCGGCCCGGCGTGCGGTCGGGGTCGAGCCGCTCGCACAGGTCGAGCACCTCGGCCGCCGTCGCCGCCGGCCCGACCTTGCAGCCGAGCGGGTTCTGCACGCCGGCGAAGAACTCGGCGTGCGCGCCGTCCGCCGCCCGGGTGCGCTCGCCGATCCAGAGCATGTGGGCGGAGCAGTCATACCAGCGCCCCGTGAGCGAGTCACGCCGCGTCAGCGCCTCCTCGTAGTCGAGCAGGATGCCCTCGTGGCTCGTCCACACGTCGACCTCGTGCAGCCGCCGCTCGCGCGTCAGGTCGATGCCGCATGCGGCCATGAACGCCAGGGCGCGCTCGATCTCGGCCGCGATCCGCTCGTAGCGGCGGCCCTCCGGCGAGCTGGCGACGAACTCCTGGTTCCACAGGTGCACCTTGGTGAGGTCGGCGAAGCCGCCCTTCGTGAACGCGCGCAGCAGGTTCAGCGTCGCGGCCGACTGGTGGTAGCCCTGCAGCATCCGCTGCGGGTCGGGCGTGCGGGCCGCCAGCGTCGGCGCCTCGTCGTGCACCATGTGGCCGCGGAAGCTCGGCAGCTCCACCCCGTCGACCATCTCGACCGGTGAGGAGCGCGGCTTGGTGAACTGGCCCGCGATCCGGCCCACCTTCACCACGGGCAGCATCGCCCCGTAGGTGAGGACGGCGGCCATCTGCAGCATGATCTTCAGCTTCTCGCGGATGGACACCGCCGAGAAGTCGCCGAAGGACTCGGCGCAGTCGCCGGCCTGCAGCAGGAAGCCGCGGCCGGCGGCGACCTCGGCCAGCGCGGCCTGCAGGTTGCGGGCCTCGCCGGCGAACACGAGCGGGGGCATCCCCAGCAGCTGCTCGCGCACGTCGCGGGCGCGTTCGGCGTCGGGCCACTCGGGCTGCTGAGCGGCCGTGAGCGCGCGCCAGGACGACGGCGACCAGGTTGACGGAGGGGCTGCCATTTCCACCGGATCCTACCGGCGCCCTGCCGGGCGAGCCCTGTGTTCGACTTGGCTACAGTGGCCGGACCCATGACCCGCGTCTTCTCCGGCATCCAGCCGACCGGGCAGAAGCACCTCGGCAACTACATCGGCGCGATCCGCCACTACGTCACCGACCAGAGCGTCGGCGAGGCCTTCTACTGCATCGTCGACCTGCACTCGATCTCGGTGCCGCACGACGCCGCGACGCTGGCCGAGAACACGCTCGACACGGCCGCGACGCTGCTCGGCGCAGGGCTCGACCCGGACCGGTGCACGCTGTTCGTGCAGAGCCACGTCCCGCAGCACTCCGAGGGCGCCTGGCTGCTCGGCTCGGTGGCGTCGTTCGGCGAGCTGCAGCGGATGACGCAGTTCAAGGACAAGGGTGAGGGCCGCGAGTCCGTCTCGGTCGACCTCTTCACCTATCCCGTGCTGATGGCGGCCGACATCCTGCTCTACGACACCGACCGCGTGCCCGTCGGCGACGACCAGCGCCAGCACCTCGAGCTGGCCCGCAACATCGCCCAGCGGTTCAACGCCCGCTACGGGGAGACGCTCGTCATGCCCGAGGCGGCGATCCCGTCGACCGGCGGGCGCGTCATGGACCTGCAGGAGCCGACCCGCAAGATGTCGACCACCGGCGGCACGCAGCAGGGGACCGTGCTCGTCGTCGACCCGCCCGACGTCGTGGCGAAGAAGGTGCGCTCCGCCGTCACCGACTCCGGCCGCGAGGTGCGCCGCGGCGAGGGCAAGGAGGGCATCGCCAACCTGATCGAGATCTACGCGGTGGCGACGGGCAGGACCGCCGACGACGTCGAGTCCGCCTACGACGGGGCCGGCTACGGCCAGTTCAAGACCGACGTCGCCGAGGCGGTGGCCGAATACCTGCGCCCCGTGCGCGAGCGCTACCTCGAGCTGCGCGCCGACCCGGCGCACCTGAACGCCGTGCTGGCGGCCGGCGCCGAGCACGCGCGGGCGGTGTCGCAGGGCACGGTGACGCGGATCAAGGAGTGCATGGGGTTCGTGCCGGAGCCGTAAGCCGGGCGAGCCGGGCCGGTCCCGGCACGCGCCCTCAGCCGCCCGGTGCGCCCGCACCGGCGAGCACCTCGGCGGCCGCCCGCTCCCCGGCTCGCACCGCCCCCTCCATGAAGCTCGGCAGCACCGACGTCTCGGCGCCGGCGTAGTGGATCGGCCCCTCCGGCTCGCCGACGCGGGCGCCCCAGCCGTCGAGCTCGCCCACGTCGAAGATCAGGTAGCTGCGCGGATACGCCACCCGCACCACGCGCTCGAGCCGTGCACCGAAGCACGCCCGCACCGCCTCGGCCACGGCGCGGTCGGCGACCGGCGCGCGGCTGGCGCAGGAGCCACGCCGCGGGCGCCGAGCCGACGAAGCTCGCGAGCGTGCGCGGACCGTGCCGGTACGTGTAGCCGATGGCGGTGTCGGTGATCACGGCCGCCGGTGCGTCCGGGGGCGGCTCGTCCGCGAGCAGGTAGAGCGACTTCACCGCGACGCCGTAGCGCCCCACCGGCGTGCGCCGCAGGCCCGCGATCCGGCGCCGTGCATGCAGGGGGACGGCGACGATCGCCCGCCCCGCGCTGACGGGCTCGGCGCCGGGGGACGAGACCACGACGCCGCCGGCCCCGGTCCGCACCGCGGCGACCCGGCGGCGCAGGTGCACGCGTTCGCCCAGGCGGGCGGCGATCCGCTCCGCGAACCCGCCCGCGCCGTCGCGGAAGCGCAGCTCCGAGCCGTCGCCGGCGCCGGCCCTGGCCGCGTGCTTGATCGCCAGCGCCCGCATCGACATCGCCCGCAGCGGCACCGTCGAGGCCGTGATCGCGTAGCCGGTCTCGCACACGGCCCGCTCGAACGCGTCGGCGTCCTGCTCACGCAGCCACTCCGCGGTCGTGCGGTCGTCGTCGGGGGCGCCGCCGGCGGCGCCGAGGCGCTCGAGCTCGTCGCCCAGCCGCAGGTAGGCGCCCGACGCGCGGTCGAAGCGGCGCCCGGCCACGTGCCAGGCGACCGGCGCCGGGCCGTGGTCGCCCCAGCCGACGTCGGAGAGCCGCAGCCCGGCCCCCACCTCGGCCGCGACCCCGCGAAGCGCGGTGTTCACGAGATCGACCGCCTCGCCGCCCGCCTCGAACCGCACGCCGTGCGCCTCCGGCGTCCACACCCGGCCGCCGACGCGGTCGGCCGCCTCGAGCAGGCGGACGTCCGCCCCGGCCGCCGCCAGGCGGTGGGCGGCGGTGAGCCCGGACAGCCCCGCCCCGACGACGACGACGTCATGCACCCCGCAGCGCCTCCACCTCGGCGTCGTCCAGCGTGCGCCACTCGCCTGGGCGCAGATCGCCGACCCCGAGGCCGGCGTAGCGGCTGCGGTGCAGCGCCCGCACCGGGTGGCCGACCGCCGCGAGCATGCGCCGCACCTGCCGGTTGCGGCCCTCGTGGATGGTGATCTCGACGCGGCCCGGTGCGGCCAGCCGCACGTCGGCCGGGGCGGTCGGGCCGTCGTCCAGCCGGACGCCGGAGCGCAGGCGCGCGAGCACGCCCTCCGGCGGGTTCGACGCGACCGTCGCCACGTACGTCTTGCGGACGCCGTTGCGCGGATGCATCAACCGGTCCGCCAGCTCGCCGTCGTTCGTCAGGAGCAGCGCACCCGTCGTCTCGCGGTCGAGGCGGCCTACGGGAAAGAGGCGCACGTCGGCGGGGACGAAGTCGAGCACGGTCGGGCGGCCCTGGGGATCGCGGGCCGTCGTGACGACGCCCGCGGGTTTGTGCAGCAGCACCACCGTCGTCGCCTGGACGGCCACCGCGCGCCCGTCGACGCGCACGTCGTCGCCGTCTGCGACGACGACACCCAGCCCGGCCGTGACGCCGTTGACCGTGACGCGTCCGGCCCGGATCACCTCGTCGGCCGTCCGGCGCGAGCCCATCCCGGTCGACGCGAGATAGCGGTTAAGCCTGACCGGCACGCTGGTCGGCCACCACATGCAGCCGCGCCCGCAGCGCCTCGTGGTCGGCCTCGGGCAGGTCGAAGTCACCCAGGCCGGGCAGGCTCGCGAGGCCCTCGTCGAGGCCGAACGCGCGCTCGAAGAGCGCGGTCGTGCGGTAGAGCACCGGCTGGCCGGGAGAGTCTGCGCGGCCCGACTCCTCGATCAGCCCGCGCTCGAGCAGGCCGGCCACCGCCGAGTCGGCCGCGACGCCGCGGATCCGGGCGATGTCCGGCCGCGACACCGGCCCCAGGTAGGCGACGATGGCGAGCGTCTCGGTGCCCGCCTGGCTGAGCGGACGCGTCTGGGCGCGGTTCACGAGCCGCGCGCAGGCGCCGGCCGTCGCCCGCGACGCGCGAAACCCGTAGCCGCCGGCGACCCGCTCGAGCACGACGCCCGAACGGCCCTCCCCGTACCGGTCGCCGAGCGCGTCGAGCGCCCGCTCGATCCGGGCCGGCGGCGCCTCGCTGAGCGCCGCCAGCTCGCGCACGGTGAGCGGCTCGGAGGCGACGAACAGCAGCGCCTCGACGGTATGGGTCAACTCGGCCATCAGGCGATCGCGCGGTCGTTGGCCGGGGCAGCGCCGCGGCGGCGGATGCGGATGGGGGCGAACACGTCCGACTGCTCCGGCACCGCCTCGCCGTTCTTGTAGAGCTCGAGGACGGCCAGGAAGGCCGCGGCCTGCGCCAGCCGGTCGAGTCCGGCGACCGCCTCCTCGAAGCCGAACGCCCGCCGCTCGGCGAGGATGCGGCGGAACTCGCCCAGGAAGTGGCTGACCGGCACCAGCCGCCGGCGCACCGCGGAGAGGTCGATCTCGGGCGGCGGCGTGAGCAGGCGGCCCATGGCGGCGTGCAGCGCCCACGGATCCTCGGAGAAGGGCACGACCTCGGGCTCGGGCCGCGGCGCGAGCGGCGCCGGCCCGGCCCTGAACACACGCGGTTCGGCTGCGACCCGGGCGGTCAGCCAGCGCGCGGCGGCGGCGAAGCGGCGGTACTGCATGAGCCGGGCGAGCAGCTCCGCCTCGGCCTCCTCGGCGCTCAGCGGCTCCTCCTCGTCCTCCTCGCCGGGGAAGAGCAGCCGCACCTTGATCTCGAGCAGGGCGGCGACCAGCACGAGGAACTCGCTGGCCGACTCGAGGTCGAGCACGCCGTCCTCGTAGGCATGCTCGACGTAGGCCACGACCACCTCGGCGATGGGCAGCTCGGCCAGCTCGATCTCTTCGCGCATGACCAGCGCCAGCAGGAGATCGAACGGCCCCTGGAACACGTCCAGGTCGAGCATGAGGTCGGAGACGATCACGGAAGCTGGATTCTAGGCCGCACGGCGGCTCACACCAGGGCCGCGGCCCCGAGCAGCGCCCGCGCCTCGGCCAGGAAGTCGCCGTCGGGACGCACGCGGAAGCCCGGGCCGAGGCGCAGCATCTTCGGGCCGGCCGAGGTGTGCACCTCGAGCTCCACCGGCGCCTGGCCGGGGTATTCGCCGATGAGCGTCTTCAGCTCGTCCATCACGCCCGCCGCCACGACGCGCGCATCGACCCGCAGCCGCACGACCTCCTGGTCCGGCACGGCCTCGAACGGCACCACCTCCATCGCCAGCACCTGCACCTTGCCCTCGGAGCGGCGGTCGACCCGGCCCTTGACGAGCACGACGGCGTCAGGGCGGAGCGTCTGGCGGCACAGCTCCCAGGTGCTCGCGAACACGACCACCTCGGTCGTGGACGAGACGTCGTCGAGCTCGGCGACCGCCATCTGGTCGCCCTTCTTCGTCAGCAGCTGGCGCAGGTTGGAGACGATCCCGCCGATCGTCACCACCTTGCCGTCGGCCAGCTCGCCGATCGCGCGCAGCGGCACGTCCACCTTGCGCGCGAGCTGATCCCGCAGCGGGGCCAGCGGGTGGCTCGAGACGTAGAGGCCGAGCACCTCCTTCTCGCGTCGCAGCAGCTCGTCGCGCGGCCACTCCTCGCCGACGACCGGCGGGTGGCTGCGCGCGAGCGGCCCCGACCCGTTCAGGCCGTCGCCCTCGAGGTCGAAGATCGACCCCTGCCCCACCATGGCGTCCGCCTGCACCTTGTGCCCATTCGCCAGCGCGCGCTCGAGCACCTCGGTCATACCGGCGCGGGTCGCGCCGGTCGAGTCGAGCGCACCGCACGCGATCAGGCTCTCGAGCATCCCGCGGTTGACGACGGACGCGTCGACGCGCTCGCAGAAGTCCCACACCGACTCGAACGGGCGCTCCTCGCGGGCGGCGATGATCGCCCGCACGGCGCCGTCGCCCACGCGCTTGACGGCCGACAACCCGAACCGGATCCTGCCGTCGACCACGGTGAAGTCCGACTGGCTCGTGTTCACGTCCGGCGGCAGCACCTCGAGGCCCATGTCCGCGCATTCCGTCACGTAGAACGGGACGCGGTCCTTCGTCGACATCACCGACGAGATCAGCGCCGCCATGTACTCGGCCGGGTAGTTCGCCCGCAGCCAGGCGGTGCGGTAGGCGACCAGCGCGTAGCAGGCGGAGTGGGCCTTGTTGAAGGCGTAGTCGGCGGCGACCTCGATCTTCCCCCACAGCGACTTGCCGACCGCCTCCGACGAGCCGTTGCCGGCGCAGCCCGCGATGAACTTCTCCTTCAGCGACGCCATCAGGCTCGCGATCTTCTTGCCGATCGCCTTGCGCAGGTCGTCGGCCTCTGCTGGCGTGAAGCCGGCGACCGCCTTGGCGATCTCCATGAACTGCTCCTGGTACACGCAGATCCCATGCGTGGTCTCGAGCACGGGCCGCAGCCGCTCGTCCTCGTAGGTGACCCGGCTCGGGTCGGCCTTGTTGCGGGCGTAGTCGGGGATGAACTGCATCGGCCCAGGCCGGTAGAGCGCGTTCAGGGCGATCAGGTCCTCGAACTCGGTCGGCTTCACCTGCCGGAGCGCGTCGCGCATGCCCGACGACTCGAACTGGAAGACCCCCGTCGCGTCGCCCCGGGCCATCATCTCGTAGGTCTTGCGGTCGTCGAGCGGCAGGGCGTCGATGTCGATGCGCCGCCCGGTGGACTGCTCGATCACATCGATCGCCCGGTCGATCACGTCGAGGTTGCGCAGGCCGAGGAAGTCCATCTTCAGCAGTCCCAGCGCTTCGACGTCGCCCATCGGGAACTGGGTGACGACCTCGGCGTCCGTCCCCTTCTGCTGCAGCGGCAGGTACTCGGTCAGCGGCCGGTCGCCGATCACGACGGCGGCCGCGTGGATGGAGTCGTTGCGGACGACGCCCTCGAGCGGCAGGGCCATGTCGACGATGCTCTTGGTCGTCTCGTCGGAGTCGTACGAGCGGCGCAGCTCGGCGCCCTGCTTCATGCACTCGGCGAACGTGATCTTGGGCACCTCGGGGACGAGCTTCGCGATCCGGTCGACCACGCCGTAGGGGATGCCCATCACGCGGCCGGCGTCCTTGATCGCGGCCTTGGGCTGCATCTTGCCGAACGTGATGATCTGGGCGACGTTGCGGCGTCCGTACTTCTCCGCCACGTAGTTGATCACGCGCTCGCGACCGGCCACGGCGAAGTCGACGTCGACGTCGGGAAGGCTCTTGCGGCCGGGATTCAGGAAGCGCTCGAAGAGCAGCGAGTAGCGGATCGGATCGAGGTCGGTGATGTGGAGGCAGTACGCGACCAGCGAGCCCGCCGCCGAGCCGCGGCCCGGGCCGACGGAGACGCCGTCCGCCCTGGCGAAGCGGATGAAATCCCACACGATCAGGAAGTAGTCGGGGAAGCCCATCTCCTCGATCGTGCGCAGCTCGAACTCGAGCCGCCGGCGCAGCTCCGGCGTCTCGGCCCCGTAGCGCTCGCGCAGGCCGGCCTCGGCCAGCTCGCGCAGGTAGGCGACCGCGGTCCTGCCGTCCGGCACGTCGAACTTCGGCAGGTGCAGCGTGGCGAGGTCGATCTCGGCGCGGCAGCGGTCGGCGATCTCGACCGTGCGCCGGAGCATGTCCTCACCCCACGGCTGGGCCATCAGGTCGTACATCTCCTGCGGGCTCTTCAGGTAGAAGCCGTGGTTCGAGAACTTGAACCGGTTCGGGTTGTCGAGCGTGTCGTTGGTCTGGATGCAGAGCATCGCCTCGTGCGGGATCGCGTCGGCCGCCGTCAGGTAGTGGACGTCGCCGGTGCCGACCAGCGGCAGCCCGGCGTCGCGGGCGAGCGCCGCCAGCTGCGGGTTGATGCGCGTCTGGATGTCGATGCCGCCGTCCTGCAGCTCGACGTAGACCTGGTCGCGGCCGAAGATGCCCGCCAGCGTGTCCAGCTCCTGGCGGGCCAGGGCCTCGTTGCCGTCCACGAGCGCCTTGCAGACGCGCCCGGATAGGCATC
This sequence comes from uncultured Actinomycetes bacterium, assembly GCA_963843705.1. GTDB lineage: Bacteria > Actinomycetota > Thermoleophilia > Gaiellales > JAICJC01 > JAICJC01. The sequence continues at coordinate 54,618 of CAWJLQ010000002.1, forward strand.
CCGAGAGGGCGATGATCCCGTCCGCGTGCTCCGCCAGCTGGGCGAGGTCGACCCGCGGCCGGTACCAGTAGCCGTCGAGGTAGGCCGCCGACACGAGCCGGACGAGGTTGTGGTAGCCCTGAGGAGTCTCGGCCAGGAGCGTCAGATGCGCCCGGCGCTCCTTCTGCGTCCGGCTGGTGTGGTCGTCGACGACGTACATCTCGCAGCCGAGGATCGGCTTGATCCCGGCCTTCGCCGCCGCCCGCCAGAGCTCGACGGAGCCCGCCATCGAGCCGTGGTCGGTGAGCCCCACCGCGGGCATGCCGAAGTTCGCCGCGCGCTCCACCAGCGGCCCGATCCGGCACGCCCCGTCGAGGATCGAGTACTCGCTGTGGACGTGGAGGTGAACGTACGGCGGGGACTCGGGCACGGGGTAGCCAGTCTACCGAGCGGGGGTGACGGACCCGGCCTCGGGCCGGAGGCCGGCGTCAGTCCTCGCCGGCAGCGGCGCGGTGGCGCCGGGCCAGCACCGCGGCGCCCGCGATCGCCGCGGCCGCGCCGCCGACGACGGGGATCACCCGCCGGCGGGGACGGGCCGACCGCCGCGCCGCGCCCACCATTCCCCGGGCCCTGCGCCGCATCGCGCGCTTCGCGACGCGCGTGCCGACCACGTAGGTCGCGTAGCCGATGGCCGCCTTTCGCCGTCTGCTCAACATGGCCGCACCTTACTCGATCGCGGCATCCGCAATACCACGATTCGGGGACCGGGCGGGACGGCCCCGAAGCCGATGATGCCCCCCATGAACGCGGACGACATCGACACCGGCAGCGCCCAGGCGCAGGTCGACGAGCGCTTCGTGGACGACTGGGTCCGCTACGGCCTCTCCGAGCTCGAGGCGTACCTCGGCAAGCACGCGCGCTTCGACGCCTACTGCAACCGGCGCGACACCGAGGCCT
>CAWJLQ010000003.1:0-580720 GCA_963843705.1 uncultured Actinomycetes bacterium
GGGTGGGCTCTCTCCAGGATGTGTCGACAGTGCGGCTTGGCCTGATGGCGGGCTGAGCCGGACGTCGCCGCCCGTTAGGGAGGCGGCGGCGTCCGGCGCGCGGCTCACGCTTTCGGGGTCTTCCCGGACCTTGAAAGGACGTGAGCCGCATGACGGATCATGACGTGCTGTTCGGCTTTCGCTTGCAGTTGTTCGACCTGGCGGCGCGTACCAGCGTCACCCATGCCTGCCGCGTCTTCAACGTGCACCGTTCGACGTACTACGTGTGGAAAGAGAAGGTCGATCGGCATGGGCTTGAGATGCTGCGACCACGGGAGCGACGCCGGCCACGAATGCCGAATCAGCTGTCCGCCTTGGTTGAGCAGCAGATTGTCGCTTTCAGCCTGGGTCATCCCGGCTACGGGCCGGATCGGATCAGCAGCGAGTTGGCGCGACCGAAATGGGGCGGAGTCCTGGTCAGTCCCAACGGCGTGTGGCGTGTGCTGCGCCGTCACGGTCTCAACACCCGCAGCAAGCGGCTGGGGCGAGCCTGCGCGTTTTTCTGTGTATCGGTGGGTGGTTAGGCATTGTCAGGGATGCGGTCTCCGAAGTGGATGCGCAGGACTGCCATCGCCTGTGTCCAGTTGTAGCAGGTGCGCCAGTTGGTCTTGGCGCGCATGATCGCGAGCCAGATCAACCTGAGGGCGGCGTCGTCGTTGGGGAAGTGGCCTCGGGTCTTGACCGTCTTGCGGATCTGCATGTGCAGGCTCTCGACCGTGTTTGTCGTGTAGACAACGCGGCGGATCTCCTGCGGGAAGGCGAGGAAGGGGATGAACCGCTCCCAGGCGCGTTCCCACACCTGCAGCGCCGCCGTCTTGGTCGTGCTGTCCGCCCAGGCAGCGGTCAGTTCGTCGAGCACCTGGCGGGCCTGGTCGGCGTCGGCGGCCGTGTACAGGCGGCGTAGCTCGCCGGCGCAGGTCTTGCGCTCCTTCCAGGACAGGTAGCGCAGGCTCTGCCTGGTCAGATGGACAACGCAGGTCTGGTTGACCGCCTCCGGGAAGACGGCGTCGATCGCCTCCGGGAAGCCGGTGAGGCCGTCGGTGCAGACGAACAGGACGTCGGTGACGCCGCGGTTGCGCAGCTCGGTCAGGACGCTCGTCCAGAAGCGGGCGCCCTCGGTCTTCTCAATCCAGAGGCCGAGGCAGTCGCGCTCGCCGTCGACGGTGACGCCGATGGCCGAGTAGACGGCCTTCTTGCGGACGACCTGCTGGTCGCGGATCGCGACCTGGAGCGCGTCCAGGTACACGACGACATACAGCTCCTCCAGCGGCCGACTCTGCCAGGCGCGCACGTCGTCTTGGATCGAGGTGGTCACCTCCGACACCAAGCCGTCGGAGACGTCGACGCCGTACACCTCGCGCAGGTGCCGCTGGATCTCCCTGGTCGTCATCCCGCCCGCGTACAGGGCCAGGATCTGCTCGTCGAAGCCGTCGAACGAACGGCTGTGCTTGGGCACAATCCGCGGCTCGAAGCTGCCCTGTCGATCCCGGGGCAGCTCGACCGTCACCGGCCCGTCGACCGTCCGCAACGTCTTGCGCGAGCTGCCGTTGCGCCGGTTCGGCTGCTCCTGCGGCGCCTCACCGCCGGCAGGGTAACCGAGATGCTGCCCCAGCTCGGCGCCCGCGGCGCGCTCGATCAGCCGCTTCCGCAGCCGGTTGATCAAGCCATCCGGACCGGTCAACTGCTCCGGCCCCTCATACCCCCCCAGCAGCTGATCGATCAGCTCGTCCGGGATCTCTCTGTGCTCGGCCATCAGGGCCTCCTTCCGGGCCGCCCGGCCCGGTCGCTCCGCTCACGGCTACGCCGCGAGCATCACGACCAGGCCGGACAGACCAGTCAGATACACAGAAATCCGCGCACTACCGCTGGGGCTGATCGCCGGGTACGCCGCGCCCTACCAGCCGCCACGCGACCTGCCAGTGCCGGCGCACATCGACGTCGACCACCCCGGCCAACTGGTCGGCATCGACTGCTTCTTCGTCGGTCGCCTGCACGGCACCAAACACCCCGTCTGGCAGGTCACCGCCATCGACTGCTACTCAAGCTACGCCTGGGCCGACCTGATCACGTGTCCCAGCGGCCAACCCGTCGCCACCCAAACCAGCCGACTCGCCCGCCGCGTCGCGGCCGACCTCGCCCGCTGCGGCTGGACGCTCGAGCGCGTCCTCACCGACAACGGCAACGAGTTTCGCGGCCACTTCGACCACCAGCTCGCCCACACCAGCATCCGCCACACCCGCACCCGCCCCGGCCGACCCCAGACCAACGGCCACGTCGAACGCCTCCACAAGACGATCCTCGACGAATGCTGGCGCCCCAGCTTCGCCCGCTACCTCCACATCCGCTACCGCGGCCTCAAAGCCGACCTCGCCGACTACATCCACACCTACAACACCGACCGCGCCCACACCGGCCGCATCACCCAAGGCCGCATACCCGCAGATATCCTCGACCCCGCCCACAAAATCCGACCCCGAGCATGAACCAGCACCGTCGGTACCACTCGGAGAGAGTCCAGCCTAGTCCCCGGCCGCAGCCGCGTGCACGACGGGCAGCGAGAGCTTGCGCGTCTTGCGCTGCGGCCGCACCATGCCGCCCTCGATCCAGGCGTCGATCTCGCCGAAGAGCTCGTCCACGAGCGCGCTCTGCGCGACCTTGCGCAGCACCTCCCCGTGGGCGTAGATGAAGCCGGCGTCGCGGCCGCCGGCGATGCCGAAGTCGGCGTCACCCGCCTCCCCGGGGCCGTTCACGGCGCAGCCCATGACGGCCACCTCGAACACCTCGTCGTAGGTGCCCAGCCGCGCCTCGACCCGCTCGGCCAGCTCGAGCACGTCCACGTTGGTGCGCCCGCACGACGGGCAGGCGATCATGACGGGGCCCTTGTGGCGCAGCCCGAGCACGCGCAGGATCTCCCACGCGACCTTGACCTCCTCGACCGGGTCGGCGGTGAGCGACACGCGCATCGTGTCGCCGATGCCGTCCACGAGCAGCGATCCCATCCCGATCGCGCTCTTGACCGTGCCGGTGAACGGCGGGCCGGCCTCGGTGACGCCGAGGTGGAGCGGATAGGGCACCTTCTCCGCCAGCTGCCGGTAGGCCTGGATCATCACGGGCACGGATGAGCTCTTGACCGAGATCTTGAAGTCGCGGTAGCCGAGCTTCTCGAGCAGCCGCACCTCCTCGAGCGCCGCCTCGACGAGCGCGCCCGGCGGGTCGTTCGTGGCGAACTGGCGCAGGTGGTCGGGCAGGGAGCCCGAGTTCGCGCCGATGCGCATCGGGATGCCGGCCGCCTTCGCACGCGACACCACCTGCTCGACCCGGTCGGGCCCTCCGATGTTGCCGGGGTTGATGCGGACGGCGGCGACGCCGGCGTCGATCGCCCGCAGCGCGAGCGACGCGTTGAAGTGGATGTCGGCGATCACGGGCAGCGGCGACCCCGCCACGATCGCGGGCAGCGCGTCGGCGTCGGCCCGGCCCGGCACCGCCACGCGGGCGATCTCGCAGCCCGCATCCGCCAGCCGCCGGATCTGGCCGAGCGTCGCCTCGGCGTCGCTCGTGTCGGTCAGCGTCATCGACTGGACGACGACGGGCGAGCCGCCCCCGATGGGCACGTCGCCGACCCGGATCCGGATCTTCGAGGACATCGCACTGAGGATACCGACGCGGCGGGCTGGGATCGTTCACAACCCCACGCTCGGCCCCGTCTCGCCGGGATCAGTGCGGCTGGGAGCCGAGGATGTTCGAGAGGTCGTTCTGCAGGCCGACCACGAACAGCAGCGCCATCAGCATGATGCCGAGCACGGAGACGCGCTCGAAGACGGCCCGTGAGACCATCTTCCCGCGGATCCGCTCGAGGGCGATCATGAAGACATGGCCGCCGTCGAGGGGCAGGAACGGCAGCATGTTGAAGATCGCCAGGGAGAGCGAGATGAAGGCGAGCAGGACGAAGTAGTCGGTGGCGCCGGCCTGCTCCGCCTGGGCCGAGTAGTTCACGATCCCGACGGTCGAGTGCAGCTGGGAGCGGCCCTGCGGCGTGACGATGTCGGCGAGGGCGCGCACCGTCCCCGTCGTGAGCGACCACATCTCCTGCACGGCGAAGGTGGGAGCGTGTGCCGCAGAGTACGGGCGGTTGGCGGTCCCGAACTCGAATCCCATCCGGTAGGCCCCGCTGATCTTCGTGCTGTTCTGCGTCCGCAGCCGCACCCGGTGGCCGTGGCGCGAGACGACCAGCGTCACCGGGCCGCCCCTGCTGCCGGCGATCGCGTTGCGGATGGCGTCGACGCCGCCGCCGTGTCCGTTGACCGACACCACCCGGTCGCCGGCGCGCAGGCCGGTCGCAGCCGCCGGCGAGTTCCCGAGCACGCTGTGCACGACCGGCACCGCCACGGGCAGGCCGTAGAGCGCGACCCCGGTGAGGATCACGAAGCAGGCGAGCACGTTTGCGATCGGCCCCGCGGTGATCGCGGCCAGCCGCTTCGGCCGCGAGCAGCGCCAGTAGGCGCGCGGATCGAGGTTCTGCTCGAGCCGCTCGAGGCTGCGCCGCACGCGGCGCAGATCGGCCGGCGGCAGCTCGTCCGCGACCGCCTCGATCTCGGCGGCCAGCTCGCGCGCCGCCTCGCGCGCCTCGTCGAAGCGGCCCTGGTCGATCCGGCGCTGCACATCGGCGAGGCTGGCCGCCAGCCGCAGCGCCGGCCCCTCGCCCACGTTCTTCGCCCGTCCGAGCACGTCCTCGACGTCGTACAGGTCGGACGACTCCGGCCGCAGCATGCCGGGGATCTTCACGAATCCGCCCAGCGGGATGGCGCCGATGCCGTACTCCGTCTCGCCCCAGGTGCGGCGCACGACGGCGGGCGGGAACCCGAGGTAGAAGCGCAGGGCGCGCATGCCGGTCGCCTTGGCGGCGGTGAAGTGCCCGAGCTCGTGGATGGCGACGAGCATGAGCAGGCCGATGACGGCGACGGCGAAGCTCACGCGGCCGTCCTCGTCGCGTCGGCCACAGCGGCGCGGGCGCGCGCGTCGGCCGCGAGCAGCTGCTCGAGCGACTCGATCGGCTCGGCGGGGACGGCCTCGAGCGCCCGCTCCACCATGTCCGCGATCGCGAGGAACCCGATCCCGCCGTCCAGGAATGCCGCCACGGCGGCCTCGTTGGCCGCGTTCAGGACGCACGGCGCCGTCCCGCCCTCCCGCCCGGCCGCGCGGGCCAGGGTGAGGCACCGGAAGGTGGCGGTGTCGGGCGGCTCGAAGTCGAGCGTGAGCGGCGCCGAGAGGTCGAGCGAGGGTACGGGCGTTGCGGCCCGCTCGGGGTGTGTGAGCGCCCACGAGATCGGCACGCGCATGTCGGGGTAGCCGACGTGGGCGAGCAGCGCCCCGTCGCGGAAGCGCACCATCCCGTGCACGATCGACTGCGGGTGCACGACGACCTCGATGTCGGCGTAGGCGATCCCGAACAGGTGGTGCGCCTCGATCACCTCGAGGCCCTTGTTCATCAGCGTCGCCGAGTCGATCGTGATCTTCGGGCCCATGCTCCAGGTGGGATGCGCGAGCGCGTCGGCGACGGTCACGTCGGTCAGCGCCGCCCGCTGCCGGCCGCGGAACGGGCCGCCGGACGCCGTGATCACGAGGCCGGTGACGCTTCCCGCCGCCGCGCCGGACAGGCACTGGGACAGGGCCGAGTGCTCGCTGTCGACCGGCAGCATCCGCACGCCGCTGCGCGCCAGCGCCTCCATGACGAGCTCGCCGCCGGCCACGAGGCTCTCCTTGTTCGCGAGCGCGAGGTCGGCGCCCGCGGCGAAGGTGGCCAGCGTCGCCCGCAGCCCGGCCGCGCCCACCACCGCGTTCAGCACGACGTCCGCGCCGCTCTCGGCGACCAGCCGCTCGACGCCGTCATCGCCCTCGAGCACGTCGCCGGGGTGCGCCCGCCGCGCGGCCGCCGCCGCCGCGGCGTCGACGAGCGCGATCCGGTGCACGCCGTGGCGGGCGGCGGCGGCGACCAGCCCGGCGTGGTCCGACCCCGCGGCCAGCGCGCACACGCGCAGGCCGGGGTGCGCAGCCACGATCTCGAGCGCCTGCCTGCCGATCGAGCCGGTCGCGCCGAGGATGGCAACGGAACGCATCGCCTCAGTGTAGGCGGATCCAATTGGCGGCCCCTCTCCTCGCCGATTGGGCGCGCTACCCGCCGAGGGCGGTGATGCTGCGCGGCAGGTCGGCCCGTCGCTCGAGCGGCCGCCGCACGATGATGTGGCCGGTGCGGACGTCGACCACGTACGCGCGGCCCTCCTCGATCCCGCGCTCGGGGTCGGCGGCGTAGCCGACCGCCATGTAGCGCAGGCGGATGTCCCCGTCGAGGCCGCCGCCGAACCAGGCCGGCTCCAGCTCGTGCAGGCCGGGCTCCGACGCCTCCACCGCGGCGACCGCGGCGGCGATGCGCTCGTCGTTCATCCTCCGCTCGACGCCGCTGAACGGGTTCAGGAGGCGGACGGCACGCCGGCGTCTGGTCGACATGCCCGAATGGTAGATCCGGCCGCGTCAGGCCCGGCCGATGGCGAGGGCGACGAAGTAGGTCGCGGGGGCGGCCCACAGCAGCGCGTCCACGCGGTCGAGGACGCCGCCGTGCGCTCCGAGCAGGGTGCCCGAGTCCTTCACCCCGGCATCGCGCTTCAGGTACGACTCGAAGAGGTCGCCGACCGGAGCCGCGACCGCGACAGCCGCGCCCAGCTCGAGCGCGTGCAGCGGCGAGAGCGGGTCGCCGTGGGGCTGGTGATACAGGGTGAAGAACACGATCGCGACGGCCGCGATCACGCCGAAGACGAGCCCCTCCACCGTCTTCGCGGGGGAGATGTGCTCCGCCAGCTTCCGGCGCCCGAAGAGCCGCCCGCCGCCGTATGCGGCGATGTCCGATCCCCACGTGCCGAGGAGCACCGCGAGCAGGAGCTCGCGGCCCCAGCCCGCCGGCGCCGGCACGTCGCGCACGGCGACCAGGAAGCCGAAGCCCAGGCCGATCCACACGACGCCCAGCATCGTCGCCCCCAGCTGCACGGCCGCGCTCTGGCGCACCTCCGCGACCGCCGAGAGCCAGAACGCGCCCACCAGCGTGAGGGCGAGCGGCGCCGCCGCCCACGCGACTCCGCCCTGGTGCACCGCCAGGACGACGCCGGCGGCGCCCGCGAGCACGATGGGCGTGAGCGGGCGCAGGTTGCGCGTCAGGGCCGAGTACTCGTGCCCGGCGACGATCGCCGCCAGCACCGCCGGCACGGCCACGAACCACCCTCCGCGCAGCGCCGCGTACAGCGTGAGCGCCGCCAGCGGGACCGCGAGCGCGATCCGCGAGACGAGCTGGCTCACCGGCGGCCGAACCTTCGCTGCCGCCGGGCGTATGCGTGCAGCGCGGCCTCGAGCTGCTCGCCGCCGAAGTCAGGCCAGAGCGCCGGCTCGAACTCGAACTCGGCGTACGCCGACTGCCACAGCAGGAAGTTGGACATCCGCATCTCGCCGCTCGTGCGGATGACCAGGTCGGGATCGGGCATGTCCGGCGCGTACAGGTGCGCACGCAGGCGCTCCTCGTCCACCTGCTCGGGGGCGACCCCGGCCGCCATCAGCTCGCGCACGGCGTTCAGGATCTCGGCCCGCGAGCCGTAGTCGAAGGCGACCCACAGGTCGAGCCGGATGTTTCCCGCCGTGCGCTGCTCCATGTCGTCCATCAGGGCGCGCAGCGAGTCCGGGCAGCGGTCGCGGCGGCCCACGAACCGCACCCGCACGCCCTGGCGGTCCAGGTCGGGGAACTCCCGCTCGATCGTCTCGGCGAAGAGGGTCATGAGGTCGGCCACCTCGGCGTCGGGGCGGCCCCAGTTCTCGGTCGAGAAGGCGTACACCGCCAGGCTGCGCACGCCGAGGTCGGGCGCCGCCTCGACCGTCCGCCGCAGCGCGCGCGTGCCCGCCCGGTGGCCGGCCAGCAGCGGCAGGCCGCGGCGTGCAGCCCAGCGGCCGTTGCCGTCCATGATGATGGCCACGTTGCGGGCGGTCGCCGCCGCCGGCGGCTCGGGCGCGAACCCCGACCGCCGCAACCGGCCGATGCTCCGCAGCAGCCGTATCTGCCGACGCATGACGGTCATCGGACCGGCTGCTTGTCAGACTTCCATGATCTCGGCCTCTTTGGCCTTGAGCGCCGCGTCGATGTGGGTCATCCGCTCGTCGGTGAGCTTCTGCAGCCGGTCCTCGGCGCGGTGGACGTCGTCCGAGCCGGTCTCGCCGTTCTTCTCGAGCTCCTTCAGCCGGTGGATCGCGTCGCGGCGGACGTTGCGCGCCGCCACCCGGCCCTCCTCGGCCATGTGCCGCACCTGCTTCACGAGGTCCTTGCGCCGCTCCTCGGTGAGCTGCGGGATCGGCAGGCGGATCAGCTGGCCGTCGTTCGACGGCGTCAGGCCCAGGTCGGACTCGAGGATGCCGCGCTCGATCTCCTTCATGATGCTCTTGTCGAACGGGGTGATCGTGAGCAGCCGCGGCTCGGGGACGCCGATCGTCGCCAGCTGGTTCACCGGCATCTTGGTGCCGTAGGCGCTCACCTGGACGCGGTCGAGCAGGGCCGCCGAGGCCCGGCCGGTGCGCACCGTGGTGAACTCGTGGCGGGTGTTCTCGACGCTCTTGTCCATCCGGCGGACGGCATCGTTCAGCACGTCATCGATCATGTGGCCACCTCCGCCGGGATGCGCGCCGCGATGACCGTCCCGATCCGCTCCCCGCGCACGACCCGCTCGATGTTCGACTCGTCGTCCAGGTTGAAAACGTACAGCGGAACGCGATTATCCATGCACAGCGAGAGCGCGGTCGTGTCCATCACCCGCAGCCCGCGCTCGATCGCCTCCAGATGCGTCAGCTGGGGGATCAGGCGCGCGTCCGGGTTCTCGCGCGGGTCGGAGTCGAGCACGCCGTCGACGCCGTTCTTGCCCATCAGGATGCCCTCCGCGCCGATCTCGAGCGCGCGCAGGGCGGCGGCGGTGTCGGTCGTGAAGAACGGGTTGCCGGTGCCGGCGGCGAAGATCACCACGCGGCCCTTCTCGAGATGGCGGATGGCGCGGCGGCGGATGTAGGGCTCCGCCACCTGCGACACGTTGATCGCCGACTGAACGCGCGTGTGCACGCCCAGCTGCTCCAGGGCGTCGGAGACCGTGAGCGCGTTCAGGAGCGTCGCCAGCATGCCGGCGTAGTCGGCCGTCGCCCGGTCCATGCCCCGGGCCGCCTCCTGGGTGCCGCGCAGGATGTTGCCCCCGCCGACGACGATCGCGACCTGGACGCCCTGGTCGTGGATCGAGTGCAGCGCGCGGGCGATGGCCGTGATCCGGCCCGGATCCTGCCCATAGGTGCGCTCGCCCATGAGCGCCTCGCCGGACAGCTTGAGGAGGACTCGCCCGAAGACGGCGCCCCGCTCGGTCACGCGCCGCCCACCTCGAACCGGGCGAAGCGCTTGACCTCGATGTTCTCGCCCAGCGTGCCGGAGAGCTCGGCGCGCAGCGTCTCGATCGTCTTCGAGTCGTCCTCCGGCCGGATCGACTGCTGCTTCAGGAGGACGGTGTCGGAGAGCGATTTCTGGAACATGCCGTCGGCGATCTTGTCCAGCATCGCCGCCGGGCGGCCGTCGGCGGCCGCCTTCGCCCGGTAGATCGCGAGCTCGGAGCTGCGGAACTCGTCGGACACGTCCTCCTCGGAGACGAAGCGCAGATCGGGTGCGCTCGCGATCTGCGCGGCGACCTTGCGGGCGAACGCCTGGAACTGCTCGTTGCGGGCGACGAAGTCGGTCTCGCAGCCGATCTCGACCATCGCGCCGATGCGGCCGTTGTGGTGGACGTAGGTTGACACCATGCCCTCGCCGGTGCCGCGCCCCGAGCGCTTGCTCGCAGACGCGATGCCCTTCTCCCGCAGCAGCTTGACCGCTGCGTCCATGTCGCCCTTCATCTCGGCCAGGGCGTTGCGGCAGTCCATCATTCCGGCCTGCGTCGTCTCCCGCAGCTGCTTCACGTCCGCTGCGGACGGCTTGTAATCGTTCACCTGGCGGCGTCCTCGGTGGCGGGCGCGGGCTCGGCCGGGGCGGCCTCGGCAGCAGGCTCGGCCGCGTGCGCCGCGGGCTCCGCAGGCGCCGGCGACTCGCTCGCTGCCGGCGCATCGGCGGGCGGCGGAGCCTCGGTGACCGGCTCGGCCCCCGCTTCGGGCTCCGGCTCGTCGCCGTTCTCGCTCACGAAGTCCGACACCTTGACGCCGCGGTTTCGGCCCTCGGCGATCGCGTCGGCCAGCAGCCGCACGATCAGTGCCGACGAGCGGATCGCGTCGTCGTTGCCCGGGATCACGAAGTCCGCGTCGTCCGGGTCGCAGTTCGTGTCCACGAGCCCGATCACCGGGATGTTCAGGCGCCGCGCCTCGCGGACGGCGAGCGCCTCCTTCTTCATGTCGATCACGACCACTGCATCGGGCAGCTTGCGCGTGTCGGCCATGCCGCCCAGGTTCGCCTCGAGCTTCTCGAGCTCGGAGAGCGTGGAGGCCCGCTCCTTGGACGGCAGCAGGTCGAGCTGCCCCTCGGCCTTCTGGCGGCGAAGGTTGTGCAGGGCGGAGATGCGCTCCTGGATCGTGCGGTAGTTCGTCAGCAGGCCGCCCAGCCAGCGGTGGTTCACGTACGGCATGCCGACGCGGCCGGCGTGCTCGGCGACGGCGTCCTGGGCCTGCTTCTTCGTGCCGACGAAGAGCACGGAGCCGCCGCGCTCGCCGACGTTCGAGACGTAGTTGAACGCCTCGTGCAGGAGACCCATCGTCTGCTGCAGGTCGATGATGTAGATGCCGCCGCGCTCACCGAAGATGAAGCGGCGCATCTTGGGGTTCCAGCGCCGCGTCTGATGGCCGAAGTGGACACCGGCCTCGAGCAGTTCGCGCATCGTGACCTCAGGCACGTGCGATCCTCCTGAATCGGTTGGCAGAACGTCGCCGGCGGGGCGCTCCGGAGCCCCACGGCTGCCGTGGGGCACCGCCGAAGCGGCCGCTTCTCCGCCGGGTCGGGAACGAAACGGGCAGAAGCGGCGGGATTGTAGCGAAGCCGGCCCGCCGGGAGCCCCCTTGCCCGCCGAAACACGCTGAGATAGCATGGGAGCTATGAGGTACGTTCGCCGCCACCCCCGCGCCGCCGTCCTCGGGACCGGCGTCGCGTTCGCCCTCGCGGCACCCACCTGGGTCGGCCACCACCAGAACGGCGTGAGCGGGATCCTGTTCGTGCTGGCGCTGGAGGCGATCCCGTTTCTCGTCCTGGCGGCAGCGGCCGACCAGATGCCGTGGTGGCTCGCCCTGGCGGCGGCCGGTGTCTTCGGGGCGTTCACGGACTCCGGGGTGAGGGACGTCGCCGCCAGCACGTCGTCGACAGCGGCCATCGCGATCCCGTTCATCCCGCTCATCCTGCTCGTCGCCGTGCCGTGCCTGGTCGCCCTCTGCGACGTGGTCGCCGTCGTGCGACTGCGTGCGCGCGGGGGCACGCTCGCCCCGCCACGGCGAGGCGAGATCGTCCTGGCGCTCGTGCTGGGCGGGTTCGGCCTCCTGGCGTTCTCGGTCTTCGGCCTGATCTTCGGGCTCGCAACCGCGTTCGCGGTCTGGGCGCACCGCGTCCGTCCGCAGCCGCTGCCGCGGGCCTGACTATGACTAGCCCTCCCGCGCGGTCTCCAGGGCCGCCGCCAGGTCGGCGGGCAGCTCCGAGCGCACGACCAGCGGCTCCCCCGTCTCCGGATGCACGAGCCGCAGCTCGGCGGCGTGCAGGAACTGGCGTTCGAGGCCGAGCTCGGGCCCGTGGCCGTAGACCGGATCGCCGACCACCGGCGTCCCGATCGCGGCCAGGTGCACGCGGATCTGGTGCGTGCGGCCCGTCTGCAGGGTGACGCGCAGCAGCGAGCGGCCCGCGAGCGCCTCGGCGAGCTCGAACTCCGTCACGGCGTCGCGGGGCGCATCGCTGTCGATGGACATCCGGGTGGGATCGCGGCGGTCGCGCCCGATCGGCGCCTCGATCCGGCCGCGCCGCGAACGCGGCCGGCCGCGGACGAGGGCCAGGTACGTGCGCCCGATGCGGCGGCGGCGAAGCTGCGCCTGCAGACGCGCGTGGGTGCGCTCGTCGCGGGCGACCAGGAGCAGTCCCGACGTGTCCCGGTCGAGCCGGTGGACGATCCCCGGACGCGCCGCGTCGCCGCCGGCCGCGAGGCCGGCGACGGCGTCCACGAGCGTCGGGCCGTGGAAGCCGGGCACCGGATGCACCAGCAGGCCGGCCGGCTTGTCGACGGCCAGCAGATGCTCGTCGGCGTAGACGATCGGGACTCCGGGCTCGACGGCGGCCGGGGCCGGTGCGGGCGGACCCGCCGGCTCGGGCAGCGTGACGACGGCGCCTGCCTCGAGCCGGTGGGACTTCGGCCGGGCAGCCCCGTCGACGAGCACGAGCCCGGCCTCGATCATCCGCTCGGCGCCCGCCCGGGAGGCCACGTCGGCATGCCCCGCGAGGAAGCGGTCGAGGCGCATGCCGCGGGCGTCCGGCGGCACCTCGACCTCGATCACGGCCCGTCGAGCTCCGGCGGCTGCCCCGTGTCCGCCGCCCGCCCGGCATGCTGGCGCCGCTCCACCCGGAGCAGGCCGACGGCGAGCAGGGCGACACCGGTCACGATGAAGCTGTCCGCAAGGTTGAACGTCGGCCAGTGGCTGACGTGGATGAAGTCGGTGACGTGGCCGCTGCGGACGCGGTCGGCCAGGTTGGACACGCTGCCGCCGACGAGCAGGCCGAGCGCAACCGGGAAGAGCACGTGCCGCGACCCCGAACGGGCGAAGTGGACGAGCATCCAGACGACGGCGACCGCGGTCAGGACGGAGACGATTCCCAGCCGGCCCGGGAAGATGCCGAACGCGATGCCGCTGTTGCGCACCCGGGTGATCGTCAGGAACGGCAGCACGCGATGCGTCTCGTCCAGCGCCAGCCGGTCCTGGATCGCGTGCTTCGTCACCTGGTCGGCGACCACGGCGGCGACGGCGACCGCCAACAGGCCCGCCCACTGCAGCGACCCCGCCCGTGATGCGGGCTGGGGCTCTGCATCCACGTGGATCAGCCTCGCTCCTCCACGCGCTTGCAGCGGATGCACTTCGTCGCCCAGGGCAGGGCCTCGAGACGCTCCTCGTTGATCCGCCCTCCGCAGGCCACGCAGATCCCGTAGACGCCCTGCTCGATGCGGGCCAGGGCGGCGTCGACCTCGGCCAGCAGGTGCTCGGCGTTCTCCTCGAGCGAGAGCTCCAGCCCTTTCGCGCGCTCCTCGACGATGCCGGTGCGCTCCTCGTTCAGGCGTCGCCTGACGGCTTCGATGTCGACGGTCACGGCCACTCTTACACCCCGCGTTTGAGTATACCCAGGGGCACTTTCCTGCCCACCGCACTCCCGCCGGCGCAGCCCGTCAGCTGGTCTGGCCGCTGGCCCGGACGACGTCGTCGGGGGCGCCCAGGGCGGGCGGCGTCGCGCCGGTCTGCGCCGGGATCGAGGCCGCCAGGCGCTGCTCGTGGTCGCGCACCGCCTCGAGGATCGCTCCCAGCAGCGAGCGCAGCCGCAGCCGGAACTCGGCCTCCTCGGCCTGCAGGCTGGACATCTCGCGGCGGACGCGCTCACGCTCGGCATAGGCCTCGTGGACGAGGTCGCGGCTCTTGGCCTCGGCCTCGCGCACGATCAGCTCCGCCTGGCGCGACGCGGACGCCCGCATCTCGTCCGCCGCCCGCTCGGCGGTGACGAGGGCGTTGCGCATCGCCTGCTCACCCTCGCGGTGGCGGTTCAGCTCCTGCTGGAGCTCGTGCACCTGGTCGTGCAAGTCGGCGCGTTCGCGCCAGACCGCCTCGTAGGCGACCGTCGCCTCGACCAGCAGCCGGTCGACGTCGGAGCGGCGGTAGCCGAGCAGGCCCCGTCCGGGCCGCTCGTGCCGCAGCTCTGCGGGTGACAGCGTCATGGCGGGCACCTTCGCCGCCCATAACGTGACTCCTTCTCGGCGTCAGCGGAATCCGTCGAGGACCGAGATGACGATCTGCTCGATCAGACCGAGCGCGAGGATGGCGATCAGCGGTGAGAGGTCGAACCCTCCCAGCGGCGGCAGCACCGCCCGGATCGGGCGCAGGACGGGCTCGACCGTGTCGTGCAGGAAGCCCCGCAGCCGCCCGATCCAGATGTTGTAGGGCAGCTGCACCCAGCTCATCATCACGTACAGGAAGATCAGGACCAGATAGACGAGGTACAGGGAGAGGACGAACTGCTCGACTGTCGTGATCCCCATGGTCGGGCGTCAGCCTAGCTCCCCGGCCCGACGCATCGCGGCTCCCACCCCGTCGATGATCGAGCCGCGGACGCAGCCACGCTCCATGGTCGCGAGGCCGGCTGCGGCGGTGCCGCCCGGGCTTGTGACCATGCGGCGCAGATCGGCGCAGCCGAGATCCTCCTCGCGCAGGAGCGCAGCGGTGCCGGCCACCGTGGAAAGGAAGAGCCGGCGGGCGTCCGCGTGCGTCAGGCCGGCGACGATGCCGGCGTCCTCGAACGCCTCGACGATCAGCCCGAGGAAGGCGGGCCCGGATCCCGAGAGCGCCGTTGCGGCGTCGAACAGCCGCTCCTCCAGCGGCACGATCTCGCCGAGCAGGGCGAACACGGCCCGCACCGACTGCTCCGCCGCGGTGTCGGTGAAGCGCCCGGACGAGAACGCGAGCGTGCCCGCGCCGACGCGCACGCCGACGTTCGGCATGAACCGGAACACCGGCGCATCCACGTCGAGGATGGTCTCGAGCGTGGCCGTGCCGACGCCGGCGGCGACCGACGCGATCGCCTTCTGCGGCGTCACCAGGCCGGACACCTCGCGCAGCACCCCTTCGACGTCGACCGGCTTCACGCACAGGACGACGATGTCCGCCGCGTCGACGAGCTCGGCGTTCGTTGCCACGTGGCGCAGGCCGTGACGCTGGGCGAGGGCGGCGGCGCGGCCCGAGCCCTTGTCGGTGACGAGGATGCGCTCCGCCATGCCGGGGTCGGCCTTGAGCCAGCCCGCGACCATCGCCGAGGCCATGTTGCCGGCGCCGAGCAGGCCGAGGACTGGAGGGTCAGCGCTCATGGAGCCCGGAAGCGTATCGAGTCGGCCGCACCGGCGGAACCAGGGCGCCCGCCCGGGCCCGTCGACGCCGTGGTCGAGCTGCACGCCGGGGATCGCGCCCTACGGCTGCCGGCGCTCGGTGGATTGTCGCGCCGGCCACAATCCCGTCCCCGCCCGTCCGGCGTAGCTCCTCGAAACGACCGTTCTCGAGAGGAGCAACGACCATGAACCTGCACATCGGAACCCGCGCCCGGGCAGCCCTCGCCGTGGCGGCGATCGCCGTCACGGCGGCATGCGGCTCAGCGTCCGCGACAAGCTCGCACCAGGCGTCCGGCATCGTTCGGACCGCCCGCAACGCCCACCTCGGCGCCACCGTGCTCGAGAACCACCGGGGCATGACCCTGTACACGCTCTCGGCCGAGCGCGATGGACGCTTCATCTGCACGCACGGCTGCCTCCAGCTGTGGAAGCCCCTGCTGGTGAAGGGCGCGGTGCACACGGGCGCGATCGGCGCCCTCGCCACCGTCGTGCGCCCGGACGGCGGCGGCACACAGCTGACCTACAAGGGCCGGCCGCTGTACACCTTTGCCAACGACCGCGCGCCCGGCGATGCCTCCGGCAACGGCTTCAAGGACGTCGGCGTCTGGCGGGCCGCGACGGTCGGCGCGCCGGCCACCGCGGCCGCGGCGCCGGCGAACGGCGGCGGGTACGGCTACTGACGCACCCGCGCACGCCCGGGGGAGCGCCGCCCGGCTCCCCCGGGCCGGGGCGGGCTAGTACTGGTTGAAGAAGCCGCGCTCCATCAGCAGCGCCTTGTCCTCGGCGGAGACCGAGATCGAGGACGGCGTGAGCAGGAAGACGCGGTCGGCCACACGCTGCATGGAGCCGTCCAGGGCGTAGGTCAGCCCGCTGGCGAAATCGACCAGGCGCTTGGCCAGCTCGGGGTCGGCGCTCTGCAGGTTGATGATCACCGGGACGTCGTACTTCAGCTTGTCGGCGACCTTCTGGGCGTCGTTGAAGCTCTTCGGCACGACCAGCGACACCTGGCCGGCGGTGCGGTGCCCGTTCTGGACGGCCTGGCCGCCGCCGTTGCGCCCGCCCCGGATCGGCACCGGCCCGCGCGGCTCCTCCTCCGAGAAGATGTCGTCGAAGTCGCCGCCGCCCGGCCGCCGCCGGGGCGAGAGCCGGCGCACGTTCGGCCGCTCGCTGTAGACCTGCTCGAGGTCCCCGTGCGCGGCGGAGCCGTCGTCGTCGTACTCGTCGTCCCAGTCCTCCTCGCGAACGCCGAAGTAGACAAGCGTCGAGTTCCACAGATCGCTCAGGGCCATGTGACCGGAAACTCTACCGCCCGTAGAGGACGTGCCCCACCCGCACGATCGTCGCACCCTCCTGCGCGGCGACCGCGTAGTCCTGGCTCGTGCCCATGCTCAGGTGGGTCAGCTCGTGCCGTCCCCCCCACCGCGGCGCCAGCCGGTCACGCAGCTCGCGCAGCGCGGCGAACCATCGCCGTGCGTCCTCCGGGTCGGTCACCGCAGGGGGCATCGTCATCAGCCCGCGGAAGCGCACACCGGCGAGCGGGGCGACCGACTCCAGGAAGGGGTCGACGCCGGCCGGCGGCACACCCGCCTTCGTGTCCTCGCCGGCCACGTTCACCTGCAGGAGGCAGTCGACGGTCGCCCCCTGCGGACGGCGGCGGTCGAGCTGCTCGCAGGCGGACAGCGAGTCGACGGCGTGGATCAGCCGCACGCGCCCGACCAGGTCGCGCGCCTTGCGGCTCTGCACGTGGCCGATGAAGTCCCACGTGAAGAGCTCCGCGAAGCGGGCCTGCTTCTCGGCCAGCGCGTCCGTACGGTTCTCGCCGACCAGGACGACCCCCGCCTCGTGCAGCGCGGGCAGGTCATCGGCGTCAACGTACTTGGTGGCCGCGAGCACCTCCACACCCGGTCCCACCTGAGCGCGGATGCGGGCCAGGTTCTCGGCGACCAGCGCGGCATCAAGCACCGAGCACCCCCACGACGCCCTGGCGCCCGGTGACGCCGCGGTCGCGCCGGTGTGAGAAGTAGCGCTCGCCGTTGCAGATCGTGCACTCCTCCGCGACGGCGACGGCCGCCGCGCCGGCCGCCTCGAGCGCCCGCCGGGCGCACAGCCACAGATCGGCCCGGCCGTCGTGGACGACGCCGGCGCCGAAGCACGCCTCCAGCCGCCCGGCGACCTCGTCCCCCACCTCGTAGCAGCACGGACCGGCCCCGGGCCCGACCGCGGCGACCAGCCCGCCGCCGACGGCGGCGGCGCCCGCCTCGACGATTCCCGCCTCGAGGCCGCGCCAGCCGGCGTGCAGCACCGCCAGCCGCGCGCCGTCCGCGCGCGCGATCGCCACCGGCAGGCAGTCGGCGGTGAGCAGCATGAGCGGCCGTCCCGGCAGCGACGTCGCCAGCCCGTCGGACTTCGGGAACGGCTCGGCGCCGGGATCGAGGAACCGCCCGCCCGCCGGCTCCGCGGTCACCTCGCGCACGTCCGGGCCGTGCACCTGCCAGGCCATCGTCGCCCGCTCCGGGTCGCCGCCCGCCGCCGTCACCGCCCGGCGCCGGTTCTCGGCCACGCGGGCCGGCTCGTCGGCGGTCAGCGCACCCAGGTTGAGCGACGCGTAGGCGCCTTCGGACGCGCCGCCGCGGCGCGAGGTGAACGCCACCGAGACGCCGCCCGGCGCCGCCGTCCAGCGCAGCACCGGCGTGGAGCCGCAGTCCCAGGCGAGGCCCGCGGTCACGACGCCCTCCGCCCCACCAGCTCGCGGGCCGCGGCCAGCTCCGACCCGCGATCGGCGAGCTGGCCGTTCCGCTTCCGCCGCAGCAGCTCCGCGAGCACCTCGCCCACGCGCGGCGACTGCGCCAGCCCGAGCTCGTCGCGCAGCACCGTGCCGTCGATCTCGAGCCGGATCGCGCGCAGGCGGCCGAGGTAGAGCTCGGCCGCCCGCCCGACCGGCCCCGGCGCAGCCGCCAGCACCGCGGCGGCGTCGAGCGGCAGGGGGTCGAGCAGGTCGGCCACGTCGGCGGGCGCCGCCGCTGCCGCCAGCCGCTCGCCCAGGCGTTCGGGCGCCGTGGCCGCCGCGCGCACGCACGCCGCGTCGACGCGGCGCAGGCGCAGGCGGTCGGTCAGGCCGGCGACGCCGGCGCCGGAGCCGCCGCCGGCGACGAGCGCGAGCCGCGTACGCCAGGCCGGCAGCCGCAGGCCGAAGCGCCGGACCACCGCGTCCAGGCGCGCGATCTCGTCCCCCCGCTCCCCCGCCCCGGCCAGCGCCGGATGGGCGGCCGCAAGCAGCCCGAGCGCCCCGCCGAGACGCAGCGCCGCGGCCGCAGCCTCGGCCGGCTCGCCCAGCAGGGCGACGATCTCGGCCCGCAGCCGTGCCCCCGAGAGCTCGCCGACGAGCCCGGCCGCGATCGCCTCCCGCGCCACTGCCTCGGTCTCCCGCTCGAGCGCGAATCCGAGCCGAGCGGCGTAGCGCACCGCCCGGAACAGGCGGGTGGGGTCGTCGCGGAACGACGCCGCATGCAGCACGCGGATGATCCCCGCGGCCAGGTCGGCCCGGCCGCCGAACGGGTCGAGCAGCTCACCCCGGCGGGGGCCGGCCACGGCCGCCGCGAGCGCGTTCACGGTGAAGTCGCGCCGGGCGAGGTCGGCGTCGATCCCGGCCGGCTCGACGACGGGGAGCGCGGCCGGCCGCGGGTAGCGTTCGCGCCGGGTGGCCGCAACGTCGATGCGGGCGCCCCCGGCCCGCACGACGGCCGTCCCGAACGCGCGGTGGACGGTGACGCGGCCGCCGCCCAGCCGGTCGGCGAGCCGCTCGGCCAGGCCGACTGCGTCGCCCTCGACGGCGAGGTCGGCGTCGCGGCTGGGCTCGCCCCGCAGCAGGTCGCGCACCGGGCCGCCGACGGCGTACACGGGCACGCCGTGCGCGGCCGCGCGTGCAGCCTCCCACACCGCGGCCAGCGGATCTCCCGGGCCGCCGATCTCGATCGCGTCGGGCACGGCCGGACTATGCCAGCGCGATGGCCTCGATCTCGACAGCCGCGCCGCCCGGCAGGCCCGCCACCTGCACGGTCGAACGGGCGGGCGGGTCGGCCGCGAAGAACGATCCGTACACCTCGTTCACCGTCCCGAAGTCGCCCAGGTCGGTGATGAAGATGCTCGTCTTGCAGATGCGCTCGACGCCGCTGCCGGCGGCCTCGAGCACCGCGGCGAGATTCTGCATGGCCCGCCGAGCCTGCGCCCCGACGCCGCCGTCGACGAGCGTGCCGGTCGCCGGGTCGATGCCCACCTGCCCGGCGCAGAACACCAGCCCTCCCGCCTTCACGGCCTGGTTGTAGGGCGCCCCCGCGAAGGGCCTGGGCGCTCCCTCGGTGACGATCACCGTCCGTTCGCTCATCCAACGCTCCTCGTCTCGCGGGCGAGCGCATCCGCCCGCACCTTGGCCGATCGTCCGTGTCCCGGGAACCCCTCCGCCTCGGCCAGCACCTCGACGCTCGGCGCGAGCCGCTCGCACGCGGCGGCGCTGATCTCCACCACCTCCTGCGTGCGGACGAACGCCGCCGGGCCGAGGCCGGACGAGAACCGGCTGTGCCCCCCGGTCGGCAGGATGTGGTTCGAGCCCGCGATGTAGTCCCCGAAGGCCGCGCCGGCGTACGGCCCCACGAAGACGGCCCCCGCATGGTGGATGCGCTCGAGCGCATCCTCGGCGCCCGCCAGCACGAGCTGAACGTGCTCGGGCGCATGCGCGTTCACGAACACGAGCGCCGTGTCCATCGAGTCGGCCTCGATCAGCACGGCGGTGGACGCGGACGGCAGCAGCGCGGCCACGCCGGCGAGCACGCCGGGATCCGTCGAGACCAGCACCGACTGCGCCCCGGGCCCGTGCTCGAGCTGCGCGAGCAGGTCCCACGCGATCGGCTCGGCCGGCGCGGTCTCGTCCGCGACGACGACCAGCTCGCTCGGCCCGGCCAGCGACTCGATCCCGACCTCGCCGAACAGGCGCCGCTTCGCCTCCTCGACGTACGCGTTTCCCGGGCCGGCGACGAGGTCGACGCGCGGGATGCGCTCGGTGCCGAGGGCGAGCGCCGCCACCGCCTGGGCGCCGCCGATGCCGTACACCTCCTCGACGCCGAGCAGCCCGCAGACCGCCAGCGCCGTGGCATGCGGCAGGCCGTCGGGGCCGGGCGGCGAGCACACGGCGATGCCGGGCACGCCGGCCACCTGGGCGGGCACGATCGCCATCACGGCGCTCGACGGGTACGCGGCCAGCCCACCCGGAACATAGAGGCCCGCACGCCGGACGGGCACGGTCCGGCTGGAGACGACCTGGCCCTGCGGCAGCTCGACCCGGGTCGGGCGGGGCATCAGCTCCCGGGCGACGGTGCGGACGTTCGCGGCCAGCTGCTCGAGCGCGTCGCGGACCGCCGGCGCGAGCCCGCGGACGGACGCCGCGATCGCCGCCTCCGGCACCCGCGGGTCGGCCACGTCGACGCCGTCGAGCCGCAGCGTCAGCCGCCGGATCGCGTCGTCTCCGCCGTTTCGCACCATCTCGACCACGTCGGCGACCGCCGCCGCCACGTCCTCGCGCCGCTCCTGCGACGGGCGCAGCGTCCGGACGACGCCGGCCACGTCCGCCTGGGTCATCCGCAACCGCTCCACCGTGCGCGGGATCGTACCCGCCGGGGAGGCACGGTCGTCGGCCGTGCGCCCGGCTCAGCCGGCGACGCGCTCGATGCGGGCGCCCAGCGCGCGCAGCCGCTCGTCGATGCGCTCGTACCCGCGGTCGATCTCCGACACGTTGCCGATGCGGCTCTCGCCCTCGGCGCACAGGCTGGCGATCAGCATCGCCATGCCGGCGCGGATGTCGGGGCTGGCCATGCGCTCGCCGTAGAGCCGGGCGGGACCGGTGACGACCACCCGGTGCGGATCGCAGAGGATGATCCGCGCACCCATCGAGACCAGCTTGTCGGTGAAGATCAGCCGGTTCTCGAACATCTTCTCGAAGATCAGCACGGTGCCGGTCGCCTGCGTGGCGACGGCGACCGCGATCGACGTCAGGTCGGCCGGGAACATCGGCCACGGGCCGTCCTCGATCTTGGGGATCTGGGCGTGCACGTCGTCGACGATCCGCAGCGTCTGCCCGGGCGGGACGCGCACGGAATCGCCGTCCGTCTCGATCTCGACGCCGAGGCGCGAGAACGTCTGCCGGATCCAGCGCAGGTGCTCGACCGCGGCGTCCTCGATCACGACGTCACCGCCCGTGACCGCGGCCAGGCCGATGAACGACGCCACCTCGATGTGGTCGGGCCCGACCCGGTGCGTGCAGCCGCCCAGGGACTCGACACCCTCGATCGTGAGCATGTTCGAGCCGACGCCCTCGATCCGCGCTCCCATCGCGCGCAGCAGGTGGCAGAGGTCCTGGACGTGGGGCTCGCAGGCGGCGTTCGCGATCGTCGTCGTGCCCCTGGCCAGCACCGCCGCCATGACCGCGTTCTCCGTGCCCGTCACCGACGCCTCGTCGAGGTAGACGTCGGCGCCGTGCAGGCCCGACTCGGCTCGCAGCCGGTAGCTGCGGTTCGCCTGCACGTCCGCGCCGAGGGAGGCGAACGCCATCAGGTGCGTGTCGACGCGCCGGCGGCCGATCACGTCGCCGCCCGGCGGCGGGATGTCGGCGCCGCCGGCCCGCGCGAGCAGCGGCCCCGCGAACAGGATCGAGGCGCGGATGCGCGTGCAGAGCTCGGGGTCGAGCGCCGTCTTGGCGATCTCCGCCGCCCACACGCGCAGGCGGTTGGGGCCGAGCCACTCGACCTCCGCCCCGATGTCGCACAGGAGCTCGATCATCGCCTCGACGTCGCGGATGCGGGGCATGTTCTCGAGCGTGACGGGATCCGACGTGAGCAGGCACGCCGCCAGGATGGGAAGCGCCGCGTTCTTGTTCCCCGCGGGGCGCACGCTGCCGCGCAGGGGCACGCCCCCCTCGATCACGAACGACTCCACGACCCCCTCTCGTGCTGCGATCGCCACAGATCCAGGGTAGCGGGATTCCCGGCTGGAGCCAGCCGCCGGGACGCTACCCGCGCAGTCCGAGCTCGGCCGAGATCGGCCGCAGCGCGGCGATCACGAACGTGATGTGGTCGTCGAGGTCGACGCCGAGCTCCTTCGCGCCCTCCACGACGTCCTCGCGGTTCACCCCGCGGGCGAAGCTCGGCTGCTTCAGCTTCTTGCGCACCGACCGGGCCTCGAGGGTCGCCAGGCCGTCCGGCCGCACGAGCCCGCAGGCGTGCACGAACCCGGACACCTCGTCGCATGCGTACAGCGTGTGCTCGAGCTTCGACTCCCGCGCCACCCCGGTGTGGTCGCCGTGGGACTGGATCGCGCGCACGAACCACTCCGGATAGCCCCGCTCGCGCAGCACCGGCGCACCGTCCTGCGGGTGCTGGTCGAGGGTCGGGTGGCGCTCGTAGTCGAAGTCGTGCAGCAGGGCGACGTTGCCCCATGCCCCCTCGTCCTCGCCGAAGTGGCGGGCGTACGCACGCACCGACGCTTCGACCGCCATGCAGTGGCGCAGGAGCGCCTCGCTCTTCGTCCACTCGGTCAGGAGCGCCCAGGCGGCATCGCGATCGTGCACCAGCTCGTCAGCGTCGGCCACGGCGGCGGACGATACCAGCAGGGCGCCGGTTGGTGTCCGAGCCCCTTGGCGCGGTCAGCGGAGGGCTTCGAGGCCGGCGGCCAGCGCCTCGATGTCGCCGTCCTCCGTCCAGGCCCCCACCGAGATGCGCACGAACGGCGTGTCCGGGATCGCACGGACGAGCACGTCGCGCTCCGCCAGGGCGGCGACGGCGTCGGCCGACTCGCGGCCCGCGAGCCGGAGCGCGATCAGGCCGCTGCACGGGCCGCCGGGATCGTGCACCTCGACGCCCGCCACCCGACCCAGCCGCAGGCGGGCGGCGGCGGCGTTCTCCGCCCCCTGCGCCAGCCACGCCGCCCGGCCGCCGGGCCGGCCTTCGACCCACTCCATCGCGGCCGCGAAACCGCCCAGCACCGTCGGGTCGAGGCTGCCCGAGTCGAACCGGGCGGCGCCCGGCCGCAGCGGGCCGACATGGCCGTCGGCGTAGGTGAAGTAGCTCGGCGACGCCGGCCGCAGCACGTCGTGCATGCGCGGGTGCACCCACAGCGCCCCCGTCCCCTGGGGTCCGAGCAGCCACTTCTGGCCCGAGACGGCGTAGAAGTCCGCCCCGGTGGCGTGCATGTCCAGCGGGATCGCGCCGCCCGACTGCGCCCCGTCCACGAGGACCGCGGCGCCCACGGCGTGGGCCGCCGCCGAGATCTCCGCCAGCGGCAGGATCAGCCCCGTCGTCCACAGGACGTGGGAGAGCGCGACCATCCGCGTGGCGGAGCCGATCGTCGCCATCACGTCGGCAGAGGGCACGGCCCGCACGACCATCCCGTAGCGCGTGGCCAGTTCGTCGAGCGGCCCCTCCAGCCCGGGGTGCTCCTCGGTCGTCGTGACGATCTCGCCGCCGCCCGACCAGTCGAGGCCGGCGCAGGCGAGGCCGATCCCGTGGGAGGTCGACGTGGTCAGCGCCACCTCGTCCTCGGCCGCGCCGATCGCCCGCGCGGCCGCCGCGCGCGCGCGCACCCGCAGTCCCAGCAGCCGCTCGAACGCGGCCTTGCCGACACGCGGCGCCGCAGCCGCCTCGGCCTCGGCGACCATCGCCGCGATCGCGGCCCGCGGCATCGGGCCGTTCGTGCCGGCGTTCAGGTAGGCGCAGCCCTCCAGCGAGGGCAGGTCGGTGCGGTCAGGCAAAGCTCACCACGGCGTCCACGGGATCATGATCGGAGAGCCGGACGGGCCGGGAGCCGTCGTGGCGGAAGTCGCGCCGCTCGGGCAGCCAGCGGGTGGCCGCCCACTCCACCTCCATGCCGCGCACGAGCACATGGTCGATGCCGACATCGCCGGAGTCCTCAACGAACCCGCGGGCGACCAGCGAGCGCACGCCGGGTGAGCCCATGCCGGCGTTCAGGTCGCCGCCGAGCACCATCGGCGCGCCGCGGGCGAACCGCTCGAGCACGAACCCGGCCTTCTCCAGCTGCTCGTCGCCGCCCGGATCGGCGTGCACGTTCGCGACCACCAGCTCGCGGCCTGCGCGGCGGTGGCGCAGGCGGGCCAGCTGGGCGATGCGCGGCTCGCCCCGCAGGCGTGTGCGCTCGTTCAGCTGCACGCGCCGGGCGGAGACGAGCAGGAGCGCCGGCCCGTAGAGCACCGCCTGAGCCTGTCCTTCCACCTGCGTGCGGACGAGGTCCGGCAGCGCGCGCCCGACGGCCGCGCCGACGGCGAGCGGCAGCGGCACGTGCACGAACGGGATGTGCGCTCCGTAGGTGGCCGCGAGGGTGACGCCCATGCCGGTGTGCTCGCGCAGGACGTCCGCCGCCCACACCGGCACCTCCTGCAGGAGCACGAGGTCGGGGTCGTCCTCGGTCATCACGGCCGCCATCTCCCGGAGCAGCTTGCGGCGCAGGTGGCGGTGCTCGGCGTCGGGCGGGAAGTCCCGGCCGTGGGCGATGTTCCAGGTGCGGATGAGGAGCGATGCGGCCATTGGATGAGCGATGGTACCCGCGCACTTCGCCGTCCACTACCATCGGCCGGATGAGGCTCCCAGGGCGCAGCCGGTACGCCGACGTGATCCGCGCGCAGCTCGACCTCTACCTGGAGGAGCACGCCGACGGGCTGCGGCGGGTGGACGCGGCCCGGAAGGCGTACGACCGCGCCCGGGCGCCGGGCGCCGAGGAGGCGTACGGGGCCTACATGGACGCGGTCGAGGAGGCCGAGGACGCGCTGCTCGAGCTGCGCGACCGCTATGCCGAGACCATGGCGGCACGCGAGCGCGGCCGCTACGAGCGCGAGTTCTCGCGGGCGGCGGAGCGGATGCTGCCCACGCTCCAGGCCCGCCGCCACTACCTGCGCGCGATCGACCCCGACTCGACCACCTGATCGACGTGCATGGACGGGGTCCTCCCCGGGTCAGCGCGTGCGGTGGGGAGAGACCATGTTCATGATCCGCACGCGACGGGCGCCGTCCGGGCGGTCGGCGAGGGCCCGGCCGCGGTATGCGTCGAGGACGGCGGAGAGGGCTGCGGTCACCGCACGGGTCTCCTCGGCCGTCAGCCAGAGGTCGGCGTTGGTGAGGGTGGCGACGTCCCGCCACGCCTCGGGTTCGTCGCGCTCGGTCGCGATGAACTCCTCCGCCACCGCCCGGCTGCTGTCGATGAACGCGCCGCCCACGGCGGCCGCCGCGGCCGCCCCGGCCGGAGTGGACGAGTCGAGATCGAACGACACCCGGCGATCCGTCGCTCGCCATGGCCGTTCCCGTCCGTCGCTCCGGGCGGGAGCGGGCTCGGCGAAGGCGTAGCGCTCCAGCAACTTGAGGTGGTATGCCGTCGCGCTCGGGCTCAACCCGGTGAGCTCCGCGCACTCCGTCGCCGTCAGCTCGTCCCCCGACGCGAGCGCGTCGATGATCGCCATCCGGGCGGGATGGGCCAGCGCCCGGATGTCCCGCGGATCCTGCAGGCGCCGCGTGTCCCGACCGCGGCTCGGGCCGACGTCAAGGGGAGACTGCTCGCGTTCGCCAGGCATCGGCTCGAAGCATATGCCTTGACGGCATGATGTTCAGGAAATACTATTCAACAAATGTTGAAGATCGAGCAGGGACGCCGCGACCTGGTCATCGCCCTCGTGGGCCGCACGGTGTCGACGTTCGGCGACGGGGTCGCGCTCGTCGCCCTCACGCTGCGCCTGCAGATGGACGGCGCCCATCCCTACGCTGTCGGCCTGCTGCTGGCCGCCGGGGTCATCCCGCAGCTCGTGCTCGCCCGCCCGGTCGGGCGCCTGGTCGACAGCCACGACTCCCGGCGCCTTCTGGTCGCGGGCGGCGTGACGGAGGTGGCGGCCACGATCCCGCTCATCGTCGTCCACTCGGTCGTGCCGATCGTGCTTCTCGTCGCCGTGCTCGGCGGCGCCGCGGCGCTGACCGGGGCGACCTGGTCGGCCCTCGTCCCGCGGGTGGTCGGCGAGGACCACCTGGCCGAGGCGGTCTCGGCCCAACAGTCGCTCAACGTCCTCGTCCTCGTCGCCGCCCCCGCGATCGGCGGGCTGCTGGCGGGCGCCTTCGGCCCGGGCGTGCCGGTGGCCGTCGACGCCGCCACGTTCGCGGTCGTGACCGCCGCCGCCGCCCTCGTCCGCACCCGTCGGGCGCCGGAGCGGGTCGCCGCCGGGTCGAGCGCGGCCCGGGGCGGATTCGCCATCCTCCGCGCCGATCGAGTGCTCGCTCCCCTCCTCGCCGGCGTGGCGCTTGTCCTCCTCCTGGCCGGCATGGTCGACGTCGTGCTGGTGTATCTGGTTCGCGACACGCTCCATGCAGGAGGCGTCTGGTACGGAGCGGCCGAGGCCTCCTGGATGGGGGGCATGGTGGCGGGATCGCTCGGGGCGGGCCGCGTCAGGAGCGAGGATGGGCAGGTGCGCGCCACGATCGCCGGCGCAGCCGTCGCCTGTGCCGGGCTGGCCGGGTTCGCCGTCGCGCCCACCGCGGGCGCGCTCGTCCCCCTGGCCGTGCTCGGCGGCGTCGGGAACGGCTACGCCGGAGCCTGCCTGTCGACCCTGCTCATGGCGCGCACCGCCGACAGCGCACGCGGCCGGGTGTCCGCCGCGGCCGGCGCGATCTTCGGCGGCGCCCAGGGCGCCTCGCTCCTCCTCGGCGGCGCCGTCGCGGTCGTGCTGTCGCCCCGGGCGATCTACGCCGCCGCCGGCCTGCTCGGCCTGGCCGCCGCCGGAATCCTGGCCGTCACGAGTCCGTCCCGGGCCTCCGGCCGCGCGACTCCCGCCGACCGTTCGACGCTCGGTCCTGCATGAGCCGCCCGAGCGGTCATCAGGTGGACACCGAACATGTGTTCGGGTATCGTTGCTCGGACGTTGCCCCGCGAGCGCTCCGTCATCGTCTGCGTCCTCGTCCCCCGCTTCGCGCTGCGGGTGGCGGCGGCCCTGGGCGGCGCGCTCCCGTCCGAGCCCGCCGCGCTCGGCCCCGAGCCGGGCGGCCCTCCGGCCGTGGGCGAGTGCAACGCCGCCGCGGCCACCTTCGGTGTGGCGGCGGGGATGCGGGTCGGCGAGGCCCTCGCCCGCTGCCCGCGCCTGCAGCTCGTGACCGCCGACCCCGGCGCGGTGGCCGACGCCGCCGAGGCGCTGCTCGCGCGGCTGGAGGAGCTGGGCGCCGCGGTCGAGCCGCTCGCGCCGGGGCGGGCGGTGTTCTGCGCCGACGGCCTCGTGCGCCTGCACGGCGGCGTCGCCCGCCTGCTCGTGGCCGCCTCCGCCCGGCTGGGGCCGGGCGGGCGCACCGGTGCCGGGCCGGGCCGGTTCATCGCCCAGGCGGCCGCCCTGCGCGCCCGGCCGGGCGCCTCCCATCAGGTCGAGCCGGGCGCGGCGGCGAGCTTCCTCGCCCCCATGCCGGTCGCCCGGCTGCCGCTCGACCCGGCCACGGCCGACACGCTGCACGCGCTCGGCATCCGCACCGCCGGCGAGCTGGCGGCGCTGCCCCTGCCTGCCGTCGCCGACAGGTTCGGCCGGCCGGGGATCGAGGCGTGGCGGCTCGCCCGGGGCGAGGACGAGGCCTACGTCGCTCCACGCACGCCGCCCGAGCCGCTGCACGAGGCGATCGAGTTCCCCGAGCCGGTCGGCGACGAGTTCACGCTCCGGGGCGCGCTCGCCGTCCTGATCGAGCGCCTGGCGGGCGACCCGCGCCGCGCGGGCCGGCCGCCGCGGGCGCTGGCGATGTCGGCCCGGCTCGCAGCCGGCGGGTCGTGGCGGCGGCCGGTGGCGCTGCGCGAGCCCACGGCCGACCCGCGCCGCCTGCGCGACGCCCTCGCCCCGCGCCTGGTCGAGCTGCCGGGCGCCGTCGAGCGCCTGGGACTGGAGATCACCGCGCTCGCCGCCACCGCCGACCGCCAGCTGTCCCTGTACCGGCCGCCCGCCGAGCTCCTGCGGGAGCGGGCCGCCGAGGCCGCCAGGCAGGTGCGCGCCGGGCTGGGTGAGGGCCACCTGTGGCGGGTGGTCGAGGTGGCACCGTGGTCGCGCGTCCCCGAGGGCCGCGAGCTGCTCGTCCCCTTCGACGGGTAGGCAGCGACCGGCCTGGGGCCTGGCCCCGACCGGCCTGGGGCCTGGCCCCGATTCGGGGCCAGGCCCCGACACTGCTCCATCTCCAGCGGCGACGGGACACAATGCGCCCATGTCCGATCTTCAGCGCAGGCTGGCGGTGGCACGCGGGGACGAGCCGGCGGACGTCGTCGTCGCCGGCGGGCGGGTGCTCTCCGTCTTCACCCGCGAGTGGCTGCGCGCCGACGTCGCGATCGCCGACGGCTGGATCGCCGGCGTGGGCGACTACGAGGGCCGCGAGACGATCGACGCGGCCGGGATGTGGGTCGTCCCGGGGCTGATCGACGCGCACGTGCATCTCGAGTCCTCGCGCCTGCTGCCCGACGAGCTCGCGCGGCTGCTCCTCCCCCTGGGCACAACCACCGTCGTCGCCGACCCGCACGAGATCGCCAACGTGCTCGGCACCGACGGCGTGCACTGGCTGCTCGACTCGACGGAGGGCCTGCCGCTGGACGTCTTCTTCATGGCGTCGTCCTGCGTGCCCGCCTCCGCCTACGAGTCACCCCGGCGGGCGCTCACGCTCGGTGACCTGCAGGGCCTCCTGCGCCGCCGGCGCGTGATCGGCCTGGCCGAGATGATGAACTTCCCGGGCGTGATCGGAGGCGACGAGGCCGAACTGGCCAAGCTCGCGCTCCCCGGCGCCGGACACGTCGACGGGCACGCGCCGGGCGTGCTGGGCAAGCAGCTGCAGGCCTACGTCGCGGCGGGGATCCGCTCCGACCACGAGGCGACGACGCTCGAGGAGGGGCGCGAGCGGCTGCGGGCCGGCATGTGGGTGCTGATCCGCGAGGCGTCCGGCGCGCGCAACCTCGCCGCCCTGCTGCCGCTCGTGCGCGAGTTCGGCCCCGGCCGGCTCGCCTTCTGCACCGACGACCGCGACCCCGACCACATCGTCACCGACGGCCACGTGAACTCGATGGTGCGGGCCGCCGTCGCCGCCGGGGTCGATCCCGCCGACGCGCTGGTCATGGCCTCGCACGGACCGGCCCTGTGGCACGGCCTCAGCGACCGCGGCGCGGTCGCCCCCGGCTACCGGGCCGACCTCCTGCTCCTTCCCGACCTGCGCGAGTTCCGCCCGGCAACCGTGCTGAAGGACGGACGCCCGGCGGTGGATGTTCCCCGCCCGGTCGTGCCCGACTGGGTGCGCAAGACCGTGCGCGTCGCGCCGCTCACGAGCGGCGACCTGCGCATCGACTGGGACGACGCCTCGGCGCCCGTCCGAATCATCGGCGTCCAGCCCGGCCAGATCGTGACCGACGCGCTGTCGGGCCTGCCCAGGGTCGTGAACGGCGCCGCCTGCGCCGATCCCGACCGCGACCTGGCCAAGATCGCCGTGATCGAGCGCCACCTGGGCACGGGCCGCATCGGTCTCGGATTCGTCCGCGGCCTGGGCCTGCGCCGCGGCGCCATCGCCTCGACGGTCGCCCACGACGCCCACAACATCGTCTGCGCCGGCGTGGACGACGACGACATGGTGCGCGCGGCCCGGCGGCTGGCGGAGTTGGGCGGCGGCATGGTGGCGGTGCACGACCGCGGCGTCCGCGCCGAGCTGGCGCTGCCCATCGCCGGGTTGATGTCCGACCAGCCGGCCGAGCGGGTCGTGGCCGAGAGCCGCGCGCTGGCCGAGGCCGCCCGCGCGCTCGGCTGCACGCTCGAGGCGCCGTTCCATTCGCTCGGATTCCTCGCGCTGTCCGTGATCCCCGCGCTCAAGATCACCGACTTCGGCCTGGTGGACGTCGACCGGTTCGAGGTCGTCGGCCTGCGCGCGGACGGCTGACCGATCAGTCGCGGCAGGGCTCGACGGGCAGCCCCGCCTCCTGCCACGCCAGAAACCCGCCGACCATGTCGGTCGCGTCGGCCAGCCCGACGTCCTGCAGGGAGACCGCCGCGAGGCTGGACGAGTAGCCCTCGGCGCACATCAGGATCAGGCGCCGCCCCATCAGCGCCGGATCGCCGTGTCCGGACGCGGGATCGGCGCGCCACTCGAGCACGTTGCGGCCGATGGCGACCGCACCGGGCACGATGCCCTGGCGGCGGCGCTGGTCGAGCGGGCGGGTGTCGACGATGACCGCGCCCCCGGCGGCGACTGCGCGCCGGGCGTCCTGCGGCGTCAGCCGGTGCAGGCGCCGGCGGGCGCCCGCGAGCTGCTCGACGATTCCCATGCTCCGGCGATCGTACGCGAGCCGTCGCTCAGGAGGGGTACCACTCGACCGACACCGGCCCGAGCGTCAGCCGCCGGTAGCGGCCCCTGCGCACGAGCTTCACACCCGCGTCCTCGCGATAGACGTTGATCGTGTAGCCGCGCGTGCGCCGGCCGACGATGTTCAGGCTACGCACGAGGCTGGGCTCGGGGGTGCCGCTCTCCACCTGCATGCCCCCAGTTTCCGAGGAGGGGTTGGGGTTCGTCAAGTGCCGGGATCGTAACCTGTCATGCCGCCGGATGGAAGGGGGCGGGCGGGCACTCTCACGCCCCAGCGGCCCCGACGAGGGCGACCGCCAGCGCGGCCGCGATCCCGGCGCCCCGAGCCACCATCCCCAGCCGTACCGGGTCCTCGTGCTCCTCCAGCCCGACGCATGCGGCCGCGCAGGCCAGTGCCGCCAGTCCGACCGCCGGCAGCTGCCACGTCCAGTCGCCGCCCGTGTGCACGAGGAAGGCCGCGTAGGCCGCCGTGACGGGCGCCGCCAGCGGGTGCGACCGTTGCCTGATCCCGGCCCAGAGCGGGGGCAGGAGCGCCACGAGGACGACTGCGAGGCCGACGACGCCGAGCTCGGCGGCCGTCTCCAGGTAGAGGCTGTGCGCGTTTCGCACCTGGATGTGCACCGGCCGGTGCGTCAGCCAGTAGCGGCCGAACGTCCCTCCGCCCGACCCCAGCAGCGGATGGGCGGTGAAGTCGTGCCACGCAGCCTTCCAGAAGATCACCCGGCCGTTCGGCGAGAGGCTCAGCAGGCGCAGGTTGAGGTCGCCGCCCTTGAAGGTCGGCGCGGGCTTCTCGAAGGTGTGGATCGCGTCGTGGACCAGCCCGACCGGGTTGCCGAAGCGGTTCACGCCGACGGCGATTGCGGCACAGGCCGCCAGCGCCATGCCGACGCCGGCCGCCGTCTTCGCCATCCGGGAGACGGTGAAGCGGGCCTCGAGCCCGGAGAGCAGTGCCGCCGACCCCATGGCCAGCGGGACGAGCGAGACCATCCGCGCCGCAGTCTGGGCGCCCTGGCGGGCCTGCTGCCCGAGGTGCCGGTAGTACGTCGTGAGCCCGGGGTGGCCGTGCACCGCGAGCAGGGCGCCGACCGCGCCGACCGACCCGGCGGCGACGGCGACGATCAGCTGCACCCGGCGGGTGTCGAGCGCGACGAGCGCGACGAGTCCGGCGGCGAGCCCGACGAGCGCGCCACGGCTGAAGGTCAGATAGAGGGTCGGCGCGAGCGGCACGAGCGCCGCCGCTGCCAGCATGCGGGTGAGCATCCCGCCGCGCGCGGCGAAGCCCAGCGCGAGCACGATCCCGATCACGGTGAAGGCGCCGAGCCCGTTCCAGTAGCCGAGCGGCTGGTACAGGCGGCCGTATCCGCCGCCGGTCGTGTACATCCCGAAGGCGCGCGGGTAGAGGCGCGAGACCATGCTGAACGTCGCCACCGACGCCGTCGCGGCGACGACTCCGCCGGCCACCGCGACACCGCGGCCGGCGTTGGCGAGCAGGAGCAGCGCCGCCCCGCCGGCCACGTACACCAGCACGAGGTGGACGTCCACGAGCGTCGCCGCCCGGTCCGACGACCATGTCCAGGAGAGGGCCGTCCACCCGGCCAACCCCGCCAGCCCCGCGACCGTCAGGAGCGCGGGGAGCGGCACCCGCACCTCCGCCGCGCCGGCCAGGATCGCCACCACCACGGCGGCGTAGAGGGGCGTCGCCACCTGCCATGCGCCGTGGAAGTAGCCGCCCTCGTCGGCGGCCAGGAGGCCGACCGAGACCGCGGTCAGCAGGAACGCCGCCGGCGCCGCGAGCATGCCGAGCATGTCGTCGATTGTGCCGTCGCCGACCCGCCTCCAGGCGGGCCTGGGGCGGTCGGGCCCGTCGATCGTCCCAGAACCTGTCAAGGTCTCCCTCAGCTCCCCGGCCTGTCCATCC
Source organism: uncultured Actinomycetes bacterium (assembly GCA_963843705.1). Lineage (GTDB taxonomy): Bacteria > Actinomycetota > Thermoleophilia > Gaiellales > JAICJC01 > JAICJC01. The sequence goes on from CAWJLQ010000003.1 coordinate 32,484, forward strand.
GCCGGGCACGATAGGCTGATGCTATGGTACGGCGGTCCACGGATTGCGGCAGAACGGAGCGGACATGGCAAAGCGTTTGAGGCGCCGATCGATCACCGCCACACTGCTGGCGATCGTGGCAGTGGGCGCGATCGGTGCGGGCACGGCATACGCTTCCACCCCGGCGAACAACCAGTATGGTGGCGTCGAGGGTGTCGTCACCGGGCCTGGCGGCCCGGGCGGCGGTGTTCTCGCCGAGAACACCGGAGGTGGCAACACCCTGCCCTTCACGGGAGCGGATCTGGGGCTGTATGCGTCGGCCGGCATCGGCATGATCGGTGCGGGCCTGCTTCTGCGGCGCGCCGCCGGGCAGCGGCGAGCGTCGTAGCGCCCGCACTCAGAGCGTAGGAAGGTTCGTAGCGGCCCCTCGCCTCCCGGGCGGGGGGCCGCTACGCTTGTGCCTCCGGCACGGTGAAACGCTCCGCCAACGGGGCGCCCCTAGCCTTGCCACGATGACGCTCGACATCCCCAGGCTGGCCACGAGGGCCAGGGCCGCCCGCTGGCGGGCACGCCAGCGCTGGGCGGCGTCGGAGGTCTTTCTGAATCTCGCCCGGCTGCGGAAGGGACGGGCGGTCGTCGGTGCGCAGACAGAACTGGTCATCGAGGGCTTCCCCCGCACGGGCAACACGTTCGCCGTCTTCGCGTTCCAGTCGGCGCAGCCGCGGCCGGTGCGCATCGCCCACCATCTGCACGCCCCCGCGCAGGTCTCGGCCGCGGTCGCCAGCGGTCTGCCCGTCCTGCTCCTGATCCGGCCGCCCGAGGACGCGGTCGTCTCGACCGTCATGTGGTGGCCGTACGTCCGGCCGGGAGACGCTCTGCCTGCGTACGCCGCCTTCTATGAGCGCCTGCTCGGACTGCGCGACGCGTGCGTCGTCGCCCGCTTCGACGAGGTCACCAGCGACATGGGTGCCGTGATCGACCGCCTGAACGCACGCTACGGGCTCGAGTTCGCCCGCTTCGAACACACACCCGCGAACGTCGAGCGCTGCTACCGGTTGATCGACGAACGGTCGGGCCAGGCGGGCGGCGCGGTGGCCATCAACGCCTACATGTCGGGGACAATGACCGCCGCGCAGCTCGAGACGCACCGCGCGGCGAGCCCCGAGGACAACGGCGCGGCGCCGCAGGAGATGCGGGTCGCGCGGCCCTCCGTAGCGCGGGCGCACGCGCGGGCACAACTCCGCGAGATCTACCTCGACCCGCGGCTCGCGGAGCTGCGGACCAGGGCCGAGCGGGCCTACCGCGACTTCGTCGGCGACTGACGCGGCGCCTCGGCACCGTTCGCCGAGGGATCGATGCCGGGCATCTCGGGCGCCGCCGGCCGCGCCACGGGGGCGGGCGAGCCGTAGCCGGCGTAGCCGTATCCGTATCCGTAGCCCTCGCCGGCCTCGGACCCCGTCAAGACGAACCCGAGCTTCGCCGCCGGGCAGGCCGACAGCACTCGCTGGAGCTCCGTGAGCACGGGCCGCCGGACGGTCGATGCGCGCACGACCACGAGCATGCCGTCGACCTTGTTGGAGAGGACGACGCCGTCCGCCACGGGCAGGAGCGGGGCCGAGTCGATCAGGACGACGTCGGCGCGCTCGGCCAGGTCGAGCAGGATCTCGGAGACGACGGTGCTCTCGATCAGGTCGGCCGGGTTCGGCGGCATCGGCCCCGACGGCAGCACGTGCAGGGCGCCTGCCTGCGGCCCGCCGTCCGACCCCGGGATCGGGATCGACCACATCGCCTGGTCGAGCGTGACGTTGCCGAGCGCGACGTCGGTCAGGCCGGGCTTGCCGGTGAGGTCGAAGAAGTGGTCGAGGTAGGGCTTGCGCAGGTCGAGGTCGACCAGGATCACGCGCCGGCCCGCTCGGGCGAGCGCCACGGCCAGGTTCCCGACCGTCGTCGACTTGCCCTCCTGCTCGCCGGCGCTCGTGACCATGATCGTGCGCGCCTTCATCTGCAGGTTGGCGAAGTCGAGGTTGATGCGCAGCTTGCGGTAGGCCTCGGTCTGCAGGCCGCCCTCGTCGTCCAGCATGCCCAGGCTGCCCGCCTTGCGCAGCGAGCGCGGCGGGATCGGGATCCGCGTGAGCAGGGAGAGCCCGAGTCGCTGGGCGACCTCGTCGGAGCTGCGGATGCGGGTGTCGAGCGCCTCGGCAAGTGAGATGAGCACGAGGCCGATCACGACGCCGAGACCGAAGCCCATGGCCAGGTTGCGCGAGGTGAGTGGCCGGACCTTGGAGGCGCTGGTCGCCGTCTGGGTGACCTGGTTGTTGTTCTGGAGACCCGCGAGCGCGTTCTCCCAGGCGGTCTGCTGCTTCAGGTCGGCCTGGAGCTTCGCGTTGTCGGCGGTGGCGTTCGAGGTCTTGCCGTTGGGGCCGCTCGTCTCCGCGTTGATCTTCTTCGTGAGCGCGTTGATCGCCCGGTTCAGCGTCGCGAGCTTGGCCGCGATCCCGTGCACGGCGGCCTGGTTGCTGCCCTTGGCGTACGTCCTCGCGAACGCCGTCGCGAGGCGCTGCGCGGTGTCCGGAGACCTGTCGGTGACGGCGAAGGTCACGATCGTGCTCGTCGTGCTGGGCGTGATCGCCGTCTCGTCGAGCAGCTGCTGCGGCGTCATCCCCGGCACCGGCGCCGCCGCGAGCGTCTTCTGGGCGTATGACGTCGTGTGCGCGCTCTGCGCGGCGTTCGCGACCTGCTGCTGGACGCTCGAGCTCGACACCCGCGAGCCCGGGTTGAAGATCGTGATCAGGTTGTTCGCCCCGATCTGCACCTGGGCCTCGGCCTTGTAGGCGGGCGTCTCGCGGCTGGACACGAAGTACGCGGCCCCGGCCGCCACCACCACCGCGACCACCAGGATCCAGATCCGGCGGCGGAGAACTCCGACGTAGTCGGAGAGAGTGGTGAGCCTCTGTTCAGCCACTGGGGGAGCCTTTCACGCGCGCATTGTCACCGGACAGGCCGCGTGCCCCGCCGCCTCGGCCCGGTACGTCCACTACTGGGATACCGTGAATGTCATACCGCGTCAAGCGCGCCGTCCTTCGGGTTCCTCCAGCGGCGCACCGCTTCGCGATGGCCGTGTCGTGCGGGCGCTTGTCGTGACCGTGTGATAGGCCGCCTCCAGATCGGCAAGTCCCCGCTCGGGACTGTAGCGGGTGCGCCAGGCGGAATGCGCGCCGGCGCCCAGCCGCTCCGAGGCACGGTCCTCGAGGAGGGCCTGGAGCGCCGTCCTCCACGCCCCGGCGTCGCCGGGCTCGACGAGCAGGCCGGTCTCGCCGTCGGCGACCACGGTCGGGAGGGCGCCGTAGCGGTTCGCGACCACGGGGACGCCGGCGGCGTAGGCCTCGACGACCGTGCGCGGCGCCCCCTCGTAGCAGATCGACGGCAGCACCAGTGCGCGGGCGTCGGCCAGGAACCCCGCCACCTGCTCGCTCGGGACGGCGCCGCGGAACTCGACCGTCTCCGGCGCCATCGTCTCCAGCCGCGCCCGCTCCGGCCCGTCGCCGACGACGACCAGGCGGGCGGGCACGTCCCGCCAGATCGCCACGAGCCGGTCGAGGCCCTTCTCCTCGGAGAGCCGGCCGAGGAACAGGAAGTCCCGCCCCGGCCCCTCGCGCAGGGGCAGCGGCGCTGTGAAGTTCGGCTTCACGCGGATGCGCGCGGGGTCGAACCCGGCCTGCAGGTGCTTTTCGCGCACGAACTCGCTCACCGCCAGGAACATGCCGACCCGCCGGAACGACCCCGCCGCACGGTGCACGCCGAGCGAGGCTGCGAGCGCCGCGCTTCCGGCCGCCGACCCGCGGTAGCACCGATGCACGACGCCGCGCCAGGGCAGCTTGCCCAGGCAGTCCTCGCACGCCCTGCCGTCGCGCAGGAAGACGGCCGGCAGGCACAGCAGCCGGTAGTTGTGCAGCGTGACCACGGTCGGCGCGACCCCGGCCCGCAGCACGGCCGGTGAGAGCAGCGGGAAGAGGTTGTGGACGTGCACGACGTCGGGCTCGAACTCGCCCGCCAGGCGCCGCAGCTCGGCCACGGCACGCCGCGACCACACCGCCGATGCGGCCATGCCGGCGCGCGACGCGGTCGACGAGTCGTCGGGCATCGGCGACCACAGGTGCACGTCGTGCCCGCCGGAGCGCAGCAGCTCGACCTCGTCGTCGACGACGCGGTTCTCGCCCGACGACGGACCGGTCGCATAGCGGGAGTGCAGGACGAGGACGCGCACGCGTTCCGGCTCAGCGCGCCGGTGCCGGGACGAGCGCGGGCTCGGCGAGGGCCTGCGCCGACGCCGCCCGCCGGGCCGGCAGGCCCAGCGACAGCCCGACCAGGATCCCGAGCGGGCCCATGCGGCCGAGCTCGATGAACGGGTTGTCCACGATCATCGTCAGGCCGATGCCGATCAGGACGAGGAACGCGGCGGCGTGGATGTGCTCGTCGAAGACGCGCATCCCCCGGACGGCCTGCCACCGCCTCCAGGTGAGGCGCAGGAGCGAGAGCCAGGCGGCCATCCACAGCAGGAACCCGGCGATGCCGTAGTCCACCAGGAGCCGCAGGTAGTCGTTGTGCGGATGGCCGGCGCCGTGGTCCGGCAGGTTCGCCGTCATGCGGTCGGACGCCCCGGCGCCGTGGCCGATGATCGGCCGGTTCTTGAACCAGGTCCAGTTCGCCGACCACAAGGCGTCGCGTCCGGTGACGTTGATGCTGATGCCCGCCACCGTCGCCTTGTCGCCGTGGAAGAAGCGGTGGTGCAGCGGCGCGTAGAAGAAGACGGCCGAGAGCGCGATCGCGAGCGTGACGACGATCGCGCCGATGGCGATCAGCCATCCGCGGAAGTTGCGCAGGTCGAAGCGGGCGAGCGCGAACAGCACGAACTCGGCCGCGAGCGCCGAGCGCGAGAGCGAGAGCAGGGTCAGCGCGATCGCCAGCAGCACGACCCACTTCGCCCACCGGCGGCCGGTCAGCCAGCCGCCGAGGAACCAGGCGCAGAGCACGATGCTCATCTGGGCGAAGCCGCGCGGCGAGATCAGCACGGACGTCCCGGGTCCGCCGATGGCGAGGCTTGCGGCGTACAGGCCCAGACCGATCGTCGCGGCCACCCAGAAGGCGCGCGAGATCATCTCGTAGGTGGCGGCCCCGCGGAAATGGCCGACCGTGGCCGCGATCGCCATGAGCAGCACACAGGCGACGTAGACGAGGGTGTTCTGGAGTCCCTGCGTCGACACCGAGCCCCAGGTGAACGAGATCAGCGACCACACCACGAACAGGGCGACGAGCCCCAGGGCACGGCCCGCCGCTCCCTCCGGGACGCGCAGCCCGGACAGGCACACCAGCAGTCCGAGCAGGACGATGGCGACCGTCTCGACGGCCTGTCCCGACGCGGCGCCGGCATCGATCCGCTGCAGCAGGTCGACCACGCCGGCGAGCACGATCATCCCGATCAGGAGCACCTCGGCCATCGGCCGACGGGCCGTCTCGCCAAGGAAGGTGAGCACGATCACGATCGCGACGACCGCGAAGCCGAGCGCGGTCTCGTGCACGGCCAGCGCCCCCGCCGCGGCGGCGGAGACGGCGGCCAGCGCCGGCACCCCCAGCGACGTGGGCCTCCCGAACGGCCAGGGGACCCCGCGGATCATCCCGCTACGGTAGCTGGGGCGGGCCGCCACGTTACCGCCTGGCGTCGCCGGGCCGGGCGCGTACGACGAGCCGGCGGGCGGCGTTCGCGTACTCGCTCCCGATCGCGATCCCGGCGCGGGCGACGAACTCGGTGTTCGTGGCCGCGTAGCGGCGGGCCAGCCGGCGCGGCTCGCTCAGCAGCCGGTGCAGCCACTCGAGGCCGGCGTCCTGCAGCCACTTCGGCGCCCGCGGCTTCGTGCCGGCGAGGAAGTCGAACGCCGCGCCGACGCCCAGGCCGACGGCGGGGGCGAAGAGCTCGGCGTTGCGGTGCAGCCACTCGTCCTGCTTCGGCAGCCCCAGCCCGACCCAGACGACGTCGGCGCCGGAGCGCGCGATCCGGTCGGCGATCTCGGCGTTCTCGGCATCGGAGAGGGCGCGGAACGGCGGCGAGATCTTGCCCGCGACGATCGCGCGCGGATAGCGCGCGAGCAGCCGCGCCTCCAGCCGCTCGAGCACGTCCGGCGTCGAGCCGAACAGGAAGTGGCGGATGCCGGCGTCCTGGCCGGCCTCGAACACGAGCGGCATCAGGTCGGGCCCGGCGATCCGGCGCGCCCGGCGGGCGCCGAACCGGCGCATGAGCCAGGCGACGGGCGCACCGTCGGGGAAGTTCATCCATGCCTCGTGCAGCGACGTCATCATGGCGTCGGAGTGCTGGGCCGTCACGATCCCGTGCACACCGCACAGGCACGAGTAGCCGCCGCCGCCGGTCCTCACCCGCTCCAGCACCAAGGCCGTGGCGGAGCGCAGGTCGCCGATGTAGTACTCGACGCCGAGCACCGTGCACGTGGCCGTTGGTGTGCGGGTGCGGTCAGTCAGCTCTGATGAGCTCCTCACTCACCACCTCGCCCTCGCTGTTCGCCGTCATGCGGGCGATGACCTGCTGCTCGATCCAGGCGTAGGTGCGCTCGATGCCGTCCTCGAGCGTGATCTGCGGTTCCCACCCGAGCACGTCGCGCAGGCGGGTGTTGTCGGAGTTGCGCCCGCGCACGCCCTGCGGGCCGTCCACGAAGACCTTCTCGATGTCCACCCCGGCGACGCCTGCCACCAGATCGGCCAGATCGGCGATCGAGATCAGCCGGTCCTGGCCGAGGTTCAGGGGCTCGGTGTAGTCGGACGCCATCAGCCGCACCAGGCCCTCGACGCAGTCGTCGATGTAGCAGAACGAGCGCGTCTGCAGGCCGTCGCCCCAGATCTCGACGCGCGGATCGCCGGAGTGCTTGGCGACCGCCACCTTGCGGCACATCGCCGCCGGCGCCTTCTCGCGGCCGCCCTCCCACGTCCCCAGCGGACCGAAGATGTTGTGGAAGCGCACGATGCGCGTCTCCAGGCCGTGATCCTCGCGGTAGTAGCGGCACAGGAGCTCCGCCACCAGCTTCTCCCACCCGTAGCCGTCCTGCGGCTGCGCCGGGTAGGCATCCTCCTCGCGCAGCGGGCGCACGTCCGCGTCCTCCTGCAGGAACTCCGGATAGATGCATGCGGACGAGGTGTACAGGTACCGGCTCACCCGGTTGCGGCGCGCCGCCTCGACCGTGTTCAGGTTGATCAGCGCGTTGGAGTGCAGGATCTCCGCGTTGTGCGACGAGATGTAGCCCATCCCGCCCATGTCCGCCGCCAGCGCATACACCTGGTCGACGCCGGCCGTCGTCTCCATGCATGCATCCATCTCGCGCAGGTCGCCGATCACGAACTCGTCGGCGTCCGAGCGCGAATACTCCGGCTCCTTCAGATCGACGCCGCGCACCCACGCGCCCTGCGCCTTCAGAGACGACACCAGGTGATGCCCGATGAACCCGCCCGCGCCCGTAACCAAGATTCGTGATTGCGCCATCATGTCCCCCACGGAGATGTGTTCCCGTCGATTCGGCGCCGCTACAGACGCTCACGCCCGCCGCGCCACCCTCGCGGCATCGGTCGGTGCTCAGCGTGCCTCGGAGCCCCGCCCCGGCGCGCACGCCGGGCTCGTGTCTTGAGAATGCCTGGAACAGGTTGACTTGTCAAGCCGGTCGCTGGGGTATTCGGACCGCGCGTCCATGCCCGCATGGTACGCCGAAGCGGGGATGGACGATCACGGTGCCGGGGAGGGCGCACCTGCACCGTCCGGGGGAGGATGTCGGCGTGGCGCCCCTTGACCCGGAGTTCGGCCAGCCGGCGCTTGCCCAGCGGATCGTGCGCGGCGCCGCCGAGCACGATCCCGTGCGCCTGCACGGGGCGATCCTGGCCGCGCTCGAGCTGCACCCGCCGGCCGAGGCGGTGTCGGGCATCTTCGCGCCCGCGCTGCGCGAGGCGGGGCGTCTGCACGGGCACGACTGCCGGCTGCGGATCGCCGCGGCGATCCGCGAGCACCTAGATGATGATTGATTCCGAATCCGACGCGCGCCTGGATGCACGGACGGTTCGCCGCAGAGCGTCCTCCGACGGCGCTGCGGCTGCGAACCGTCGCATCGCGCTTCGGGGTCTGCGTGATCGAGAGACCCTCTCAGACCGCGGTCAAGGGCGGTTCGCAACCCGCTGGAGATCTGCGTGATCGCAGATCCCCACCGACCGGCGCAAGCCTCCGGCTTGCGCCTTGGACATCACGTGAATTTGGAACCAACCATCTGAGCGGCTACCGGGACGGTGCGCCGGCCTGCTGCGCCAGCGACTGAGGCGCGAGCACACGCACCTCGGCGGGAGCGCGGCCGGCGTCGTCACGTGACTGGCGGAATGCCGCGGACGCGTACTCCAGCGCGCTTCGCCGGCTCTCGGCCTTCGCCACCGTCATCCACTCCCGGCTCTCCCGGAACCGGATCTGCGCATAGAACACGCCCATGGCCCAATCCCCCTAAGACCGTGCATTGGGACGGCTGCGGCGCCCCTGGCCCCGCCATCCTGCCGCCAGGCGGTACCTTTGCCGAACGCCGCTGCCGGGGCATCCCCCGGTTGGGGGACATCGGTGCCCGTTTGCAGGGCTTACGCGGGGAGGGTGAACCGGCGCACGGACGTCTGGAGCGCATCGGCCGTGTCCGCCAGCTGCTGCGCCGACGCCGCGATCTGCTGCGTCGAGGCCGACGTCTCGGACGTCGAGGCCGACACCTCCTCGGTCGCCGCGGACGATTCCTCGGCGACGGCGGCCACCTCGGCGGTCGCCTCGGCGATGCGGGTGATGCGGGTGCGCATGTCGGCGATCGACACGGCGATCTGCTCGAACGCCTCGCGGGCGGTCTGCACCGTGGCGCCGGACTCGAGGCTGCGCTTCGAGCCGTCCTCGACCACGGCCACCGCGCCGTCGGTCTGCGTCTGGATCTCGGCGACGAGGGCGGCGATGCGCTCAGCCGCCTGCTGCGACTCCTCGGCGAGCTTGCGCACCTCCTCGGCGACGACGGCGAAGCCGCGGCCCTGCTCGCCGGCGCGGGCGGCCTCGATGGCCGCGTTCAGCGCCAGCAGGTTGGTCTGCCCGGCGATGCCGGTGATCGTCTCGACGATGCCGCCGATCTGCTCGGACTTGCCGGCCAGCTCGCGGATGGCGCGAGTCACCTCGCCCGTCGACTGCTCGAGGGCCTCCATCGCCGTGGTGGCCTGCTCTGCGGCCGCGACGCCCTCCTTGGCGACCGTCTCGGTCTGGGCGGCGGCGTCGCCGGTCTGCTCGGCCGCGGTGCGGGCCTCGTCGACCATCTGCACCTGGCGGCCGGCGCCGTCGGCGATCTCGGTGATCGCCGATGCGATCTCTCCGACCGCGCGTCCCGCCTCGTCGGACGTGCTGGCGACCTGCTGCGCGGACGCGGCGAGCGCCTCGGCGGCCTCGGCCATCTGACCGACCAGCTCGCGCAGATTGGCCGTCATCACCGCGAACGCCTTGCCGAGCGCGTCGTGCTCGGAGGCCGGGGTGACGTCGCCTGTCAGATCCCCCTCGGCGATCCGGCCGGCGGCCGTCGCCATGTCGCGCAGGTAGGCGATCATGCGGCGGAAGGCGTCGGCGGTCTCGCCCAGCTCGTCCCGCGAGTGCATCCGCACCTCCTGGTCGACGTCGCCGGCGGCGATGCCCTCGGCGGCGGCCAGCATCTGGCGGATGCCGCCGACCAGCGAGCGGCTGATCACGAAGGCGAGCGCGAGCCCCACCAGGACGGCGATCGCCCCGAGGGCGCCCATCAGCCAGTAGGACGACGTCCGTGTCGAGTTGAATCCGGCCGTCGCGGAATCGCTCATCGCCGAGAGGTGCTTCTGGTAGGCGGTGAGCGCGGCGACGAGCGCGTCGGAGGCATCGTTGCCGCGACCGGACACGATCGCCTTCGCGGCGTCCGGCCGGCCGGCCTGGACGGCCGCCCAGAGCTGGGCGTCGATCGCGTTCACCCGCGCCCACGCCGTGCCGATCCGGCGGACGTCGGCGCGGCCGTCCGCGCTCACGTCGCTGCGGATGACGGCCAGGTCGTGCACGAAGGCCGCTCGGTCGCCGACGTAGTCGGAATGGGTTCCGGGGATGAGGACGTACCGCGTCTGCGAGAAGTGCATGTCTCCTGCGGCGGAGCGGGCGGCGTCGGCCGCGACGACCTGCGGCAGCACCTGGTTCGAAACCTTCTGATGGGCGGAGTCGAGGCTGGTCATGGCGAAGAAGGCGACGGCGACGACGGCGGCCAGGAGCGCGACGACGCACCCGAAGCTCAGGTAGAGCTTGCGGCGCACGGAGAGATGGAGCGAAAGGCGTGGCATACCGTCGATGATCGACGTTGGGTGGGGACGATTGAGGCGCCGGGTCGGATCTCCCCGGGGCCGGGTAGGATCGGGAGCCGTGATCCTCACCATTCTGGGGTTCGGCGAGCTCGCTTCCGCCTGGGCGCGGGAGCTCGCCGCCCGGGGCGGCTGCGAGGTGCGCGTCCATGTCCGCCCCCGTGCCGGCGCCGACGCACGGGCGGGACGGGCGCGGGCCGCGGGGATCCGGCTCTGGCACGACCTGTCTGCGGCGGTCGCCGGCGCCGACGCCGTGGTGGGCTGCGTGCCGTCGCGAGCGGCGGTCGATGTGGCCCGCGCCTGCCTCCCCCACCTCGCGCCCGGCGCGCTCTACGTCGATCCGGCGCCGGCTGCGCCCGCCGCCAAGCGGGCGCTGGCGGCCGAGATGGACGACCGCGGCGTGGCCTATGCCGACGTCGCGCTGCTCGGAACGGTGGTGGCGAGCGGTCTGGCGGTGCCGATGCTGGCCGCCGGGCCCGGCGCGACGCGCTGGGAGCGGATCGGCTCGGAGCTCGGGATGCAGGTGTCGGCAATCGCGGGCGACGCCGGGCGGGCGACCGCCGTCAAGCTGATCCGCAGCGTCTACATGAAGGGCCGGGACGCGCTCGTGCTCGAGATGCTCGTCGCCGCGCGCCGGCTCGGGATCGAGGACGAGGTCGTCCGGTCGATCGCCGGCCCGGGCGAGCGGGTCGAGTTCGGGGCGCTCGCCGACCGGGTGCTCGGCGCGCTCTCCGTCCACGCGGGCCGGCGGGCAGACGAGCTCGCCGAGTCCGCGCACGAGCTCGCGGCGGCCGGCGTCGAGCCGCTCGTCACCGTCGCGGCCGAGGCGCGCCTGCGCTGGCTGGCACAGCTCGACCTCGGCCCGGTGGGCGAGGCCCGTGAGGACTCCGCCGGCACCGTGCTCGACGCCATCGAGACGGCGACCCGCGGCCGAGGCTAGACCGGCGCCTCGGGGCGGGACGAGTCGGCGCCTGCGCCGTCGCGGCCGGCCATGGCGCGCAGCCGCCCGGGTAGCTTCAGGCCCTCGACGAGGCCGGGCACGGGATCGCGCAGGGAGAGCGTCGGAAAGCCCTGCCGGTGCGCCAGGCTGCGCAGCCACTCGCCCGTCGTCAGCTCTCCGCGGTCGCGGCCGGCGCGGTAGGCGAGCACGTCCTGGAGCGGGTACCACAGCCGCACCCCCTCCCGGAAGCCGCGGTCGGGCGGCACGGGCAGGCCCAGCGTCGCTGTGTAGGCGATGCCCGCCAGATCGACGCCGGCGAGCCGCATCAGCTCGTTCGCCGCCGTGACACGCGAGTTGCACTCGATCAGGCGCAGGCCGTCGTCGCGGACGTCGCGCTTGAACTCCACGCAGGCGATGCCGCGGGCGCCCGCGGCCGCCAGCAGGCGCTGCCCCGCCTCGGCCACCTCGGGATCCCAGGCGGTGACGTGGTAGGTGGCCCCGCCGAAACCGTACGGGTGCTGGCGCAGCTTGCGCTTCGTGAAGCGGCACAGCGGCCGTCCCGACTCGTCCACGTACGTGTAGTACGACCAGTACCGGTCCTCCCCGCCCTGCACGATCTCGGTCAGGAGCATCTCGAAGCCCAGCGCGGAGGTCTTCGCGAACGCCCGCCGGAGCGTCTCCGCGTCGCGGATCAGGAACACCTTGCGCGCGAACGCACGGGCGAACTCGTGGATGTGCAGCGGCTTCAGCGCACAGGGCACCCCGATCTCGCGCAGCGCCTCCTCCAGGTCGTCCTCGGAGCGCAGGGTGATCGTGCGCGGCGCGCCGACGCCGGCGGCCCGCGCGATCTCGTACGTGCGCTCCTTGTCCAGCAGGTCGAGCACCGCGGCATCGTTCGCGGGCACCGGATCCAGGCCGAAGCCGGTGATCTCGGCGCGGCTGCGTGCGATCAGGTCGAGCGCGTCGTCGTCGCCGGGGATCACCACCGACCCGCGCGGCACGATGTCGCGCAGGAGGCGGCGGTAGTGGGGCTGCGCCTCCCCCTTCGGCACGAGGTGGAACCGGGTGCAGTGGCGCGAGTGGCGCACGACCGCCTGCGCATCGCCGATGGCGTGCACGGGGATGCCGCGACCGCCGAGGTCGCGGGCGATCGAGAGCGCGTTCGTCCGGCCGCCCAGCACGACGGCAGGACGGACGGCCTTCATGAATGCACGGGCGCCTCGACCACCTCGATGCGCTCGACCGGCATGCCCGACTGTTCGAGCAGCCGGTCGACCCAGGCGTTGGAGAACTCGCCGCGCGCGACCGCGGCCGTGTAGTCGGCCTCGCCCGCGGCCTTCGCGCGCAGGCTGGCCAGGAGGCCCTCGGCGATCTCGCGGGGGACGACCACGATGCCGTTCAGGTCGCCCATCACGATGTCGCCGGGGTTGACGACGATCCCGCCGCAGCAGATCGGATGGTTGATCTCGCCCGGGCCGCGGTGCAGCGGCCCGATCGGGGTGACGCCGCGGGCGAACACCGGGAAGTCGCCGAGCGCGAGGATCGCCGGGAGGTCGCGGATCAGGCCGTCGACGATGAACCCGGCGACGCCGCGATGGCGGGCCTTGGTCGAGATCAGGTCGCCCAGCACGGCGTTCATCGGCGACCCGCCCGCGTCGATCACGATCACGTCGCCCGGCCGGGCGACGTCGAGCGACTTGTGCACCATCAGGTTGTCGCCGGGGAAGACCTTCACGGTGCAGGCGGGGCCGACCAGCCGGAGGTCGGGGTCGGTGAGCGTCCGGATCTCCGAACGCATGGTGTAGAGCCGGTTCATCATGTCGGACGCGTCGGGCGTCTCGAACTCGCGGAACCCGGCCACCACGTCGGGGTCGGGCCGGTCGATCCGGGTGCGGACGCGGAATCCGGGTCCTGGGTGCAGCGCTGCCGAGGTCGGCTTGTCGGTCGTCATCGTCACGCTCTCCTCCGTGCCAGAGGCGGCACGGCGCTCGGGGGTCGTCCGTGCAGAGGAAGTATCAGCGGCGGGCCGGGCCCGGCGCAAGTCTCAGGTGATCTCTGCCGGAGGCCACGGCGGTGAAGCCGCGAACACCCTCCGCAGCACCGGCACGCACACGTGGGCGGCCTGTGCCGGATCCGCCACCTGGTAGTGCTGGTGCAGCGCCGGGTTGCCGTTCACCTCGAGCACGACGCCGCCCGACTCCCGCAGCGGCCGGGTCACGTCCGGCGTGATCACGTCCACGCCGGCGAGCCGGATGCCGGTCGCCGCGACCGCCCGCCGCAGCTCGTCCACCGCCTCGGGAGCCAACTGCGCGCTCACGGTGTGGCAGTCGGCGGGGCCGGAGTGGTTCGTCGTCGCCTTGACGCGCACCCGCTCGCCGTCGGCGGGAACGCTCGCCAGCGTGCGGCCGCCGTTCGCCAGCTCGAGGACGCAGTCGAGGGTCACGGTCAGGAACGACGGGCACGCGCGTCCGCGCGCCTCGAGCCGCCGGGTGTTCTCGTGGTCGATCAGCACCCGCACGGGCGAGCGGCCGTCGCCGACGACGTGCGGCGGCTCGCGACGGACGACGTCGAGGAGCTCGCCGTCGAGGAAGAGCACCCGGTGGACGTCCCCGGGCGCCCGGGCCTCGACCAGCACCCGCGCGGACGTCCGGGCGGCGAAGAGCACCGCCCGGCGCAGCTGGCGCTCCGTGCACACGCTCGCCGTCGTCCCGATTCCGCCGCCGGTGCCGCCGGCCGGCTTGACGACGACGCCCTCGGGATGATCGGACAGGAACCGCAGGGCCGGCCCGAGCCGGCCCGCGTCGCAGACCACGTGCTCGGGGACGGGGATGCCGAGCCCGGTCAGGAGCTCGTGGGCGAGCTGCTTCTCGAGCGACGCCCGCAGCGTGACGGCGGAGTCGAGGGCGACCTCCTGCCGGTACGCCCACGTCCGCCGACCGTCCAGCCGGATCTCCAGCAGCGCGCCCGGCCGCCGGCCGACGGTGGCGCCGATCTCCCCGGCGGCCTCGCGCCACAGCCCCTCGTAGAGCTCGTCGCGCATGGCGCGCAGGCGGGGCTCCTGGAGCATGCGGCGCAGGCTCTGACGCGCGCCGGCGGAGGCGACCAGGTCGAGCCCCGCTCCGAGCCTCGATCCGGCGCGGCCGGTGCGCACGGGCGCGGCGAGCACCGCCGCAGCGATGCGGTCACGCATGAGGACGCCGCCGGATCGTTTGCACTTCGGTCAAGACGATAGCCCGCCCAGCATGGCGCCGGGCTCCGACCGCTCCAGGTGGATCAGGCTGTAGCCGAAGCGCGCGACCGCGGGCTCGAACCGGTGCACCGTCCGGTCGCGGTCGAGGCGCCGGATCGGATTCGGCGCGCCGCGCCAGCGCCCGAAGTAGCGCTCGTCGATGCCGGGGCGGACGAGATCCCACACCCGGCACGGCGCCAGGCCGACGGCCGCGAACACCGGCGCCAGGGCGGCGTCGGGGTCGCCGACGAGCCGCTCGTAGCGGATGACGTGGAGTCCGCGCACGTAGGGCGCGTCTCCGGCGAGCAGGGTGTGGCACGCCACCCAGTGGTGGACGAGCGCCCCGTACGACAGCAGCCGGCGGCGGCCCTTCTGGGTCGCGCACGCGACGGCGACGGGGTGGCGGATCACCATCGCGAAGGCGGCGTCGGGAAAGAGCGCCTGCAGGAAGCGCGCGCGGATCAGGTTCGGCGGCGACTTCTCGATCCCGACGGCGGCGTCGGCACGCCAGTGGCGCCCCCATTCGGCCAGGAGCCGGTCACGGCTCGAGGGTGAGACGAGCCGCGAGCGCTCGGTCAGGTGGGCCGACGGGTCGAACGCAAACAGCCCCGCACCGCCGGAGCGGTGGTCGGGCGGGTAGACGGTCTGCAGGTGCTGGCCCTCGTCCTCGGACACGCCCGTGTCCGAGAACGCGCTCACGTCGGGATGCGCGGCCAGGCAGCGGTGGACGAGCGAGGTGCCGCTGCGGTGCAGGCCGCCGACGAAGAGCAGCCGGCCGGGCGTCCGAGGTCGCGGCGCGGCGTCCGCGGTGGCCCCTATCCGGTCGGCGGCCGTCAGGCGACGGTCGCGGGCTCGCCCACCAGCATCCGGTACAGACCCTCGGCCTGCGCCCGCAGGCCCGCCAGCTGGGGCGCGTCGAGCTCGGCGCGGCGGCGCTCCTTGAGCACCGTGCGCTCGGCGGTGGGCCGGGCCAGCGACCGGGCCCGCTCGCCCGTCATCTGGCCGCCCCAGCGGTCGCGGTT
This sequence comes from uncultured Actinomycetes bacterium, assembly GCA_963843705.1. Classification (GTDB taxonomy): domain Bacteria; phylum Actinomycetota; class Thermoleophilia; order Gaiellales; family JAICJC01; genus JAICJC01. Next base: position 48,067 of record CAWJLQ010000003.1, read on the forward strand.
GCGGCCCTCGATGTCGGCGAAGACCGCCGCCTCGTGCTCCGGGGTGTGCTCGAAGACGCCGAAGGTCGTGCCGAACGCCTCGTTCACGCGCTCGGTGACGGCGCCGAAGTCGGCGGTCATGTCGGCGAAGCTGACCGCGACGACGCCGTCGCGCACCGGGACGATCCGGCGATGGAAGCGGATCCACGAAACCAGCGTCGGCCGGGCGGCGATGTCACGCCGGGCCATGTGGGCGAGCGCCGACTCGAGCGGCGGGCGCACGATCAGGAGCGTCGGGATCCCCCAGCGCACCGCCGTGATCACCTGCGCGGCCGCGTGGGTGTGGTGCGCGATCCGCACGTGGCGCGGCTGGGCCGACTCGAACGCGAGCACGGCGAACGTGCTGCCCGCGCGTCCGCAGCCCTCGATCACGAGCTCGGTGTCGCGCTCCACCAGGTACTCGGGCACGCCGCGGTGTCGCAGTCGCGCGATCGGCATGTACGTCGCGGGATAGGCGTTCAACAGGTAGCGCATGCGGTACGAGAGCTCGCGGGCGCGCCGGCGCAGCGCCGAGGACGGGGCCGCCACGCTACGCGCCCGCGGCCCGAGACGACATCATGGTTCGCAACAGCCCACCTGACCACGGTTCTAGCATCGACCGCCCGGGGCGTCAAGGCAGGGTCGTCATGCGCCCGCCGGCCTGCGTCGGCAGCCAGTCGCGGCGACGGCGCAGACGGCGGACGGTGCGAGCCGCCCTGCTGCGGCGCAGGCCGACGCCTGCCGGCGAGACCTTGAGCGCCAGCCGCGCGCCGGTGTCGGCGCAGGTCATGTTCACCCGCGGCCGCAGGTACCGCTCGTCGGCCACATGGGCCCCCGTCAGCGTGCAGCCGGCCTCGTAGCCGGCCGCCACGGCGGCCGCCGCGACGCGGGCGTCGGCCTGGCCGTAGGGGTACGAGATCGTGCGGCACTCGCCCAGCCGCTCGCTGAGCACGCGCCGGGACTCGGTCAGCTCGCGCTCGAGGTCGGCGTCGCCCAGCTCGGTCAGCAGGCGATGGGTGACGGTGTGCGACCCCACCTCCCATCCGCGCTCGACGAGGCCTGCGAGCGGGTCCCACCCGAGCGGGTCGAGCTCCTCCCCGGCGCGCACGAACTCGTGCTCGATCCCCGGCCAGCGCAACCGCTCGCCGGAGCCGGCGAAGCGGGTGACGACGAAGACGGTGCCGGGATAGCCGTGGCGGGCGAGCGTCTCGGCCGCGCGCAGGGTGGACGTGTACCCGTCGTCGAAGGTGAAGACGACGGTGCGCGGCGGCAGGGCGGCCTGCCCGCGCCTGCGCTCCGCGTCCGCGAACGTCAGCCCCTCGTATCCGTGCCGGCGCAGGTACGCCGCCTGGTGATCGAGCGCCTCCTCCGAGATCGCCAGAGGCGAGCCCCACGAATCGCTCGTGGCGTGGTAGGCGAGAATCAGCGGCCGGTGAGCTGACACATTCTCATCCTCCGCTCGATCCGGCCACTTTGCAACCATCCGCGCAATCGCAGGGCGTCCGAGCGAACACGTGTTCGCTATGCTGCCGGGATGGCCCGCCCCACCCTGACGCGCACCATCGGCGGCCCGAGACGTGCGGCGGTGCGCTGCGACGCCGGCGGCGCCCCGATCGCCGTCGGCGGCCGGCCGGTGGAATGTGTCCGCGACGAGTGGCGGGTGGACGAGGGCTGGTGGACCGCCCGGCCCGTCCACCGCCGCTATTTCGAGCTCGTGCTGCGCGGCGGCGCCGACGTGGTGGTGTTCTGCGACCGGCGGACGGAGGCGTGGTGGGCCCAGCGTGCATGATCCTTCCAGATCCTTCCACAGACGGCTTCCTCGTGCTTCCAGCTTGACCCGTTCCGGACCGGCTGACATACTCATGTCCGGCGCGTTCGAGGATGGAGGAGGTCTGCAGTGGGAAGGCCTGAGCCGGCGGTGGCGCCGGACCCGGAAGCCTGCACGTACCAGGTCTACATCTGCCCCTACCCGGGCTGGTGGCGACGCTGGCGCGGGCGCGTGATCACGCGCGACGAGGAGGGCGTCAGCGCCATCTGGGCGTGGCAGGCGGCCCGCGGCCGCGAGCGCCTGATCGAGTCGCTCTGGGCCGACGTCGTCCGCGACATCGCCGGCCGCCGCGGCGGGGCGGCCGTCGAGGTCGCAGAGGTGCAGTTCAAGCCCTGCTAGCGATGCCTGGACGGGGTCAGACCCCGTCTATGCAGTCGACCACCGGATCGTGCCGGCGCGGACGTGCGCGCGGCGCAATCCCGCCTTCTCCAGCACGCGGATCGAGGCGGCGTTGCCCTCGTCGCACTCGGCGATCACGCGGGTGACGTCCTCGCGGCCGAGCGCCCAGCCGACGAGCGCGACCGCCGCCTCCGTGGCGCAGCCGGCGTGGCGATGGGCCGGATGGACGCCGTAGCCGAGTTCGACCTCGCCCTCGTCAGGCGGCCCGCTGAACCCGGCCGATCCGACGACGACGCGCGGATCGGTGCGGGCGACGGCCCAGATGCCGAACCCGATCGTCTCCGGGTCGGCGGCGAGGCGGTCGCGGTAAGCGGGCAGGATGCCGGCCAGCTCCTCGTCCGGCCACCCGTCCGGGAGCGCGGCGCCGAGCACTCCCGCGGCGCGGGTGCGGTCGCCGGCGGCGAGCGCACGCGCCGCCTCGAGCGGAAGCGCGATCAGCGTGAGCCGCTCCGTCACCAGCCGCAGGCCGTCGTGCAGGCCGGCGAGCCAGTGGCGGTGCTCGTCCGTCTTGCCGCCGGTCTCGTTGTCGGCCTGGTAGAAGCGCGCGTAGAGGCCGTAGCGATCGCCGATCCGCTCGAGCAGCGCCCGCACGCGGCGCTCCGCTTCGGGCCAGTCTCCGTCGCGACTTCCCCTGCGCCATGCCAGGTAGGCGTCGTCGTGGAGCTCGATCACGTCCAGCAGGTCGGCGTCGTCGAGGTAGCGCTCGGCGAAGCGGCGCCCCCGCATCGCGTGGTGGTTCTCGCCCGCCTTCGGCCGGGAACGGTCGACGTCGGCCTTGAAGGCGTCGTGGACGATCGCCGCGAGCCGCAGCCGGGCGCGGTCGGCGGGGTCGAGCGCGACCCGCTCGACGTTTGCGAGGACGTCGGCCACGTGCTCGATCACCGCGCCCTCGGGATGCCCCGGCCGCGGCTCGCCCCAGGCGACGCCCGCCCTCCAGGCGGGGTCGGCGCAGATCGCGCGCTCGAGGGCGGTCTCGGGACGGATGACGTCGGCGGGGTCGGGCGGCATCCGGGAAGGGTGTCATGCCGGGCGGCGGGCTATCCGTGGAAGACCGGCTCGATCCGGCAGGCGTGGCCGGGGTGCACCAGGACGTCGTAGTTCGCCGGCCGGCCGCGGCCGACGGTGACCGTGAGCCGGCAGCGGCCGGTCGGAGCGTCGAGGGTGCCGCAGTTGCCGTCGCACGGCCGCAGCCAGCTCGTGATGACGTACCGGCCGGGCGCGAGCCGCCTCGAGAACGCCGGCCCATCCGTCCGCGGGACGGTGACGGACGTGCCTCCTCCGGCGGCCGCGGAAACGGCGACGTACGATCGGAAGCCCTCGGTGTAGACGACGTCCTGGCCGAGTGTCAGCTCGGAGATCACGAGGCGGTATCGCCCGCTCGGAAGCGGCGTGCTCCTGGTGAGCTGCCAGGCGATGCCCGCTCCACACGCTGCCGCCGCAAGGGCGAGGATCAGCCACCGCAGTCGATGCTCGTGCATGTGGTGTTTGACTGCAGCACCGACCGGTTCGTTCGCCTCTCCGCCCAATTGACGGTCGCCGCGCCCGCCAATTGGGACATGGTCGGGCTATGCTCGCATCGAACACCTGTTCGATCCGGCATACCCGCGTGACCTACCCCGAGCTCCACGCCCACTCCTGCTTCTCGTTCCTCGACGGCGCCTCGCAGCCCGAGGAGCTGGCCGAGCGGGCGGCGGCGCTCGGGTACGAGGCGGTCGCCCTGACCGACCACGACGGCCTGTGCGGATCGCTCGCCTTCGCCCACGCCGCCCGCGAGGTCGGGGTGCGGGCGATCACCGGCGCCGAGATCACGCTCACGGGCGGCGGCCACCTGACGCTGCTGGCCGAGGACGCGGCCGGCTACCGCAACCTGTGCCGGCTCATCACCGCCGCCCACGCCGACGACCGCCGCGCGCCCGCGGCGACGCTCGCGCTGGTCGAGCGCCACGCCGAGGGTCTGCACTGCCTGTCCGGATGCGCCCGCCATGGAGCAGTCGCCCGGCCGGTGGCCGAGGGCCGCCTGCACGAGGCGGAGGAGATCGCCCTGCGCCTGCGGGCCGCCTTCGGCCGCGACCGCTTCTCGATCGAGCTCCAGCGCCCGTTCGCCCGCGGCGACGTCCGCCGCAACCGGCTCCTGGCCGAGCTGGCGGAACGCCTGCGCGTGCGCACCGTCGCCACCGGCGACCCCCACGCCCACACCCGCCGGCGCGCGCTCCTGCAGGACGCGCTCGTCGCCATCCGGACGAACACCACCCTGGAGGCGAGCGAGGCGGAGCGGCGCGGAAACCACGAGTCCGTGCTGCGAGCTCCCGCCGAGACGGCCGCCCGCTTCGAGCCCACGGCAGTACGCGGCGCGGCCGAGGTGGCGGAACGGTGCCGCTTCGACCTCACCCACGACCTCGGCTACAGCTATCCCGACTTCGCCGGCGGCGAGCCCGCCGGCAGCGCGCTCGCACGCATCTGCCGCGAGGAGCTCGAGCGCCGCTACGCCGGCTCCCCCCACCTGCACGAGGCCCGCGCCCGGCTCGACGAGGAGCTGCGGCTGATCGAGCGCCACAGCCTGGCCGGGTTCTTCCTGCTCCACCGCGACATCCTCGAGATGGCCCGCGAGGTGGCCGCGCGCGTGCGCGGCAGGAGCGCCGGCCGCCACCTGCTCCCGCCCGGGCGCGGCCGCGGCTCGAGCGTCGGCTCGATCGTGTGCTACCTGATCGGCCTCTCCCACGTGGACCCCGTCGCCGCCCGCCTCTTCCTCGGCCGGTTCCTGTCGGAAGAGCTCGCGAGCGTGCCCGACATCGACCTCGACTTCCCCCGCGACGTGCGTGAGGGGCTGATGCTCGAGGTGGTCGACCGCTACGGGCCCGAGCACGCGGCGCTCGTGGCCGCCTTCCCCACCTACCGCGTCCGCGGCGCGATCCGCGACCTGGGCAAGGCGCTCGCGCTGCCCCAGGGCGAGGTCGAGCGCATGGCCCGGCTGGCCGACGAGTGGGGCGCGATCGGCCCCGAGCAGGCCGAGCAGCTGCGGGAGCGGGCGGAGTCGCCGCGCTGGCGCGCCTTCGCCTTCCTGATGGAGGAGATCATGGGCCTCCCCCGCCACATCAGCCAGCACTCGGGCGGGATGGTGATCTCGACCCGGCCGCTGGTCGAGCTCGTGCCGGTGATCCCGGCCGCGATGGAGGGGCGCCAGATCTGCCAGTGGGACAAGGACTCCTGCGCCGACGCCGGCTTCCTCAAGATCGACCTGCTCGGCCTGGGGATGCTTTCCGCCGTCGAGGAATGTGTCGACCTGATCGCCGAGTCGCGCGGTGCGCCCGTCGACCTCTCGCGGGTGGGCTTCGACGATCCCGCGGTGTACGCCGAGATCCAGCGGGCGGACACCGTCGGCGTGTTCCAGATCGAGAGCCGGGCGCAGATGCAGTCGCTGCACCAGACGCTGCCGGAGAACCTCGACGACCTGACCGTGCAGGTGGCCCTGGTGCGGCCGGGGCCGATCGTCGGCGACGCGGTGAACCCCTACATCGCGCACCGCCGCGCCCGCCGCGCCGACCCCGCCTACGAGCCGCCCTACGACCATCCCCTGCTCGAGCCCGTGCTGGCGGACACCCTGGGCGTGGTCGTGTTCCAGGACCAGGTGCTCGAGGTGGCGATCGCGCTCGCCGGATTCTCCACGGGCGAGGCCGAGGGCCTGCGCCGGGCGATGAGCCGCAAGCGCAGCCGCGAGGCGCTCGAGCGCCACCGGCAGCGGTTCTGCGCCGGGGCGGCCGGCCGCGGCGTGGACGAGGAGACCGCCGTGCGGGTGTTCGAGAAGGTGGTGGCCTTCTCGGAGTTCGGCTTCCCCAAGAGCCACGCGGTCGCGTTCGCCATCCTCGCCTACCAGTCGGCCTGGCTGCACCGGAGCTTCCCGGCCGAGTTCCTGTGCGCGCTCCTGAACGCGCAGCCGATGGGCTTCTACCCGCCGGCGACGCTCCTGCGCGACGGCGAGCGCCGCGGCGTGCGCGTGCGGCCGCCCGACGTGAACCGGAGCGGCGCGGCGTGCACCGTCGAGGACGGCGGCCGTGCGGTGCGGATCGGGCTCGGCTACGTCAAGGGGGTGGGCGCCCGGGCGGAGGGCCTGGTTGCCGAGCGCGACGCGGAGGGGCCGTTCGCCGGCCTCGGAGATCTGGTTCGGCGGGCGCCGCTCGCCTCGGACCAGCTCGAGAGCCTCGTCCGCGCCGGAGCCTGCGACGCGTTCGACGCAAACCGCCGGCGGCTCCTGTGGGAGCTGCCGCTGCACCGGGCGCCCGCAGGGACGGAGGGCGCCGCACAGCTCGCGCTCCCGCTCGACGCCTCCCCCACCCCCGCGCTTGCGCGCATGTCCGACTGGGAGCGGATGGTCGCCGACCACGAGGCCATGAGCCTGACCACGGGGCCGCATCCGATGGCGCTCCTGCGACCGACGCTCGACCCCACCATCCTCACCGCCGACCGGCTGGCCGATGCGCCGCTCGGGCGGGTCACCATCGCCGGCATCACCATCGCCAGGCAGCGGCCGGGCACGGCGAAGGGGATCGTGTTCCTGCTGGTCGAGGACGAGTCCGGCATGACGAACGTGATCTGCCCGCCGGCGGTGTACGAGCGCGACCGCATCGCCGTCCGCGCCGAGCCGCTCGTGCAGGTGTGGGGGCGGCTCGAGCGCCGCGACGGCGCCGTCAACGTGATCGCCGACCGGGTCGGCGGCCTCACCTATGCCGGCCGCCCGGACGTGAGCGCGGCCGCCGAACGGGCCGCGGCACGGGCGGCCGGCACCGGGGCCGGCCAGGGCGGGCACGTGGTCGACCTGCGCAGGCTGCGGGCGGCCGCGCCGCGGGCGAACAGCTTCGGCCGCGGCCGCCGGTGAGCCGCCGGGCCCCGAACCCGTCGCCAATGGTGTGCATTTCCCAAGAATTCCGTAAAGAGGGGTGCCCCTCGCGGACGTGACTCCGTAGGCTGGGCGTGCCGATGTGTTTCGCCGCTGAGGTCGAGGAGCCCACCTGACGAGCGGCGAGATGGGGTCGGTTGGGGGAGGCCGTTCGCCTGCGGCCTCCCCCAAAAAACCACGCCGAGGCCGGGGTCGCCGCGGGCAGTCGCTACGCCGGGGTGTGCTTGAGCGCCTTCTGCAGCTTGGGATCGTGCGCGCACGCCTTGCCGCCGTCGAGCACGTTCCACGAGGTCCACTGGATGACGCGGACGACCAGGCACTGGCCGCCCGTCTCGAGCGGCCGTTCACAGGCCCATCGCACCTTGTGGGACGGCAGCTTGTCGCAGACGAAGTCGGCCCGGCCCTCCCGGCGGTCGATGTCGGCCGCGACCATCGTGGACGTGATCGTGCCCGGGGCGAGGGCGGCCAGGCGCGGAACCCGCTCGCAGCGGTGCTGGCCGATCGCCGTGCTCCAGCTGCCGAGCACGCTCACCCGCGCGATCAGGCACACGGACTCGGCCCGGTAGACGACCGCACACGCCCATGCCGAGCCGTTCGACTGCAGCGAGGCGCACTGCACGGTCGGCGCATGCTGCTGCTTCGTGATGCCCGCCTCGAGCGTGTGCTCGCCGATCCGCTGGTGGATGCGCAGCACCCAGAAGCCGGCGGACGCGACCAGGATGACGGCCAGCAGGACGTAGGCGAGCCGCTGATGCGAGCGGAGGACGTTCTTCACCGGCGAGGCCAACGGATCGGGCCGCACCGGCGCGACCCGGCCCGGCTCCGCCTCGGCCGCGGACGTCGGCTCCGCGTGCGAGGACGCGGCGGCCGCGGCCCGGGCGTGCTTGGGCTGATAGTCCGGCTCGGGTGAGTCGCTCACCGCGACGGCGGGCTCGGCCGCCCCGCCCGCAGACGCGTCGGCGGGCGTCGTCGCCGCCCGCGTGCGCCTGCGGCGCTTCGTGCGAGGCGCCTCGGGCTCGGGCGGCGGCTCGGGCTCGGACACGGGCTCGGGCTCCGGTTCGGGCGTCGGGTCGCGCTCGATCCGGGGCGGCAGCGACGGCCCGCCGCCGCGCTCGATCCGCGGCGGCTGCCCCGCGACCGGCTGCTCGCGGTCGATGCTCGGCGGGAGGCCCGCGACCGGCCCGCGCTCCGGCGGCATGCCCGGCCGGCGCTCGCGCTCGATGCGCGGCGGCAGCCCGGGCGTGGCCTCCCGCCCAGTCGGGTTGGGTTCGTCCGCCTGCCTGCGCTTGTCCCGGCTGCCGAGGCCCGCGGTCCCGGCGACGGCCAGGACGGCGCGACGGGCCCGACCCAGCAGCTGGTCTCGTGACACATGGGAACTGTACGCCCTCTGCGCCTTCCACCCCCTCCTACACCCCGCCGAGACACCCCAAAACGGGGGTCGGACGCAGGTCTACGGGGTGATCAGCGCCACGTCCCCGTCGACGTCGCCGACGGACGGCACGACGTCGAGGACGCTCTCGCGGGCGCAGTAGCGGACATCGTCGAAGAGGTCGGCTGCCCGCAGGTTGCGGGCGCTCTGCGAGGCGCCCAGGCCCTCGACGGAGGACGGGAACGAGGTCGCGATCGCCTCGGCGGCCTGGGCGGCGTCGGTCGTCTCCCACTCCGCCAGCCAGACGCGCAGCTCGGCGACGTAGCGGCCGGCCGTGTAGGCGTCGTCGATGGCGAACGCCCCCGAGACGCCGGCGCACTGGACGAGCACGTCGCCCTTGGCCCGGCGGGCGCTGCGGGCGGCGGCGGCGGCGCACGCGGTCAGATTGGCGAGGCTGCCGACGAGCACCGTGTCGGCCCGGGCCGCCGCGGCGACCACGGCCCGGGTGCCGTTGGTGGTCGACAGCACCAGCGTCTCGCCGCCGGGACTTCCGTCGGCGAACTCACGCGGTGAGTTACCCATCGCGAACCCTTCCGGGCGCACGCACTCGCGCTCGCCCGCGAGCACCGTCCCGTCGCCCAGCCGTCCCGCCAGCTCACGGGCGCGGTCGAGCCCGGCGCAGGCCAGCACGCGCGCGTACCCCTGCTCGAGCGCGTTGGCGATCGTGGTGGTCGCCCGGAGCACGTCGATGACGATGGCGACCGCCGCCTGCGGCGGCTCGCCGGGCGTGAACGCGACGTCGATCTTCATCCGTCGGCGATGACCGCCTGGGCGGCCGCCAGCCGGGCGATGGGCACGCGGAACGGCGAGCAGGACACGTAGTCGAGCCCCGCGCGGTGGCAGAACGCGATCGAGTCGGGATCGCCGCCGTGCTCCCCGCAGATGCCCATCCGGATGCCCGGCTTCACCGAGCGCGCCTTCTCGACCGCCATCGCCACGAGCGCGCGGACGCCGTCGTCCATCGTCTCGAATGGGTTGCGGGAGAGGACGCCGTCCTCGAGGTAGGCGGTCAGGAACTTGCCCTCGGCGTCATCGCGGGAGAAGGCGAGCGCCGTCTGCGTGAGGTCGTTCGTCCCGAACGAGAAGAAGTCGGCGTAGGGCGCGATCCGGTCCGCCAGCAGCGCCGCCCGGGGAACCTCGATCATGCTGCCGATACGGAGCGCGAGGCCGCCGCCGCCCTCCTCCTCGATCACCTGTTCGGTGAGCGCCCGCAGGCGCCGCAGCTCCTCGGCGAACGCGACCAGCGGGTGCATGATCTCGACCTCGGTCGCGCTCACCTCGCGGGCCGCGCGCACGATCGCGCGCACCTGCATCTCGTAGATCTCCGGGTAGAGGATGCCGAGCCGGCAGCCGCGCGTGCCGAGCATCGGGTTCACCTCCTGCAGCGCCTTCACCCGGGCCGCCAGCCGCTCCTGGCCGGGGCCGATCTCGTCCAGCGACGGCAGGAACTCGTGCAGCGGCGGATCCAGCAGCCGGATCGTCACCGGGTAGCCGGCCATCGCCGTGAGGATGCCCTCAAAGTCCGACTGCTGGAACGGCAGCAGCCGGTCGAGCGCCGCCCGGCGGCCGGTCTCGTGCGACGCCAGGATCATCTCGCGCATCACCGGCAGGCGGTCGTCGCCGAAGAACATGTGCTCGGTGCGGCACAGGCCGATGCCCTCGGCGCCGAACTCGCGCGCCCGGGCGGCGTCCTCGGGCGTGTCCGCGTTGGCCTCGACGCCGAGCCGGCGGACCTCGTCGGCCCAGCTCGTGATGGCCTGGAAGTCCTCGTTGATCTGGGGCGGAACGAGCTGCACGGCGCCGCGGATCACGAGGCCGCGGCCGCCGTCGACCGAGATCTCGTCGCCTTCGGCGACCGTCGTGCCGTTCACCGTGAAGCGGCCCGCGGCCGGATCGATCTGGAGCGCCTCGACGCCGCACACGCACGGCTTGCCCATCCCGCGGGCGACCACCGCCGCATGCGAGGTCATGCCGCCGTGCGCGGTCACGACCGCCTGGGCCTGGATGACGCCGTGAATGTCGTCCGGCGTCGTCTCCCAGCGCACGAGGATCACCGGCTCGCCCGCGCGTCCGCGTGCCTCGGCCGTGTCGGCGTCGAACACCACCTTGCCGACGGCCGCGCCCGGCGAGGCGTTCAGCCCCGTCGCGAGCACGTCGAACCGGGCGCCCGGGTCGATGCCCGGGTGCAGCAGCTGGTCCAGCTGCCCGGGGTCGATGCGGCCGATGGCCGTGCGCCGGTCGACCACGCCCTCGGACACGAGGTCGCGGGCAACGCGGACGGCGGCCTGGGCGGTGCGCTTCCCCGTGCGCGTCTGCAGGATGTAGAGCTTGCTCTGTTCGATCGTGAACTCGAGGTCCTGCATCTCGCGGTAGTGCGACTCGAGCCGCTCCATCGCCTCGGTGAGCTCCGCGAAGGCCTGCGGCGTCACCTCCTCGAGCTCGGGCAGCGGCCGCGGCGTGCGGATGCCGGCGACGACGTCCTCCCCCTGGGCGTTCACCAGGAACTCGCCGTAGAGCTCCCGTTCGCCCGTCGAGGGGTTGCGGGTGAACGCCACGCCGGTGGCGCTCGTCGAGCCCATGTTGCCGAACACCATCTGGCCCACGTTCACGGCCGTCCCCAGGTCGTCGGGGATGTTGTCGTGGCGGCGGTAGGTGATCGCGCGCGGCGTGTTCCAGGAGCGGAACACGGCCGAGACGGCGCGGTCGAGCTGCTCCGCCGGCTCCTGCGGGAAGTCCTCGCCCGTGCCCGAGCGGTAGATGGCCTGGAAGCTCTCGAGCAGCCGGCGCAGGTCGCCGGCGTCGAGATCGACGTCGGAGCGGACGCCGCGGTCGCGCTTGGCGCGGTCGAGCGCATCCTCGAACAGGTGCCCGTCCACGCCCATGACGACGTCGCCGAACATCTGCACGAAGCGCCGGTACGAGTCGAGGGCGAAGCGCTCGTCGCTGCTGCGCCGGGCCAGGCCCTCGACGGAGCGGTCGTTCAGACCGAGGTTCAGGATCGTGTCCATCATCCCGGGCATCGACACCGGCGACCCCGACCGCACCGAGACGAGCAGCGGGTCCGACGGGTCGCCGAGCCCCTTCCCGATCCGCTGCTCCAGGCTCGCGAGGTGCTCGGCCACCTCGTCCTTCAGGCCGTCCGGCCACGTGCCGCCGGCGTTCAGGTAGTCGAGGCACGCGGCGGTCGTGATCGTGAACCCGTCCGGCACCGGCAGGCCGATCGAGGTCATCTCGGCGAGGTTTGCGCCCTTGCCCCCCAGCAGGTCGCGCATCTCCTTGGATCCCTCGGAGAAGTCGTACACGTACCGGGTCATCGGCCGCAGTCTATGCGGCCCGCCCGCGGACGGCCAGTCCGCCGGTGGGGGGCGTGGCGAGGCTGCGATAAGGTGACGCGGTGCCACTCGGAACCGTCACCTGCGAGTGCGGCCGGCCGGATTGCCACGCCTCCCTCGGCGTCTCAGCGGACGAGGCCCGGCGCCTGCACGAGGAGGGCGTCCGCCTGATCGCACCCGGGCACGTGCGCGGCCGCTCGGACGAGGTGGTCATCTCGCGCGGAGACGCGCTCTGGACCGTGCGCGACGTCGACCCGGTGGACGAGGCGTCCATGGAGTCGTTCCCGGCCAGCGACCCGCCGGCGTGGCCTGACGACTGACCGGCCGCGCCGGCGATCTCCAGGATTTTACAAGTCTCGTGCGTCGTCCTAACACCGATCGTGGAGAGTGAGGGCGTGCGCCGCGCGTGCCTCGCCATCGCCCTCCTCTCAGCCCTGGTGGCCGCCACGCCTGCGCTGGCGGTGAACCCCCCCGCGGTGCCCACCCATGGCGCGCTGTGGGGGGCGTTCCCGAACGAGCCCGGCGGCATCGGCACGCTGCAGAAGCGCGTCGGCCGCCGGCTCGCGATCGTGAACCGGTACGTGCCGTGGGACTTCTCCCGCTGGTCGGACATGGGGACGTACCTGCGCGGCGGGCACCTCCCGCTCGTGTCCTGGTCGGCGGCGCCGAAGACGACGGCGGCGGCCATCGCCGCCGGCAACGAGGACGCGACCATCCGCCCGGCCGCCGTGGCGCTGCGGCACGCCGGCGGGCGGGTGTTCCTGCGGCCGTTCTACGAGTTCGACCAGCCCAACGGCCATCCCCGCTACATCGGCACGCCGACCGAGGTGATCGCCGCGTGGCGGCATCTGTGGGGGATCTTCCACGCCGCCGGCGCGACGAACGTGCGCCTCGTGTGGTGCCCGATGGCGTTCGACTTCGGGCGAGGCGTCGCGGCGTCGTTCTGGCCCGGCGACAAGTACGTGAACTGGGTCGGCGCCGACGGCTACAACTTCCCCGGCCAGAAGTGGCATTCGTTCCGCGACATCTTCCAGAACGCCTACCACTTCGCCCGCATCCACGGGAAGCGGATGTTCATCGCGGAGACCGCCTCCCCGGCCTCGGACCCGCGCACCCCGGGATGGATGGCCGGCGCGGCCAAGTGGATCCACCACCACGCCTTCGTGCACGCCGTCTCCTACTTCGACTCAACCAGCCCGAAGGGCTACAACTTCCAGGTGGCGTCGAACGGCCACACGCTGGCCGCGTTCCGGTCGTGGGGCCTGCGGCGCTGGTTCCACCACTAGATGGTTGATTCCGAATTCGGCGCGCGCCTGGACGCACGGACGGCGCACCGCACGGCGTCGCGCTGGTGGGGCTGCGCCTCGGCGTCTGCGTGATCGCAGACGCCTCGGATCGCGGTCAAGGCGGTCGCCCTTGACCGCTTGAACCGTCGCATCGATGTGTCCTCGGTCGCACCCATACGACCCGGTATGAACGCTCCCTGCGTCCTTGCGCTGCTCGGTTCGCACCCCGGTGGGATCTGCGTGTTCGCAGATGCCCACCGACCGGCGCAAGCCTGGAGGCTTGCGCCTTGGACATCACGTGGATTCGGAATCAACCATCTAGCGCCCGGAGATGCGGCTGCGCCCGATGACCCGTGCGGACGGGCCCGAGCTCCTGCGCATCCGCGCGACGCCGGACGTGGCGCGCTGGTGGGACGAGCCTGATCCCGGGTGGCCGTTCACCGACGACCCCGACGCGACCCGGCTCGTGATCGAGGTGGACGGGGCGGTGTCCGGGATGATCCAGTTCTCGGAGGAACTCGAGCCGAAGTACCGCCACGCCTCGATCGACCTCTTCCTCGATCCGGCGCTCCACAACCGCGGCATCGGGACGGCCGCGGTGCGGGAGGTCGTGCGGATGCTGATCTCTGAGCGCGGCCACCACCGGATCACGATCGACCCGGCAGCGGCCAACACGCCCGCGATCCGGGCCTACGAGAAGGCCGGGTTCCGGTCGGTCGGAGTCATGCGCCGGTATGAGCGCGACGTGGGCGGCGCGGACTGGCACGACGGTCTGCTGATGGAGCTCCTGGCCGAGGACCTGTGATGCTCCTCCGACGCGGGTGGGGATGGAGCAGTTCAGGGGCCAGGCCCCGACCCAACCGGGGCCTGGCCCCACGCAAGGCCCCACGCACAACCGGGGCCTGGCCCCACGCAAACGGTGTTGCAGAAGTGTCACGCGTTCCGTTCGGGGCCTGGCCCCGGTTCCGGTCAGTCGCCGGTGGGAACGACTCCGGCCGGCTCCACCATCAGGATCACCGTGCGCACCGGGGCACTCGTCCGGTGCGAGACGCCGCGAGGCACGGTGAAGCCCTGGTGTGGACCGAGCCGTACCGTCTCGCGGCCCTCGATCTCGATCACGAGCTCGCCCTCGAGCACGAGGAAGAACTCGTCCTCGGACTCGTGGCTGTGCCAGTGGAAGTCGCCCTCGATCACGCCGAGGCGGACGACGGCGTCGTTCACGCTCGTCAGCGTCTGGTTGAACCATGGCTCGTGCGCGGCCGCCTCGGCGGCCACGTCGACGACCGCCAGCTGGCCGTACTTGTCGTCGAGGTGGATGTCGTAGCCGCCGCTCACACCGCGCTCCCGCGGGCGCCCTCGAGCGTCGCGCGGCGGCGGTCGTCCACCAGCTCGGCCACGCGGGCGGCCGTCTCCTCGATCGCGAGCCCGGTCACGTCGATCACCGGACAGCCCAGCCGCTTGTGCAGAGCGCGCGTGAACTCGAGCTCCTCGTAGATCTCGGCCAGGTCGGCGTACCGGGCGCCGGCCCCGGCCAGCGTGCGCACGCGCCGGCGGCGGATGCCCGCGAGCTGCTCCGCGTCGATCGTGAGGCCCACGAGCTTCCACGGCTCGACGCTGAAGAGCACGGGCGGCGGGTCGACGCCGCGCACGATCGGGACGTTCGCGGCCATGTAGCCCAGGTAGCCGAGGTGCATCGAGGTGGGAGTCTTCGACGTCCGCGAGACGCCGATCAGGACGATGTCGGCCTGGTGCAGGTCGTCCGCCCCGCGACCGTCGTCGTGCTTGACGGCGAACTCGATCGCGGCGATGCGGCGGAAGTACTGCGCGTCGAGCGGGGCGCTGCGGCCCGGCACGAGCGACGCCTCGCGACCCGACGCGGTCGTGATCGCGTTCAGCGCGGGGCCGAGCACGTCGTGCACCACGAGACGGCTGGCGTGCGCGATCTCGACCATCGCCTCGCGCAGCGACGGATCGACGAGCGTGTAGAAGACGGCGGCGCGCCGTCCAGTGGCCGACTCGAGCGCGCGGGCGAGCTGCTCCCGCGTCTGCACGCGGGCGTGGCGGATCATCTCGATCTCGGTGTCGGCGAACTGGCTCTGCGCGGCCCTGCCCACCCGCGCGGCGGTGTCCCCGGTGGAGTCGGACACGATGTGGATCTCGAGCCGGTCGGACACTGGTACGGATCCTATCCCGGAAGTCCCGCCCGGGCGTCCCCGGCGGCAGCCTCGAATGCTCCTCCGGACAGGCCGGCGGATCCGAGGTCGGTCGTGCCCTCACCTCGGACGCCGGCCGGGTACTCGCGCGTGGATCGTGCATATTGCCGTCTACTTCGGCGTGCGCCATCCCGGCCTGCCGCTGCGCGCGCTCGCGCAGCAGGAGCTCGGCCGCCTCCGCCTGCCCGGGACGTGTTATCCGGGCAGCCGGCCGAAATCCCCGCAACGACGCAGGACGGCGGCCGTCTGCGCGACCAGGCGCAGGCGGTTCGCGCGCACGCGCTCGTCGGGATCCATGACGAGCACGTCGTCGAAGAACCGGTCGACCGCCGGGGCGAGCGCCGCGGCGGCCTCCAGCGAGCCGGGGGGCGTGCGGATCGCCTCGGCCAGGGCGCGTTCGGCCGGCTCCGTCAGGAGCGCGCCGTCCGGGTCGCCGGGGGGTGTCTCGCCGGCGATGCGCACGCACCGGTTGTAGGCGTCGCGCAGCACGTCGCGGCCGGGCCCTGCGAAGGCGTGCAGCCGGCGGGCGAGGTCGGCGACGGCGACCGGCTCGACCGCGCCGGATCCGCGCGCCGCCCGCAGCTCCTCGACGGTCACGCCCTCCTCGAGCAGGACCGGCTCCAGCCGGTCGAGCAGGAAGCCCGTCGCGGCGTCGCCGACGAGATCGGGCGGCGCCAGCGTGAGGCCGCGGGCGAGCGCGATGGCGACGATCCCCGCGGCGGCGCGGCGCAGGCCGAACGGGTCGCGGCTTCCGGTCGGCTCCAGCCCCAGCCCGAACGCGACCGCCAGCGTGTCGGCCTTGTCGGCGACGGAGAGCACGGCGCCCGCGTCGCTCGCGGGCAGATCGCCGCCGGCCTCGATCGGGCGGTGATGCTCCTCGATCGCCGCGGCCACCGCCTCGTCCTCGCCGGCGGCACGGGCGTAGACGGCGCCGGCGTAGCCCTCGAGTGCCGAGAACTCGCTCACCATGCCCGACACGAGGTCGGCCTTGCAGAGCTGCGCCGCCCGCAGCGCGGCCGCGCGGACGGCCTCGGAGAGCCCGTTCTGCGCACACAGGCGCTCGACGATCGGCCCCAGCCGGGCCACCTTGTCGGCCAGCGACCCGGAGCCCTCCAGGAAGCTGACACGCCCGAGCTCGGCCGCCATCGCCGCGACGCCGCGCTCGAGGTCGCGCCGGTACGCGAATGCAGCATCGTCCAGCCGCCCGACCAGCACCTCCTCGTTCCCGGCGCGCACGACGTCGGGGTCGCCGCCGTTGGCGACGAAGAGGAACCGCGGCTCGAGGTCGGCTCCCACCCGCCGCACCGGGAAGTAGCGCTGGTGTGACTGCATCGCCGTCTCCACGACGCGGTCGGGCAGCTCGAGGTAGCGCGCGTCGAAGCGACCCTGGAGCACGACGGGCCACTCGACCAGGTGCACGACCTCGTCCAGCTTCCCCGCCGGGTCCTGCCACGGCCCGGCGGCGTCGAGACCGGCGACGATGGCGGCCCGGCGCTCGCCGCTGTCGGCCATCGCGCGCACGGCGCGCAGCTCGTCGAGGTAGGCGGCCGCCGTCCCCAGCCGGGCGTGGCCGCCCTCGTACCGGTGCCCGCTGGTCGTCTCACCGCTGTCCAGGCCGGCGAGACGCATGGGCACGACCTCGGCGTCGAGCTTGACCACGAGCCAGCGGATCGGCCGCGAGAAGCGGCCGCCCTCCCACCGCATCGACTTCGCGAACTGGATGCCGTCCACCAGGCCGCGGACGAGGTCGGGCACCAGCTCGGCGACGGGCGTGGGAGCGCCCTCCGACACGGCCCACACGAACCCGTCTCGGCGTTCCAGCCCGCCCGCCTCGAGGCCGTGCTTGCGGGCGAACCCGGCACGCGCCTGGTCGGGCGCGTCCTCCCGCGGTCCGCGCACCTCCGTGCGCTCCGCCGGCCGCTCGGCCGGCAGCCCGAAGGCGAGCGCGGCCAGCCGCCGCGGCGCGACGTGGATGCGCCGTTCGGCGGCGCTCAGGCCGGCGCCCTTGAGGCCCGCGTCGAGCAGGCCCGGCAGCTGCGCCTCGGCCTGCCGGCAGGCGGCGGCGGGCAGCTCCTCGCAGCCGATCTCGACCAGGAGGTCAGGCACCGGCCTCCTCCACCTCCAGGTAGGTGCGGGCGACGGCCTGCGCAAGCCGGCGCATGCGCAGGATGTATCCGGCCCGGTCGGTGACGGCGATCGCACGGCGGGCGTCGAGCAGGTTGAAGGCGTGCGAGCACTTGAGCACGTAGTCGTAGGCGGGCAGCGGCAGCCGCGCCTCGACGCAGCGCCGCGCCTCGGCCTCGAAGTCGTCGAAGTGGCGCGCGTGCACCTCGACGTCCGCCAGCTCGTAGTTGTAGACCGACATCTGGCGCTCGTTCTGGAAGAGCACGTCGCTCCAGCGCACGTCGGCCGACCACTGCATGTCCTGGGCGCGGCGCACGCCCTGCAGGTACATGCCGAGCCGCTCGGTGCCGTAGGCGAGCTCGACGGAGATCGGGTCGAGCTCGAGCCCGCCCGCCTGCTGGAAGTAGGTGAACTGGGTGATCTCCATCCCGTCCATCCACACCTCCCAGCCCAGCCCGGACGCGCCCAGCGAGGGGTTCTCCCAGTTGTCCTCGACGAACCGGACGTCGTGGCGGGGGACGTCGATGCCGATCGCCTGGAGGGAGGCGAGGTAGAGATCCTGGATGTCGGCGGGCGACGGCTTCAGGATCACCTGGTACTGGTAGAACTGCTGGAAGCGGAACGGGTTCTCGCCGTAACGGCCGTCGTCGGGGCGGATCGACGGCTCCACGTAGGCGGTGCGCCACGGCCGCGGCCCGAGCACGCGCAGGAACGTGGCCGGGTTGGAGGTGCCCGCGCCGACCTCGGTGTGGTACGGCTGCATGATCGTGCAGCCCTGCTCCTCCCAGTAGGCCTGGAGCGCCGCCAGCATGCCCTGGTAGGTGTGCGCCATCGCGGCCGCAAGCTATCAGGCCACGCGCGCGCCCCGGGCCTGGTCAGGCGTGCAGGGTGCGCATCCGAAACCCGCCGTGGTGGGCGTACGTCGTCTCCACCACGCGGACGGCGTCGGCGGCCGCGTCCGGGTCGACCTGACCGGGCCGCAGCGGCCGGTCGATCAGCGCCTCGAGCGCCGCCAGGCTGCCCGGCCGCAGGCGGAACCAGTCGGCGTCGCCCGTGCAGTGCTCGCACACCGCGCCGCCGGCCGCGGCGGAGAAGCCGACCAGCGGCCCGGCCCGCCCGCAGGAGGCGCACGAGGTGAGGTGCGGCAGGTAGCCCGCCAGGAGCAGGAGCTTCAGCTGGAACCCGACCGCCAGCGCGTCGTGCTGCGGGCGGCCGCCGGCCGGCAGCTCGCCGTCGAGGAGCTCGAGGAAGCGCACGAGCCCGTCGAACACGCGCGGCTGCGGCTCGGGCTCCGGATGAAGCTTCAGCACGGCCTCCGCCCCGATCAGCGCAACCGCGAGCGGGTACGGCCGCTCCCGGACGGCGGCGTGCGCGGAGACGATGTCGGCCCCGGACACCGTGTGCAGCTCCCCGCGGCCCTCGTGCAGCATGAGCGCCGCCCGTGTCAGCGGCTCCAGCCGCCCCCCGAAGCGCGAGGTCGTCTTGCGCACGCCCTTCGCGATCGCGTTCACGCGCCCGCGCTCCGCCGTGTACAGGTGCAGGATGCGATCCGCCTCGCCGAACCGCATCGAGCGCAGGACGATCGCATCCGCGCGGTACGTGCGTCCCATGCCGGCCAGTGTATGGGGGCGGGCGGCGGGTCTGCGGGCCACTTTCGCCTGCGCGGGGGCGAATTCTCGCAATTGGCGTCCTCAGCGTCCGCCAATTGGTTTCCGTGGCGGCCCGGTGGGGGCGGCGAGACGCCGCCCCCACCGGAGGTCGCTACGCGGGCGTCGCGGAGCGGTCGAGCCGGCGGATGGCGAAGAGCGCAATCCCCGCAGCGGCCGCGCCGCTCACGAGTCCAGCGGCCACGAGGCCCGCAGCAAGCTCACCGAGGAACCCGAGCCGGGCACCGATGCGAGCATCGGCTGCGACCGACCGCGAGCCGTCGGCGTTCATGACGACGATCGTCCACGCGCCCTGACGCACCGGCCAGGTGAGCGCGAGGTCGCCGTGGCCGCGCGCCTGAGCAGCCCAGATCGGCTGCGCCGCCGGCGATCCGGCCGGCGCCGCGCCCTGGTGGACGGCATAGCGCCCGGAGCCGTGGCCGAAGCCCGTCAGCGTTGCGTGTCCGGCCGCACCCAGGTAGGTGCGCACGGCCGCCGCCGGGGCGATGCCGACGAAGATCGGCTGCGTCCCGGCAGCCTGCACGTGCAGCCGCAGGGTGCCGAGCCGGTCGCCGGCGAACAGCCACGACGGCGCATGCGCGTCGAGGGCGAACGACCGCGCCTCGAGCGCGTTGCCGCTGCGCTCGTATCCGGCCGTCACGGCGTAGGTGCCCGTCGCCAGCCGCTCGGTCGGCGACATGACGAAGCCGGCGTTGTCACGCTGCGTCTGGTCGACCCAGAGCACCGCCGCGCCCCCCGCCAGCATGGCGAGGCCGGCGAGCACGCCGAGCGAGCCGAGCACCGCCATGACGACCCAGCCTGCGGACGATCCTGCAGCCTGCGCCGGTCGCACCCCCGCGGGCGCGATGGCGACGCCGGGCTCGGACGGTCCCAGATCGAGCCGGAACGGCGGATACTCGTCGGTCATCAGCCCCACGTACGCCGCGACGCGCAGCGCCCACCGGTTCATCCCCAGCACGAGATCGAAGATCCCCTGCGGGTAGCGACCGGTGAAGAGCAGCGCGACCACGGCGAACAGCACGAGCAGCGTGACCACGCCGCCGACGTGGGTGCCGTACATGACGCCGCCGACGAACACACCGACGATCACGTAGTGCGGGATCGCGAGCAGCCACCACTTGACGAGCACGAGCCCGCGCGACAGCCGGCCCGGATACTCGACCGAGAACGTCGCCGGGTAGTCCGCCTCACGCAGCGTGAACGGCGGGTAACGGTCGGTGCCGTTGGCGTTGAAGGCGTAGAACCCCACCCGCCAGCTCCACCGGAGCACGCCGACGTTGAAGGCGAACAGCCCGCGCGGGTACCGCCCGGTGACGAGGATCGCGAAGAACGCAACCAGGCTCACCGCGAAGAACGCGATCCACAGGAACGCGAGCACGATCAGGTGCGGGACGAGCAGCAGCCACTTGACGAGCCACAGGCCGCGAGACAGCTGGGGATCCAACCGTCCCTCGACGCGAACCGGGTAGGTGTGACTCCCAGAAGACATGCAAACTCACCTCCTCTCGTGTCTGCCTACAGCCTGCCGGGCCGCGGCCGGGCAGGCGTCGGTGGACGCCCCTATCCGGCGTGCGCGGAACTACGCACGTCGGCCGGCCGTCTCGCCGCGGGCGCTCAGGCCGGCTCGGTCAGGTCGCGCACCTCGCCCTCGGGAAGCGCCCCGATCAGCTCCTCTGTGCGCACCTCGAAGACGGCGTTCGGCGTCCCCGCGGCGCACCACACGGTCGCGAACCGGCGCAGCGACGCGTCGACGAGCGTGCGCAGCGGCCGCGGGTGCCCGAGCGGCGGGACGCCGCCGATGGCGAAGCCGGTCGCTTCGCGCACCTGATCGGGCTTCGCGCGGCGCACGCCCAGCCCGTTGGCGTCGACCCGGCGGTCGCCGGCGCAGAGCACGAGCACCGGGCCGGCGGCGTCGACGAACACGAGCGACTTCACGATCTGGCCGAGCTCGCAGCCGGCGGTCGCGGCGGCCTCCTCCGCGGTCCGGCTCGACTGCGCGTGCTCGACCACCGTCACGTCGAGCCCGGCTGCGGCGAGCGAGTCGGCGACGCGGACGGCGGTCGGGTGCAGCGTGGACATAGGTGGGTTCCCCTCTGGGCGACGCGGATCTT
Source organism: uncultured Actinomycetes bacterium (assembly GCA_963843705.1). GTDB lineage: Bacteria > Actinomycetota > Thermoleophilia > Gaiellales > JAICJC01 > JAICJC01. The sequence goes on from CAWJLQ010000003.1 coordinate 69,365, forward strand.
CTCGATGGGCGTCCCGCAGCGCGGGCACGGCTCACCGCCTCGGCCGTAGACGGCGAAGCGCTCCTGCATTCCGCCCCGCTCGCCGTCGACGTCACGATAATCGCGGATGCTGGCGCCACGCGAGTCGATGCCCCGCTCGAGCGCCGCGACGACTGCCGCGTGCAGACGCTTCACCTGGGCCGCCGAGAGTCCGCCGCCGGGGCGCAGCGGATGGATCCTCGCCTGCCAGAGGGCCTCGTCGGCATAGATGTTGCCGACGCCGGCGACGATCCCCTGGTGCAGGAGCAGCGCCTTCACGGGCGCGCGCCGTCCCGCCAGGTCGCGCCGGAGCCGCTGCGGCGTCCAGTCGGCCGAGAGCGGCTCGGGGCCGGCCCGCAGCCGCAGGTGCTCCTCGAGCTCCCCGGGCTCGAGCAGGCGCATCGTCCCGAACCGGCGCTGATCGCGGTACACGAGCTGCGCCCCGTCGTCGAGCGCGAACGTCGCCCGGACGTGCTCGGGCATGGGGTCGACTGCGCCGGCCGGCCGATGGTGGAACCAGCCGGTCATCCGCAGGTGCACGACCAGCGTGCGGCCGGAGTCGAGCTCGAACAGGAGGTACTTGCCCCTGCGGCCGACGCCCGAGAAGCGCTCGCCGCCGAGCTCGAGGCCGACCTCGAGCGGATCCCGCGGCGCGGTCAGGCGGCCGTCGCGGATGTCCGCCGCCTCGATCGTGCGGCCGGCGAGGCGCGGCTCGAGGCCGCGGCGGACGGTCTCGACCTCGGGCAGCTCGGGCATGCCCGCAGCTTAGAGAACGCGTGACGGCCGACACATCGCGCCGAACCGCCCGGAGACGCGCGGCGAATGTGCCCCGACGCGACGATGACGCCGCGTCATGCGATGGGGAAAGGAGCTACCGGATGACGGATATCACAGCACGACCGGTGAGCCGCGGCTCGCTGCTTCGGAACGCCGGCGCGGCCGGTGCGGGAGTGATGCTGGGCGGAGGCCTGCTCTCGGCCGCGACCGCTCGGGCGGCGGGGGGCGTGACCAAGGGCGACATCGACATCCTGATCGCGGCCGAGATCGCGGAGGCGCTCGCGGTCACGACCTACACCGGCATCATCGAGCGGGCGCCGTTCTTCCGGCACCTGGCGGCGGACGACCAGGGGTACCTGCGGGCCGCCCGGCAAGAGGAGATGTCGCACTACGCGCTCGAGAAGTCGGTCACCGGGAAGCCGTCGCCGTACACGCGGTTCTTCTATCCGCACGGGATGTTCAAGCACGCGCACACGACGCTGAACACCCTGGTCACCCTCGAGGACGCGTTCATCGCCGCCTACCTGGTGGGCGTGCGCAACTTCTCGAGCTCCGACCTGCGGGTGACGGCGGCCCGGATCATGGGCATCGAGAGCGACCACCGTACGCTCGCGCGCGTCGTCGGCCCCGGGGTCGCGCGGCGCGACGGTGGCCCGATCGAGCACATCACCGGTGCGCAGGGCGTGGCGGAGTCGGTCGACCCGCCGAACAACAACGGCTACGAGCGCACGCTCAGGTGGACGAGCATCTCGCAGGCGGTGGATGCCCTGCTCCCGTTCGTCGACAAGGGCGCGGCCGCGAAGGCCGGATTCGACACCGACGACGCCTTCACGTTCCACCCGTTCACGCCCCACCTGCCCAGCCAGATGGGCGCATTCCACGGGTTCGGGGGCTGACTCAGCCGCTGACCTCGATAACGACCGGCGGCGGCTCGTAGGGGCCGCCGCCGATCTCGAAGCAGGCCGCGACGGCGGCGGCGTCCACGTCGGCCGGCGAGCGGGCGTGCACGGTGGCCAGCGGCGCACCGGGCGCGACCGCCTCGCCGGCCTTCGCGTGCACGACGATGCCGACCGCGTGGTCGACCGCGTCCTCCTTGCGGGCGCGGCCGGCCCCGAGCCGCATCGCCGCCTCGCCGATGCGGAGGGCATGGCAGGCACGCACCACGCCGCCGCGGGGCGCCGGCACCGCCCGCACGACCGGCGCCTGCGGCAGCGGGGCGTCGGGGTCGCCGCCCTGGGCGACGATCCAGCGGCGGTAGGTCTCGAACGCCTCGCCCGAGGCGAGCGCACGCTCGGCCGCGGCGCGGTCGCCCGTCATGATCGCCGCCGCCTCGACGCAGAGCGACACGAGGTCGTCCGGCCCGCGGCCGCACAGCGTCTCGACCGCCTCGGCCACCTCGAGCGCGTTGCCGACGGCGCGCCCGAGCGGCTCGTCCATGCGCGTCAGCATGCATGTCGTCGGCAGGCCGGCGGCCGCGCCGAGCGCGATCATCGCCGCCGCGAGCTCGCGCGCGCTGGCCACGTCCGGCATGAACGCCCCCTCGCCGACCTTCACGTCGAGCACGAGCCGGGAGGCGCCGGAAGCCACCTTCTTGGACATGATGCTCGTCGCGATCAGCGGGATGCTCTGCACCGTCGCGGTGACGTCGCGCAGCGCGTACATGCGCCGGTCTGCGGGTACCAGCTCGGCCGTCTGACCGGCGACGGCGATGCCGACCTCGCGCACCTGCTCGACCAGGCGCTCGGGCGCGAGGTCGACACGGAAGCCGGCGATCGACTCGAGCTTGTCGAGCGTCCCGCCCGTGTGCCCGAGCCCGCGGCCGGAGAGCTTCGCGACGGGCACGCCGCACGCCGCCACCAGCGGTGCGACGATCAGCGTCGTCTTGTCGCCGACGCCACCCGTCGAGTGCTTGTCGGCGACCGGGCGGCCCACCGGCGAGAGGTCGAGCCGCTCGCCCGAGGCGACCATCGCGGCCATCAGGTCGGAGGTCTCGCGAGCAGTCATCCCCCGCAGCACCACCGCCATCAGGAACGCCGCCAGCTGATAGTCGGGCGTGTCCGGCGAGATCATCGCCGCCAGCTCCGGCGCGGAGAGCTCGCCGCCGTCGCGCTTGCGCGCGATCAGGTCGACGATGCGCGCGCTCACAGCACCGGGGTCCCCGTCAGGCCGGCGTCGCGCTCCCCCGTCAGGACGCGGATCACCGTCGCGCCGATGTCGGCGAACGTGTCGCCGTCGTGGCGGCTCGACACCATCGGCGCCGCGGGGATGTGGGCGACGAGCAGGGCGTGCTCGCGGGAGTGGTCCGTCGACGGCGTCGTCGGGTCGCAGCCGTGGTCGGACGTGAGGATCAGCAGGTCGCCGTGGTGCAGGGCGGCGAGCATCGCCGGCAGGCCGGCGTCGAACTCCTCCAGCGCGTCGGCGAACCCGCGCGGGTCGTTGCGGTGGCCCCACAGCATGTCCGTCTCGACCAGGTTCACGAACACGAAGCTGCGGTCGGGCGCGGTGCGCAGGAGCTCCGTCGTGACGGCGATCCCGTGGGCGTTCGACGTCGTCGGCCGCGACTCGTCGATGTCCCGGCCGGCGAAGATGTCGCCGATCTTGCCGACGCCGTGCACGCGCACCCCGCGTGCGCGCAGCGCCTGCAGGTAGTTCGGCCGGGGCGGCTCGAGCGAGAAGTCGTGCCGCCGGGGCGTGCGCACATAGGCGCCCGGCTCGCCCTCGAACGGGCGCGCGATCACGCGGCCGACGGCGTGCTCGCCGGTCAGCTGGCGGCGCGCGACGCGGCACGCCTCGTACAGCTCCTCGAGCGGGATCATGCCCTCGTGCGCGGCGATCTGGAACACGCTGTCGGCCGACGTGTAGACGATCCAGGCGCCGGTGCGCTGGTGCTCCTCTCCGAGCCGCTGGATGATCTCCGTGCCGGAGGCCGCGACGTTGCCGATCACCGGCCGGCCGGTGGCCTCGGAGAACGCCTCGATCACGTCCGCCGGGAATCCGTCCGGGTAGGTCGGGAAGGGGCGTTCGGTGACGATCCCCATCATCTCCCAGTGGCCTGTCGTGGTGTCCATGCCCAGGCTGCGTTCGGCGAGCCGGCCGGTCACCGACGGCGCATCGCGGCGCGGCGGGCAGCCGGCGATGGGCATGATGTTGCCGAGGCCGAGCGCCTGCATCGCCGGCACCTCCAGTCCGCCGACGGCCTCGGCGACATGGGCGATCGTCGACGACCCGGCGGTGCCGAAGTCGGCCGCGTCGGGGAGGTCGCCCGCCCCCACGGCATCCAGCACGATGACGCACGCCCGTGGCACCGCCGTACCCTACCGGCCGCCCGCGGAACGGTCCGACCGCGTGCGTCGGGCTAGATGATTGATTCCACGCCCCCGCGCGCCTGGACGTCAGGCTGCTGGTGCGGGTATGGGGCGCCGGCGGGGCTGCGGCTGCGAACCGTCGCATCGCTGTGTCCTCGGTCGCGCCCATACAGCCCGGTATGAACGCTCCCTGCGTCCTTGCGCTGCTCGGTTCGCAGCCGCCCAGGACGTACGGGGCATGGAATCAATCATCTAGGCCCGGGGGTGCGCCTTGAAGTACGCCTTGCGCACGTGGTCGGCGGACACGTGCGTGTACACCTGCGTCGTCTCGATGCTGGCGTGGCCGAGCATCTCCTGGACGCTGCGCAGGTCGCAGCCGCCCTCGAGCAGGTGGGTGGCGAAGGAGTGGCGCAACGTGTGCGGCGTGACGTCCTTCGTGATCCCGGCGTTGCGGGCATGGTCGCGCACGAGCTGGAACACGGCCTGGCGGGTGATGCCCTGCCCGCGGTGGTTCAGGAACAGGATGTCGCCGCGCTGCATCCGGCCGAGGTACGGGCGTCCGCGCTGCAGGTAGATGCGCGTGGCCTCGGTCGAGCTCTTGCCCATCGGCACGACCCGCTGCTTGGCGCCCTTGCCGGTGCACCGAACGACGCCCTCGGCCAGGTCGATGTCGGACACGCGCAGCGACACGAGCTCGGAGACGCGTAGGCCGGCGCCGTAGAGAAGCTCGAGCATCGCCCGGTCGCGCAGGCCGCGCGGTGAGGTGTCCGGCTGGGTGACGATCGCCTCGGCCTCGGCCTTCGTCAGCGGGTCGGGCAGGCTGCGCCCCAGACGCGGCAGCGCGACGGTGCGGCCGGCGTCGGCGCGGCCGCCCTCGCGGGCCCGGTGCTTGAAGAACGCGCGGACGGCCGCCATGCGGCGGCGCACCGTCGCGGCGGAGAGACCGCGGTCGCGCAACGCCACGGCGTAGTCGTCGAGGATCTCGACGGGGATGGTGTCGGGATCGGCGTGCTCGGCGAAGTCGCCGAGGTCGATGAGGTCGCGCCGGTAGGCCTCGACGGTATGCGGCGACGCCCCCCGCTCGAGCTGGAGGTGGGTCAGGAAGTCGCGCAGCTTTGTCTCGTACACACCCATGGCAGTCTCCGGTTTCGCCACGAACCGATAGGTTCCTGCCGGGCCGTGCCTCCGGCCCTCACCCGAAGGATAGTGCGCCGTGCAACCGCGTCACACGAAGCGCCCATCGACGGCCCCCAGACGGCGCGTCCCGGAGCGTCTGTGGACGGCCCTCGTGCTGCTCGCCGCGGGGGCCGTCGCGGTCGCCGCCGCGGCCGACGCGGTCGGGAGCCGCGGATCGGCGCCGCCCGCCCGGTCGACCGATCGCCGCGCGTTCGCGACGCCGCTCCCGCGGCCGCCGCCGGGTCTGCTGCCCGGGTCGCTCTGGTACGCCGACACGCGCTGCCGGCTGCACCGGATCGATCTCGCCGACGGCCGCGACGCGCTCCTCACGAAGAGCGGCGGCCACTGCCGGTTCTGGGTCTCGCCCGACCGCCGCTGGGTGGCGATGCACCGCGGGCGGCCCTTCGTCGCCCCGCAGGACATGGAGCTGCTCGACGTCGCCACGAGACGGATCACGGCGCCGTTCGATCGGCCGGACATGGCGTTCGCCCCGCCGGCCTGGAGCCCCGACTCGCGCACGCTCGTCGTCTGCGACGGCAGCCGTGGACCGCCCGGCCTGCGCGCCTACCGGGTGGACACGCGAACCGTGACGACCCCGGCCGCGGACGCCTGCTATCCCGGCTACGCCGGCCGCCGGCTCGTCTACCGCGACATCGACACGGTCACGCGCTCCGGCGGGCGCCGCATCGCCGACGCGGGCACGCTCACGCGGCTGCTCGGACGCGGGGTCTACCAGGAGCCCGCGCTGGCGGCGAGCGGCGGCGTGATCGCCGTGCCGGCGACGACCGTGACGCCCGCCGGTGGGGCGCCCCCGGTCACGACCGTGGTGCTGTTCGACGCCCGCGGCCGCCCCGCCGGCCGCTGGGACACCGGCGCCGTCGCCGACAGCGTGAGCCTGCTCGGAGGCGGCCGCGTGATCGCCGTCGGTCGGCGCACGGGACTGGTCGTGGATGACCGGCGCACCGGAGCGGTGACCGCCCTGGCCGAGGGGCGCCCGATCGTCGCGGCGGCGGTCTCGCCGCGCGGCGACGTGCTCGCGCTGGCGGACGGCCGCCGGGTCGTCTTCGCAAGCATGACGGGCCGGCCGGCGTTCGCCCTCCCGATCGCGACCGCGTGGATCCAGTGGACGCGGTGAGGCTCCGACCGTGACGCCGAGGATGCACGCGGACGAGCTGGAGATCGACGCCGCGCTGGCGCGCCGTCTCGTCGCAGCGCAGTTCCCGCAGTGGGCGGGCCTGGCGGTGCGCCGGGTCGAGCCCAGCGGCACCGTGAACGCGATCTTCCGTCTCGGTGACGAGCTCGCGATCAGACTGCCCCGCCGCCAAGGGCCGCAGGCGCCGGGAGGGAAGGAGGTCGAGTGGCTGCCGCGGCTCGGGCCGCAGCTTCCGCTCGACGTGCCCGTGCCCGTCGTCCAGGGTCAGCCCGGCGACGGCTACCCGTGGTACTGGGAGGTGCACACATGGGTCGCGGGCGAGACGTGCCGGGTGGGCGAGGTCGACCCGATCCGGGCCGCCGGAGACCTCGCGGCCTTCGTCGGGGCGCTGCAGCGCGTCGATTCGGCGGGGGCGCCGCAGGGCCGCGGCGTTCCACTGGCCGAGCGGGACGAGTTCTTCCGCTACTGGCTCGAGCGCTACGACGGCGACCCGGCGGTTGCGGCCGACTGGGAGCGGGCACTGGCGGCAGCGCCCTGGGACGGCCCGCCGGTCTGGCACCACGGCGACCTGGACGCGCGCAACTGGCTCGTCCGCGACGGCCGGATCGGCGGGGTCATCGACTGGGGCGAGATGGGCGTCGGCGACCCGGCCTGCGACATCCAGGCGGCGTGGAAGCTTGGATCGGCCGCCGCCCGGGATGCGTTCCGCGGGGCGCTGCCCACCGACGACGCCACCTGGGACCGGGCGCGCGGCTGGGTCGTCTCGCAGGCGGTGGGGGTGCTCGCCTACTACACGCCCGAGAACAACCCCGCGCTCTTCCACGAGGCCGAGCGCTGGCTCGAGCTCGTGCGCTCGGAGCGCCGCCTGCACGCGAGCACCTCTCGATCAACCGTCTAGGCGACGCGCAGCGGCAGCACTGTCTCGAGCGGGGTGTAGCCGAGGCCGACCGCCTCGGCCACCGGCTCGCAGGTGACCTCGCCGGCGGCGACGTTCACCCCGGCCGCGAGGGCGGAATCCTCGGCCAGGGCCCGGTGCAGACCCTTGTCGGCGATCGCCTCGACGTAGGGCAGGGTGACGTTCGTGAGGCCCCAGGTCGAGGTGATGGGAACGGCGCCGGGCATGTTCGCGACGCAGTAGTGGACGATGTCGTCGACGACGTACGTGGGATCGGAGTGGGTCGTCGGATGCGACGTCTCGAAGCAGCCGCCCTGGTCGATCGCGACATCGACGAGCACCGACCCAGGCTGCATCAGCCCGAGCATGTCCCGGGTGATGAGATGCGGCGCCTTGGCGCCGTGGACGAGCACGCCGCCGATCACGAGGTCGGCGCCCGGCAGCGCCTCCTCGATCGCATGCCGGCTCGACATCTGCAGGAGCACCGTCCGGCCGAGGCTCACGTCGAGCTCCCGCATCCGATCGACGCTGCGCTCGAACACCGTCACGTCCGCCTGCATGCCCTGCGCGATCAGCGCGGCGTTGTAGCCGACGATCCCGCCGCCCAGCACGAGCACCTTCGCCGGCAGCACGCCGGGGACGCCGCCCATCAGGCGGCCACGGCCGCCCATCGGCTTCATCAGGTAGTAGGCGGCGACCTGGGCCGAGAGACGCCCGGCCACCTCGCTCATCGGGGCCAGCAGCGGTAGTCGCCGGTCGGCGGTCTCGACGGTCTCGTAGGCGATGCAGATCGCGCCCGTCTCGGCCAGCCCGCGGGTCAGCTCCGGGGCGGCGGCCAGGTGCAGGTAGGTGAACAGGACCTGGCCCGGCGAGAGCTTCTGGTACTCCCCGTCGAGCGGCTCCTTCACCTTCAGCACCATCTCGGCGTCCGCCCAGACGGTGTCGACGTCGGCGATCGCCGCGCCCGCCGCCTCGTACTCCGCGTCGGCCATCGCGCTGCCGTCGCCCGCGCCCGTCTCGACGAGCACCTCGTGGCCGCGCCGGCGGAGCTCGACGACGCCGGCGGTCGTCAGGGCCACCCGCGACTCGTCCTGCTTGATCTCCTTGACGACGCCGATCCTCATGCCGAGCCTCCGTCCTCGTCTGGCGGCGCGATTCTACCGGCCGCCTCATCCGATCCGGCCGTGCGCGCCGCCTCGACGATCCCCATCGTCACGCGCAGCATCCCCTCCAGGTCGGCCACCGCGATGTGCTCCTGGGCGGTGTGGATCTCGGCCATGCCGTTGCAGACGTTCACGCACGGCACGCCCGCCGCGTTGAACACGTTCGCGTCGGCGCCGCCGCCCGACTCGATGTAGGTCACCGGGTAGCCGCTGCCCTCGAGCGCGGCAGCCGCCAGGCGCACGGCGGCATGCGTGCGCGCGAACCGGTAGCCCTCGTACTCCGACACGATGCGCGTCTCCAGCCCGCAGTCGGCCAGGTTGGCCGCGTAGGTGGCCGCGTCGAGCATCGCCTGCACCTGCTCGCGCAGGCGGTCGGCGTCACGGCTGCGCGCCTCGGCCCAGACGCGGCACTCCGGCGGGACGATGTTCCCGGCGACGCCGCCGCGGATCAGCCCGACGTTGGCGGTCGTGGCCGCGTCGATGCGTCCGAGCGGCATGTCCGCGATCGCCCGCGCCGCCGCGGCGATCGCGCTTCGTCCGTCTTCCGGCGCGATCCCCGAATGGGCGGCGCGGCCGGTGAATCGGAACTCCAGCGACTGCTGGGTGGGAGCGGCCAGCACGACGTTCCCGATCGGCGCCGCGTGGTCGTAGCAGTAGCCCATGCGGGCCCGCAGCCGGCCGAGGTCGAACGCCTTGGCGCCGCGCAGGCCGACCTCCTCCATCGGCGTCAGCACGAGCTCGACGCCCGCGTGCGGCACGCCCCGGGCGAGCCGCTCGACGGCTGCCAGCATCACCGCGACCGCCGCCTTGTCGTCGGCGCCGAGGATCGTGTCGCGGCGGTTGACGACGATGCCGTTGCGCACCTCGGGCTCGACCGGGCCGTCCGGCGGCACGGTGTCGAGATGGGCGTTCAGGAAGATCGGCGTCCCGCCGGCGTCGGTCGGCGGCAGCGCGCAGTGGATGTTGCCCATGTTCGAGCCCGTCTCGGCGCCCGATCCGTCCTCCGTGGCGTCCAGCCCCATCCCCGCCAGCACCTCGAGCACGCGGTCGGCCACCGCGCGCTCGTCCCGCGACGGGCTGGGGATGGCGGCAAGGTCGCAGAAGAGCTCGACGACGCCGCCGGCGGCCGCCGGGCTCACCCCGGCGCCTCGACCCCGTAGATCGGCCCGAACTTGCCCCACAGGTAGCGCATGAAGGGGCCGTGCTCGAGCCGCCGGCCGGTGACCCTGTGGATCAGGTCGTCACCCGCGTACAGGAATCCGGGCCGGTGGACGCGCTCGCGCAGCCAGCCCAGCAGGGGGGCGAACTCGCCCACGCCGATCTGGCCGTAGATGTCGGGGAGGTCCGCCGTGATCTGCTCCCACAGGATCGCCGAGTACAGGTTGCCGAGGGTGTACGTGGGGAAGTACCCGAACGAGCCGCTCGACCAGTGCACGTCCTGGAGCACGCCGACGCCCGGATGCGGTGGGCGCACGCCGAGACGGCGCTCGTAGGCGTCGTCCCACGCGGCCGAGAGATCGGCCACCTCGAGGTCGCCGCGCAGGAGCGCGAGCTCGAGCTCGAACCGGATCAGGACGTGCAGGTTGTAGGTGACCTCGTCGGCCTCGACCCGGATGAGCGAGGGCTGCACGCGGTTCGCGTCGCGGTAGACGTCCCGGGCGGTGAGCCCGGCCATCGCGCCGCCGAACCGCTCGTGCAGAACCGGCGTGTAGTGCTCCCAGAAGGGCAGGCTGCGCCCGACGAGGTTCTCCCACAGGCGCGACTGCGACTCGTGCAGGCCGAGCGACGGCGCCTCGGCGATCGGCGTGTCCTCGTAGTCGGGGTCGAAGCCCTGGTCGTACAGGCCGTGGCCCGCCTCGTGCATCGTCGACGAGATGGCGTGGAACGGATCCGACTCGTCGATCCGCGTCGTCAGCCGGATGTCGTGCAGCGCGATCGTCGTGGTGAACGGATGCGCGCTGCGGTCCTGACGGCCGGCGTCGAGGTCGAAGCCGATGTCGCGCAGCAGGCGCATCGTGAACTCCCACTGGACGGCGTCGGGGAACGTCCGCCCCGCGAACGCGGACGGCGGCTGCGTGCCCGTACCCGCGATCGCGCCGAGGAGCGTCTGGAGCTCGTCGGCCAGCACCGCGAAGAGCGGCTCGATGCGGGCGGTGCGCATGCCCGGCTCGTAGCCGTCGAGGAGCGCGTCGTAGGCCTCGCCGTCGTGCCCGAGCCGGTCGGCCTGCTCGCGCTTGAGCGACACCATCTCGGCCAGGCACGGCCGGAAGAGCTCCCAGTCGCGCCGCTCCCGGGCCTGCTCCCAGACGGCCTGGCCGCGCGACCCCGCCAGCGCCAGCCGCCGCACCAGGTCGTCGGGCAGCCGCACGGCGCGGTCGCGGTCGTGGACGAGGTTGCGCACCATCGCCGCCCGGTGCTCGTCGAGACCCGCCTCCCGGGCCTCGTCGAGGAGCTCGCCGAGCCGGCGGTCGGTCAGGTGACGGTGGCGGAGCACCCGCAGGGTCGCCACCGCCCGCGCCCTGCCCTCGGCGCCGTGGCGCGGCATCAGCACCTGCTGATCCCACGAGAGCAGCGCGCTCATGCGGCCGAGATCGGCCAGCTGGTGCATGTGCCGGTCGAGCTCGGGCCACGCGTCCATGACCGCCACCCGCCGTCTACGCGGGCAGGTTCTCGGACACGGTCGCGACCGGCTCGGCCCCGCGGCCGCGGGCGACGGCGGCGCCGACGAAGTCGCGGAAGAGCGGCTGCGGCCGGTTCGGGCGCGACTTGAACTCGGGATGGAACTGGCTGGCGCAGAACCACGGGTGATCCGGCAGCTCGACCATCTCGACGAGCCGCTCGTCCGGCGACGTCCCGGAGACGATCAGTCCGTGCGCGACGAGCTGCGGCCGGAGGCTGTTGTTGACCTCGTAGCGGTGCCGGTGGCGCTCGTAGATCACCTGCTCGCCGTAGGCGCGGGCGGCGAGCGTGCCGTCGACCACCTTCACCGGATCCGACCCGAGCCGCATCGTGCCGCCCATGTCCTCGACCTGCTTCTGCTCCGGCAGGAGGTCGATCACCGGATAGGGCGTCTCGGGCTCGAACTCGCTCGAGTTGGCGCCCTGGAGGCCGACGACGTGGCGGGCGAACTCCACCACGGCCACCTGCATCCCCAGGCAGATGCCGAGGTACGGCACCCCCTGCTCCCGGGCGAAGCGGGCCGCCGCGATCTTGCCCTCGATCCCGCGGATTCCGAAGCCTCCCGGGATCAGGATGCCGTCCACCTGCGAGAGCCGCCGCTCCGCCTCCTCCCAGGAGAGCGTCTCGGCGTCGACCCAGACGATCTCGAGCCGCGTCCCGTGGTGGATGGCCGCGTGGCGCAGCGCCTCGACGACCGACAGGTAGGCGTCCTGCAGCTGCACGTACTTGCCGACGAGCGCGATCCGCACCGTGCCCTCGGCCGCATGGATGCGCTCGACCATCGCCTCCCACTCGCGCATGTCGGCTGGGCCCGTGACCAGCCCGAGGCGCTCGCAGGCGAGCCGGTCGAGGCCCTCGGCCTGCATCATCAGCGGGATCGCGTAGATGTCGTCGGCGTCCGGCGCCGAGATCACGGCGTCGACGGAGACGTCGGCGAAGAGGGCGATCTTCTCGCGCATGTCGCGCGAGAGCGGCTGGCGGGAGCGGCAGACGACGACGTCCGGCGCGATGCCGATGCGGCGCAGCTCCTGCACGGAGTGCTGGGTCGGCTTCGTCTTCAGCTCGCCCGCGACGTCGATGAACGGCACCAGCGTGCAGTGGATGTACATGACGTTGTCGCGGCCGACGTGGTTTCGGAACTGGCGGATCGCCTCGAGGAAAGGCAGGCTCTCGATGTCGCCGACGGTGCCGCCGATCTCGGTGATGACGACGTCGACGTCGTGCGACTGGCCGGCCAGCTGGACGCGGCGCTTGATCTCGTCGGTCACGTGCGGGATCACCTGCACCGTCGAGCCGAGGTACTCGCCCTTGCGCTCGCGGCGGATGATGCGGTCGTAGATCGAGCCCGTCGTGTGGTTCGAGTTGCGGGAGAGGAACTCGTCCACGAACCGCTCATAGTGACCCAGGTCGAGGTCGGTCTCGGCGCCGTCCTCGGTCACGAACACCTCGCCGTGCTGGAAGGGGCTCATCGTGCCCGGGTCGACGTTGATGTACGGGTCGAATTTCTGCAGCGAGACCCGCAGGCCGCGCGACTTGAGCAGCCGCCCGAGCGACGCGGCGGTGATGCCCTTCCCGAGCGACGAGACGACGCCCCCCGTCACGAACACGTACTTGACCTGCCTGCTCATGCCCTCGCCGCCTTTCGCCGCAGTGATCGCATACGGGAAATGGATCATACGCGAGCGCGGCGACGGAGCCGGATCCGGCATGATGGCGCGATGCACGGACTCCCCCTCATTACCCCGCGTCTGCGGATCCGCAGCCTCACCGCGGGCGACGTCGACGGGCTCCACCGCGTCTTCGGCGACCCCGAGGCGATGCGGTACGTGGGGTCGACCGGCAAGGCGCGCACGCGGGCGCAGACCGCCGACAGCGTGGCGCAGTACATGGCCGCGGAGCGCGAGCACGGGTTCGGCCTCTGGGCTGCCGACCGCCTCGCCGATGGCCGCATGATCGGGCTCTGCGGCCTCACGCTCGTCGAGGGCACCGGGCCCGACGTCGAGGTCGTCTACGTGCTCGAGCGGCCGGCGTGGGGCCAGGGCTACGCGAGCGAGATGGCGCGGGCGTGTCTCGAGGCGGGCTTCGGCGCGTTCCGCCTCGAGCGCATCGTCGCCCTCGCCTACCCCATGAACGCGGCGTCGATCCAGGTGATGCGCAAGGCCGGGATGCGCGCGGCCGGGACGATGCACGCGCACCATCACGACCTCGTCTGCTACGAGGCGCTCGCGGCGGACGCCGCTCAGACGGCGCACCACGTCTCGACGGAGCACCCCGGCCGTCCGCCCGTGCCGTGAAGAACGGGGCTCGTGGGGGAACCATGGTTTCCCCACGAGTGGTCTAGATGATTGATTCCACGCCCCGTACGTCCTGGGCGGCTGCGAACCGAGCAGCGCAAGGACGCAGGGAGCGTTCATACCGGGCTGTATGGGCGCGACCGAGGACACAGCGATGCGACGGTTCGCAGCCGCAGCCCCGCCGGCGCCCCATACCCGCACCAGCAGCCTGACGTCCAGGCGCGCGGGGGCGTGGAATCAATCATCTAGCCCCGCAGCGCCTCGGCGTGGCGGCGGGCGGCCTCGTCGTCCTCGTCGCCGCCGAGCATGCGCGCCAGCTCGTCGACCAGCTCCTCGCCGGTCAGGCGGACGATGCCGGTCGTGGTCGGATCGCCGGCGACCTTCTCCACCCGGAAGTGGGCGTCGGCCGCGCCCGCGATCTGGGGCAGGTGGGTGATGACGAGCACCTGGGCCGACCCGGCCAGCTGCTGCAGCTTGGCGGCGACGGCCCGCGCCGTGCGCCCGCCGATGCCGGCGTCGACCTCGTCGAGGAGCAGCACGCCCGGCCCGCCGGACGCGCGGGCCGCCACCCGGATCGCGAGCGCGATCCGCGAGAGCTCGCCGCCGGACGCCGTCTCGGCCACCGGGCCGGGCGCGAGGCCCGTGTTCGCGGCCAGCTCCAGCACGACGCGGTCGCCGCCGCGCGGTCCCAGCTCGACCGGGTCGACGCGCACGCCGAAGCGGGCCTCGGCCATGCCGAGGTCGGCCAGCTCGGCCTCGACCGCGCGCGCGAACCCCTCGACCGCACCGCGGCGGGCGGCGGAGAGTTCGCCCGCGCAGTCCCGCGCCCGCTCGTCCGCAGCCTCGGCGGCCGCCGCCAGCCGCTCGAGCTCCGCCTCGGAGCCGTCCAGCCGCTCGAGCGTCTCGCGCGCCTCGTCCGCCAGCGCCAGCACCTGGTCGAGCGGCGCGGCGTAGCGGCGCTCAAGGGCCGCGAACGCCTCCAGCCGCGACTCGACGTGCTCCAGCCGGCCGGGGTCGGCGTCGAGCCCGTCCACCACCCCGCGCAGCTCCATGGCCGACTCCTGCAGGCGGAACGCGATGTCGCGCAGCTCGGCGGCGACGCCCGCCAGGCGCGGCTCGTAGCCGCCCACGGCCGCGACGGCCTCGCCGGCGCGGGCGGCGAGCGACTGCGCGCCCTCGCCGTCGGCCGGGCTCAGGAGCTCGGCTGCCGCTGCGGCGGCGGCCGTCAGCTCGTCGAGGTGGCGCAGGCGCATGCTCTCGGCCCGGAGCGCGTCCGGCTCGCCCGGCTCGACCGCGGCCGCGTCGGCCCGCTCGACCAGATCCTCCAGGTCGAGCCGGCGGCGGGCGGCGTCGGACGCCTGCGCGCGCGCCGCGGCGAGCGCCGCCTCGGCCGTGCGCCGCTCCCGCCACGCCCCGGCCATCGCGGCCAGCTCGGCCTCGCAGCCGGCGAACGCGTCGAGCAGCTCCAGCTGGCGGGACGGCTGGGCCAGGCGGCGGGCCTCGTGCTGCGAGGACACCTCGAGCAGCCGCTCGCCCAGCGCCTCCAGGTCGGCCCGCGCGCACGTCCGGCCCCAGACCAGCGCGCGGCTGCGGCCGCTCGGCAGCAGCCGCCGCGCGACCACCAGCGTGTCCTCGCCAGCAGGCCGCAGATCGGCCACCGCCTCCAGCCCCGGCGTGTCGAAGAACCCGTCCGGCAGCTCGAACTCGGCCTCGACGTAGGCCTCGTCGGCGTGCGGCCCGATCAGCCCGGCCGCCGCCTGCGCCCCGGCCAGCAGGCCGATCGCCTCGGCGAGCATCGTCTTGCCCGCACCGGTCTCGCCGGTGAGCACGTTCAGGCCCGCCGCCGGCTCGAGGTCGGCGCGCTCGATCAGGGCCAGGTTCTCGAGGTGGAGGCGCAGCAGCATCGTCGTCACAGTATGGGGCCGGCCGCGGACGGCCTCAGTGGCTGAACGTCTCCAGATAGCGGCGGAAGAACGACGTCCCCGCCGCCCGCGCGAGCGTGGCGGACGCATCCGACTGGCGCACCTCCAGCTGTTCCCCCGGGTTGACGCGGCCGGCCGTGTGGCCGTCGACGATCACCTGCACCGGGACGTCCGCCGAACGGTTGATCAGCTGCACAAGGTGCGGCCGGCCGAGCACCATCGAGCGCGCGTGCAGCGAATGCGGCGAGACGAACGTCACCACGAACCCCTCCGTCCCCCAGGCCAGCACCGGGCCGCCCGCGGACAGGTTGTAGGCGGTCGAGCCGGTGGGCGACGCGATGATCACGCCGTCGCACCCGAGCTCGCCGAGCGACTGCCCGTCGACCCGCCACTCGATCAGCGCCATCCGCCCCAGGATGCCGCTCGCGAGCACGATGTCGTTGATCCCGGTGACCCGCTCGGTCGCCGTCGTCGCGGAGATCGTCGGCAGGTCGAGGACGTCGAACGCCCCGCGGAACACGTGCTCGAGGCCCGCCTCCAGGTCGTCGGCCGCGATGCTCGTCAGAAACCCGACGCGGCCGAAATTGACGCCGAGCGCCGGGACGCCGGTGCCCAGGTAGCGCTGCAGGGCGCGCAGCATCGTGCCGTCGCCGCCCAGGACGACCGCGAGGTCGGCGTCGTTCTCGGCGCTGACCTCCACGCCGCACGCGGCCGCCACCGCCCGCAGCCGGCTGGGGGCGTCGGCGATCACGGCCGGCTTGCCGTGCGTGATGACGGCGATCCGCTCGACCGCGCGCGCCTCAGGCGGCTGCAACGGCGTCCGCGATGGCTCGTTCGACATCGACTCGTCCCTCCTGCGCCGCCGGGTGCCCGGCCGCGGCCATGTACACGACGTACTCGCGGTTCCCGGCGGGTCCCGGGACGGAAGAATCGCACACCCCGAGCACCGCCGCGCCCGCGCCGGTGACGAACTCGCACCATTCCCGCAACACCCGCCGGCGCACCTCGGGGTCGCGCACGACCCCGCGCCGGACGTCCCGCCGGCCCGCCTCGAACTGGGGCTTCACGAGCACGAGCGCCCGCCATGGATCGGCCGCGCAGGCGAGCGCCGGCGGCACCACCAGCCGCAGCGAGATGAACGAGACGTCGGCCGTCACGAGGCCGGGCGCGTACGGGAGCGTCGCCGGCTCCAGGCGGCGCGCGTTCACGCCCTCGAGCACCGTCACCCGCTCGTCCCCGCGCAGCCGCTCGTGCAGCTGGTTTCGGCCCACGTCGAGCGCGACGACGTGCGCCGCGCCGTGCTGGAGCAGGCAGTCGGTGAAGCCGCCGGTGGACGCGCCGACGTCCAGGCAGCGCTCGCCGGCCACGTCGATCGCGAACCGCTCGAGCGCGGTCTCGAGCTTCTCGCCGCCGCGCGACACGAACCGCGCCGGTGCGACCAGCTCGACCCGCGCCGTCGGCGGCACGGACGCACCCGCCTTCGTCGCCACGCTGCCCTCGACCAGCACGCGGCCGGCCATGATCAGCGCCTGCGCCCGCGAGCGCGACTCGGCCAGCCCCCGCTCGGCCACGAGCACGTCCAGGCGCGTCGAGGCGGTCATCCGGCGCCGCCGAACCGGAACAGGAGCACCTCGCCGAGGCGCAGGCCGCGGCGCTCGTAGAAGGCCAACGCGCGCTCGTTGCCGGCCATCACCCCGACCTCGAGATCCGGAATTCCGCGCCGCTCGAGCTCGGCGTCGACCGCGTCCATGAGCGCGCTGCCGATGCCGGTCCCGCGCCGCTCCGGCGCCACCGCCAGCGAGACCAGCTCGGCCAGCTGCGCGCCGACCGGCCACGTGTCGTCGTCGCCCGGGCGGACGTACACGAGCGCGTACCCGACGGCCTGCGGGCCGTCGCGTGCGATGAGGAGGAACGCCTCGCCGGCCTCGAGCTTCGACCGGTACCAGGCGCCGCGCCGCTGCCAGGACAGGTCGTCGTCGGCCAGGAGCGGCACCCGGGAGACACGGCGATGGTGCGCGTGCAGCGACCGCCACAGCGGCTCGACCTCGTGCAGCTCGTCCGGGCCGGCGAAGGCGATGCTCGGCGGGGTGGGCATGGCCCGCAGCGTACCGGCGGCCGGCGCCCTCAGCCGGTCACGCGTCGGCGCGACCCGGGTCGAAGCGCCATCTGATCGCCCCGTTCGCCTCGCCCGTCCGGCGGAATCCGATCCGCTCCAGCGTGCCGATGGATGCGGCGTTTCCGACGTCACAGCCCGCGACCACCACCCGGACGCCCGGTTGCCCGAGCGCCCACGTGACCAGGGCGCCCGCCGCCTCGGTCGCGTACCCCCGCCGCCGCCGGACGGGGACGACGGCGTAGCCGAGCTCGATCGATCCGGACTCGTCCGGCGGCCCGTGGAATCCGACGTCCCCGACGACGGTCTCACTGCCCCGCTCGATCATCACCCAGATCCCGAAACGGCCGGTCTCGGGCGACGCCGCCGCCTGGCGGGGCAGCACGTCGAGAAGATCGGGCTGCGGCCACTCCTCGGAGAGCGCGGCGCCCAGGATGCGAGCCGCCTGCTCCCGGTCCTCCGGCACGGCCGCCGCCGCCCGTGCGGGCAGCGGCCGCAGCTCCAGCCGCTCGGTGAGCAGTCGCAGCACGCCCTACGGGGCCTGGGCGTCGCCGTCGGACGCCTCGAGGTCCTCGCCGGCGCGCTCGAGCACGTCGACGGCTTCGTGCACGAGCGCGGTGATCTCCTCCAGCAGCGCCGTCGCCTCGTCGGCCCCGAGCTCCCCCGCCTCCAGGCGGGCGCTCAGAGCCTCCAGGTCGGCGGCGAGCCGCTCCAGGCGGGGCTCGTCTACCTCCCCACCCCCTGCTCGCGCGCCACCCGGCCGAGGATGCCGTTCACGAGCGCTCCCGCCTCGGGCGAGGCGTAGCGCTTCGCCAGCGTGACCGCCTCGTCGATGGCGACGCCCGCCGGCACCTCGCGCGTGCGCAGCTCCCACACCGCCAGCCGCAGGATGCTGCGCTCGAGCACTGCCATCCGCTCCGCCGTCCATTCGTTCGCGGCCGCGTCGATCACGGCGTCCAGCTCGGCGCGGTCGGCCCAGGCGCGCTCGACGGCCGTCTGCGCGAACTCGCCCGGAGGGACGCCGTTGTCGCGCTCATAGGCCTGGTAGAGCGGCTCGAACTCCGATCCGGTCAGGTCGCGCTGGTAGAGCAGGAAGACGGCGGCGCGGCGCTGCGCCCGGCGGCTCTCGCTCACCGCTCCGCCCCGGCCCGGTCGATGCCGGTCACGGTCACGTCGACGACCCGCACGTCGAGGCCGGTCATCGCGGAGACGTTCTCCGCGACGGCGTCGCGGACGGCCTCCGCCAACCGCGGCAGCACCTTGCCGTAGGCGGCGCAGACGTCGACGTCGAACGTGATGGCGCCGCCCTTGACCGCCCACTCCACCGGGCCG
Source organism: uncultured Actinomycetes bacterium (assembly GCA_963843705.1). Lineage (GTDB taxonomy): Bacteria > Actinomycetota > Thermoleophilia > Gaiellales > JAICJC01 > JAICJC01. The sequence goes on from CAWJLQ010000003.1 coordinate 88,192, forward strand.
CGGCGGCCGGGCAGGACGCGTGAGACGCGCCCCGGCAGGTCGAGCCGTGCGCCGGGGACGCCGGCGACCGCGCCGCGCACGATCGAGGCGATCGCCTCGTCGGCGACGTTGGCAGTCCCGAGCCGCACGCTCACGCCGCCACCCCCGCGCCCAGGGACGGCAGCCGCCCGCGGGCGGTCTCGAGATAGGCGGTGGTGTAGCGGCCGGAGACGAACACCGGCTCCGAGACGACGTCCAGGAACAGCTCGCGCGTGGTCGCGACCCCCTCGACGTGGAGCTCGTGCAGCGCCCGGCGGGCGCGGGCCAGCGCCTGGGCGCGGTCCTCCCCCCACACGATCAGCTTGGCGAGCAGCGAGTCGTAGAACGGCGGCACCTTGTAGCCGGGGTAGGCGTGCGAGTCGAAGCGCACCCCCGGCCCCAGCGGCGCGCGCAGCTCCGTGACGGTGCCGGCCGCGGGGCGGAAGTCGCGGCTCGGATCCTCGCAGTTGATGCGGAACTCGATGGCATGCCCGCGCAGCTCGTGCAGGCCGGTCGCAGGCAGCGCGGCGCCGCCGGCGACGAGCAGCTGCTGGCAGGCGAGGTCGACGCCGGTCAGGAGCTCGGACACCGGATGCTCGACCTGCAGGCGCGTGTTCATCTCGATGAAGTAGAAGCGTCCGTCGGCGTCGAGCAGGAACTCCACGGTGCCGGCGTTGCGGTAGCCGCAGCCGGTGCAGGCGAGCGTCGCCGCCTCGGCCATCCGCATCCGCGTCTCGGGTTCGAGGGCGGGCGACGGCCCCTCCTCGATCAGCTTCTGGTGGCGGCGCTGCACCGAGCAGTCGCGCTCGCCGAGGACGAGCACGCCACCGGCGCCGTCGGCCAGCACCTGCATCTCGACGTGGCGCGGGCTCTGCACCGCCTTCTCGAGGTACATGCTCCCGTCCCCGAACGAGGCCAGCGCCTCGGACGACGCCAGCCCGTAGGCGTCCTCGATGTCGGCCGGATCGTCGACCAGCCGCATCCCCTTGCCGCCGCCGCCGGCGACCGCCTTCAGCAGCACCGGGTAGCCCAGCTCCTCGGCCACCTTGCGGGCGTGGTCGGCGCCGCCCAGACGGTCGGTCGATCCAGGCACGAGCGGCACGCCGGCCGCCCGCATGGCGCTGCGGGCGCGGCTCTTGTCGCCCATCACCTCCATCGACTCGGCGTCCGGGCCGACGAAGATCAGGTCGTTGTCGGCGCAGGCGCGCACGAACGCCGCGCTCTCGGCCAGGAACCCCCAGCCGGGATGCACCGAGTCGCAGCCGGTCGTCTCGGCGGCGGCGACCAGGTTCGAGACGTTCAGGTAGCTGAGCGACGGCTGGTGCGGCCCGACGCACACCGCCCGGTCGGCCAGCTCGACCCACAGGCCGTCGCGGTCGGCCGTCGAGTACACGGCCACGGCCTCGATGCCGAGGTCATGGCACGCGCGGACGATCCGCACCGCCGCCTCGCCCCGGTTCGCGATCAGGACGCGGTTCAGCACGGCGGGCTCACGCCGGCTCGAGCTCGAAGAGCGGCTGCCCGTACTCGACCGGCTGGGCGTTGTCGACCAGGATGCGGCGGATGACGCCGGCGTGGTCGGACTTGTACTCGTTGAAGAGCTTCATCGCCTCGAGGATGCAGAGCGTCTGGCCGACCTCCACCCGGTCGCCCTCGTCCACGAACGCGGGCTGCGCGGGAGACGGCGAGCGGTAGAACGTGCCGACCATCGGCGACTCGAGCCGGATCGCCGACGACACCGCCGGCTCGGGCGCGACCGCCGCCGGGCCGCTGTCGGCGACGCCCACCGCCGGCATGAGCACCGCCGGGCGCTCGTCCTGCCTGCGGACCGTGATGCGCACCGGCCCCTCCTCGATCGTGAGCTCGCCGACCTGGTCGGAGCCCTCGACCATGCGGATCAGCTCGCGGATGCGCGCCGACTGGGTGTGGTCGATCGAGTCGCCGGTCTGTTCGGGCAGGCCGCGGCCGCGCAGGTTGGCCAGCAGCCGAGCCGCGTCCTCGCCGAACAGCGCGAGCAGCAGCAGGTCCTCCTCGCTGCCCACGCCGCCGGCCTGCTCGCGCAGGTCGTCCATGTCCGGCTCGGCCACCACCGGCAGCGTCACCGCGTGGGCCCCCGCCTCGGGAGCGAACGGCATCGGCGGCGTCCCGTACACGCCCGAGAGCAGCTCGCGCATCTCGTCCGAGACCTCGGCCCAGCGCCGGGCGGTGAGCACGTGGGTGACCGCCTGTCCGCCCAGGATGCCGCCGATCGGCTGGGCCAGCGGCGCCGTGCCGCAGTCGATGCGCACCTGGTTCAGCTCGGCCAGCACCTCGTCCAGCCGGTCGAGCGCGTCGGCGGAGCGCAGGCGGGCGTCGATCTCGGCGACGAGGCCGACGGGCAGCCGGTTGATGGCGGTGCGCAGAATGATCCGCGGCGGAACGGGCAGCGTCGGCATCCGCGACGTCACGTGCGCGTCGACGAACCGCGACGCCTCCCACACCCGCTCCACGTCCACCCCGTGCTCCATGCCGAGGCCGGTGAGCGCCTCCCCCAGCATCTCGGCGGAGACGCGGTTGAGCAGCGAGGCCACCGGATACACGGCCACCGCGATCGGCTCGGCGCCGTGCCGGGCGGCCTCGACCGCCATGGCCAGCGCCTTGCCGCCGGTGCCCTGGCAGTAGAGCCCCGCCGGGACGCCCGCGGCCTCGGCGAGGCGCTCGATGACGGTGCCGCACGTGCCCGGATCGAGCGCGCCCGCCGTGTCGTGCAGGACGATCCGCTCGGCGCCGAGCTCGGCCAGCCGGCGCGCCTTCTCGACGACGCGCTCGAGGTTGCTCATCTGCCCCGAGAACGCCAGGCCGGCGTAGAGCCGCCCGCCCGCCTCGCGCACCGCCGTGGCCGCCGCGGCCAGGTTCTCCACGTCGTTCAGGGGGTCGTGCAGGCGGAACACGTCGATGCCGCTCTCGGCGGCCGACAGGATGAAGCGGCGGACGAGATCGTCGGAGACCGGTCGCGAGCCCACCAGGAAGCGGCCGCGCACGGCGATCTGGAGCGGGGTGCGGGTGCAGCGGGCCTTGAGCGCGCGGATCCGGTCCCACGGGCTCTCGACGCCGCGGCGGACGGCCGCGTCGAAGCATCCGCCGCCCGACACCTCGAGACCGGCGAACCCGGCGCCGTCGAGGATCTCGGCCACCTCGAGCACCGTCGCCGTCGAGGCCGTCCCGGCCAGCGGCTGCTGCGAGAGCAGCCGCACGGTGGTGTCGACGATCCGGGTCACGCCCGCGAGATGTAGCGGGCCTCGCGGGTGTCGACCTTGATCCGCTCGCCCACGTTCACGAACATCGGCACCGAGACGACCGCCCCCGTCTCCAGCGTCGCCGGCTTGGTCACGTTCGAGACGGTGTCGCCGCGCACGCCGGGCTCGGTGTCGACCACCTCGAGCTCGACCGACGCCGGCAGCTGCAGGCTCGACGGCTTGCCGTCGACCATCAGCAGCTGCACGGTGTCGTTCTCCTTCATGAAGCGAAGCTCCTCGGAGAGCGATTCGGCCGGCAGGTGGATCTGCTCGAAGCTCTCGGCATCCATCAGCACCACGTCGGCGCCGTCGTTGTAGAGGTAGCTGACGTTCGAGACCTCGGTGTGCACGCGCGGCATCTTCTCGCCGGCGCGGAACGTCTTGTCGACGACCGACCCCGACTCGAGCGCCTTCAGCTTCGTGCGCACGAACGCGCCGCCCTTGCCCGGCTTCACGTGCTGGAACTCGACGATGCGGTAGACGGTGCCGTCCACCTCGATGTGCATGCCGTTCTTGAACTGGTTGGTGGAGATCATGCGTCGGCGCCGGTCCTAGCCGGCCACGGTGAGTTCCTTAGGGTACATGGTGAGTCGCTCCCCTCCCGTCGCCGTGACGACGACCAGGTCCTCGATGCGGACACCGCCGACACCCGGCAGGTAGATACCCGGCTCGACTGTGACGACCATCCCCGGCTCGAGGGTTGCGGACCCCTTCCCGCCCAGCCGCGGCCCTTCGTGGATCTCCAGCCCCACGCCGTGGCCGACGGGGTGGCCGAAGTGGTCGCCGTGGCCGGCGTCGGCGATGACGTCGCGGGCGGCGGCGTCGACGTCGGCGGCGGCGACGCCCGGCTTGACGGCCTTCATCGCGGCCAGCTGCGCCGCGAGGCAGATCGCGTAGAGGTCGGTCAGCTGCGCCGGCGGCGAGCCGGTCGCGAACGTGCGCGTGCAGTCCGAGGCGTAGCCGTCGAGGAAGCAGCCGAGGTCGATCGTGACGAGCGTGTCCGGCCCGATCCGGTCGTGGCCGGGGTGCGCGTGCGGCTGGGCGCCGCGCTCGTGGGAGGCGACGATGGTCTCGAAGGAGAGACCCTCGGCGCCGGCCGCGTGGAAGAGCTCGCGCACGCGCCAGCCGACCTCGATCTCCTCGCGACCGGTCAGCCCCTCGGCCGCGATCGTCTCGTAGACGGGCTGGATGAGCGCCGCGGACGCACGGACGGCGTCGAGCTCGTCGGCGTCCTTCACCATCCGCAGCTGCTCGACCAGGCCGGGCACCGGGACGAGGTCGTCGAGGGCCTCCGCCAGGATCGCGTGCCGCTCGACGGTGAGCTGGCCCGGCTCGAACCCGATCCGGCGCGCGCCGGTCAGCTCTCCGGCGCGGTCGGCGGCCGTGCGGATGACGTCGCGCTCGGCCAGCTCGACCTCGATCCAGGCCCGCAGCGGCTCCGAGGCCGTCTGGTAGCGGAAGTCGGTCAGAAGCGTGGCGCCGTCCGGGCCGATGACGACGAGGCCGTTCGACCCGGTGAACCCGCTCAGGTAGCGGATGTTGGCCAGGCCGGAGACGAGCATGGCCTCGACTCCGGCCGCCAGCATCGCGTCGCGCGCGGCGGCCAGTCGGCTCGCGTGGTTCACGTACCCCTCCCCATCAGGTGCTCAAGCGCCTCCCGGTAGCCGTCGGAGCCCTTGCCGACGATCCGGTGGCTGACGACGTCGGCGATCACCGACACCCGCCGCCACTCCTCGCGGCCCTCGATGTCGGACAGGTGCACCTCGACGACCGGCCGCGGGAAGATCTCGAGCGCGTCGCGGATCGCGTAGCTGTAGTGCGTCCACGCGCCCGGGTTCACGATCAGGGCGTCGGTGCCGTCGAAGGCCTCGTGGATCATCGACACGTACTCGCCCTCGCTGTTCGTCTGCGAGCAGCGGGCGTTGGCGTTCAGCTCCCGCGCCCACCGGTAGACCATCGTCTCCAGCTGGGCGAGCGTGACGGTGCCGTACATCGCCGGGTCGCGCTTGCCCAGCATGTTCAGGTTGACGCCGTTCAGGACCGCGACCTGCATGGGCCGCAAGGCTACTTCACCGGAGCGGGAGCCAGGCGAGACAGCACTGCACGTCGTGTCCGATCGGGTGCATCGCGCGGCCGGCGGACGAGATGACGTACGCCGTCTGCGTCTTCGTGCCGGCGAGGAACGCCAGCGCGCGTCCGGTCGGTGCCCAGGTGAGGTCGTGCGGCGTGACGCACCTCCCGGCTGCACACGTCGGAACGACGCTGCGGCGGCCGGCCGGCGAGACCATCACGATCTGCGCGCCGCGCTCGATCCTCGGCGCATAGGCGATGCGCGCCCCGTCGGGCGACCAGGCCGGCGGCATCACCTGGTTGCAGAGGATGCCGGTGCACGCGGCGAGCCGGTGCAGGTCGGACCCGTCCGGGTGCATCAGCTCGATCACCGTCTGCGGCTGCGCGCGCCGGCCCGGCTCGAAGTGCTGGTAGAGGCGGCTGAAGGCGATCCAGCGCCCGTCCGGCGACCAGGCCGCCGCGGAGTCGTAGGCACAGCCGACCAGCGGCGTGTGGCCGGGCCGGCAGCGCGGCTGGGTCAGCGGATGCGGGTCGGAGCCGTCGGCCCCGGCCACCCAGACCCGGCTCGGCAGGATCCCGAGGCCGATGAAGCCGATCACGCCCATGTTCGAGAACAGGATCCGCGAGCCGTCGGGCGACCACCGCGGGTCGGCCAGCCCCTGCCCGCAGCGGGCCTCGTCGCACACGGCGTGGAAGCCGCTGCCGTCCGCGTTCATCACCGCGATCTCGCCCGCCGTCCCCGTGAAGTGGGAGCGGATGCTGGTCACGAACGCGATCCGGCGGCCGTCCGGCGACCAGGCGAAGCTGCGCGCGTCGCAGGTGACGAAGCAGCGGCGGATCAGGTGCGGCCGCCCTCCTGGCCGCAGGACGTAGATGCCGACGTGGCCGTTCGTGTTGGCGGCCTCGATGTCCTCGAACCGGCGCGCGAACACGACCTCGCGGCCGTCCGCAGACCAGGCCGCGTCCACGACCGGCGGCCCGCCGCGCGTGACCGGCTCAGCGTGGCCGCCCCGCGGGCTCACGTCCACGACGTTCGCGGCGGACGAGCCCGGCGCCTGCACGGCGAACGCCACCGGGCCGGCTGCGGTGCGGTGCCGCACCGGCGCGCCGCGCGGTGTGCTCGCGGCGAACGCCGAGCAGCCCGCCAGCACGACGACGGCGCCCACGGCCGCGATCGCCGCGCACACGGCTCGTCCCCGGGAAGGCATACCGGATAGGACGTCGGTTCGAGGGCGATGGTTCCCGCCGTCACCACCGCTCACTACCCTTGCCGGCATGGACGAGCGGGTGCTGCTGGTCGAGGACGACGCCTCCATCCGTGAGGTGGTCGGCATCGGCCTGCGCCAGGCCGGCATGCACGTGACCGGGATCGGCGACGGCCGCGAGGCGCTCGCCCAGCTGCGCCGGGCGAGCTACGACGTCGTGCTGCTCGACGTGATGCTGCCCTCGATGGACGGCTTCGAGGTGCTGCGCGAGCTGCGCCGCTCGAGCCGCGTGCCGGTGGTCATGCTGACGGCGCGGACCGACACGGTCGACGTCGTGGTCGGGCTCGAGCTGGGCGCCGACGACTACGTCACAAAGCCGTTCGAGATGCCCGAGCTGACCGCGCGCATGCGGGCGGTGCTGCGCCGGGCGACGCCGGCGCGCGAGACCGGCGCCTTCGCCCTCGGCGGGCTCGAGATCGATCCCGCCGGCTTCCAGGCCCGCCGCGACGGCGCCGATCTCGGCCTGACCACGACCGAGTTCAAGCTGCTGCTGGCGCTGGCCACCCACCGCGGCCAGGTGCTCTCGCGCGAGCAGCTGCTCGAGCAGGTGTGGGGCTACGACTACCTGGGCGACTCGCGGCTGGTCGACGTCGCCGTCCAGCGGCTGCGGGCCAAGGTCGAGCACGACCCGGCCCGGCCGCGGCTGATCGAGACGGTGCGCGGCGTCGGCTACCGCTGCAGCGTTACGCAGCCGTAACCCGGCGGTGGCGGACGCGTTGCCGGACGCGCGCACCATCCGAGCGTGGAGCCTCGCGCCCCGATCCGCCCGACCCGCCTGCGCCGCCGGCTCACGATCGCGTTCGTGCTCGTCGGCGGGCTCTCGACGGGCGCGCTCGCGCTCGGCGCCTACCTCGTCTCGCGCCACGCGCGCCTGGACGACTCCCAGGCCCGGGCGCTCGACCAGAGCCGCCTGAACGCGCTGGTCGCCGGCGTGACGCTGCGCGGCCGGCCGGGCGACATCGCGCGGCTGCAGTCGCGCTTCGCCACCCGGGCGGCGTTCGCGACCGTGATCGGCCAGGACGGGCGCATCCCGGCCGGCCGGCTGCCGGTGCCGGCCGACCTGCGCGGCGACGCCGTCCGCGGCCGGATCGCCTACGAGCGGCGCGAGATCGCCGGCGTGCCGTACCTGATCGTGGCGGAGCCGGTCGCCGGCCGCGACACGCAGCTCTACTTCTTCTACGACGAGAGCCAGGTGTGGGCCGACCTCGACCAGCTGCGCAACATCCTCATCGCCGGCTGGCTCCTGCTCGCCGCGCTCTCGGGGGTGGCAGGCGCCCTGCTCGCGCGGCGCACGCTGGCGCCGGTGGCCGGGGCGAGCGCGGCGGCGCGGTCGCTGGCCGAGGGCCTGCTGGACACCCGCCTGCCGGCCAGCGGCAGCGACGAGTTCGGCGAGTGGGCGGCCTCCTTCAACCACATGGCCGACGCACTCCAGACCAAGATCACGGCGCTGACCGAGGCGCAGGCGCGGGAGCGCCGCTTCACCGCCGACGTCGCCCACGAGCTGCGCACCCCGCTCACCGCCCTGGTGAACGAGGCCGCCCTGCTCGACCGGCACGCGCCCGAGCTGCCCGAGGAGGCGGGCCGTCTGACCGGCCTGCTCGTCCGCGACGTCTCCCGGCTGCGGCGGCTGACCGACGACCTGATGGAGATCTCGCGCATCGACGCCGGCGCCGAGGGGCTGCGCGTCGAGCACGTCGACCTGCGGCCGCTCGTCCAGACCATCGTGCACGCCCGGGGCTGGGACGGGGACGTGTCCGTGTCGGGAGACGCCGCCCTCGCCACCGACCGCCGCCGGGTCGAACGGATCGTCGCCAACCTGGCCGGAAACGCCGTCGAGCACGGCGGCGGGAGCGCCCGCGTACGCCTCGGCCGCGACGCGGATGGTGCGGTGATCGCCGTGTCCGACGACGGGCCCGGTATCCCGGACGACTTCCTGCCGCGCCTGTTCGACCGCTTCTCCAAGGCTGACGCCGCCCGCACCGCCGACGGCAGCGGCCTCGGCCTCGCCATCGCCCGCGAGAACGCCGTCCTGCTGGGCGGCTCGATCGCCGCCGAGAGCAGTCCCGGCCGCGGCGCCACGTTCACCGTCCGCCTGCCCGTCCTGCCCGCACCGCCCGAGGAGTCGCCATGAGCGCCCGCACCGCCGCCCTTGCCTGCACCTGCCTCCTGGCCGCCGGCTGCGGCGGGTCGGGGGCCGTCGTCGTGGGGTCGGCACAGACGCCGAAGCCGCCCGCGATCGCCTCCGTCGCCACCGTCGAGAGCTCGGGCGGGGGCAGCGCCGGCCCGGTCACGAGCCACACGCCCGCGACGATGGCGATCGAGGTCTGGCTCACGAACCGAGGCCCGGCGGCGCCTGTGCTGCGACCGGTCACGCGCGGCGTGGCGGCAACGACGGCGGTGATCGGCACCGCGGTGCGGGCGCTGCTCGCCGGCCCGACGCGGTCGGAGACGCGCGCGGGCGCGGGGACCGCCGTCCCGCCCGGGACGCAGCTGCTCGGGATCTCGCTGCACGGCGGCGTGGCGACGGTCGATCTGACATCCGATTTCACCACCGGATCGGGCGGGTGGTCGGAGCGCCTGCGCCTGGCCCAGCTCGTGTTCACGGCGACGCAGTTCCCAGGCGTGCGCGGCGTGCGCCTGCACCTCGACGGGGCGCCGGTCGCGGCGCTCAGCGACGGGCTCGTGCTGGCCGACCCGATGACGCGCCGCTCGATGGGCTTTGCAGACCTCGTGCCGCCGATCTCCGTCACCTCGCCGCGTCCGGGCGCCTCCGTGCGGGCGCCGTTCACGGTGCGCGGCATCGCCGACGTCTTCGAGGCCGGGCTGACCTACCGGCTGCTCGACGCGGCGGGCCACGAGCTTGGCTCCGGGGCGTCGTCCGCCTCGTGCGGGACCGGCTGCCCTGGCACCTTCTCGTTCACGATCGACGAGCTGGGCATCTCCCACGTCGAGCGCGGCACGCTCGTGATCTCGAGCGCGAACGCGTCCGGCCTGGCGGGCGGCGGGCAGCACCTGCGGCTGCCGCTCGTGCTCATGCCACCGTTCGACATCACCACCCCGCTACCGGGGGCGACGCTCTCGAGCCCTGCGCTGATCGCGTTCCGCTACCCGATCGCAACCCGCGTCCTGATCCGGATCACCGACGCGCAACTGCACGTGCTCGGGCGCCGGGTCGTGACCGCGGACTGCTTCGGCGCGTGCCCGAAGGACGTCGAGTACGCCAACCACGTGCGCTTCTCGGTCGCCGGCCTCCAGCGCGGCTACGTGGTCGTCTCGCCGCTGCACCAGAACCCGGATCGCGGCGGCCAGGTGGTCGAGATCCCCGTCACCCTGAACGGCGGCTGACCGCCGCCGCACGAAAGGAGCACCAATGCGCGCACGCCATATCCCGATCGCCGTCGCCGCCCTCGCCCTCCTGGCCGGGCCGGCGACGGCCGCGGCGTCCAGCACCCCCGCCGTTTCCAAGACTCGCCTGGCCGTCTACTTCGAGCGCGGCGGCCTCCTGTGGCAGTCGAGCCGCATGGTCGGTCCGACCTCGGCGGTCGCGACGGCGGCGGTCACCCGGCTCCTGAACGGCCCGAACGCCGCCGAGCGGGCCGCCGGCGTCACGACGCAGATCCCGGTCGGCGTGCACCTGCGCGGGATCTCGATCGCGTCGGGCACGGCCACGATCGACGTCGGCCGCCGCTTCGCCGCGGCCGGCGACCGCCACTCGGTGCGGATGCGGCTCGCGCAGCTCGTCTTCACCGCGACCCGGTTCGCGACGGTCGACCGCGTCCGGCTCGAGGTGGCCGGGCGGGTCGTGCACGCGATCGCCGGCGTGCCGGTGCCCCAGCCCGCGGCGCCGCCCCGCTTCTACCGCCTGCTGCCGGCGATCCTGGTCGCCCAGCCCGCGATCGGCGAGCGCCTGCCCACCACGGTGCAGGTGACGGGCAGCGCGAACGTGTTCGAGGCCGTCGTGGACATGCGCCTGATCAACGCCCGCGGGCGCCTGATCGCGCGCGCTCACACGATGGCAACGTGCGGGACCGGCTGCCGCGGAACGTACGCGGCCACCCTGCGCTACCACCTGCGCCGCGCCCAGGCGGGCACGCTGGTCGTGTTCGACAGCGGCGGGAACGTGGCGCACCCGCACGTCGTGCGGATGCCGGTGCGGCTCTCGGCGGGATGAATACCGGTGCCGGGCACCGGTATTGACTGCGTGCACGAAGCGGGGCCTGGCCCCGGGTACCCGGGGCCAGGCCCCTTACCTCCGGGCCACTGCGCGCGCCACGGCCTTCTCGACCAGGTCGTCGCCCGGGTCGATGCCCCACACCGGCCGGCCGACGTCCTCGAGCAGGGCGAAGCGCACCCGCCCGCCGCGGGCCTTCTTGTCGCGCGCCATCGCGTCCACGATCGCCGCCGGGCTGACGTTGCGGGCCGCCACGGGCAGGCCGTGCAGGCGCAGCAGGTCGCGCACCTCCTCCTCGACCGCGGCGTCGAGCCCCTGCGTCTGCGCGGAGAGCCACAGCGCCGAGAGCAGGCCGACACCGACCGCCTCGCCGTGTGCGAACGCCTTGTATCCGGTGGCCACCTCGATCGCGTGGCCGATGGAGTGGCCCAGATTGAGCACCGCCCGCCGGCCCTGCTCGGTCGGGTCGGCGGCGACCACGCGCACCTTGTACGCGGCGCAGCGGCGGATCAGCTCCAGCCGCTCGTCCGGCGTCCCCCGCCCGGGCTGCCACGCGCGCACCAGCTCCCACAGGCGGCCCCCGGCCAGGAGCGCCGTCTTGATCACCTCGGCGAACCCGCACGCCCACTCGCGCACCGGCAGCGTCTCGAGCACGGCCGGGTCGGCCACCACCCACTCCGGCTGGTGGAAGGCGCCGACGGCGTTCTTGCCGGTCGGCAGGTCGATGCCGGTCTTGCCGCCGATGCCCGCGTCCACCATCCCCACCAGCGACGTCGGCACCGCGATCCAGGGGATCCCGCGCAGGTAGGTCGACGCGATGAACCCGGCGACGTCCGTGGCGGCGCCGCCGCCGAGGCCGACGATCACGTCGCCGCGCTCGACGCCGAACTCCGACAGCCGCGTCCACGCCTGCCTGGCGACCGCGACCGTCTTGGCCGCCTCCCCGACGGGCAGACGCACCGTCACCAGCGGCTCGCAGGGCGCGCCGACCAGGCGCAGCACCGACCGGTCGGCCACGAGCGCCGCCCGCCGGGCGCCGATCAGCCGGCTCAGCTCGGCGAGGGCGGCCGGCCGGGCCAGCGGCGCCAGCAGCGGCTCCTCCCCGTGCAGCTCCTCCGCATCCACGAAGGCGTCGGCGGTCGAGTGGTAGAGGCCGCGCCGGGCCTCGTACAGCTCGGCGAAGCCGCGCGCCTCGGCCGCCAGCGGCCGGTCGCCGGCAGTCTCCTCGATCCGCCGCCAGGCGGTCTGCGGCGAGACGTCCAGGAGCACGGTGAACGACCCGTCGCGCAGCCGCTCGCGGATCAGCGGCGAGGTGACGGCGCCGCCACCGAGCGCCACGACAACGCCCGTCTCGAGCAGCAGCCGCATCACCACCCGCTCCTCGAGCACGCGGAACTCGGCCTCGCCGTCTTCGGCGAAGATGGCCTTGATCGGCTTCCCCGCGTCGCGCTCGATCTCGGCGTCGGCGTCGACCGCGCGCCAGCCGAGCCGCTCCGCCAGCGCCGCCGCCGCGGTGGTCTTGCCGGAGCCCATGAAGCCGATCAGGGCGAGGTTGCGGAACGGCCCGGGGATCACGCCGAGGCGATGCGCTCGCGGTAGGCGGCGTGGGCGGCGACGAAGTCGCCGATCGCGTCGCCGCCGAACTTCTCCAGGGCCGCCCGGGCCAGCTCCCAGGCCACGCCCGCCTCGGCCACGACGGCGGCGGCCGGCAGGACGGTGACGTCGCTGCGCTCGACGTGCGCCTGGCGGGCCTCGTGCGTGCCGATCTCCACGCTCTGCAGCGGGCGCATCAGCGTCGGCAGCGGCTTCCAGACCGTCCGCACGACCACGTCCGCTCCGTTCGTCATCCCGCCCTCGAGCCCGCCGGCGGCGTCGGTGCGGCGGTGGTAGCCCTCCTCGTGGGAGTGGAAGATCTCGTCGTGGACGCGCGACCCGCGCCGGGCGGAGCTCGCGATCGCGTCGCCGATCTCGACGCCCTTCGCCGACGGGATCGAGAGCATCGCCGCCGCCAGCCGGCCGTCCAGCCGCTGCCCGGCCGAGACGTGCGACCCGAGCCCCGGCGGGACGCCGAACGCGCGCACCTCGGTGACGCCTCCGAGCGTGTCGCGCTCGCGTTTGGCCTGCTCGATCTCGGCGATCATGGCCTGCTCGGCGTCCGGGTCGAGGCAGCGCACGGCCGACGCCTCGGCGCGGTCGAAGTCGCGCTCCTGCAGCCACGCGGGCGGCGTCGCCCGCACCGTGCCGATCTGGAGCACGTGCGAGCGCACGCGGATGCCGATCGCCGCGATCAGCGCCTTGGCGACCGCGCCCGCGGCGACCCGCGCGGCCGTCTCGCGCGCGCTGGCCCGCTCGAGCACGTTGCGCACGTCACCGTGGCCGTACTTGAGGACGCCCGAGAGGTCGGCATGCCCGGGACGCGGCAGCATCACCGCCTCGCCGCGCCAGCCGTACCCCTCGAGGTCGGACTCCTGCACGGGCCACGCGCTCATCGGGGCGAGCCAGTTCTTGTGGTCGCGGTTCTGGATGAAGAACGCGAGCGGGCTGCCGAGCGTGCGCCCGTGGCGCAGGCCGCCGCGCGGCTCGACGTCGTCCTGCTCGAGCTGCTGGCGCGGGCTGCGGCCGTACCCCGCCTGGCGGCGGGCGAGGTCGGCCCGGATCAGCTCGTGGTCGAGCTCGAGCCCGGCCGGCAGGCCCGACACGACGACGGTGAGCCCGGGCCCGTGCGACTCGCCGGCGGTGACGTAGGAGAGCTCCATGCGGCCACGGAGCCTACCGGCCCGCGCCGCTATCGACGCCGAGCGGACACGGGAGCGGCGGGGAGGCCGACGGTGTAGGCGACCAGGTAGAGCGGCACCCAGACGGCGCACAGGCCGAGCTCGAGGCCGGGGTCGCCGAACGCCATCATCAGGGTGTAGACGACGACGGAGCCCAGCAGGCCGAGGAAGAGGATGGCGGGGGTGCGGCGCGACCGGCTCATGCGCTGATGTACCACGCGTTCCAGAGCTCGGGCCCGTACAGGATCGCCACCATCGCGCCCAGCGCCAGGAACGGGCCGAACGGGAACGAGACCTTGCGGCCGCCGCGCGGGCCCTTCAGGAGAAGGACGGCGATCGACGGCAGGAGCGAGATGGCGAAGGCGGCGAAGATGGCGACGCCGGCGTACTTCCCGAGGGCGAGGCCGATCATCAGTGTCATCTTCACGTCGCCGAGCCCCATCCCTGCCGGCGAGATCAGCCAGGCCACGCCGAGGAAGGCTGCGGCGGCCAGGCCGCCGATCAGAAGCTCGGCCCAGCGGGCGGGCTGGGCGGCCACGGCGACCAGGTAGACGGCGACGGCGCCGGGCAGGTTGATCGCGTTCGGGATGATGCGGTGGCGCAGGTCGATCACCGACGCCGGGACGATCAGCGCGGTCAGCAGCAGCGCCGGGGCGAGCCGCGGGTGCAGGCCGATCTTGAAGGCGACCGCGGCGAAGAGCGCCGCGGTAGCGGCGGCGACGAGCCAGCGGCGGCGGCTGGACGGCGCGGTGCCCTCACCCTTGGGGAAGCGCTGGATCAGCCACTCGATCGGCCAGCCGAGCGCGAAGCCGGCGCCGGCCAGGGGAAGCACGGTCTCCATGCAGCCCTTATCGGCCGGACGGGGGCGGGACTGTAGGCTGCCCGCCGTGGCAGACGTGATCGTGGTCGGCGGCGGGGTGGTGGGGACGACCGCCGCCTGGTACCTGGCCGAGGCGGGCGCCGAGGTGACGCTGCTCGAGCGCGGACCGCTCGCCTCCGGCGCGACCGGGAGGAGCCAGGGCCTCGTGCTCCCGCCCGACCACGCCGAGCTCGTCCCGCTGTGGCAGGAGAGCATCGCCGCCTACACCCGCCTGGCCGACCGCGGCTACGAGTTCTGCTTCGACAACGAGCCGGTCGGGACACTGCTCCTGGCCACGAGCGAGGACCAGCTGGCCGCCCTGGACGGCGCGACGCACGTGGCCGGGGAGACGCTCGACGCGGCCGGTGTCGCCGCGGCAGAGCCTGCGCTCCGCGAGGGGATGGCCGGCGGCCTCCTGATCGACGAGGGCCGCCGCACCGACCCGGGCGCGCTGGCCGCGTGCGCGGCGGCCGCAGCGGCGGCCGCGGGTGCCGACGTGCACACCCACGTCGAGGTGAAGCGCATCGGGACGCGCACGGTCGTCACCGACGCCGGCACGCTCGCCTGCGGCCAGATCGTGCTGGCGGCGGGCGCGTGGACGCGGCGGCTGGCGCATGCGCTCGGCGCCGAGGTGCCGGTGCGGCCCGTGCGCGGCTGGCTGGCGCTGCTCGCGCCCGGGCCGCCGATCCTGCGCCACGCGATCCACGAGGCGGCGTACGCGCCGACGCCCGACCCGGCACCCGGGACGCCCTTCTCGCTCGCGCGCCTGGCCGGGGGCGACCTCGCCCGCCACGGCGCCGACGCCGCCCATGCGCTCGGCATCCACCAGAACGCGGACGGATCGGTGCTCGTCGGCGCCTCGCGCTCGGCCGCCCTGCACGAGGGGCCGGAGAGCGCCGCCGCCCTCGGCCGCAACGCCGACCGCGCCTGCGACCTCATACCCGGCCTCGCCGGCCGCGAGGTCGCGGCCACGTGGACCGGCCTGCGCCCGTTCTCGGAGGACGGCCTGCCCTACATCGGCCGTCTGGACGAGCGCACGGTCGTGTGCGCCGGGCACGGCAGCGAGGGCATCCTCACGGGGGCCGGCTCGGCCCGGCTCGCGGCCGATCTCGTGCTCGGCCGCGAGCCGTTCACCGATCCGGCGCCGTTCCGCCCCGGGCGGCGGCGCGCATGACCTCGACCGGCGCGGGCACGCCGGTCAGGAGCTCGAAGGCGAAGATGCCCTGCCCGACCAGCACGTCGATCCCGTCGACGGCCCGTGCGCCCCGCTCGCCGGCGGCGGCGATGAGCGGCGTCCGCGCCCCGTCGCCGCGGTACGCGAGATCGCACACAACCGTGTCAGAAGTGAGCAGCTCGACCGCGATGGGGCCTGGCCCCGCGTCGCGCTGACCCAGCGGCGTCGCGTTCACGATCAACCTGGCTCCCTGCCGCGGCGGCCACGGGGCCGTGCCGACACCGAGCTCCGCGGCCGCCTCGGGACGGCGGGCGCTGACCGCCACCCGCCAGCCCGCCCCGGCGAGCGCCGCGACCGCGGCGCGGGCGGCGCCGCCCGCCCCCAGCACGAGCGCGTCCTGCGGCTCGACGTCGCCCAGCGCCCACAGCAGGCCCGCGCCGTCGGTGGTCTCGCCGCGCAGGCCGCCCGGGCGGACGAGCAGGGTGTTCACCGAGCCGCAGCCGCTCGCCTCGTCCGACAGCTCGTCGCACAGGCCGAGCACGGCCTGCTTGTGCGGGATGGTGACGTTCACGCCCGCGAAGCCCGCGGCGGCGAGCCCGGCGACGAACGCGGCCAGGCCGGCCGGATCGACGTCGACCGCCGTGTACTCCCAGTCCATCCCGAGTGCGCGATAGGCGGCCGTGTGCATCGCCGGCGAGCGCGAGTGCGCCACCGGATGGCCGATCACCGCCGCCCTAGCCACCGTGGGCCACGAAGTCCTGGTAGCTGTTTGTGAAGTACTGCGCCCGCTTGCCCGGGATGGCGACGTAGTAGAGGTAGTCGACGTGGTCGGGGTGGGCGGCCGCCTCGAGCGAGGCCAGCCCCGGATTGCAGATCGGCGTCGGCGGCAGCCCATGGTGCACCCGGGTGTTGTACGGCTCCGGGTCGGCGAGGTCGGACTGGTGGATCGTGGCCGTCCACGAGCCGAGGTGGTACAGGATCGTGGCGTCGATCCCGAGCGCCATGCCCTGGTGGAGCCGGTTGTAGATCACGGCCGCCACCTTGCCCCGGTCGCCGGGCACCTTCGCCTCGCGCTCGATCATCGACGCGATCACGAGCACGTCGTACGGGGTCAGGTTCTTCGACCGCGCGTAGCTCATGTCCACGTGCGCGAACGCCTGCCGGAACGCCTCGAGCTGCTGCGAGACGAGGAGCTTGGGCGCCTCCTGCGGACGCACCTGATAGGTGGCCGGGAACATGAACCCCTCCATGTTCACGTGGTGCCCGAAGCCCGGCGGCGGCGCCGCCGCGCGCACGGCCGCCGCGTATCG
Source organism: uncultured Actinomycetes bacterium (assembly GCA_963843705.1). GTDB lineage: Bacteria > Actinomycetota > Thermoleophilia > Gaiellales > JAICJC01 > JAICJC01. The sequence continues at coordinate 105,108 of CAWJLQ010000003.1, forward strand.
CGTGCGGCTCATGCCGACGTGCGGCAGGAGCGCTTCGATCTGCGTCAGCCGGTAGCCCTCGGGGATCACCAGCCTGGCGTAGTCCGCGGCCGGTCCCCGGTCGAGGGCCGAGACGATGGCGGCGTACCCGGTGCCGGCCTGGAACTCGTACGTCCCGGCCTTGAACGCCGACCCTTCCGACTGTGCCTTCACGTAGCGCGAGAAGCGGCCGGCGTCGGCGATGATGCCGCGCTCGGCCAGCACGCCTGCGATGGCGGACGCGTCGTCACCGGTCGGGATCACGACCGCCACCTTCGGGCCGTGCGGATCGGCCGCCGGCGCCGCCGACGAGCCGCCCGACCCGCAGCCCGGGGCGACCGCCGCAATCAGGAGGGAGACGACGACGAGCCGGCGAGCCTGTGCAGATAGCCCTCCAGAAGGTGGGCGGCCGCCACCGCGTCCTCGCCGCGGCGGCTGCTCCCGGTACGTGCGGCCATCGCCGTCGTAAACCGTTCGTCGTACGTCTCGATCGGAATCGGGCATCGAGCCTCCAGCTCGTGGATGAAGTCGAGCGTCTCAGCGGCCTGCCGGCCGTGCTCCCCCCTCAGCGTCAGCGGCATCCCGACCACGATCCGGTCGGGACCCAGCTCGGCGATCTGCTCGAGCAGTCTGCCCATCCCCGCCTCCGTGCGCACCCGGTCGACGATCGCGACCGGTCGCGCCAGCACCCCCGTCTCGTCGCTCACGGCCAGCCCGGTGCGGGCGCGGCCGTAGTCGACGGCGAGCACCCTCATCCGCCGGATCCCCGCAGCTGTCCCCGGATCCGCTCGGCGGCCGCGCGCACCGCCGCCTCCACCTGCGAGGCGTCCGAGCCTCCGGCCCGCGCCAGGGCCGGTCGGCCGCCTCCGCCGCCGGAGACGATCGGCGCCACCTCGTTGATCACGTCGACCGCGGACAGCCCGCGTTCCTGCGCGGCGGCGTCGAAGCTCGCGAGCAGGTGCGCCTTGCCACCCGCGTTGCCGCCCAGCACGGCTGCCGCCGGGGAGAGCTTCGCCCGCACCCGGTCGGACAGCTGCAGAAGGGCGTCCTGGTCGGCGCCGTCGATGACGTCGGCCACGACCCACACCCCGGCCTCCTGCGAGGCGCGCTCGATCACCCCCGCCGCGTCGCCGTTCGCGGACGGCGCCGGAGGGGTCGACCGCGCCGCCTTGCGCACCTCGGCCTGGAGCTCGGCGACGCGCGCCCGCAGCGCCGCCGCGTCGGCGGCCTCCCGGCGCAGGTGCTCGACGGCGGCCCCGCCGGTCAGGGCCTCGATCCGGCGGATCCCCTGCGACGAGCTCGTCTCGCGCGTGATCACGAGCGCGCCGATCTCGGCGGTCGAGCGCACGTGCGTGCCGCCGCACAGCTCGCGCGACACCGACGGCACCTCGACGACGCGCACATGCTCGCCGTACTTCTCGCCGAAGAGCATCATCGCCCCCAGCTCGCGGGCGTGGCCCTGTGTCGTCACGAAGATGTGCAGCGGGTGGTTCTCGGCGATGCGGGCGTTCACGATGTCCTCGACGCGGGCGAGCTCCTCCGGCGTCATCGCCGCACCGTGGCGGAAGTCGAACCGCAGCTTGTCGGGGCCGACATAGGAGCCCGCCTGGGCGACGTGCTCCCCGAGCACCTCGCGCAGCGCCGCGTGCAGGAGGTGGGTGGCCGTGTGGTTGGCCATCGTGGGCCGGCGGGCCTCGGCGTCGACGTGCGCGCGGACGCGCTCGCCCGGGTGCAGCTCACCGTGCTCCATGCGCGCGACCACGACCTGGTCGTCGTCCAGGCGGACGACGTCCTCGACCACGGCCCGGGCCGACTCCGTCTCGATCCAGCCGTGGTCGGACACCTGGCCGCCGCCGCGGGGGTAGAACGGCGAGTCGCGCAGCTTGACCAGCACCGATCCGTCGTCGCGGGCGTGCACCGCGCCCGCCTGCGTGGTCACGTCGAGCCGTTCGTAGCCGACGAAGTCGGCCTGGAAGTCCGAGACGAGATCGGACGTGTCCACGCGGCCGCCGACGGCGGCGCGGGCGCGGCCGCGCTGCTCGTCCATCAGCCCGGCGAAGCCGGCCTCGTCCACCGTCTTACCGTGCTCGGCGGCGATCTCGACGGTCAGCTCGATGGGGAACCCGTACGTGTCGTGCAGCCGAAAGGCATCGGCGGCGGCGACCTGGGACTCCGAACCGCGCAGCACGTCGTCGAGCAGCTTCCCGCCCGTCTCCAGCGTGCGCGTGAACCGCTCCTCCTCGGCCCGCAGCACGCCGGCCACGTGGGCCCGGTGCTCGCGCAGCTCCGGATGGGCCTCGCCCAGCAGCTCGACGACGCGGTCGTGGAGGCGGTTCACCATCTCGCCCTCGAGGCCGATCCGGCGGCCGTGCTGGACGGCCCGGCGGATCACGCGGCGCAGGACGTAACCGCGGCCCTCGTTGGACGGCTCGATGCCGTCGGTCGCCAGGAAGCTCATCGCCCGGCCGTGGTCGGCCAGCACCTTGAGCGCCTTCGTCTCCTCCTGGGAGCGGCCGTACTCCGCCCCGCTCCAGCCCTCGATCACCTCGATCAGGTCGCCGAACGCGTCGGTCAGGTAGGCGCTGTCGACGCCGTTCGCCAGCATCGTCACCCTTTCGAGGCCGGCGCCCGTGTCGATGCTCGGGTGCGGCAGCGGCTCCAGCGAGCCGTCGTCGAGCATGTTGTACTGCATGAACACGAGGTTCCAGAACTCGATGAAGCGGTCGCAGTCGCAGTCGGGGCCGCAGTCGGGCCTGCCGCACGCGAACTCGGGACCGCGGTCGTAGTGCAGCTCGGAGCAGGGGCCGCACGGCCCCACCGGCCCTGCCTGCCAGAAGTTGTCGCTGCCCAGGCGGAGGATCCGCTCGGGCGGCACGCCCACCTCCAGCCACAGGCCGATCGCCTCCTCGTCCGGTGGGACGTTGTCGTCGCCGCGGTACACGGTCGCCCACAGCCGGTCGGGGTCGAAGCCGAACCCGTCGGGCGAGGTGACCAGCTGCCAGGCCTGCTCGACGGCGAAGCGCTTGAAGTAGTCGCCGATCGAGAAGTTGCCCAGCATCTCGAAGAACGTCAGGTGGTGGGCGGTGCGGCCGACCTCGTCGATGTCGACCGTCCGGAAGCACTTCTGCACGGTCACGAGGCGCTTGCTGGGCGGCTCGTCCTGGCCCAGGAAGTAGCGCTTGAGCGGCTGCATCCCGGCGGTGGTGATGAGGACGCTCTGGTCCCACGCGGGCGGCACCAGCGACCCGCTCGGGAGCTGGACGTGCCCGCTGGCGGCGAAGTGGTCGACGAAACGGCGGCGGATCTCGTGCGAGCGCATCTCGCGGCTGATTCTACCGGTGGGTATCCTTGGTCCATGCACGGTGACGACACGCTGGAGCGGTTCGAGCACGCCCCCCGCGGCGGCCACGGCGGCATCGAGCCGCTCGACCACTTCGTCCTCGTCGAGCCGGTGGACGACGAGACCGAGACCAGCCACGGGCTGATCATCCCCGCCAGCACCGACTCGACGTGCCTGGCGGGCGTCGTGGTCGCGATCGGCGAGGACGTCCACGGCATCGCGCCGGGCGACAAGGTGCTCTACCCGCGCGGCGCCGGGTTCGAGCTGGCGCCCGGCGGCGAGCCCAAGCGGCTGATCGACCGGCGCGAGCTGATCGCGCGCATCACCGACTGAAGCACCCGGGGGTGAACATGCCCGGTCTCCTCGAGCGGTTGTTCCCGTATCTTCGGCGCAAAGATCAGCCGCCAGCGTGGAGATCGAGCGCGGAGGCCGCCGAGTCATCGAATGGGCTCGCAGCGCGAACGTCAAGATCGACGTCCAGTGGCGGAGTTCACCGGCAGGTCTGAGCGCGGCGCCCGAGAAACCGCGTCAAGAGGGGACTGACCCTCCTTGCGCAGACGGTTCCGTGCTCTACCCGCGCGGCGCCGGGTTCGAGCTGGCGCCCGGCGGCGACCCTAGCACGGGAGGTGCTAGGCCTGGGTGGCCTGGCGGAAGTCCTCGTCGACCTCGGCCGACTTGCGCCCGGCCGCGTCACGGCCCTCCTGGGCCGCCTCGCGCAGGTCGTCCGGGAGCGTGCGCAGGTCCGAGGAGATCCGCCCGGGCAGGTCGCGCAGGACGTCGCCGATCGGGCGTTGCTCGGTCTCGGCCAGGTGCTGGGCGCGCTTGTAGAGCGCCGTCGCCGCGGCCGTCAGCGCCACCGACACGGCCAGCCTCCTCACACCACGCCTCCGCGCTGGTCACGCTTGTTCTTGAAGACGCCGAAGCCGTGGGAGACGCCGGCCGTGAAGCCGGCCACGGCGCGGAAGGGCTTCGAGACCGCGTCCGACACGGCCCGCACGGTCGCGTCCACCTTCGCGGTGGCGTCGGTGGCGGAGTCGGTGATCCGACCGACCTTGTCGAGCTCCTCGTTCACGTGGTCGAGCGACGTGGAGACCTTGGCCAGCATGGGCACGAGTTCGCCCATGATGCCGTCGAGCACCTTGTTCACGCGGCCGAGCGTCGAGCCGACGCGCAGGAGCGCGAAGCACGAGCCGACGCCGGTGAGGACGAGGAAGACGGCCAGCGCATAGCGCCAGATGTCCGACGAGGTGACGAGAAGGGCGAGGTGCATACGGCTCCCGGGTCGCGGAAAACCTATCCTACCGGTCGCTCCGCAGGCGCGATCGTTCCGCTGCCGACGACGGCGTCGTCGGCGTAGAGAACCGCCGTCTGCCCGGGCGCGATCCCCGCCACCGGCTCGTCGAGGTCGAGCGTGAACCCATCGTCCTCCGGCCGCACCGTCGCCCACACCGGGGCCGTGCGGTAGCGCAGCTTCGCCTGCACCCGCCGCGCCGGCGCATGCAGCCGGCCGGGCGCGACCCGCACCGTGCGGCGGTCGAGCGCCGGCCGCGGCGCCACCACCACGCGGCCGCGCTCGCCGTCCACGGAGAGCACGTACAGGGGCTCGGACGCGGCGACCCCGATGCCGCGCCGCTGCCCGGGCGTGAACCGGTGGACGCCGTCGTGGCGGCCGATCCGCGTCCCGTCCGCGGCGACGATGTCGCCGGAGCGGCCGCGGCCGCCGTGCCGCTCGAGGAAGGCGCGGTGGTCGCCGCCGCCGACGAAGCAGACGTCCTGGCTCTCGGCGCGGTGGGCGGCCGCCAGCCCGGCCGCGCCCGCCTCGGCACGCGTCTCGGCCTTCGTCTGCTCGCCGAGCGGGAACCAGCAGCGGGCCAGGATCGCCGCCGGGACCGACGCGAGCATGTAGGACTGGTCCTTGGCCGGGTCGGCGCCGCGGGCCACGAGCACCGCGCCGCCGACCCGGCGGACGCGGGCGTAGTGCCCGGTGGCGATCCGGTCCGCACCGACGCGGTCGGCGAAGGCGGCGAGCGCCTCGAAGCGGAAGCCGCCGTTGCAGCGCACGCACGGATTCGGGGTGCGGCCCGCCCGGTAGCCGTCGACGAACTCCTGCACCACGGCCGCACGGAACTCGGCGCGAAGGTCGAGCCCGACGTGCGGGACGCCGAGCGCGTGGCACGCTGCGCGGGCGGCGCGCACCGACTGCGGGGAGCAGCAGGCCCGCTCGCCGTCCGGAGCGGCGGGATCGATCCACAGCCGCAGCGTGACGCCGACCGGCTCGAGCCCCGCTTCGACGGCTTTCAGCAGCGCAACGGCCGAGTCGACTCCGCCGGACATCGCCACCGCGACCCGGCCGGACGCCGCCGGCAGCGCGGCCGCCGCGATCGCGTCGGCGAGCGCCGCGTGCAGCGCGTCGACCGCGAGCGCCACGCACTCCCGGGCGCGCTCGGGCGGCTCGATCGCCGCCTCGAGATCGCTCTGGCCGATGCGGGCCGCGTCGAGCAGATCGCGGCCCTCCGCCAGGCGGCAGGCGAGCTCCGCGGCCGCGGTGGCATGCGGGCACGCGAACGTGCGGTGGCGGGCGGCGACGATCCGGCCGCCCGCGACGTCGAGCTCGATCCGGACGGCGTCGCCGCAGGCGGGGTTGCCCGCCTCGCCGGCCACGGCGGCCGAGCCCGCGGATCCCGCGTGGCGTGGGGCCAGGGCCAGGTCGAGCACGGCGGGCGCGTACATGCCGGAGAGCCTAGATCCGCGGCCCGGCCGACGCAGGGCGTTCACCGCGCTGCCAGCCATTCCGCGAACCCGGCGGCGATGATCCGCTGACCGTGCACCCCGGCCGCCGCCGGCGATGCGAGCCAGACGATCGGCGGTCCCATGATCGCCGGGTCGAGCAGGCGCTCGCGGGCCGCCGCGGGTATGTCGGCGGGAACCATTCCGGTGTCCGTCGCTCCCCCCGGGAGCAGCAGGTTGACCGTGACCGGGCTCCCGGCCAGGTCGGCCTCCATCACCCGCGAGAGCGCTTCAACCGCTGCCCCCGACGGGCCGTAGGGCACGAAGCCGCGGCGCACCATCGTGGCCTCGTTCATCGAGATCGTCACGATCCGGCCACCGCCCTGCTCGAGCATCCGCGGGACGACGGCACGCGCCATGAGGAAGCACCCCGCCACCTTGGTGTCGAGCACGTCGCGGAAGCCGGACGGCGACACCTCCCAGAAGGGCTGCGGGTCGGACAGGAAGCGGGGATTGACCATGCGCATGCCGATCCCCGCGTTGTTCACGAGCAGGTCGATGCCACCCAGGCGCTCGCACACCAGTGCGACGCCGGACTCCACGGCATCCTCGTCACGGGCGTCGACGGCGACGCCGAGCGCGGCCGCCCCGAGCCCGGCGGCAGCGCGCTCGGCACGCTGCGGATCACGGCTCGTGATCGCGACGGCCGCGCCCGCATCCACGAGCCCCCTCGCCATCGCCAGTCCGAGTCCGCTCGTGCCGCCGGTGACGAGCGCGCGGGTGCCGCTCAGCCGGCTCACACCGCCGCCGCGATCCCCTCCAGGCCGCCCCGCCGCAGCTGCTCGACGGCAGCGGCGAACGCCCCCTGGAACCCGTCGACGTCGGCCGCGGTCGTCCCCGGCCCGAGCGAGATCCGAACGACGCTGCGCGCATCCTGGGCCGAGATGCCCTGGGCAACGAGCACGTGGCTCGGCTCGGCGTCGCCCGCGGCGCAGGCCGAGCCGGCGGCGACCGCGTAGCCCGCCCGGTCGAGCGCGAGCACGAGCAGCTCGGCCCGCACGCCGGGCACGAGCACGAGCGCGTGTCCCGGCAGCCGCTCGGCGGCGGACGAGACGACCCGGGCGCCGGACGGAAGGGCGGCCTCCAGATGGGCGCGCAGCCCGGCGCGGCGGTCCTGCGCCGACCGCGTCGCCGCGAGCGCGGCCGCGAATCCGGCGATCCCGGGCACATTCTCGGTGCCCGAGCGCAGGCCGTGCTCCTGCCCGCCGCCGAAGACGAGCGGCGGCACCCGCTCGGCATGCCGTACGAGCAGGCACCCGACGCCCTTCGGCCCGCCGAGCTTGTGCGCGGAGAGCGCGAGCGTCTCGACGCCCTCCACGCCCAGCCCGACCGGGAAGGACGCGGCGGCCTGGACGGCGTCGCAGTGGAACGCGACGCCCCGCTCGGCCGCGACGGCGGCCAGCCGGGCGACGGGCTGCACGGCGCCGGTGACGTTGTTCGCCCACATGACGGCGGCCAGGCGGTCGCCCGGCCGGACGAGCTCGGCGAACGCATCCACGTCCACCACGCCCTCGCGGTCGACCGGCGCCCAGGCGACGTCGAAGCCGCGCCGCTCGAGCTCGCGGGCGGGCTCGCGCACCGCCGGATGCTCGATCGCGCTCACCACCAGCCGTCCGGGGGGCTGCCCGGCCAGGCCGAAGACGGCCTGGTTGTCGGCCTCCGACCCGCCGGAGGTGAAGACGACCTGGGCCGGCTCGCCGGCGAGCAGCCCGGCGAGGCGCGCGCGGGCGTCCTCGAGCCCATTGCGTGCGGCGAGGCCGAACCGGTGCGGCTCGGAGGCGTTCCCGAACTCCTCGGCCAGGAACGGCTCCATCGCCGCCCTGGCCTCCTCGGAGAGCGGCGTCGTCGCGGCGTGGTCGAGGTAGACGCTCATGATCCTACGAGACCTGGGGCCTGGCCCCGCGGCGCGGGGCCAGGCCCCATCCCGGGGATGCAGCGGCGGGGGGACGTCACGTCCCCCCGCCGGAGATGCCGGCGCCTGGGGCTCGGCTGTCGGCCACTTTCTGGATGCTTCGACCGCTTCGACCTCGCCCCGGCGCTGGAAGTGTTCGCACGACGGAAATGTGGTGCGCGGTACAAAATGGCGCCGGCCCTCACAGCCTAGCGGGTGGCTCCGGATCCGTCACCACCCTGATCCCGTACTGGCGCAGCTCGGCCGGCGTGGCCGCGGTCGGCGCCCCGGTGAGCGGGTCGACGCCGCCCTGGCCCTTGGGGAACGCCGTCACGTCCCGCAGCGACGCCGCGCCGGCCAGCAGCATCACCAGCCGGTCGATGCCGAAGGCGATGCCGCCGTGCGGCGGCGCACCCATCTCGAGCGCGCGCAGGAGGAACGAGAACTTCTCCTCGGCCTCGAGCTCGGAGATCCCGAGCATGCGGAAGACGCGCTTCTGCACCTCCGGCCGGTGGTTGCGGATCGAGCCGCCGCCCACCTCGTTGCCGTTCAGCACCAGGTCGTACTGGCGCGCGCGGGCGTCGCGCGGGTCGGACTCGAAGTCGGCCTCGTGCTCGGGCTCCGGGGCACTGAACGGGTTGTGCGCGGCCTTCCAGCGTCCCTCGTCCGGCAGCCACTCGAACATCGGAAACGCCGTCAGCCAGAGGAAGTTCCAGCCGTCGCCGATCAGCCCGAGCCGCTCGCCCAGGTGCAGCCGCAGCGGGCCGAGCACGCGCACGGCGGCGTCCAGCTCGTCGGCGACGAGCAGGATCGTGTCGCCCTCCCTCGCCCCGACGCCGGCCACGATCGCGGCCGTCTCGTCCTCCGACAGGAACTTGGCGATCGGCGAGCGCAGCTCGCCGCCCTCCTGGATCTGCATCCAGGCCACCGCCTTCCCGCCCCACGTCTTCGCGAACTCCGTCAGGCCGTCGAAGTCCTTGCGCGAGAAGTCCATCGCCCCCGGCACCGCGAACCCGCGCACGACGCCGCCGGCGTCGACCACCCCGCGGAACGCGTTGAACCCGGTCTCCCGCAGCGCGTCCGTGACATCGGCGATCTCGCACCCGAAGCGAGTGTCCGGCTTGTCCGAGGCGTAGCGCAGCATCGCGTCATCGTGTGTGAGCCGCGGGAACGGCAGCTCGAGCTCGACGCCCATCACCTCGCGCCAGACCGCGGCGAAGAGGCCCTCGATCAGCGCGTACAGCTCCTCGGGCTCGACGAAGCCCATCTCCATGTCGAGCTGGGTGAACTCGGCCGTGCGGTCGGCGCGGGTGGCCTCGTCGCGGAAGCAGCGCGCGATCTGGTAGTAGCGCTCGAAGCCCGAGATCACGTACAGCTGCTTGTACGTCTGCGGCGACTGCGGCAGCGCGTAGAACTTGCCCGGGTGCGTGCTCGTGGGCACCAGGAACTCACGCGCGCCCTCGGGCGTCGACTTGTACAGGATCGGCGTCTCGAGCTCCCAGAAGCCGTGCTCCTCCAGGTAGCGGCGGATGGTCTGGGTGAGCTTGAACCGCACCCAGATGTTCTTGCGCATCTCCGGACGGCGCAGGTCGAGGTAGCGGTGGCGCAGACGCAGCGTCTCGTCGACCCCCTCGTCGTCGAGCTGGAACGGGAGCACGGGCGCCGTGGACAGGATCTCGAGCCGGTCGACGTGCACCTCGATGCGGCCGGTGTCCAGGCGCGGGTTCACCGTCTCCGGCGAGCGGGCGCGGACGACGCCCTCGGCCTGGACGACGAACTCGGCCCGCAGCCCGTGCGCGGCGGCGTGGGCCTCCGGGTGCTCGTCGGGGTTGAAGACGAGCTGGACGAGGCCGGCCTGGTCGCGCAGGTCGACGAACACCAGGCCGCCGTGGTCGCGCCGCCGGGCCACCCAGCCGGCCAGCACGACGGGCGTACCCTCGTCGCCCGCCCGCAGGTCGCCGCCGAGATGCGTGCGCCAGCTCACCGCGAGAGCTCCCCGACGAGGTCGTCGAGGGCGACGCGGCGCTGCTCGCCCGACGCCATGTCGCGCACGCTCGCCTCGCCGGCCGACCACTCGTCCTCGCCCACGATGACGACCCGCAGCGCATGCCGGCGCGCCGCCAGCTCGAGCGCGCGCTTGAGCCGCCGGCCGCCGAAGGCCGCGTCGCTTCGCAGCCCGCTCGCGCGGGCCTCGTCCATCAGCGCGTGCATCCGCGGCCTGGCCGCGTCGACCAGCACGGCGAACAGCACGTCGAGGGCGGGCTCGGCCGCCTCGGCGGCGCCCGTCTCCTCGAGCGTCAGCACCAGCCGCTCGACTCCGGCGCCGAACCCGACGCCCGGCGTACGCGCCCCGCCGAGCTGCTCGGCCAAGCCGTCGTAGCGGCCGCCGCCGGAGAGCGTCGACTGCGCCCCGAGCGCAGGCCACTGCCACTCCCAGGCCGTGCGCGTGTAGTAGTCGAGGCCGCGCACGAGCCCCGGGGAGACGGTGTAGCCGACGCCGCGCGCGTCCAGGCCCGCCCGGACTGCGGTGAAGTGCTCGCGGCAGTCGTCGCACAGGTGGTCGGTGATCTTGGGGGCGTCGGCCAGCACCGACTGGCAGCCGGCGTTCTTGCAGTCGAACACGCGCAGCGGATTCGTCCGCCGGCGCTCGCGGCACTCGTCGTCCAGCTCGTCCAGGTGGGCGTCCAGGAACGCCGTCAGGAGCTCCAGGTAGGCCGGGCGGCAGGTCTCGTCGCCGATCGAGTTCAGGAGCAGCGAAAGGCCCGTCACGTCGACGTTACGGTACCAGCGGGCCTGCAGGGCGATCAGCTCCGCGTCGAGCGCGGGATCCTCGCTGCCGACCGCCTCGGCCCCGAACTGGTAGTGCTCGCGGTAGCGCCCCTTCTGCACCCGGTTGTAGCGGAACATGGGCAGCTCGTACCAGACCTTGACCGGCTGCGGCTGCCGGTGCAGGCCGTGCTCGAGGTAGGCGCGCATGACCCCGGCCGTGCCCTCGGGCCGCAGCGTCAGCTCGCGGTCGCTGCGGTCGCGGAAGCTGTACATCTCCTTGCGCACGACGTCGGAGCCCTCGCCCGACGTGCGCCGGTAGACGCCGGTGTCCTCGAACGTCGGCGTCACCATCTGGCCGTAGCCCGCCGATTCGAACACGCGCCGGGCCTCGTCCAGCACGGCCCGGCGCAGCGCCGCCCGCGGCCCGTACCAGTCGAGCGTCCCCCGCGGCCCCTGGAACTCGGCGCTCATGCCCGCAGTTCCCCGAGGAACGGGTTTCCGGCCAGCTCCGCGGCGAGGGTCGTGACGGGGCCGTGGCCGGGCAGCACGAGCGTGTCGGGCGGGTAGGCGGCCATCAACCGGCCGATGCTCGCAAGCAGCGTGGGCATGTCGCCGCCGGCGAGGTCGGTGCGGCCGACCGAGCCGGCGAAGAGCACATCGCCCGAGAAGAGGTGGCCGTCGGCGTGGTAGGCGATCGACGCGCGCGAGTGGCCGGGCACCGGCGTCACCTCGAAGTCGATGCCCGCGACGGAGACGAGCTCCCCGCCGTCGAGCAGGTGGTCGGGCTCGTACGGCCCCGCGTCGAGCCCGCGGAGGTCGTCGGCCTCGCCCCGCGGCATCCACACCTCGACGCCGGCCGCCTCGGCGACCCCCCTCACCGCCCCCAGGTGGTCGGAGTGGCCGTGCGTCACGAGCACGCCGCGCGGCGTCAGCCCGCGCTCGGCCAGGATCCCGAGCACCGCCTCGGGCGCGTCGCCGGGATCGACGACCGCGACGTCGGACGCGCCCTCGCGGCCGACGAGGTAGCAGTTCGTGCGGTACGGGCCGAGCGGGAACTGGACGACGTCGAGCATCGGAGGCCGGAATCTAGACGCTGAGCCGCGGGCGGACGGCGAGCGCCGGCGTCCGGCGATGCGGGTTCGCTCAGCCCTGGCCGCCGTGGCGCTTCTGCCACCGGCGCCAGGCGAACGTCTCGGTGATGGTGCCGATCGACCACATGAGCAGGAAGATCATCACCCCGTTGAACAGCTTCGCAGCGGGCGACATCTTGCCGCCGATCGACGTGTAGGCGAGCAGGATGTAGAACAGCACCGCGAAGATGGCCGCACGCTTGGCGGCGCGGAGGGCGGACGGCGTCGGCGGCTCCCCGCGCCGGCGCGCCGGCGCGTTCCCGCGCCCGCCCTTCTGCTTCTGCTCGGGCTCCGCGGGCTGGTCGCCGCGGACGCGGCCGCGTCCGACCGCACGCTCGTACCGGCGCTTCTGCTGCTTGCGGTTCGCCACATGGTCATCGTACCCCGGCGGGGCCGGGTGCATCCACCCGATCGCACCCTCCGCTTCATGGGGGAAACGTTTGGCGCAGGCTTGCGCGCGCGCCGGATCCGGCTACGCTGGAGAGCGTGGGCACCTCCCTGAACTCGCTCATCTCGCTGCTGCCGGCCGCGAGCGTCGTGATCATCGGCATCATCACGGGGTTCGTGCTGGCGCGGCACGACAACAGGGCCGAGGAGCGGTACGACCCCTGATCCGGGGGCCGCCGCTCCAGACACCGATGACGACCACCACGATCGCCCCCACCCGCAGCCGCGCGCTCCCGAGCACGCGCCCGGGCTGGGCGCAGCTGCCGGAGGGCTGGCAGCCCTACGCGGTCTTCACCCTGGTGCCGCTGTGGTCGATGCTCGGCCTCTCGTTCTTCATGTGGCCGCTGATCGCGCTGCCGCTGATCTACCCGATGTTCCGCCGCGGCGGGCTGCGGGTGCCGCGCCGGTTCGGGATCTGGCTGCTCTTCCTGTGCTGGATGATCGCGTCGGGCGTCGAGCTCTCCAGCCCGTCGCGTGCGATCGCGTGGTCGTGGCGGCTCTCGTTCTACCTCTCGGCCACGATCCTCTTCCTGTGGATCTACAACGCGTCGCGCGAGCGGCTGCCGACGCGGACGGTCATCAACGCCCTGGCGGCGTTCTGGGTGATCGTCATCGTCGGCGGGTGGGTCGGCGTCCTCTTCCCGTCGGTCCAGTTCAACAGCCCGGCCGAGCACCTCTTCCCGCACTCGCTGCTGAACAACACCTACTTCTACGCGCACGTGCACGTGCAGTTCGCGCAGCTGCAGCACTTCCTCGGCTTCACGGAGGGGCGGCCGCAGACGTTCTTCGCCTACACGAACGCGTGGGGCTCGACCACGGCGATGCTCACCCCGATCGCCGTCGCCGCGCTGGCGGCGAACCCCGGCCGCACCTGGGGGCGGGTGCTGAAGGTGACGCTCGCGCTGTCGATCGTCCCCATCGTCTTCTCGCTCGACCGCGGCCTGTGGCTCAGCCTCGGCGCCGGCTTCGGATACGCCGCCATCCGCTTCGGCGCGCTGCGGGACATGCGCCGGGTGGCGCGGGTGGTCGGCGCCGTGCTCGTCGTCGTCGCGCTGATCGCCGTGACGCCGCTCGGCGGCCTCGTCACCGGCCGCTTCCAGCACAAGACCGGCGACACGAGCCGGTTGGCGCGCGACCAGGCCGCGCAGTCGCAGATCGCCTCCAGCCCGCTGATCGGCTACGGCGCGCCGCAACAGGCCGTCGGCGTCACCCATACGAAGAAGAGCGTCGGCACGGAGAGCGAGATCTTCCTCCTGCTCTACTCCCACGGCGTCCCCGCGCTCTTCATGTTCGCCGGGTTCATGACCTACACGGTGGTGCGGACGGGGAAGCACCGGTCGCGCAGCTCACCCCCGATGTTCTGGGTGCAGGTGGCCCTGCTCGTCGCGTGCGTACAGGCGCCCTACTACGAGCTCACGGAACGCGTGCCGATCTTCCTCACGTTCGCCGCGCTGCTGTACCGGGACATCGCCGTCCAGAGCGACCTGCGCTACGCGGCCAGGGCGGCCGCCCGGCTGCGCTCGTTCGGCAGCCGCCCGCCGGCCCTCGGCCCGGCCGAGGCTCCCGACTGAGCCAGGGCCGGTGCGGGCGTGACGATTGCCGCAATCCGGCCGAGGCTCTAGACTGAGTACTTGAGCAGGCAACGAGAGTCGCAGAGTTGAGCACCCAGACGACATCCACGCAGCATCCCGTTCCCGGCACCGGCGAGGTGCCGGAGCTCGACGCCTGGGTGGGGCTCCTGCGGGCGCACGCGGCCGCGACGCGCCGGTTCAACCGGGAGCTGATCGCCGAGCACGGGCTCACGATCAACGACTTCGAGGTGCTGATGCACCTCGACAGCGCCGAGGGCGGCCGGCTGCGCCGGGTCGACCTGGCTGAACGGGTGCTCCTGACGGCGTCGGGCATCACCCGCCTCCTGGACGGTCTCGAGCGGTGCGAGCTCGTCCGCAAGGCGTCCTGCTCGTCGGACGCCCGCGTGACGTACGCCGAGATCACCGCCGCGGGCCGCGCCCGTCTGGCCGAGGCGCGCGCTTCGCACCTCGAGGGCGTGCGCACGCTGTTCGCCGACCGCTACAGCCAGCACGAGCTGATCACGCTCGTCACCCTGCTCGGCCGCCTGCCGCAGGGCCCCGCCTGCCCCGGCTGATGAATACCCGGTGCCTGGCACCGGGTATTCACGCGACCTGGCGGCCGCCCTTGTAGACGGCGGCGATTTCGCGCCCGCCCAGGTGGTAGGCGATGTGGCGCCAGTCCGGCGCGTCGAGGAGGACGACGTCGGCGTCGAAGCCCGGCGCAAGCCGGCCGATCCGCTGCGACCGGCCGAGCACCCAGGCGGCGTTCACGGTCGCCGCCGCCAGCGCCTCGGCGGCCGACATCCGCATCTGCGTGCAGGCCAGGCTCATCACCACGGGCAGCGACTCGCAGAAGGCGCTCCCGGGGTTGAAGTCCGTCGCGAGCGCGACGATCGCGCCCTGGTCGATCAGCGCCCGCGCCGGCGGCAGCGGCCGGCGCAGCGAGAGCGCCGCCACGGGCAGGAGCACCGCCGCGACGTCGCTGGCGGCCAGCTCGGCCGCGCCGGCCGCACCGGTCGCCTCCAGGTGGTCGACCGAGCGCGCTCCGAGTGCGATGGCGAGCGGGATCGCGCCGGCCTCGGTGAACTGGTCGCCGTGCAGGCGCAGGGCGAGCCCATGCCCGGCGGCGGCGCGCAGGTACCGCTCGGCCTGTCCGGCGTCGAACGCGCCCCGCTCGAGGAACACGTCGGCCGCCTCGGCGATCGCGGCCGCCTCCGGCAGGACCTCGGCGATCACGAAGTCGAGGTAGTCGTCGCCGCCGGCGGCCTCGGGCGGAACCGCGTGCGCGCCGAGGAACGTCGGTACCGCCTCGATCGCATGCGGGGCCGCGATCGCACGCAGGCTGGCGAGCTCCGTCTCCCGGTCGAGCCCGTAGCCGGACTTGCCCTCGGCGGTGGTCGTCCCCTGCGCCGCCATCCATTCGAGGTGGCGGGCAACCGCCGCCCGCAGGCCGTCGGGGCCGAGCATCCTGGTCGCGGCAACGGTGGCCGCAATGCCGCCGCCGGAGGCGTGGATGCGCTCGTAGTCGGCGCCCTGCGCACGCAGGTCGAACTCGGCCGCCCGATGCCCGCCGAACGCCGGATGCGTGTGGCAGTCGACGAATCCGGGCAGCGCGACGCAGCCGTGGCCGTCGACGACGCCGAGGTCGGGATACGCCACCCGGATGTCGGCGTCGTGGCCGACGGCACCGATGCGGCCGTCGACGACGGCGATTGCCGCGTGCTCCGTGACGACGACGCGGCCGAGCTCCTCGCCGCGCAGCGGCGCCTCGCCGCCGGCAGGTGAGGCGACCGCGGCCAGGTGGGCGAGCAGGAAGCTCGGCCGGGGCCCGTCAGGCGCGGCCATAGGCCGGGATCAGCCCGCCGGAGAGCGGCGCGGAGTCGTCGGAGCAGAGCCACTCGATGACTGCCGCCAGGTCGGCGCCCGTCGTCCACCGCGAGTAGTCGGCGTCCGGGTTGTCGGCCCGGTTGCGCGGCGTGTCGACGATCTTCACCACGACGGTGTTCGCGCGGATGCCGTCCGTGCGCACCTCGGCGTCCACGGCCCGCATCAGCCCGACGAGGGCCGTCTTCGAGGCGATGTAGCCGGCGGCGCCGGGGAACGGCCGCTCCGCCGCCGAGGAGCCGATGTAGACGATCGCCCCCCGCCCGGCGGCGCGCATCGGGCGCAGCGCCGCCCGCGTCATGTGGTAGGCCGTGTCGAGGTTCACCGCCATCTGCGCCCGCCAGACGTCGACCGGCGCCTCGTCGATCGTCCCGCCCATCGCGAAGCCGCCGGCGACGTTCGCGAGCGCCTCGACGCTCCCGAAGCGCTCGAGCGCCGCCGTGACGACGCCCTCTGCCGATCCGGGATCGGTCAGGTCGGCCGCGACGGGCACGACCCCCGCGGGCAGGTCGCCGGGCGGGTCGCCCCGGTGCGCGACGGCGACGTTCCAGCCGCGATCGACGAAGCGGTCGAGCACCGCCCTGCCCCAGCCCCCGGTCACACCCGTCAACACGGCTGTTCCGCTCAGGGGTGCTCCTCCATCGGCAACCGCACTCCGCGCTCGTGCGCGGTTCGCAGCGCGATCTCGTAGCCGGCGTCGGCGTGGCGCGCGACGCCGATCCCGGGGTCGTTCGTGAGCACGCGGGCCAGGCGCTCGTCCATCTCGGGGGTGCCGTCCGCGACGACGACGAGCCCGGCGTGGATGGAGTTGCCGATCCCGACTCCGCCGCCGTGGTGCACGGACACCCACGACGCGCCGGACGCGGTCGAGAGCAGCGCGTTCAGCACCGGCCAGTCGGCGATCGCGTCGGAGCCGTCGAGCATCGACTCGGTCTCCCGGAAGGGCGACGCGACCGAACCGGTGTCGAGATGGTCGCGGCCGATCACGATCGGTGCGGACACCTCGCCGCGGCGGACGAGGTCGTTGAAGATCAGGCCGGCCTTCGCCCGGTCGCCGTACCCGAGCCAGCAGATCCGCGCCGGCAGCCCCTGGAACGCGACCCGCCCGGGCGCGAGGTGCAGCCACCGCTGCAGCAGCGCGTCCTCCGGGAAGGCGTCGAGCAGCGCCCGGTCGAGGCGATCGATGTCCGCCGGGTCGCCGGAGAGCGCCGCCCACCGGAACGGCCCCGCGCCGACGCAGAAGAGCGGCCGCACGTACGCCGGGACGAACCCCGGGAAGTCGAAGGCGTTCGCGAGGCCGGCGTCCTTCGCCTCCGTGCGCAGGTTGTTGCCGTAGTCGAACACGTGGCTGCCCGCCGCCTGGAAGTCGAGCATCGCCTGGACGTGCGTGACCGCCGTCGCCCGCGCACGGCGCACGTACTCGTCGGGGTCGGCCGCGCGCAGCGCGATGGCGTCGGCCAGCGGCATCCCGGCCGGCACGTAGCCGTTCAGCATGTCGTGGGCCGACGTCTGGTCGGTGACGAGGTCGAAGCGGACGCCGCGTCGGGCGAGCTCGGGGAAGACCTCGCCGGCGTTCCCGAGCAGGCCGACGGACACCCCGCGCCCGGCCGCCGCGTGCGCGGCGACGCGCGCCACGGCGTCGTCCAGATCCGAGGCCACCTCGTCGAGGTAGCGCGTCTCCAGCCGGCGCTCGATCCGGTGCGGGTCGACCTCGACGTTCAGGCTGGCGGCGCCGGCGAGCGACGCGGCCAGCGGCTGGGCGCCGCCCATCCCGCCCAGCCCGGCGGTGAGCACGGTGCGGCCGGAGAGGTCGGGCGAGCCCCAGTGCGCCTCGCCGGCCGCGGCGAACGTCTGGAACGTGCCCTGCAGGATGCCCTGCGTGCCGATGTAGATCCACGACCCGGCCGTCATCTGGCCGAACATCGTCAGCCCCTCGGCCTCGAGCCGGCGGAATTCATCCCAGGTGGCGAAGCGCGGCACCAGCAGGGAGTTGGCGATCAGCACCCGCGGCGCGCCCGGGTGGGTGCGGAAGATGCCGACCGGCTTCCCGCTCTGCACGAGCAGCGTCTCGTCCGACTCGAGCCGGATCAGCGCCGCGACGATCGCCTTCAGCGCCTCATGGCTGCGGGCGGCGCGCCCGGAGCCGCCGTAGACGACGAGCCGGGTCGGATCCTCCGCCACCTCCGGGTCGAGGTTGTTGCAGAGCATGCGCAGCGCCGCCTCCTGGTGCCACCCCTTGCAGTGCAGCTCGGGGCCGCGCGGGGCGCGCACCGCGCTCAGGTCGCCGACGAGGCTCTCGACGAGGGTGTCGGCGGCGGTGGCCACGCGGGACACGCTATCAGGCAGCGGCGAGCGCCCGGAGGCGGCGGGTCCGATCGGGTAGCATGGCCGCGTGGGTCGACGTTCGGGAGCCATCGCCGCGGCCGTTTCCGCGGCGTTCGTGCTGGTGGGGGCGGCCGCCCCGTCCGCGTCTGCGGCCGTGCGGCTGCACCGCATCCTGCACGGGCTGTCCAGTCCCGTCTCGCTCACGTCGCCGCCCGGCGACAGCCGCCTGTTCGTCGTCGAGAAGTGCGGACAGATCCGCGTCGACCGCGCCGGCCGCCTGCTCAAGCGCCCGTTCCTGAACCTGTCCGGGATCGTCAGCTGCACGAGCGAGGAGGGCCTGCTCTCGATGGCGTTCGACCCGCACTACCGCCAGAACGGGTACCTCTACGTCGACTACTCGAACAGGGACGGCAACACCCGGGTGGCGCGGTTCCAGGTCGAGCGCCGGCATCCGAACATCGCCAACCCGTTCACCCGCAAGATCCTCGTCAAGGTGCACCAGCCGTTCTCGAACCACAAGGGCGGCCAGCTCCAGTTCGGCCCCGACGGCAAGCTCTACATCGGGCTCGGCGACGGCGGCAGCGAGGGCGACCCGAACGACGAGGGCCAGAGCGGCGGCCCGCTCGCGAGCATCCTGCGCCTGGACGTGAGCGTGCCGGGGGCGACGCCGCGCGTCTACGCCTACGGCCTGCGCAACCCGTGGCGGTTCTCCTTCGACCGCACGACCGGCGACCTGTGGATCGGCGACGTCGGCCAGGACCGGTGGGAGGAGATCGACCACCTCAAGGCCGGCGCGCCGGCCGGGACGAACTTCGGCTGGAGCTACTACGAGGGCAACTCTGTCTACAAGGTGCAGACGATCGACCGCACGCACCTGAAGTCTCCGGCCGTCGTCTATCCGCACTCGGCGTCCGGGCCCGACAACTGCGCCGTGATCGGCGGGTACGTGTACCGGGGGAAGCCCCTCCCGCGGCTGCGCGGCTACTACCTCTACGGGGACTTCTG
The DNA here is from genome assembly GCA_963843705.1 of uncultured Actinomycetes bacterium. GTDB lineage: Bacteria > Actinomycetota > Thermoleophilia > Gaiellales > JAICJC01 > JAICJC01. Next base: position 124,275 of record CAWJLQ010000003.1, read on the forward strand.
CTCGGGCCGCATCTGGAAGCGGCCGGCGACCGGCGGCCGGCCCGTCCTGATGCACATCAGCTTCCAGGTTTCGAACCTCTCCGCGTTCGGGCAGGGCGCCGGGGGCGGGCTCTACGTGCTGTCGCTGAACGGGTCGGTGTACCGGCTCGTGCCCTGAGCGCTACCGCAGCGGCGCCGAGCCGGCCTCGACGGCCGCGAGCAGCGATCCGTCCCGCATGCGCCCGGCGAGCGCCTCGATCTCGTTCGAGAGCGAGCGGTCGGCCTCGAGGTGCGGCGAGACGTCGCGCACCGCGGCGTGGACGGCGCCCACGGCCGGGCCGGGCCGCAGCGGCGTCAGATAGTCGAGCCCCTGCGCGCCGCACAGGAGCTCGATCGCAAGCACGCGCTCGACGTTGCCGCACACGTGCCACAGGTGGACGGCGGACGTCGCCCCCATCGAGACGTGATCCTCCTGGCTCGCGCTCGTGGGGATCGAGTCCGCGCTGGCCGGATGGACGAGCACCTTGCCCTCGCTGACGAGGCTGGCGGCGACGTACTGGGCGATCATGAACCCTGAGTTGAGGCCGCCGTCGGCGGTCAGGAACGCCGGCAGGCCGTTGGAGAGGGCGGGGTTCAGCATCCGCTCGATCCGGCGCTCGCTGATCGACGCCAGCTCGTGCAGGGCGAGCTTCAGCATGTCGAGCGCGAACGCCACCGGCTGGCCGTGGAAGTTGCCGTTCGACAGCACCTCGCTGCGGTCCGCGAGCACGATGGGATTGTCCGTGGCCGCGTTCAGCTCGATCGCCACGACGCCCTCCGCGTAGGTGACGGCATCGCGCACCGCGCCGTGCACCTGCGGGGCGCAGCGCAGCGAGTAGGCGTCCTGGACACGCCCGCACCAGCGGTGCGAGGCGACGATCTCGGAGTCGTCGAGCAGCCGGTAGAGGTTCGCGGCCGAGGCGACCTGGCCGGGGTGGGGCCGCAGCACCTGCAGCTCGGGGGCGAACGGCGTCCGCGACCCCCGCACCGCCTCGATCGTCTGCGCCGCCGCGACGTCGGCGAGCCGCACCAGGCGGCGCGCACGGGCGAGCACGAGCGCGCCGATCGCGGCCATGAACTGGGTGCCGTTGATCAGCGCCAGCCCCTCCTTCGCCGCCAGCACGACCGGCTCCAGGCCGGCCCGGCGCAGCGCGTCGGCACCCGGGAGCGTCTCGCCGCCGAGGCTCGCCCTGCCCTCGCCCACGAGGACGAGCCCGAGATGGGCGAGCGGCGCCAGGTCGCCGCTCGCGCCCAGGGAACCGCGCGACGGCACCACGGGCACGACGCCGGCGGCGAGCATGTCGAGCAGCAGCCGCACCGGCTCCGGGCGGACGCCGGACGTGCCCTTGGCGAGCGCGTTCGCGCGCAGCAGGGTGGCGGCCCGCACGACCTCGTCCGGGAAGGGCTCGCCGACGCCGCAGGCATGGCTGCGCAGCAGGTTCAGCTGGAGCCGCGCGGCCTGGTCGGGGGCGATGTGCACGTCGACGAAGCGGCCGAAGCCGGTGTTCACCCCATAGGTGGGCGTCTCGTCGGCGACCACGCGGTCGATCAGCGCCCGGGAGGCGGCGATCTGGTCGAGCGCCCGCCGTCCCAGCACGGCCGTGGCCTCCCCCATGGCGACCCGCTCGACGTCGTCGACCGTCAGGTCATGGCCGCTGAGCTCGATCGTCCCCGTCACGGCTGGGCAGCCTACCGGCCGAACTCGCCCCGGGCGGCGACCTCGAGCAGGCGGTCGGGGAGCATCCCGCCGAGTCGCAGCGCCGCCCCCGCCGCGGCGGCGGCCGTGCGCGCCGGCATGAGCCCCACCAGCTCGCCCCGCTCGACCTCCACGCCCCGCTCGGTGGCGAGCCGCGCCACCTCGGCCACCACCACGTGCAGTGGCTCGCCGGCGGGGTCGATCAGGTTCATCGACACCTGCGTGCCGCCGCTCGCGGCGAGCCGCAGGCCGAGCGCCTGCACGCCGCGCAGGCCGCCGTCGCGCTCGCGCACCGCGGCGGCGATCGACCGTGCGATGTCGACGTCGCCGGTGCGCAGGTCGACGTTGAACGCGATCAGCGGCGGGCGGACGCCGAGCAGCACCGCGCCCGCCGTCGGGTGCAGCCGCGCCGGCCCGTAGAGCGGAGCGGCCTCGCCGGCGTCGATCATCGCCTGCAGGCCCTCGGGGCCGCGGGCGCGGAACGCCGCCGGGCGGCGGCCGCCGCCGAGCTCGGCGTAGCCGACCACGGGCACGCCCTGCGCTCCCACCAGCTCGCCGAGCGCGCGGGCGGCTCGCTCGGGCTCGCGGTCACCCCGCCGGAAGCGCACGAAGGGCACCACGTCGGCGGCGCCGACGCGCGGGTGGACGCCCCGGTGGGAACCGAGGTCGATGCGCGCGACGGCCGCCGCGACGCCGGCCGCCAGCCCCTCGACGAGCGCCCGCGGCTCGCCGACGCAGGTGAGCACGCAGCGGTTGTGGTCGCCGTCCGCGTGCACGTCCAGCACCCTTGCGTGCGCCTCGACCGCCGCGCGGATGCCGGCGATCGCCGCCGGATCGGCCGTGGAGAAGTTCGGCACCGATTCCAGCAGACCGGGCATGGGCGGCATTATCGGGTCAATTGGCGGGCGTCGCGGACGCCAATTGCGCGGGGGCGCTCACGGCGCCCCCGTCCGCGCCGGCGGGCCTCGTCTGAGGCCCGCCCGCGGGACCCGAGGGTGGCCGTTCTTGGGGGGTGTGAACAGCCGACCGTGTCCCTGGCTGCCGCTTCGAACGTGCCCACTGAAAGGACGGATCGCCAGGGCACGGCAAGTTTCCTCCAGCCTGGCGAGGGATGCCTCCCCCTTTCAGGGGATTCCGGTGCGGGCAATTCGCCCCATCGCCGCTGGAAGCGAGTTCCAGCCGCGGCGGGTACCGCAAACGGGTGACGAAGATCGCCCCGTCCGAGCGACGACGCCGGACGCGGAGGCGCCGATCATGTGGACAACGGATCGATAAAGGCAAACTCACCGCGAGGTGAGCACGCAAAGCCAGAGGTCTCTTCGGAGACGGCTCGGCTGCCGAAACCGGGCTCCGCTCGACTGTGCGGCGTCCACACAGGGCGAACCAACGTCCGAGTGTGGATCCCGCGAGGGGAACCCCCAGCAATGGTCACCATTGCGCAACGCGCCTCCGAGGGTAGGCACCGAGGACGCGCACCTCGATCCGAACCGATACGGGATGCGGACGGTGGACGCTGCGGGGGGCAGTGCCACGAGATGGCAGTGAGGTTCGCCGTCCGCGCCCGTCACTCTCGCCGCGACGCCGTCTCCTCGAAGAACCGGGTCGCCTCGTCCGCCGCCGGCGGGTGCTCCACCACGCCGGCCAGCTCGTCGGGATCGGGCGCGCGCGTCGCCCGGATGCGCTCCGCCGCCGCGGCCAGGTCGTAGGGCGTGCAGCGCAGCTCGACGCCCGGACCGAGCAGGCACCAGCGGGCGCCGGGCTCGTCCTCGTACGGCATGCCGACGCTGCCCGCGTTCACCACCCGCCGGCCACCGACCGCGCGGTCGAACTGGACATGGGTGTGGCCGCAGACGACCGTCGCCTCCGTCACACCGGCGAGCATCGGCGCGACCCGCTCCGGCGGCGAGATCGCGGTGAAGATCTCGGTGTCGTTGCGCGGCGAGGCGTGGCAGAAGCGCACGGGGCCGAGCCCGTCCACGTCGAGCACCGCACCCGCAGGCCAGGCCGCCACCGCAGCCAGCTCCGCGGGGGCCAGCTGCGCGGCGGCCCACGCCGCCCGCCGGTCCCAGAGCTCGCCCGCGTCCTCGTCGCCGCCGCGCTGCTCGAGCATCTCCCGCTCCGTGTTCCCGGAGATCCACGCGACCCGCTCGCCCATGCCCGTCAGGCGCCGCAGCGTCTCGGCCGGCATCGCGCCGGCCAGCGCGTCGCCGCCGACGAGGACGGCGTCGGCCGCCGCGACGTCCGGCTCGGCCAGCACCGCCTCGAGCGCCGGCAGGTTGCCGTGGATGTCGTACAGGGCGGCGACCCGCATCCGGCTCACGATATCGTGGGCGGGTGCTCGACCGGCTGCTCGCCCCGCTCGACCTCGGGCCCGTCACCATCCCCAACCGGGTCGTCTCGACGTCGCATCAGACGACGCTCGTGCACGACCACCTGCCAACCGACGACCTGATCGCGTACCACCGCGCCCGGGCGGCGGGCGGCGCGGGCCTGATCGTGATCGAGGCGACCGCGACCCACTCCACCGGGCTGCTCACGCCGCACACGCTCGGCGGCTACCTGCCCGACATCGTGCCCGCGTACCGGCGGCTGGCGGACGCCGTCCACGCGCACGGCACGCGCCTCTTCTGCCAGCTCTTCCACGGCGGCCGCGAGGTGATCTCGGCCAGCCCGCGACCGCCGGCCGTGGCGGCGTCGTCCATCCCCTCGGCCCGCTTCCTGACCGAGCCGCGCGAACTCTCGGTGGCGGAGATCGCACAGATGCTCGACGGCTACCGCCAGGCGTCGGTGTACGCGCGCGAGGGCGGCCTCGACGGCGTCGAGGTGTGCGCCGGGTTCGGCTACCTGCCCACGCAGTTCCTGTCCGCCCACGCGAACGCCCGCACCGACGCCTACGGCGGCTCGTTCGAGAACCGGCTGCGGTTCCTACGCGAGCTGCTCGAGGCGATGCGCGACGGCATCGGGCCCGCCGGTGCGGTCGGATGCCGGCTGACGGACGAGAGCGGCTCCTACGACGGCACCGACCAGGCGGACGTGATCGAGGCGGCCGGCGTGCTCGCCGACGCGGGTCTGGCCGACTACATCTCGGTGGCCTTCGGCGGCTCGTCGACCTACCGGGGATCGACGTGGATCGTGCCCCCGCCGCCCGCGAAGCGGAACGCGATCGCGGACTTCTCGGCGCGCGTGAAGGCGCGGGTCGGCGCGGCGCCCGTGATCGCCACCGGCCGGATCCTCGATCCCGCCGACGCCGACCGACTGATCGGGGCGGGCGTCTGCGACGCCGTCGGCATGACGCGGGCCATGATCGCCGACCCGGCCCTGGTGCGAAAGACTGTCGCGGGCGAGCCGGTCATGACCTGCATCGGCTGCAACCAGGGCTGCATCGGCCACTACCACGCGGGCATCCCGATCGCGTGCACGATCAACCCGTGGACCGGCTCCGAGGCGCGGCTGCCGCACCCGCGGCGGGCGAACCGGCCCGAGCGTGTGGTCGTCGTCGGCGCGGGCCCGGCCGGATGCGCGGCGGCGGCGGCGGCGCGCGCCTGCGGCCACGAGGTGACCGTGTTCGAGCGCGGCGGCGCGCCCGGCGGCCAGATGCGGCTCGCCGCCGGCACGCCCGGCCACGACGAGATCGCGACCGGGCTCGTGCGCCTGCTCGAGCGCTGGCTCGACGGCACGGATGTCCGCTACGGCGCCGAGGCCGGGGTTGCCGACGTGCTCGCGCTCGAGCCGGGCCGCGTCGTCCTCGCCGACGGCGCCGAGCCCTACCACCCCGCGATCGGCGGCGAGGGCGTCGCCATCGTGCACGCGTGGGACGTGCTCCGCGGCGCCGAGGTGGGCGAGCGGGTCGTGGTGAGCGACTGGGGCGGCGACTGGACCGGGCTCGACACGGCCGAGGTGCTGGCCGCGCGCGGCTGCCGGGTGCGGCTCGTGACCGCGGCCGTCGCCTTCGGCCTCGCGGTGCACCAGTACCAGCGCAACCTCTACCTCGCCCGGCTCGACGAGGCCGGCGTCGAGCTCGTGCATCACCTGCGCCCGGTCGCGGTCGCGGACGCCGCCGTGGAGTGCATGAACGTCTTCTCGCACCGGCCGGTGCGGATCGACGGCGTCGACACGCTCGTCGTCAGCGCCGGGCGGCGGCAGCGGAACGACCTCCACGACGGACTGCTGGGGGCGGGAGCGGCCGTGGAGCGCGCCGGCGACACCCTTGGCCCGCGCTCGTTCGAGGAGGCGATCCGCGAGGGCACGCTCGCCGGGATGGGGATCCAGGGGCCGCTTGCGGCCGCTGATATCATTGACTGAGCAACAATCTCCACCGCATTCTCATCCCAGGGAGGGCTCGGCATGCACCTCGAGGGCATCCACCACATCACCATGATCACGGGCGACGCGCCCGGGAACGTCGACTTCTACACCCGCGTGCTCGGCCTGCGACTCGTCGCCAAGACCGTGAACCAGGACGACCCGACCGTCTATCACCTCTTCTACGCCGACGAGCAGGGCTCGCCCGGCACCGAGATGACCTTCTTCGAATACCCGGGAGCCCGCCGCGGGCGCGCCGGCGCCGGGATGGTGCACACGATCGTCTCGCGCGTCGGGTCGGAGGCGGCGCTCGACTTCTGGGCCGCGCGGCTCGCCGGCGAGGACATCCCCACGGAGCGCCACGGCGACCGGCTGCGGTTCGCCGACCCCGAGGGGCTCGGCCACGAGCTGGCCGTCGACCCGGGGGCGGAGCTCTTCACCGCCGAGCACCCGCAGATCCCGCGCGAGCATGCGCTCGGCGGCCTGATCGGCGTGCGCGCCTACAGCGCCAACATGGACGGCAGCAGGCACGTGCTCGAGGACGTGCTCGGCGCGGCCCCGGCCGGCGAGACGGCGTGGGAGCTGCGCGGCCACGAGCGCGCGGCCACGATCACGTTCGAGCCGGCGCCGGCCGCGGGCATGCCCGGCGCAGGCACCGTCCACCACGTCGCCTGGGGGACGACCCAGGCGGAGCATCCCCGCTGGCTCGAGCGGCTGGCGGAACGCGGCGTGCGATCGACGCCGGTGATCGACCGCCACTACTTCCACTCGATCTACTTCCGCGAGCCGGGCGGAGTGCTCTACGAGATCGCCGACGACGGCCCGGGCTTCACGGTCGACCTGCCGCTCGACCAGCTCGGCTCGAAGGTGATCCTGCCGCCGTGGCTCGAGCCCGAGCGCGAGGCGCTGGAGGCGCGGCTGACGCCGCTGCCCGATCCGCGCGCCAGCTGGACGACGGCCTAGCGGCTCGGCACCCCGACAACCGGGGCCAGGCCCCGTCGCGAACGCGTCACGCAACTGCCACGCCCGCCGTTCGGGGGCCTGGCCCCGGTTCTCAGCCCGCGCGCCCGAGCCGCGGGCGGCCCGCCGCGGAGAGATCGATCGGCTCGATCGGCGTCCACACCGCCTCGTCGCCGCAGCCCGGGCAGTAGCGCGGCTCGGAGGCGTAGTGGTTGGGCTGGCGCAGCGCCTCGCGCACGAGCCGGGACTCGACGTCGAACACCGCCTCGCCGGTGCGGGTGCCGATCCGGTTGGCCTGCTCGTGGAGCACGTCCGCGTCGTAGCCGAGCGTGATCCGGGTGCCGCAGTACCCGCACAGGGCCATGCGCGACTGCACGGGCGCCACCTCCGGCTGCGCCTCCTCCTGGCGCTTGAAGGCGAGCCACAGCGCGACTCCGACCCAGATCAGCGGCAGCTTCAGCACGAGGGCCAGGAAGATCACCGCCCAGACGTCGCCGGAGAAGACCGAGAACACCACGCCGGCACGCAGGATATCCCACGCCCGGGGCGGCTACAGTGATCCGCGGGGACGCCGATGCATAAGACACCGATGCCGACCCAGGATCCCGCAGATCTGCTCCAGCTCGCGGTCGGGGTGTTCCCGCCGCTGCCCACCGTCATCGAGGTGCTGTCCGAGGACGGCGGCGGCTTCCCGCTGCGTCTGTCCGAGCGGGACGACACGCTCCTGCACGGCTACGCCCCGCGCACCCAGATGCGCAAGGAGCTGCGGCTGCTGGCCCGGATCACGGACCCCGAGCGCGGCCGCTACGAGGTCGAGATGGAGGTGGCCGAGGTCTTCTACGACTCGGCGGCGGACGCGCTCGTGCACGTCGCGGTCACCGGCGTCGCCCACCGCAAGATGCGGCGCGCCGCCCCGCGGGTGAGCGTGAGCGAGCGCGCCCACGCGCGGGTGCTCTTCTGCCGCACGCTCCCCCGCGACACCCGGCTCGACCTGCGCCTGGCCGACATCAGCGCGACGGGCGTCGCCCTGACCGGGATGAACCCGCTCGACCCCGGCGACCTCCTGCTCGTCTCGACCCGCATCGGCGGGATGGCGATCCACTTCGAGGCCCGGGTGGTCCGCTGCGACCCGGCGCCGTACGGGCGCTTCCGCACGGGCTGCGAGATCATCGAGTTCGCGGCCGACGCGCGCGACAACATCAGCGCCCTGGCGGAGGCCGAGCCGGAGCACGGCTCCGAGGAGCAGCGGCGGCCGCACTCCGGCCCCGCACCCGCCCAGGCGCGCCCATCCGAGTCGAGCCTGCTCGGGCGCATCCAGCGCCCCTGATCGCCAGATCCCGCCGACGGGGGATCGCGGGCGCGGCCCCGACAGGCAATAACTGGAGAAGAGCGCATGCGCGCATCGCGTGCGCGGTTGCAAGCCATGAAAGGGGTCGTGGTGTTCGCCAATCAGCGTGGAAGCGTGGCGTCGGAGCTCAGCTTCGGCGTCATGGTCGTCGGGATTCTCGTCCTCGCCGGGCTGTACATGATGGCCCAGGTCGAGGGCGTGTCCTTCGCGGTCCTCCTGCACCAGCTGCGGCACGGCTGAGCGCGCGCCCGGCCCGGCGGCCGGGCGTCGTCATCCCTGACGGCGGCGGCGGGCGGCGGGATAACCTGCCTGCCGATGACGTTTCGCCGCCTGCTCGGATTCCTGCGCCCGTACCGGGCCCAGGTGATCCTCTCGGCCGTGCTGGCGGTCGGCTCGCAGGCGGCGGTGCTGACGATCCCCTACCTGACCGGGCGCGCGATCGACGCCACGCGCGGCCCCCGTCACGACCGCGGCGCCCTGCTCGTCGACGCGGGCCTGATCGTGCTCGCGGGCGCGCTGCAGGGCGTGCTCATGTTCTGGCGCCGCTTCCTGGCCGGGCGGCTCTCGCTGGCGGTCGAGTACGACCTCCGAAACGCCATGTACCGGCACTTGCAGCGCCTGTCGTTCGGCTTCTTCGACCGCCACCAGACCGGTCAGCTGATGTCCCGGGCGACCGTCGACCTCCAGTCCGTGCGCTTCTTCCTCGGCTACGGGCTCGTGTTCTTCTCCCAGAACATCGTCACCGTCGTGATCGTGGTGGCCGCGCTGCTCGCGATCGACTGGCAGCTGGCGCTGATCGCCATCGCGGTCTCGCCCGTCATGATCGTCGCCGCGTACCGGTACTCGCGCACGAGCCACCCGGTGCTGAAGGACGTGCAGCAGCGCGTCGCGGACGTGACCACGCACGCGGAGGAGAACATCGTCGGCGTCCGGGTCGTGAAGGCGTTCGCCCAGGAGGAGCGCGAGGTGGGCCGGTTCCGGCGCCTGGCGGGGCGGGTCTTCGACCAGGCGATCGCGGCGGCGCGCATCCAGGCCCGCTACGTGCCGCTCCTGCAGACGCTGCCGAGCCTGGCGCAGGCGGCGGTGCTGCTGGTCGGCGGCTACGGCGTCATCCACGGATCGCTCTCCCTGGGCTCGTTCTTCGCCGTGAACGGCTACCTCCTGCTCCTCGTCGTGCCGCTCCGCAGCGCCGGCATGTGGGTCGGCCAGTACCAGCGGGCGATGGCCTCGGGCGAGCGCATCTTCGAGGTGCTCGACGTCGAGCGCGACATCGTCGAGCGGCCCGGGGCGGCGCCGCTCCCGTCCGGCCCCGGCCACATCCGCTTCGAGGCGGTCGAGTTCGCCTACGAGCCCGACCGTCCGGTGCTGCGCGGCATCGACCTCGACATCGCGGCGGGGTCGACCGTCGCGCTGATCGGCCCGACGGGCTGCGGCAAGACGACGCTGACGGCGCTCATCCCCCGCTTCTACGACGTCACCGCCGGCCGGATCAGCGTCGACGGCGCGGACGTCCGGGACGTGACGCTCGGCTCGCTGCGCGGCGAGGTCGGCATCGTCAGCCAGGACACGTTCCTCTTCTCGACCACGGTCGCCGAGAACATCGCCTACGGCACGCCGGAGGCGACGCCCGAGCAGATCGTCACGGCCGCCCGTCAGGCCCAGGCCCACGACTTCATCTGTGACCTGCCGGACGGCTACGAGACGCGCGTCGGCGAGCGCGGCCTGACCCTCTCCGGCGGCCAGCGGCAGCGGATCGCGATCGCGCGGGCGCTGCTCATGAACCCGCGCATCCTGATCCTCGACGACGCGACGGCGTCGGTCGACGCCACCACCGAGGCGAAGATCAAGCTCGCCCTGCGCGAGGTGATGAAGGGGCGGACGACGCTCATCATCGCCCACCGCCTGAGCACCATCTCGCTGGCGGAGCGCGTCGTCGTGCTGGACGGCGGCCGGATCGTCGCGCAGGGATCGCACGCCGAGCTGACGGATTCGAGCCCGGTCTACCGCGAGATCCACGCCCACGGCCTGGTCGACCGGACGTTCGTCGACATGGACGGCGACGCGCCCGTGGCCGAGCGGCGGGCCGCCGCCGGCGGGCGCGGGAGGCTGCCGTGAACGGGGACGGGCGGGCGCGCACGCTGTGGCGGTTCGCGACCCCGTACCGGCGGCGGGCGGCGCTCGCCCTGGTCACGCTCATCGTCGCGACCGTGACGACCGTCGCCGGCCCGCTGGCCGCCAAGCAGGTCATCGACGCCGGCATCTCGCCGGGCCGCTACGACATGGTCGTCCTCTGGGTGGCCGTCTTCCTGGTCGTGGTCATCGCCGGCTGGGCCGCAACCGCCGCCCAGAGCTACCTGACGAGCTGGGTGGGCGAGCGGATCCTGGCCGACCTGCGGGTCGCCGTGTTCGCCCACGTGCAGCGCCTCGACGTGGGCTTCTTCGAGCGGACTCCCGCCGGGGTGGTGATCTCGCGGCTGACGAACGACATCGACGCGATGAACAGCATGATCACCGACGGCCCCACGACGCTCGTCCAGAACACGCTCACGCTGATCGGCTCCGCGGCGGTGCTGCTCGTCCTCGACTGGCGGCTCGCGCTCGCCACGCTGACCGTGTTCCCGGCGATGGCGGTCGGGACCGCCGTCTTCCGCCGCTTCTCGGCCCGCGCCTACCGGCGCACGCGTGAGCGCATGGGCGACGTGACGGCCAGCCTGCAGGAGGACATCTCCGGCGTGCGGGTGGTGCAGGCCTTCCGCCGCGAGCAGGCCAATTACCAGCGCTTCCTGGACGTGAACGGGCGCTACCGGGCGGCCAACGTCCAGACCGTCAACTACTCCGCGGCCTACTTCCCGTTCGTGTCGCTGCTGTCCGCGACGGCGACGGCGGTCGTGCTCGGCTACGGCGGGCTGCTCGTCTTCCACGGCCAGCTCAGCCCGGGCGCCCTGTTCGCGTTCATCGGACTGCTCTCGAACTTCTTCGACCCGGTGCAGCAGCTGTCGCAGTTCTACCAGACGATGCTCGCCGCGACGGCGGCGCTGGACAAGATCGTCGAGGTGCTGCGAACCGAGCCCGCCATGACCGACGCTCCGGGCGCGCGGCCGCTGCCGCAGATCGCCGGCCGGGTCGAGTTCCGCGACGTCCGCTTCGCCTACGCCCAGGGCGCGGGCGAGGTGCTCCACGGCGTCTCGTTCGCGGCGGAGCCCGGCCAGACGGTGGCGCTCGTTGGGCACACGGGCGCCGGCAAGTCGACCATCGTCAAGCTGCTCGCGCGCTTCTACGACCCCACCTCCGGCCAGGTGCTGATCGACGGTCGCGACCTGCGCGACGTGACGGCGGAGTCGCTGCGCTCCCAGCTCGGCATCGTGCCCCAGGAGAGCTTCCTCTTCTCCGGCACCGTGCGCGAGAACATCGCGTTCGGCCGTCCCGGCGCGGCGCTCGAGGACGTCGTGGCGGCCGCCGAGGCGGTTGGCGCCGACGCGTTCATCCGCGCGCTCCCGGACGGCTACGACACCGAGATCCAGGAGCGCGGCGCACGGCTCTCGATCGGCCAGCGCCAGCTGGTGGCGTTCGCACGGGCACTGCTCGCCGACCCGCGCATCCTGATCCTGGACGAGGCCACCTCGAGCGTGGACATCCCGACCGAGGCCCGCATCGAGGAGGCGCTCGGGACGCTGCTGCGCGGACGCACGGCCATGGTCGTCGCCCACCGCCTGAGCACGATCCGGCGCGCCGACGTGATCGTCGTGCTCGAGCACGGCCAGGTGATCGAGGCCGGCACGCACACCCAGCTGATCGAGCGGCGCGGGCGCTACTTCGCGCTCTACGACGACTGGGTCGAAGCGGTCGCCTGACGCTAAAGGCGCACGCGGGATCGCCCGATAGAAGCATCCGTGAGGGGGGTCCGTTCCGTTCTCGGCGTCACGTCCGCCGCCGCCATGCTCGCGTTTCCCGCGCTCGCGCACGCGGCGACCGCGCAGCGGTTCACCGACGTCCCCTCGAGCTTCTGGGCCCGCGGCGCCATCGCGTGGGCGGTCAACCACGACTGGATGAGCCCCCGCTCCACCACCCGCTTCGGCGTCGGGCACACCGTCAGCCGGCTCACCGCCGCGCGCGTCCTCGCCGATCTGAACCAGCAGGTCACGTCGACCCCGGTCGCGGCCAACCCGTACACCCAGGCCGTCGCGGCCGCGTGGATCGGGCCGGGCGACGGCGCCGACGACACGATCACGCAGCTCCAGTTCGACAAGGGCGTCGTGCGCATCCTCGGCCTGCTGCCGGCGGCGAAGACGCTCTCGACCATCCACACCTCCGACGGCTGGCGGCCGCCGTTCCCGCGCGGGTTCGGCGTCGAGCAGATGGTGCGCGCGGTCGGGGCGCGCGTGAACGCGCCCACCGGGTTCGACCGCTGGGAGCTGTGGCCGGGGAGCACGCTCCTGCGCGCCGACCTCGCCGCCGAGGCCTACCAGCTCGCCCACCTCCCGTCGTGGGCCGTCTCGGCCGCGCGGACGAAGACCACGGTCGCGTCCGCGCTGCCGAAGTGGACGCCGCTCAAGAAGGCGGTGCTCGGGTACGCGCTCCACTATGCCGGCGCCCCGTACGTCTGGGGCGGCACGTCGTCGGCGCCCCAGAACGTCTTCGGCCAGAGCGTGGCCGGCGGCTTCGACTGCTCCGGCTTCGTCTGGTGGGTGATGAAGCTGCACACCTACACCGCCGCCGGCACCACCTGGAGCGGCGCGAACGCGATCGGGGAGCTGCGCACGACATACCAGATGTCGCAGTCGGTGAAGGTGGCCGACCGCGTCCCCTACGCCCGCCTGCGCCCCGGGGACATCCTGTTCTGGAGCTCCGCGCCGAACGGCGTCCACACCTCGTGGAGGACGATCTACCACACCGGCATCTACCTCGGGAACGGCTGGACGATCAACAGCCACGGCTCGGGCGACGGCGTGACGCTCGACTACATGGGTCCGGGCGCCGGCTGGTTCCACGATGCGTTCGCCTTCGGCTGGCGCATCATGCCCCTCCGCAAGTAGACGTCGCGGCCGTTCGCGCCGGCTGGGGTAGGTTGTCGGTGTGAACGTCGAGGACGACACCACTCCGGAGCCCGAGGAGGTCCCCGCCGGGGCCGACCCCGAGCCGGGTCGCCCGATCAGCGTCCGCGCCGAGCGCGGCGCCCGCATGACGCCGGCCGAGGCCGTGCGCGACATGCGCATCACCCTGCCCGCGCGCGGGAACCGCATCCTGCGCGACGTCGTCGACCGCGCCAACCACGACACGTCGCTGAAGGCGCTCTGGCACGCCGCGAACGTGAACGCGGTCACGCGCCTGCAGATCAACGACCACTCGTGGGTGCACATCCAGATCGTCTCGAACATCGCCCTGAAGCTCCTGCGCGAGCTGCGCCGCGCCGGTGTCGAGCCCGGCATGGTGAGCGACTACGGGATGCGCCAGGAGGACGCCGAGGTCGTCGTCGTGCTGGGCTGCCTCACCCACTGCCTGGGCATGGCCGTCCACCGCAACGGCCACGAGGAGATGAGCCTCTTCCTGGCGGCCGACCGGCTGCCGAGGCTGGTCGAGGGCCTGTACGACGAGCCCGAGGCGACGATCATCCAGGCCGAGGTGCTGCAGGCGATCATCTCCCACCGCTCCGACGGGCAGCCGCTGTCGATCGAGGCCGGCGTCGTGCGGGTGGCGGACGCGCTCGACATGGCCAAGGGCCGCTCCCGGATCCCGTTCGAGTCGGGCCGCGTCTCCATCCACTCCCTGTCCGCAGCCGCCATCGAGGCGGTGCACATCAAGAGCGGCGAGGGCAAGGTGCTGATCGAGATCGAGATGAACAACTCGAGCGGCCTCTACCAGGTCGACAACCTGCTGCGCTCCAAGCTGCGCGGATCCGGCCTCGAGCCGTTCCTGGACGTCGTCGCCACCATCGAGGGCGAGACCGAAAAGCGGCTGCTGCCGTCGTTCCGCCTGTAGCGCCGGGGCTCAAGCCGCGGCGGGCAGAAGCCGAATACCCCTCTGGTATCCTCATACCGCCTTTGCGGGGTCGTCTAATGGTAGGACGCCTGACTCTGGATCAGGTAGTCGGGGTTCGAGTCCCTGCCCCGCAGCTCCCGTTCCCGCCGCCTCGCCCCAGGGGCGGGACGGCGCCCCTCCCATGATCACGCACGGCGTGCGCCTCGACCTTCGCCCGGTGCAGGAGGGCGACCGCCGGGAGCGCAGCCCGCACCGCCCATGGCACGGCCGGGTCGGCGGCCACCGCCGCCCGCACCCTCCGCATGCTCTCGGTGCGGGCCGCCCGCGAGATCCTGCGGTGGATCAGCGACCCGGGCTCGATCCGGTACAGCCGGCCCGGGCGGTGGTGAAGCTCGATGCCCCCGTGCCACGAGAGCGGAAGCGCGAGCATCGAGTCCTCGGCGATGTTCGCATCACCGAAACCGCCGGCGGCCCTGACGGCCGCGGTGCGAAAGACGGTGCCGGTCGTCGTGGAGAGGGCCGAGACGAACGCCAGCTGGTAGAGGGCGAAGAGGCGGCGATGCCCCGACACGAGGTAGGCGTGCCGGCGCGGGCGCCGGTCCGGCACGAGCCGGCCGTCCTCGGGGTACCAGTCGAGCACGCTGGTCGCGCAGCCGACCACGCCCCGGGAACGCTCGAGCCGCCCGACGCAGAACGCGAGCGTTCCGGGCAGCATGCGGTCGTCGACGTCGGAGAAGCAGACGTAGGGCGTCGTCACCGCCTCCAGGCCCGCATTGCGGGCGCGACCGACGGTGACGCGCCGGTCTGTGACCACCACCTCCACCTCCGCGGGCAGCGCCGGAAGCGGCCTGCGCGACGCGTTGTCGACCACGACCAGACGCGGACGCGGGACCTGCCGCAGGACGTCCTCGAGGCACCCGCGGAGATACCGGTCATAGCCATCCCAGACGGGAATGACCACCGTCACCTGCACGCCGCCGAGTGTACCGCGCTGCACCGGCGCCGCTGGTACGCTGGAGACGGCCACGCTTGCGCTCCTCCTCCCGTCCTCGGGAGCGAGCGTGGCCCGCAGCCGAGCGCGCCAACCATCCGAAAGGAGCCCGATGGTGCTGGAAACGCTCGGCATCGCCGCCGCATCCTGGGGCGTCGTCATGGCGCTCGCGCCGCTCCTGCAGATCCGCGAGATCGCGCGCCGCCGGTCGTCGGCCGGGATCTCGCTCGGCTACCTCGGCGTGCTGCTCGTGGGCTTCGGCCTGTGGGCGTCGTACGGCGTCGCCGGCCATGACCTGCCCCTGATCGTGGCCAACAGCGTCGCGCTCCTGGTCATGGCGCTCACGATCGCCGTCGTCCGCGCATACCGGTAGGCGGCACGCCGCCCGGTGGCGCGCGCGCCGGCTCGATCAGCCGAACCCGCCCCAGCGCGTGGCGACGATCAGCAGGACGCCGGCGAGCGCGAAGGCCGCGCCGGCGATGGCGGTCCGCGCGCGCTTCATGCCCATCCACGAGGCCTGGGCGGCGGCGAGCCAGATCCCGCCGAACACGAGCAGCAGGAAGGCCACCTCCGCCAGACGCACACCGGTGCGGTGCGCGAAGAGCAGGACAAGGCCGCCGGACGCGCTCACAGCCAGCGCCTGACGCGGCTGCGGTAGTCCTCGTACTCGGCGCCGAACCGCTCGGCCAGATACACCTCCTCGCGCCTGACGACCCCGCGGTCGACGAGCGCGAGCACGCCGGGGAGGGCGACGAGCGGCCAGCGCCGGTTGGCGGCCAGCGACACGCCCGCGTAGACGAGGGCCATCCCCACGTAGGCCGGGTTGCGCGTGCGGGCGAACGGCCCGCCGGTCACGATCGCCGTCGTCGGCTCGCGCGGGTCGACGGGCGTGTGGGCGGCGTGCATCGTGCGCGCGAACCAGACGCCCAGCGCGGCTCCGGCCGCGGCGGCGGGCAGCCCCAGGCGCCGCAGCCGCGCCGGCACCGCGGGCAGCGGCGCGACGCGGTCGAGCAGTGCGCCGGCCGCGAGCGGCCCGACGAAGAGCAGCGGCGGGAGGGCGATCACGTCGGGCCCGCGGGTCTCCTGCTCGTCCATGCCGCACCCGAGCATAGCCCGGAGCAGTGTCTCGGCTCGCACCGGCGGAGTGCGAGCCGAGACGGCTCACAGGAAGGAGCCGGGCGTGAGCGGCGGCAGCACCGTCCGGCCCACATATGATCGGCGCCCCGCCGCGCCGCCGCCATTCCCGGACCGCGGTGTCCGGGGGCCGTGAATGCGGTAGTCGGCCTCCCCGGGGGCGGGGGTGTGAGAACGCGTCGGCCGTGCGCACGCACACCAGCGCTGCCGCTCTGGCAGGTGGGGGAGCGGCAGCGCTGGAGGAGTGAGGCCCGGCAGCATCTCGGCACGACCCGCAAAACCGCCGAACCCGTGGAAATCGTCCCGCAGGCTGGTTGGAGGACGGTTGGACGTCCGGACGGATCAGGTCGTCGGGACGGTCGTGGTGACCGTCACGGTGACCGTCGTCGGGATCGTCTTCGTGACGGTCGACGTGCGCGTGATCGTGGTCGGCACGGGCACGAGCTGCGTGTGGGTGCGGAACTGCGTCTGGGTGTCCGTCTGCGTCAGCGTGGAGCGGTGCCCCTTGACCGTCTTTCGGTGCGTGATCGTCCGCGCGGGCAGCGTCACCTTGACCCGCTTGCCGCTCACGGTCTCGATCTTCACCTTGCCCTTCACGACGGTCGTGATCAGG
The DNA here is from genome assembly GCA_963843705.1 of uncultured Actinomycetes bacterium. Classification (GTDB taxonomy): domain Bacteria; phylum Actinomycetota; class Thermoleophilia; order Gaiellales; family JAICJC01; genus JAICJC01. The sequence goes on from CAWJLQ010000003.1 coordinate 141,313, forward strand.
CTCGCCGCGCTCGGATCGGATCCGAGCACGTTGCCGAAGTAGAGCCCGCCCCCGAAGAGCAGGAGGATGACCGAGATGCCCGGTACGAGCAGGCGGGCGGGCACGTCGAGCTCGGGCATCCGCAGCCACGCCAGCCCGGGCAGGGCGAGCCAGCGCGGGCGCCCCCACTCCCGGTCGCGCAGCGCCTCCATGTCGGGTCCGTGCAGCCAGCGGGGCCGGCGTGGCCGCGGCCACTCCCGGTCGCGGAGCGCATCGAGGTCGGGGCGCCGCAGCCGGGGCTTCGGCGGCTCGGGTGCGTACGGCGCGTTCGCCGAGCGCCTGCGCCGGCGCAGCCCGTCCGGAATCCTGAATCGCTTCATGTCAGGCATGGGTGATCCTTCATCCCTCTTCCTCGCGTGGCGCCCGCACGCTGCGCTGTGGCCGGCCACCCGTGGACGGATGACCCTGTGCCCCGGCGGAATCCTACCCCGTTCGCGCGCCGGTGCGGAACCCCTTCCGAGGGATCTAGCGGATGGCGGAGGCCGGCCGCGACCCGCGCCGCCACGAGAACATCTGCGTGAGCAGGCGCGGCGACGAGACCATGCCGTCGAACCCCGGCAGGCCGGTGCGGACGAGCGCACGGGCGATCCGCTCGGGGCCGGTCAGCACCAGCACGACGTCGTCGTCGCCGAGCGACACCTCGTCGGTGCGCGTGCCCTGGGCAAGCTCCTCGGGCAATCCCGCGGCGAGCAGGCGCGCGAGGTCGGCCCGGCGGCCCGGCTCGATGCGAGCGGCGATCGCGACGGTGCACGACCGCTGCGGCACGGCACCGTCGGCGGCGGCGCGGGCGAGCGCGTCCGCCAGGTCGTGCGCGGCGCCCCAGCCTCCCATCAGGAGCTCGATCGAGATCGGGCGCCCGTCGTACGCGGCGCTCACCGTCGGCAGCGCGGACGACCGCCGCAGCTCGACGTGCTCGATCAACTCGGCCCGCAGGTGCAGGCGGGCCTCGGCGCCGTGCGCACCGGGGCTCCTGCCGGTCAGGAGCACGCCGTCGGTGTCGAGGCCGGCGGATCCGACCAAGCGCGGGCCGCCGTCGCGCTGCCACGCGACCGCGAAGCTCACCGAGGACATGTGCGCCGTCCCGAATCCATATCTCCACAGGATCGCCGCAGGCACGGGGTGATCCATCCGTGGGCGCGCGGATCCGGAGGGGGAAAACTACGCAACCGGACCCGTTCGACGCCCGGGTACGATGGCGCCCGTGGCCGCCTTCGCCGACCTCCGCCCCACCCTCACGGGCCGCCTCGTCGTGCTCGAGCCGCTGGGCACGGAGCACGAGCCGGCGCTGCGCGCGGCGGCGGCGGCGGACGGCCGCGTCTGGCGGTACATGCGCACGGCGGCCGCCGAGCCGGAGGCGTTCCGACGCTGGTTCGGGGAGGCGATGGACGCCGCCGCGGCGGGCGCGGAGGCGCCGTTCTGCGTCCTCCGCGACGGGGCGGCGGTCGGCAGCACGCGCTACCTGGCGCTGCGGCCCGACGACCGCGTGCTCGAGATCGGGCACAGCTGGATCGCCCCGCCCGCGTGGGGCAGCGGCGCGAACACGGAGGCGAAGCTGCTCCTGATGACGCACGCCTTCGAGCGGCTCGGCTGTCTGCGCGTGGAGTTCAAGACCGACGCCGGAAACGCGCGCTCGCGGGCCGCGCTCGCCGCGCTCCCGGCCACCTTCGAGGGCGTGTTCCGCAAGCACATGCTCGTGCGCGGCGGCCAGCGGCGCGACTCGGCGTGGTACAGCGTGATCGACGACGACTGGCCTGCCGTGAAGGCCGCGCTCACGGCCCGGGTCGAGGCCAAGGCATGAGCGGCCGACGGCACCACTCGACGCACACCGAGTTCGAGGCCCGGATCGGCTATGACCGGGCCGTGCGCGTCGGCGACGTCGTGCACGTGTCCGGCACGCTCGGGATCGGGCCGGACGGCGGGCCGCCGGAGGGCGCCTACGCGCAGTCCGTCGCCGCGCTGCGCCGCATCCAGGGCGCGCTCGAGGCGCTCGACGCGTCCCTGGCCGACGTCGTGCGGACACGCATGTACGTCGTCGACTGCGAGCGCCATCAGGCCGACGTCGGCCGGGCGCACGCCGAGTTCTTCGCCGACGTCCGGCCCGTCTCCACCATGGTCGGAGTGGCCGGCCTCGTCGGGCCGCAGTTCCTGGTCGAGATCGAGGTCGAGGCGATCGTCGCGCAGGGCCCGGGCTGAGCGCCTTGCTACACTTGCCGCCGGTCCCTGCCGCATTCGTCTAGGGGCCCAGGACGCCGCCCTCTCACGGCGGTAACACCGGTTCGAATCCGGTATGCGGTACCTCTCGGAGCCCCCGGCGAGTCCGGGGGCTTCGCCGTGTCAGGACCCGCGCACCCGCCGGGGCTCGATCCGGAGCGGTACGCGGTAGTCGGCGGCGAACGACGCGGGCGTCCACGAGTTCTCGGCGATCAGCTCGCGATACTTCTCGATGTACGCCGGCACCCGGTCGGCGGCCGGGTCGTCGCTGGCGGCCGCCCGTCCCGCGATCGTGACGATGTCCGAGCCGCGGCCGTCGTCGTTCAGGTGCAGCGCCACGCGCGGATTCTGGGCGATGTTGCGCAGCTTGGGCGTGTCGGGCTGGCTGTAGAGCAGGATCGAGTCGCCGTCCCACAGGAACCAGACGGGCACCGGCGCCGGGGCGCCGCGCGGCCCGACCGTCACCAGCCAGCCAATGAGCTCAGTCTCGAGGCGACGCGCGACGCGTGCGCCGAACTCGGTTGTCGGGTCGACCGGGAGCGCCACGCCGCCATCGTAGCGACTGGGCGCGCGGAACCCCGCGGACGGACCGCGCCGTCGTACTCCGCGCCGTACCAGGATGCGTCCATCCGGTCGACCGAGACGACGGTGCCGGTGTGCGGGGCGTGGATGAACCGGCCGCCGCCGACGTAGATGCCGACGTGGCCGAGCCCGGCGAAGAACACCAGGTCGCCCGGCCGCAGGTCGGCGCGGCGGACGTGCCGTCCGGCCGACCACTGCGCGTAGCTCGAGTGGGCGAGCCGGATGCCGAGCCGGCCGTAGACGTAGCGGGTGAACCCCGAGCAGTCGAAGCCGGCGGGACTGGCGCCGCTCCAAGCGTACGGAGCGCCGCGCAGGCGCAGGGCGTCGTGGACGGCCAGGGCGGCGACCGTGCCCGCCACGGAGGCGGGACGGCGGACGTGCGGGGCGACGTTGGTGCCGGCGGCGTGCGCCGTGGCCGGAAACGCCAGGATCATCGTGACGGCAATTGCAAGTGGGAGTCTCATCGCAGGCCAACCTAGCCGTACCTACCTGCAAGAGCAACCACCTCCAACAGAACGCTTACACCTTGGGGGACCCGCATCCCCGATCCGTGGTACGGGGCGCTATGGTGGATCGGGTAATGCCGATCCGCACCCACCCGCAGGAGCAGGGCGGGATCGTCACGGACGCGGAGCCGGATGCGCCGACGGTCGTATCCGCGCCGCAGGCCGAGCGGGATGTGCGCGCCCGCGATGCGTTCGGCGTGCTGCGGCGAGCCGTGAAGCGCGTCCGCGCCGACCACGTGCCCCACCTCGCGCAGGCGATCGCGTTCAACTTCTTCATGACCATCCCGGCTGCGGCGCTGGTCGGCGTGGGCGTGTTCGCGGTGGTCGCGGACGCCGGCACCGCGGGGCGGCTGCTGGAGCACCTGCGGTCGATCCTGCCCGCCAGCGTCATCTCGCTCGCCGACGACAGCCTCACCCAGGTGACGCGCCACCCGGAAGGCGGCACCGCCATGATCGCCGCCGGCGCCCTGCTGGCGATCTGGTCGCTCACCGGCGCGATGTCGGCGTTCCAGTGGGCGCTCAACATCACCTACGACCGCACCGAGGGGCGCGGGTTCGTCCGCGCACGGCTGGCGGCGCTCGCGATGCTCATCTGCGTCGGCGTCGCGCTGCTGCTCGCGTTCGGCCTGCTCGTGCTCGGCCCGCAGGCGAGCGAGTGGGCCGGCTCGGCGACCCGCCAGCCCACGATCGTCTCGTGGGTGTGGTGGACGCTCGAGTGGCCGGTGCTGGTGGCCGTGCTCCTGATCGCCTTCGGCGGCATCTACCGCTTCGGGCCCGACCGCGCCGGCGCGCGCCTGCGGTTCGTCACGGCCGGGACGATGACCGCGCTTGGGGTGTGGCTGGCGGCGTCGGGAGGGTTCGCCTGGTACATCTCGAACCTCGGCTCCTACAACAAGACCTGGGGCTCGCTGGCCGCCGTGGTCATCATGCTCACGTGGCTCTGGCTGACGAGCCTGGCCGTGCTCGTGGGCGCCGCGATCGACGCCGAGGTGGAGCGCACCCGGGCGCGCTAGCGGGTCTCAGGGGCGCGGCGAGCGGGCGGCCGACCGCGCCTGCGCCTCGGTCTCGTGCGAGCTCGCCCGCCACAGCCGGCCGTCGCGCAGGGCCAGCATCCACACCACCTGGTAGTCGCGCATGCCGCGGTCGGGCTCGGAGAGCTGCATGCGGCCGAAGGCGAGCCAGACCGACGGCGCCACTGCGGCCACGCGGTGGAGGTACCCGCGCTGCGCCCCGGCCGCACGCCGGTGCCAGCGCAGGACCTCCTCCGGGCCGCGCAGCCACACGCTCGGGTCGGCGAACGCCGTCAGCCGCACCTCCACCTCGGGGTGGAGCGCCTGGGCGAGGCGCTCGAGGTCACCCTCGACGAAGGCACGGATGGTCGTCCCGGCCTGGCCGGGATCGTCGCCGCCTGCTGCCGTCAGCTCGCTTTCGGCCACCACTCCCACCGCGCGCCGCGACGATACGGCGGGAGGTGTGCGGCCGTCAAGCGCGGCTAGACGATGCTGATGACGTTCGTGAGCAGGTTCTGGACCGCCGTCGAGAGCAGGCCCAGCGTGACCACGATCGCGATCGTGATGACGCCGAGGACGACTGCGTACTCGGCCATCGTCTGGCCGGCCTCGCCGGAAGTGCCGAGTTGGCGGAGGTTCTCGATCACCAAGATGGACCCCTTTGATGAAGAAGGAACGAACTTGAGTGCTTATCGGGGGGTTCCGGCCGCGGAAACATCACTCCCTCGGGTGACCTGAGCCGAAACCGTCACGCCCGTGTGCCGGCAGGCGTTCGGGGTCTGACCCCGGCTCTCGGGGGCGTTCAGGCCGCGCGCCGGAGCGAGGCGGCCGCGACGGCGGCGCGCACCGCCTCGCCCACGCGGGCGACCTGGTCGCGGCGCAGGCGTACCCCGCTCGGCAGGTTGATCCCCTGCTCGGCGATCCGCTGGGCCGCCGGCGCGGGAACCGCCCGCCGCTCCGCCCAGATCGGATAGGTGGAGATGCGCGGAAACGTCGGCCGCGTGTCGACGCCGGCGGACGCCAGCGCCGCGCGCATGCCGTCGCGGTCGATCCCCGCGGCCGGGTCGACGAGGATGCTCGACATCCAGTAGATGCTGCGCGCCCAGCCGGCCTCGTGGTTCAGCGTGATCCCCGCGACGCCCTCGAGCTCCTCGGCGTACCAGCCGAAGATCTCGCGCTTGGCCTCGATCAGATGGTCGATCCGCTCGAGCTGGCCGAGGCCGAGCGCGGCGGCCACGTTGGGCAGCTTGTACTTGAGGCCGTGGGCATCGATCCAGAACCCGCGCGAGCGCTCGACGCCGAGGTCCCACGCCTTGTAGGCCTTTGCGTAGACGTCGGGATCGTTGGTCACGAGCATCCCGCCCTCGCCGGTGACGAGCAGCTTCGCGCCCTGGAAGCTGAAGGCGCCGGCCGTGCCGAGCGCGCCGACGCGGCGGCCGCGCAGCTCCGCGCCGATCGCCGGCGCCGCGTCCTCGATCAGCGCCAGGCCGTGGCGGTCGGCGACGTCCCGGAGCGCGTCCATGTCGGCCGGGTGGCCGTACAGGTGCACGGGCACGATCGCCTTCGTCCGCTCGGTCACGGCGGCCTCCACCGACGCGGGGTCGAGGCACCAGCTGTCGGCCTGGACGTCGGCGAAGACGGGCGTCGCGCCCACGTAGGAGACCGCCTTCGCCGTCGCGACCCACGTCTGCTCGGGCACGATCGCCTCGTCGCCGGGGCCGAGGCCGATCGCGAGCATCGCGAGGTGCAGTGCACCGGTGCAGCTGGAGGTGGCGATCGCGTGCTCGGCGCCGACGTACTCGGCGAACTCGCGCTCGAACCGGGTGATGTAGCCGCTCCAGCGCCGGTTCCAGCCGTGGCGGGCGGCGTCGGTCGCGTACGCCACCTCGCGCGGCGAGATCGACGGGCCGGCGGTCAGGATCGGCTCGCCGGCGTCGGCGGCGCGGCCGGGCGCCCGCTCCATGCACAGGAACCAGCGGTCGACCGGGCCGTCCTCCGGCGCGCTCACATAGCGGACGGCGTCGCCGTCCGCCTCACGTCGCAGCGGCGTCCGCCCCGTCTCGCGGAATCCGTGCCGGCGGTAGAACGCGACCGCGTGGTCGTTGTCGGCAAACACGCGCAGGTGGATCCGGGCCGGACGGAAGCAGTCCTCGGCCCAGTCGATCAGCCCCGCCAGCGCGGCCCCCATCAGGCCCGGCTGCACGTCCGGCTCGCCGCGGACGACGTTGTCGATCTCGAGCGCGCGTCCGGCGTTGTCCGCGCCGGCGAACCCGAGGTGGCCGACCGTGTGCCCGAAGCGGTCCTGGACGAGGAACAGGATCCGGTCGGCGACGTCGAGCACGCCGCGGCGAAGCCACGCCGCCGTGCCGGCGCGGGTGACCGGAAACTGGGTCGGGAACGCGAACGCGCTGCGCTCGCGCCACCGGCCGAGGGTGTCGATCAGCCGCTCGTCGCCCGCGTGCAGCTCGCTGACGGGCACGAGCATCCCAGCCCCGCCGGCCAGCGGCACCGCGCGCGCGACGAGCTCCTCGAGCGTCGCCGCCGACTTCATGAACGCAAACTCCGCCGTGACCGCCTCGCGGTGGACCTCGATGCGCCGGGTCAGGTCGTCGCGCACGCCGGCCTCCCCTCGATCAGCTCCGTCGCCGCTCGGGCGACCGCGGGCGCGGACAGCCCGTAGTGGTCGACCAGGTGGTCGCGCGAGCCCACCTCGTGCGCGAAGGTGTCCTGGAAGCCGATCCGCCGCAGGCGCGCCCCGGTGCCGGCCTCGGCGAGCACCTCGGCGACCGCCGACCCGAATCCGGCCACGACCGAGTGCTCCTCGACGGTGACGACGCCGAGCGTGCGCGCCGCGGCGCCGACGAGCGCGGCGGCGTCGAGCGGCTTGACGGTACCGAAGTGGAGCAGGGTCGCCGCGACGCCCGACTCCGCCAGCAGGTCGGCCGCGGCGGCGGCCTCGCGCAGCGCCGTCCCGGTGCAGGCGATGGTGACGTCGGCACCCGAGCGCAGCTCGAGGGCGCGGCCGACGGCGAAGCCCGCGTCCGCCGGAAGCACGGCCGGCTCGCCGTTCTTGCCCAGGCGCAGGTACACGGGCCCCTCGTGCGCCCGCGCCGCGTGGACGGCCCGCTCGGCCTCGGCCGGGTCGCCGGGCGCGAGCACCGTCATGCCGGGCAGGACGCGCATCGTCGCCAGGTCGTCGATGGCGTGATGGGTGGGGCCGAGCGTGCCGTAGGAGACGCCGCTGCCGACGCCGACCAGCTTCACGTTCGCCCGGGCACAGGCGACATCGACACGCACCTGGTCGTGCGGACGCGAGGTGACGAAGGGCGCGATCGAGTAGGCGAAGGGCACCTTGCCCGCGTACGCCAGCCCGGCGGCCACGCCGACGAGCGTCTGCTCGGCGATGCCGACGTTCAGGTAGCGGCCGGGCGCCGCCGCCTCGAACGGCTCGAACAGGCCGACGCCGAGATCGCCGGTGAGCGCCCACACCCGCTCGTCGGCGGCCCCGAGCGCGGTCAGCGCGCGGAAGAAGGCGTCCCTCACGCGGCCTCCGCGAGATCGTCGAGGCCGGAGAGGAGCAGCGCCCGCTCATGCGGGCGGAAGGAGCGGTAGTGCGACATGAACTCGCCCTCCAGCACCGGCACGCCGTAGCCCTTCACGGTGCGGGCGACGACGGCCGCCGGGCGCAGCCGCGCTCCGCCCAGCGCCCGCTCGAGCGCGCGGTGGTCGTGGCCGTCGACCTCGTCCACCGCCCAGCCGAAGGCGCGCAGCTTGTCGGCCAGCGGCTCGAGCGAGAGCACGTCCCTCGTCGTGCCGAGGCCCTGGAAGCCGTTCGCGTCGACGATCAGGCACAGGCCGGGGAGCGCGAGATGGCCGGCCAGGGCGGCCGCCTCCCAGATCGAGCCCTCGTTCAGCTCCCCGTCGCCGACCAGGCAGTAGGTGCGGCGGTCGCGCCCGTCGGCCCGATCGGCCAGCGCATGGCCGACCGCCACCGCCAGGCCGTGACCGAGCGAGCCGGCCGTCAGCTCGACGCCGGGCACATGCCGCTCGGGGTGGCCGGCGAGCGCGCCGCCGTCGCGGGAGTACCCGGCGATCACGTCGCGCTCGTCGAGCGTGCCCGTGCGCGCGAGGACGGCGTAGAGCGCGGCGGCGGCATGGCCCTTGCTGAGCAGGAAGCGGTCGCCCGTGCCGGCGCGGAGCGTGCGCCGGTAGAGCACCGTCAGGATGTCGACGATCGAGAGCGAGCTGCCGATGTGGCACCCACCCGAGGCCAGGGCCGCCTCGAGCACGATCCGGCGGACGGCGTCCGCCTCGGCGCGGAGGCCGTCGGTCACGCGGCCGCCCCGAGGTCGGTGCGCCGGCGCCCGAGCGGCGAGGCCGGCGCGAGCCGCCGGCGGTCGTCCCAGATGCGCCACGGCGCCTGGCCGCTCTGCCACAGGCCGCGCAAGAGCTCGACGTCGCGGACGGTGTCCGCGCACTGCCAGAACCCCTCGTGCTCGTACACCATCAGCTCGCCGTCGGCGGCGAGGCCCTCGAGCGGCTCGCGCTCGAGCACGCAGCCGGGCTCGAACGACAGCCGGTCGACCACGCGCCGGTCGAAGACGAAGAAGCCGCCCGAGACGAGCGTCGAGCCGGCCGGCTTCTCGGCGAACCGCGCCACCTGCGCCTGCTCGTGGACGAGCTCGCCGAACCGCGACGGCGGGTGCACGCCCGTCAGCGTCGCCAGCTTGCCGTGCGCGCGGTGGAAGTCGATCACGGCGGCGACGTCGATGTCGGCCAGGCCGTCGCCGTAGGTGCACAGGAAGAGGTCACCGTCGAGATGGTGCGCGGCCCGCCGGAGGCGGGCGCCGGTCATCGTCTCCTCACCCGTGTCGACGAGCGTGACGTTCCAGTCCTCGCTCTCGGACGAGTGGTACGTGATGTCGCCCGAGCGCAGGTTGACGCTGACGTCGGCCGCCAGGGTGCGGTATTCGAGGAAGTACTGCTTGATCATCGACCCGCGGTAGCCGAGGCAGCAGACGAAGTCGCGCAGGCCGGCGGCGGCGTAGATCTTCATGATGTGCCAGAGCAGCGGCCGGCCGCCGACCTCGACCATCGGCTTGGGCCGGTACTCGGTCTCCTCGCGCATGCGGGTGCCCTGGCCACCGCACAGGATCACGACTTTGGGGCTCGGGGGGGACGCCATCGTCGGTCCCCACATCGACGCCGCGGGCGCGAAGCTTTAGGAGCCGCGCGTGCGCTCAAGTTCGCCCGCGCGATCGCCGATGGGGGGCGCATGAGCGCTCCCCCCGCGCGCATGCCCCTTCCCCGCGACGCCGCCTTCTGGCGCGGCCGTCCCGTGCTCGTCACGGGCGCGACCGGCCTGCTCGGATCGTGGCTCTGCGACGCGCTGCTCGCCCGCGGCGCCGACGTCGTCGCCCTCGTGCGCGACCTCGTCCCCCAGAGCCGCTTCTTCACCGGTGCGGCCGGAGCCGCCTGCACGACGGTGTTCGGCGACCTCCGCGACGGCCGCCTGATCGAGCGCGCGCTGGCCGAGTACGAGATCGACGCCGTCTTCCACCTGGGCGCGCAGACGATCGTGGAGCACGCGGTGCGCGACCCGGCGAACACGCTGCGCTCGAACGTCGAGGGCACGTGGGAGGTGCTCGACGCCTGCCGCCGCAGCGGCCGTCCGGCCCGCATCGTGGTCGCCTCCTCCGACAAGGCCTACGGCAGCCAGCCCGAGCTGCCCTACCACGAGCACCACCCGCTCCAGGGCCGCCACCCCTACGACGTCTCCAAGAGCTGCACCGACCTGATCGCCCAGAGCTACGCGGCCACCTTCGGCATGCCGCTCGTCGTCACCCGGTGCGGGAACCTCTACGGCGGCGGCGACCTCAACTGGAGCCGGCTCGTGCCCGGCACGATGCGCTCCGCGCTCGCCGGCGAGCGGCCGGTGCTGCGCAGCGACGGGACGCTCGTCCGCGACTACCTGTACGTCGAGGACGCCGCCGAGGCCTACATCGCCCTGGCCGAGCGGGCGCACGAGCCCGGCATCGCGGGCGAGGCCTGGAACTACTCGAACGAGCTGCAGCTGACCGCGGCCGAGATGGCCCGGCGCGTGCTGGCCGCCTGCGGACGGCCCGACCTCGAGCTCGACATCCGCGGCGAGGCCGTGCACGAGATCGCGCACCAGTACCTCTCGGCCGCCAAGGCCCGCGGGCGGCTGGGATGGACGCCGGCGTACGGTCTCGACGAGGGCCTCGTGCGCACGGTCGCCTGGTATCGCGGCCACCTCGCCCCGGCCAGCGGGCTGGCGGCGTGAGCGCGCACGGCGTCCCGGGAGACGCCCGCGACCTGATCGCACACGGGGAGGCCGCGTTCGGCCGCGGCGACGCCTCGGCCGCAGCCGCCCTCTTCCGCCGCGCCGTCGACGCGGCGCCCCGCTGCGCGGAGGCGTGGACCGACCTGGCGGTCGCGCTGCACGCGCTCGGGTCCGCCGAGGCCGCCTCCGCCGCCGAGACGGCCGTGGCCCTCGACCCCGCGGACGAGACCGCCCGGCAGAACCACCTCGCGATCCTCGCGGCCGTGCGGCCCCCCGGGCGGACGGTGGCGCTCGTCTTCCCCGACGTCCCCGACCCCGACCGCAGCGCCGGTCACCGGCGGGCGTTCGAGATGGCACTCGCGATGCGCGCGTGCGGCTACGACACCACCGTCGCGGCGCTGCGCTCGCGCGGGTTCGACGTGGCCGCGGCGCGCCTGCGCGCCGCCGGCATCCACGTCCACGCGGCCGACGACGGCTGCGACCTGGGGGCGCTCATGGGCCGCGGGTTCGACGTCGTCGTGGTCGCATTCCACGCGCTCGCCGCCCTGATCGTGCCGGTCGTCCGCGCGCTGTCGCCGCGGACGCGGGTCGTCGTCGACTCGGTCGACGTGCACTTCCTGCGTATGCGCCGCGAGGCCGAGCTGACCGGGAACCCCGCCCTGCTCGCGCAGGCCGACGCGGTGCGCGAGACGGAGCTGGCCACCTACCGAGTGGCCGACGTCGTCGTGGCGATCACGGCGGACGAGCAGCGCCTCCTGCGCGGGCTGCTGCCCGGCGTGCCCGTCGAGGTGATCGGCAACGTCCACCGCCCGTCCGCGCACGTGCCGGGCCCGGAGGGGCGGGCGGGGGCGCTCTTCGTCGGCAGCTTCGTGCACCCGCCGAACGCCGACGCCGTCCGCTTCCTCTGCTCCGAGATCCTGCCGGAGCTGCGGTCGCTGGGCTACGCCGAGGAGATCGCCGTCGCCGGGACGGCCATGCCCGACGGCGTCCGCCACGCGATCGAGGCGGCCGGCGCGTCCGCGCTCGGATTCCTGCCGTCGGTCGAGGCAGACCTCGCCCGCCGGCGCCTGTCGCTCGCACCGCTGCGGTTCGGGGCCGGCCTGAAGGGCAAGGTCGGGGAGGCCTTCGCGTGCGGAGTGCCCGTGGTGGGGACGGCGGTCGCCGCCGAGGGCTTCCAGGGCGCCGAGGCGGGGATGATCGTCGCCGACACGGCGGCGGACATCGCCGCGGCCGTCATGCGCCTGTCCGCGGACGACGAGCTCTGGAGCCGGCTCTCCGCCGGCGGCACCGCCCTGGTCGAGCGCACGCTCTCGCCCGCCGCCTGCGAGGCCGCCATCCGCCGCCTCGTCGATGCGGGCGCGGTCGAGGAACTCGCGGCATGAGCATCTCGATCGTGATCCCGGTGCAGGAGCGGTCCGACCGTGCCTGGCGCTGCTTCCTCTCGCTGGCCGAGCTGCCCGAGCCGCCGGAGCACGAGATCGTGATCGTCGACGACGGCGCGCCCGGCCTGGGCAGCCTGCTCGAACAGCTCTCGGGCGACGTCGCCGTCCTGCGCTGCGGCCCGCACGCCGGCTTCGCCGCTGCGGCGACCGCCGGCGCCGCCCGCGCCGCGGGCGACGTGCTCGTCTTCCTGCGGGCGACACCCGAGGTCGGCCGCGACTGGCTCGCCCCGCTCGTGGCGGCGCTCGAGCGCGACGGTGTGTCCGTGGCGGCGAGCGTTCGCAGCGACGAGCCGCAGGCGCATCCCGTCGCGGCACCCGCCTTCGCCGTCACCCGCAGCGTGCTCACGGCCGCCGGCGGGCTCGCGGACGTCCGCGACGACCTCGTCCTCGCGGCGCTCGCCGCCGACGCCGCCCCGCTCGGGCGCACGATCGCCGTCGCCGCGAGCACCGTGGCGGCAGCGACCGGCCGGGTCGCGGGCACGTGCGCGCCGGGTGCGGCCACCGAGCTCTCCATCGTCATCCCCACGCTCGCGGCCGCGGGCGAGCGCGTGCGCCGCTGCGTGGAGGCGATCGGCGCGGCGACCGACGTCCCGCACGAGATCGTGATCGCCGACAACGGCGCCTCGCCGCAGGGGTACACCGCGCCGGTCAACGCCGGGGTGCGGGCGGCCGCGGGCCGCTACGTCGTGGTCATGAACGACGACGTCGCGCCCCTGCCGGGCTGGTGGCCGCCGCTCCGCGAGACGCTCGACAGCGGCGCCGCGGTCGCGTTCCCGCACACCGTGGACGGCCCGATGCGAAGCGACTTCGCCGCCTGGTGCATCGCGTTCCGGCGGGAAGAGATGGAGCGCTTCTCGCACGCGCCCGGGGAGCTCTTCGACCCGCAGTTCACCGTCTGGTACCAGGACAGCGACCTGCTCGTGCGGCTCACGCGCGCGGGCGCCCCGCCCCGGCTCGTGCGCGCGTCGGAGATCCACCACGGCCTGTCCGAGACCGTGCACACTGCCGACCCGCCGCTGCGGGCCTGGATCAAGGAGCAGATCGTCGTCGACTACGAGCGATTCCGGGCCAAGCACCCCGACGTCGTCCTCGGCGCCGTCCGCGCCGACCTGACGACACCCGATCGCAAGGCGGTCGGCACGGCATGACCCGCCCGCTGCTCGCGATCCAGATTCCGACCTACAACCGCGCCGAGGTGCTGCGCGTGCTGCTGGGGCGGCTCGCGGAGGAGCTCGAACCCGGAACGGACACGGTCGTCCAGGTGGCCGACAACGCGTCGCCCGACGACACGCAGGCGGTGCTCTCCCAGATGTCCGCCCGCCTCCCCAACCTGCGGGTGCACCGCCAGGACACGAACCTGGGGGCGCGCGGGAACCATCGCTGGCTGGTACGCAACGCGCCCGACTGCGAGTACCTGTGGTGCATCGGCGACGACGACGTGCCCGAGCCGGGCGCCGTCGCCTACATCCGCGAGCTGCTGGAGGCGCACCGGCCCGCCTGGCTGCACCTTCCCCACCGGTTCGTCCACCCCGACGGCACCGTCAAGGTCGAGTCGCGCCGGCCCGACGCGCCCGAGGTGCACGCCGATCCGGGGCGCATGTGGATGGCCCAGTACCACTGGCTCACGTTCCTGTCCGCGTCGGTCGTCCGCCGCGACGCCCTCCTGCCCGTGGAGGCCGCGTCGACCAGCGAGAACATGTTCTTCCCGCTCGTGTGGTTCGTCGAGGCGTCGCTCGACGGCCCGTGCGTGGTCGCCGACCGCCTGCTTGTGAGCGGTTCCACGGACATCTCGTGGAACGACCGCATGGTCGAGGCGATGACCCATCACTTCATCGGCCTCTACGACGAGGCGATCGGACGCTTCGTGAGCGAGGCGGACTTCGGCCGCACGCTGGACTTCCACTACAACCGCGCCCACTACTGGTGCTGGCAGGCCGAGCCGGAGCTGCTGTCCGAGACGGTGCGGCGGTTCCCGACGAGCCGGGTGCTGCGCCGGTTCCTGTGGTCGGTGGGACGCGAGCGGCGCGACCCGCTCGCCGCCGCAGCGGTGGCCGCCGCGACCGCCGCCGCCGGGGACGAGGCGGCCGCGCGGACGCTCGTCGAGGACGGCGAGGCGCTCTTCGCGCTGGGCGACGCGGCCGGCGCCGCGGGCCGCTTCACGCTCGCGCTGGAGGAGGCGCCGGCGCTCGCCGTCGCGTGGAACGACCTCGCGGTCGCGCTGTACGCGCTGGGCTCCCCGCAGGCCCGTACGGCGGTCGCGACGGCCCTCGAGCTCGACCCCGACGACGGCGACGCCCAGCGCAACCACCAGGCGATCATGGCGGCGCCGTGAGGGCGGCCATCCTCATCGCCGCCCGCGACAACCCGCAGACGCTGTGGGCCCAGATCGAGGCGCTGGTCGAGTGCGACCTGGCCGACGACGTCGAGGTCGTGGTCGTGGACGACGCCTCCGGCCCCGAGACCCGCGCTCTGCTGGCGCGGCTCGAGGGCGACGTCACGATCCACCGCAGCGACCACCCGGTCGGGCGCCGCGCCGCCCTTGCGGCTGCGGCCACGGCGGCCCGGGCCGAGGTCTGCATCGCCCTCGGCGGCGTGTGCCGGCCGCACCCGGGCTTCGTCGACCCACTGGTCGAGGCCGTCCTGGGAGGCGCCACGCTCGCCGGCCCGGCGATCGAGACGGGCGCCGGCGTCGCCCACGGCTACCGCCTCGCGGCGGACGGCAGCCTCTGGCCGCTGGCCGCCGGCCAGGGTGCGCCGGACGTGCTCGCGCTCGACTGCCTCGCCGCCCGCCGGGGCTGGTGGATGGAGCGGCAGCCGCTGGCGGCCGCCCGCGAGGGCCATCAGGAGACGCTCGTCGCCCAGACGGCCGGGCGGCTCGCGGTCGTTCCCGAGGCCCGCGTCGCCCGCGTGTCGCAGGGAGCGCCGGCGACCGTGATCGTCTGCACCCGCGACCGGCCCGACGAGGCGGCCGTCTGCGCGGAGGCGTGCGTCGCCCACGGCGTGCTCGCCGACGGCGGCGAGATCATCGTGGTGGACAACGGCGCCACGCCGCTCACGGCGCAGCTCCCGGCGGGTGTGCGGCTCGTCCGCGAGCCCGCGGCCGGACTCTCACGGGCGCGCAACGCCGGCGCTGCGGCCGCCCGTCACGACGTGCTCGTCTACCTCGACGACGACGCCCGGCCGGGGCCGGGCTGGATCGAGAGCCTGCGCGACGCCTTCACCGACCCGCGGGTGGCGATCGCCGGCGGGCCGATCGCGGCGCTGTGGCCGGCGGAGCGCCAGCCGGGATGGCCTCCCCTCGGCATGGAGTCGTTCTTCAGCGTCCTCTCCCTCGGCGACGCCGACCAGGACTTCCCCGGCCGGGCCGAGGTCTACGGCGCGAACTGGGCGATCCGGCGCGACGCCCTGGCCGCCGTGGGCGGCTTCGACGTGCTCCTCGGCGCCGGCGAGGGCGGCGCGCTCGGCGGCGAGGAGTTCATGGTCGCAACGCTCGTCCACGCCCGCGGGCTCGGAGCGGGCCGCTACGTCGCCTCCGCTGCCGTCGGCCACCGCATCGAGCCGGAGCGGATCGACGAGAGCTACATGCTGCTGCGGGCATTCCGGAACGGAGCCGAGACCGTGCGCTACCGCGAGGGCCTGGGCGAGTCCGCCGCCGGGTCAATCGACGCCGGCACTTCCGGCCAATTGGCAGATGCGGCCGCCGCCGACGGCCTGGCCGCGCTCGCCGCCGATGCCTCCACCCCCCTCGCCGACCGCATCCGGGCAGCCGTCGAGCTCGGCGTGCGCACCGCCGTCACCGCCCCGGACTGCGACGCGGCCCGCGGCATCGTCGCGCGGCCCCTTCGCCGCGCTCCCGCGGCGGGCGCTCCCGACGGCGCTCGCGAGTCGGTGCTCTTCTTCTATCCGGACATGCCCGAGCCGAGCCGCAGCGCCGGCCACACGCGCGCGTCCGAGATCGCGCTCGCCCTGCGCCGGCTGGGCTACCGCACGACGCTCGCCTGCGAGACGTCCGCCGGCTACGAGGCGGCCGCGCAGCGGTTCGCCGACGCCGGCATCGAGGTGGCGGCGGCCGATCGCGGCGACGACCTCGACGCGCTCCTGCGGCGCGGGTTCGACGCCGCCATCGTCTCGTTCCACAGCCTTGCCGCCCGGGCGGTGCCGGTCCTGCGGGCGGTGTCGCCGCGGACGCGCATCGCCGTCGACTCGGTCGACGTCCACTTCGTGCGCATGCGCCGCGCCGCGGAGGTCGCCGGCGACGAGGTCGCCCTCGTCCGTGCCGACCGCGAGCGCGTCCAGGAGCTCGCGGTCTACGCGGCGGCCGACTGCGTCCTCGCCGTGACGGAGGACGAGCGGGCCCTGCTCGCCGGCCTGCTTCCCGGCGCCGACGTCCGGGTGCTGGGCAACGTCCACCGCCTGGCCGAGACCGTGCCGCCGCTCGCGGGCCGCCACGGCGCGCTCTTCGTCGGCAGCTATGGGCACGCCCCCAACGCCGACGCCGTGCGCTGGCTGTGCTCCGACGTCATGCCCCTCCTCCACGGCGCCGGCCACGCCGGTCCCGTCGTCGTCGCCGGCGCCGGGATGCCCGCCGACCTGGCCGCCACGGCGGTCGCGGCCGGTGCCGTACCGCGCGGGTTCCTGCCGTCGGTGGACGACGAGCTGTCCGTCCGGCGGATGTCGATCGCCCCGCTGCGCTTCGGCGCCGGCCTCAAGGGCAAGGTGGGCGAGTCGCTCGCCGCCGGCGTCCCCGTCGTGGGCACGACCGTCGCCGCCGAGGGCTTCGACCGTCCGGAGCGCGGCATGCTGATCGCCGACACCGCCGCCGACTTCGCCGCCGCGATCATGCGCCTCGAGACCGACGACGAGCTGTGGACGCGGCTCTGCGCAGGCGGCCGCGAGCTCGTCTCCGACCGGCTCGGCACCGCCGCGTGCGAGGCCGCCCTCGAGCGGATCGTGGGCGCGCTCGCCGCCAGGAGCGCGGCATGAGCGCCCCCCGGGTCACGCTCGCGATCGCGGCCTACAACGGCGAGCGCTACCTGGCCGAGGCGATCGAGAGCTGCCTCGCCCAGGAGGACGCCGACTTCGAGCTGCTGATCGTGGACGACGCGTCCACCGACGCGACCCCGGCCGTGATCGCCCGCTACGCGGACGACCCGCGGGTGCGCGTCGTCACGCACCCGGAGAACCGCGGCATCGCCGCCGCCTACAACTCGATCGTCGAGCACGCCCGCGGCGAGCTGATCGCGCGGCTCGGGCACGACGACGTCGCGCTCCCCGACCGTCTGCGCCGGCAGGTGGCGGTCTTCGACGCCCACCCGGAGACCGGCGTCGTCCACGGCGACGCGGTCACCATCGACGCGTCCGGGAAGGCCGTCGGCGAGTGGCGCTCCGGCGAGTTCGACGAGGCCGGGCTGGTCGCCATGCTCGTCCGCCGGCACAACTACCTCGTCGACCCCACCACGATGATCCACCGGCGCGTGTTCGAGGCGGTGGGCGGATACGACGCGACGTATCCGATGTGCAACGACTTCGACCTGTGGCTGCGCGCTGCGCCCCGCTTCCGGTTCCGCCACTGCGGCCCCGGCGCCCTCATCCACTACCGCCGCCACGGCGGCAACTTCTCCGACGAGTCGGCCCGGGCACGCGAGGTCGCCGAGGTGTCGCGCGCGCTCGAGGCGGCGATCGAGCGCGAGGACTGGCGGACGCTGGCGCCCGAGGCCGCCACCCGCGAGGGGGCGCTCGTGCTGCTCGCCGAGGCGCTCGAGCGGCGGGCGCTGCCGCTGCCGGAGCTGGCCGCCCACCTGCGCGAGCGCGGCCTGGCGGGCCGGCCGCGCATCGTCATGACCGCGTTCGGCTACAACGACGCCGGCGGCGGTACCATCGTTCCCCGGCAGGTCTCGCAGGAGCTCGCCCGGCGCGGCTACGACGTGACCGTGTTCCACGCCGCCGTCGGCCGCGTCGAGCCCGCCGACCCCTACCAGGTGCGCGAGTGGTGGCAGGACGGCGTCCGGCTCGTGGGCGTCTTCAACCGGCCGCAC
Organism: uncultured Actinomycetes bacterium; assembly: GCA_963843705.1. GTDB lineage: Bacteria > Actinomycetota > Thermoleophilia > Gaiellales > JAICJC01 > JAICJC01. Next base: position 159,442 of record CAWJLQ010000003.1, read on the forward strand.
GGCCTGCTCGACCTCGGCCATCCCGACCGCGAGGTGGACGACCCGCCGATCACGCGCGCGTTCGCCGAGCTGCTCGACCGCATCCGCCCCGACGCCGTCCACTTCCACAACCTGCACAACCTCGGCGCGGCGCTGATCGACGAGGCGGCCGTGCGCGGCATCCGGTCGGTGTTCACGACGCACAACTACTGGCTGGCCTGCCCGCGGGCCTACCTCTTCACCGACCGGCTCGAGCTGTGCGACGGCCCCGGCGACGGCGGCCGCGACTGCGCCGCCTGCGTCGGCAGCCTCGACGCCGACGGCTACCGCCGCCGGCTGAGCGAGATCCGGGGACGCTTCGGCCGCGGTGTGGACGTCTGCCTGGCGGTGTCCGAGGCCATGCGCTCGACGCTCGTGAATGCGGGCTACCCGGGCGAGATGATCGACGTCGTGCCGCAGGCGATGCCGGCGGACGACGCGATCTGGGAGGCGCTCGGGCGCGACCGCCGTCCCGGCCGAGTCGGGCCCGAGCTCGTGGTCGGCTTCTTCGGCTCGGCGCTCCCGCAGAAGGGCCCGAGCCTGCTGGTAGACGCCGCCCAGCGCACCGACGCGCGCATCCGCGTGCGCATCCACGGCGAGGTGCCGGAGGCGTTCGCCGCCGAGCTGGCGGCGCGGGACGGGCGCGGCGTGGTCGAGATCCGGGGCGCGTTCGCCCACGACGACCTGCCGGAGCTCCTGGCCGGCGTCGACGTCGCGGTCATCCCCTCCGTGTGGTGGGACTGCGCGCCGCTGATGGTCTCGGAGTGCCTGGCCGGCCGTGTGCCGGTGCTCGGCGCGCGCATGGGCGGCATCCCGGACTTCGTCGCCGACGGCCGCAACGGCCTGCTCTTCGACGGCCGCGACGCGGCCGACCTGGCCCGGGCGCTCGACCGCCTGGCCGGTGAGCAGGGGCTGCTCGAACGGCTCCAGGCGGGCATCGAGCCGCCGCGCGCCTTCGCCGCCCACGTCGACGAGCTCGAGGCGTACTACCGCGGCGAGCGCCCCCGCCGCGCCCACCGCGGCACCGCGCCGGTCGCCGTCCGCTGGCGCGGAGACCATGGATCGACCCAGAGCCTGGCCGGCGTGAACCGCGCCGTCTGCGACCGGCTCGCCGCCGCCGACGGGATCGCCCTCGAGCGGGCGCCGCGCACCGGCCGGGGGCCGGGAGCGGCACTCCCGCTGCCGGTGGACGTGGAGGTGCGCCACCAGTTCCCGCCCGACCTGCGCCCGCCCGGCGGCGGCCGCCTGGCCGTGATCCAGCCCTGGGAGTTCGGCTCGGTGCCGGTCGAGTGGGTCGAGGGCGTGAACGCGAACGTGGACGAGCTGTGGGCGCCGAGCGCGCACGTCCGCGACGTCTGGGTCGCCTCCGGCGTCGACCCGGCCCGCGTCGCCGTCATCCCGAACGGGGTCGACCTGGAGACGTTCTCCCCCGACGGCCCGCGGATGGAGCTCGACGCGTCCGGGGTGCGCATCCTCTTCGTCGGCGGCCTGATCGACCGCAAGGGGCCCGACATCCTGATCGCGGAGTTCCTCGAGCTGTTCGCCGGCCGCGACGACGTCACGCTCGTCGTCAAGGACTTCGGCGCCGACGACATCTACCCCATGTCGGACCGCAGCGGGCTGCGTGCCTACGCCGAGTCGGGCCAGAGCCCGCGCATCCTCTACCTGCACCGCGACATGACCACCGCGGAGGTGGCATCGCTGTACCGCGCCTGCGACCTCCTCGTGCACCCCTACCGCGGCGAGGGATTCGCCATGCCCGTGCTCGAGGCGATGGCATGCGGGCTGCCGGTGATCGTGACGGCGGGCGGCCCCACCGATGAGTTCTGCCCCGACGACGCCTGCTGGCGGATCCGCTCGACGCGCCGGGAGTTCGACGAGAACCGCGCCGGACGGTGGGTGACGGCCGGACGGCCGTGGATGCTGGAACCCGACGCCGCCCACCTGCGCGAGCTGCTCGAGCATGCCGTCGCGGCCGCGGACGAACGGGCCGCGCGCGGCCGGGCCGGCCGCGCCGCCGCCGAGCGGCGCTCGTGGGACGCCGTCGCCACGGCCTACCGTGAGCGGATCGCCGCGCTCGCGGCCCGGACTCCGCGGGCCGTGCAGACCGGCGCCGACCCCCTCGAGCTCGACCCGGCCCGGATCCGCCTGCTGGCGACGCCGGCGTGGCGGGGACGCGACCGGCTGGGCGAGCTGCTCGCCGCCTGGGTGCAGGGCGTGTCGCCGCAGAGCGGCGCCAGCCTGTTCCTGCTCGCCGATCCGCGCACCGCGCCGTCCGAGGCGGAGTGCACCGAGCGCGTCCTGGCGGCCGCCGCCGCTGCCGGCGTGAGCCTGGACGTCGCCGCCGACATCGTCATCCTCACCCACGCGCTCGGGGGCGGCGACGCGGGCCGCCTGCACGCCGCCGTCGACGGGTACGTCCCGCTGCACCCGGCCTGCACCGGCCACGCGCGCCTGGCGGCCGCCGCCGGCCGTCCGGTGCTCACGCCGGACGCCGCCGCGCTGCGGGCATGGGCCGCCGACGATCCGGCGCTCGCGGCCTAGATGATTGATTCCACGCCCCCGCGCGCCTGGACGTCAGGCTGCTGGTGCGGGTATGGGGCGCCGGCGGGGCTGCGCCTCGGCGTCTGCGTGATCGCAGACGCCTCGGACCGCGGTCAAGGGCATCCGCCCGTGACCGCTTGAACCGTCGCATCGCTCTTCGGGGCCTGCGTGATCGCAGACCCCTCAGACCGCAGTCAAGGGCATCCGCCCTTGACTGCTTCTCGGTCGCGCCCATACAGCCCGGTATGAACGCTCCCTGCGTCCTTGCGCTGCTCGGTTCGCAACCGCCCAGGACGTACGGGGCGTGGAATCAATCATCTAGTCGACCAGCGATCTATCCGCTGCGGCGCCGGCCCGACATGGCCAGGCTGGCGGCGCCGATGACGGCGACCGCGGCACCCGCCCACTCGATCCGGGCGCGCAGCGGGTGCACGTGGTGGGTCTTCGTGACCAGGCACACCCCTGTCGCCGGGCAGCGGGTGCGCGCGGTCTGCATCCAGGTGTAGGTGCCGAGCACCGCCAGGCCGACCGCGAGGAGGGCGACCAGCAGCACCGCACGATGGCGAAGTCGTTCGCGCACGCCGCAAGCGTACCGGCGGGGGCAGTCGTCAGCGAGGTGCGCGGGCGCCGGGGCGCACCGCGAGCATGTGCAGCAGCCCGGCGAACACGGCCGCCCCGCCGATCAGGCCGGCCTCCACGAGGACGGTCGCGCGGCCGGAGGCGACGCCCACCATCCAGTAGTAGAGCGTGCACGAGGCGGCCGCCACGAGCACGGAGACGCCGCCCAGGACGCCCATCGTCCGGGCGAGCGCGAACGCCTCGTCGCCCGGCAGGAGGAACGACGCCGACAGCTGCACGCCGAGCGCGCCGGCGATCAGGCACCCCAGCGCGGCGAGTATCGCGGTCGCGCCGGCCCACTGGGCCACATCGTGCAGCAGGTAGACCCCCATTGGGCGCCACTCTAACGCGGGATGGGCCGGCCGGCGCCGTGGCGGGCGAAACCCCACTCGCACCGGCCCGCCACCCCACCCGATCGGGTGGGGTCAGTGCGCCGCGCGGCGGCCGGCCCGGTAGCCGGCCGAGTAGCCGAGCTCGTAGCTGCGCCTGCGCGCCGTGGCCATCCTGCGGCCGCCTCCGCGCCTGCCCGAGGCCCGCACGCCGGCCGCGGCGAGCCCGCGCGTGTACGCCTCTGCGCGCAGCTGCCGGACGTCGGCCGGCGAGTACGTTGCGCTGCCGCCATGGCCGGCCGTCCACGCGCCCACGCCGACGGCCGTGGCCAGTGCAGCCGAGAGGCTCAGCCACAGGGCCACGCCGGCGACCGAGAGCCGGCGCGCGACCGCGTGCTGGATGTGTATCGACCCGTACATGCCCGAAAGACCTGCTTCCACGCCCGCCGGGCGACTCCTGCCGTACGCTCAGCCGAGTGCGGCCAGCGCCCCGTCGAGCCGGCGCAGCGAGTCGTCCCGGCCCACCAGCTCGAGGCTCTCGTAGAGGCCGGGCGAGACCGTGCCGCCGGTGAGCGCCACCCGCACCGGCATGAACAGCACGCGCGGCTTCACACCCTCGCGCTCGCAGGCCGCGTGCAGGGCCGCCTCGATGGCGGCCGCATCCCAGCCGGGCACGGCCGCCAGCGCGGCGCGCGCCGCCCGCAGCGACGCCGGGGCGCGCTCGTCCGCCCGCACCCGCGCCCAGGCCGCCTCGTCCATCTCCGGCTCGTGGAAGAGGAACCCGGCCAGGCGCTCGAACTGTCCCAGGACACGCATCTTCCCCTGCACGAGCGGCGCCGCCTGGGCGACCCGGTCGGGGCGGTCCGCGAGCGGCGAGGCCACCACCACCAGGTAGCGCTGCAACTCGTGCGCGAACGCCTCGGGCGTGAGCGCCCGCAGGTGCTCGCCGTTCAACCATTCGAGCTTCTCGGCGTCGAACACGCCGGGGCTCGCGTTCACCCGCTCCAGCGAGAAGCGCTCGACCAGCTCCACCCGCGTCATGAAGGTCGTGTGGTCGTCGAAGCTCCACCCCACCAGGGCCAGGTAGTTGATCAGCGCGTCCGCGATCACCCCGGCGTCGCGGAACTCCTCCACGGACACGGCGCCGTGCCGCTTGCTGAAGCGGCGCTTGTCCGGGCCGAGCACCATCGGCAGATGGGCGAACGTCGGCTCCGGCGCGCCGAGGGCGCGGTAGAGCGCGAGCTGGCGCGGCGTCGACGGCATCAGATCCTCGCCCCGGATCACGTGCGTGACGCCCATCTGGATGTCGTCGAACGGGTTCGCGAACTGGTACGTGGGCGAGCCGTCGGAGCGCAGGATGACGTGATCGCCCTGCAGCGCGTTGTCCCACTCGACCCGGCCGTGGACGACGTCGTCGATCGCCGTCGTCCCGGTCGTCGGGAGCGCCAGCCGCACGGCCGACGGCCGCCCCTCGGCGGCGAGCGCCGCGCGCACCGCCTCGTCGCGGCAGCGGCCGCCGTAGATCAGCGGCAGGCCCTCGGCCTGACGCCGGGCACGGTCGGCCTTGAGCTCGTCCTCGCTGCAGTAGCAGCGGTAGGCGGCGCCCTGCGCGATCAGCTCCTCGACCGCCGCCCGGTAGAGGTCGTAGCGCTGCGTCTGGCGGTAGGGGCCATCGTCCCAGTCGATCCCGAGCCAGCGCAGCGTCGCCTCGGCATGATCGACGGCGGCGTCCGTCGACCGGGCGGTGTCCGTGTCCTCGAAGCGGAGCACGACCCGGCCGCCGCGGCCGCGGGCGAAGAGCCAGTTGAAGAGCATGGTGCGGACCGTGCCGACGTGGAAGAGGCCGGTCGGGCTGGGCGGCATGCGGACGCAGACGGGGCGGGACACGGCGGGTCAGTCTAGATGGTTGATTCCGAATTCACGTGATGTCCAAGGCGCAAGCCGGAGGCTTGCGCCGGTCGGTGGGGATCTGCGATCACGCAGATCTCCAGCGGGTTGCGAACCGAGCAGCGCAAGGACTGAAGGGAGTTCATACCGGTGCTGTATGGATGCGACCGAGAAGCGGTCAAGGGTGGATGCCCTTGACCGCGGTCTGAGGGGTCTCTCGATGACGCAGACCCCGAAGCGCGATGCGACGGTTCAAGCGGTCAAGGGCGACCGCCCTTGACCGCGATCCGAGGCGTCTGCGATCACGCAGACGCCCGAGGCGCAGCGCCACCGCCGGATGCACTGCGGCGAACCGTGCGTGCGTCCAGGCGCGCGCCGAATTCGGAATCAACCATCCAGATCGCTGGCAGCGATCCGCACCCGATACGATCGGCGCGTGCAGTACGGAGCCCACCTCGGCGTCGCCGGCGGCGCCCACAAGGCGCTCGAGCGGGCGCGCGCGCTGCGGGCGACGTCGCTGCAGATCTTCACGCAGAGCCCGCGCATGTGGCGACACCCCGAGGTCGACCCCGAGGCGGCCGAGCGGTTCCGGACGGCGCGCCGCCCCTCCCGGGTGCAGACGGTCGTCTGCCACGCCACCTACCTCATCAACCTCGGCGCCACCGACCCCGAGCTGTACGACAGGTCCGTCTCGGCGCTCCGAAACACGATGGCGGCCGCCCAGGCGATCGCCGCCGAGGGGGTCGTCTTCCACCTCGGCAGCCATCTCGGCCGGGGCATGGACGCCGCCCTGCCACAGGTGACCGAGGCGCTCGCCGCGGTGCTCGACACGTGCGACCCGGAGTCGGCCACGAAGCTCGTGATCGAGAACTCGGCCGGCGCGGGCGGCACGATGGGCGTGGGCCTGGACGAGATCGAGGCCGTCCTCGACGCGCTCGGGCGGCATCCACGGGTCGGCGTGTGCCTGGACACGTGCCATCTGTGGGCCTCCGGCGTGGACGTCTCCGACCCCGGACGCGTCGACGCGCTGTTCGCCGAGGTGGACGAGCGCTTCGGACTCGAGCGGCTCGTGTGCCTGCACGTGAACGACGCCGCGGTCGCGCTCGGCTCGAACCGCGACCGCCACGCCGAGGTCGGCAAGGGCGTGATCGGCAAGGGGCTGGGCGCGATCCTCGGGCACCCCGCCGTGCAGGAGCTGGCCGCGATCATGGAGACGCCGGGCGACGACGAGGACGTCCCCTACACGCGCAGCATGCGGGCGCTGCGGCGCATCCACCGGGCGGGTGCGCGCGCCCGGCCGACCGAGCGGACCGGTGCTTGACATCGGCGCGACCCAGCCCCTGCCGGAGTCCGAGCTGGAGTTCCGCGCGACCCGCAGCGGCGGTCCCGGCGGCCAGCACGTGAACACCTCGTCCACGCGGGTCGAGCTCGTCTTCGACCTCGAGGGCAGCCCGACGCTCACCGACGCCGAGCGGGCGCTCGCCCGGCGGCGCCTGCGCCGGCGGCTCGACGCCGACGGGCGGGTGCGGGTCGTCGCCCAGGACGAGCGCAGCCAGCACCGCAACCGCCGCCTCGCCACGGAGCGGTTCTGCGAGCTGATGCGGGCGGCGCTCGCGCCCCCGCCGCCGCCCCGGCGGCCGACGGCACCCACGCGCGCGGCGCGCGCGGAGCGGCTGGAGTCGAAGCGGCGCGAGGGGCAGCGCAAGCGCCTGCGCCGCCCGCCGGGGCCCGAGGACCGGTGCGAGGTGCGGCGTGCGGCTTGACGGCAAGGTCGCCCTGGTCACGGGCGGCGGCACGGGCATCGGCGCCGCGATCGTGCGCCGGTTCGCAGCCGAGGGGGCGACGGTGTGGGCGATGGGCAGGCGCCGCGAGCAGCTCGAGCAGGTCTGCGAGCGGGTGATCGCCGGCGACGTCGCCCGCGACGAGGACCGCCGCCGCGCGCTCGCGGCCACCGGCCCGCTGGACGTGCTCGTCAACAACGCCGGCCTGGGCGACGCCGGCTGGGACGACACGCTGGCCGTGAACGTCTCGGCGGCGCAGGCGCTCTCGGCGCTCGCGGCCGGGGGCCTGGCGGAGCGGCGGGGCGCGATCGTGAACGTCGCCTCCGTCGCGGCGCTCGTGGCCGGCCCGGGCGAGCCGCAGTACGCCGTCTCGAAGGCGGCCCTCGTCATGCTGACGAAGTCGCAGGCGGTCACGCTCGGCCGCCGCGGCGTGCGTGCAAACGCGATCTGCCCCGGCTGGGTGCGCACACCGATGGCCGACACCGAGATGGCGGCGCTCGGCGACGACGTCGAGGAGGCGTATGCGCGGGTCACGCGGCACGTGCCGCTGCGCCGCGCCGGCGGTGCCCGGACGAGGTGGCCGCGGCGGCCCTCTTCCTGGCCTCGGACGAGGCCTCCTACGTCTCGGGAGCCGTGCTCACCGTGGACGGGGGCATGATGGCCGTCGACGTCGGCACGCTGGCGTTCGGCGGGTAGTCAGTCGTCGTCGCCGCGGATGACGCGGAAGCTGGGCCGGTCGGGCAGCTCGTGGAACTCCGGGTTGATGCAGCCCATCGGGTCCTCGCGGTTCTCGTAGGCGCGCTCGACGTCGGCCGGGCAGATCGGGAGCGGCTCGCGCACCGCCCGCACCGAGCCGAAGCCGTTGCGGCGCCGGCGTGCGCGCTCGAGCACCTCGAGGTCGATGTCGGCGGCGAAGATCTCCTGGGTGCAGCCGACGTAGGTGCGCCCGAAGGCGTCGTAGGCGTAGAGGAACGGGCACTGCTGGTCGAGGCAGCGGGACGGGTGCACCACCTTCTGGCACACCACTCCACACCTCCGGCACTCCACCTCTGACGACCGGGGAGCGACGGGCAGCGACTGGCGGATACGGCCCATCGTCAGATCTTACCGGCCGATCCGGATCGGACAAGAGCTTCAAGAATCACGAGCACTTGCAGGGGTTCTGTGCAGATCGGCACACACCTTCCCGCGGCCGCGGGATCCCGCCGGTACCACGCGGCGAGGCACGTGCGCATGCCCGCGGCGGCCGGCGCGTCGACGTCGCGCGCCACCGTGTCGCCGACGAACATGACCTCCTCCGGGGCGACTCCGAGCGCACCGGCCACGGCCGCATAGACGGCCGGGTGCGGTGTGCGTACGCCCAGGTCGGCGGAGAGCACGACCGCGTCGGCTCGACCCGCGATGCCCTGCGCCGCGAGGTCGGCCCGGAAGAGGCCGGGCGGGTCGAACGTGTTGGCGGCGACGGCGGTCGCAAGCCCGAGCGCGTGCACGCCGTCGAGCAGCGCGCGCGTGTCCGGATGGACGCGGCGGGCCGGCGCCCACGCCCGGTACTCGGCCTCGATCCCGCGCCGCACCGCCTCCGCACCGGCGTCGGCCCCGAGCCCGGCCAGCACGTCGCCGACCGCCGCGGCGTAGTCGAGCTCGCGCAGGTCGCCGCGCGGGCGCTCGAGCCGGCCCAGCAGCGCCGCGGCGGCGGGCTGCGCCAGCCCGGGGTCGGCGCCCGCGGCCGCGAGCATGGCGGCGATGCCGCGGCGCCACACGGCATCGTCCCAGCGGAACTCGGCCAGCGTGTCGCGGTAGTCGAACGCGACCGCCCGCAGCACTACTCGGACGTCGGGTGCCGGTCGAACTCGTAGCGCACGAGCAGGCGCTTGGCCGCCTCGGCCTCGTCGAGCCGCGACACCGGGCGCGTGTGCGGCGCGTCCTTCAGCACCTGTGCGTCCTCCCCCGCCTCCCGCGCGATGGCCAGCATCGCGTCGCAGAAGGCGTCGAGCGTCTCGCGCGTCTCGGTCTCGGTGGGCTCGATCATCAGCGCCTCGGACACGATCAGCGGGAAGTAGATCGTGGGCGGATGGAAGCCGTAGTCCATCAGCCGCTTGGCGACGTCGAGCGCCGTCACGCCGTGCTCGCGCTTCAGGGTGCGGGCCGAGACGACGAACTCGTGCATGCAGTGGCGGTCGACCGGCAGGTCGTAGGCGCCCCGCAGCCGGGCGAGCACGTAGTTGGCGTTCAGCACCGCGGCCTCCGACATCTCCCGCAGGCCCGGCCCCCACATGCGCATGAACGCGTAGGCGCGCACGAACACGCCGAATGGCCCGCCGAAGGCGCGCACCTTGCCGATCGTCTTCGGCCGGTCGTAGTGGAGGCGGTAGGAGTCGCCGTCGCGGACGACGGTCGGCACGGGCAGGAACGGCTCGATGTCCCGCCGCACCGCCACCGGGCCGCCGCCCGGGCCGCCGCCGCCGTGCGGCTGCGAGAACGTCTTGTGGAGGTTGTAGTGAACGATGTCGAAGCCCATGTCGCCGGGCCGGGAGATGCCGCAGACGGCGTTCAGGTTCGCGCCGTCGTAGTAGAGCAGCGCACCGGCCGAGTGGAAGATGTCGGCGATCTCGGCGATCCGCTCCTCGAAGAGCCCGAGCGTCGAGGGGTTCGTGAGCATCAGGCCGGCCGTGTGATCGCCCACCTTGCCGCGCAGGTCGTCGACGTCGACGTTCCCGCGGGGGTCGGTCTTCACCCGCACGAGCGTGTACCCCGCCATCGCCACGCTGGCCGGGTTCGTGCCGTGGGCGGTGTCGGGGATGACCACCTCGGTGCGCTCCTCGCCGCGGTCGGCGAAGTAGGCCCGCATGAGCGTCAGCCCCGTCAGCTCGCCCTGCGAGCCCGCCGCGGGCTGCAGCGTGACGGCGTCGAGCCCCACCACCTCGGCCAGCATCCCCTGCAGGCGCCACATGAGCTCGAGCGCTCCCTGGGCGCCCTCGTCCTCCTGGTGCGGGTGCAGGTCGGCGAACCCGGGCAGCCCGACGGCGCGCTCGTTGATGCGCGGGTTGTACTTCATCGTGCAGGAGCCCAGCGGGTAGAAGCCGGTGTCGATCCCGAAGGTGCGGGTGGAGAGCTCGGTGTAGTGGCGCACGAGCTCGGGCTCCGCCAGCTCGGGCAGGCGCGGCGGCGTGCGCCGGGCGAACTCGGCGGGGACGTCGGCCGCGGGCACACCGGGGTCGGCGATGCGCGATGCCCGCCGGCCGGGCCGCGACTTCTCGTAGATCAGCTTCACGCCACCACCTCGTGCAGCACCTCGGCCAGCCGGTCGATGTCGGCGGCCGAGCGCTTCTCCGTCAGGCAGACGAGGAGCACGTCGTCCATGCCCTCGTAGTCGCGTCCGAGCGGATAGCCCGGGTGCACGCCGAGCTCCCGCGCCGCCCGGACGACGTCGCGGGCGGGCCGGCCGACGCGGACGGCGAACTCCTGGAAGGTGGGGCGGTCGAAGACGAGCGGCAGGCCGAGCCGCCGCCTGGCGTGCTCGGCGAGCGAGTGGCAGGCGAGGCCCACGTCGCGCAGGCCGTCCGGCCCCAGCCAGCTCAGGTAGACGAGGCCCGCGACCGCAAGCAGCGTCTGGTTGGTGGTGATGTTCGACGTCGCCTTCTCGCGGCGGATGTGCTGCTCGCGCGTCTGCAGCGTGAGCACGAACCCGCGGCGGCCGTCGTGGTCGTGCGTCTCCCCCACGATCCGGCCGGGCAGCTTGCGGATGTAGTCCGACCGCGCCGCCAGGAACCCGTAGTTGGGGCCGCCGTAGGACATGTGGTTGCCGGCCGACTGGCCCTCGCCGATCGCGAGCGCGCAGCCGTACTCGCCCGGCGCCTCGAGCACGCCGAGCGTCATCAGGTCGACGTGCGCGATCGGGAGCGCGCCGGCGGCCGCGGCGGCCGCGGCCAGGTCGGGCGCCGGCTCCAGGCAGCCGAAGAAGTTCGGCTGGGGGAAGATCGCGCAGGCCGCGCCGGCGCAGGCGGCGCCAAACCGCTCCGGATCGGTGGTCCCGCCCGAGTGTGCGACCTCGACCACCTCCAGGCCGAAGCCGGGCGCGAACGTGCGCACCACCTGGCGTACCTGCGGGTTCAGCGTCTGCGCCAGCACGACCTTCGATCGGCCGGTCGTGTGCTTGGCCACGTAGCAGGCGTCGGCGGCCACCGTCGTGCCGTCGTAGCCGGAGGCGTTGGAGACGTCCATCCCGGTCAGCTCGCAGATCGCGGTCTGGTACTCGAAGATCGCCTGGAGCGTGCCCTGGCTCATCTCCGGCTGGTAGGGCGTGTACGCGGTCAGGAGCTCGCCCCGCTGCATGACGGCGTCGGCGACCGCCGGGACGTAGTGGTCGTAGAACCCGGCGCCGAGGAACGAGAGCTCGCGGCCGGTGTCGGCGTTGCGCTCCGCGAGCTCGGTGAGATGCGCCCACACCTCCGCCTCCGTCAGCGCCGGCTCGAGGTCGAGCGCGCGGTCGAGCCGCACGCCGGCGGGGATCTCGGCGAACAGCTCGTCGATCGAGGACACGCCGACCGCGGCCAGCATCGCGGCGCGGTCCTCGTCGGTCAGCGACGTGAAGCTCACAACGACTCGAGCTGCGTGCGGTAGGCGGCGGCGTCCATGAGCGCGTCCAGCTCGGACGGGTCGCTCATCCGCACCTTGACGAGCCACCCCTCGCCGTAGGGGTCGTCGTTCACGCCGCTCTCGTTCCCGTCGAGGGCCTCGTTCACCTCCACCACCTCACCGGACAGCGGGGCGACGAGCGCCGACACGGCCTTGGTGGACTCGAGCTCCCCGTAGTCCTCGTCCTTGGACACGGTCGCCCCCACCTCCGGCGGGCTGTAGAACACCACCTCGCCCAGCGTGTCCTGCGCGTACCACGTGATCCCGAACGTGGCGGTGTCGCCGTCCACGCGCACCCAGTCGTGCGCCTCGTGGTAGCGCAGGTCGTCGGGATAGTTCTCGTCGGTCATGTGGCGGTCTCCTTGACGTACAGGGGCTTACGGGCCACGCGGGCCGCAAGCGGCCGGCCGCGGGCGTCGATCTCGAGCTCGGTGCCCTCCGCGGCGGCGGCGGCCGGCACGTAGGCCATCCCGATCCCGATCTTGAGCGACGGCGACATCGTGCCGCTCGTGACCTCGCCCGCCGGGACGACGCGCATGCCCTGGCGGGGGATGCCGCGGCCCTCGATGCGGAACGCGACCAGGCGGTCGTGGCCGTCCGCGTCGCGCTGGGCACGCAGCGGCCCGGCGCCGACGAAGTCCTTGGCGGCGAGCGCGCAGACCCAGCCGAGGCCGGCCTCGAGCGCGGTGTGGCGCTGGTCGAGGTCGTTGCCGTAGAGCGGGTAGCAGACCTCGAGCCGCAGCGTGTCGCGCGCGGCCAGGCCGGCCGGCGTCGCGCCGGCGGCCGTGAGCGCGTCCCACAGCTCCCCGGCCCGCTCGGCGGCGACCATCAGCTCGACGCCGGGCTCGCCGGTGTAGCCGGTGCGGGCGACGACCGCGCGCACGCCGCACACCTCGCCCTGGGTGAAGCCGAACGGCGCCAGCTCGGGCAGCCCGACCAGGCCGAGCGCGGCCGGGCCCTGCAGCGCCAGCATCGCGACGCCGTCGGAGAGGTCGTCCATCTCCACGCCGTTGTCGAGGTGCGACTCGAGCCACTCCCGGTCGGCGTCGACGCGGGCGGCGTTCACGACCAGCAGCAGATGGTCGTCGGAGAACCGGTAGGCGATCAGGTCGTCGATCGGGCAGCCGTGCTCGTTCAGGAGGAGCGTGTACTGCGCCTGGCCGGCGCCGATGCGGTCGATGTCGTTCGAGAGCATGCGCTGCACGAAGGCGATCGCGCCCGGGCCGCGGATCTCGAGCTGGCCCATGTGGGAGACGTCGAAGACGCCCGCGTGGCTGCGCACGGCCAGATGCTCGGGGATCACGCCCTCGTACTGCACCGGCATGTCCCATCCGGCGAACGGGACCATCCGCGCCCCCGCGGCCACATGACGGTCGTGGAGCGGCGTACGGCGGAGGGCCTCGGACGCGTGCATCCGGACGGGCAGTCTATAGGCCAACCACCCACCGGGGGACAGTCCCGCGCCCACGCCGTCGTCCCTCCCCTGCCCGGCCGGAGATGGAGCCGTTCAGGGGCCTGGCCCCGGATCGGGGCCAGGCCCCGGGTTCACCCCCCCCCCGGGGTCAGACCCCACGGTGACGGCTGGGCTAGATGTTGTCGGCCAGGCCGCCGATGATCGCGCCGAGCCCGGCCGCCTTGGCGGTGCCGGAGCCGGCGACGCCCTCGACGACCGCCGCCGGGTTCATGAACATGGTCTGGATGCCGACCCGGCCGGGGCCGGTGAAGCGGTTCCAGGTGAGCTTGCCGCCGCCGCCGAAGAGCCCGGTCTTCAGGCCCATCGTGACCGCCTCCATCTTCACGCTGGGATCGCGGTAGAGCCAGCTGCCCGCCTCGATGTCGATCTGCTCGCCCGGCGCCAGCTCGGCCTCGAACACGTCGCCGGAGCCCATCACCCACACGGATGCCGTGCCGTCCTTCGCGCCGAAGCGGTCGACGAAGAACCCGCTGCCGCCGAAGAGCATGCTGCGCACCCCCTGCACCGTTCGAACGTGTAGTCGAGGTTGTCGGTGGCGGCCAGGAAGTGGTGCTCGCCTGGGTCAGGAAAAAGTCAAGTCCGGCGATCTTGCGCTTCAGCCCGCCGGGGAGCTTCTTCAGCTCGATCGCGAGTGAGGCGTCCTTCCACAGCAGGGTGTGGTGCTCGAAGAACACTGCGCCGGTGCCGTCGAGCTCGAACGAGAGCTTCGGCACCAGCGACCCCGAGATGGTGGCGGTGCCGCCCCGGAACTGCTCGGCGCTGGGCTGGGTCGAGATCGGCTCCGACAGCTTCGTGTCATGACGCTCCCGCCTCGAGGATGAGCTTTTCGACGATCCAGAACCGCTCGCGCCGATCGGCGACGCGCTCGGCGTCCGGGAAGACGTGGCCGGGCTTGACGGTGAACCGGTTGGCAGCCGAGTGTGCGGCCGTGAACTCCCCCACGGTGAGCTCGACCCCGTCGACGCACACCGGGTCGCCGCACTCGCAGACGAAGGGGACGGGCTCGTCCCCGTCGGCCGTCGCGCGCTCGAACTCGACGCGGCGGTTGTTGTGGTCCCGGAACGCCTGCTCGTTCTTCGCAAGCCGTCGCATGCGCAGCTCGTCCCATTCGTCCGCCTTCACCCGCGGAACGCTACCGCGGCGGCCGTTGCGGTGTGTGCCAACTGTTCGGATCTGATGAAGAACGCAGGCAATTTGGAGGCGGCGGACCTGCTCCGTGTAATACTTTGGAGAAGGTCAAGTTGCGCAGGGAGTCCGCCGGACCATCTCCGGTGCTGCGGAACGGGAGGACCATGGGCGTAGGTCGACAGAAGGAACGGCAGCAGACAATGAGCGCATACACCGAATCAGCGTCGTTCAGTGACATCTTCGCGGACGAGGGCGAGCTCCGCGACGAGCGCGAGGAGACCGTGGCGGGAACCCGCCACGTGATCATCGCCGGCAACCGGTACACGCGCCGGCGGCAGGACACGAACCGGGCCAGGCGCGCTCGTGCCCAGGTGCGCGCGCTGCCGGCCGTCATGTCCGAGCGGGAGTGGGTGGCCGTCTGGATCGAGCTGATCGACGCCAGCCTCTACACGCCTCCCGGCACGCCGCGTGCGGGCCGCATCCTGCGCGAGGCCTACGCCGAGGCGTCGATCCGGCTCCCGGTCATCCGCGACCTGGGACGGTCGCTGCTGCCCCGCACCGCACCGGCGGTGATGACGCGGCGGATGGCCACGCCGGAGCTGGCCGACTCCGTTCCGGCCTGACGCGGCGTCACCGCGCCGGTTAAGGGTCGCGCGCCGCGCTGCCGATAGGGTGGGCATGGCCGTGCCCGCTCCGATCCGCGCGCTCCTTGTCCTGCTCGCCGCCGCGGCGGCCGCCCTCGCGCTCGCCGCGTGCGGCGGATCCGGCTCCCCGGCGACGGCGTCGTTCGCCCACGAGCCCGCCAAGCCGGCGTCCCAGATCCTGGCCGACGTGCGCTCCGTCGTCGCCGCCGCCACCTCGGTGCACCTCTCGGGGCAGGTCGGGGCATCGCCCAGCGTCGCCGTCGACCTGCACCTGTCCGGCACGGGCGGGAGCGGCCGCGTCTCGAGCTCCGGGCTCGCGTTCAAGGTGACCCGGATCGGCAAGGCCGTCTACTTCACCGGCAACGAGGGCTTCTACCGCCAGTTCACGAACGCGGCCGGGATCCGGCTCCTCGACGGCCGGTGGCTGAAGGTGCCCGTCACCGACAAGCGCTTCGGCTCGTTCAGCAGCCTGACCGACATGAGCGGCCTGCTCGGCCAGCTGCTGCACCCCTCGGGAACGGTCACGAAGCTGGGGACGCGCACGGTCGGCGGGCAGCGCGTGATCGGCCTGCGCGACTCGGCCAACGGCGGCATCCTCTACGTCGCCGCCGCGGGCGTGCCCTACCCCGTCGAGGTGGTGAGCACCGGTGCGCACGCCGGCCGGGTGCGCTTCGACCACTGGAACCAGCGGATCACCCTGAAGCCCCCGGCACGGCCGGTGTACCTGGCGCAGCTGCAGAAGGCCGGCGCGCTCGCGTCGTAGGCTACGATCGCCGCATGCGCAGCGGCCGCAGCATCACCGCCATCGTCCTGCTCACCGCGGCGCTTCTGGTCGCGGGGTTCCTGATCGGCGTCATGATCTTCGCCCACGTCGTCGGGCGCACGACATCGACGCCGCCCCCGGACCGCACCGCCTGACGCCGGCTACTCGTCGCGCAGGAACGAGGGGATCTCGAGCGCGTCGGGCGGCATCGTGAACTGCCCCGTCTCGCGCGGGTCGGGCTCGGGCCGCCGGGGCGGCGCGGGCTCGCGCCGTCCGCCCGCCGCGAACACCGACGCGGGCCGGTCGGGGCTGTTGCGGTCGAAGCCGGTTGCGATCACCGTCACCCGCACCTGATCCCCGAGCTGCTCGTCGATGACGGCGCCGAAGATGATGTTCGCATCGCCGTCGGCGGCGCTGCCGATGATCTCGGCGGCCTCGTTCACCTCGAAGAGGCCCATGTCGGACCCTCCGGTGATGTTCAGGAGGATGCCCGTCGCGCCCTCGACCGACGCCTCGAGCAGCGGCGAGGAGATCGCGGCCTTGGCTGCCTCCGCCGCCCGGTTCTCGCCGCCGGCGACGCCGATGCCCATCAGCGCCGACCCGGCCTGGCGCATGATGGTGCGCACGTCGGCGAAGTCGAGGTTGATCAGCCCGGGCACCGTGATCAGGTCGGTGATGCCCTGCACGCCCTGGCGCAGCACGTCGTCGGCGATGCGGAACGCATCCACGATCGACGTCCGCTTCTCGACGACCTGGAGCAGGCGGTCGTTGGGGATGATGATGAGGGTGTCGACCTTCTCGCGCAGCTGGCGGATGCCGCCCTCGGCCTGGTCGGCGCGCTTGCGCCCCTCGAACCCGAACGGCCGGGTGACGACGCCGACTGTGAGCGCGCCCAGCTCGCGGGCGATCTCGGCGATCACCGGCGCGGCGCCGGTGCCGGTGCCGCCGCCCTTGCCGGCGGTGACGAACACCATGTCGGCGCCCTTCAGCGCCTCCTTCAGGTCGTCCCGGCTCTCGGTCGCCGCCTCGAGCCCGATGGCGGGGTCGGCGCCCGCGCCCAGCCCGCGGGTGATCTTCGAGCCGATGTGGATCTTCACGTCGGCGTCGCACATGAGCAGCGCCTGTGCGTCCGTGTTGACGGCGATGAACTCCACGCCGCGCAGGCCCGCGTCCACCATGCGGTTGACCGCATTCGTGCCGCCGCCGCCGACGCCGACGACCTTGATGACCGCCAGATAGTTGCCGCTCGGATCTCTCATCGCCTGTACCCCCAACCCCTCACCCTCGACTTGAGGGTTTGACTTTTCGCATGCTGGTCGCCCGTCCGTCGGGCACAGCGAAGCCAGGCTGCCCTTCGGGCGCTTTCGGCAGGGTACCCGTCCAAAGTCTCGCTGTCAAGCAGATGGTGAGTGCCACTGACCATCTACCTCAGGTCGAGGGTTATTTCTTGTATCCGATGGTCGGGCGGGCCGGCGAGGACACGTCGACGTAGGCGACCGACCGGCGGGTCGAGTCGCCCATCTTCGAGAGCACGAGGGCGGCGACGCGCAGCTTGAGCGGCAGCCGGGTCGTGTCGCCGAGGCGGACATGGAGCCCGTGCCCGAACGTGGCCACCACCCCGCCGGGACCGGAGGCGACGCCCTTGATCCGGGCGATGTCGCGCGGGAACGTCTGCCTGGCGGCCATGAGCACGGTCAGCGCGGCGCGCATCGGGGCGGTGTCGATCGTGTGCCCCGGCTGGAGCGGCGGCCCGGCGGGGAGCACGACCCGCGGGAGCAGCTTGGGCGCCTTGGTGACCGTCTCGAGCACGCGCCCGTCCGACGAGATGACGTAGCCCGCCTTGCCGGCGCGGACGACGGCGGTCGGCCGCTCCATGACGATGGTGACGGCGACGGTGTGCGGGAACGCCCGATCGACCCGGGCCGCGCGGACGGCCGGGATCGCCTCGAGCCGGGCCGCCAGCGACGAGGCGTCGACCTGGAGCAGGCTCTTGCCGGCGACGTCCGCGGCCACGAGCGCGCGCACCTGGGCATCGAGGCCCCCGCTGCCCCCGGCGACGACGACCCGTGACGCCGAGAAGACGGACGAGTGCTCGACCCCCCAGTACCCGGCCGGCAGCAGCAGCGCGCCGACGGCGCCGAGCAGGACGGCCAGCCGCCGCCGCCCCTCCGACCGGCGGATCGCCCGCCGGCGCAGCACGAGTGCGGGGTCGACGGAGGTCGAGGACATGTCCACCTGTTCGCCGGGCGGCGCGCGGATCCTGCGCGCCGCCCGGCGTCAGCCGGCCGCGGCGGCGCTCGCGTCGAGCGTGATCGGCCCGAGCATCTGCACCTCGTGCTGGAGCTCGACGCCGAAGCGCTCCCGCGCCCGGCGGCGCGCCTCGCGCATCAGTGCCAGCACGTCGGCCGAGCGCGCCCCGCCGGTGTTCTCGATGAAGTTCGCGTGCACCGGCGAGATGCGCGCCCCGCCGGCGGCGAACCCCTTCAGCCCGCAGGCCTCCAGCATCTGCCCCGCCGAGAGGTCGCCGTCCGGGTTCTTCCACACCGACCCGAAGGTGCGCACCTTCGCCGGCTGGGCCTCCCGCCGGCGCCGCTGCATGTCCACGACGGTGGCCCGGATGACTGCCGGATCGGCCGGCCGCAGCCGCAGCACCACCTCGGCGACGACCTCGCCCCGGCCGACGTTCGAGCGGCGGTAGGTCATCTCCAGCGCGTCGGGGCCGCCGCGGCGCGCGCCGCCGGCGCCGACCACGAGCGCGTCGTCGAGCACGTCGCGCATCTCGCCGCCGTAGGCGCCGGCGTTCATGCGCACGGCGCCGCCGGCCGTCCCCGGGATGGCGCACCCGAACTCGACGCCCGAGAGCCCCCATCCCGTCGCCCGCTTGACGACGGCGGCGAGCGCCGCTCCGCCGCCGCACACGATCCGCTCGCCGTCGCGGTCGATGCGCGCCAGGTCGCCGGCGAGCCGCACCACCACGCCGTCGTAGCCCTCGTCGGCGACGAGCAGGTTCGACCCCAGGCCGACCACGGCGATCTCGAGCCCCTCGGCCGCGGCCCACCGCAGCACGGCCTCGAGCCCGGCGGCGGCGCCCGGACGGGCGAGGAACCGGGCCGGCCCGCCGGTGCCGACCGTGGTCAGCCGCGAGGCCGGGTAGTCCGCCTCGACACAGCCCGGGGGCACGCTCATCGCAGCAGCTCGTCCCCCACCCGGCGCACGTCGCCGGCGCCGACCGTCAGGACGAGGTCGCCCGCGCGCACGCGCGCGCGAAGGTAGTGGGCGGCCTCGGCGAGCTCGGGCATGTACGCGAGCGGCATGCCCGGGCGGCGTTCGGACACGGCGTCGACGACGAGCTTGGCGGTGACGCCGGCCACGGGCCGCTCCCGGGCGGCGTAGATCTCGGTGACCACCACCTCGTCCGCTCCCGCGAGCGCGCCGCCGAACGCGTACGCCGACGCGGCGGTGCGCGAGAAGAGGTGGGGCTGGAAGCACACGACGACGCGGGCGGGCGCATACGTGCGGGCCGCGTCGATCACGGCGGCCACCTTGGCCGGGTTGTGGGCGTAGTCGTCGACGACGGTGGCGCCGGCGACGCTCCCGCGCAGCTCGAACCGGCGGCCGACGCCGGTGAAGCCGGCCAGCGCCGCGGCCGCCTCGGGCGCGCTCGCGCCCGCTGCCGCGAGCGCCGCCACGGCGCCGGCGGCGTTGCGGGCGTTGTGTGCGCCGGGCACCTGCAGGCGCACGTCCACCGGCGGCTCGCCGGGTACCGAGAGCCAGAAGCGCGACCCCTCGGGACCGCCGCGGAACCCGGTGATGTGCCAGTCGGCGCCGGCGTCGAAGCCGAAGCGCGAGACGGGCGCCGCCGCCGTGAGGGCGACTCCGTCGCCCACCACCACCGCGCCGTCCGCCGGCACGTGCGCGACCCAGTCGGCGAAGAGCCGCTCGACGTCGGCGACCGACGCGAACCGGGCGTGGTGGTCGAGGTCGACGTTGGTGACGACGGCGATCCTCGGGCGCAGCAGCGCGGCGCTGCCGTCGGACTCGTCCGCCTCGGCCACGAGCAGGTCGCCCGCCCCCGGCCCGGCGTTCCCGCCCAGCTGCGGTACCTCGCCCCCGATCAGCCACGTCGGCTCGAGCCCGATCCGGTCGGCGGCGAAGGCGATCATCGCCGTCGTCGTCGTCTTGCCGTGCGCGCCGGCGACGCAGATGGAGCGGCGCAGCGCGACCAGCTCGGCCAGCAGCCCGCCCCGCGGGAACACCTCGAGCCCCTGCTCCGCGGCCGCCGCCAGCTCGTCCAGCTCGTCGGGGACGGCCGAGCTCACCACCACCTCCATCCCCGGCTGGAGATGGGCGCGGTCGTGCCCCTCGCGCACGTCGATGCCAAACCGCCCCAGCCGGCGCGAGTACTCCGACGGCTCGCGATCGCAGCCGGAGACGTCGGCCCCCCAGGCGTAGGCGACCAGCGCCAGCCCGGACATGCCGGCGCCGCCGATGCCGATGAAGTGCAGCCTGCGGTCGGCGAGCGTCATCGCACGAGCGCCAGCAGCTCGGTCGCGATCCGCTCGCCGGCGTCCGGGCGCGCCAGCCGCCGGGCCGCCTGCCCCATCGCGTCGAGCCGGGCCGGGTCGGCCAGGAGCGCGCCCACCTCGGCCGCCAGCCGCACGGCCGTCAGTTCGCGATCGGCGATCACGATCGCGGCGCCGCCGTCGGCGATGTGCTCGGCGTTTCGGGTCTGGTGGTCGGCGGTCACGTTCGGGGAGGGGACGAGGATCGCCGGCTTGCCCGCGGCGGCGATCTCGAACACCGACCCACCCGCCCGCGCGACGACCAGGTCGGCGGCCGCCAGCAGCGCCGGGAGCGACGCGGTGAACGGCAGCACCCGGTAGTGCGGCGCCGCCCGCGCCGAGGACGGCGCGAACTCGCGCTCGCCGGTGATGTGCACGACGGTGAAGCCGGGATCGTCGGCCGCCCATGCGGCCGTCGCCGCCCGGTTGATCGTGGTCGATCCCAGGCTGCCGCCGAAGACGAGCACGACCGGGCGGCCGGCGGGGAGCTCGAACTCGCGCCGGCCGTCCTCGGCCGTCGCCTCGAGCACGGCCTGCGGCACCGGCCTGCCGGTCAGCAGGTAGTGGGGCGCGCCGAGGCCGTCGATCGGGAACGACAGGAACACCCGGCGGGCGAGCGGGGCGGCGATCCGGTTTGCGAGCCCGAGGTGGGCGTCGATCTCGAGCAGCGCCGAGGGGATGCGCTGGGCGGCGGCCGCGGCGAGCATCGGCCCGGCCACGTACCCGCCGGCGCCGAAGACGACGTCCGGGCGCACGCGGCGCAGGATGCGGATGCAGGCCGCCGGCGCCAACGCCGCCAGACCGAGTCCGCGGAGGAGCGCCGGCGACGGCTTCCGCGGCAGCCCGGCGACGCGGTAGGTGTGCAGCGGATAGCCGGCGGCGGGTATGAGGCGCGCCTCGACCCGCTCCGCCGTCCCGGCGAACACGACGTCGGCACCTCTAGCCGTGAGCTCGGCGGCGACCGCCAGCGCCGGCACGACGTGCCCCGCGGTGCCCCCCGCCGCGATCAACACCCTCGGCTTTCGTCCGGGCGATTCGAGTGCGGTGGCTGTCATCTGCGGGGACGGCCTTGCGGGCGCTTCGCCGCTCGCCCCTGGCGACGTTGAGCAGCGTCCCGATCAGGGTGAGGAACACGATCAGGCTGGATCCGCCTGAGCTTATCAGCGGCAGCGGAACGCCCGTGAGGGGCAGGAAGCCGAGCACCGCGCCGAGGTTGACGACGGCCTGTCCGGTCACGAGGCCGGTGATGCCGGTGGCCAGGAACTTCCCGAACGGGTCGCGCGTTCGCACCGCCACCCTGAACCCGAGCACCGCGAACGCGGCGAAGGCGAGCGCGGTGACGGCGATCCCGATCAGCCCCAGCTCCTCGCCGATCACGGCGGCGATCATGTCGCTCGGCGCCTCCGGCAGGTAGTTGATCTTGACCGTCCCCTGCCCGAGCCCCTTGCCCCAGATCCCGCCCGAACCGAGCGACAGCAGCGCCTGCACGTTCTGGTAGCCGCTGCCGCCCGCGTCAGCCCACGGGTGCAGGAACGCCAGCAGGCGGGCGTGCATGTACGCGTTCTGGGAGATCACGAGCGCCGCGCCGGCCGACACCATCCCCGCGGTGCCGACCAGGAGGCGGAAGGGCGTGCCCGCGACGATGAGGACGCCGGTGACCATGATGGCGATGGCGATGGTGGTGCCGAGGTCGGGCTCGAGCGCGACCAGGCCGCAGACGACGAGCGCGACGCCGCCGACGGGATTCGCGAGCTCCTTGATCGTCCGCGGCGGACGCTTGCGTGCCGTCAGCACGGCGGCGCAGAAGACGACCATCGCCAGCTTCGCGAACTCCGACGGCTGCAGCGTCAGCGGGCCGGCGACGATCCACCGCTCGGCGCCGTTGATGCGGACGCCCACCCCGGGCACCTTCACCAGGACGAGACCGGCGAGCGCCATCAGCATGAGCACCGGCGCCAGCACGCGCAGGCGCGGGTACTGGAAGCGGGCCGCGCCGGCCATGCAGCAGATGCCGATGACGGCGTAGACGCCCTGGCGGACGAGCGCGGAGAGCGGGTTGCGGCCGTCGACGACGGCGACGCCGCTCGAGGCGCTGTAGACCATGATCAGGCCGAACGCGACCAGGCCGAGCGTGAGCAGCAGGAGCAGGTGGTACTCGACCTCGTTCGCGGCCGCGGGGCTGCGCCGCGCCCTCCTCGGGCGCTCGACGCTCGCACTCGCTTCGGCCACAGGCACACCACTCACCCCGATGACCGTTTCGCGCTGCGGCGCCGATCCCCTGCCGGGCGAACGCGTAGTTCGCCGAACCCACGATCGGGGGCGATGCCGATGCCGTCCGGCAACGCGGCGCGCGACACTCGTCCCCGACCGACCACATTTGCCAGGAGGCGCGCTCATGGCCACGGCAGCGACAGTTCGACGACGATCCGAGACGGTGGAGGGGTGGGCCGCGGGACCTGAACCGGACGTGATCGTCGAGGCCCGTGCGGTCGACAAGCGGTATGAAGCCGGCGAGCTGGCGGTGCAGGCGCTGGCGGGGGTCAGCTTCTCGGTCACCCGCGGCGAGATGCTCGCGATCATGGGCCCGAGCGGGTCGGGCAAGACCACCCTGCTGAACTGCCTCTCCGGCCTGGACGCGATCGACGGCGGCGACGTCCTCATCGAGGGCGTGTCGCTGCGCTCCATGTCGGACGACGAGCGCACCGACTACCGCGCCCGCCGCATGGGGTTCGTGTTCCAGTTCTACAACCTGATGCCCGTGCTGTCCGCGGTCGAGAACGTGGAGCTGCCGCTGCTGGTGAGCCGCGTCCCGGCCGCCGAGGCGCGCAAGCGGGCGATGACGGCCCTGGAGATGGTCGGCCTGGGCGACCGCGCGGCGCACGTCCCCGAGGAGCTGTCGGGCGGCCAGCGCCAGCGGTGCACGATCGCCCGCGCGCTCGTGAACGACCCGGCGATCGTCTGGGCCGACGAGCCGACCGGCGATCTCGACAGCGAGAACGCCCAGGAGATCGTCGCTCTGATGCGCACGCTGAACGGCGAGCGCGGGTTGACATTCCTGATCGTGACGCACGACATCGGCGTCGGTCGCGCGACCGACCGGATCGTGCGGATGGTCGACGGGCGGATCGTCGACGAGGAGCTGCTGGAGGTGGCGAGATGATCGCGCGCGTGACGTTGGCCGAGATCGACGCGGTGCGGATGGGCGTCGACGATGCGGTCGCCGTGTTCCGTGATTCCGTCGTGCCGGCCCTGCGCGAGCAGGACGGCTACGAGGGGGTGTACGTCCTGCTCTCGGACGAGGGCAAGG
Source organism: uncultured Actinomycetes bacterium (assembly GCA_963843705.1). Taxonomy (GTDB): domain Bacteria; phylum Actinomycetota; class Thermoleophilia; order Gaiellales; family JAICJC01; genus JAICJC01. The sequence continues at coordinate 183,132 of CAWJLQ010000003.1, forward strand.
TGCTCGCATTGACCTTCTGGGACAGCGAGGAGGCGGCCGACGCCGGAATCGCCGGCAGCCGCAGCTTCTACGCCGAGCAGGTCAGCAAGTTCGTAACCCTGTACCGGTCGCCCCCGGGGCGCGAGATGTACCACGTCGTCCTCGCCGACGCGCCGGCCGTCTCCATCGCCTGAGGGGAGGGGCACGCCATGACGAAGCTGTTCGGCATCCCGATGGGCGCCCTCGAGGTCGCCCTCGTCGCACTCGTGGCCGCGGCCGGCCTGATCGTCGCGGCACTGGCCGCGCGCAACCGCGTCTTCTTCCGTCTCGGCGTCCGCAACGTGCGCCGACGGCCCGGGAGGAGCGCCCTGATCGTCGTCGGGCTGATGCTGGGGACGGCGATCATCACCGCGACGCTCGCGACCGGCGACACGATGACGCGCACCGTCCGCTCGGCGGCCATCACCTCGCTGGGGCAGACCGACGAGCTGATCGCGGCCCGCGGCGCCACGCCCGACATCCAGGCCGCCGCCGGCGCGGCGACCGGCGTGCGCTACTTCCCCCAGTCCGACGTCGCCGCCGTGCGCAGGGCGCTGGCCGGCACGAACCTCGTCGACGGGATCGCGCCCGCCATCATCGAGCCCGTCGGCGCGCAGGACGTGACCAGCCGCCAGAACGAGCCGCAGATGACGGTGTTCGCGACCGATCCGCGCGCCCTGCACGGCTTCGACCCGATCCGGGTCGCCGGCGGCGGCGAGACGTCGCTCGCGGCGCTCCCGCCCGGGTGGGTGTACCTGAACCGCGCCGCCGCCGACTCGCTCGGCGCCTCGGCCGGCGACTCGATCCGCATCTTCGCCGGCCGGACGGCCGCGGCCGTCCGCGTCAAGGCGATCGTCACGTTCGACGGCGCCGGCACCGACGGGTCGGCGCTGCTGATGCCGCTCGACCGCGCCCAGCAGCTCTTCGGACGCCCCGGGCTGATCAAGTACGTGCTCGTCTCGAACCGCGGCGGCGCCACCTCCGGGGCGGCGCTGACCGGGCGCGTGGTCGCGACACTGCGGCCGACGCTCGGCCCGCTGCACCTGCAGGCGAACAGGACGAAGGCGAACGCCCTCGAGGTGGCCGACGCCACCGGCGCCGCGTTCGTGTCCCTCTTCACCACCTTCGGCTCGTTCTCGATCGCCGCCGGGATCCTGCTGATCTTCCTCATCTTCATCATGCTGGCGGCCGAGCGCCGGGGTGAGCTCGGGATCGCACGCGCCGTGGGCACGCGGCGCCGGCACCTGGTGCAGATGTTCCTCTTCGAGGGGGTGAGCTACGACCTGCTGGCGGTGGCGGTCGGCGCCGTGCTGGGCGTCGCGATCGCGTATCTCATGGTGCTCGTGATCTCGGGTGCGTTCGACCAGTCGAGCGGGTTCCACATCACCTTCTCGATCACGGCGCGCACGGTCGTCGTCGCATCGACGCTCGGGCTCGTGCTCACGCTGTTCGTCGTCGGCGCGTCGGCGTGGCGGGTCAGCCGCATGAACATCGTGACGGCGATCCGCAACCTGCCGGAGCCGCCGGCACGGAAGCAGCCGCGCAACCGCTGGCTGCTGGGCCTGGCGGGCGTCGTCCTCGGCTCCCTCCTGATCGCCGCGGGAGTGAACGGCCGCAACGGCATCACCCTCGGGCTCGGCGTGTCCCTGCTCGTGATCGGCCTCGTGCCGGTGTCCGAGCGGGTCGGCGCCCCGGCCCGTGCGGCGCGCACGATCGCGGGCCTCGCCCTCGTCGCCTGGTTCGTCCTGCCGATGTCGCGGTGGCTGTTCGGCACGCTCGCGGTCGACTTCTCGATCTTCATCCTCTCGGGGATCATGATCGTGCTCGGCGCGACCTGGACGATCATGTACAACGCCGATCTCCTGCTGGCGGCGCTCTCGCGTTCGCTGGGCCGGATCCGGGCGCTGGCGCCCGTGCTGCGGATGTCGATGGCCTATCCGCTGCGCAACCGGTTCCGCACGGGTGTCACGCTGGCGATGTTCACGCTGGTGGTCTTCACGCTCGTGACCGGCGCGACCACGACGACGTCGTTCGTGAACGGCGTCAACGACCTGGGCACGTACGGCGGCGGGTTCGACATCCGGGCGACGGTCGCCCCGACGAGCCCGATTCCGGACATGCGGGCGGCCCTCCGCAACGCGCCCGGCGTGGACGCGGCCGACTTCCGCGTCGTGTCGGCCCAGTCGTTCCTACCCGTGCGGGCGCACCAGGTCGGCCTCGGCGGGCGGTCGGCGGACTACGCCGTGCGCGGCCTCGACTCCGCGTTCCTGACGCACACGACGTACACGCTCGCGGCCCGGGCCGCCGGGTACGGCTCCGACGCCGCCGTGTGGCGGGCGATGCGCGCACACGACGGGCTCGCGATCGTCGACCAGTCGGTCGTCCAGCGCAAGACGAACTTCAACTTCGCGGCGGCGCAGCCGTTCCAGCTGCGGGGCTTCTACGTGGAGGACCGGACGTTCGCGCCCGTGTTCGTCGACGTGACCGACCCGCAGACCGGCCGCCACGTCCGGCTGACCGTGATCGGCGTGCTGTCCGACACGGCCCCGCTGGAGATGGCGGGCATCTCGACGTCGCAGCGCACGATCGCTGCCCTCTTCGGCTCGCGCGCCGCGCCCACCGTCTATCTGTTCGCGCTCCGGCACGGCGTCGACGCGACGACGACGGCGACGCACCTCGAGTCGGCGTTCCTCGACCACGGCATGCAGGCCGACGCGATGTCGAAGCTGCTCCACGACGCGGTCGGCGCGTCCATCACCTTCGACCGGCTGATCATGGCGTTCATGGGCCTCGGCCTCATCGTCGGCGTGACCGCGCTCGGCGTGATCTCCGCCCGCGCCGTCGTCGAACGGCGCCAGCAGATCGGCGTCCTGCGCGCCATCGGCTTCCGCCGCCGGATGGTGCAGACGAGCTTCCTGCTCGAGTCCTCGTTCATCGCGCTCACGTCCATCGTGCTCGGCACGGTGCTCGGGCTCGCGGTCGCCTTCAACGTGATCCACGACACCCAGCAGCAGCCGAGCTGGAGCAACCTCAGCTTCGACCCACCATGGCTCACGCTCGCGATCATCTACGTCCTCGTCTACGCGGTGGCGCTGGCGACGACCTACCTTCCCGCCGTGCGGGCGTCGCGCGTCTACCCCGCCGAGGCGCTCCGCTACCAGTAGCGTGAATACCCGGTGCCAGGCACCGGTTATTCACCGGCGGCGGCCAGCGCCAGCGCGCGGAAGCGCTCGCCGCGGTGCTCGTAGTCGCGGAACTGGTCGAAGCTGGCGCAGGCGGGCGAGAGCAGCACCGTGTCGCCGGGCCGGGCGGCCGCGGCGGCCGCATCGACGGCGCGGTCGAGCGTCTCGCAGCGGGTGAACGCCGCGCCGGCCGCGGCGAGCGCCTCTGCGATCGCGTCCGCGGACGCGCCGATCAGGTACGCGTGGACGACCGGTCCGGCGGCGACGGCCGCCGCCAGCTCCGCGAACGAGCCGCCTTTGAGCGACCCGCCCAGGATCAGGTGCACGCCGCCCGCGAACGCCGTGAGCGCCTTCACCGTGGCATCGGGGTTGGTCGCCTTGGAGTCGTTCACCCACTCGACGCCGCCGCCGCGGGCGACCGGCTCGAGCCGGTGCGGCGGCGGCCGGAACGACCGCAGGGCGGCGTCGATCGCCTCGTCCTCCACTCCGGCGGCGCGCGCGACGGCGGCCGCCCCGAGCGCGTTCTCGAGGTTGTGGTCGCCGCGCACGGACGCGTGCTCCCAGTCGATCGACGCGCGGTCGGCACGGGTGAACCACACCCGCCGCCCCGCGCCCGGGATGCCCGCGCCGCGCAGGAGCGGGTCGTCGCCGTTCAGCACCGCCGTGTCGTCCGCGCGCTGGTTCTCGAAGATGCGCAGCTTCGCGGCCAGGTAGGCGTCCATCGAGCCGTGCCGGTCGAGGTGGTCGGGGGTGACGTTCAGGCACAGAGCCACCCGGCAGCGGAACGTGTCGATGTCCTCGAGCTGGAAGCTCGAGAGCTCGCAGGCGACCCACACACCCGGGGCGATGCGGCCGGGCAGCTCGGTGACGGCCCGGCCAACGTTGCCCGCCACCTCGCACGCGAGCCCGCCGGCGGCCAGCATCGCGCCGACGAGATGCGTGGTGGTCGTCTTGCCGTTCGTGCCGGTGACGCCGGCGATCGGGTTTGCGGGCAGCATCCGCGCCGCCAGCTCCACCTCGCTCCACACCGGGACGCCGGCCGCGCGCGCGGCCGCGACCTGCGCCGCCTCGCCGGGCACGCCAGGGCTCTTCACGACCGCCCGCAGGCCTGCGACGGGCAGCGGCTCCGGCCCCAGCCGCACCTCGACGCCCAGGCCGTCGAGCGCGCCGACGTCGACGGCGGCGTCGGCGTCCGTCGCCACCACCTCGGCGTCGGGCCAGACGCGCCGGATGGCCGCGCAGGCGGCGATGCCGGAGCGGCGCAGGCCCACCACGAGGTAGCGGTCGCTCACCGGTAGCTCGAGAAGTACAGGTAGTACAGGACGAACCCGCTCGCCCCGAAGATCGCCGCCGTGATCCAGAAGCGGACGATGATCTTGTTCTCGGTCCACTCCATCATCTCGAAGTGGTGGTGCAGCGGCGCCATCAGGAAGACCCGCTTGCCGAACGCCCGGAACGAGATCACCTGGATCGCGACCGAGAGCGCCTCGATCACGAACACGCCGCCGACGACCACGAGCAGCGCCTCGGTCTTGGTGAAGATCGCGAGCGCGGCCAGGCCGCCCCCGAGCCCGAAGGAGCCGGTGTCGCCCATGAACACGTCGGCCGGGTAGGCGTTGTACCAGAGGAAGCCGACGCAGCCCCCGACCAGCGCCGCGGCGATGATGCCGAGATCGAGCGCGCGCGGGTTCCCGACGTACACGCCGTGGACGGTGTGACCCGGGTAGACGCCGTGGTGGGCCAGGAAGGCGACCACCATCATGGCGGCGTAGGTGAGCACCGCGATCGTGACGGTGCCGGCGGCGAGCCCGTCCAGGCCGTCGGTCAGGTTGACGGCGTTGGCCGCCCCGGCGACGACGAGGAAGATGAAGACGTAGTAGGCCGGACCGAGCCCGACGTACGTGTTCAGGAGCGGGATGTAGACGTCGGTCGAGAGGTGCTCGTGGCGGGCGACCAGGCCGACGCCGGCCACCACGGCCGCCAGCAGGAGCAGCTTCCAGCGTCCGGAGAGGCCGAGCGACCGGCGCCGGGTGAGCTTCAGGTAGTCGTCCAGGAACCCGATCCCGGCGCATGCGAGCGCCGTCCCCGCGACCGCGAGCCCAGGGCCCGTGTGCTCGGTGAAGATCAGGAAGGCGAGCAGCGCGGAGCCGAGCAGGACGACGCCGCCCATCGTCGGGGTGCCCTGCTTCGCCTGGTGGCCGGCCGGCCCCTCCTCGCGGATGTTCTGGCCGAACTCGTGCCGGCGCAGGAAGGCGATGAACGCCGGGCCGGAGACGATCCCGAGCATCATCGCGACGACGCCGGCCGCCAGGACGAGCTTCACGCGATCGCCTCGAGCACGGCCTCCAGCCCCGCCGCGCGGCTGGCCTTCACGAGCACGGCGTCGCCGGGGCGGAGCAGGTCGGGGACGCCGGCCGCAGCCTCCGCGGCATCGGCGAACCAGTGACCGCCGTACGCCCGGCCGAGCGGGCCGACCGCCGCCACGACGTCGACGCCCAGTCGCTCGACCTCGCGCCCGATCTCGGCGTGCATGGCCGGGCCGCCCGCGCCCAGCTCCGCCATCTCGCCGATCACGGCGACCGTCCGCCTGCCGCCGGCCGCCTCCACCAGGTGCGCCAGCGCCGCCCGCATCGAGTCCGGGTTCGCGTTGTAGCAGTCGGCGATCACGAAGCCGTCTCCGGGCAGCGCGATGCGCTCGCCCCGCCAGCGCGAGATGGCGGCGTCGGCGGCGCCCGTCAGGAGTACCGGGTCGGCCGGGTCGAGGCCCAGGCCGGAGCAGGCCGCGAGGGCGGCGGCGAGGTTGCGGCCGTTGTGGCGCTGGTCGAAGCTCACATGCACCGTGAACGTTCGACCGCCGGCCACGATCTCCGCCCTGCCGGGGGCGAACGCGGCCAGGCGCACGTCGGCGCCCTCCTCCTCGCCGAAGGTGAGCACGCGGGCGCGGCACACGTCGAGGTAGGGGGCGAGCAGCGGCTCGGCGTGCGGCACGACGGCCGTCCCGTGCGGCCCGAGCGGCTGCAGGATCTCGGCCTTCGCCTCCGCCACGCGCTCGACCGTGCCCACCTGCTCCAGGTGCACCGGCCCGATGGAGGTGATCACGGCGACGTCGGGGCGTGCGATCTCGGCCAGGTACGCCACCTGCCCCATCCCGCGCATGCCCAGCTCGCACACGACGGCCTCCGTCTCGGGCTCGATCCGGCACAGGGTGAGCGGCAGGCCGATCTCGGTGTTGAAGTTCGCCTGGCTGGCGACCGTCCGCATCCGCCGGCGGAGGAGCGCCGCCAGGATGTCCTTGGTCGAGGTCTTGCCGGTCGAGCCGGTCACCCCCACCACCCGCGCCCGCGAGCGGCGCCGCACCTCGGCGGCGATCAGCCCCAGTGCGATCAGCGGGTCCGGGCAGACGATCGTGCGCTCGTCTGCGGCCTCGTCTCCCGGCGTCCCGGCGACGAGGGCGGCCGCCGCCCCCGCGGAGAGCGCGGCGGCCACGAAGCGGGCGCCGTTCGTCCGCTCTCCCGGCAGGGCGACGAACAGGTCGCCCGTGGAGACCGACCGGGAGTCGATGCTGACGCCGGTGATGCGCACGTCCGCGCCCGTGCGGCCGCCGCAGACGGCGGCGATCTCGCCGGTCGTGAGCCCGATCATGCGGTGGCCAGCGCGGCCAGCGCCTCGCGCGCGACCGTGCGGTCGTCGAACGGGAGCGTGCGGTCGGCGAACTGCTGGCCGACCTCGTTCCCCTTGCCGGCGATCACGACCACGTCGCCGGGCCGTGCCAGGGCGACGGCGCGCTCGATGGCGCGGCGGCGGTCGGGCTCGGTGTCCATGTCGAACCCCGCGGTGATCTCGGCGATGATCGCACCGGGATCCTCGCTGCGCGGATTGTCGGAGGTGACGATCACCCGATCGGCCAGCCGGCGCGCGACGGCGCCCATCAGCGGCCGCTTGCCGCGGTCGCGGTCGCCGCCGCAGCCGAACACGCAGATGAGCTGCCCGCGGGTGAGGTCGCGGGCCGAGCGCAGCACGTTCTCGAGCGCCCCCGGCTTGTGGGCATAGTCGACGACGACCGTGAAGGGCTGGCCGGCGTCGATCACCTCGAACCGGCCGGGGACGCCGGTGACGGCCGCGACGCCCGCCCGCACCGCCGAATGCGGAAGCTCGAGCAGCTCCGCCAGGGTGACGGCGCAGAGCACGTTCTCGACGTTGAACCCGCCCCGCAGGCGGACGTCGAGCGGGAGCGGCCCGCGCGGCGTCGAGGCGATCAGGGCGATCGCGCCGCCCGCGCCCACCTCGACGGCATGCGGGCGCACGTCGGCGTCGGCGTCCGGCCGCCCCGCGTAGGTGAGCACCGGCCCGCCGGCCATGGCCACGAGCCGCCGCCCGTAGTCGTCGCCGCTGTTGATCGCCGCCGGCGGCGTGCGGAAGAGCAGCGCCTTGGCCTGGAAGTACTCCTCCATGTCGGCGTGGAAGTCGAGATGGTCCTGGCTCAGGTTGGTAAAGGCCGCGGCGGCGAACTCGACGCCGTCCACGCGGCCCAGCTCCAGTGCGTGCGAGGACACCTCCATGGCGCACGAGCGGTCGCCCGCGTCGAGCATCTCCCGGAAGGTCGCCTGCAGGTCGACGCTCTCCGGGGTCGTCCGCACCGCCGGCCGCGCCCGGCCGCCGATGCGGGCCTCGACGGTGCCGAGCAGCCCCGGCCGCATCCCGGCGGCGTCCAGGATCGCGTGCGTGAGAAACGTCGTCGTCGTCTTGCCGCTGGTCCCGGTCACCCCCACCACGACGAGCTCGCCGCTCGGGTGCCCGTAGAACGCGTCGGCGGCGGCCGCCATCGCCCGCCGGGCCGACTCCACCTCGAGCTGCGGCACGTCCACGTCCAGGCGGCGCTCGACGATCAGCGCCGCGGCGCCCCTGGCCACCGCGTCGGCGGCGAAGTCGTGGCCGTCGGCGCTGAAGCCCGGTACGCACACGTGCAGCGCACCGGGCCGCACGTCCTGCGCCCGGTAGGTGACCGACGTGATCTCGGCCTCGGCGGGCCCGTGCACCGCGCGCGGCCGCACGGCCTCGATCAGCGTCGCGAGCGTCATCCCGGGAGCGAAGGTTAGTGAACGGCCTCGTCGGGCTTGATGCCTGCGTGGTTGGCGTACCACGCGCCGATCTGCTCGAAGGCCGGCGCGGCCACGCTGCCGCCGAAGTGGCTCGTCTGCGGCGAGTCGACCACCACCATGATCTCGACCTGCGGGTCGTTCGCCGGCAGGAACCCGACGAACGAGGCGTCGTACTGGTTCGAGTAGCCACCGGGCTTCGGCTTCTGGGCGGTGCCGGTCTTGCCGGCGACGCTGTAGCCGGGGATCGTCGCCTCGGTGCCCGTGCCGCCCGCGTCGACGACGCCGCGCAGCATCGACACGAGCTCGCCGTCGACCTGCGGGGAGAGCACGCGCCGCCGCCGCGGCGGCTTTGCCGGCCGGCCCTGGATGTGCGCGATCAGGTGCGGCTCCACCATGACCCCGCCGTTGGCGATCGCCTGGTACATCTGCGCCATCTGCATCGCCGTCACCCCGATGCCCTGGCCGATCGGGATCGTGCCGATCGAGGACGTCGTCCACTTCCGCCCCTTGAGCACGATGCCGCCGCTCTCGCCGGGGAAGCGCAGCGCCGTCTCCTGGCCGAACCCGTACCGGCGGATCCAGTGCATCAGGTCGTGCTTGCCGACCATCTGGGCGATCTCGTCGGTGCCGATGTTGGACGAGATCTTGAGGATGTGGCGGACGCTGATGTCCCACGGCTTGTGGGGCGTGTCGTCGTGGATGACCTTGTCGCCGAACGCGAGGTGGTCGGGCACGTTGTGGAACACCTCGCCCGGCCAGACGACGCCCTTCGTGAGCGCGGCCGAGAACGTCATGACCTTGAAGGTCGACCCCGGCTCGTAGACGGTCTGCAGCGCCTGGTTGCGCCACAGCTTCGTGTTCTTGGCCAGGTGCGCCTGGTTGTTGTCGTAGCCCGGCGCCGTCGCCATCGCGATCACGGCGCCCGTGCGCGGGTCGAGGACGATCCCGGTCGCCCATGCCGCACGGCTGCTCTTGACGGTCTGGGCGAGCACCTCCTGCACCTTCTGCTGCACGGCGGCGCTGATCGTCAGGGTGATGTTGCGGCCGGCCTGGGGGCGGCGCACGGTGACCGTGTCGAGCACGGTGCCGTTCGGGTCGGTGACCAGCACCTGCTTGCCGGGGACGCCCTGCAGGACGTCGTTGTACTGGTACTCGAGGCCGGCGCCGTCGCTCTTGCCGGCGTTGCCGTCGATGCCGGTGAACCCGAGCAGCTGCGAGGCCACCGAGTGATCCGGGTACCAGCGCTGCAGCTCCGGCGTCGTCGAGATGCCGGGCAGGTGGTGGCGCATGATGCGGTCGGCCACCTCCGGCTGCAGCTGGCGTACGACATAGCCGCCCTGGCGCAGCGCCGTCTGGAGCGACGCAACCGCCTGGTCGAAGGCCGGGTTCAGGCGGTAGCGGATCTTGGGCTTGCGCTTCCGCTTCGCCGCGGTCTTCGCGGTCGTCTTGGCGGCCGCCGCCTTGGGGCGCACCTTGTGGCGCTTGAACTGGTGGACGCCGATCGCCTTGGCGATCACCATCGCGTCCTGGTGGACGTTCGTGAGCGCTTTCGGCGTCGAGACGATCGTGAGCGCCGGCTGCGTCTGCGCCAGCACCTGGCCGTCGGCGCTCATGATCGACCCGCGCAGGCCGATCAGCGTCTTCACCCCGCGCTGCTGGCTGACGGCCTTGCGCGCGAGCGCGGCCGCGTCGACGCCCTGGATCTGGACGGCCCGGCCGATCACGACGGCAAACGCTGCCAGCGACACCGCGAGCATCAACCGCAGGCGGTGGTCGGCCATGCGTCTCACGGGCGGTGTGCGGTCCTCGCCGGCGCCGGCAGCTGGAGATAGCGGGTCGTATTCGGGTCCGCCTGGTGCATGCCGAGCTTCTGGGCGGCGATGCCGATCGCGACCGGCGACGACAGGCTGGTGATCCGGTTGCGGGCGAGCCGGTTCTCGTTCGCGAGCTCCTGCGCCCGCGCCTGCAGCTTGTTCACCTGGATGCTGTCGCGCAGCGCCGCGACGTTCAGGGCGACGATCCCGCCGAGGAGCGTCGCCAGCAGCACCACCCAGGCCGCCCCGCCGAGCGTGATCCGGCGCGGGCGGACGCGGCGCCGCGGGACGGCGCGCGGAGCCTCGGGCTGGGCGCCGCGGCGGGTGCGCGCGGGCGCCCGGGCGGGCAGGGCGACGCTCACTGGACGGGCGTCCTCTCGGCGGCGCGCAGGCGGGCGGACGACGAGCGCGGGTTCGTGCAGCGCTCGTCCACGGAGGCGACGACGGCGCGGCGGGTGAGGCTGCGCAGGCGCGGCTCGTGCCCGCACACGCACACCGGGAAGTCCGGCGGGCAGGTGCAGCCGCGGGCCTCGTTGCGGATGAACTGCTTCACGATCCGGTCCTCGAGCGAGTGGAAGCTGATCGCGGCCATACGGCCGCCCGGCGCGAGCAGCTCGACCGCGGACTCGAGCCCCTCGCGCAGGGAGTCGAGCTCGGCGTTGGTGGCGATCCTCAGCGCCTGGAACACGCGCCGGGCGGGATGCCCCTGCCCGAAGCGGGCGGGGGTGGGGATCGCGCCCTTGATCACCTCGACCAGGTCGGCGCTGCGGCGGAACGGAGTGACCGCCCGCCGGCGCACGATCGCCCGCGCGATCTGGAAGGCGTAGCGCTCCTCGCCGAAGGTGCGCAGCACGCCGGCCAGGTCGCGCTCGTCCCAGGTGTTCACGATCGTCTCCGCCGTCAGATCGGCGCTTGCGTCCATGCGCATGTCGAGCGGCGCGTCGTTCGCGTAGCTGAACCCGCGCTCGGGGCGGTCGATCTGCATCGACGACACCCCGAGGTCCATCAGCACCGCCTGCACGCGGGTGCCCGAGGCGGCCATGTTGTGCAGGACGAGCGCGAAGTCGCCGTGGACGAACTGGGTGCGGCTGGTGGCCGAGGCGGCGAAGCGCTCGAACAAGGGCTCCACGTCGCGGTCGCGGTCGATGGCGATGTAGACGCCCTCCCCGCCGAGGTGCGGCTCGAGCACCGCCGCGTGGCCGCCCGCGCCGAACGTGCAGTCGACGATCGTGTCCCCCGGCCGCGGCTCCAGCAGGTCAGCCACCTCCGCAGCCATGACGGGCACGTGCTCCATCTCGGCGCTACTGGTGTGAGAGAGATTCGGCAACATCCTCAATGCTCCCCTCGGTCTCTGCCTGCGTCCGCCGCCACGCTTCGAGATCCCAGATCTCCAGGATGTCCCGCAGGCCGGCGACGACGATGTCGCGCTCCAGCCCGGCGTGGGCGAGCAGCGGCGGCGGCAGCATGATCCGCCCCTGCCGGTCGAGCTCCTGCTCGGCCGCTCCCGCGTACAGGTGCCTGGCCAGCGCGCGGGCCTGCCGGCTCAGCGGCGAGAGCGGCCCGAGCTGCGCGTCGACGAACGCCTCGAAGCCCGCCGACGTGTAGACCGACAGGCAGCGGTCGACCCCCTTGGCCACGATCACGCCGTCGGCGAAGTGCGTCCGGAGCTTGGCCGGAAGGGTCACGCGGTTCTTGGCATCGAGCTTCTGGACGGATTCGCCGAGCAGCATCCTGATCTCCCATTCTGCCCCACCTTACCCCACTTCACACCACTTCGCAACGCATCGGGTCCACATCGAGGCCGGGCGTGCCGACGCCGCGATGCACGTCGTGCCGGACCGCACGCCCGCGTTGGCGGAAAATCCTTACAAAAACACCCGCGTTTGCAGGGGTTCTCGCCTGGTAAAGTCACGCGCCATGTCGAGCCCGCCCTCGCAGCGGCATCGGCGCCGGCTCGCGCCAGTCGTCTTCGCCCTCCTCCTCGCCGCCGCGGTGGCGACGGCGCTGACGGTGCCCGCAACCGCCGGCGCCGACTCGATCAAGTCCAAGCGCGCGCAGGCCGCGGCCGCCGAGGCGGCGCTGAACACGCTCTACTCGCAGGAGGACGCGGCGGTGAACGCGTTCGACGCCGCGCGCTCGAAGCTGCAGGGCGTCAAGCGGCGCATCCGCACGAACACGGTCCTGCTCCAGGTGGCCCGCCGCAACCTGCATGTCGCCCAGGCCGAGCTCGCGCGCATCGTCGTCTCGGCCTACAAGGGCAACGGACCGGACACGGCGATGTACGTCCTCGGGGCCGGCTCCTTCACCGACCTCGTGAACCGGCTCGACGTCGTCAACCGGACGTCGCACAGCCAGACCGAGGTGCTGCACGCCGTCACCGTCGCCGAGCGCCAGGTCGCCCACGAGCAGCGGGTGCTCAGGGCCGACAAGGCGCGGGCGAGCAGGCTGGTCGCGCGCACCCACAAGGCCAAGACGCGCGTCGAGCACCTGATCGGCAGCCAGCAGGCCCAGATCGCGACGCTCCAGCACCAGATCAACTCGCTCGTCAAGAAGCGCAAGGAGCGGATCGCCGCCGCCCGCGCCGCCGCCGCAGCCGCGGCCGCCGCCGCCGCGCAGGCGGCCCAGAACCCCGCACCGACGTCGCCCGTGACGACGACGCCGCCGGTGACCGGCCCCGTGCCGCCGGCAAGCTCGGTGGGCGCGCAGGCGGTCCAGATCGCCATGGGCGAGCTGGGCGTGCCGTACGTGTGGGGCGGCGCCAGCCCGTCCGGCTTCGACTGCTCGGGGCTGACCATGTGGGTCTACGCCCAGCTCGGCATCCAGCTCGACCACTACACGGTGTCGCAGTGGAACGCAGGCCCGCACGTGGCGGAGAGCGACCTGGCGCCGGGCGACCTGGTCTTCTTCGAGCCCGGCATCGGCCACGTCGGCCTCTACATCGGCGGCGGGAACTTCATCGAGGCGCCCCACACCGGCGGGGTCGTCCAGATCTCGAGCCTCTCGAACCCCTGGTACGCGGCCGAGTACCAGGGCGCCGTGCGGGTCACCGGCTGAGCCGTCCGCTCTCGAACGGCCCGACGGTTGGGGTGTTCAACCTCCGCCACCAGGGGTATCATTGGCATGCGGCGACGGCACTGCGGGTGTGCCCTCCGACCGGAGGCGTAGTGTTGCGGCCGCATGAATGTCCCGGCGGTAGGGGTCACCGTCCGGGTGAAATCAGTGCGGCGCCAATCCGCAACCAACTCGCGTGGCGTAGAGAAAAGCGCCAGGCGGGGAATACACCTGCCGACGTCGAACGTTAGGCAGTCAAACGGATCCAGGGAACTCGAGCAGTCTCTTGAGGAGTGATGAGGAATGACTGACCAGCTCGTCATCGAGCCCGAAGCGCGGCTCTTGGTGGAGCTTGGACAGGAGCGGGGGCTCGTGTACGAGGACGAGCTGGCGGGGCTTGCCCTCGAGCTCGATCTCGACGCGGACGACGTGCAGGCGCTCCGAGACGAGCTCGCGCAGCTGGGCGTCGACATCGTCGACCCGCCTGCACCCGAGGAGCGGATCGAGGTCGTCGAGGTCGAGATCGCGACGACGAACAGCCTCGACCTCTTCCTGCGTCAGGCGGGGCGCTATCCGCTGCTGACGAAGGACGAAGAGGTGATGCTGGCCAAGCGCATCGAGGCCGGCGATCCCGTCGCCAAGCGGCGCATGATCGAGTCGAACCTGCGGCTCGTGGTCTCGATCGCGAAGCAGTACCGCGGCCAGGGCGTGCCCTTCCTCGACCTCATCCAGGAGGGCGTGCTGGGCCTGAACCGGGCCGTCGAGAAGTTCGACTGGCGCCGCGACCTGAAGTTCTCCACCTACGCGACGTGGTGGATCCGCCAGGCCGTGCAGCGCTCGATCGCCAACAGCGGCCGCACGATTCGCCTGCCGGTGCACGTCTCCGACCGCCTGCGGGCGATCGAGCGCGCCCGCCGCTCGCTCGAGGCAAGCCTCGGCCGCGAGCCGTCCGAGGACGAGATCGCACGGGCTGCGGAGCTGACCTCGGACGCCGTGTCCGAGACGCTCGGGCTGGCGCGCAAGACCGTCTCGCTGCACGAGCCGGTCGGCGAGGACGGCGACTCGGAGCTCGGCGACATGATCGCCGACCCTGATGCCGGCAACCCCGAGGAGCTGGCCGAGACGCACCTGCGCCACGAGCGGCTCCGCGAGGGACTCGCCCGGCTGGGCGAGCGCAAGCGCCTCATCCTCGAGCTGCGGTTCGGCCTCGACGGCCAGGATCCGCGCAACCTGGAGGAGATCGGCCGCATCGTCGGGCTGACGCGCGAGCGCGTCCGCCAGCTGGAGGCCGAGGCGCTGCGCGAGCTGGCCGCGTCGGCCGACATGCAGCCGCTCCGCGCTGCCTGAGACCGCCAAGCCCTGGGGCCTGGCCCCGCCGGAGGGCGGGGCCAGGCCCCGTTCGCATTCTGGGGCCTGGCCCCGCCGGAGGCGGGGCCAGGCCCCGCATCGCTGCTAGCCCAGGCTGTGCGGCACCTGGTGCTTCCACGCGACCGCGTCGGCCCGCGCACGCACCCGCAGCACCACGTCGAGGTCGACGCCGGTGCGTGCGGCCGCGGCCTCCGGCGCCATCCCCAGGTCGACCATCGCGACCAGCGCCCGGTCTGCGTCGGCGTAGGCGAACCCCAGCTCGTCCTCGTCGGTCTGGCCTCCCCACAGGCCCGCGGTCGGATGCTTGTCGAGCACCGCCTGGGGCTGGCCGAGCACCCGCGCGGCGGCGCGCACCTCGGTCTTGTAGAGGTCGGTGATCGGCTCGATGTCGGATGCGGCGTCGCCGAAGCGGGTGAAGTAGCCGAGCAGGTTCTCGGTGCGGTTCTCGGTGCCGCAGACGAGCGCGTGCCGTTCCTGGGCGAGGTCGTAGATCACGATCATGCGCGCCCTGGCGCTGGCGTTGCCCTCGCGGATGGCCGAGTCGGGCAGCGTCGGGCGCATGCCCTCGAGCGCCTCGATCAGCGGGTCGATGCGCACCGTCAGCAGGTTCTCCTCCGGCAGGCCGGCGGCCGCCGCTGCGGCGCCCGCGTCGTCGATGTGCACCTGCTCGGTGTGCCGCGAGGGCAGGCGCACGGCCACCACGTGCTCGGGGCCGATCGCCCGCGCCGCGAGCGCCATCGAGACCGCCGAGTCGATGCCGCCGGAGAGCCCGATCACGACCCTCCCCCGGCCCGCCGCCTGCAGCACCTCGCGCAGCCGCGCAGCCTTGGCCTCGAGCAGCGGCGCCACGGCGGCGTCGTCGCGCAGCAGGGCGACGCGGTCGAGCGCACCGCCGGCGGCGCGCACCTCGGCCAGCGCCCGGGCGGCGTCGCCGTCGTGCAGCTCGACCGCGGCCACCGCGTCGGCCAGCACCGTGGTGGCGAAGCCCGCCGCGATCGCGTCGAGCGCGGTGGCGCGCACGCAGTAGTCGGTGGCGACGCCGGCCACGACGACGCGCTCGACGCCCCGCCCGCGCAGGTACTCGGCCAGGCCGGTGCCGTCGAAGCCGGAGTAGGCCTCGCGATCACGGTCGGTGCCCTTGTCGACGACGCGGTCGAAGCGCATGCCGGCGACGCTGGGATGCAGCTCGGCGCCCGGCGTGCCCTCCACGCAGTGCGCCGGCCAGCTGCCGCCGCGGTCGGCGAAGGAGCAGTGGTCGGCCGGGTGGCGGTCGCGGGTGGCGACAATGGTGCCGGCGGCCGCCGCCGCGGCGGCGATCGCCGGCCCGAGCCGGTCGCCGCCGGCGACGCCGAGCGCCCCGCCGGGCAGGAAGTCGTTCTGCATGTCGACCACCAGCAGGGCGGTCGTCGGGTCGGGGTCGGTCACGAGAGCTCCTTCTCGAGGGCGGAGAGCCGCGCCGAGAGCCGCGGCGGCATCGGTTCGGGGTCGGCCAGGGCACGGGTCGCGGCGGGCAGGGCCCCCACCTGGGCGGCCGCGCGCCGGCGCACGTCGGCCAGCTCCGGCAGCGGCTCGAGCAGGCGGCCGGCGCGCATCACGGGCTCGAGCAGCGGCTCGCCGGGCAGGTCCTCGCCGGCGAGCGCGATCGTGTCCCCCTCCGGCGTCCGGAACACCTGGTGGCGGCCGGGCAGGTTGGACTTCGTGCCCGCGGCCTTCATCACCGGCCGCCCGGCGCTCCAGACGAGCTTGTAGACGCCGCCGAGCGTGGGCGCGTCGCTCGAGGTGGTGAGGGCCGTGCCGACGCCGAAGCCGTCGATGGGCGCGCCTGCGGCCAGCAGCCGCTCGATGCGGTACTCGTCGAGGTCGCCCGAGCAGACGATCCGCGTCGCGGTGCAGCCGCCGTCGTCGAGGATGCGGCGCACGGCCCGGGTGACGTCGGCCAGGTCGCCGGAGTCGAGCCGCACGGCCTGCGGCACGATCCCGGTCAGGTGCGCGGCGCGGCAGGCGGCCCGCGCCCCCTCGAGCGCGTCGCGGGTGTCGATCAGCAGCGTCGAGCGGTCGGGATGGTCGCGCAGGAAGGCGCAGAACGCCTCGACGTCGGTCGGGAACGCGAGCACGTAGCTGTGCGCCATCGTGCCCGACGTCGGGATCCCCCACTCGTACCCCGCGGCGACCGTGGCGGTGGCGACGCAGCCGCCGATGTAGGCGGAGCGGGCGGCCAGCAGCCCGGCGTCGGCGCCGTGGGCGCGGCGAAACCCGAAGTCGATCACGGGCCGGCCGCCGGCAGCGGCGACGATCCGGGCCGCCTTCGACGCGATCATCGTCTGGAAGTTCACCTGGTTCAGCAGGAACGTCTCGGCCAGCTGGCAGGCCAGGCGCCCGCCCTCGACGCGCAGGATCGGCTCGCCGGCGTGGACGACGGTGCCCTCCGGCACGGCGTCGACGTCGCCCGTGAACCGCAGCGTCGCCAGGTGCCGGACGAGCGCCTCGCTCGACGTGCCGGACGTGCGCAGGTAGTCGAGCGACTCCTGCGAGAAGCGCAGGCCGGTCAGGTACTCGCACGCGCGCTCGAGCCCGGCCGCGACCAGGTAGCCGCGGTGCGCGGGCAGCACCCGCACGAAGAGCTCGAACGCGACGGGGTCGTCGGCGATGCCGTGGGCCAGGTACGAGTCGGCCATGGCCAGCTGGTACTCGTCGGTGAGCAGCTCGACGGGCGGAAGGCCGATCACGTCGACCGCCGGTAGCGCACGCTCTGGGCGAGGATCAGCGGCCGCCGGTCGGCGAAGCGGTAGAGCGCCGCGGGACGACCGCCGGTCGGGCGCTCGCCCGTCTCGGCCAGCACCCCCCAGCCGAGGGCGATGCGGCGGAAGTTGTTGGGCTCGAACGCGCGCCCGATACCGGCCTCGTAGACACGCCGCAGCTCGGTGAGCGTGAAGGTGTCCGGCAGAAGACTCCAGGCCACGTTCTGGTACTCGAGCTTGTTCGCCAGCCGCTGGCGGGCGTACGCCAGGATGCGGTCGTGGTCGAAGGCGAGCACGCGCTCGCGCTCGGTCTGCTCGAGCAGCCGCTCGAGCGGCCTCCAGACCGCCTCGCGGGCGTCCGAGCCCGGGCGCAGCCGCACCCGGGCGGCGTCGACGAGCGCCAGGTAGCAGCACGAGATGACACGGCCGCGCGGGTCGCGGTCGAGCTCCGAGAAGGTCGCGAGCTGCTCCATGAAGCTGTCCGTGACCCCCGTCTCCTCGCGCAGTTGGCGCACGGCCGCCTCCTCGAGCGTCTCTCCGGCGCCGAGCAGGCCGCCGGGCAGCGCCCAGTAGCTCTGGTACGGCTCGTATCTGCGCCGGACGAGCAGGACGTGCATGCCGCCGTCCAGGTGGGCGAACACGGCGACGTCCGCCGCGACGCGCGGGTGTTCGGCATCCGCCACTTATAGACCTCGTGACTAGTTTAGCAGGAGGGCGAGATCAGCACCGTGCGCAGGCTGGTGTAGAACTCGCGCGCCGCCTTGCCCTGCTCGCGCGGGCCCAGGCCCGACGCCTTCTCGCCGCCGAACGGCGCGTGCAGGTCGACGCCGGAGGTGGGCTGGTTCACGCGCACGAGGCCGGTGTCGAGCCGGGCGGCGAGATCGAGGACGCGGTCGAGGTCGCGGGTGAAGACCGAGGTGACGAGCCCATGGCGGACGCCGTTTGCGAGCGTCACGGCCGCGTCGGCGTCGGCGGCCTCCATCAGCGCGCAGACGGGCGCGAACACCTCCTCCTGGGCGAGCTCGGCGCCGGGGTCGGAGACGTCGACGAGCGCCGGCGCGAGGTAGTTGCCCGGCGCGTCCAGCGCGGTTCCGCCGGCCAGCAGCCGCCCGCCCGCCTCCACCCCGCGCGCGACCGCCGCCGCGGCGGCGTCGCGGGCCTGCGCCGAGATCAGCGGCCCGACCGTGCACGCCTCGGCGGCGGGATCCTCGACGCGCAGCCCGGCCACGGCGGCGACGAGCGCCTCCCGCAGCTGCGCGATCGCCGGCGCCTCGCACAGGATCCGGCTGGTGGCGGTGCACTTCTGGCCGGCGTAGCCCATCGCCGCTGCGGCGATCGTGACGGCGGCCCGCTCGACGTCGGCGTCGGCGAGCACGATCGAGGCGTTCTGGCCGCCCATCTCGCACTGCACCGCGGCGCCCCGCTCGACGGCGGCGCGGGCGACGCCGGTGCCCGTCGCGATCGAGCCGGTGAACGAGATCGCGTTCACGCCCCGGTGGCCGACGAGCGCCGCGCCGGCGTCGCCGTCGCCCTGCACGAGCTGCACGGCCGCCTCGGGCAGCTCGGGCGCGAGGCACTCCATGAACGCCTCGGCGCAGGCCGGCGAGAGCGGCGACGGCTTCCACACGCACGCGTTCCCGTACGCGAGCGCCGGCGCGAGCTTCCAGGCCGGGATCGCGATCGGGAAGTTCCAGGGCGTGATCAGCCCGACCACGCCGCGCGGCCGGCGCCGGGCCATGAGCAGCGAGCGGCCGTCGGCCGGCGGGAAGGTGTCGCCGTCGGGGTCGAGCGCCGCCTGGGCGTGGTAGCGCAGGATGGCGGCCGTGCGGGCGACCTCGCCGCGGGCCTCGACGAGGGGCTTCCCCACCTCGCGCACGATCAGTCCGGTCAGCTCCGCGGCGCGCGCCTCGACCCGTGCCGCGACGCGGTGCAGCGCGTCCGCCCGCGCCTGCGCGGGCAGGGCGGCGTACCCGGCCGCCGCCGCCCGGGCGGCGGTCACGGCGCGGTCGACGTCGATGCCGCCGCCGGGCGTGAAGGTGCCGATGCGGTCGGCCGGATCGGCCGGGTTCAGGCTGACGATGCCCGCGGCGGCGGCGCCCATCCCGCCCCGGCTACTTGCTCACGTAGATGACCAGGGTGAGCGCCGCCAGCAGCACGATCAGCGTCAGCAGCACCCACCAGCGCGACGTCGAGGTCGTGGGGGTCGTCATGGCCGCGGATATTACCCTGCGGCGCCGGCGGAGGCCCCCTCAACGGCCAGCGCCTCGGCGACGAGCACGACGGCGAAGAGCGCGATCGTGATCGCGTGCACGGCGGTGCACCAGAGGCAGATCGCGTCGATCTGGAAGAGCTCGGCGTAGACGAGCCGCACGACCATCAGCACGCCGGCGACCGCCCAGCCCAGGCGGGCGTAGCGGACGGCCGGCGCCGGCGAGCGCCATGCCGCCGGCAGGCAGAGCGCGGCGGCGACCACGAACCAGGCCACGCCGAGCGTCGCGACCGGGATTCCGGCGACGTAGGACTGCGGGCTCGTCGTCACCTTCTCGCAGTCGATCACGCCCGAGCTCGAGCAGGCGAGCGAGACGTGCGTCGTGAAGTGCGTGATCGTCAGGTAGACCGACACGGCCAGGCCGGCCGCGACGAGCACGAGCGAGGCCGGCCCGACCCACCCGGGCATCCGCCGCTCACCCTCCGGCGCACCCGCCGCCCGCGACATCGCGATCACTTCGTCGGCAGGTGCTTCGCCGCCGCGGCGACGCCCTTCGACGTGCAGACGCCCCCTGGCTGGCCGTTCGTCAGCGTGCAGATGGCGGCGGTCAGCTCGTTCGCGGTGCCGAGGATGGCCTGGCTCTGGGTGACCTGCGGGTCGCGCATCGCCTGGGAGATCTGGGACATCGTCATCCCGGCCAGGATCTGCGGGTTGTAGCTCGCGCTGGTCTGGATGTAGTTGCCGAAGTAGATGAACGGGATCGTGCCCTTCGGGTCGTACTTCTGGATCAGCCGGTTCTCGAGCGCGGTCGGCGTCTCCAGCTTCGGGTAGCTGTTGCCGACCGGCTGGTTGCCGTAGAGCTCGACCGAGTTGAAGGTCAGGTACTTGCTGGTGTACGTCGCGCCGTGGAACGAGAACGTGGCGGTGTTCGGATACACGTCGCCCGAAGCGGAGTGGGTGGCGCCCAGGTTCGAGAACGTGCCGAAGTGCGAGAGCGCGGCCACCAGCGGCCAGCGTTCGGCGGCGCAGAACGGGCAGTAGTCGGCGCCGATGTAGACGACCAGCGGCTTGCCGTTCTGGGTCAGCGGCGTCCCACCGACGTGGGAGAGCCCGCCCACGCCGGACTGGTAGCCGACCGTGTT
This sequence comes from uncultured Actinomycetes bacterium, assembly GCA_963843705.1. Lineage (GTDB taxonomy): Bacteria > Actinomycetota > Thermoleophilia > Gaiellales > JAICJC01 > JAICJC01. The sequence continues at coordinate 203,753 of CAWJLQ010000003.1, forward strand.
GTACGCGCTCGCCGGCACCGTCGTCGCGTTCGTGACGACGGCGGCGGGTGCGGCGCCGCTCTTCTTGGCCGGCGCGGGGCTGCTCTGCAGCGATTTCGCGATCACGAGCGCCGCCAGGACGGCGATCACGCCGACCACGCCGCCGACCGCCATCAGCATGGGCTTGCGCGACGACTGCTGCGGCTGCGAGCGCAGCCTCTGCGCCCGCTCGCGCTCCTCGCTCCGGCGCTGCTGCCGGGTCTTCTGTTGTGCCACGACCTCGCGTCCCTTTCGCTCGAATGCCCCCAAAGGGTACTTCGGCAGACTAAGAGAAACCGATGAGGCCCGTCACGATGCTTCGCGGTAGGCCTCGAGTCGGTCGACGAGCTCGGCGGGCCGGCTGAGCGCCGGGCAGTGCCCGCTCGCGATCTCATCGGGCGTGATCCCGAGCCGCCGTTCGACCACTCCGCGTATCCACGCGGCGGGGAAGACGCGGTCCTCGGTACAGAGCAGATACCGGGTGGGCACGTCCGGCCACGCGGGCAGCGGCCACGGCTCCTCGCCCGGCCGGTCGGCCTGGCGGCGCGTGCGCAGCATGGCCTCGCAGGCCACGTCGCGCGGGACGTCGTGGTAGTAGGTGGCGAGCGGGTCGCCGTGGTCCACACCCGAAGCCCGGGCCGCGCCGGTGAAGCCCGTGTTCGCCGGCCAGTCTTGACCCTTCTCGCCGGGCAGCGGCACCATCCCCGCGACGAGGACGAGCAGGCGCACGGGCAGCCGGTCACAGACGAGCGGCGCCGTGAACCCGGCCAGCGACTGGGCGACGACGATCGGGTCGCGGCGCTCGCCGATCGCCTCCACCACCGTGTCGGCGTAGTCGCGGAACCCGGCATCCTCGTCCTCGCAGGGCAGGTTCGGCACGACCACGTCGTGGCCGCACGCTTGCAGCAACGGCGCCAGCAGGTGCCAGTGGTGGGGGCTGTCGCCGCCTCCGTGGATCAGAACGTAGGTCGCCATCTCGCTCTCCCGCGTACTACCCACCGAATCAGTAGAGCACGTGCGCGATCAGCAGGCCGAGGCCGACCGAAACCGGCACCGAGGCGACGCGGACGGCGACGGTCGCGCGCCGGCGGCGGCTGTACGTGCGGCCGTAGCGGCGGTGGTCGCGCTGCGGCAGATGCACCTCCGGCAGATGCGCGTCTGGCAGGTGCACCTCCGGCAGCCGCAGCGCGGGCAGCCGCGGCCCCGGCAGCGGGCGCAGCCCGCGCACGGTCGGCGACGATCGGCGGCGACGCGCGGAGTCTCGAGACGGTCGTCGCGGATGGCGAATCGCCAACAGCACAGACTCGTCCAGCATGCCAACCCGCTCAGCCCTGACTGTCCGCGGCGGTCGGGCACAGGCACGGATGCGGGCGGGGACGCCGGTGCCCGTGGCCGCCGCCGTGATGCGGGTGCGCCCGCACCGGGACGATCGTGTGCACGACCGCGCGCGCCAGCCACTGCACCGGCGTCTCGAACCGGACGAGCAGGCACCCGGCCAGGAGCAGCGTCGTGGCGAGCAGGGCGTACTCGATGGTGGCCTGGCCTCGCTGCACACCGAACGACGCTACGCCGCAAGGTGCAACGCGTGGCCGGCGGGATGCCGCGAGACGGTCACAACCCTGTGAACGATCCCGCCACCGTCAGGACGACCGCGGCCACCAGCGGCAGCAGCGCCGCCGGTACGAGCACGAAGACGACCACGATGAGCACCCGCGGACCCGCGTTCGCCGCTCGCTCCTGCACCATACGGGCCTGCTGTACACGCGCCCGCTGGGCCTGGCGCACGAGCGCCTCCGCGAGCGGCACGCCCAGGCGGTCGCTCAGCCGCAGCGTGAGCGCCACCTGGGCCAGAGACGGCGAGCCGGTGCGCTCCGCCAGGTCGCGCAGCTCCCCCGCCCGTGTCCGGCCGAGGGCCACGTTGGCCTGCGCCAGCGCGACCTCCGCCCCCAGCTCGCCCCCGACCGCGTCGGCGGCGCCCGCCAGCGCCGCGTCGACGCCGACGCCCGCCGCGACCATGCTCGAGAGGAGCTCGACCAGCTCCGGCACGCGCCGCTCGATCCGCTCGGCCCGCCGCCGGGCGGCGGCGCGCAGCCACAGGTCGGGAAAGACGGCGCCAAAGCCGGCAACAGCGAGGGCGGCGACCCCACCCGTGACGCCGCGGAGGAGGGCGAGCACGACGACCGCGAGGCAGCCGAACACGATCGCGGTGCCGGCCCGAAGCGCCGCCGGGGCGATCTCCGGCGGCGCCGGCACGCCGGTCGCAAGCAGCCCCCAGCCGCGCGTGAGCCAGGGCACGCGGGCCGACAGCCGCGTGGCCGGACGCCGGCCGATGTCGCACAGCAGGCGCGCGACGGGGCTGCCGGCCCGGCGCGGGCCCGCCGGGTTGAGGACGCGATCCCGCCTCGCCGAGCCGTGCGCGCCGGCGATCGCCGCGCCCGCCGCCGCCAGCAGCAGCGCCTCGATCACGGGTCGACCTCGGACAGGCGGCGGATGAGCGCGTGGCCGGCCGCCGTCATCGCCGCCGAGACCACGAGCGCGGCCCACCCGAGGGGGGAACGCACGAGCAGGTCGAAACCGGGCCGGTCGGCGACGAAGAGCGAGGCGACGCCCAGGAGCGGCATGGCGGACACGATCCGGCCGGTCGCGCGCGCCTGGGCGGTGGCCACCTCGGCCGCGCGCCGCTGCGCGGCTCGCTCGTGCAGGAGCTCCGCGGTGCGCTCGAGCAGGAGCGCCAGGTCTCCGCCCGCGCGCACGTGCAGGCGCACCGCAGCCGCCAGATAGGCCACGTCGACGCTCCCTCCGAGGGCCGCCAGCGCGGCGTCGGCCGGAGTCCCGAGCGCGGCGTCCGCCGCGGCGCCGGCCACCCTCGAGGCGGCCGGCTCGGGCAGGTCGTCCGCCGCGTCGGCGAGCGCCTGGCGCAGCGACCGCCCGGCGCGGACGTGCGCCGCCAGGATCTCGACGACGACCGGCAGCTGGGCCGCGTCCCGCCGCGCCGCCTTTCGCCGCGCCGCCCGCCGGGCGGCGGCGGTCAGCACGCGCCGGTACGGCACCGTCGCTCCAGGAGCCCTTGCAGCAGACGCTCGTCGAGCATCTGCAGGCGTCCCTCACGGTCGCGCCCGTCGAGGAACCGCACCCGGCGCGCCCCGTCCGCCTCGCGGACGAGGTGGACGATCACGTCGACCGCGGCGGCGACCTGCTCGCGCACGGCGGCGTGGGGAAGGTCGAGCCCCGCCATCAGCGCCATCGTCTCGATCCGGCGCACGGCGTCGGCCGGCGAGTTGGCGTGCACCGTCGTCAGCGAGCCGTCGTGGCCCGTGTTCATCGCCTGCAGCATGTCGAGCGCCTCGCCGCCGCGCACCTCGCCCACCACGATCCGGTCGGGCCGCATCCGCAGCGCGTTGCGCACCAGCGCGCGCAGCGTGACCTCTCCCCTGCCCTCGACGTTCGGCGGCCGGCTCTCCAGGCGGGCGACGTGCGGCTGGGGCAGCCGCAGCTCGGCCGCATCCTCGACCGTCACGATCCGCTCGGCCGGCTCGATGAACCCCGCGAGCGCGTTCAGGAGCGTCGTCTTGCCCGTGCCGGTCCCGCCTGACACGACGACGTTCAGGCGCCCGCGGACGCATCGGGCGAGCATGTCCGCCTGCGCTCCGGTGAGGCTGCCCGAGGCCGTCAGATCCGCCACCGCGAGCGGCGAGCGGGCGAACTTGCGGATCGTGAGCAGCGGGCCGTCGACGGCGATCGGAGGCAGCACTGCGTTCACGCGACTGCCGTCTGCGAGCCGGGCGTCGACCATGGGGCTCGACTCGTCGACGCGGCGGCCGACCGAGCTGACGACCCGGTCGATCACCTGGCGCAGGTGCTCCTCGTCGCGGAACGCGAGCGGTTCCCGCTGCAACCGCCCGGCGCGCTCGGCGTAGATCCGCTCGGGCCCGTTCGCGATCACCTCGGACACGCTGCGGTCGCGCAGCAGCGCATCGAGCGGCCCCATGCCGACGGTGTCGTCGACCACCTCGGCGACCAGCCGGCGTGCGTCCGCGGGGTCGAGCACGAGCGGATCGGCACGGACGAGCTCCCACGCCACCCGCTCCGCCGCCGCCCGCAGGTCGCCGCGACCGGACGGTCGGCGCAGAAGCTCGCGGCGCAGGCGCTCGCGATACGCGTCGGCGCGCCCCGGCTGGGCGCTCACCCGCCCAGCTCCTGCACGAGCGCGCGGAGCGCGCTCGCATGCGCACGTCCCGGCCACCGCTCGAGGTCGGCGCGGCTGTTCGCGAGCGCCTCCATCGCGGGCGCGTCGAGCTTGACCGCCGCTGCCACCGGCACGCCCACGATGCGCGCGATGCCGCGCAGGGAGAGCTCGGCGCGGCGGCTCCAGCGGTTCACCACCACCGCCGCGGAGTCGGCGCCGGCACCCCCGCGGACGATGCCCGTGACGAGCTCCCGGGCGGCGGCCGCGGCGTAGGCGTCGGGCGTGACGACGACCAGCGTCCGGTCGGCCGACGCGACGGCCTCCCGTGCGGCCGGGGAGGCGGCGGTGCCCGCGTCGACGACCGCCGCCGACGTCATCCGGACGTCGCGGACGAGGGCGGTCGCGAAGCCGGGCGGGAGCGCCGCCGCCACCTCGGGCCCGCTCGGCCCTGGCAGCAGCCGCAGTCCGCACGGATGCGCGATCGCCGCCGTCTCGACCGCCGCGGCCAGGCCGTCGCCCACGAGGGCGAGGTCGGCCAGCGAGCGGTCGCTGCGGCACCCGATCAGCGCCGCCAGGCTCGCTCTCGCGCCTGCCAGGTCGACCAGGACGACACCCGCGAGGCGGGCGAGCGCGAGCGCGATCGTCGTCGCGCCGGTGCCGCCCTTCGCCCCCGCCACCGCGATCACGCGTCCTCCGGCGGCGGTGGTGCTCATACCACCCGTTGCGGCCGCGTCGGTGAGCGCGTCACCCAGCGCGGACGGCACCGCCGGCAGGGCGACGACGCCGCGGGCGCCCGCCGCCAGCGCCCGCCGGTAGGTGTCCACGTCGGCCGTCCGGGCGAGCACGACCGCCGGCCGCGCACATCCCGCGACCAGCTGGCGCAGCCCGGGCGCCGACACCTCGCCCGGGTCGGCGATGAGCGCCACGTCGCTCGGCGGCAGTCGCCCGCCAACGGCTCGCAGCGGGGCGGCGACGCCCACGAGTTGGGCGCCGGGGAGGTCGTCCACGAGCGCCGCCACCTCCGCGGCCAACACCGGGTCGGCAGCGACGACGAGGCAGCGCACGACCGGGGCGATCACGCCGGTCCGCCGGGCGGGGCGTGGACAACGAGGCGAAGGGAGCCCTGCGACTCCGCGGCGATCGCGGCGGGCACAGCCCGGCGGGGCAGGAGCAGCGTCGCCACCGACACCCCGTCCGCGTGCGTGGCCGACAGGACGAGCGCCCCGGCGAGGACGAGCCGGGAGGGACGAGTCCGTCCCGGAGGCGTCAGGTAGACGTCGGCGCGGACGCCCGCCAGGTCGCCGGCGGGCACGCCGGCGTCGGCGTCCAGCCGCAGGGCCACCTCGCGCGCGCCGGCGACGCTGTGCGGCGCCGCCAGCTCGGCGTCCATCACGGGCGAGCCCGGCGCGAGCGTGACCGCGGTGCGACGGCCGATCGCCTGGGCGGCGCGCTCGAGCTGGTGCGGGGACGCCCCGGCCGCGTCGATCCTGACGGTGCCGAGGTCGGCCGCGGTCAGCGTGTGCCCCGCCGCGACGAGCCTGACCGTGACGAGGCGTGCGACGCGCGTCCCGGTGACCGCGGCGGTCTGACCGCCATGCGCCGTCCGGGCCAGCGCCATGAGCACGAGCACGACCCCGGTGGCCGCCAGGATGATGCTTCGACGCCGGTGCCTGCTCATCCTGGGGTGCGCGGGTGGCAGCGCCGGCACCTGCCGTCCGGCATGGGGGTTCCGCACCAGCCGCACCGTGGGGCTGCCGCGATGCGTTCCCTGACGGTCATCAGCGAGCCGGGCGGCAGCGCCGGAGCGAGCAGCAGCTCAACCGTCCACGCAACTCCCAGGGCCGCCGCCAGCCCTTGCTCGAGGCGGCCGCAGCGCACACCCGGAACGGCGACCGCGGAGACGAACCGTGCCGGCGCGCGCCGACCGGAGACGGCCGCGGCGCGGACGACGCCCGGCCGCGCCGCCGCCGCGACGGCGGCAAGCGCGTCCGCGTCGGCCGCGGCGCGCGTCCACCGCCCGGATGCCCATCGGGCACAGGCACGCCGTCCGCGCCCGCGCGCGATCAGGCCGGCGCGCCGCAGGACAGCGGCCGACGGGCACACGATCCACATTGCGGAGCGCTCCTCGACGGCGTCGAGCAGCGCTCCGACCTCGGGCGCCTCCCAGCCGCGGGCATGCGCATGGTCTGCCAGCACGGCCAGGTAGCGCCCGCCGATGCCCGGAAGGCGCAGCTCGTGGTCGTGGCCGGGGTGGACGAATCCCTCGGCGCGGGCGAGCCGTCCCGCCGGCGCGAGCGCGGAGACGAGCCTCAGACGCTCGGGCGGCGACGCGGCGGTCGAGTCGGCGACGAGCGTCATCGGCCGGCTGCGCATCGGCCGGGAGCTCATCCGTCCTCCCAGCACGGCAGGTGAACGGTGAAGCGGGTGCCGCCGCCCACCGCGCTCACGACGTCGATCGTTCCGCCGTGGGCCTCGACCAGCTCCCGCGCCACCGCCAGGCCGAGCCCGGCGCCCGGCTCCGGCCGGTCGGACTGGAAGAACTCGTCGAAGATGAACGGAATGTCCGCCGGGGGGATGCCGCGCCCGGCGTCCTCGACGCTCACCTGGAACTCGCCGGCCGACCGCGTGCCGCAGATCGTCACCTCCGTCCCCGGGGGGGCGTACTTGATGCCGTTCGTGATCAGGTTCGCGAAGACCTGGCGGACGCGGTTCTGGTCGCCGCGCAGCAGCCCGCCGTTGCACTCCCACCGCATCCGCACGCGCACGCCGCCGCGATCGGCGACCATCTGCAGCCGCTCGGCGACCTCGCGCACGCACCGCTCGAGCGGGAAGACCTCGGCCTGGATGCGCAGCTCGCCGGCGCGGGCGCGCGAGAGCTCGAGCAGATCCTCGATCAGATAGCCCAGCCGTTCGCACTCGCCGTCGATGACGTCGAGCCTGGCCGCCTTGGCCGGGTCGGACTCGGCCCGGTGCAGGGTGTAGACGTAGCCCTTGATCACGGTGAGCGGCGTGCGCAGCTCATGCGAGACCTTGCCGATGAACTCGGCCCGCGCCCGCTCCTCGCGCGCGAGCTGCTCCGAGAGCTCGTCCACCGAGGCTCGCAGGCGGTCGTCCACGTCCGCCCGCCGGCGGCGCAGTGCATCGCGGATCATCGCGGCCTGCACAGGCGGTAGCCGATGCCCCACTCGTTCGCGATCCAGGCGGCGTCAGAATGCACCCGCAGCTTCTGCCGCAGCCGGCTCGCGTGCGAGTCGAGGGTGCGAGTACGGCCCTGGGCCCGGAACCCCCAGACGTTCGCGAGCAGCTCGGCCTTCGTGAAGACGCGGTCGGGCTCGGAGGCGAGGGTGGTGAGCAGCTGGTACTCCTTGGCCGAGAGGTCGAGCATGATGCCGGCGACGGTGACCTCGCGCGAGAGCGTGTTCACGGCCAGATCGCCGTGCCGGATCACCTGCCGGTCGCGGCTGCGGGCGACCCGTCCGAGCACCGCCCCGATCCGGGCGAGCAGCTCCGGATAGTGGAAGGGCTTCGTCACGTAGTCGTCGGCGCCGCGGGTGAGGCCGCGGACGCGGTCGGTGTGCTCGGCCTTCGCGCTCAGCATGATGATGGGGAGGTCGGGATCCCACGGGTCGTTCACGCCGTCGCCCTGGCGGACGGTGCGGCAGACGTCGTAGCCGCTCATGTCGGGCAGGACGACGTCGAGCAGCACGAGGTCGGGGCGGGAGCGCCCGAGCAGCTCGAGCGCCTCGGCGCCGCTCCCCGCCGCGAGGACGCTGAAGTCGTCGTCGCGCAGGTTCTCCGAGAGGAACTCCACGATGCGAGGCTCGTCGTCGACGACGAGCACGGTCGATGCAGCCATGGGCGATGGCTCCTTGGGGTCGCGGCCGGGCCTGGCGGGGGACTCACCGGAGGCGGATCGGCGCTTCTGGGCTTGACCGCTCCGGCCGCCCCGGAGCTCGATCTCACCGTATCCGACCAGAACCGCAAACGGAAGATCTGCAACAGCAAGTGTTGCAGTTCCGTGATGGGAATCGCCGAGTTGCGGTACCCGCGCCGATCCGGCCGGATCCCCGGGATGGATCAGGCGCCGCTACCGGGCGGCGTGCGCGGCCCTCGCCGCCCCTGCGGCCGCCGCCTCGGCATCCGCCGGCGCGCAGTTCGCGATCGTGCGCACCAGCTCCGCCCGCACCTCCGTCTGCGTCGGATCCGGCATCGCCGCACAGATGCTGTTCGCAAGCAGATACCGCTGCGTCAGGTCAAGCCGCTCGTGATAGCGCGACAGCTGCTGCCGCGCCGACCGAAACATCGCAAACAGCATCCCGCTGAACACCTGCACGATCCCACCCGCAAGCGCGCTGATCACCGCCACCTCGCTCGCCTGCGGCGCCTGCAAGAGCAGCACCGCGATTGCGACAAGGAAGAAGCACAGGCCGATCACCGACCCGTGCAGCGCCAGCCGGAAGCTCTGCTTCGACTGGTCGATCACCTCCGTGTAGAAGCCGCGCAGCATCTCGATCTGGCTGGCGGCGATCTTCTGCACGTCGCTCGGATCCGCCGACTGGAGCGTGGTGAACGCCCGGTACCAGTTGGCCGACGGCGTCTGCTCGGACGGCGTCGCGACCGGCCGCTTTCCCGTGGTCGCAGCATCGGCCGCGACCACCTCGGGAGGAGGCTTCGGAGTCGTGCGCTGCCCAGACCCTGCCCGGTTGGACGACGAGGTCGCCACGTGCGTAATGTAACGCAGTTGCGCCGCGGTGGCTACCCTGGAAGCCGGCAGGGCTCGAGGAAGGAGACGCCACGACACCGACCACCCGCACACCGGGCTCGAACATCGAGATCATCTGGGCCGACTGGCTGGACGCGCTGCGGCGGAGCGACATCGACACCCTCGCCGCCCGGCTCGCGCCGGAGGTGACCCACCGCGGCGTCCGCCCCGACCTCGACTGCCCCGACCGCGAGGCGGTGATCGCGAACGCGGGCAGCCGCGCGCGGCACATGCCCGCCGTCGAGGCGATCGAGCTCGTCGCGGCCGGCGACCGGGTGGTGCTGGCGGTCCGTGCCCCGACCGTCGGCCTGCCGGTCTCGCCGACGGCCGACCAGGAGCAGCGCCGCGGGGTGGCGGCGATCGTCTTCACGCTGCGCGACGGCCTGATCAGCGCGATCCAGGACTACCCGACCCGGGCCGAGGCGCTGGCCGCGGCCGGGGTGGCGCACGACGTCTGGGGCTGATCAGCCCGCCCGCGCGTACGCCGCCCGGTAGTAGGCGGCGCGGTCGTGCGCGAGCGGGTGGTGCAGCAGGTGGGACGCCGCCAGGCCGCCCCACTCGCCGTAGCGGTCGAGCAGCGCGGCGGTGTCGGCGGCGTCGGCACGGCGGCCGAGCAGCGCCGAGCAGAGCTTGATCAGGCCGAGGTCGCCGACCGGGCCGTGCGCGTAGGAGCCGAGCCCCTGCCCGGCGATCACGCCGGCCGACCACGGCCCCAGGCCGGGCTCGGCCGTCAGCCGCGCCACCGCCGCCTGCGCCGGGACCGTCCGCAGGCGCTCGAGGTCGAGCGTCCGCGCGATCCGCACGAGCGCGGCCGCCCGCCGCGGCGAGAGCCCGGCCCGCTCGGCGTGCGCGGCGCTCAGGCGGCCGAGATCGGACGCCTGCGGCGGCCGCAGCAGGTCGCCCGCCGGCGGGCACACGTGCCGCAGGAGGCGGCCCTCGATCCGCATCGCCTCGCGCCCCGTGATCAGCTGGCCGCACACCGCCCGTACGAGCGCATGGGCGACCGTGCCGAGCCGCGCCGGGCGCCGGCCCGGCCGCCGCCGCACCGAGTCGCGCAGGAGCGGGTCGGCCGCCGCCAGGCGCAGGAACGGCGTGTGGTCGACATCGACGGCGAGGACGAAGCGCAGCGCGTCCAACGCTGCGCCGGCGTCGGGCGCGGCCATCCGGGCGGCGAGATCGCCGTCAGGCCGCTGCCAGACCCGAATCAGCGCCACCTCCGGAGCGGTCGGCAGGGCCAGCTCGAGTACACCGCCGCGGTGGCGCCGGGTGGAGTCGGAGAGGCCGGCGGAGTCGGCCAGCGAGTAGGGGCCGCGCGGGCGCAGGAGGATCTCGGTGGGGGGCGCGGACACGGGGCGCTATTCTCGCATCCGACCCGGCGCGTACCCTCGCCGGCTTGACAGCGGACCCGTTCACCGTCACCATCTACGCGCGGGTCGCGGGCGCAGCGGGTCGTCGTCGCCCGCAGGAGATCCCCGCGGGCAGCCGTCGTCGGGCCGACGACGGACGGGGCAGTCGTCATCCTGAAGGGAGCGCTGAGGCGTGGCGCGAGTGCTGATCACCGGCGGTGCCGGGTTCATCGGGTCACACGTGGCCGAGTCGCTGCTCGAGGCGGGCGACGAGGTGCGTGTCTACGACCGTCTGGTCGAGCAGGTGCACGGCCTGCACGGTCCCCGCCACGTCCCCGACGGGGCCGAGTTCGTGCGCGGCGACGTGGGCGACGCAGACGCGCTACGGCGGGCACTGCGCGGCGTCGACGCCATCGTCCACCACGCCGCCGAGGTCGGCGTCGGCCAGTCGATGTACCAGATCAGCCGCTACGTCGACGGGAACACGAGCGCCACCGGCGTCCTGCTCGAGCTGCTCGCCAACGAGCCGCACCGGGTGCAGCGGATCGTGGTGGCGTCGTCGATGTCGGTCTACGGCGAGGGCGCCTACAACTGTGCGCAGCACGGCCTCCTCCACCCCGCGGTGCGCCCCGACCACCAGCTCGCCGCCCGCGAATGGGAGATGCGCTGCCCGGAGTGCGGCGCTCCGGCCGAGCCGGCGCCGACGCCCGAGACGAAGCCGCTCCACCCCGCGTCGATCTATGCCATCTCCAAGCTCGACCAGGAGCTCATGTGCCTCGCCGTGGGCCGCGCCTACGACATCGGCGTCGTCGCGCTGCGCTACTTCAACACCTACGGCCCGCGCCAGGCGCTCTCGAACCCCTACACCGGCGTCGCCGCCATCTTCAGCTCGCGCCTGATCAACCACCAGCCGCCGCTCGTCTTCGAGGACGGCCGCCAGCTGCGCGACTTCGTCCACGTCCACGATGTCGCTCGCGCGACCGTGCTCGCGCTGCGCTCGCAGCGGGCGGTGGGAGAGGCGATCAACATCGGCACCGGCCGGCCGGTTTCCGTGCTCGAGGTGGCCGAGGTGCTGGCGCAGCACATCGGCGTGCAGCTGCCGGCCAGGCTCTCGGCCACCTCCCGCTCCGGCGACATCCGCCACTGCTGGGCCGACGTGACCAAGGCGCAGACGCTGCTCGGCTTCACGGCCGCGGCGAACTTCGACGACGGCATGCGCGAGCTGGTCGCCTGGGTCCGCGAGCAGGACGCCGACGACCACTCCGACGCCGCGCACGCCGAACTGCACCGGCGCAGACTGGCCCGGTGACCGCGCCCGCGTGACCGTGCTCGTCGTGTCGATCACCGTCGCCGTCCTGGCGGCGGTGTTCGTCGCCACCCAGCTGGTCTACCTCGTCTCCCTCGTCCATGACCTCTACCTGCTGGCGCGCCCGGTCGACTGGGTGGACGAGGACGGCGCGGAGGCCGCCCTCACGGATCCGCCGCCGCGGATCGTCCTGCTCTACCCCGTCCTGCGCGAGCCGGAGTCCACGATGCGGACGACGTTTCTCGGCCTGGCGGCGCTCGAGTATCCCGCCGACCGCCGCCGGATCGTCGCCGTGCCCAACCACGACGACCACGAGACGCGGGCGGCGCTGGAACGGCTACAGACGGACTTCCCGTTCCTCGAGGTGCTGCCCGTGCCGGCAACGAGCGACGAACGCTGGGATCCGGTCTGGCGCAGCTGGGACGAGACGCCGAAGGCGTACTGGTGGCACGCCGGTGCCACCGCCGCGAACCGCGCACTGCCGCCGAAGAAGACGCGCCAGCTCGTCTACGCGCTCTACACGATCGCCGCCGAGGAGCGCGAGGGCGAGTGGCTCCTGAACTACATCGACGCCGACAGCGTGCCTCCGCGCGGCCACCTGCTCGCGGGCGCCGCGGGCGCGGCCCGCTACGACGTCGTCCAGTCCACGAACGTGGCCGGCAACCTGCTCGACACGTGGCCGGCGTCGTGGCACGCGATGGACCACATGGCCTGGGACGGCCTGCGCTACCCGCACCTGTCCGCCCACGGCCGCCACCCCTACTGGGTGCTCGGCAAGGGGCTCTTCTACCACGCCCGCGACCTGATCGCGCTGGGCAGCTTCAACCCGTGGGTGACGATCGAGGATCCCGAAGTCGGCATGCGGCTCTGGGTCAACGGCCGCCGCCTGGGCGTGATCGCCAGTCCGCTGATCGAGGAGGTGCCGCTCACGCTCGGGCGCGGGTACACCCAGCGCAAGCGCTGGATCTGCGGGTTCTTCCAGTCGCTCGGCGCGCCGCTGCGGCTGATGGGCATGCGCCGGCGCGACCGCGTCCGGGCGTGGACAAATTTCCTGCCCTGCCTCTCGCTCGGGGCGAACCCGCTCGGGATCCCGGTCGGCGTATGGGCGCTCGTCGTCTGGGCCGACGGCACCAGCCCGCTCCCGGTCGGCCTGGTGCTGCTCGCCCTGGCGAGCATCGTCCTCTACTGCATCAGCATGGGCATCACCTACGCCGCGACGTGGCGGCGCACCGCGCTCGTGCTCGACCGCCGCCGCGACCGGCTCCGCTACATGCTGCGCGTGAACCCGGTGTTCCTCTGGGCCTACTGGCTGTGGTGGTCAGTGCCGATCGCCGTCGGGCTGGCCATGTACCTCGGCGACGGCGGACGGGTGTGGGAGCGCACCGAGAAGGTCGACGCCAACCACGAACTGGTGCGCGAGGTGGTCAGCCGCGAGGACTGAGCGCGGCCGCCAGCGCGCGCCAAGCGGGTTTCGCACGGTAGTCGACGGCGAACGGGAGCGCCCGTTGCGCAGGACCGCGCCAGCTGGCGGCGTCGGTCACGCCCCACGTCGTGATCCGGCGGCAGGCGGGGACGGCCCGGCAGGCCGAGGCGACCGTCGAATAGATCGACGCCTGCTCGGCCAGCCGCCGCGCCAGCGGGCCCGGGCCGGCCGTCTCGACGTCGAGCTCGGTGATCTCCACCCGCACGCCGAGGGCGGCGAAGCTGCGCAAGACGGCTGTCAACTGCGCCCGCGGCGGATGCGCGGCGAGGCTCAGGTGCGCCTGCAGGCCGACGCCGCCGACCGGCACGCCCGCGCCGCGCAGCCGCGCCACCAGGCGGTGCAGCGCCCGCTCCTTCGCGTCTTGCCACTCGGCGCCGTACTCGTTCACGAACAGCGCCGCATGCGGATCGGCGGCGTGCGCCCAGCGGAACGCGAGGGCGATGTAGCCCGGCCCGATCACCCGCTCCCACACGCTGCGGCGCAGGCGCCCGTCGGCCGTCAGCGGCTCGTTCACCACGTCCCACTCGGCCACCCGGCCGCGGTAGTGCGAGACGACCGTGGTGATATAGCGGCGCAGCACCGCCTCGAGCTCGGGCCGCGTCCAGGCGCGGTCGGTCACCCAGCCCGGCACCATCTCGTCCCAGACGAGCGTGTGCCCGCGCACGGGCAGGCCGTGGCGGCCGGCGAAGGCGACGATGCGGTCGGCGGCGGCGAACGTGAACCGGCCCGGCGCCGGCTCGATCTGGCTCATCTCCATCTCGTACTCCGGCGTGACCGAGGCGAAATGCTGGAGGAGCGTCCGCGCGTACCGCGCGTCGGCGCCGGCGAGCATGACCGTGTTCACCGCCGCGCCGAGCTGCGGCGGAGCGGCGGCCGAGGCACGCGCAGGCCGGGCGGTCGCGCTCCCGGCCGGTGCGGCGGCCGCGAGTGCGAGCGCCAGCGTGAAGACGAATTTGCCGAACATCTACCATGATAAGTCGGCAGGTCGCCTCGATAATTTGGTCTGGCATACTTGTCGTTCAGCCAGAACCCGGCGGCTCGCCTACGTGTGCTCGATCACGAGGTGGTCGCCGACCGCGACGCCGCTGCGGTCGATCGCGCCGACGGGCAGCTCGAGCGCCGCCTTCGCGCCCAGGCACCACGACGCCCGCCACGGCTTGATCGCACGCACGAGCTTCAGCACCCGCCCCTCCCGGTCGGCGTAGATCACGTCGATCGCAAACCGCATCCCGAACATGTGGATGGAGCTGGTCGGGATCCACAGGCCCTCGTCGTCCGCCAGGCCCGAGCGGCCGAGCAGGCCTTTCGTGCGCGACCAGAGGCTCGTCGCCAGCTCTCCGCGCTCACAGACGACGGGCCCGCGTTCCAGACGGATCCGCGCCACTACCATGTCCTGTGATGGGGCATCCCGAACCTCCGATGGAGCAGACCGGATTCGAGTACGTGTCGGGCGACGACTTCGTGGTCGAGTTCCTCGACTACCGGTACGCATTCTCGCGCACGGACTTCGAGCAGCGGGTGACCGCCGCCGCCATCAGGCTCGAGCTCGTGCCCATGCGCGACCTGAGCGAGAACGAGGCCGCCGACCTGGTCGAGCTGGCCAGCGCCGGCCGCGTCGACCATCCCCGCAGCCGGCTCGGCCGCCACCTGACCATGAACGCGCGCCTGCTGAACACGCTCCACACCGATCCGCTCGCGTACTGGCTGCGCAAGCTCGTGTTCCGGGGGGCGTGGCTCGACCACCGGCTCAAGTCCGGGATGCTGGACATCACCTTCGACGAGGGCGCCGGCCGCTTCGCCTACCGCATGCCGACCGACCAGACGCCGGTGCTCGACGTCGCCCCCGTGCCCAGCTGGGCGCCGCTGCAGTTCACCGGCTGAGGCGCGCAGCCTAGGCCGCCCCCGCCGGAGGGACGTAGACCAGGAGGTGCGGCCCCACCTGGATCTGGTCGCCCTCCTCGAGCAGGTGCTGCTGGATCAGCTGGCCGTTCACGAACGTGCCGTTCAGGCTCCCCTCGTCCTCGAGCACGACGCCCATCTGCTCCCGCCGCACCACGGCGTGCCGCGCGGACACGGTCGGGCCGGCGAGGACGATGTCGTTGTCCTCGTGGCGGCCGATCGTCGCCGCGCGGTGCTCGAGCGGGAACGTCTGCTCCTCGCCGAGCTTGGGCCGCCATACGAGCGCGGGGTGGGTACCCGCCGGGACCGCGCGCGGCGCGGAGCCCGCGGCGGCCGGCTCGATGATGCGGGTGAAGCTGGGCTGATCGTCGTCCATCGCGACTCCTGATTTGCAGAGCAAAAACGCCGTTCGAGCCTAGCAGCGGCGGCGGACGGGGGATAGACTGGGTGGCGCGATGGCCGAAGAGGAAAACCCGATGGCCGAGGCTGAGGCACAGCTCTACCGTCGGATCCAGGAGCTGCGTGCCCGGGCCCGCTCGGAGCGCGCGTCGGGGGTGCCGGCCGACACCCCGCAGCCGATGCCCGACCTGCGCACGATCCTCGCCCGCGCAGAGGCCAACGTCGGCGAGCTGCGCCAGACCGCCGCCGCCCTCGAGCAGTCCCTGCCCGACGCCGTCGAGCGGGCGGTCGAGCGGGCGATGGACGATCGCTCCACGCCGCGCCGCCTGACCGACCTGCGCGAGCTGATCAAGGCGCTCGCGACCCAGATGGACCAGGTCAACCGCGACCTCCTGGCCGAGCGGCTCGGACGGATCGAGGACCTCGAGCTGCTGGTCGACCTGATCTCGACCGGGATGGCATCGCTGCGGCAGGACGTCGCCGACGTCTCGACCGCCGTCGCCCGCATGAGCTCGTCGATGAGCGGCGTCGCCGCGCGGCTCGACCAGCCGCTGCAGGTGACGGTCGAGCGCGCCCGCCAGGCCGGCGTGCGCGACCTCTTCCGCGCGACCGAGCCCGAGCAGGATCCGGATCCCGCACCCCGGCGGAGCTGAGCCGCCGTGCCGGTGACGAAGGTGATCGAGGTGATCGGGACGTCCGACCGGGGCTCCGATGACGCCGTGCGCGAGGCCGTGGAATCGGCCGGCCGGTCGATCCGGGGCATCTCCCACGTCGACGTGATGTCGCTGACCTGCGATGTCGAGGGCGGCGCGGTCGTGCGCTGGAACGCGCTCGTGAAGCTGTCGTTCCCGGTCGAGCCCCGCGCCGGGTAGCGCCTACTCCGGCAGCCAGCCCTCGCGGAACGGCACGTCCGCGTCGGCGGGCATCGCCGCGTAGGCCTCGCGCGGCTCGGTGGTCTCCTGCTCGACCCCGGCGTTGTGGCGCTGTGCCAGCTCGGACGCCGGATAGACCACGCCGCCGCCGCTGCGCCCGCCGATCGCGAGCACCGCGCACGGGCCGTCGCCGGCGCCGACGAACACGTGCTCGGTCCACGCCGGGCAGTGGACGAAGTCCCAGGCCCGCAGCGCGCGCTCCTCGCCCTCGATCAGGAGCAGGCATTCGCCGTAGAGCACGAGGAAGTCCTCCTGCTCGTCCTCGCCGTGGTACATGCAGGCGGGCTGGCCCGGGGCGAGCACGCCGATGTTGATCCCGATCTGGGTGAAGCGGGGATCGCCCTCGAAGCGGGTGTAGGCGCCGTAGACGCCCTCGTGCCAGGCGGCCTCGCGGGCGTTCAGGACGAACCAGCCCTCGCCCTTGGGCACGAGTCCCGCGCCGGTCTGCTCGAGCTTGGCCTCGGGGATCACGCCTGCAAGCTATCAGGGTTCGGTCAGATCCGGCCGTTGGCGCGCAGCGTGCGCAGCGCGTCGACCGTCAGGCGGGCGCGCCACTCCCACGTGACCGCAGGGTTCCAGTCGAGCCAGTCGAACGTCCACCCGCCGTCGGGCTGCTGGCCGGCGGCGAGCTCGTCCAGCTGGCGCTCGACCGCGGCCGGGTCGAAGAGGCGGCGGCCGGCATGGTCGGGGCGCGCGCAGACGGAGATCGCGGTCAGCTCCTCCCCCTCCACCCCGCCGCCGACCGCGAGCGACCCGCGTCCGCCGACGGCCGCGGCCAACCGCGCGAGCGCAGCGTCCGCCCGCTCCCGGTCGGGGGCCGCGTCCAGGAAGTCGATCACGTACTTCATCTGGTAGCCGGCGTTCGGGTCGAGGACGGGGATGTGCTGCCACACGTAGGCCGACGCACGCTCGACCCAGGAGTCGCGCATGCCCACGCGCTGGGCGGCGGCCGCCAGGGCGGCCGTCATCAGGAGCGCCGACGGGGCGTCCGGGTCGGGCCCCATCCAGGGCGCGTGCGGGACGGCGTCGGCGTCGTAGGGGAGCACGTTCGGGATGCCGCCGTCGGCGTTCGTGACGGCCTGCAGCCAGGCGCCGAGCCCGGTGAGGAGCGGGTCGTCGGCCGCGGCGCCGATCTCGTGCAGCACCTCCAGCGCCGCGAGCGCCGCGATCGGCTGGCCGGCGGCGTCGGGCAGGTCCGGCTCGAGGTAGGCGAAGCCGCCGTCGGGGTTCTGGTGCGCGGCCAGGGCGGAGCGGATCGGGCCGGGATCCCCGGCGATGCGGCGGCGGTCGATCAGGCGCCCGTGCAGGGCGACGAAGCGGTGGGCGTTTCGGATGTCGATCATGCCCGCAGCGTGACAGCCCCGAGCCCGCCCGTCTTGAACGTTTCGGACGTCACCGGCGCCGGCTCGCCCGCCGGGCCCGCGCCCTCGGCGAGGAGCGCCGCCGGGGCGAGGCCCGCGAGCGCGCCGCACTCGCGGGTGAGGTGGGCCTGGTCGGCGTAGCCGGCGTCCACCGCCAGCCGGGCGAGTGGCTCGCCGGAGCGGGCGAGGGCCAGGAACCGCTGCAGCCGCAGCACCCGGCTCAGCGTGCGCGGCCCGTAGCCGACGGCGCGCTCGAAGCGCCGCAGCAGCTGGCGCTCGCTGAGCGCCGCGTCACGGGCGAGGCGGGCGACTCCCGGCTCGCCCTCGTGCAGCCGCAGGACGGCGTCGCGGACGACGTCCTCGCGTGCTGCACCGATGCGCTCGGCGACGCCGGCGACGAGCGCCGCGAGCGGCCGCTCCGCAGCGGCCACGCGGCCCTCGAGCCGCCTGCCCTCGCCGCCCCAGACGTCGACCAGCGGCACCGACACGTCGAGCAGCTCCGAGGCGGGCAGCCCCAGCGCGGCGCCCGCCAGGCCGACCCGGAAGCGCACGCCGCAGCGGCCCTCCCCGGGGGTGGCTGACGCCAGCACCGGCACCGTCGCCGGCCCGGCCACGATCAGGCGGCCCGCACTCCAGACGACGTCGACGCAGGCGTCGGGCAGCACGCGCGTCGCGGTGCCGCCGCTCTCCCAGACACACGCCACCTGACGCTCGAGGCCCGGCGGCGCTGGCAGCTCGCGGTAAGCCATTCGCTCAGGGTACCCGGCGGCGGCGATCGCTCAGCCGGACGGATCCCAGATCAGCTCGGCGACCTCGATCACGAGCTCGGGGCCCTGGTCGCCGACGCGCCCGCGGCGGGCGCGGCCCCCGGGACGAGGAACGTCGTCAGCAGCGGATAGACGAGCACCGAGACCATCCCGGCGCCGATCAGCGAGGCGCCGACGCTCGGGGAGATGCCACCCTGATCGATGCCGATGCCCACGATCGCGGCGATCATGGGCAGCCCGGTGGCGCTGCACAGCACCAGGCCGGCCAGCTCACGCCGGTCGAGCGTCCGCCGCCAGAGCAGCGCCGGCAGGACGTGCAGGGCGAGGAAGATCGCGAGGAAGAGGCCCGCCAGCCCGAGCCCGGTCGGGCTCAGCAGGCTGTCGAGGTCGAAGCTCATCCCGGTGACG
Organism: uncultured Actinomycetes bacterium; assembly: GCA_963843705.1. Taxonomy (GTDB): domain Bacteria; phylum Actinomycetota; class Thermoleophilia; order Gaiellales; family JAICJC01; genus JAICJC01. Next base: position 222,620 of record CAWJLQ010000003.1, read on the forward strand.
ACGAAGTAGATCGGGATCAGGAAGCCGAAGCCGATGCCGTCGAGCCGCAGACGCACCTCCTCGCCCTCCGGCGAATCGAGGACGAGGCCGATCACGAGCCCTGCCGCGAAGGCGCCGAGCACGAAGTCGAACCCGGCGTTGGTGGCCAGAAACACCAGGGCGGCGAGCACGAAGAGCGACCCGCGCACGGCGGCCTGCCCGCTGGTGTGGACGGTCTCCTGCAGGATGCGGACGATCGCCGGCGGCCGCGTGCTGAGGACGACGACCGCCGTGAGCAGGACGAGCAGCCCGAACGCCACCAGCAGCACCACCTCCCTGGCGGCCCCGTAGGCGCCGGTGAGGAAGACCGAGATGACGACGACCGGCCAGAACTCGCCGGCGATGCCGCTCCCCAGCACCGCCGATCCCATCGGCGTGGACAGGAGCCCGGCGTCGGACAGGATCGGCACGAGCGCGCCCAGCGCCGTCGTCGAGAGCGCGACGCCGACCAGCCACCAGCGGGCGTCGAGGCCGGCCTGCTCGAGGCCGAAGCCGACGGCAAGCGCCGCGGCCAGGACGATCCCCCAGGCGACCGTGCCGCGGCCCAGCAGGCGCCGTTCCACCCGCATCGCGATCACCTCGATCCCGGCGACGAAGAACAGGAACCCGAGCCCGAAGTCGGCCAGGATCGTGATGTACGGATTGACGTCGGCGATGCCCAGCACCCGCGGCCCGATGATGATCCCGAGCACGATCTCGACCACCACGGTGGGCAGGCGGACGCGGCGGTGCAGGCTCGCGAGCACGGTGGCGAGCGCAGCCGCCAGCAGGACGAGCACGAGCGCGTGCAGGTTCGGCCGGCCGGCGGGCGCGGCCAGCAGCGCGCCGGCCCGCGCGATGTCGAGGCCGGACAGCGTCGGGCTCACCGGCGCCCGCTCGGGCGGAGGGAAGGCACCGCCCGCCGGGCGGGCCCGCCGGGACGTCCGGCGCGAGGGCGGCCGCTGGCCACCCCGTGATCACGCCCCACCCGAGCCGGACGCTCGCACGCCCGACCGCGCAAAGGGCCCGGGTCACCTCTCGGCCCCACGGTGGCCGATGATATACGGCACCGGAAGCCGCCGGTCATGTCGATCGCTGGTGGAGCGCATGTCCGCCGAGCTCTGCCGACGCGTGCCGAGCGCCCGGGAGCGCGCCGCGATGCTCGGTGTGTCGTCCGCCAGGACGAGGCGTGGCGGAACGCCCGGCAGCTCCCAACCCTGCGCGCATACCGCACGACCGTCGGCGAGGCGCTCGCCGATCTGCGGCAGCGGTAGACGCGCTCGGCCGCACCGCGGGAGCCGCGGGAGCGCCGGGGCGCTCCCGCCTCTCCCGCATTGCTACTTCCCGCCGCCGGCGGCCCGCTGCACGGCCGACTTGATCGCGCCGGTGACGACGCTGCCGATGCCGTGGTCGGTGCCGCCGAAGAACGAGCTGACGGCGAGCAGGAGGACGCCGACGGCCATGGCCAGGCCGACGTACTCGACGGTGCCCTGGCCGCGCTCGTCGCGGCGGAACCTGCTCGCGATCGAGAGCGCGAGGGTGTGGAAGACGGCTGCTGCGTGACGCATGTGGTGCTCCTCGGTCGGTGACCGACCAAGCGTCCCGCCTGCCGCCGTCACGGAACAAGTCGCCTCCGGCCAGACATGTGTGCCGATCCGCGCACGCCGGGCGTGACGCCGTCCCCCGTCCCGGGGATTCGGCGACGCCGCCGCGCGGCCGATGGAAACCGTCGTGGCCCGCATCACCCGCCTCCTGGTCGCCTGCGTGGCCGCGCTCCTGATCGCCCCCGCCGGCGCCTCCGCCAGCCAGATGATCGACCGCAACGCGACGCACGTCAGCATCGCGGTGAACAGCAAGGGCCGGGCGGTCGTCTCCTACGTCCGCGGCGGCGCCTGGCACCACGTGCTGGTGTGGGGCGCGCTGAACGCGCGCGCGCCCTCGAAGGCGCACAAGCAGGTCAAGTTCACGCTCGACTACTCCGGCGGCTACGGCAGCTTCGGCAGCGGCTACTGGAAGCAGATCGTGAAGCACAATGGGTGCGGGCGCTACACCGGCCCGTCGCTGCACTGGCTGGTCGTCGCCTGCACCACGCCGAACGGCCAGAACTGGGCCGTGCAGTCGTGGCAGCGGATGCTGCCCAACTCGGGCAAGAAGCCGACGTCGTCGCTGCAGAGCGCCCACGAGCTGCAGGTGTCGCACTGGAGCGGCCCGCTGCCCGTCCTGTGGCTGAAGTGGGACTGGGTCTACAACGGCGCCTACCAGCACCTGTACGGCAAGTTCTCCTACCGCGGCGCCGCCGTGCACGGCTTCGGCGCCACCTCGACGGGCAACCCGACCGACACCTACGGGCGCAACATCTACGTCGACACGCTCGACCCGAGCGCCTGGACGACGGGCTACCGCCAGTCGGGCGGCTGGATGCGGTTCAACAGCTTCCTCGCCCACAACCCGCACGGGAACTTCTGCGCCGGCGTCTTCCCCAACATGTTCGGGCGCGGCCCGAAGGGCAACGGGAAGGAGTACCGGGCGAGCGCGATGGGACCGGGCGTGACGCCGATCGTCTCCTGGCACGGGCCGCCGCCGGGCACGTACGCCCCGAATGGGTTCCCGAACCGCGACAACGGCCAGCCCGACTACGACGCGCTGCCCACCTACACGCCGAACCCGTTCCACCAGTACTCGAAGTCGTACGACGGGACGTTCACGCACGAGGAGCAGGCGATCGCCGGCGCGGGCGACTCCTGCTACAAGACCGCCGGCTACTGACCGATCACGAAGCCGCCGCCCGACACGTCGAGCAGGCAGCCGGACACGAACGACGCCTCGTCGGAGAGCAGCCACACGATCGGCCGCGCGACCTCGTCGGGCGCCGCCACCCGCCCCATCGGGATGGTCGCCTCGGTCGCGGCACGCCGGGCGGGATCGTTCAGGCGCCCCTCGGTCATCGGCGTGCGCGTCATGCCCGGACGCACGGCGTTCACCCGCACGCCCTCGGACGCGACCTCCTTCGCCAGGCCGACCGTGATCGTGTCGACGGCCGACTTGGACGCGGCGTAGTAGGCGGCGCCGGTGCGGCCGCCGATCGTCGCCGACATCGACGAGACGTTCACGATCGACCCGCCCGGCCCGCCGTTTCGGGCCGCCATCCGCCGCACCGCCTCGCGGCAGCACAGGATCGTGGCGACCGCGTTCACGGCGAAGAGCGGGGCGACGTCGGCGGCGGTCACGCGCTCGATCGGGTCGCGCGGCCCGTCGACGCCGGCGTTGTTCACGAGCCCCGCCAGCGGCTCCCGCCCGCGCCACTCGTCGACCGTCGCGAACAGGGCGGCGACGCCCTCCTCCCCGGCGACGTCCGCCCCGACGGCGAGTGCCCTGCCGCCCGCGGCGGCGATCTCGGCCGCGAGCGCCTCGGCGAGGCCGCCGCTCGAGCGGTAGTTCACCACCACCGGGTGGCCGCGGTGCGCCGCCACGCGGGCGGTCGCGGCGCCGATCCCGCGCGCCCCGCCCGTGATCACGACGACGCCGTCCATCAGCGGCGCCGTGCCGGTTCGAAGCCGGTTCCGCCGGCCGAGACCACCACCAGGCTCATCGCTCCCCCTTCACTATGCTGCCCGCACGATGCCACGTGCCGCCGACCTGTTCGTCCAGTGCCTCGAGAACGAGGGCGTGCGGTACGTGTTCGGCATCCCCGGCGAGGAGACGCTCGACCTGAACGACGCTCTGGACGCGTCGAGCCAGATCCGCTTCGTGCCCGTCCGCCACGAGCAGGGGGCCGCCTTCATGGCCGACGCCTACGGCCGGCTCACGGGCCAGGCGGGCGTCTGCCTGGGGACGCTGGGGCCGGGCGCGACCAACCTCGTCACCGGGCTCGCCGACGCGTACCTCGACCGCGCGCCCGTCGTCGCGCTGACCGGCCAGACCGGCCTCGGCGAGATGCACAAGGAGAGCCACCAGTACATCGACATCGTGCGCATGATGAAGCCGGTGACGAAGTGGAACGCGCGCATCCACGACGCCGCCATCATCCCCGAGGCGGTGCGCAAGGCGTTCGCCGTGGCGGAGCGCGAGAAGCCGGGCGCGACCCACCTCGAGCTGCCCGACGACGTGCTCGAGAGCGACGTGGTCGGGACGCCCGTCCCCCGCCGTGCGCGGCCGCTCGTCGAGCCGGTCGCCGGCGAGCTGCACCGCGCCGCCGCCCTCCTGCAGGCCGCCGAGCGGCCCGTCATCCTGGCCGGGAACGGCGTCGTCCGGCAGAGCGCGTCGGTCGCGCTGCGCCGCTTCTGCGCCCAGACCGGCCTGAACGTGATCACCACCTTCATGGGCAAGGGCGTGCTCGACTCCGACGACCCCCACGCCCTGTTCACGGCGGGGCTGCGCGCGCAGGACTACCCGGGCGGCTTCATGGGCCAGGCCGACCTCGTGCTCTGCGTCGGCTACGACCTGGTCGAGTGGTCGCCGGAGGCGTGGAACCCGCGCCGCGACCGCCGCATCATCTGCGTCGACACCGTCGCCGCCGAGATCGACGAGCACTACGTGCCCGACGTCGAGCTGACGGGCGACATCGCCCACATCCTCACCCACCTCGGCAACCTGGTGTCAGAGAAGCCGCCCGCACGGGTGACCGCGCCGCCCTACCGCGAGCTGATCCAGCGGGCGCTCGACCTTGGCTCGGACGACGGCTTCCCGGTGAAGCCGCAACGGGTGCTGCGCGACCTGCGCGAGCTGATGGGGCCGGACGATGTCCTGATCTCGGACGTGGGCGCGCACAAGCTCTGGATCGCCCGGCTGTGGCCGACCCGCAAGCCGAACACGGTCCTGATCTCGAACGGCGCGGCCGCGATGGGCTTCGCCGTCCCCGCCGCGGTGGCGGCGCGGATGGTGCTGCCGCGCGACCGGCGCGTCGTCACCATCTCCGGCGACGGCGGCTTCCTGATGAACTTCCAGGAGCTCGAGACGGCCAAGCGGCTCGGGCTCGCGTTCGTGAACATCGTGTGGACGGACAGCGCCTTCGGCGTGATCGAGATGCACCAGGGGCGCAAGTTCGGCCGGCTCGCCGGCACCAAGTTCGAGAACCCCGACTGGGTCGCGCTGGCCGAGTCGTTCGGCCTCGCCGGCCTGCGGGTCGAGTCGGCCGACCAGGTCACCCCCACCCTCCGCCGAGCGCTCGAGCTGGACGTGCCCTCGGTGGTGGAGATCCCGATCGATTATCGCGAGAACGCGCGCTTCCGGCAGCGCCTCGCCGACTTCGGCGAAGTCGAGGAAGGAGTGGTCTAGATGGCAACGACGACGGAGGCGGTCCGCAAGCTGCTCGTGGGCGGCGAGTGGTACGAGACCGGCGAGACGCTCGACGTGACCTCGCCGTACGACGGCAGCGTCGTCGCGCAGGTCGCCTACGGCGGCGGCGAGGACGCCCGCCGCGCGATCGACGCGGCGGCGACGGCCATGCGCAACCCGGTGCCCGCGCACGAGCGCGCGGCGGTGCTCGACCGCCTGGCGGCGATCGTCCGCGACCGCCGCGACGAGTTCGCCGAGACGATCGCGCGCGAGGCGGGCAAGCCGATCGCCACGGCGCAGGCCGAGGCCGACCGGGCCGTGCAGACGGTGCTCTTCTCGGCGGTCGAGGCGCGCTCGCTGGGCGGCGAGGTGCTCGGCATGGACGCGCATCCCGCCGGGATCGGCCACGCCGGCCTCGTCATGCGGCTGCCGATCGGCGTGGTGGGCGCGATCTCGCCGTTCAACTTCCCGCTCAACCTGGTCGCGCACAAGATCGCGCCGGCGTTCGCCGCGGGCTGCGCCGTCGTCCTCAAGCCGGCCGGCGCAACCCCGCTGTCGGCGCTCCTGCTCGCCCAGGCGTTCGAGGAGGCCGGCCAGCCGGCCGGGTGGCTGAACGTCATCGTGGGCAAGTCGAGCGAGATCGGCGACGCCATGATCGCCGACGACCGCGTCAAGCTGATCACGTTCACCGGCTCCTCGGTCGTCGGCTGGAAGCTGCGGGAGCGCGCGTCGCGCAAGAAGGTCTCGCTCGAGCTCGGCAACTCGACCCCGGTGATCGTGCTCGCCGACGCGGACATCGAGAAAGCCGCAACGGCGGTGGCCGCACACGGCTACTCGTTCGCCGGCCAGAGCTGCATCTCTGTCCAGCGCGTGTACGTCCAGGACTCCGCCTACGACGACTTCGTGGCGAAGGTGCGGCCGAAGGTCGAGGCGCTCGTCACGGGCGATCCCCTCGACCCGTCCACGCAGGTCGGCCCGGTGATCGACCAGGGCAACCGCGACCGCATCCACGAGTGGATCGAGGAGGCGGTGGGCGGCGGCGCCACCCTGCTCGCCGGCGGCACGTTCGACGACGCCGGGCTGCTGCGCCCGACGCTGATCGGCGACGTCAGCCTCGACATGAAGGTGGCCTGCGACGAGGTCTTCGGCCCCGTCGTCACGCTCGCGCGCGTCCGCGACGTGGACGAGGCGATCGAGCGGGCCAACGGCACCGGCTACGGGCTGCAGGCCGGCATCTTCACGTCGGACATCTCCACCGCGCTGCAGGCGACCCGGCAGCTCGAGTTCGGCGGCGTGACCGTGAACGAGGCACCGACCTACCGTGCCGACCAGATGCCCTACGGCGGAGTCAAGGAGTCGGGCAACACGCGCGAGGGGCCGCGCTACGCGGTGCACGAGATGACCGAGCCGCGCCTGGTCGTCATCGGCTACTGATCACCGGGGCCTGGCCCCACGCCGGCCCACCGCCACCGGGGCCTGGCCCCACGCCGGCCGCACCGCCACCGGGGCCTGGCCCCACGCCGGCCCACCGCCACCGGGGCCTGGCCCCACTGGGGCCAGGCCCCATGCTGCTCCGTCTCTGCGACGGTGGCGGGCGAACTACTCCATCAGCGCGGCGAGCGTCGCCGCCGTGCTCTCGCGCAGCGCGAGCAGGTCGTAGCCGCCCTCGAGCACCATCACCGGCCCCGCCCCGACGCCGCGCAGCTCGCGGGTCATGGTCGCGAACGCGTCCGCGCTGAGGCCGAGGTCGGTGAGCGGGTCGGCGGCGTGGGCGTCGTAGCCGGCCGAGACAAGCAGGAGCCCCGGGTCGAACGCCCGCAGCGCCGGCAGCGCCTGCGCCCGGAACGCCTCCAGATAGGCGTCCTCGGACGTCCCCGGGGCGACCGGGATGTTCACCGTGGCGCCCGCGCCGTCTCCCCTGCCGCGCTCCGACGCCGCGCCGGTGCCCGGGTAGAGCGGATACTCGTGCATCGAGACGTAGAGCACGGACGGGTCGTCCCAGAACGCGTCCTGGGTGCCGTTGCCGTGGTGGGCGTCCCAGTCGAGGATCGCCACGCGCTCGACGCCCGCGGCGCGGGCGTGGGCGGCACCGACGGCGACGTGGTTCACGATGCAGAAGCCCATCGGCATCGCCCGCTCGGCGTGGTGGCCCGGCGGGCGGCCGCAGGTGAACGCGGCCGCCACCACGCCGGCGAGGACGGCGTCGACCGCCGCCGTCGCGGCGCCGGACCCGTGCAGCGCGGCCTCGAAGCTCCACTCGTTCACCGCGGTGTCGGGGTCGAGGCGCCCGCCGCCGGCGGCGCAGTAGCGCTCCATCGCCTCCAGATAGCCGGCGTCGTGCACGCGCGCGACCTGCTCGACGGCCGCCCTCGGCGCCTCCACCACCTCGGCGCCGGAGGCCGAGACGGCCTCGCGGACGGCGTCGTAGCGGGCCGGCCGCTCGGGATGCGGGCCCGGATCGTGGCGCCGGAAAAGGTCATGCATGTAACAGCGTACGGGCCGAGATTGTGACATTGGCTCCCGGGAGAGAATCGTAGGCATCGGGCGGAGTTGGCCGAACGAACCGGGCAGGTTAACGCGCGCTTAACACTCGCGGCCGGTTACCTGAACACGTGATAGGGCATACTAGGCGGCAGCGGTTCCCAGGATTTGTGACAGCGCGAGGAGTACGCATGTATCGATTCAGCAGGGCAATCTTCGTCGAGATCAAGGATCTCGTCGACCCGCACCCGGAGACCATCAGCGCACCCGAGGCCAAGCGGTACGTCCTGCACTGTTGCGAAGCCACGATCGAGCGGCTCGCACGCGACCCGCGGTACTTCGCGAAGCCCAGCCAGAGCCTCTTCGCCGAGGTCCGGCACCTGTTCTCGATCTCCGACCAGGCCCGCGTCTACCGCTCGATCGACCGCCACATCTGCAAGGCGGTCGAGTACATCATGGAGGAGCTGGAGCGGGCCGGAGAGGGCACGGCGCACCAGTGCCGCGCCACGACCCGCAAGGGCAAGCCCTGCCAGCGCACGCCGCTGCCCGACCGCGAGTACTGCCCCTCCCACCAGCACCTCGAGGAGCGCAGCCCGGCAGTCGCCTAGCTCCGCCCGGTCAGGCCGGCGTGCCTGTCCCCGGGAGGACGAGCTGCTTGTGGCGGTCGAACCCCGCCACACCCACGCCCGCGAGCCGGATCGGCCCGGGCCGATGCCGCAGCGCCCGGTCGAGCAGCTCGCACGCGAGAGCCGCGATCGCCTCCGCGTCGTCGATGCCGACGTCGAGCGTGTGCGAGCGGGTGGCGATGGCGAAGTCCGGGTAGCGCAGCTTCGCCGTGACCGTCCTGGCGGTCACCCCTCGCCGGACGAGCGCCTCAGCGAGCGACTCCGCCATCGCGCGGACGTAGCCGTGCAGCACCTGGCGGTCGCCGATATCGCGGGGGAAGGTCTCCTCGCTCGAGATCGACACCGGCTCCGCCGGCTCGGCGCTCACCGGCCGCGGATCGATCCCGCGGGCACGGCGGCGGAGCTCCTCCCCCACGCGGCCGGGGAGAAGGGCGCGCAGCCGCCCGTCGTCGAGCCCGGCCAGCGCGCCGATGGTGACGATCCCGGCCTCGGCCAGCCGCTCCTGCGCCTTCGGCCCCACACCGGGCAGGGCGCGGACCGGCAGCGGGGCCAGGAACGCCGCCTCGCCCCCGGGCGGGACGACGGTGATGCCGCCCGGCTTGCGGGCATCCGAGCCGATCTTCGCCACCACCTTGCAGGTGGCCACGCCGAGCGCGCACGACAGCCGCAGCCGCTCGCGCACGGCCAGCTGGATCAGCGCGGCCTGCTCGCCCGGATCGCCCTCGGGCAGCACCAGGTAGCCCTCGTCGAGCCCCACCTGCTCGACGACGGGAGCGAGCCCGGCGACGAGCGCCCACACCCGCCGCGACCAGTCGCGGTAGGTGGCATGGTCGGGGCGGACGAAGACGACCTCGGGGCAGCGCCGGCGGGCCTCGGCGCTCGACATCGCCGAGCGGATGCCGTACCTGCGCGCCTCGTAGCTGGCCGTCGCGACCACGCCGCGGCCGGCAGGGTCGCCGCCCACCACCACCGGCCGGCCGCGCAGGTCGGGGCGGCGGTGCAGCTCGACCGCGGCGAAGAAGGCGTCCAGGTCGAGGTGGGCGATCACGCCGTCGAGGATACTGCCCGCGCCCGACCGCGCCGCCGCGGCTCAGTCGCCCGGCAGCCCGCCCCGGTACGGCCCCGCCTCGGTCTTCGGCACACCAGCGTAGGCGGTGTCGGGATCGGTCGTCTCCGCGCTCGCCCCGGCGCCGTGGCGCAGGGCGAGGTCGGACACCGGGTAGACGACGGCGTAGTCGCCCGCGCGGCGGGCGCCGATGCCGACGAAGGCGCACGGGCCGTCGCCGGCGCCGACCAGGATGTGCTCGGTGTTCGGCGGGCAGTGGACGAAGTCCCAGGCCCGCAGCCGCCGCTCCTCGCCCTCGACGAGCAGCAGGCACTCCCCGCTCAGGATCAGGAAGTCCTCCTGGTAGTCCTCGCGGTGGTAGTAGCCGTTCGGCTGGCCGGGCCACATCACCTGGATGTTGACCCCGACCTGGGGGAAGTCGGCGTCGCCCTCGAACGTGGCCCCGGCCCCGAACTTCTCGTTGTGGATCCACTCGGCGTCGCGCGCGTTCACGACGAACCAGCCCTCCCCGGACGGCTTCAGACCACCCGCCCGCTGCTCCAGCTTCGCTTCCTCCGGCATGGCGTCCCTCCCTGGTTGCGCCCCCGCGATAGCGAGGCGTCCGGATTCACGAATTCGACCCGGTTTCGGCACCTGCAGGCCGGACGGGGCGAACCCTGCGGCCGGTACACTACGAACCTGCCTTGACCCACGACGCCGACAAGCTCATCCGACAGCTCTCGCTCGTGGCGTACCTCATGGCGGAGCAGCGTCCCGTGACCGCGCGCGACGTGAAGCTGCGCGTCGAGGGCTACGCCAACATGGGCGACGAGGCCTTCGCCCGCCGCTTCTACGCCGACCGCTCGGAGCTGCAGGCGCTGGGCGTCCCAATCGCCTCCGTGCGCGACGAGTTCACCTCCGAGGAGCTCTACAGCCTGCGCGAGGAGCACTACTTCCTGCCGCCGGTCGAGCTGACCGACTCCGAGCTGGCAGCGCTGCAGACGAGCTTCTACCTGCTCGAGGGGCAGTTCGCCTACGCCGAGCCGCTCCGGCTCGCGCTGCAGAACCTGGCGCTCGGCCGCGCCTGGCCGGTCACCGACCCCGGCCCCAAGACCGCAACGGTCGAGCTCCTGGGCGCGTCGTACACGAACGAGGTCGCGCAGCGGCTGGCCAAGCTCGAGCAGGCGATCTCGCGCCAGCGCACCGTGCGCTTCCGCTACTGGACGATCACGACCGACTCGGAGGCCGAGCGCACCGTCAACCCGTATGGGCTCTTCGAGCTGAACGGCGTCTGGTACGTCGTCGGGGACGACCTCGACCGCCCCGAGGGCCCCGACCGCCGGCGCACGTTCCGGGTGTCGCGCATCCGGGGCGAGATCAAGTTCGCCACCCGCCGCGAGCGCGACTTCCGTATGCCGGCCGACTTCAACGTGACCGCCTACCGCGACCGCGCCCCCTGGCGGCTCGTCGCCGACGAGGCGGGCACGGCGACGCTGGCCGTCGCCGCCGATGCCAGCTGGCTCGTCGAGCGCACGTTCGGCGCCTACGGCGAGTTCGAGGAGCAGGCCGACGGCTCCGGCCGCTTCACCACGGCCTACTCCGAGATCGAGCCGCTCGTGGCGTGGATCCTCTCGCTGGGCGGGCGGGTCAGGCCGCTCGAGCCCGGCGCGCTCGTGGACGCCGTCGCAGCCGACCTCCAGACGGTGGCCGACATGCACTCGGGCGCCCCGCAGCCCTTGCCGGACGCTGCCGAGGCGGGCATCCCGGCGGAGCCGCCGCTCCAGCCGCGCGGGCCGAGCGCCGTCGCCCCGGAGCGGTTCGCGCTGCTGCAGGCGCTGCTCGCCTTCCTCCTCGCCCGCTGCGGCGAGGGCTCGAGCGCGCGGGTCGAGTCGGCCGAGATCGAGCAGCGCTTCCAACTGACGCCCGACGAACTCAAGGAGAGCCTCGAGCTTCTGAACCTGGTCAACTTCGGCGGCGGCTGCTACGCGGTCTACTGCTCGACGATCGACGGCCACGTCACCGTCGACAAGGAGCTCTACGGAGATGCGTTCCGCCGCCCGGCCCGGCTCTCGCCGCTCGAGGCGAAGGCGCTCCTGCGTGCGCTCGACGTGGTTGCGCCGCTGGTGGCGGCCGAGGCGGACACGTCGCTGCAGGCCGTCCGCGAGAAGGTCGAGGCCGCGTTCGGGCGGTTCCCGCTCGCGGACACGCCGATGCCGCAGCAGGAGGGCGCCGAGGAGCAGGCGGTGACCATCCTGAACGAGGGTGTGCGCAGCCGCCGCCTGGTCGAGGTGACCTACCTGTCGCGGTCGTCGAACGAGCTCTCGACGCGGACGATCGAGCCGTACCTGCTGCGCCGTGACGACCGCGGGTGGTACGTCGAGGCGTTCGACCGCACCCGGGGCGGCCGGCGCACCTTCAAGGTCTCCTACATCAAGGAGGCGCGCCTGGCCGGCGGTGGCTACGAGCCGCGCGCCGAGATGGGCGACCTCGACCACTCGCTCGGCGGGGACGTGGGCGTCGCCCGGGTGCACTTCTCGCCCGACCGGGCGCGCTGGGAGCTCGAGGGGCGGCCGGGGACGCGGGCGCTGGAAGACGACTCCGCGGTCGCCGATGTGACCTACGGCTCGCGGACGTGGCTGATCTCCGAGATCCTGCGCTATCGCGGCCACGCGGAGGTGCTCGAGCCGGCGGCCGTGCGCCGCCAGGTGGCCGACGAGGCCGCGGCACGCCTGCGCGAGCTCACCGCCGTTGCGGCCGGCTGACCCCGGCGAACACTGTCTGCGTCTTCCTGGACGCCCCCGGCGGTCGCTGCTAGGGTGATTGTTTGGCCGTGAACGTGGCACGACGGCTCGCGATCGGAGTCGTGATCGCGATGGCGGCGCTGGCCGTGGCCGGCGCCTTCGCTCCGCCGGCCCGGGCGAGCAAGCTGCTCGACCGCAACACGCGCTGGCAGAGCCTCAAGGTGGACAGCCACCGCGTCGCGCTCGTGACGTACTTCGCGCACGGGCACACGATCCACGCCCTCGTGTGGGACGCGATCAACGCCCGCCCGCCGGACGCCGCCCACCCCAGGAGCCAGGTCAAGTTCCACGTGAATTACGCCGGCGGGCGCGGGTCCGCGCTCGGCGCGGGCTACTGGCGCAAGGTCTCCCGGCACAACGCCTGTGGCCGCTACACCGGCCCGAGGCTCTACCGGATGGTGGCGGCGTGCACGGCGCCGGACGGCTCGTTCTGGGCGCTCCAGCGCTGGCAGCGGGCGCTGCCCGACAACGGGTGGAACCCGACGACGCGAAACCAGGCCGCCTGGGAGCTGCACGTCAGCCACTGGTCGGGCGCGCTGCCGGCGCTCTGGTTCAAGGCGGACTGGATCTACGCCGGCGCCCGCGGCGGACCGTTCGACCAGATCTACGGCACGTTCACCTACCGGGGCCACCCCGTCTACGGGTTCGGCTCGACGCCGGCGGGCGCCCCGACCGACAGCTTCGGCCGGCTCGTGTACGTGGACAGCCTGCACCCGCCCTGGAAGCACGGGTACCGCCAGCTGGGGGGCTGGTGGCGGGTGAACTCGGTGCTCACCCACCGGCCGCACGGGGACTTCTGCCCCGGGATCTACGGCCACATCGCCGGTGTCAAGACGCGCAACCGGCCCGGCCGCGGCACGGAGTACCGGATCACCGCCAGCGGGCCGGGCGTGACCCCGGTGCTCGTCTGGCGCGACTACGGCCCGGGCTACTACGTGCCGGGGCTCTCGAACCTGTACCCGACGAAGGACTCCCGCGGTCCCTACCGCGCCGGGCTCGACCACCGCCTGAACGCCGACCTGCGCACGATCGACCCCAAGCCGCAGCGCAAGAGCAGCTGCTACTACACGCACTGACGCTGGGCTCAGGAGGCGGCGGGGGCGACACGACGCATTCATTCTGCCCCACGCGGGCGCGGCTCGCGGCGGACGTTGGCGAGCGCGACCCGGGCGTTTCGCTGCAGGTGGCGCCCGTCGCGGTCGGGGATGTACAGGCGCCGGTACCGCTCGGCGAGCTCGGCCGGGTCGGCGTCGAGCCACTCCGCCAGGGGCGGGAACGCGTCGGCGACGGCATCGGGGTCGAGGGCCGCGGCTCGGCGGTCGGCGCCCGTGTTCCAGGGGCAGACGTCCTGGCAGATGTCGCAGCCGTAGACGCGGTCGGCGAACGCCTCGGCATGCGGCAGCTCGGCCAGGCGCGACTGCGAGAGCCAGGAGAGGCAGCGGCGGGCGTCGAGCACGCCGTCGGCCACGATCGCGTCCGTCGGGCACGCGTCGATGCACGCCCGGCAGGAGCCGCACGCGTCCCACGCCGGGGCGTCCGGCTGCGCGTGCGTCGGGGCGAGGTCGGCGTCGGTGACGAGCACCCCGAGCACGACCCATGAGCCGTGGCGGCGCGTGATCGCCATCGTGTTCTTGCCGTAGACGGCGATGCCCGCGCGCACGGCCGCCTCGCGGTCGACATGGTGGTTCGAGTCGACGTAGACGGCGAACCGCGCCCCCACGTCCACGGCCTGCAGACGGCCGCCGAGCGCCCGCAGCGCGTCGCGCAGCGCGGCGTACTCGTCGCGGCGGGTGTAGCGGGGCATGCGCCCGCGCGGCACGTCGGCGGGCTTCTCGGGCTCGGGCCGGGCGTAGCTGCGCGCGGCGACGACCACCGAGCGGGCGTTCCGGAGCAGCCCCTCCGGGTGGCAGGAGCGGTCGGGCCGGCGGATCGTGAACCCCATGTCGGCGAACAGTCCCGCGGCGCGGCGCTCGCCGATCAGCCGCTCCGTCTCGGCGTACGGCGCGGCCGCGCACACCCCGCAGGCGGCGATGTCGAGCTCCTGCGCGGCGGCGAGCAGCGCTCGGGTACGCTCGGCGGCGTCCACGCTGGTCACTGTAGTGGCGCGCAACCACGGTGCCGGCCGGCGCGTCATACGCGGAGTCGGTCCGAAGACCCGGGAGGGGCGAAACCATGTTCAGTCGAGCAGCGGCGGCCGCGCACGAGCGGCTATGGGAGCAGGTGGCGGTCGTGGCGGGCGCCGCGGCGATCACCGCCGTGTGCGCGCAGGTCTCGTTCGGCTACCCGGTCCCCACCACGCTGCAGACGCTCGCAGCGCTCGGCTCGGGAGCCCTGCTCGGCGCCCGCCGCGGCGCCGCCTCGCAGCTGCTCTACCTCGGCGCCGGCGCGGCGGGCATGCCCGTCTTCGCGACCGGCCACGCGGGCCTCGCCTGGCTGACGCAGGCCGACCCGCTGCACGTCAGCGGCGGCTACCTGTGGGGGCTGCCGGTGGGCGCATTCCTGGCCGGGGCCGTCTGCGACCGGTTCGGCCGCAGCTTCTACGTGAGCGTCCCGGCGATGCTGATCGGCAGCGTCGGCATCTACGCCGGCGGACTCTGGTGGCTGCATCAGGCCCTGCCGACGCCCTGGGGCGGCGGCGGCCCCTCCACCCTGCACTACGGCCTGTGGCCGTTCGTGCTCGGCGACCTGGCCAAGATCTTCGCCGCCGCGGCCATCATCGACCCGTCCGCCCCGTGGAACCGGTGGCTGCGGGCGCGACGGCTGCGGGAAGCGGCCTAGAAGCCGAGCACGAACTTGGCGTCGTCGGACATCCTGTCCGGCGTCCACGGCGGCGAGAACGTGAGCTCCGTCGTGACGCTCCCGACGCCCTCCATGCTGCCCACCACGTCCTTGATGTCGGACTCGATCTGCGCGCCGGCGGGGCAGCCCATCGACGTCAGCGAGTACGTCACCGCGACGGCGTCCCCGTCGATCGCGACGTCGTAGACGAGGCCGAGGTCGACCACGTCCATTCCCAGCTCCGGGTCCTCCACCACCCGCAGCGCCTCGAACACGTCCTCCGATTTGAGGCTCATGCCGACAGGGTAGCGGTCTTCGCGTCCCACAGCGCCGCGAAGGTGCGGGAGTGCTCGTCGAGATCCGGGCCCGGCCCGAGCAGGCGCTTCGTGTTCGCGAGCGCGGCACGGTCGGAGCGGCCGATCCGCACGGCGAGCGACTCCGCCCGCGACAGCAGCTTGTGCGGCGCCACCACCTCGTCGACGATGCCAAGGCTGCGCGCCTCCTGGGCGGAGAGGAGCTCGCAGGTGGCGAACAGCCGCAGGGCAACGCCGCGCGGCACCAGCCCGCGCAGGCGCAGCGCCGCGCCCCACGGCGGCGAGTAGCCCAGCTCGTTGTGGATGAAGCGCAGCTTCGCGCCCTCGACCGCGACCCGCCAGTCGCACGCCAGGGCCAGGTCGATCCCGCCGCCGACCACGTGGCCGTTCAGGAGCGCGATGGTCGGCGCGCCCACCGCCGCCAGCCGTTCGAGCGCAGCGGCGCCACGCCCGGCGACGGTCGCGCCGTCGAGCCCGTCGAGCGCCGGCAGGTCGGCGCCCGACGAGAAGATCCGGTTACCGCCCCCGCGCAACGCGATCAGGCGCACGGACTCGTCCGCGGCCAGCGCCTCGGCCGTGTCCGCCAGCTGCTCCAGCGTCTCCAGCGAGAGCGCGTTCTCGCGCCCGCCCCGGAACGTGACCAGCCCCAGGCCGGCGTGCACAGCCGACTCCACGATCGTCGGCCCCGGCGGAACCCCGTCGAGCGCCTCGAGCAGCGCGGCCTTGGACATCAGCCGGTAGCCCTCGACGCCCGCGTCGCGGGCACGGTCGTGCAGCTCGTACAGAAGCGGCTCGGTGCTGCTCACGGCGGGCAGCGTACTACCCCGGCAGGCCGGAGATGGAGCAGTGCTGGGGCCAGGCCCCGATTCGGGGCCTGGCCCCAAGGCCCGTGCCAGGCCCGGCGAGCGGATCCGGCTAGAGCCGGATCTCCTCGTGGCGGTCGTTCGAGAACAGGTGGATCGAGTCGATGAAGCGCACGCGGTTGCAGCGCGAGCACAGCACCAGCGACTGGGTGCGGGCGCCGTCGGCCATGTAGCGCACGCCGCGCAGCAGGTCGCTCCCCGAGATCCCGGTGGCGACGACCGTCTGGTGCCCGCGCACGAGGTCGTCGATCCCGAAGATGCGCGAGACGTCCGCGATCCCGTCCTCGGAGGCGCGGTTGATCTCGGTGCGGCTCATCGGCCACAGCTGACCCTGGATCTCGCCGCCGAGACAGCGCAGCGCCGCCGCCGAGATGAGGCCCTCGTGGGCGCCGCCGATGCCGATCGACAGATGGTCGTTCGTGCCCCGGATGGCCGCGCTGATCGAGGCCATGATGTCGCCGTCGCCGATGAGCTTGATGCGCGCGCCGGCCTCGCGGATCTCGTCCACCAGATCGTCGTGGCGAGGGCGGTCGAGCACGATCGCCGTCACGTCGGCCACCCGCCGTCCGAAGGCGTCGGCGATCGCCTCCAGGTTGTCGGCGACCGGCCGGCGCAGATCGATCCGGCCCTTGGCGACGGGGCCCACCGCCATCTTGCGCATGTACATGCGCGGCACCTGCATGAGGCAGCCGGGATCGCTCGCCGCCAGGATGGAGAGCGCGCCGGGCCGCCCGCCCGCCACGGCGGCGCCGTTGCCGACGGGATCGCACGCCAGGTCGAGCTCGCGGCCGCCGGCGCCCAGCTCGGAGCCCTCGGCCAGCTCGTGCCCCTCCGCCTCGCGCCCGATCACGAGCTTGCCCGAGACGGGCACGACCGCGAGCGCGGCGCGCATCGCGGTGGACGCGGCCTGGTCGGCGGCCGCGGCATCGCCCCGGCCGAGGTACCGGCCGGCGGCGAGCGCGCTCGCCTCGGTCACCGCGGCCAGGTCGGTGCACGGGCAGCGCGCGGCCGGCTCACGGCCGTCGTCCTCGCCGGCGACGTCCGCGTGTCGCTGCGTCGAAGCCATTGCGGTCAGCGTACCGCGGCGGCGTGATCGGTGGCGCGCTCGAGGATGAGGTCCATCACGGCCAGCAGCGCCCGGTCGGGTTCGCCGGCCTCGATCACCGGCCAGCCCTGCTTCTCGGCGCGCGCGACCAGGTACTCCTGGATGCGGCGGATCTCGCCGAACCGACGCAGGTAGCGGTCGGTCGCCCGCTGCCCGCCGGAGTCCTGGCCGCGACCGAAGAAGTGCCCCTGATGCACCTCCTCGTCGGAGATCGCGAGCATCAGCTGCACCACGACCGCGCCGGCGTGCTGCTCGGCCGTCACCAGCCCGGGCACGACATGGATGCCCTCGATCACGGTCGAGAGGCTCTCCAGCACCGCACGCTCGACGACGGCGTTCGCGCCCACGGCGACCTGCCCGGCCTGCTGGATGAAGCCGTACAGCGCCCGATCCTCGTCGTCGGGGTCGGGCAGCGGGATCTTCAGCCCATCCGCGGCGTCGAACGACGAGTAGTGCAGCTCCGGCATCAGCTCCTGGGCGAAGAACGCCCGCATCGCCTGGCGGATGATGTCCGTGGACGTGATCCGGCTGATGGCCAGGCGATAGGCGATCTCCGTGGCGAGGGTGCTCTTGCCCGTCCCGGTCGCCCCGCCGATCAGGAGCAGCAGCGGCCGGTCGAGCCGCAGCACCTCGCGCCAGCCGTGGTACCGGGAGACGAGGTCCGCGCCCTCCTCACGGGCGAGGATGTCCTCCACCATGCCGTGCAGGTGGTCGATCGGGATCTCGTCGGCGGCGGTCGCGTTCACCTCCCGCTCGATCCGCATGGCGAGCTGGTAGGCCCGCTCGGGATCGGCGCCTGCGAGGACGAGCGCCTGTGCCATCCGGCCCTTCGAGAACGGCATCGGCGCCCCGCGGGTGGCGAGGATGCGCGGCTCGCGCCCGGCGACGGCCGCCGGCGGCTCGGCCACCGGTGCGGTGCGCCGAAGCCAGCCGGGCAGGTGGATGCGGCGCCGGCTAGGCATGCAGCGCCGTCACCTCCGCCGCCAGCCCGGTCACGGCCACGTCGAGATCGGGCTCGCCGTGGAGGGGGACGGGCCGGTTGTCGCAGAAGACCACGCGCACGCCGCGCGCCGCGGCTGCCTCGGCGACGACGTCGATCGCCGCCGCCTTGATCTCGACCACGTACGTGTGTGCGGCGAGCACCCCGGGCGAGTCGAGGTCGGCGCGGAGCGCGGCGCGGTCGCCGAGCGAGCCGACGACGGCCGTGACGTCGGCGCCGTGCTCCTCGGCGACATGGCGGCCGAGGCGGGGCAGGATCGGCGCGGACGCCGTCGTGAAGAGGGCCACGCGCTGGCCGGCCACCGGCTCGACCGGACGCGGCCGCAGGCCAACCGCGACGACCGCCGCCTCCGGCCGCAGCTCCCGCACGGCCGATCGCACCGCGGCGACCGCGTCCTCGTCGGCCAGCGGCGGCTCGGCCATGGTGATGCACACGAGGTCGGACACGAGCACGCGGTAGGGGCCCATCCCGGTGAGGAGCGTCGCGGCAGGGCGTGACGCCGGGGTCACCAGGATCGTCCGGTCGGCGGCCACCGGCGGCAGCGCCGACCCCGATCCCTCCAGCAGGAGCAGCTCGGGGTCGAGCCCGCGGGCGAGCTCGACGGCCTGCTGGACGTTGGAGATGAACGGCGCCCCGGCGAGACCGCCGCCGCAGCGGCGGGCGCCGACGGCGGTCACGTGCGCGAGCGCGGCGTCCTCGAGGAAGTCGGAGGCGGCGTGCTGCCCGTTCCGCGACCGCGCCAGCAGGTCGGCCAGCCGTGGCGGGGTCGCGGCGCCGTCGACGAGCTCGGGCTGCTCGGGGCCGCCGCGGCCCATGGCCACGAGCACGACCCGGTGACGGTCGCCGAGGAGGCGGGCGACGTGTCCCGCCACCGCCGTCTTGCCGATCCGCTTGCCCGTCCCGATCACCGCCAGCGCCGGGACGCCGGCGGCCGGCCGTGGCGGTGGCCGGAACTCGAAGTCGGCGCCGCGGTAGGAGAGCCCGGCCGCAAGGGCGCGGTTGATGAGGCGGAAGCGGTCGCGCTCGGACAGCACGGGCTCGTCGGAGAGGTCGATGACACGTTCGGCGGCGTGCTTGCCCGCGGCCCGCAGGAGCGCGGCCTCCGCGTCGCCTCCCGCGTGTTCGAGCGGCAGGCCGTAATCCGGCTGCCCGCGCAGCTTCTCGGTCCCGCCCAGCATCACCGCCGCGACGATGTGGTCCTCGCGCGCGGCTGCCGCGATCGCCGCGCGCACCACCGGGGGGTAGTGCTCGCCGTCCACCAGCACCACGGCCCGCCGGGTCACCGGCGCCCCGAGGCGGTGTCCTGCGGCGGCGGCGCGTGCTTCTCGTACTCGGAGGTCTGCGGCGAGAAGCGGATCAGCCGCTCGCGGTGGTGGAACGGGTACTTGCGGTACACGGCCACCTCGCTCGGCCCCACCTCGACGACGTTGTAGCAGGGGCGGGTGTGCCCGCGCAGGCGCAGCGACGAGACCGTGCCCGCGTTGACGACGAAGAGATCCTCGAGCCGCCAGGCGTAGGGCACGTGCTTGTGCCCCGAGAGCACGAGGTTCACGTTCGCGCGCTGCAGCACCTCGAGCGTGTCGCCCGCGTCGTGGACGACGTTGCGCTCCCGGCCGGTGCCCGGGATCGGCAGCAGATGGTGGTGGAGGATGAAGACGCGGAAGTCGGCCGGCGGCGAGAACTGCTCCTCGATCCACGGGTAGCGCCCCCGGCCGACGATGCCGTTGTCGAGGTCGGGCTCGGACGAGTCCACCGCCACGAACGTGAGCCCGCCCTTGTGCAGCACCGTCGCGCGCGGCCCGATCAGCTCCTCGAAGTGGACGTGGCCGACGTTGCGGGAGTCGTGGTTGCCCGGCACCGTGATCACGTCCGGGCACTCGAGCCGGCTCAGGTACTCGCGCGCCTGGCGGTACTCCTGCTTGTACCCGAACGTCGTCAGGTCGCCGGAGCAGACGACGACGTCCGGCTCGAGCGCGTTGATCTCCATGATCGCGCGCTGGAGCAGGTTCTCGACGAAGTAGGGCGACCCGCAGTGCAGATCGGAGAGGTGCGCGATGACGAAGGGCTTCGGCTCGGCCACAGGACGTCCAATCGTACCCACGGCAGCCCGGTCCGAGAAGGCCGCGCCGTCCGACCCGGTCGATACCCTGGAACGGCCGGATGCCACCACGCTTCGCCAACGACTGCGAGCGCGACCTCAGTCGCGTACTCGACTACCACGGCATCGCCTGGCAGTACGAGCCGCACACGTTCGTGCTCGAGGCGGGCCCGGAGGGGGCGGTGCGCGTCGCCTTCACGCCGGACTTCTACCTGCCCGAGCAGGACCTGTACATCGAGGTCACGACCATGAAGCAGTCGCTGGTGACGAAGAAGAACCGCAAGATGCGCCGCCTGCGCGAGCTCTACCCCGACGTCCGCATCAAGATCCTCTACCGCCGCGACATCGAGGCGCTGGCCGACCGCTACTCGCTGGCGATGCCGGCATGACCGCCGTCGCCTCGCCCACCGCGGGGCCCGCGCCGGGCGAGGTCTACCTCTCCGCAGAGCTGATCGCCGCCCGCGTCGGCGAGCTGGCGGCGACCCTCGACCGCGACCATCGCGGCCGCCCGCTCGTCCTGGTCGCCGTCCTCAAGGGCGCGGCGGTGTTCGCGGCCGACCTGTCCCGCGCGCTGACCGTGCCCCACCGGCTGGACACGATGGCGCTTTCGGCCTACTCGGGCGCCGACGGCCACGGCGCCCGCATCCGGCTCCTGAAGGACCTCGACCGGCCGGTGCGCGGCCACCACGTCGTGGTCGTCGAGGACGTGATCGACACCGGGCTCACGATGCACAACCTGGTGCGGTCGCTGCGGGCGCGCGCTCCGGAGTCGGTGGGCCTCTGCACGCTCCTCGACCGTCCGCACCGGCGCCTGGTCGAACTGGACGTCTCCTACGTCGGGTTCACGGCCAGCGAGCGGTTCGTGGTCGGCTACGGGCTGGGCCACCACCAGCGGTTCCGCAACCTGCCGGACGTCCACTTCCTGGCGTAGCACCTCCCCGGATCGGCGTCAGGGCGGGGGATACACTTCCTGCATGGCTCGCAAGCGCACCCTCGATCGCGACCCCGGACTGGCCGTGCGGATGACCGGGACGGTCTTCCTGCTCGGCCTCGTCTACGTGATCTTCTTCGCCGTGCTGCTGCGCGGCGTCGGGCTCGCGCTGCCGTTCGTGATCCTGATCGCCGGCGGGCTGCTCGTCGTCCAGTACTGGACGTCGGACAAGATCGCTCTGGCCTCGGCCCATGCGCGCATCGTGGAGCCGAACCAGGCGCCCGAGCTGCACGCGATCGTCCAGCGGCTCTGCCTGACGGCGGGCCTGCCGATGCCGCGGATCGCGATCGCGCCGACGGACATGCCGAACGCGTTCGCGACCGGCCGCAGTCCCAAGCACGCGGTCGTCGCCGTCACGCAGGGCCTGCTCGACCGGCTCGAGCCGCAGGAGCTCGAGGGCGTGCTCGCGCACGAGCTCTCGCACGTCGCCCACCGCGACGTTGCCGTGATGACGATCGCGAGCTTCTTCGCGATGGTGGCAGGGTTCATCACCCGCTGGGGGTTCTACTTCGGCGGCATGTTCGGGGGCGGCTTCGGCGGCGGCCGCAACAACCGGGACAACTCGGGCGCCTCGTTCATGCTCATCCTGCTCGTGTCGGTGGTCGTGTACGCGATCTCGTTCTTCCTGATCCGGGCGCTCTCGCGCTACCGCGAGTTCGCGGCCGACCGTGGCGCGGCCATCCTCACCAAGTCGCCGTCCAGCCTGGCCTCCGCCCTCGTGAAGATCACCGGCGCGATGGGCCGCATCCCCCAGCAGGACATGCGCATGGCCGAGGGCCTGAACCAGTTCTTCATCATCCCGGCCACCCTGAAGAGCGGCATCTCCAACCTGGTCTCCGACCACCCGCCGCTGGAGGCGCGGCTGGAGCAGCTGCGCCGGCTCGAGCGCCAGCTCGAGACGCTCTGAGTTGGGCTTCCTCGACGGCATCCTGGGGCGCACGAAAGTCGAGAAGCCGACCCTCGAGCGCCTGTTCGCGATCTCGACCGCGCAGGTCACGCTCGACACCAGCCTCGGGCTCGCCCCGTCGAAGACGGCGGCCGTCTGCTTCAAGCCGATGGCGTCCGCGCGGTTCCGCGAGAGCGGCTCCGACATCGAGGGCATGGTGAAGCTCGCGTTCGCCGACGAGGGCACGAAGATGGACCGCTCCGTTGACGAGTACGGCTACGAGTGGCTGAAGCTGACCGACGACGACTTCGACGACCTCGTGACGACGATCCACGTGGCCGCGCAGTCCATGACCGACGACGGTTTCGGCGAGCAGCTCCTGTGCGCGGTCTTCGGCTTCGAGCCGGGCCACGTGCGCTTCATCTACAACTTCAAGCGCGGCCGCTTCTACCCGTTCGTGCCGCTCGCCAAGAACCGGCGCGACTCCGAGCGCGAGCTCCAGCTGCAGGCGAAGCTCGAGCAGGAGCTCCCGATCGAGCCCGAGCTCGAGCGCTGGTACCCGCTCTGGGACGCCCCGGTCTGAGCGACCGGCGCCGGCTCGCCGGAGCGCGGCGCCGGCTCTGACCAGATGCGTAGGGGTGCCCGCGAGCCACCGGCACCCCGTTTGCACGCCGCGAGGCCGACGGCCCCCAGGCCCTCCGACCGACTGTCGTGGCCAATCTGCGCCGTCGGACGCCCATACCGCACGTTCGTGGCCATCAGCGAACCCATCCGGATCCGGCACGCCCGTCCTATTACGGAGTCGCCGGATTAGCCCATCCCTGGACGGCCAGTTGGCTCGTTCGCATGTGTCAGTTCCAGCTTCCAACCGGCTCACCCGCCGCCGCGCTCATCGCAAGCTGGCGGAGCTGCGGCGGGCGGTGCGCAGCACCGCTCCTGGGGGCGGCCGCCGGCGCGGCCCTACGAGCCGCCCGAGGCCGGCCGGCCTGCGCTACGGAGGGCGCGCCGCCCGTCCTCGGAGCCGTCGTCGGTTTGAGGCTCGATGGCTGTTGGCACCGCTGACATGTGTCATTTGCAGTTCCCTGACACTCTCGCCACACCCCGTCACCCACACGTGACATGCGTCGCGCCACACTGTTCGACGTGATGCACGCGCTTCCCACGCTCTACAAGGCCCGCAATCTGCCGCTGAAGCGGCCGGTGTGCGCGATCTGCGTGGATCGGACGCGGGGGCGGACCGAGGAGGTGCGGCTCGGCTACCGCGTGACGATCTGGCTGTGCCCCGGCCATGCGGCGCAGGCGTTCCAGACGAAGCGGGGCGGCAGGGACTTCGTCCGCACCCTGATGGGGGTGTGGCAGGCGAACGGCTGTCTGACCGCGGCGCGGCACCGCGCCCTGGAGGCGCACCTGGCCAGCCTGCGCGGCCCCGCCCCCCGGGCCAAGCCGGGCAGCTACGCCTGGCCGGAGCTGCGCCGCCGCCTCGAGGCCCGCTACGCCGCCGGCGCGGCGCCGGTCGACCCGGCCCAGCTCGGCCACCACCCCTGCCACACCTGCACCGCCCGCACCCCCAGTCGGCGCACGCTGCAGCGCTGGCACGCCGAACGCCGCTGGCTCACCCACCCGCCCTAGCCGGCCGCGCCCCCGCCGCTCGCAGACCCTTTACGTGTTCATTTCCAGCCCTTAACGCCTCGCGGCTAGCCTTGCGCGCGGCAGCACACGCCAATCGGTCGCGCATCACATTGCGGCAGGGACGAGCCACGCCCAGGCACCGTCCGCCGCCCGCGCACCGGCAGTCTCCCCCGGGCCGGCGCCCATGGTCGGCCCGGGATGACGCTGCCATCGGTCAATTCTCACCCGCAGAGGCCGATGATCGGGATGTCCGGGCGGCGCGACGACCATCATGGAGGATGATCCGATGCCCTACGCCCACGACGACGCCCCGGTCTCCCAGCTGCCCATCACGGGGGAAGGCGTCGAGCGCCGCGGCTCCCCCCGTGTCGAGTGGCCGGTGACCGCGGATCTCCTGAAGCAGGTCTCCGTCGACCGCGCAGGCCGTCCCGCCGTCGGCCACGCGTGGACGGTGAACATCTCGCTCACCGGCGTCCTGCTCTCCGTCCCGTTCGCGTGCGAGACCGGCGAGGAGCTCGCGCTGCGCTTCCCGCTCGACCAGGGCGAGACGATGTCCGCCGTCGCGCAGGTCGTCCGCATCGACGGCCGCACGAACCCCGCCGCGGGCGAGTGGGTGCTCGGCTGCGAGTTCGTCGAGCTGCCGGTCGAGGAGCGCTGCCGCCTGGCCAAGTTCCTCATGCGCCGCCGCGCAGCCGTGATCGACGCGCACGCCCGCGCAACCGGCAGGGCCTAGCCCGGGATCGCGCCCTCGCCGGCGAACGCTTCGCGCGCCTCGTCGAGCGTCGTGTCCTCGTGCGGGAGCACGTGGTCTGACGTGACGAGCTCGTCGTCGGGCACGGCCGTCCCGTCGTTCTCGACCATCGCGACCAGCGCGGCGAACGTCGTCGCGAACGCGTCCGCGTCGCCCGCGGCGACGGCGGCGGCCACCGCGTTGTCGAGCTCGTTCAGACGTCCCAGCTCACCGTCGTCGAGCCGGAACTGGCCCTTCCCGAGAATGCGGACGATCATGCCTTCGGCTCCTCTGCGGGGGCTGCGTCGGCCGCAGCGCCGGTCCCCAGCTCGCCGGCTGCGGCGCCCGAACCGAGCTCAGCCTTCATCTTCGCCAGCTCGGCGTCGACCTGGTTCCCGGCCGTGAGCGCCGCGATCTGCTGGTCGAGGTCGGATCCGGCCGGCGCGGTCAGGTCGTCGATCGCGCCCGTGTCCACGAGCTCGTTCACGGCCGCCGCCCGGGCCTGCATCTGCTCGGTCTTGTCCTGGGCCCGCGTCAGGGCGAGACCCACGTCGGACATCTCCTCGCCGAGCCCGGTCGTCGCCTCGCCGATCCGCACCTGCGCCTCCGCGGCCGAGTACTGCGCCTTCACGACCTCCTTCTGCGTGCGGAAGGCCTCGACCTTGGCCGAGAGCCGCCGCTCCTGGTCGATCAGCGTCTGCTGCTGCTCCTCGAGCTGTGCGATCTGCGCGTCCAGGCCCTGGAGCTGACCCTGGATCAGGGACTTGCGCTCGAGCGCCGTCCGGGCCAGGTCCTCACGGTTCGCGGCGAGCGCCTGGCGGGCCTGGCCGTCGAGCTTGACGATGCTCTCCTCGAGCTTCGCCGTCTGCAGCTGCAGCCGCTTCTTGGACGTGACGACGTCGGCGACGCCGCGCTTCACCTTCTGCAGCATCTCGAGCTGCTTCTGATAGCTGTAGTCGAGCGTCTCTCCCGGGTCCTCGGCCTTGTCGAGCGCCTTGTTCGCCTTGACCTTGAAGAGCGTCGTGAATCGGGACATCAAGCCGGCCATCAATCCTCCTCGCGCAGTTGCCCTAGGGTAGACGATTGATCAATCGTCTCGCGGATCCAGCTCGTCCAGCCCGCGCAGCGCCTCGGCGGCCTCCGAGCGCAGGCGGGCGCGCTCGAGCTCGTAGTCCGCGGGGGTGATCTTGCCGGTGTGCAGCTCCTGATCCAGGTCGTGCAGCGCCTGGTAGGCCTCGTCGCGGCGCTCGCGCAGCTCGAGGCGGCGGCGGTCGGCGTCGTTCAGGGCCTGCTCCGGCGGCTCGGGTTCCGGCGAGGCGAACGGCCAGGCGACGAACAGCACCGCGCCGGTGACCAGGACGGCCACCGCCACGACCATGG
This sequence comes from uncultured Actinomycetes bacterium, assembly GCA_963843705.1. Lineage (GTDB taxonomy): Bacteria > Actinomycetota > Thermoleophilia > Gaiellales > JAICJC01 > JAICJC01. The sequence goes on from CAWJLQ010000003.1 coordinate 248,639, forward strand.
CCACGGTGCTCATGCCTCGCTGCGGGCGAGCAGCTCCCCGTATCGGCGGGCGAGCTGGCGCGCCTCGCGCGGATCGGGCCAGATGGTGACGAGCGCACCGAGAGCGAAGACGACGCCGGCCAGCCAGACCAGGCCGACGGCAGGGTTCACCAGCACCTTCACCGACGCCGTGCCGTTGGCGCCGACACCCTGCAGGATCGCGTACAGGTCGGTGCCGGTCGTATAGCTCGTGCGGATGTCGACCTCGTTCCCGACCTGGCCCGTGTCGTACTGGCGCTGCCCGGGCTCGAGCACCCCCTCGGTGCGGCCGTTGCGGGACACCTGCAGGCGGACGAAGTCGAGGGTGTAGTTCGGCCCCTTCCGCGCCAGAGGCGGCCCCAGGTTCGTGAGCGTGTACCCGTCGACGAGCATCGACTGCCCGGGCGCAAGCGTCTGCTCGCGCACCGTCGAGTACGCGCTCGACGCCGTCACGCCGACGACCAGGAGGACGATCGCGAGGTGGACGACGTAGCCGCCGTACCGGCGCCGGTTGCGGTTGACAAGGGCCCGGAACGCGCTCGGCCACGAGCCGCCGGCCAGGGCGCGGCGCGCCGCCGTCCCGCGGACGAACTCCATCCCGATCGTCACCGTGACGAACACGCACAGCGACAGCGCGGTCAATCCGGCCGGGCTCGACCCGAGACCCCACAGCCACAGCACGACGGCGCCCGCGACGCCCGAGATGACCGGCCACCGGAACGTGCGCCACAGGCTCCCGGGCGACGCCCGCCGCCACGCGATCAGCGGGCCGATGCCCGTGAGGGCGAGCAGCGGCAGGCCGAAGATGACGAGGAAGAAGTCGTAGTAGGGCGCGGCCACCGTCGCCCGTACGCCCCGCACCGCCTCGCTCAGGATCGGGAAGACGACGCCCCAGAGCACCGCGAACGCGAGCGCCAGCAGCAGCAGGTTGTTGAACAGGAACGTGGCCTCGCGCGAGATCACCGACTCCAGCTTGTGGTCGGCGCGCAGCGCCGGCAGGCGCAGGATCAGGAGCGCCACCGACGCCGCCAGGACGACCGCCAGGAAGCCGAGCAGGTACGGCCCCACCGCCGACTGGACGAACGAGTGCACCGACTGGACGACGCCGCTTCGGGTCAGGAAGTCGCCGAACAGGCACAGCGCGAAGGCGGCGATCACGAGCACCATGTTCCAGACCTTCAGCATGCCCTTCTTCTCCTGCACCATGACGGAGTGCAGGAACGCGGTCGCCGCCAGCCAGGGCATGAGCGCGGCGCTCTCCACGGGATCCCACGCCCAGTAGCCGCCCCAGCCGATCTCGACGTACGCCCAGTGCGCACCGAGCAGCATGCCGATCCCGAGGGCCGTCCACGAGACGAGCGTCCAGCGCCGCACCGAGAGCAGCCAGCGGGCGTCGGAGCGCCCGGTCACGAGGGAGGCCATCGCAAACGCGAACGGCACCGACATCGACACGTATCCCAGGTAGAGCATCGGCGGGTGCGCGGCCATGTAGGCGTTCTGCAGCGAGGGGTCGAGGCCGGCGCCGTCGGCGGGCACCGCTCCGGCCACGTGCGCGAACGGCGACGACACGAACGTCGCCAGGCCCGCGAAGAAGACGGCGATCGCCCCCATCACCGCCGCCACCCACGGCAGCAGCTCGCGGTTGCGGTGCCGGTTCTGGCGCATCACGAGCGCCGCCGCGCCGGTGAGGATGCCGAGCCAGAGGAGCAGCGATCCCTCCTGGCTCGCCCACAGCGAGGTGACCTTGTAGATCAGCGGCAGCCGCCGGCTGGTGTGCTCGGCCACGACCTGGAGCGAGTAGTCGTTCGTGACCAGGCCGTACTCGAGCGCGACGATGCCCACGAGCGTCGCCACGAGGCTCGCCGCGAAGGCATTCTGGACGCTTCGCATCAGCCGCCGGTCGCGGCGGCGGCCCGCCACGACCGCCGCGACGGTCGCGTAGAGCGCAAGCGCGAAGGCGAGGTAGAGGGCGACGCGACCGAGCGTGGTCACGGGTGTCCTACGAGCCGCCGGATGAGTACTTGCTCGGGCACTTCGTGAGCAGCGTGTCGGGCTGCGCGACGAAGACGCCGTGCTCGAGCCGGCCGGTGACGATCACGCGCCGCGACGACTTGAACGCGTCCGGGACGGAGCCGGTGTACGCGACCGGCACCGTCTGCGCCGTCGTCTCGTCGCGCAGCACGAACCGCATCGGGCTGCCGTGTCCGACGACGCTCACGACCGTCCCGGTCAGCGTCACGCGCTTCGTGGCGGCGCCGTCGGCGTCGGTGCGCAGCTGGGCGACCGACACGAGCAGCGTGCCCGAGCTGAAGAGCGCCTGATACGCCAGGAACACCGCCAAGAGCGACCCCACCACCAGGGCGATGACCAGGCGCGGACGCGGGGACATGGCGGTCAGGTTACCACCGGGCATCGGGCCACCACGCGGGTCGACCGGGCCCCGCTTCGGACCCTAGGCGGCGGGGTCGGGGACCCGGTAGCCGAGGTCGAGGCACAGCTGGCCCCGCCTGGTCTCGCGGAGAGCGTCGGTGTACCCCTGCCCATAGGCCGCCCGCAGGAACCAGCCCAGGAGCTCAGGGTCGATCTTGGCCGGGTCCACCTCGAAGATCTCGGCCCAGAGGTCGGCCAGCCGCAGGTCGATCGCCATGGCGAGCTCATGCTTGCGTGCATCCATCCCCTCGAATCGTAGGACCCCGGTCGGACGGACACCGGGAACCCGGCCGTGCGTCGAGCCGTCAAAGCGGGTGCAAACGCCGTGTTTCCACCGAGGAGGAGCCCGATGCCCGACCACCGCCAGCTCGCCGTCACCGCCGCCGTCGCCGTGCTCGCGATCGCCGCCTACCAGGCCGTCCACGGGACGCCCGCGGCCCCCGCAGCGGCGTCGCCGCGCCAGGGCTCGGGGGTACTCGCGCCCTTCCTGCGCTTCACCGGCAGCGGCAAGGTGACGATGCGCCCCGACCGCGGCACGATCACCTTCAGCACCCACGGGACGGGGTCGACGCTCGCCGACGCCGAGAACCAGGCGAGCGCCGCGATGCGGGCCGTCATCAAGCGGCTCCGCGCCGACGGCGTCGCCCAGGCCGACATGCGGACCAACGACGTCAGCGGCGGCGCGCGGCCGCGCCACGGCGACTACACCGCCGACCAGGGCCTGACCGTCACGGTCCGCGACCTGGCCCGGACGGGGAAGCTGCTGGCCGACGGCACCTCGGCCGGCGCCGCCTCGGTCTACGGCGTCGACTTCTCGATCGCCGAGCAGGACCGCGCCTACGACCAGGCGCTCGCCGCCGCCGTGCGGAACGCGCGCGCCAAGGCAGACGCCGCGGCCGCGGTCGCCGGCCTGCACGTGTCGGGCGTCGTCTCGGTCGACGAGACCCAGTCCCAGCCCGTCTACTTCGCGGCCCAGTCGGCGGCCGCCGGGACGGCCGTCGCCCCCGAGCGCGTCCCCGTGCAGCGCGGCACCCAGCAGGTGAGCGCCCAGGTCACCGTGGTCTTCTCGTACTCGAGCTGACCACTCAGGGGCCGGGCCCCGCGGGCGCGGGGCCTGGCCCCGGGTTCAGCCGAGCGGCAGCGGGCGGCGCGGCACCGGGGCCGAGTGGACGATCGAGGTGGTGGTCTGCCCGTACGGCGTGAACCGGTCGAGCAGCGGCTCGAGGTCGTCGATCGAGCGCAGGTGGAGCTTCACGAAGAAGCAGTCCTCGCCGGTGATGCGGTAGCACTCCACCACCTCGGGCGTCTCGGCCGCGATGCGCGGGATGCGGTGCAGTTCGCGGCTGTTCGGCCGGATGCGGACGATGACAGCCATCGAGTAGCCCAGCGCACGCGGCTCCACCGCGGCGTGGTAGCCCGTGATCACCCCGGCACGCTCGAGCCGCCCGATCCGTTCGGTCACCGCCGGGGCGGAGAGGCCGACCCGGCGGCCGAGCTCGGCCACCGAGACGCGCGCGTCCGCCTCCAGCTCGGCCAGCAGCCGCCGGTTGACATCGTCCAGGAGTGAATCGAAGGTCAAGCTTCCTTCTCGCCTAGGAACAGTCGGAAGTTCCCGCAAGAATATCATCGAATCTCCATGGGCAACCGGGTGTTCACCGTCGATAATTCCGTCGATGGCCGTGATCACGCGCCGCCGATCGCTCCCGCCCCAGGGCTATTTCGTGGGCAGCGCGGTGTTCCACTATCTCGGCCCCGCCTTCGCCGTGCTCCTCTTCGCACGCGTCGGCGTGCTCGGCGTGGCGTGGCTGCGGATCGCGACCGCGGCCGCTGTCTTCGCCGCGTGGCGGAGGCCGTGGGCATGGTTCCGCGGGCTGGATGCGGCCGCGCGGCGCCCCGTCGTCGCGCTCGGCGTCACGCTCGCTGCGATGAACGTCTGCTTCTACCTGGCCATCGACCGGCTCCCGCTGGGCACCGTGGCGGCGATCGAGTTCCTCGGCCCGACCGCCCTCGCGGCGGCCGGGCTGCGCACCCGCCGCAACGCCGGCGCGCTCGCGCTCGTCGTCGCGGGCGTCTACCTGGTCACGGGCGTGCACCTGGGCGGACGCCCCGCCGGGTTCGCCTTCGCGTTCGCGAACGCGGCCCTGTTTGCGGTCTACGTCGTGCTCGGCCACCGGATCGCCCGCACCGGGTCGGGCATCGACGGGCTGGCGGCGGCGATGCTCGTGGCTGCCGTCGCCGTCTCCCCGATCGCCGGCGCAGCCGCCCTGCCGGCGCTGGCCGTCCCGGCGACGCTCGCCGCCGGTGCCGGCGTGGGCATCACCTCATCCGTGATCCCCTACGTGTGCGACCAGCTGGCGATGGCGCGGCTCGAGCGCTCGGCATATGCGCTGATGGTGTCGCTCCTGCCGGCGACCGCCGTCGCCGTCGGCGTGGTCGTGCTCGGACAGGTGCCGTCGCCGCAGGACGCGGCCGGGGTGGTGCTCGTGATGGCCGGCGTGGCCGTCCACGGCGGCGGTCAGGCCGGCTGATCGCCGCGGCGCCGCTCCGCGCAGTCCGGGCACAGGTACTCCCCATCGTCGCCGCCGTCGTGCTGCCACCGCTCCGGCGGGGTGGCGGCGTCGTTCGCGTGCTGGACGGCCACGGCGCCGCAGCGGCAGCGATAGACGGCGCACAGGTACGGATAGGGCGCGTCGATCAGCTCGTAGGTCACTCCCATCACGACCATGGTCGCACTCCGTCCTGCGGGCGGCAAGGGGGCGAACCGAACGGCCGGCCGGTGCGAATCCTGGACGGGCCGGATGTCTCCATATCGTTACGTGCCGCTAACGGGACATTGATGAGCATCTGGCACAATGAGGAAGCCGGAGTGGATGCCGACCGGCCGCGATGCGATACTTCCGGTGTGATGGAGGTGCGGTGGAGCAGGTGCAGATGAAAGAGGATCTGACGACGTTGAGACAGCGCGTCGTGAGCGAGTTGGCTGCCATCGACGTGGTCGTCTGGCCGCGTCGCAAGCGCACGCGCCGGGAGCGGCTGACCCGCTTTCTGACGCACCGCGCGCGCCGGGCTCGCCGCATGATCCTGTAGGCGGCCGACGCCGCATCGCGGCCGCGGCGGCCGCGTGCGTCATCGTCGCGCTGGTCGTCGGCGGCTACGTCCTCTGGCACCGCGCGGAGCGCTCGACGCCGGTCAGGGCCGGCGCCGCCGTGCGGGCGTTCCGGGCAAGCGGGAGCGGCCTCGGCGGCCACCCCGCGCCGGGCGTCTACACGTATGCCGTCGCGGGGTTCGAGTGCGCCGGCGTCGGGCCCGTCTGCGTGCACCGGCAGCTCCCGCGTCGGGCGTATCTCGTCGTCACGCGGCACGGCCGGACGCTCACCGTCGAGCTCGACCTCTCGGCGCAGCACGCGGAGGTGCAGCGGTTCCGGCTCACCTCCGCCGGACGCATGCTGGAGTGGCAGCGCACGAAGCTCTCCATCCTCGGCGTGAGCCAGGACGACGCGACACCCACCGTCCCCGCGACGCTCGCGCTGCCCGCCCGGCTGCGCCCCGGACGCCGCTGGGCACAGACGTTCGCCGCGGGAGGGGTGCACGTCCACGGCCGCAACACGATCCTGCCGGGGCGGACGATCGCGGTGGCCGGCCGGCGCGAGACCTGCCTGACGGTCGTCGCCCGCTCGGTCACGACCGGCCCGCATCCGGGCAGCGAGGACGACCGCGACTGCATCGTGCCCGCCAGCCTGCTCGACGTGCGCTTCTCGATCGACCGCCGCATCACCGGGACGTTCCCCTACCGGCTCGAGCTGTCAGCCGAGCTCCGGACGCTCACGCCGCAGCGCTGAGACGAGCGCCATCGCCCGCGGCAGGCGCAGAACGTCGCCGGAGCGGAACGGCGCCAGCCGTCGTTCCAGCTCGGCACCGAGGGCGGCCCGCTCCCGATGAGAGAGCGCGGCGTCCAGCCGGGCGAAGTGGCCGTTCGTGGCCACCAGATGCGCCCAGTGCGCAGACGCGCTTGCGGCGGCCACGTGCCCGGCCAGCAGGCGGCCGCGGACATCGTCCAGCCCGGCCCGGCGGTGCAGTGCGACCAGCTCACCGACGTCGCCGAGGCGGCCGAACGGGCGCGCGAACGCCGCCCGCTCCGGCCCGAGCGCCGCCGCCACCGCCGCCCGCGGCTCACCGAACCAGGCGTTCTGCTCGATCGGTGCCCAGAGCGCCGTGACGACGGCGCCGCCCGGCGCCACGACCCGGGCGGCCTCCCGGAGCGTCGCGACCGGCTCGCGCGCGACCATCAGCGCCAGCCGGCTGACGACGGCGTCGAACGCCGCCTTCGCGAACGGGAGCGGCGCATCCATGTCGGCCTCGACGAACCCGACCTCCACGCCCGCGGCGAGGGCGCGGTCGCGCGCGGCGTCCAGGCGACCCCGGTGCGTGTCGATCCCCGTGACCCGCGCGCCGCGGCGGGCGAGCTCGACCGTCAGCCGGCCGCTGCCGCAGCCGACGTCGAGGACGGCGGCCGCCCCTCCAGCCGCATCCGCGATCTCGGGGACGCCGAACGGCGGCGCCGCCACACCCGGATCTTCACCACCTCCCAACCGCAGCTTCACCCCCGTTGGCCGGTTCCCGCACGATGGTACGAGATGACGACGCAAAGGGGGATGATGATCCTGATGTGGATCGCAGGGATCTGGCTGGGGACGAACGTCGCGGTGGTGGCGGTGCTCGTCGCGCTCGCCGAGCGCGGCTCGCGCCGGACGGCGGCGCTGCCCCCGGCCGGAACGACGGGCTGACGCCCGCGCGCGGCGGCATCGTCCGGCCGTGCGCATGACGGGGACGGTCGGCTGGCCGGGCCAGGCGCGGCGGGCGGAGCTGCTCGTGGCCGCGGCGGCGGTCTTCCTCGTACTGACGACCGCCGCGATGCTGGCCCACCCCGGCGGGGCCAAGTACGCCCTGGGCAGCAGCGGCTACCGCTTCTTCCAGAACTTCTTCAGCGACCTCGGCGCGACCAGGACGTACTCCGGGCGCAGTAACACGACGTCGCACATCCTCTTCCTGATCGCGCTCGCCTGCGTCGGCCTGGCGATGATGGGCTTCGCGACGACGTGGCGCGCCGTCGCCGCCCGCCGCGGCGAGGGCCGGCGGTTCGGTGTCGTCGCCCAGGCGGCGGGGATCGTGAGCGGGATCGGCGTCTGCCTGCTCGCCCTGCAGGTGCGAAACGCTTGGCCGGCCGCGTTCGTCGCCCTCTACGTGCTCGTCCTCTTCGCCGGCCCCGCCCTGGGGACGAAGTCGGGGCTCGAGTTCCAGGTGGCCGCGCAGAAGGCGATCGTCTACTCGTCGATCCTGAACCTGGCCGCCCAGGCGGCCGGGATCCGGCGCGAGGCGCGGTCGGCCGGGAGGGCGTGAACCTCACCTGCCCGCGCCGAGCTGCGCCGGGCAGCGCTCCTCCCGGTAGCGAGCGGCGCGGTCGCGCTCCTGGACCGGGAGCAGCTCCGCGAGCCGGACGAGCAGGACGTCGAGCTCGGGCAGCATTGCGCTGCCGGGGCAGCGGGCGTGGAACAGCTCGATCATGCGCCCGTAGTACCAGAGCTGGCCGGCCGCGCCCTGCCGGAAGACAACCCAGAACTCCGGCCCGCGCGCCTGCGCATCCCGCACCGTCGCCCGCAGGTTCGAGAGCTTGTCGGCCATCGCCACGCGCAGGAGCGGCGCGGCCAGGTCGCCGTCGGCGTCCGCGAGGTGGGCGAGGTGGGCGCACTTGCGCTCCCACCAGTCCGCCTTCGCCGTGCCCGGGTCGCGGATCGCGTCGCTCGCGCCGCGCACGATCATGGCCACGCGCTCGCCGAAGCGGCGGCGTATGTCGTCCAGGCGGCCCCGGCCGCCGCGATCCTCGACGGCGTCGTGCAGCAGCGCGGCGATCGCCTCGTCCTCCCCACCGCCGTCTTCGAGCACGAGCGCCGCCACGCCGAGCAGGTGCGCCATGTACGGCACGCCGCTGCCCTTGCGGACGTGGTCGCCGTGCACGATCGCGGCATAGGTCACCGCCTCCTCGAAGCGCGTGCCGAGCATGCGCGAAACGCTAGACCATGCGCGCCCGGCCGGCACGGGGCGAGCGGTAACGTTGACGGCATGACCCCCTCCGGCGAGCGCTTCCTCGTCACCGGCGCACACGGCTGCATCGGCAGCTGGGTCGTGCGCAACCTGGTCGGCCAGGGGGCGGACGTAACGGCGCTCGACGTCGACGACGCGCCGCGGCGGTGGCCGGTCGTCATGTCGGCGGCCGAGATCGCGGCCGTCCGCCGCGTGCGCGCCGACATCGCCGACCTGGCCGCGGTCGAACGCGCGCTCGACGAGCACGGCATCGACCGCGTGATCCATCTGGCCGCGCTGCAGGTGCCGTTCTGCAAGGCCGACCCCCCGCTCGGCGCGCGGGTGAACGTGCTGGGCACGGTGAACGTGCTGGAGGCGGCGAGGCGGCGGCGCGACCGCATCCCGCACGTCGTGTACGCGTCCTCGATCGCCGCCTACGACGCACTCGACTCCGGCGGCGGGACGCCGCGGATGACCGGCGTCCCGGGCACGATCTACGGCGTCTACAAGCGCGCGAACGAGGCCACCGCCCTGCGCTACTGGGAGGACGCCGGTCTCGCGAGCGTGGGCCTGCGGCCGCACACCGTGTACGGCCCCGGACGCGACCAGGGGCTCACGTCAGCGCCGACCGCCGCGATGCTCGCCGCCGCCGCGGGCCGTCCCTACCGGATCCCGTTCGGCGGCCGCAGCCAGCTCCAGTACGCGCCGGACGTCGCGTCGGCCTTCGTCGCCGCCGCGCGGGCGCCCGTCACCGGCGCGGCGGTGCACAACCTGCCGGGACGCCCCGTGCACGTCGGCGAGGTGATCGCGGCCATCACCGCCGCGGCGCCGGACTCGGCCGGACGGATCACGTTCGACGACGTCCTGCTGCCGTTCCCCGAGGAGGCGGATGCGCGCTCGGCGGCCGAGCTGCTCGGCCCGGCGGCCGTGACGCCGCTCTTCGACGCCGTGGCGGCGACGGTCGAGCGCTTCCGCACCCTGCTCGCCGACGGCGTGCTGACGGCCACATGACGACGGTCGAGGCGCTGCGCCGGGCGGCCGGCACCGATGTCACCGTGCGCCCGCCGGCGGCGGCCGACCTGACCGACGCGACCGAGCCGCGCGGCCTGCGCGGGCACGCCGACGCGGTCGCCGAGCCGCGCACCGCCGCGGGGGTCGCCGCCGTCATGCGCTGGTGCTACGAGCACGACGTCCCCGTCGTCCCCCGCGGCGGCGGCACGGGGTACGCCGGCGGTGCCGTCCCGACCGCGGGCGGCGTGGTCGTGTCGCTCGCGCGGATGACGGCGATCCGGGCGTTCGACCCGCTGCTCTGGCGCATCCACGCCGAGGCGGGCGTCCGCACCGCGGAGCTGCGCCGGATCGCCCGCGAGAGCGGCGTGTGGTTCCCGCCCGATCCCGGCGCGGCCGCGTCGTCCCACATCGGCGGGAACATCGCCACGAACGCCGGCGGCCCGCACGCATTCAAGTACGGCGTCACCGGCGCCTGGGTGACCGGCCTCGAGCTGGTCGTGCCGCCGGGCGACGTGATCCAGGTCGGCGGCCCCGCGCGCAAGGACGTCGCCGGCTACGACCTGCGCCACCTGATCGTGGGCTCGGAGGGCACGCTCGCGATCGTGACGGCCGCATGGCTACGCCTGATCCCCGCCCCGGAGCGGGCGCTGCCCGTGATCGGCCTCTACCCCACCGTGGCCTCCGGCTGCGACGCGATCCAGGCGGCGATGGCCAGCGGGATCGTGCCCGCGGCGATCGAGTACCTGGACGCGCCGACGATGCGAAACGCCGCCGCCACCCTCCCGATCGCCGTCCCCGAGGGCGCGTTCGCCGTGCTCGCCGAGGCCGACGGCAGCGAGGCCGAGGCCCGCGCCGGCCGCGCGGCGCTCGAGGAGGCGCTCGCACCGGGCGCGCTGGCCGTCCACGCCCCGGCCACCGACGCCGAGGTGGCGGCGCTCTGGCAGTGGCGCGGCGGCGTCTCGCTCGCGATCACCGCCGTCCACGGCAGCCGCGTCAGCGAGGACGTCGCCGTCCCCGTCGACCGGCTGGCCGAGGCGATCGACGCCACCGCCGTGATCGGCGCCCGCCACGGCCTCGAGGCGATGAGCTGGGGCCACGCCGGCGACGGGAACCTGCATTCGTCCTTCCTGCTCGGCCGCGGCGACGACGACGCCATGTCCCGGGCGGGCCAGGCCGCGGACGAGCTCTTCGCGGTGGCGATCGGGCTGGGCGGTACCGTCTCCGGCGAGCACGGCCTCGGCGTGCTGAAGAACGGCCAGCTGCGGCATCAGTGGCCGCCTCGAGCTGTCGAGCTGCACCGCGACCTGAAGCGCCTCTTCGACCCCAAGGGCCTGCTGAACCCGGGCAAGAAGCTGGCGTAGGCCGCTAGCGCAGCCGGGCCGGCTCGTGGCGCACGAAGCGGCCGCTGCGGCGGCGGATGCGCCGGCGCAGGCGCTGCTCGTGCGTCGTCGGCGGCTTCGCGAGCCGGCCGCGCTCGCGTTCGAAGAAGCGCCCTTTCGCGGCCTCGACCAGCATCAGATAGGCGATCACCATCGCCACGAGGATCAGGAAGAACGTGACCGGAAGCGTACTGAAGCCGAGCACGTGCGCGAGCGGGGTGAACGGCAGGATCGCGCCGACGGCCGCCATCGCCGTCGGGGTGATCAGCAGCGCCGGGCTGGGGCGGCTGCGGAAGAATGGGACGCGGCGGGTGCGGATGAAGAAGACGACCAGCGTCTGCGTCGCCAGCGACTCGACGAACCACCCGGTGCGGAACTCGGTATGGCCGGCGTTCAGGATCCGCAGCATGACGAAGAACGTCAGGAAGTCGAAGATCGAGCTGATCGGCCCGAACACGGTCATGAAACGGCGGACGAACCCGATGTCCCAGGCGGCGGGGCGGGCGACCGTCTCGGGGTCGACGCGGTCCGTCGGGATGGCGAGCTGGCCGCAGTCGTAGAGCAGGTTGTTCAGGAGGATCTGCGACGGCAGCATCGGCAGGAACGACAGGAAGAGGGACGCGCCGGCAGCGCTGAACATGTTCCCGAAGTTCGAGGACGTCGCCATCAGCACGTACTTGAGCGTGTTGGCGAAGATGCGCCGTCCCTCGCGCACGCCGTCGGCGAGCACGCCCAGATCCTTGTCGAGGAGCACGATGTCGGCCGCGTCCTTGGCGACGTCGGTCGCCGAGTCGACCGAGATGCCGACGTCGGCGGCGTGCAGCGCGACCGCGTCGTTCACGCCGTCGCCGAGGAAGGCGACGTCGTCGCCAAGGCGGCGGGCCACCTTGATGATCCGCGACTTCTGCTCGGGGCTCACCCGCGCGAACACCGTGGCCCCCGGAATCGCGTCGGAGAGCGCGTCGTCGGAGAGCTGCTCGAGCTCGGCGCCCGTCAGCACCGCACCCAGCTCGAGGCCGATGTCGCGGCAGACCCGCGCCGCCACGGTCCCGTTGTCGCCGGTGATGATCTTCACCGCGATCCCGAGCCCGGCGAGCTCGGCGATCGACCTGCCGGCGTCGGCCTTCGGCGGATCGGTGAACGTGAGGAAGCCGACGAGCTCGAGGTCGTGCTCATCCTCCGCGCGCGGCTCGGCGGCGCCGGCCGCCACCCGCGTCGCCACCGCGACGACGCGCGCTCCGTCGCCGAACAGCCGCTCGAGCACGGCGGCGGCCGTGCCGGGCACCCGGGCACAGCGGGCGAGCACCACCTCGGGCGCACCCTTGGTGACCAGCACAGTCGCGCCCGAGGTGTCCGCCGCCGTCACCGACACGAGCTGGCGCTCGTGGTCGAACGGCAGGATGCCCACCCGCCGGTAGGCGTCCGGGCCGTCCGGCCGGCTGCGGAGGGCGGCGATGCCGGGGGCCGCCCACATGGCCTGGTCGAGGACATTGCCGCCGACCGTCCCGGCGGCGGTCGGCGTGGCCTCGTTGCAGACGAGGCCGAGCCGCAGCGGCTCGTCCGACGGCTCGCCCACAGCGTCCAGGGAGGCGGCGAAGCCGATCGCCCCCTGGGTCAGCGTGCCCGTCTTGTCGGTGAAGAGGAGCTGGATGTTGCCGAGGTCCTCGATCGTCACCAGGCGCTTCACCAGCACCTTGCGGCGCGCGAGCTGGCGGGAGCCGGCGGAGAGGCTCACGCTGACGATCGCTGGAAGCAGCTGCGGGGTGATCCCGATCGCGATCGCCAGCGAGAACAGGAGCGCATCGATGATCGGCCGCGAGAGGGCGACGTTGATCACGAAGATCGAGACCGTGAGGATGCCGGCCACCCAGACGAGCAGCTTCGAGAACTCGCTGAGGCCGACCTGGAACGCCGTCGCCGCCTGGGGCGCGCCGAGCCCCACGGCGATCTTGCCGAACGCCGTGGCCGATCCCGTGGCGACGACGACGGCGGTCGCCGAGCCCTGGTGGACGATGGTGCCCATGAACGCGCAGGAGGCCAGGTCGACCTCCGAGTCGCTGCCCGCGACGGGCTCCGAGACCTTCGCCGACGGGATGGACTCGCCCGTGAGCACGGCCTCGTCGCACTCGAGCTGCGCGGTCGAGAGCACGCGCACGTCGGCAGGGACGACGTCGCCGATGCGAAGCGCGACCACGTCGCCCGGCACGAGCTCGCGCACGTCGACGCGGCGCTCGGCGCCGGCGCGCGTCACCAGGGCCTCGTGGCGGATGTTCGCGTGCAGCGCCGCGACGGCGCGCTCCGACCGGTACTCGTTGACGAACCCGAGCCCGACGCTGAGCGCGACGATCGCCGTGATGATCCCCGCGTCCGTCGGGTCTCCGGTGGCGCCCGAGATCGCTGCCGCCGACACGAGCAGGATCAGGAGCGGGTTTCGCAGCTGGCGGACGAGTACGCCGAGCGCCGTGACGCGGTGCGTCGCGAGCACGTTTTGGCCGTACGTCGCCAGGCGCCCCTGGGCGTCGTCCTGGCTCAGGCCGCCGGCGCTCGTCCCGAGCCGTTCGAGCACCTCCCCGGGCGGGAGGCGAGCCGCCTCCGTCAGAGCTATCGCGGCGTTAGGCGCTCGCGGCGCTCCAAGACCCGCTGACGGCCTCGAACATCACCGCGACCCCGATCGCGCCGGCGTCCACCGACTCGCGGCTGCGCTCGCCGGTGTAGGCCGCGCGGCCGCGCTGGGCGAGCATGCCCTTGGTCGCCTCGGCGCGCTCGCGCGCGGTCGCCGCCGCGGCCGCCAGCGCATCGGCGCCCGCCGCGCCGCCGTGCAGCTCCGCTTCGAGCCTGTCGACCGCCGGGACGAGCGAGTCGAGCAGCGTCTTGTCGCCGACGTCGGCGTTGCCGCGCTGCTGGTCATGAGCTCGCTGGTCTCGTAGACGTAGTCCGACGGCGGCGCCGCGAACACGTCGCCCGGGCAGGCGGCGTCGAGCATCCCCGGCCCGACCGCCATCACGTGCGCCGGCTCGTGGCCCGATCCGGAGCCCTGGATGATCGACACCTTGTCATCGCTCGGCATGTCCGCGCGCATGATCAGGTTGTACTCCGGCACGTACTTCAGCTTGCCGGGATTTGCCGCCGCGATGCCCTTCAGCATCTCCGGCACGAACTGCTGCGGGTCGTTCACGAACCTCTTCACGTGGCCCCTCCCCGGGAGCGCTGGCCGCAAAGACACCCACCGCGCGCTTGTCGCGTTCGTCGCGAAGCGCGCGACGCGAGGCTACCACATGTCGCGCCCAGATGTTGCCTACTCAATGATCGCTTCTCACGGACGCATAATGGCCGCAATCTGGCTCAACCATAGTGGCTTGCACCATACCGGCATGCCTATGAAACCGTGCGGCCGATCACCTGAGTTCGACATTGACGGGCGATCTTCGGCATTGACGCGGCGCGGTCAGGCCGGATCGCGCACCAGCTCCATGGTCGAGCAGTGCACGCCGCCACCGCCCTTCTGGATCTCGTCGTAGGCGATCGCGACCACCTCGATGCCCCGCCGCTCGAGCAATTCGCGCGTGCGCGGGTACCCGTCGCACATGAGCACGCGCCCCGGGCCGAGCACGAGCGAGTTGATCGCCCACTCCTCGCCCTCCGGACAGGGCAGGGCCTCGACCCCGAGCGCCCGCAGCCGGTCGAGGAACCAGTACGGGAGCGCGTTCACCTCGACCAGCGCCGCGTCCGGCGCGAGCATGCCCAGGTGGCCGTCGAGGTGGATCGACCAGCCGGCCATCGGCACCACGATGAGCTCGATGCCGAGGTCGTCGAGCGCCGCCTCGAGCTGACGGGCGCCCTCGGCGTTGCAGCGGATCGAGGTGCCGTAGGCGGCGACGTCCGGGCGCAGCTTGACGAGGCTCCCGCCCTCGACGAGGCCGGTGCCCGTGATCGTGCGCAGGATCGGCATACCGGCGGCGGCCACCGCGCGGGTGACGAGGGCCTCCTCGCCGCGGCGCATGGCCGGCGCCATCCGGCCGACGATCGCCCCACCGGGCACGGTCATGAGCGGGTCACGGGTGTAGATCGGCCGGGTCAGGTGCGCCGGCCCGTCGCCATCGACGAAGACGACCTCGACCCCCTCGGCCCGGAGGGCGTCGACCAGGCCCGCGTGCTGGGAGGCGATGAGGTCGTGGTCGGGCGGCTCGCGCGACTCCCAGTACCACATCCCGCCCGGATCGACCAGGGCGCCGGCCGCCTCGTTCCACGCGTCGGCGCGGACGCACGCCCACTCGCCGCGGGGCCTGCGCACCAGCACGACGCGGAGGCGCCCCACCTCGTCGCTCGCCCCCCAACGTCGTCCCCACACGCGCTCGAGCTCGCCGGCGTCGCCGAACGGCGGCTCGGGCACGGCCGGGCACAGGCTCAGGTGGTAGCCGAAGGGCTGGCGGTCGGCGGAAACGTCCATGGGCGGTTCTCCTCGGTCGGGCATCCGCGCAGTATCCCCCTCCCGCGTCCGCGAAGACGTTACGAGGACACGAGCCCAGGTCGAGGTGCCGGCGCAGGAGCTCGGCGCCTCCCATCCGCGCAAACGGCGTCGCTGCGGCAGCGGGCGCAGGCGCCGTCTCGGCTACGCGCCGGGCGGGTGGCGTCGGGGGAGGCGCACGCTGATGTCGAGCCCCCCGGTCGGCACTGCGGTCGCGTCCACGCTGCCGCCGTGCACCGCGGCGATCGACGAGACGAGGGTCAGGCCGAGCCCGAAGCCCTCGTGGCGCACGCGGTCGTCGAGCCGGGTGAACGGCAGGAACAGGCGGTCGACCATGTCGGCCGGGACCGCCGGGCCCGTGTTGACCACCTGCAGGACGGATGCGGTGTCGTCGGCGGTCGTCGAGATCGCGACGCTGCCGCCCGCGGTGTTGTAGCGCTCGGCGTTGTCGAGCAGGTTGTCGACGAGCCGTTCGAGCAGCACTCGGTCGCCGGTCACCGGGGCCTCGTCGAGTGTCGCGACGGTCGTGATGCCGTTCGCGCCACGGCCCTCGAGCGCGTCCTCGGCGACGACGGCGAGATCCAGCGGGTCGGTGAGGGCGCGTGCCTGATCGTTACGGGCGAGCACGAGGAGCACCTCGATGAGCCGCTCGGAGTGCCCGACCGCCTTGCGGACGTCGGTCGCCATCGACACCAGCTCGGCGCGCGTCGGCTCCGGCTTGGCGAGAACGACGTCGATCGTCGTCCGCATGACGGTGAGCGGCGTGCGCAGTTCGTGGCTCGCGTTGGCGATGAACTGCCGCTGGCCGGTGAACGCGCGGTCGAGCCGTTCCAGCATCGCGTCGAACGTGTCGGCCAGCTCGCGCAGCTCGTCGCGCGGGCCCTGGAGGGCGATGCGCTGGGACAGGTTCTGCTCGCTCGCCGCGCGGGCGGCCGCGGTGAGCTGGTGCACCGGCCGGAGGATGCGTCCGGCGACGATCCAGCCCGCGACGGCGGCGAGCAGCGTCACGCCGGCCAGGCTGAGCAGGGAGTAGGTCAGCAGATGCCTGAGCGTCGTGCTGCGCTGCGCGGCCGCGCCGGCCTGGACGCCCTTCTTGTACAGGCTGTTGCACTTCGCCAGCGCCTCGGCGGAGGTGGCGCCGTGCCTCGCGGCCGACGTGAGGCACGCCTCGACCTTCGCCTGAACCGCCTCCGGGGTCGTGGTGCTCGACGCGCTGTGCAGGGTGTGGGCGACCAGCACGTAGGTGATCGCGATCAGCGCCGCCCCGCCCAGCGTGAACAGCGACGTGTAGAGCAGCGTCAGCCGGGAACGGGCGCTGAGCTGGCGGTTCACAGCCGGTAGCCGACGCCGACGACGGTCTCGATCAGCGGCGGGTCGCCGAGCTTGCGCCGCAGCCGGGCGACGGTGACGGCCACGGTGTTGCTGAACGGGTCGGCGTTCGCGTCCCACACGTGTTCCAGCAGCTCCTCCGCGCTCACCGGCGCGCCATCCGCCCCGGCCAGGCGTTCCAGGACGCCGAACTCCTTGCGGGTCAGGGTGAGCGGGATGCCGCCGCGGCTGGCGCGATGCCGCGCGCGATCGACCACCAGGTCGCCGCGCTGCACGACCGCCGGCGAGCCGGGCCCGCGCCGCCCGAGCGCGCGGATGCGCGCGAGCAGCTCGTGGAAGGCGAACGGCTTGCCCAGATAGTCGTCCGCACCCAGCTCCAGCCCGTCGACCCGGTCCTCGACGTCGGCGGCCGCGGTGAGCATCAGGATGCGGGTGGGCGAGCCGTCGCGCACCAGCCGGCGGCACACGCGGTCGCCGTGCACGGACGGCAGGTCGCGGTCGAGCACCACCACGTCGTAGTCGATGCTGGTCGTGCTCCGGAGCGCCGCCTCGCCGTCGTAGACCACGTCGACGGCCAGACCGGCGTCGCGCAGGCCTTCGCCGATCCGGTCCGCCAGCGCGACGTGATCCTCCACAACGAGCACCCGCACGTCCACATTCTGCACCCGCGCGGATGACAGCCGCCTAACACGCCGCGTTCGGGTCGTGTCATCCGCTGCCTGATAGACCGGAGCGGCCCGGTGAGACCGAACGCCCCCACTGACCCCACGCGCATCGACCGCCCGCGACGGCGGGCGGCGATCGCGGTCGTCGCAGCGGCCGGCCTGGCCGTGCTCGCCGCGGGCTGCGGCGGAGGCGCGCCGGGCCCCGCCTCGGCCCCGACGACGTCGAGCGGGGCGCTCACCTTCGCCCGCTGCATGCGCTCGCACGGCGTCGCGGGCTTTCCCGACCCGACCGGCGGCGGGCAGATCCCGAAGCCGCTGGTCGTGGAGGCCAGGAATGCCGACCCCTCCCGGTTCGATGCGGCAAACGCCGCCTGCCGCCATCTGCTCTCCGCCGGCCCGCCCCAGGGCCAGACGATCACCGCGGCGGATCAGGCGGACTACCTCCACGCCGCCGCGTGCATGCGCCGGCACGGATTCCCCGGGTTCCCCGACCCGACGTTCCCGGCCGGCGGCGTCACCGCCGAGATCCCCGCGAGCATCGACCAGGACTCAGCCCCGTTCAAGCGCGCTGCCGCGACCTGCACCAGGCTGATACCGGCCGGCCTGCCGTACAGCAGCCTCGGAGCGCCATGAGCGACGCGTGGATGCAGGCACCCCTCCGCCTTCGCACGCGGCGCGCCTGCGCCGCTGTCGCTCTGGTCGCCGCCGCCGCGGCCCTCGTGGCGTGCGGCGGCGCATCGGCCACCGGCGGATCGACCGGAGAAGGCTCGGCGGTCGCCTTCTCCGCCTGCATGCGCGCACACGGGGTGCCGAACTTCCCCGACCCCGGCGGCGGAGGCCGCCCGCTCGAGGTCGATGCGCAGCAGCTCGGCGTCGCCGATGCCCTCTACCAGACGGCCGAGCACGCCTGCCTACACCTGCTCCCGACGGGCGGGTCGCTCGGGCAGCTGACCCACCAGTGCCTGCTCTACGGCGCCTGTCCGCAGCGCCTGGTGCATCGGCTCATGACCATCGAGCGGAGGTACGCCGAGTGCATGCGCGCCCACGGCGTGCCCGGCTGGCCGGATCCCAGCATCAGCCCCAAGGGCGGCCGCCCGGTGTTCGACCTCGCCGGCACCGGCCTCGATGCGCGGTCCACCGATGCACCGCGGTTCATCGCCGGGGACCGCACGTGCCGGCGCCTGTCCGGCGGCGCGGTACCGAGCCTGCCCACCACGTCATGAGGAGCGCCGTATGATCGCCGCAGGACGCCGGCACCGGCCGCCCGTGGCGGTCGTCATGGCCTCCGCGGTCGCCCTGCTGACGGCGGCATGCGGCGGCAGCCACTCGCCTGCCGCGTCCGGCACGCCGGGCGCGGGCGGGTTGAGCGGCCCGGCCTCGGCCATCGCCTACTCGGCCTGCATGCGCTCCCACGGCGTCCCCAGCTTCCCCGACCCCGACAGCAGCGGCCACCTGCCCAAGGCCGACGCCTACCGCCTCGGCGTCAGCGACGCGCAGCTCCAGGCGGCGCAGCGCGCGTGCCGGCACCTGCTGCCGACGACGGGGGCCTCGTTCCAGGAAGACGCGCAACAGTGCTACCTGGCCGGTGACTGCCCGCCGGACCTGGTGCGGCGGATCCTCACCGTCCAGCGCAGGTACGCGCGCTGCATCCGCGCCCACGGCGTTCCCGGCTGGCCCGACCCCACCCTCGATTCGCAGGGACGTCCGATCTTCGACGTCGGCAAGGCAGGGCTGAGCTACCGGTACACGCATTCGCAGGCGTTCGCGGCAAAGGACCGCGAGTGCGAGCGGCTCGTCAGCGGCTCGTCCGGCGGCGTACCGGTGGCGCTCGGGTGAGACGTCCTCGACACCACCCGTTCCGTCGCCCGCACGCGGCCGTCGCCTTGGCGGCGATCGTCGGGCTGGTGACGGCGGCATGCGCCGGCAGCGGATCGCCCGCCGCGTCCAGGGCGCCGGGCGCGGGGAGGTCGACGGGCGCGCCATCCACACTCGCCTACTCGGCCTGCATGCGCTCCCACGGCGTGCCCAGCTTCCCCGACCCCGACAGCAACGGCCACCTGCCCAAGGCCGACGCCAGCCGGCTCGGGGTCAGCGAGCCACAGCTGCAGGCGGCCCGGCGCGCCTGCCAGTCCCGGCTCCCCGACTCCGGCGGGACCGTCGACGCCGCGTCGGTCCAGCAATGCATGATGGCCGCCGACTGTCCCGCGGCCCTCGTGCAGCAGGTGCTGAGCGAGGAGCGGAGCTTCGCCCGCTGCATGCGCTCGGACGGGGTTCCGAGCTGGCCCGACCCCAGCATCGACTCCCAGGGTCGCCCCGTCTTTGCGATCAGCATCGGCAGGCTCGGATTCAACCCGTACTCGCGGCAGGTCTGGGCCAAGGGCAACGCCTGCGCCCACCTGATGCCAGGGTTGCCCGGGCTGCCGGCGGCGGTCTCGCCGTGAACGGGACGGTCGAGCCCGGTCTCCGGCGGCGTGGGCGGCGGTGGGTGATCGTCGCCGCCGTGCTCGTGCTGGTCGCGGCCGGCGTGGCCGTGGCGGTCGGTGGCGGGTTCGACGGCGGCGGGGGCGGCGGCGGGCCCAGCGGCCACGGGTCGGCGACGTCGCTGGCGACGGTCACTCGCCGGTCGCTGTCGGAGACCACGCAGTTCAACGGCACGCTCGGGTACGCGGGCGCCTTCACGGTCCTGGGCCAGGCGCACGGCACCGTGACCCGGCTGCCGGAGCCGGGCCGGGTCGTCCGCAACGGCCAGGTGCTGTATCGCGTGGACGGGGCGCCGGTGGTGCTGCTGTACGGGCCGACCCCGGCGTACCGCGCCCTCGCGGAGGCCGACGCGAACGGGGCGGACGTGGCGCAGCTGAACCATGACCTGGTCGCGCTCGGGTACCTGAGCGCCGCCGACGTGGACTCCGCCTGGGACGTCTTCAACTGGGCCACGCGGACCGGCGTGGAGCGGCTGCAGCGGCACCTCGGGGTGGAGCAGACCGGGGTGCTGGCCCTCGGGGATGTGGTGTTCCTGCCGGGCGCAGCGCGCGTGACGACGCTGCAGGCGATCCTCGGAGCACCCGCGGCCGGGGCCGTGCTCCAGGCGACCTCGACGGTGCGGACGGTGAGCGTCGCCCTCGACCCTGACCTGCAGTCCCAGGTCAGCGCCGGTGACCGCGTCACGATCACGCTGCCGGACGGCCGAACGACGCCGGGCAGGGTCACCTCGGTGGGCACGGTCGCCACCGCTCCGTCGGCCGGCTCCGGTGGGACGGGCGGGCCGGGCGGCTCCGACAGCGGGCCGACGGTGCCGGTGCAGATCCGGCTCACCCATCCGCAGGCCGCGGGGAGCCTTGATCAGGCCCTGGTGGAGGTGGCGATCACCGACCGGAGCGTGCACGACGTCCTGGCGGTGCCGGTGTCGGCGCTGCTGGCGCGCTCGAGCCGCGGGTACGCGGTCGAGGTCGTCGCCGGCGACGGGACACACCGCCTCGCGCCGGTGACCCTGGGGCTGTTCGACGACGCGGCCGGCCTGGTGCAGGCGTCCGGGCCGGGGCTGGCGGCCGGGCAGCGAGTCGTGGTACCCGGCGGATGAGCGCCGCGGAGGCCCGGGTGGTGCTCGAGGTCGACCGCGTGAGCAAGACCTACCCCGGTGTGCCGCCGGTGACCGCCCTGCGAGAGGTGAGCCTGACGGTCGCCGCCGGCGAGCTGGTCGCGGTGGTGGGCCCGTCGGGATCGGGCAAGACCACCCTCCTGCACGTGATCGGCAGCCTCGACCGGCCCACCGCCGGCAGCGTGCGGATTACCGGCCTCGACGTCGCGGCGCTGTCCGACCGGGAGCTGGCCGCGCTGCGGGCGACCCGGGTGGGATTCGTCTTCCAGCAGTTCTTCCTCGCCGAGCACGCCAGCCTGCTCGACAACGTCGCCGACGGCCTGCTCTACGCCGGCGTGCCGATCGGGCGGCGGCGCGAACGCGCGGCCGAGGCGCTGGCCGCGGTCGGCCTGCCCGACCGGCTGCACGTGCGCCCGACCCGGATCTCGGGCGGGCAGCGGCAACGGGTCGCGATCGCCCGCGCCCTGGTCGGACAGCCGGCCATCGTCCTCGCGGACGAGCCGACCGGCAACCTCGATCAGGCCACCGGGCAGGCGCTCCTCGACCTGCTCGACCGGCTGCACGCGGCCGGCACGACCATCCTGGTGATCACGCACGACGAGCGCATCGCCGCGCGCATGCCGCGGCGGATCGAGATGCTCGACGGACGCATCGTCGCGGACACCGCACGCCCCGCGGTCGGCACGGAAGCAGGAGCATGAGCGCGCCCGCCGGGCTCGGCACGCACCGCATGCGCCCGGCGGATCTGGCTCGGCTCTCCGCCGTGGGCATGCGCACCCGCAAGCTGCGCGCTGCCCTGTCCGCGCTGGGCATCGCCATCGGCGTCGCCGCGATCGTCGCCGTGCTCGGCCTCTCGTCCTCGTCGCAGGCCGGGCTGCTGAGCGAGATCGGCCGGCTGGGCACCAACCTGCTCACCGTCGCCAACGGACAGACCCTCAGCGGCGGCACCGCCGAGCTCCCGGTCGCCGCACCGGGCATGATCGCGCGCATCGGGCCGGTCACCGCCGTGGACGACACCGGCACCGTCCAGGACGTCAACGCCTACCGCAGCCCCCTGATCCCCTCGATCAACAGCAACGCCCTGTCGGTGCAGGCCACCAGCCTGACGCTGCCCCGCACGGTGGGCACCGCCGTGGCTCGGGGCCGGTTCCTGAACGCGGCCACGGCCCGCGAGCCGGTCGCGGTGCTCGGGGCGGCCGCCGCCGGGCGGATGGGCATCGACCGGATCTACGCGGGCGAACGGATCTGGGTCGGCGGGCGGTGGTTCGCCCTTGCCGGCATCCTCAGACCCGCCGTGCTCGCCCCCGAGATCGACACGGCCGTGCTGGTCGGATACCCCGCCGCGGAGCGGTACCTCGGCTTCGACGGCCACCCCTCCCAGATCTACCTGCGCGCCGCCACCGACCGCGTCGGCGCCGTCCACGCCGTCCTCGCCGCCACCGCCAACCCCGAGTACCCCAACCAGGTCAGCGTCGCCCGGCCGTCCGATGCGCTCGTCGCCCAGGCCGACGCCAAGGGCGCGCTCGACAGCCTGTTCCTCGGCCTCGGCGCCGTCTCCCTGCTCGTCGGCGCGATCGGCGTCGGCAACGTGATGCTGATCGGCGTGCTCGAGCGGCGGTCGGAGATCGGGCTGCGCCGCGCCCTGGGCGCGACCAAGGGGCACATCCGCATCCAGTTCCTCACCGAGGCCATGCTGCTCGCCCTGCTGGGCGGCGTGGTGGGCGTCGCCCTCGGCGTGGCGGCGACCGCCGTCTACGCCCACACCCAGCACTGGGCCACCGTGATCCCGCCGCTGGCCTGGGCCGGAGGTCTCGCCTCCGCCCTCGCGATCGGCGCGATCGCCGGGCTCCTGCCCGCCGTCCGCGCCGCCCGCATGTCCCCCACCGAGGCGCTGTGGAGCATGTGACCGCGCGAGCGATGTCGACGATCAGCCCGGCGGCCGGGTCGACCAGCGCCTGGCGTCCTCAAGCTGGCCCAGCCAGCGGCGGGCCTGCGCCCGCTGCTGCTCGGATGTGTGCTCGTCCTCGATCATCTGACGCAGCAGGATCTCGGTCCGCGCCAGCCCGTCAGCCTGCCCCGCCAGCGAACGCATCGCCGTGCGCCAATCGCGCCGCATCCGCACGACGATCGGGGTCAGGATCGCGCCGATGATCGCCCACGCGATCAGGTTGCCCAGGACCCCGATGACGAGATCGCCCCACGGCACCAGGCGTCCAACGGTACACGAGGGCTGCGAGGGAGGGCGGCATCCCGGGCAGCGGACGCCCGGTACCCTCGTGGCGTGCTCGCCTCCGACCACGTCGAGGAGATCGCCCGCCGCTACCGGCTCGGATCCGACTGCGCGCTCACGGGCACCGTCGCGCGCGGCGAGCAGGGCCGCGTCTGGCAGCTGCGGACATCGCGTGGGTCGTGGGCGGTGAAGACGGCGATCACGCCACCCGACCGCGACGGTGAGGACGCCGCGTTCCAGACAGCCGCCCGCGAGGCCGGCGTGCCGGCGCCGGCGGTCGTGCGCACCGCAGGCGGCGACGTGTTCACTGACGTCGCGGACATGCATGTGCGCGTCTTCGAGTGGGTCGACCTGCTGCCGCCCGACCGCGACGTCGACCCGGCGGCGGTGGGCGGCCTGCTGGCGGCGATCCATCGCGTGCCGTTCACCGGGACGCGGCCGCGCGACGACTGGTACGAGGCGCGGGTCGGGGTGGCCGGATGGGATCGGCTGGCGGCCGACCTCGCCGCCGCGGGCGCACCGATCGCCGCCGAGCTGGCCCGGATGCGCGACGACCTCGTCGAGCTCGAGGAGCTGATCGAGCCGCCCGCCCAGCTGCGCACCTGCCACCGCGATCTGTGGGCCGACAACGTCCGCCCGAACGCCGCCGGTGGGCTGTGCGTGATCGACTGGGACAACTGCGGGGCGGCCGACCCGGCGCACGAGGTTGCGAAGGCGCTGTTCGAGTTCGCCTACCGCCGGCCCGGCCGGGCGGCCGCGATCTACGCGGAGTACCGCCGCTGCGGCGGGCCGGGACGGGTCACGCGCCGGGGGGACTTCTCGATGACGATCGCCGAGCTGGGGCACATCAACGAGGTCTCGTGCCGCTCGTGGCTCGACCCGGACGACCCACCCGAGGAGCGCGAGCGCCAGGCCGAGCGCTTCCGCGAGAGCGCAGCGGAGCCGCTCACCGTGGCCGTGATCGACGAGCTCCTGGGCGCCCTCTCCGACTGAGGCGCGCTGCCCCCGACGGGCACGCGGAGTCCGGCTCGAACAACGAGGAGCGGACGACGGGTCTCGAACCCGCGACCTTTGGCTTGGGAAGCCAACGCTCTACCAACTGAGCTACGTCCGCAAACGGCTTGGTTGAGCGGAAAACGGCGCGACCCGCTCTCGCAAATCCCGTACGAGGCGGATTCTACCGGGTCGTCCGGCCGGGCACGTCCGGGGCTCGGGCGATACTCGCGTCATCACGCCGGGTCGAGGGAGGTTCGTTGGCGAGCGTCAGGAGGTGGTGATGGACGAGAAGCCTGACGCCCTTCGCTATCACCGGGAGCTGGCACGGCTGGAGCACCCGTTCGGGTCGGGTGGGTTCGGCGCGGCCGCCGAGGGGATCGCGCGCTTCTTCGGCACGCCGCAGTACCTGATCGGCCAGACGCTGGTGGTCGCGGCCTGGGTCGTCGCGAACGCCACCCACGCGGTGCGGTTCGACCTGTACCCGTTCATCCTCCTGAACTTGGCGTTCTCGCTCCAGGCGGCCTACGCGGCCCCGCTGATCCTGCTCGCGTCGACGCGCCAGGCCGAGCGCGACAAGCTGCTCTCCGAGGCGGACGCCAAACACCGCGAGGAGCTGGCCCGCCTGCAGACCGAACGCACCGCCGAGATCGTGAAGCAGACGACCGTGATCGAGCAGCTGCTCGAGCAGAACACCGAGCTGACCCAGCAGGTGCGCGCCCTGACCGGAGAGATCCGCATCGCCATCGCCCCGCCGCCCGGGGGCCGGGACACCGGCCCGGAGCAGGACGCGGCGGGCTGATCCCGGCCGCGAGCGAGATTCCATGCACCACGGCCTCTCACTTGCGCCCTTTGGCGACCTGGCCGACCCGCGGGCGCTCGCCGAGGTCGCGGTTGCGGCCGAGGCGTCCGGGTTCGACGGCGTCTTCGTCTGGGACCACATCCTGCGCGCCGGCCCGCCGCGGGCGATGGCCGACCCGTGGGTCGCGCTCGCGGCCGTGGCGGCGGCCACCCGGACGATCAGGCTCGGCACGCTGGTCACGCCGGTCGCACGCCGGCGGCCGCAGAAGCTCGCCCGCGAGACGGCGACGCTCGACGTCCTGAGCCGTGGCCGGCTCGTCCTCGGCGTCGGCCTGGGCGTGAACACCGGCGGCGAGCTGACGCGGTTCGGCGAGGAGGAGGACGACCGCCGCCGCGGCGACCTGCTGGACGAGGGGCTCGAGCTTCTGTGCCGGCTCTGGAGCGGCGAGGAGGTCGTCCACCGCGGCCCCGCCTACACGGCCGACGGCGTGCGCTTCCTGCCCCGCCCCGTGCAGCGGCCGCGGATCCCGATCTGGGTGGCGGCGCCGACGGGCAGGCCGCGTCCGGTGCGGCGGGCGGCCCGCTACGACGGCATCTGCACGGACGCGGCGGCCGCCGAGGCGCCGGCGCTGCTCGACCGCATCCGCGCCGAGCGCGGCCGTCTGGACGGCTTCGACGTCGTCGCGTCGGGGCGGCCCGGGGACGATCCGGGCGGCTGGGAACGGGCGGGGGCGACCTGGTGGATCACGGCGCTGCCCGATCCGGTCGAGCGGGGCGAGCTGGAGCGGGTGCTCGCGGCGGGGCCGCCAAGGTGAGCGCGGGTCGCGTCGGCGTCTGCGGCGGCGTCAACATGGACGTCTTCGGCTACACGCAGCGCCTGCCGGCGGCGGGCGAGACCGTGCTCGGACGCCGGCTCGCGTACGCGCCCGGCGGCAAGGGCGCCAACCAGGCGGTCGCCGCACGGCGGATGGGTGCCGACGTCCGCTTCTGCGGCGCCTGCGGCCGCGACGCCTTCGGCGACGCGGTCGTCGAGGCGCTTCTGGCCGACGGCATCGATGTGGCCGGGCTCGCCCGGCTCGACGCGGAGACCGGGGTCGCGCTGATCGTCGTCGACGACGCCGGCGAGAACCAGATCGTCGCCCTCCCCGGCGCGAACGACCGCATCGGCCCACCCGCCGCCGAGCCGGCCGTCGACGTGTGGGTGACGGAGGGCCAGGTGCCGCCGGGCGTCGCCGCCGAGGTGCTGGGTGGCGCCCGGGCGACGGGCGCGACGGCGCTCGTCGTGCCCGCGCCCGCGGGACTCCTGCCGGCCGACCTCGTCGCCCGGTTCGACGTCGCCGTCGTGAACGAGACGGAGCTGGCGGCGCTGGGAGGGCTCCATCCGGCTGCGGTCGTACTCACCCTGGGCGCGCGCGGCGCCCGTATCCTCCCGGACGGGCCGGAGCTGCCCGCACTCCCGGCGACGGTGGTCGACACGACCGGCGCCGGGGACTGCCTGACGGGTGCGGTGGCCGCCGGACTCGCCGAGGGCATGCCGCTCGAGCGGGCCGTGCGGCTCGGCATCGCCGCGGCGTCGATCTGCGTGGAACGGCCGGGCTGTCAGCCCGCCATGCCGCGGCGCGACGAGGTCGAGGCGCGCCTGCGCGGCGCCGTCAGCTGACCTTCTTGATCCCGTGCACCGGTCGGCCGAGCGCCCGCCACTGGAAGAGCGTCATCGTCGGCAGCGCGTCGTCGTAGAGCACGATACGGGGGTTGCGGCCGACCTGGGCAGCCCGCGCCGCGTGGTCGATCAGGTCGTCGCGGTCGGGCGAGACGATCACGTGGTGGCAGGCGGTGACGTAGGCGAACTCCTCCCCGCAGGCCGGGCACGGCCACGGGTCGGTGTGGATCGCGTACCAGTCGCCGTCGCCGGTGCCGGCATCCTCGCCGGCGAGGATCTCCTCGAGCTCGTCGACCTCGTAGACGGTCGGTGCGGTCGGCAGGTTGGTCACACGATCAGCGTAGCAGCGGCCCCGAGGCCTACATCGACTCGGGCGCCTCGACCCCGACGAGGTCGAGCGCCGTGGCCATCACCTGCGCCGTCGCCCGGCACAGGGCCAGCCGGCTGCGCTCGAGCGGCGGCTCCGCGCCGATCACCTTGCACTGCTTGTAGAACTGGTGGAAGGCCTTGGCGGTCTCCTGCGCGTAGCCGACGATGCGGTGCGGCCCGCGCCGCTCGGCCGCCTCGGCCACCAGTCCGGGGAACTCCGCCAGCGCCTTGATCAGCTCGGCCTCCGGCGGGAGCGGCTGCCACGACGGGTCGGGCGCGGCCGCCGCGCCGTCCGCCCGGCGCAGGATCGAGCGGATGCGCGCATGGGCGTACTGGCAGTAGTACACGGGGTTCTCGGCGTTCTTGGCCGTGAGCAGCTCGAGGTCGAGGTCGATCGGCTGGTCGTGCCCGCGCTGCACCAGGGCGAACCGGGCGGCGTCGACGCCGATGGCGTCGATCAGGTCGTCGATGGTCACGATCCGGCCCGCCCGCTTGGACATCTTGCCCTCCTTGAGCCGGACGAGCTGGTAGATCTGGACGTCGACCCGGTCGGGGGCGTAGCCGAGCGCCTGCGCCGCGGCCTTCAGCCGGCCGACGTAGCCGTGGTGGTCGGCGCCGAGCACGTAGACGGCAGTCTGGAACCCGCGCTCGAGCTTGTCGGCGATGTACGCCAGGTCGCCGGCCACGTACGTGTACGTGCCGTCGGAGCGCACGAGCACGCGGTCCTTGTCATCGCCGAGCGCGGAGGAGCGCAGCCAGACGGCACCGTCGTGCTCGTCCACCCAGCCGCCGGCGCGGACGCGCTCGATCGCGCGCCCGACCGCGCCGCTCTCGTACAGCGACCGCTCCAGGAACCATGTGTCGAACGAGCACCGGAAGCGCTCGAGCGTCGCCCGAATGCGGGCGATCATGGCGTCGGTGCCCGCCCGCGTCCACTCCTCGACGGGGGCGTCGGGATCGAGCCCGAGCCCGGCCGCGAGCTCACCGACGTACTCGCCGCGGTAGCCGTCCTCGGGCGGCTCCTCGCCCCGTGCCCGCGCCCGCAGCGACGCGCCGAACAGGTCGACCTGGCGGCCGGCGTCGTTGAAGTAGTACTCGCGGCCGACGTCGTGGCCGGCGAACTCGAACAGGCGCGCCAGGCTGTCGCCGTAGGCGGCGTTGCGGGCGGTCGCCACCGTCACCGGGCCGGTCGGGTTGCCGGACACGTACTCGACCTGCACCCGCTGGGGGTGGGCGGCCGCACCGGAGCCGTAGCGCGACTCCTGCGCGAGCACGCGCTCCACCGCGTGCCGCTGCCACGCGGCCGACACGCGCAGGTTGAGGAAGCCCGGCCCGGCCACGTCCACCGACGCGATGTGGTCCGATTCGACCGCCGCGGCGATGCGGGAGGCGATCTCGCGCGGGGGCGAGCGCAGCGGCTTGGCCAGCTGCAGGGCGACGGCGGTCGCGTAGTCGCCGTGCCCGGGATCGTTCGGCCGGTCGAGCCGCACCGGCGTGCCGTCGCCGCCCACGGCGGCGACCGCACGCTGCACCGCGGCGGCCAGTTCCTCGACGGGACTCGCGCTCATGTCCCGGATCGTAACCTTGGTAGGGTGCGGGCGATGGAAGACGACGACCAGCCCGCCGAACGCCACCTGAACATCCACTTCTCACCCGAGATCATGGCGGGCGTCTACGCGAACTTCGCGAACGTCAGCCACTCGGACTACGAGTTCACCGTCACGTTCGCCCGCGTCGACCACGAGGTCGAGGAGGAGGAGGTGCCGGGCGTCGTCGTCGCCCGCGTGAACCTGTCGCCCCGCTTCATGAAGGAGCTGATCGACGCCATGGGCGACAACTACTCCAAGTGGCAGACGAAAGAGGGGATCAAGAACCTCCCCGAGTTCGACGGCCCCGACGAGGGCTGACGCGCCCTCCACCCCGGCCGGTAGATTGGGCCGGTGAAGGTCGCGGTCATCTCCGACGTGCACGCCAACCTGCCGGCGCTCGAGGCGGTGCTGGCGGAGATCGAGGCCGACGCGATCGACGAGCTGTGGTGCCTGGGCGATCTGACGGGCTACGGCGCCGAGCCGGGCCGGTGCATAGACGTCGTGCTCGAGCGCGCCGCGGTCTGCCTGGCCGGGAACCACGACATGGTGATCACCGGCGAGATCGACATCGCGATGTTCTCGTCCGACGCCCGCGCGGCGGCGGAGTGGACGCGCGAGGCGCTGAGCGCGGACGCGCTCGCCCGCCTGCGCGAGCTGAGCCCGTCCGGCGAGCGCCACGGCGTCGAGCTCTACCACGCCAGCATCCGCGACCCGGTGTGGGAGTACGTGATCGACGACCGCACGGCGGCCATCTGCCTCGAGCAGCAGGGCGCGCCGCTGAGCATGGTCGGGCACAGCCACGTCCCCCTCGCCTACGGCTACGACGCCGACACGTTTCTCGGGGGGATGGCGGGCGCGGGCACCGAGCTCGCCACGCTGCCCGGGCCGTTCCTGCTCAACCCGGGCTCGGTCGGCCAGCCCCGCGACGGCGACCCGCGCGCGGCCTACATGCTGCTCGACCTCGACACCGGCCGGGCGGCCTGGCGGCGGGTCGACTACGACGTGCAGGACGCGCAGCGGGCGATCCGCGAGGCGGGGCTGCCGCTGCGCCTCGGCGCGCGGCTGGCGGAGGGGCGGTAGCCGGGGGCTAGACCTGGGCGACGGTCGCGGCCCGGCCGCGGCCGCGGCCCACGTGATATCCGTCCCGGACGAGCTCGGCCACGACCGTCTCGCGGGCCTTGTAGATGCGCCACTTCACGGTCGCGAGCGTCGTGTCGAGCGCCTCGGCGATCTCGGCATAGGAGAGCCCGACAACGTCGCGCAGGAGCAGCGCCATCTTCAGGTCGAGGCTGAGGCGCGCGATCGCCTCCCACACGGCCTCCATGCTCTCGACCGGCTCGACCGGCGCCACCGACAGGTGCAGCTGCGGCGCCGAGGTGAGCTCGACCGTCGGGCGGCCGCGCCGCTCGCGCGCGCGCAGCTCGTCCACGACCCGGTGCTTCGCCACCTGGAAGAGCCAGGTCGTGAACTGGCAGCGGGCGTCGAAGCCGGGCAGCGCCTGGTACACGCGCAGGAACACCTCCTGGCACATGTCCTCGGCCAGCGCCCGGTCGCCGCCGAGGATGCGGGCGATGTAGTTGAAGAGCGGCGTCTGGTACTGCCGCACGATGAGCGCGAACGCCCTCTCGTCACCGCGACGGGCAAGGCGAAGCACGTTCGGATCGGGCTGCGGTAGGGCCAAGAGGTGAAGCCTTGGTTACGAGAACCAGCGCCAGTATAGACACCTGCCCACAAGCAGCCGGTATCGACCGCCACGGTCATCCACACTCGCCGCGGATGGCTCGCCCGTCCGGATTGGCGCGCCGGCGGCGCTACTCGACGATCGGGTGTCCGGTCATGCTCTGGGGCTGCTCGAGTCCGAGCAGCGCGAGCACGGTCGGGGCGACGTCGGCCAGCCGGCAGCCCTCGCGCAGCGTCACCCCGTGCCGGGTGACGATGAGCGGCACCGGGTTGGTCGTGTGGGCGGTGTTGGGCGTCCCGTCCGCGTTCAGCATCAGCTCCGCGTTGCCGTGGTCGGCGGTGATCAGGCAGACGCCGCCGCGGGCGGCGACCGTCTCGACGACGCGCTCCAGGCAGCGATCCGTCGTCTCGACGGCGGCGACGGCGGCCGGGATCACGCCGGTGTGGCCGACCATGTCCGGATTGGCGAAGTTGACGAGGCCGAAGCGCACCTCCCCGGCAGCGAGCGCCGCGCAGACCGCGTCGGCGACGCCCTCGGCGGACATCTGCGGGGCAAGGTCGTACGTGGCGACGTCGCGGCGCGAGGCGACGAGCTTCCAGTCCTCCCCCCGCTGGCGCATCTCCGAGCCGCCGTCGAAGAAGTACGTGACGTGGGCGTACTTCTCGGTCTCGGCCGCGTGCACCTGTGCCATCCCGGCGCCCGCGAGCGTCTGCGCGAGCACGTCGTGCAGCGACTCGCTCGGGAAGGCGACGGGCGCATGGATGTCGTCCGCGTACTCGGTCATCTGGACGTAGTGCGGCAGCGGCGGATCGGCGCCGCGGTCGAAGCCGGAGAATCCGGGGTCGGTCAGCGCCCACGACAGCTCCCGCGCCCGGTCGGGCCGGAAGTTGAAGAAGATGGCCGCGTCTCCCGCCCGGATCCGCCCGTGGGCGGGGTCGCCGATGACGATCGGCTGGATGAACTCGTCGGTCTCGCCGGCCTCGTACCGGGCGCGGACGGCGGCGACGGCGTCGTCGGCCCGGTCGCCCGCGCCGCGGACGATCGCGTCGTAGGCCCGCTTGACCCGGTCCCAGCGGCGGTCGCGGTCCATCGCGTAGTAGCGGCCGGCGACGGTGGCGATGCCGGGGATGCCCTCCAGGTAGCCCGCGCCGCCCGTCGGCGAGGTGTCGCGGCCGTCGGTGAAGGCGTGCACGAAGACGCGCTCGACGCCCTGCCGCGCGGCCAGCTCCTGCAGCGCCCGCAGATGCCGGACATGGCTGTGGACGCCGCCGTCGGACACCAGCCCGAGCAGGTGCAGGGCGCCGGCGCGACCGCGCTCGCACGCCTCGACCAGGACCGGGTTCGCGAAGAAGGCGCCCGACTCGATGTCGTCGTCGATGCGCACGAGGTCCTGGCGCACGACGCGGCCGGCGCCGAGGTTCGTGTGCCCGACCTCGGAGTTGCCCATCTGCCCGTCGGGCAGGCCGACGGCGCGGCCGGACGCCGCCAGCTGCGTGTGCGGGTACTCGCCCCACAGCCGGTCGAACACCGGCGTGCGGGCGAGGTCGACGGCGTTCCCCGGGCCGGGCGGCGCCAGCCCCCAGCCGTCCAGGATCACCAGGCAGACGAGCGGCTCGCTCATCCGCCCGCAGCGGCGACGATTGCGGCGAAGTCGTCCGGCTCGAGGCTCGCGCCGCCGATCAGGCCGCCGTCGATGTCGGGCTGGGAGAAGAGCTCGGCGGCGTTCCCGGACTTCACGCTGCCGCCGTACTGGATCCGCACCTGCTCGCCGACGCCGTGCAGCCGCTCGACGAGCCCGCGGATGAACGCGTGTGCCGCCTGGGCGATCGCGGGCGTCGCCGTCAGGCCGGTGCCGATCGCCCACACCGGCTCGTAGGCGATGGTCGTCGCCGCCACCTCGTCGGCCGTCAGCCCGTCCAGGCCGGCCCGCACCTGCCGCTCGAGCACGATCTCGGTCAGGGCCGCCTCGCGCTCCTCGGCGGTCTCGCCGACCGCCACGATCACGCGCAGGCCGGCCGCATGCGCCCGCGCGGCCTTCTCGTTCACCCCCGCGTCGGTCTCGCCGAACAGCTGGCGCCGCTCGGAGTGGCCGATCAGGACGCCGTCGGCACCGGTGGCGAGGATCATCGCCGCCGACACCTCGCCGGTGAAGGCGCCCGACTCCGCCTGGTGCATGTTCTGGGCGTAGACGCCGATGCCCGTGCCCCGCGCCGCGGCCGCCGTCTCGGCGAGCGCGGTGAACGGCGGGCACAGCCCGACCTCCACGCCGCCGGGCAGTCTGCCCGCGAGCGCCGCGACGAACGCCGCCGCCTCCTTGCCGGTCTTGTGCATCTTCCAGTTGCCGGCGACGAACGGGCGCCGGCTCATGCCGCCGCTCCGGCCTCGAGCGCCGCGACCCCGGGCAGCGTCCGCCCCTCGACCAGCTCGAGCGCCGCCCCGCCGCCGGTGGAGACGTGCGTGATCCGGTCGGCGACGCCGGCCACGTTCACGGCCGCGACCGAGTCGCCGCCGCCGACCACCGAGACGGCCCCGGACGCGGCCACCGCCTCCGCCACCGCGATCGTCCCGCGCGCGAAGGGTTCGAGCTCGAAGACGCCCATCGGGCCGTTCCAGAACACCGTCTTCGCCGAGGCCAGCCGCACCGCGTACGCCTCCACCGTCGCCGGGCCGATGTCGAGCCCCATCCAGCCGTCGGGGATCGCGTCGGCCGCGACGGTGCGGGTCTCGGCGTCCGCCGCGAAGCGGTCCGCGCAGACGACGTCGCTCGGCAGCAGCAGCTCGCAGCCGCGCGCGGCCGCGTCGGCCATCGCCCGGCGGGCGGTCGCCTGGCCGTCCTCGTCCTCGTGCTTCGACTCCCCGACGGCGTGGCCCTGCGCCGCCAGGAACGTGAACGCCATCGCGCCCCCGATCAGGATCGAGTCGGCGATCTGCGTGAAGCGGTCGATGACGCCGATCTTGTCGGCCACCTTGGCGCCGCCGAGGACGACCACCAGCGGGTGCGCGGGCGCGTCGAGCAGCCGGTGGAACGCCGTCACCTCGGCCTCGAGCAAGAGGCCGGCGGCCGCCGGCAGCAGGTGGGCGACGGCCTCGGTCGAGGCGTGCGCGCGGTGGGCGGAGCCGAACGCGTCGTCCACGTACACGTCGGCGAGCGCGGCCAGCTCGGCGGCCATGGCGGGATCGTTCTTCGTCTCGCGCGGGTCGAAGCGCAGGTTCTCGAGCAGGCGCACGGGCCCCTCCTCGTCGGCGAAGGCGACCGGCTCGCCGAGCAGCTCGGCCATCCGGCCGGCCACGGGACGCAGCGAGAGCGCGGGAACGACCTCGCCCCTGGGGCGTCCCAGGTGGGAGCAGACGACGACGCTCGCCCCGTGCTCGCGCAGATAGCGGATCGTCGGCAGCGCCGCCCGGATGCGGGAGTCGTCGGTGATGCGCGTCCCGTCCAGCGGGACGTTCAGATCGGCGCGCACCAGCACCCGGCGTCCGTCGACGGGGAGGTCGCGCACGCTCCTCACCGGGTCATGCCACCTTTGCGATCACGTCGGCGACCCGGCACGAGTACCCCCACTCGTTGTCGTACCACGAGACGACCTTCACCAGGTTGCCGTTCACCATGGTGAGCGGCGAGTCGAAGATCGAGCTGTACGACTGTCCGACGATGTCGCTCGAGACGAGCGGGTCCTCGCTGTAGCGGAGGATGCCGGTGAGCGAGCCGGTGTCGGCGGCCGCCTGGAAGGCCGCGTTCACCTCGTCCCGGGTCGTCTCGCGTCCGACCTGCGCGATCAGGTCGGTGGCGGAGCCGTCGGTGACCGGCACGCGCATGGCGATCCCGTCCAGCCTCCCCTTCATCTCGGGGATGACCAGCCCGATCGCCTTCGCGGCGCCGGTGGACGTCGGGATCACGTTCGCGGCGGCGGCGCGGGCGCGGCGGTAGTCCTTGTGCACGGCATCCAGGATCTGCTGGTCCTGGGTGTAGGCATGCGTCGTCGTCATGAAGCCGCGCTCGATCCCGAACGTCTCGTGCAGCACCTTCACGAGCGGCGCCAGGCAGTTGGTCGTGCACGACGCGTTGGAGATGATGTTGTGCGCCGCCGCGTCGTAGTGGTCGTCGTTCACGCCGATGCACATCGTGATGTCGGGGTCGGTGGCGGGCGCGCTGATGATCACCTTGCGCGCGCCGGCCTCGAGGTGCTTGGAGGCCGCCTCGCGCTTCGTGAAGAGACCGGTCGACTCGACCACGACCTCGACGCCCATGTCGCGCCACGGCAGGTTCGCCGGGTCGCGCTCCGACAGCACCCGCACGTCGCGGCCGTCCACCACGAGCTTGCCGTCGCCGGCCTCCACGTGGCCCGAGAACGGGCCGTGCACCGTGTCGTAGCGCAGCAGGTGGGCCGCGATGGGCGGATCCATCAGATCGTTGACCGCGACGATCTCGTATCCCGAGCCCCGCTCGCGCGCCGCGCGGAACACGTTTCGCCCGATCCGTCCAAACCCGTTGATGGCCACGCGTACGCTCATGGATCTCCCCCCGTGAGTGCCAGGACGGGCGGATCTTAGCCGCGCGGCCGAGGCCGGGACGGGAGGAGAGTCATCGCGGGTGACCGGCAGAATCGGGCAGCGTCAGATGGGGTCTGGATCCGTCGCGCGGGGGATGCCGGTCACCCGCGAACACCTTCTCCATATTCGGGTGACCCCCCATTTCCAGCTACACCCAAACGGGGGAAATCATTAGGAAACTGTTAGCAGATCCGCTCCGGCGGCGGTGCGGCGGCCGTGCGGGCGGGTGGTACGCTGCCCGCCGCCCATGGCCCCGCCCCGCTTCCGGCATCCCAACGAGAGCGCCAAGAACCGGCTGGCCTACCGCACGTTCGAGGCGGCGCTGCGCGAGGCGGCGGGCCGCTACGCCCGCGGCCGGATGATCGACGTCGGCGGCGGCCGCAAGCCGTGGGCGCCGATCTTCGCGCCGCACGTCGCCGAGCACGTGTGCGTCGACCACGTCGAGAAGGACGACGCCCGTGGCATCACCGTCGACGTCGTCGCCACCGCCTACGACATCCCGCTGCCGGACGGCGAGGCCCAGACGGTGCTGATGACCGAGGTGCTCGAGCACCTCGAGCGACCGGCCGACGCCGTCGCCGAGTGCTTCCGCCTGCTCGAGCCGGGCGGCCACCTGATCGCGACGACGCCGATGTTCTGGCCCATCCACGACGTGCGCGACTTCTTCCGCTACACCCCCCAGGGCCTGCGCTACCTGTGCGAGACGGCGGGGTTCGAGGTGGTCGACCTGCGGCCGCTCGGCGGCCTGTGGTCGACGGTGGCGATCGAGATCAGCTACGGCCTCGACAAGTACCGCCGGCCGTGGTCGCAGGCGGCGGTCGACGCGACCTGCCGGTCGCTGCAGTGGGCGGCGACGCGCTGGGAACGGGTCGACCGCCAGCCGAAGTTCAGCTGGAACCACCTGGTCGTCGCCCGCCGGCCGGCGTAGGGCCGACCAGCCGCCGCA
Source organism: uncultured Actinomycetes bacterium (assembly GCA_963843705.1). Classification (GTDB taxonomy): domain Bacteria; phylum Actinomycetota; class Thermoleophilia; order Gaiellales; family JAICJC01; genus JAICJC01. The sequence goes on from CAWJLQ010000003.1 coordinate 284,429, forward strand.
TCCGCCCCGCCACCGTCGCCTTCGACAGCGGCGGCCGCGCCGCGCGGCCCAGCTGGGCGAGCGACAGGTCGGGGTGGCCGAGGCGCAGCTCCGCCACCTGACGCAGGTCGGGATGGAGCGCATCCAGGTCGAGGCCGGCGATGGCGACCGCCTGCGCCCGGGCGGCGCTGCCCTGCCGGGCCAGGTTCGCCTCGTCGCAGTTCGTCGCCCGGTTGGCGCGCTCGCGCGTGCGCGAGATCACCTCGGCCTCGTCGAGGGTCAGCACCGCGTCGTGGGCGCCCATGTGCGCGAGCAGCTCCCGGATGGCGGGCTTGCTCTTGGCGTAGGCGACCGCGTGCCCGCGGCGCGCGCCGACCGCCATGGGGAGGCCGTCGGCGCGGGTGATCCGCCGCAGCAGCTCCGCCCCCTCCGGCTCGGGGGAGCGGATCTCGAGATGCCCGGGCGCGCGCGGCGCCGACACGGACCCGGCGGCGATGAACGCACCGCGCAGGTATGCCGCCCGGCAGCAGCGTCGCTGGAGCAACCGGGCGGGCGGCTCGTCGAGCGGCGCGAGGCCCGTCGAGAGCACGCCGACCTCGTGCAGCAGCTGCAGGCTGCGGTCGCCGTGGAGGCGCAGGACGACGCGGGTGCCCCGGGCGAACCGGGGCTCCCGGTAAGTGGCCAGCTGGCCGTCGCCGCCCAGCTCGCGCACGAGCGTGAACGCGAACCGCGCCGCCGCGGCGTCGCCGAGGTCGGCCCGCACAGCCACCCCCGCGCCGGAGAGCTCGAGCGTGCCCGCATGGCGGAGGAGTCCGCACAGGAGCGCCCGCGTGCAGCACGGCTTGCGCGGCGGGCGCTCGGTCAGCTCGCGCCGCACCCGCTCCCCGAATCCCGACCCGGCGCTCACGCCTGCACGGTCCGGCCGCGTCGCGCGAGGCGGACGAGCAGGCGCGCGAGCCGGTCGGGGTCATGCTGCCACTCTCCCGCCAGCCTGCCGCCGACGACCTGGACGCCGAGCCGGCGCAGGCCGCCGCGATCGACCGGCACGGGCGTCCCGAACTGCGCCCGGTTGCGGCTCACGACCACCGTGTCGACGAGACCGGGCCCGACGTGGTCGACGATGCGCGAGACGTGGTCGGACGCCCGGTAGCCCTCGGTCTCCCCGGGCTGCTGGAGCAGGTTGCAGACGTAGATCCGCGGCACCGCGGCCGCCCGCACCGCATCGACGATCCCGGGCACGAGCAGCGGCGGCAGCGTGCTCGTGAAGAGGCTGCCCGGGCCCATCACGATCGCCTCGGCGCGCGCGATCGCCTGCAGGGCGCGGGGGTGTGCGGACGGGTCGGGCGGGTCGAGCCGGACGTGCTCGCACTGGGCGCCGTCGGCGGCCAGCGCCGTCTCGCCGTACACCTCGCGGCCGTCCGCGAACCGGGCGACGAGCTCGACCATGTCGACGGTGCTGGGCACGACCCGGCCGGAGACCGCCAGCACGCGGGCCGACTCGGAGACGGCGCGGTCAAAGCTCCCCAGCAGGTCGGTCAGGCCGGCCAGGAAGAGGTTGCCGAAGCTGTGCCCCGCCAGCTCGCCCGTCGTGAACCGGTGCTGGAAGAGCTGGCCGACGAGCGACTCGTCCTCGGCCAGCGCCGCCAGGCAGCTGCGCACGTCGCCGGGCGCGGGCATGGCGAAGTCGCGCCGCAGCCGGCCGCTCGAGCCGCCGTCGTCGGTCGTCGTGACGACGGCGGTCACGTCGGCGAGGTGCTTCAGGCCGCGCAGGATCATGCTCAGGCCCGTGCCTCCTCCGAGGCACACCACCCGCACTCCCCCGCGCCGGCGCTGCTGCAGGATCGGCGAGTCGGCCGGCGGATCCGTGATCAGCGACACCCGGTGAGGTTACCCCGCGGTGCGTGTCGCGGAACGACGCCGGGCGAGCACGGCAAGGGCGACCGCCATCGCGACCACGACGATCGCCACGGCGACGTACGTCGTCCGGTCGTGCAGCACGCCCGGCTCCCCCCGCCAGTGCGAGCCGAGCACGTCCTCGGCGGTCGTCGCGCGCACGATCGGCCCCGCCGCAACGATCGCGCGGGCCACCACCTTCGGCCCCGTCGAGTCACGCACCCGGCAGAACCGCGCATGGATGCGCAGGCGCTGACCGTCGGCGATGTAGGGGATTCCGTGCCGGGCGAGACCGGCGATCCGGGTGTGCGCGTCGATGAAGAAGCCGACGAGGAGGTGGTCGGACAGCGGAACAGGCCGGCTCGACCGCACCTCGGCGAGGTTGATCCCGCCGGGCCTCGGTCGGGCCACGCCGCTCAGCGTGACCGCCGCACCGGGCGCGCAGCCGCGCATCTCATCGAGCGTCGAGCGGCGGAGCGGGAACCCCACCGCCTGCGGCAGGTACCCGTAGCCGATCATGATCTCGCGGCCGGCAAGCACGGCCACGTCGGTCGGCACGCCGGCGATTGCGCGCGCCCCTACCGGCGTCGGCCCGGGCATCGGCCCGCGGGTGTCGTTGCACCCCGGCTCGACCGCACCGCGCAGAGGCGCGCCTGGGTGTGCGGGCGGAGCGGTGCGCTGCGACCAGTACGCCGAGTAGGCCCTGTCGTGCCACACCACGAGAAACGCGCACCCCGCGTGCACCGCCGGCGGCCGGGCTGCAGACGCCGCCAGGGCCAGGACGATCGTGAGCGCGAACAGCAAGCGGCGCATGTCACTATGACGTCCGGACGGGCGCGCGAGTTCGCTCAGTCCGTGCGGTGCAGCGCGGCGTAGACGCCGCGGCCGACCTTGGCCGGGACGCCCGGCACCGACTCGAGATCGTCCCGGGTCGCGTTCACCAGCTCGTCGGCGGTGCGGAACCGCTGCATCAGCAGCCGCCGGCGGGCCGGGCCGACGCCGGGCAGGCTGTCGAAGATCGAGTCGACGCTGGCCTTCGCCCGCCGCTGGCGGTGGAAGCCGACGGCGAAGCGGTGGGCCTCGTCGCGGATCCGCTGCAGCAGCTGCAGCCCCGCCGACGAGCGGTCGAGGACGATCGGGTCGGCGCGCCCGGGCACGAAGATCTCCTCCGCCCGCTTCGCCAGTGAGATGACGGCGACGCGCGGCAGCTCGAAGCCCGCCATCGCCTCGACCGCGGCCGCGAGCTGCCCCTTGCCGCCGTCGATCACCACCAGGTTCGGGGCGGTGGCGAAGCTGCGGTCGTAGTCGTCCGCCTCGACCGACGTCATGCGGGCGAACCGGCGCCCGACCGCCTCCGCGATCATGGCGAAGTCGTCCTGGCCGCCGCTGTGGCGGATGGCGAACTTGCGGTAATCCGACTTCTTGGCGACGGCGTCCTCGAACACGGACATCGACGCGACCGGGTTCGAGACACCCAGGTTGGAGATGTCGAAGCACTCGATCCGCACCGGCAGCACCTCGAGGTTGAGCGCCTCGCGCAGCTCCTCCAGGGCCTCGATCCGGCGGGCGCGCGTGCGCTCGCGCATGAGCGTGTCGTGCTCGAGCGCCAGCTCGGCGTTCTTCGCCGCCAGGTCGGCCAGCCGCCGCTTCTCGCCCCGGCGGGCGCTGCGCACCTCCACGGCCGCGCCGCGGCGGTCGGCGAGGAACTGCTCGAGCAGCTCCGCGTCCTCGAACGACGGCGGCACGACCACCTGGCCGGGGATGGCCACCTGGCCGCCGTAGTACTCCAGCGCGAACCCCCACAGGACGTCGGACGGCGTGCTCTCCTCCACGTTCTCGAGGTAGAAGCCGTGCCGGTCGGACAGCCGCCCGTCGCGCAGGTGGAAGAGCTGCACGTTGGCTGTGTCGCCCGCGCAGGCGATCCCGAGCACGTCCGCCGAGCCGAGGCTGCGCCGATCGGCCACCTGGCGCTCGGACAGGTGCCGGACGGCCATCAGCCGGTTGCGGTAGCGGGCGGCGTCCTCGAACTCGTGCTCCTTCGCCGCCCGCTTCATCTCCGACTCCAACCGCCGCTCGAGCGGCCGCACACGCCCCGACAGGAACTCGACCACGCTGTCGATCACGGTCGCGTAGTCCTCGCGGCTGATGTAGCCGACGCACGGGGCCGCGCAGCGGCCGATGTGGTAGTCCAGGCAGGGCACACCCGAGCGCCGGCCCGGCTGCGGCCCCTCGCACGGTCGGTACGGGAAGACGCGGTTCAGGACGTCGAGCGTCTCGCGCACCTTCTTCGCGCTCGCGTACGGGCCGAAGTAGAGGACGCCCTTGCGGTGACGCTCGCGGGTGAACATCACCCGCGGGTACTCATCCCCCGCCGTCACGGCGATGTACGGGTAGGACTTGTCGTCGCGCAGACGGATGTTGAACGCCGGCCGGTGGCGCTTGATCAGGTTCTGCTCGAGCAGCAGCGCCTCGGTCTCGGAGTCGGCGGCGACGAACTCGATCTCCTCGATCCGCTCGACGAGCCCGGCCGTCTTCACCGTGGCGTGCAGGTCGCGGCGGAAGTACGAGCTGACCCGCTTACGCAGCGACTTGGCCTTGCCGACGTAGAGCACCTCCCCCTCGCCGCCGCGGAACAGGTACACGCCCGGCTGGTCGGGCAGGGCGCGCAGCTCCGCCTCCAGGCGCTGGCTGCGCTCGCTCTTGCGGACGGCGGACATGATTCCCATCGTAGCCCTGGGGCCGTGCCGCCCCTCACCGAGGTTTGGATCCAAGACTGCTAGGATCGCATCCACCCGACCCGAAGGGGGAACCGTGTCAGCACTCGACGGGATGCTCGCCGCCAACCGCGAGTTCCAGCGCAGCTTCACGCAGGGCGATGCCGCCATGCCGCCCGCGCGCAAGGTCGCGATCGTGACGTGCATGGACGCCCGCATCCACCCGGAGGCGGCGCTCGGCCTCGAGATCGGCGACGCGCACATGATCCGCAACGCCGGCGGGCGCGTCTCCGACGACGCGCTGCGCTCGCTCATCATCTCCTCGCGCCTGCTGGGCACGAACGAGTTCGCTGTCATCCACCACACCGACTGCGGAATGGTCACGTTCACCAACGACGACCTGCGCGGCAGGCTGAAGGACGAGACGGGCGCCGACGCGTCCCACATCGACTTCCTGCCGTTCCCGGATCTCGAGCAGAGCGTCCGCGACGACTGCGCCTCCATCCTGTCGTCGCCGTTCATCGACGACAGCATCGCCGTCTCGGGGTACGTCTACGACGTCCACACGGGCGCGATCACCCAGGTGGTCGCACCGACGACGTCGGTCGTCTCGGCGTAGCCGGCCTAGAACGGGTTCAGCGAGCGCACCAGCGACCGGCCGGCGTCGGAGACGGCGCCGGCCGCGCGCCCGGCGGCCCTCCCCGCCCAGCCGGCCACGCGCCCGGGGCCGGAGGCGATCCAGCCGCGCTCGCGGTAGACGCAGCCTCCCGCCAGGATCAGCCCGCCGGCGAGCATGAGGCCGGCGCCGAGCGGCGGGATCTCGGCGCTCCCGGCCCCCAGCATGACCAAGTCGGCCCCGGCCGTCATCACCCCGGCCGTGGCCAGGCCGGTGCTCGCCGCCTGGACGCCGTACCAGATCCGGTCGTCGCGGCGGCGGGCGGCGTAGGCCTGCCAGGCGTAGAGGCCGGTGAAGAAGAGCCCGATCGGCGTCGTCACCCGCGCCGCCCAGAGCGACGCGCCGTCGAGCGTCATGCCCCCGCCGGCGACGCGCGCGGCGGCGTGGGCGACGTCGGAGACGGCGCCGGCGAAGGTGGCGATGTCCTGCACGTGCCGGTCGGGCGCGAACGTCGCCGCGCCGGCCAGGCCCAGCCGCAGGCCGTTGCGGGCGCCGGCGAGCGCCTGCACCGGCAGCCGCCCGCCGAGGTGGTCGAACTGCTCGGCGAGGCGCTCGATTCCCGCGCCGACCGTTCCCAGGATCCCCGTCAGGGCGGTGCCGCCTCGACCTGAGGAGCGGGCCGGGGCGGCCTGCACCCCCGGCCCTGAGCGCGGCGCCGTGGCGGCGACCGCCGCGACGGGCAGCGGCAGCAGGCGCACGTCCGCCGAGAACCCGATCCCCGCCCCCGAGGCCAGCCGCAGCGCGAGCGCGCCCGCCGACGGGTCGCCGGTCGCATCCGCCAGCGCGGCGGCGAGGTCGCCGGGATGCCGCCGCATCGCCCGGGCGAGCGCGGCCGCGGCCGCATCCGGGTCGGCGGCGAGGCCCAGCCGCACCACCGCGGCGAGCGCGTCGGGCGGAACCTGGTGTGCGCGGGCGGCCCGCTCGACCGCCGGATCCGCCGGCGGCGACCAGGCGGGCCCGGATAGCACGCGCCCGAACCCGTCCCACCCGCCCGCGGCCAGCGGCTCGAAGCGCACCCGTGCGCCCGTGTGCGGCGCGACGACCACCGTGCCGTCGCCGACGTACATGCCGACGTGGTACGGGGCGCCGGACGGGGCGCCCATGAAGACGAGGTCGGCGGGGGCGAGCGCGGCGGGCGGCTCCGGCCGCGCCATGCGCCACAGGTCGGCGGCGGTGGGCCGACCGGGCAGCGGGCTGCCCGCCGCCGCGTAGGCGAAGTCGACCAGGCCCGAGCAGTCGAACCCGCCCTCCGCGCGGCTCTCGCCGCCCCACACATAGGGCCAGCCGACCTGGGCCTCCGCCGCGGCGACCGCCGCCAGGGCGCCGCGGGCGCCGCGCAGGTCGGTCGGCCGGAACCCGGCCGCCGGCACCGACGCCGTGAAGCGGACACCGGCCCGGGCATGCGCGACGACGGGGCGGCGCTGCTCGCCGACCGCCGGCGCCGATCCCGCCACGGCCACGGCCACGGCCACGTCGACGGCGCGCGGCACGCTCCCGGCGCGCACGACGCGCAGCGAGACGACGCGGGCGCCGTTGGCGGCGGCGGAGCGACCGGCGGCCGCCTTCAGGTCGGCCTCCCCCGCCCCCGGATCGGCGCCAAGGGCGCGCGCGGCGGCGATCGCCGCCAGGTCGGCGGCCCGCTGCGCGTGCCCGCCGCCCGCGGCCACCCGGCTGAGGTAGCCGAAGAGGACGCCGCCGAGCAGCAGGAGCGTGACCGCGGCGACGGCCGCCACCGAGATCTGCCCGCGCTCCCTCACGGAAGCGTCGCGCGGGCGACGACGTCGGTCTCCCCGAGCCCGCCGGCGAGCGTCACGTGCAGCCGCACCTCCATCCGGCGGCCGTCGACGCGGATGTCCGCCTCACGCCGCAGGAGCGCGGGCACCGGACGTCCCTCGGCCACGACCACCGCGGCCTGGTCGGCCAGCTGCTGCGCCCTCCCCTGCGCCGCCCACAGGACGAACAGGGCCTGCAGGCTCACAGCGACCGCCGCCAGCACGCCGGCGAACGCGACCAGCTCGACGGTCGCCTGGCCGCGCTCGCGGGTCACTGCCGGACTCCGGCCGCCGAGGCGGTCACGTCGACGGCGAACCCCGGCAGCACCGCCGGTACGCGCACCCGTACGGTCACGCGCCCGCCGCGGCGCTCGACCGCCGCCCCCGCACGCATCGCGGCGGGCAGCGCGGCGAGCGCGGCCGGCCGGGGCGGCGTCCCCGCGAGCGCCGCTCGGGCGGCCGCACCCGCCGCACTCTGTGCGGACACGAGCGCCCACCCCGCCATCGCCGCCTGCCAGACCGCCGCGGTCAGGAGGAGCAGCGCCGGCAGGAGCACGACCAGCTCGACGCTGGCCTGGGCGCGCTGGGGATGCGTCCGTCGTCTCACGCGGTGACCGTACGGCCGGCTGCTGTCACGGAACAACGCCGCGGACGTTGCAAGAGTGCGCGGAAACGGCTGCTACGATCGACGCAGATGAGTGCGAACGGCACCCACCCGAACAACTCCGCCGGCGAGGACCGCCAGTTCGTGCACTTCTCGTTCTACAAGCTCGACCCGGCCTGGCGGCGGCTGCCGGAGGCCGAGCAGGAGTCGTCGCGGGCCGAGCTCGCGGCCGTCATCGAGGCGCACAGCGAGCGGTTCGCGATGCGCGCCTACACCGTGGCCGGCCTGCGCCCGGACGCCGACCTCATGCTGTGGAAGGTGTCGGAGCGGCTCGAGGACTTCCAGGAGCTCGGCACCGCCATCATGTCGACCGCGATGGGCGGCTACCTGGCGACGCCGTACGCGTACCTGTCGATGACGCGCCGCTCCCAGTACGTGAAGGGCGAGGGGCGGTCGATGCACAAGCGCGGCCGGATCATGTGGAACCCCGACTCGAAGTACCTGTTGATCTACCCCATGGTGAAGACGCGGGCCTGGTACCAGCTCTCCAAGCCGGCCCGGCAGGGGATCATGAACGAGCACATCGCCGCGGGCCACAAGTTCCCGACGGTGAAGATCAACACGACGTACTCGTACGGCATCGACGACCAGGAGTTCGTGGTCGCGTTCGAGACCGACTTCGTGGGTGACTTCCTCGACCTGATGATGACCCTGCGCGAGACAGAGGCGAGCCGCTACACCGAGCGCGACACGCCCATCTTCACCTGCATCTCCTGCTCGGTGCCCGAGGCCCTCGGCTCGCTCGGCGGCGCCGCCTCGGCGCTCATCGCCGGCGACTGAGCAGACACCCTCCGTCGGGGGATGGGAGCGCCACCCCGACCTGCCTACCGTGGGGTGGAGCCCCCTTCCAAGGATGGATGCATGAGACGTGCCGCGCTTCTGCCGGTGGTCGCCGCACTGGCGGCCGCCGCCCTCCCCACCGCCGCCCAGGCGAAGAGCCGTGCCGCCTGCGCCACCCCGACGACGCCGGGGCTGATGCAGTGCTTCGCGCGCGTGGAGGTGCAGCCGGCGCTGCGGTCGTCGCTCGCGGTGTCGCCCTTCGCGCTCCCCTCCGGCTACGGCCCGGTGCAGTTCCACGGCGCGTACTCGCTGCCGAAGGTGACGCCGCTGGCCGCGGGCTCGAAGACGAAGCGCAAGAACCAGACGATCGCCATCGTCGACGCCTACTCGTCGCCGACAGCGTTCGCCGACCTGAAGACCTTCGACACCACGTTCGGCCTGCCCGCGTTCCCGCGCTGCACGGCGAAGGTGACGAGGTCGTGCTTCCAGTCGATGAACGAGAACGGCGGCACGAAGCTGCCGGCGTCCGGCGTCCCGTCAGGCTGGGACGTCGAGATCTCGCTCGACGTGCAGGTCGCGCACGAGATCTGCCAGAACTGCCGGATCCTGCTCGTCGAGGCCAGCGCACCGACGACCGCCGACCTCGCCAAGGCGGTGGACACCGCCGTCGCCAAGGGTGCGAACGTCGTCTCCAACAGCTACGGCTCGTACACGCTCACCTCCGGCGCCGTCCTCTCCGGCAAGGGTGCGTACGCCCATCCCGGCCACGCGATCGTCGTCTCGGCGGGCGACAGCGGGTTCGGCCCCGCGTACCCGGCCGACCTGAGCACCGTCGTGTCGGTCGGCGGCACCAACCTGCAACTCGGCCCGAACAACACGTACGGCTCGGAGTCGGTGTGGAACAACAGCGCGACCAGCGCCACCGGCAGCGGCTGCGACGACGCCTCCAAGGCGCGGTCGTGGCAGACGGCTCTCGCCGCCTGGTCGGGCACGGGGTGCGGCGCGTTCCGGGCGATGAACGACGTCTCCGCCGACGCCGACCCGAACACGGGCGCCGCCGTCTACGACTCGCCGTACGGCTGGATGCAGGTGGGCGGGACGAGCCTGGCCGCGCCGCTGATCGCCGGCGTCTACGCGCTCGCCGCGAACTCCCGGACGGCCAACTACCCGGCCTCGATCGCCTACTCCCACACGTCCTCGCTCCACGACGTGACCAGCGGGAACGACCTGCCCGGCGCCGCCGGACTCACCTGCGCGGTCGCGCTCCAGTGCACCGCCGCCGCCGGCTACGACCTGCCCACGGGGCTGGGGACGCCCAGGGGGCTCGGAGCCTTCTAGCCGCGTCCCCCGATCACAGGTGCCAGCGCTTCGACTCCTCCCACGCCCACAGCATCGCGAAGGCGCCGGCGAGGGCGAGGATCACGAGCGGCAGCGAGAAGCCGCCCAGCGACACGAGCCCGAAGCGAGAGAGGGAGTAGGCGCCCGCCGCCACGCTGACCGCTCCCATCCCGGCGTAGAGCGCCTGGCGCTGGCGGTCGGGCATGAGCGAGATCGTCATCCGGTTCGACCGGTACCAGGCGTACCCGAAGTACCACATGAGGACGATGAAGATCAGCCCGATCGTCCCCAGCAGGATGCCGAGGATGCGCGACGACACGCTGAAGAAGACCGTGGCGATGATCGCCAGGCCGACCACGATCAGGAGCCCTCGCAGCGTCTCGCGGTTCATCAGTGCGGTCCGGTCATGAACGCGCGCACCCCGAGAGCGGCGACGAGGCCCGACCCGATGGTGAACTGCAGCAGGTTGCGGCGACCGTCCTCACCTCGCAAAGCATAGGGGTACGCGATGCAGAGCAGCGGTAGCAGTCCGTACACGAAGTGCAGCTGGTCGCCGGGCTCGCGGCCCTCGGAGACGAGCACCAGCCCCAGCGTCGCCTGCGCGATGACGAGCGTCTGGGCGGCCGCGAGCGCCTGCCGGAAGACCTCGCCCGGCGGGCTGTCGCGGCGGTAGGCGACGTAGCCCCAGACGGCGACGACGGCATTCAGGGCGATCAGCAGCGAGCCGACGATCGCGTGCGCGACGGGCATGGGCGGGCACGCTACCAGCCCGCGTCCGGGGCGGTGCTGCACCGCCGGGGCGCGACGACGGTCTAGGGTGCGGCGATGGTCGCCGTCGGCCGGCCCGCACCCGACTTCGCGCTCGTCTCCGACACGGGCGAGACCGTGCGCCTGAGCGACCTGCGCGGCGCGCCGGTGGTCGTCTACTTCTATCCCAAGGACGACACGCCGGGCTGTACGACGCAGGCCTGCGAGATCCGCGACAGCTGGGGCCAGTTCGCCCGGGCGGGCGCGAGCGTGCTGGGCATCAGCCCCGACTCGACGGCCTCGCACGTGAAGTTCCGGGAGAAGTTCGCGCTGCCGTTCCCGCTCCTCTCGGACGAGGATCACACGGTGGCCGAGGAGTACGGCGCCTGGGGCGAGAAGGTGCGCTACGGCAAGACGTCGATCGGCCTGATCCGGTCGGGCTTCGTCATCGACGCAGACGGCAACGTCGCCGCCGCCAAGGTGAACGTGAACGCGAAGAAGCACTGCCAGTGGGCGCTCGACGAGCTGGCCAGGCTCTCCGGGTAGCAGTCATCTAGCATCGCCACGGTGCGCGACCTTCCCCTCGCCGACGTCAGGGTGCTCGACCTGACCCAGATCCTGGCCGGCCCCTTCTGCACCATGATGCTCGCCGACCTGGGGGCCGACGTGGTCAAGGTGGAGCGGCCGGGCGGCGGCGACGGCAGCCGCCACTGGGGGCCGCCGTTCGCCGGCGGAGAGAGCGCCTACTTCCTGCAGGTGAACCGCAACAAGCGCTCGGTCACGGTCGACCTGAAGCACGCCGACGGCCCCGGGGTCGTCCACCGCCTGGCCGCGTCCGCCGACGTCGTGATCGAGAACTTCCTGCCGGCCGCCGGCGAGCGCTACGGCCTCGACGCCGGCGCGTTGCGGGCGCGCCATTCGGCGCTCGTCCACTGCGCCATCCGCGGCTATCCCACCGGCCACCCCGAGGCCGCGAAGCCGGGCTACGACTTCGTCATGCAGGGCGTCGGCGGGATCATGAGCATGCAGGGCGCGCCCGACGGCGAGCCGATGAAGGTGGCGGTCGCGATCGCCGACATCGTCGCCGGCCAGTTCGCCAGCTCGGCCATCCTGGCGGCGCTCCACCGCCGCGGCCGCACCGGCGAGGGCGCGACGCTCGAGGTGTCGCTGCTCGACGCCCAGGTGGCCTGGCTCGCGAACCGCGGAGGCGACTGGCTGATCGGCGACATCGAGCCCGTCCGGCTCGGAAACGCGCATCCGTCGATCGTCCCGTACGAGACGTTCCGGGCCGCCGACGGCTACGTCAACCTCGCGGTCGGCACCGACGAGCAGTTCGCCCGGTTCTGCCGCGAGGCGGGCCTCGACGAGCTCGGCGCCGACCCCGACTTCACCACCAACCGCCTGCGGGTCGTCCACCGCGACCGGCTCGTACCCGCGCTGCGGCGCGCGTTCGCCGGGCGGCCCGTCGCGCACTGGCTGGGCGTGCTCGAACGGGCGGGGGTGCCCGGCGGCCCGGTGCTGTCGGTGCCCGAGGCGCTCGCCGGGCCGGCCGCGCACACGATCGAGACCGTGGAACACCCCACGGCGGGGACGCTGCGGCTGATCGACTCCCCCATGCAGCTCGACGGCGCGCGCCTGCGCGCCCACCGGCCCCCGCCCCGCCTCGGGGAGCACACCGCCGAGGTGCTGGCCGAGACCGGCTACTCGGCCGCGGAGATCGACGCGCTCGTCGCCGGTGCCTGCGCGCCCGGGTAGACTTGTCGCTCCCGCGGATGTGGCGGAATTGGTAGACGCGCACGGTTCAGGTCCGTGTGACCGCAAGGTCGTGGAGGTTCAAGTCCTCTCATCCGCATCTTCTGGCGTGGACTGACGCCGCGGCGCAGTCCACCGGACGCCGCTCAGGGCTCGATCGGCCGCAGCTCCAGGACACCGAACGCGGTGCATAACGGTGCCTGGCACCGGTTATTCACGTAGAGTGCCCCGCCGTGCCTCGCCCCCTGCGCATCGGCGTCCAGCTGCCCGAGGTCGAACGCGAGGTGCGCTGGCCCGAGTACGCGGCCATCGCGCGGGCCGCCGAGGAGGTCGGCTTCGACTCGGTCTGGGTCGGCGACCACATGCTCTACCACGGCGACGACCGTGCCGAACGGGGGCCGTGGGACGCCTGGTCGCTGCTCGCAGGCCTGGCCGCGGCGACCGCGCGCGTCCAGCTCGGCCCGCTCGTGGCCTGCACGGGCTTCCATCCCCCGGGCGTGATCGCCCGGATGGCGGCCGCGGTGGACGAGATCTCCGGCGGCCGGTTCGTGCTCGGCCTGGGCTGCGGGTGGAACGAGCCGGAGTTCCGAGCCTTCGGCATCCCCTACGACCATCGCGTGGCCCGGTTCGAGGAGGCGTTCACGATCATCCGCACGCTGGTGGCGGGCGAGCGGGCGACGCTCGCCGGCCGCTGGTGGCAGGCCGACGACGCCGTCCTCCTGCCGCCGCCGGCACGGCGAATGCCGATCGTGATCGGGTCGAACGGGCCGCGCATGCTGGGGATCGCGCTCCCGCACGCCGACGGCTGGAACACGTGGTGGGACGGATACGGCAACACGGTGGACGGATTCGCCGAGCTGAACGGGCGCATCGACGAGGCCGTCCTCCGCGCCGGGCGGCGCGCGGACGAGATCGACCGCAGCGCCTGCGTGCTCGTCGAGGTCGGCGCCGGCGCGGGCGAACGCGGGCCGGTGGACGGCATCCGGCCCGTCGCCTCCGACCCGGGCGTGCTCGGTCCGCATCTGCACGGCCTGGCCGCCGCCGGCGCCGACGAGGCCATCCTGGTGCTCGACCCGATCACCGAGGCCTCGGTCCGCGCGCTCGCGCCCGTGCTCGCGGCGCTCACCGGCTGACCGCGGCAGACGGGTGGGGTTCTTGACCCCTCCGACGGGCATACCGCATCCCCGGTGCACGAAATTCACCCCAAAGGGCGATCCGGCGGGCGCCCGCGGACGCCGATTCGATGTGGACAACCGGTATCCCATCGATCCCGCCTGGGGAGGTGAGTCCCATCAACGAGTTTTTCACCACGCTGTCCACGGACGTGCGTGACGAGGCCGGCCAGACCATGGCCGAGTATGCCGTCGTCCTCGGCGTGATCACCATCGCCGTCGTCGTCACCCTTGGTCTGCTGAGCACCGCGATCAAGAACACGCTGACCAACGTCATCTCCTCGCTCTAGACCGTCTTGCAACGGGTCCGGACGGAGCTCTCCGTCCGGGCCCGTTCGCGTTCTCGAGGAGACTGGCTAGAGTGACGCGGGTATCCACCGCAGCATCACCACTGGACGAGGAGCCTCGATGAACGATCACGCGATGTGGCGTGAACTGGGTCAGCAGCTGCGGGTCGACTCGGTCCGCGCGGCGGACGCCGCCGGCTCGGGTCACCCCACCTCTTCGATGTCGGCCGCCGACCTGATGGCGGTGCTGCTGGCCAAGCACCTCCGCTACGACTTCGACGCCCCCGAGAACCCGATGAACGACCACCTGGTGTTCTCGAAGGGGCATGCCTCCCCGCTCGTCTACTCGATGTACCGCGCCGCGGGCGCGATCACCGACGACGAGCTGCTCAGCTTCCGCAAGATGGGGTCGATCTTCCAGGGCCACCCGACCCCGGTCATCCCCTGGATCGACGTCGCGACGGGCTCGCTCGGCCAGGGCCTGCCGATCGCCGTCGGCATCGCCCTCGCGGGCAAGCGCCTCGACCGCCTGCCCTACCGGGTCTGGGTCGTGTGCGGCGACAGCGAGATGGCCGAGGGCTCGATGTGGGAGGCGTTCGCGGCCGCGTCGCACGAGAACCTCGACAACCTGGTCGCGATCATCGACATGAACAGGCTCGGCCAGCGCGGCGAGACGATGCTCGGCTGGAACTCGTCCGTCTACGCCGCCCGCGCCGAGGCGTTCGGCTGGCGCGCGATCGAGATCGACGGCCACGACGTCGAGGCGATCGACGACGCCTACGAGCGGGCGGCCGCGGCCGACGGCCAGCCGGTCGCGATCATCGCCCGGACGCTGAAGGGCAAGGGCGTGGCGGCGGTCGAGAACCAGAACGGCTGGCACGGCAAGCCGCTCGCCAACGCCGAGGAGGCGATCGCCGAGCTCGGCGGCCGCCGCGACCTGCAGGTGCGACCGCAGGCGCCGCCGACGAACGGTCGGCCGCACCGCTTCGAGAAGTCGCAGGCGAACGCGGCGGCATGGGAGGTCGGCGAGAAGGTCGCCACCCGCCGCGCCTACGGCGACGCCCTGGTCGCGCTCGGCGCGCGCGACGGCCGCGTCGTGGCGCTGGACGGTGAGGTGGGCAACTCGACGTTCTCGGAGCTGTTCGCGAACGCCCACCCCGACCGCTACTTCGAGATGTACATCGCGGAGCAGCAGATGGTGGCGGCGGCGGTCGGGATGCAGGTGCGCGGCTGGCGGCCGTTCGCCTCGACGTTCGCAGCCTTCCTCGCCCGCGCGTACGACTTCACCCGCATGGCCGCGATCAGCCAGGCCGACATGTGCCTGGCGGGGTCGCACGCGGGCGTCTCGATCGGCGAGGACGGCCCGTCGCAGATGGCGCTCGAGGACATCGCGTCGTTCCGGGCCGTGCACGGGAGCACGGTGCTCTACCCGAGCTGCGCCAACCAGACCGCCAAGCTGGTCGAGCAGATGGCCGACCGCGACGGCATCATCTACCTGCGCACGACCCGCGAGTCGACCCCGGTCCTGTACCCGGCCGACGAGCCCTTCCCGATCGGCGGCGCCCGCGTCACCCGATCGTCGGACGCCGACGACGTGACCATCGTCGGCGCCGGGGTCACGCTGCACGAGGCGCTCGCGGCCGCCGAGACGCTGGCCGGCGAGGGCGTCTCGGCGCGGGTGATCGACCTCTACTCGGTGAAGCCGATCGACGCGGCCACGATCTCCGAGGCCGCCGAGGCGACCGGGAACATGCTCGTGGTCGAGGATCACTGGCCGGAGGGTGGCCTGCACGACGCGGTGCTCGAGGTGCTGGCCGACGCGGGCTCCGGCGCCGTCGTGCGCGGACTGGCGCCGACGGGCATGCCCACGTCCGGGACGCCGGCGCAGCTGCTCGACCAGGCCGGCATCGACCGCGGCCACATCGCCACGGCTGCGCGGGCGCTGGTCGGCGCGAAGCGGTAGCACCCTGGGCATGGGGCCTGGCCCCGCTGAGCGGGGCCAGGCCCCATGCGTCCGGCGAGGCCATGCTCCCCGGCCTCCTGTCCACTATCCTGGCCGCCCGATGAGGAGGCTCACCGTCTGGGTGCGGCGGGCGTCGACCGCACAGCTCGTCGCGGTCGGCGTCGCCGTCGCGGCGCTCTTCGTGGCCGCCAACGTCGTCGCCAGCCTCGACACGAGCGGCACCAGGCCGCCGCAGCCCGCCACGCTCCAGGAGCTGACGCTGCGCGAGCTGGGCGCGTCCGGCCCGGTCGGGGTCACCGCCGACTTCCGCTACGTCGACTCGCTCGTGCCCGCCACGTCGCTCGTCCCGCAGGCGAGCGCCGGCGGCAGCCCGCTCCCGCTCGTCACGGGCGCGAACGGACGGCTGTGGTATCAGAACGGGCGCCTGCGGCTCGAGTTCCAGACCAGCCAGGGCGACACCCAGCTGCTCGTCCACGGCACCCACGCCCTCATGTACGACGCCTCGGACGGCACCGCGTTCGCGGCGACGCTGCCCTCGATCGCGACCCTGGGTCACCTGCGCACGGGGCTCGCCGGCGCCGCCCAGCTGCTCGGCCGCGTGCGCTCGACGCTCACGATCTCGCAGCCGACACCGGGGGTCACCGCCGGCCGGCCCTCCTACCGGGTGCGCATGGTGCCCGTCGAGCGCACCGGCCTGCTCGCCGGTGTGACCCTCACCGTCGACGCCGACACGGGCACGCCACTGCGGCTCGACGTGTACGGGCGCGGCCAGCCGGCGCCGCTGGTCGAGTTCGCGCTCTCGAACGTCCGCTACGGGGCGGTCGACCCGTCCGTCTTCCACCTGCGGCTGCCGTTCGGGATGCAGCCCGTGCCGGTGCGCTTCGGTAGCACGCCGTCGCTCGGCGCCACCGTCGCCTGCGACGCGCCGGCGCAGCTCGGCGGCCTTGCGCTCGCCAGCTGCGAGGAGGCCAGCAGGGCCGGCGAGCTGCCCGGCAAGCTGATCGTCTACGGGCGCTCGTTCGGGTCGGTCGTCGTGCTCGAGCAGCCGGGCGGCGGCGATGCCGGCGGCGGCCTCTGGGGCCTGCTCCCGTCCGTGTCCGTCTCGGGGGCGGACGGCCGTGAGCTGGTGACGCCGCTCGGAAGCCTGGTGCGGTTCACCCGCGGCGGCGTGACCTACACGGTGCTCGGCAGCATGCCGCGCGCGGTGGTCGAGGCGGTGGCGCGCGGGCTGTGAGCGCAGCCGCCCCCACCCCGGCCGTGCAGGCGCGCGGCCTGCGCAAGCGCTACGGCGACCTCGAGGCCGTCGCCGGCATCGATTTCACGGTCGAACTCGGCGACGTCTACGGCTATCTGGGCCCGAACGGGGCCGGCAAGACGACGTCGCTGCGGATGATGCTCGGGCTGATCCAGCCCACGTCCGGCGAGGTGCGCCTGTTCGGGCGCGACCCGGCCGCCGATCCGGTGGCGGCCCTCCAGGGCGTCGCCGGGTTCGTCGAGGATCCCACCTTCTACCCGTACCTGAGCGGCCGCGCCAACCTCGAGCTGCTGGCGGCGCTCGACGGCGGCGAGACGGAGCCGGTGGACGACGTGCTCGATCTCGTCGAGCTGCGCGGCCGCGGTGGGGATCGCGTCCGCGGCTACTCCCACGGCATGCGCCAGCGGCTCGGCATCGCCGCGGCGCTCCTGCGCCGGCCTCGGCTCCTGGTGCTCGACGAGCCCACGACCGGTCTCGACCCCGCCGGCATGCGCGACATGCGCTCGCTCGTGCGCCGCCTGGCCGGCGAGGGCATCACGGTGCTCCTGTCGAGCCACCTGATGGGCGAGGTGGAGGCGCTCTGCAACCGGGTTGCGATCCTGGCGGCCGGACGCGTGCGGTTCGAGGGCGCGCTCGCCGACGCGGTCGCAAGGGGCGATGGCCGTCACCGGCTCGAGACCACCGATCCGGCGCGCGCGCTGGAGGTCTGCCGGGCTGCGCCGGGCGTCCACGACGTCCGCGCCGACGGCGCCGCGATCGAGCTCTCCGCCGACCGGGAGGCCGTCGCGGCGCTGACGCTCGCGCTCGGCGAGGCCGGCATCGGCATCGTGGCGCTCGTGCCCTGCGGTGGACTGGAGGCGCTGTTCTTCGACCTGACCGACCGGGAGGGCGCGTGACCCGCCGCGCCCTGCGCTGGGAGCTGCGCAAGCTGGCGGCCCAGCGGCGCACGTACCTCGGCGTCGGGTCCGCGGCCGCGGCGCCGGTCCTGATCGCCGCCGCGATCGTGATCCACCCGCCGCAGCCGACCGACTCGGGCATCCCGTTCTTCATGCGCTTCGCCGTCGAGTCCGGCTTCGCGGTGCCGCTGCTCGCGCTGCTCTTCTCGGCGCTCTTCCTCTTCCCGCTGGTGACGGCGCTCGTCGCCGGGGACATCGTCGCCTCCGAGGACGGCAACCGCACGCTGAAGACCATCCTCACCCGCTCGACCAGCCGCTCCAGCATCTTCGCGGCCAAGGTCGCCGCCGCGTTCGCCTACGTGCTCTGCTCGGTGGCCGCGATGGGCGTCGCCGGCACGATCGCAGGCGGCCTGGCGAGCGGGTTCCATCCACTGCCGACGTTCTCGACGGTCATCTCGCCGTCCCGGGCGCTCGCGCTGATCGTCGGCAGCTTCGCCGTCTATGCGCTTCCCGCGCTGGGACTGGCCGCCGTCGGCATCCTGATCTCGACGATGTCCCGCAACAGCGCCGCGGCGGTCGTCGGCACGCTGATGGTGGCGCTGCTCGAGCAGCTGACGCAGATCGTTCCGCTGCTCGACGCGCCCGCCGTCCAGCGGTGGATGCTGACCACCCAGCTGGACGCGTGGGAGACGCTGTTCCGCACCCCGCTCGACTGGGCGCCGATCGTGCACGCCGCCTACGTCTCGGCCGTCTACGCCGTGGCGGCGCTCGTCGTCGCATGGGCGCATTTCGTGCGCCGCGACATAACCGGTTAAGTGCCGGAAGGAATCGGTCAACCAACTTCGGGAAGCATCCGCTTTCGGCCGTAAAGTTCCCCCAAAAGGGGGAGGATGGCACTACCGCAAGAGCGGAACAATCCTCCGCGTGGCAACACCATCACCTGACCTCCGCAGTCGCGCCGGCCTCACCGTCGTGGATGGAAGATCCCCCTCCCTCTCCTCCCACGACGTGCCGGCGGGGCTGCGGATGGTCAGAGCCCTGGACCGGGCGGTGCTCGAGGCAGCCCGCCGGTGCGCGCTACGGCCGATGGAGCTGTACGCGCTGCTGTTGCTGCGCTCCGAGGAGCCGCTCGAGACCACCCGTCTGGCGTCCCAGCTGGCCGCCAGCCAGAGCCAGGCGAAGCAGATCGCGCTGCGCCTGTGCGCGCGCGGCCTGGCCGTCCGCTACGGCGCCTACGGGCGCACCGAGCTGACGGCCGCCGGCCGCGAGCTGGCGGACGAGGCCGCCGGGGATCTCGAGCAGGCGGTCGCCGGCCGCATGGCGACGATCGATCCGGCCCTGCGCGTCCTCGGCACCGCCACGCTGGCAGATTTCACCCTGCCCACCTCGGCGTAGCGTCCCGGCCTAGTAGGGGCGGCCTGGGCCGCCGCCCCGTAGGACCGCGCCCGCGACCGCGTCAGACGGCGCTCGTGCGGCGCTCGGGCGGCGCCTCGAGGCGGATCGCCGGCCGCTCTCCGCGCCGGACCGGGCGGCGGTGCCGAAGCTCCTCGGCGAGCAGGTAGGAGCCGACCACGAACCCGAGCGCGATCGCCTGGAGCACGAGCCCCTCCGCCGTCGGAAACGTCGCGAACCACGTGCCCACCCAGTTGGGGATGTGGATCCCCACCGGGGTCGTCCCCAGCCAGCCGGCCTGCTGCCACTCCTGCACCGTCTCGCCGACCATGCCCACGAAGACGAACCCGAGCAGGCCGCCGGTGGCGACGAGCATCCGCTTGTACGGCAGCCGGTGGTGGGCGACGAAGGTCAGCACGCCGACCGCGGCCACGAGGACGCTCGCGAAGGCAACGCCCTCGAGCACGGCGCCGGACCCGTAGCGCAGGCGCAGCGACTGCAGGAACAGCACGACCTCGAAGCCCTCGCGGTACACGCTGGCGAAGCCGAGGCCGGCGAGGCCGAGCATGAGGTTGCGCCGGGCGTTCCCGCCCGTGCCGCTCATGAGCCGGCGGCGGGTGCGGTTCTGGCTCGAGATCCAGCCCGTCCAGTAGACGCGGTGGAAGAACCAGTTGAGGACGATCATGAGCACGATCAGCGCCGCCAGGCCGGTGGCCGCCTGCAGCTCGTAGCCGCCCAGGCCGAGCCGGCCGATGACCGCGACGGCGACGAACCAGGTGGCGATCGTGGCGGCGATCCCGAGCCCGGCGCCGGCGCCGACCGGCCGCCGCAGGCGCTGGTTCGCGCCCATGAAGCTGGCCGTGATCGCCGCCAGGACGAGGATCGACTCGAGCCCCTCGCGGAACACGAGGAGGCCGCTGTCGAACACGACCGCGCCGTGGCTCATGCGGGTCGTCGGGTCGGTCGGATCGCCCACGCCGCCGGAGGCCGCCTGGGCCGCGATGACGCAGACGATCAGCCCGAGCAGCGCGGCGGGAACGACCCAGCCGCTGCGGAGGAGACGGGTTCGCAGCACGCCGTCACCGTACCTAAGGGGGACCTAACCCCGCAAGCCCGAACCGCCCCCGGCGTAACCCCGCTGACCCGGCCCGGCCGGGGCCGGCGGCACCGCGCACGCGCCCCTAGGCGCGCGGCCGCATTTCGTCCATACTTGCACCATTCATCGCCGCCGGATCGTCTGATCCGGCGCACTGCCAGTTATCTATGGGAAGGGGTCTCATGGGTGCATTCGGCGAGGAGGCGGTCGAACACACGACCGCCATGGCGCTCGAGGAGAAGGGCCACCTGCACAAGAGCCTGCGCAGGTTCGACATGCTCTTCTTCACGGTGTGCGCACTGGTCGGGCTCGACACACTCGGCCAGGTGTCGGGCTTCGGCGCGCAGACGTTCACGTGGCTGGTCATCCTGGCCGTCCTGTTCGTGTTCCCGTACGCGCTCGTGATGGCCGAGCTGGGCGCCGCGTTCACGCAGGAGGGCGGACCGTACGAGTGGGTCAAGCTGTCGTTCGGCCGCTTCACCGCGGGCGTCACCGCGGTGCTCTACTGGGTCACGAACCCGCTCTGGGTGGGCGGCTCGCTGTGCTTCATCGCCACGGCCGCGTGGAGCGACAACCTGCATACGATCGGGTCCGGGTTCACCGTCGGCAACATCCTCTTCAAGGTCGTCTTCATCTGGATCTCGATCGGCGTCGCCATCGCGTCGCTGCGGCACGGCAAGTGGATCCCGAACGTGGGCGCGATCATCCGCGTCGGCGTGCTGGCGTTCTTCTCGCTGACCGTCCTGCTGTACGGGATCAAGCACGGCGTGCACGGGTACGCCGCCGGGGACTTCAACCCGAGCTCGATGGTCATCTTCCTCGGCCTCGTGCCGCTGCTGCTCTTCAACTACGTCGGCTTCGAGCTCCAGAACGGGGCCGCCGAGGAGATGCAGAACCCGCAGCGCGACGTGCCGGTGACCGTGGTCCAGAGCGCGGTGGTCACGATCCTGGCGTACTCCCTCCCGATCTTCGGCATCCTGGCCGTGCTGCCCAGCAGCAAGATCACGGGCATCGGGGGCTTCCTGGACGCCGTGCACACGACGTTCAGCGTGTACGGGGGCGCCCAGAACTTCCTCACCGACCTGATGGTGTTCGGATTCATCTTCGCGCTCGTCACCTCCGGCGCGGTGTGGATGATGGGCTCCGACCGCATCCTCGCGGTCGCGGCCTACGACGGCGCGTTCCCGGGCTACTTCGGCCGGTTCCACGCCCGTCTGGGCACGCCCGTCCGCGTGAACGTGATGTCCGGCATCACCTCGACCATCTTCATGCTGGCCGCCGTGCAGCTGCTGTCGGGGTCGGCCAGCTCCGCCAACACGTTCACGGTCGTCCTCTACCTGGCGACGTCGACCACGCTGCTCAGCTACCTGGCCATCTTCCCGGCCGCGATCAAGCTGCGCATGAACCACTCCCACATTCCGCGCCCGTACCGGCTGGGCAAGGCCGGGGACGGGGTCATGTGGGTATGCGCCTCGCTGTGCACCCTGTGGATGCTGCTCGGGTCATGGGTGGCGGTCTTCCCGGGCACGCTCGAGCGGATCACGGGCCACAGCTACAGCGTGATGGACAACTACGGCGTGTCCCGCCTGCGCTTCGAGGTGTTCACGCTCGGGACGCTGGGCGTGATCCTGCTGATCTCGGTGATCGGGTACGTGCTCGCGGCGGACGTGCGCGCACGCGCCGTCGACCTGCCGCTGCAGGCCGGCGTCGAGCCGGCGGCGGGCGACTAGCCCGGATCAGGGACGGAGCCGGGCCTCGGTCGAGTGGGAGCGACCGGGGCCCGGCCCCAATACGCTCCCGAGCGCACCCATGCGCCGGCCGACCATCGGCATCACGAGCTACTGGCGCCACGCCGTCATGGACGCGTGGGCGCTCGACGCCGCGTTCATCGCCCAGGGATACGTCGAGGGGGTGCGCCTGGCGGGGGGGCGCGCCCTCGTGCTCCCACCCGACCCGCTGTGGGCGGACGAGCCCGGCGACGTGCTCGACCTGCTCGACGGGCTGGTCGTGGCGGGCGGCGAGGACGTCGCCCCGGAGCTCTACGGCCACGACCGGCATCCGCGCACCGGGCTGCGCCACGACCGGCGCGACGCCGCCGAGCTGGGCGTGCTGCGCGGCGCGATCGACCGCGGCATGCCCGTGCTCGGGATCTGCCGCGGCATCCAGCTCCTGAACGTCGCGTGCGGCGGGACGCTCGTGCAGCACCTCGAGGACGTGATCGACCACGTCCCCCACCGCCCCGACGACAGCACGTGGGGCCGGCACGAGATCGTCACCGTCCCGGGCACGCGGGTCGCGTCGATCGTCGGCGAGCGCCCGGTCGTGCGCTCGCACCACCACCAGGGCATCGGCGACGTGGGCGCCGGCCTGATCGTCTCCGCGCACGCCCACGACGGCACCGTGGAGGGCCTGGAGACGCCGGACGGCCCGTTCTGCGTCGGCGTCCTGTGGCACCCCGAGGCCGACGTGCCCGGCTCCGGGCAGCCGCTCTTCGACGCGCTGGTATCGTCCACGCGATGACGCGGCTCTGGCATCCGTTCGCCGACATGGCGGTCGTGAAGGACGCCGAGGTCGTGATCGAGCGCGGCGACGGCGCCGTGGTCTGGGACGAGCAGGGGCGGGAGTACATCGACGCCCGCGGCGGCCTGTGGTACTGCGCCGCCGGCCACGGCCGCGGCGAGATCGCCGACGCCGCGGCCGCGCAGATGCGCAAGCTGGCGGCCTACGACACCTTCGAGCGGCTGGCCAACCGGCCCGCGCTCGACCTGGCCGAGCGGGTCGCCGAGCTCTCGCCGCTCGACGGCGCCGCCGTCTTCTTCACCAGCGGCGGATCGGAGGCGGTCGACACCGCCGCCAAGCTCGCCCGCCGCTACTGGCACGCGCTGGACAGGCCGCAGAAGCAGGTCATCGTCCACCGCCGCCACGCCTACCACGGCATGAACGCGTACGGCACCAGCCTGGCGGGGATCCCCGCCAACCGGGAGGGGTTCGGCACCCTGATCCCCGACGTCGCCGTCGTGTCGGACGAGGACCCGGCCGAGCTGGCCGCCCTGCTCGAGGAGCGCGCCGGTGACGTGGCGGCGTTCATCGGCGAGCCCGTGATCGGCGCAGGGGGCATCCTGCACCCGCCGCCGGGCTACTGGGATGCCGTCCAGGATCTGTGCCGCCGCCACGACGTGCTGCTGATCGCGGACGAGGTGATCACCGGATTCGGCCGCCTGGGCAGGTGGTTCGGGAGCGAGCGCCTGGGGATCGCGCCCGACCTGATCACATGCGCCAAGGCGATCACGTCCGGATACCAGCCGCTCGGCGCCGTGATCGCGAGCGCCCGCGTGCAGGAGCCGTTCTGGACGTCGCCGGGAACGATCTTCCGCCACGGCTTCACCTACTCGGGCCACCCGACCGCGTGCGCCGCCGGCATGGCGAATCTCGACCTGATGCAGCACGAGCGGCTGGTGGAGCGCGTCGCCGAGCTCGAGCCGGTGCTCGCGGACGCGGTGGCGCCGCTCACCTCCGCGCCCCTCGTGAGCGAGGTGCGCGCAGGGCTGGGGCTGCTGGCCGCGATCGAGGTCGACCCGGCCGCCCGGGCGGCCGACCCCGGCATCGTCGAGCGGATCGTGCACGCCTGCCGCGACCACGGCGTGCTCACGCGCGGGCTGGCCGGGCGCGCCCTGCAGATCTCGCCGCCGTACGTGATCACCCCGGCGCAGCTCCTGTCGATGGCCGCCGGGATGGCCGCCGCGATCGACGCCGTGGCAGCGGCGACCCCCGCCGCCGTCTGACGGCCGCTCAGCAGGCGGCGCCCGAGGCGGGGCCGTAGTCGAGCACGCGCGCGATCCACGCCAGGCGCTCCGGCGAGGGCCTGGCCGCCTGCAGCTGGCGCTCCGTCTCGATCACCGCGCGCGGATCGGGATCGGCGGCCTCGAGCCCCGCGGCGATCCTGTCGGCCTGGGCCGTGTCTCGGGCCAGCACCCGCGCGATCGGCGGTGCGACCCGCGGGAGGGTCGCGCCCAGCTCGGCGTTCCGGCGCACGGCATGTGCGAGCACCGCCCGGTGGCACGGCTGGAGCAGCTGCTCCAGCCGGCTGCGCGCCGCGGCCGGGAGCGGCGTGTCAGGATCGATCGCGTGGTTTGCGATCGCGCGCTCGGCCTCCAGCCGGCCGCGCGTCGTGTGCGCCGCCACCCGGTCTCGAATCATCTGCGTGAAGCTCCGTCCGTCGCGCATTGCCTCCTCCGGCATCCACCTCTCTCTCTACGAGACGTCGCGGGGTGCCGGATTCTTCCGGGCGGCATGCTCCCCGGGAGCCTCTGTGCATACTGCGGGTGACGAGAACCACTCCGGAGGCAGCATGCCAGCCAGCGCCGCCGAGCCCGTCACCCGGCTCGGCCTTCAGATCAACAGCTTCACCTATCCCGGCGTCGCCGACGCCGACCTCTTCGAGCGCATCGCGCAGATCGCGGTCACCGCCGAGGGCGCCGGATTCGACTCGGTCTGGGTGATGGATCACCTGTACCAGATCCCCGTCGTCGGCCGGCGCACGGAGCCGATGCTCGAGGCCTACTCCCTGCTCAGCGCCGTCGCCGCCCGCACGTCGCGGGCCCAGCTGGGGACGATGGTCACCGGGGTCACCTACCGCAACCCCGCCCTGCTCGCGAAGATGGTGACGACGCTCGACGTGATCTCGCGCGGACGGGCGATCCTCGGCATCGGCGCCGCCTGGAACGAGGACGAGCACGGCGGCTACGGCTTCGAGTTCCCGCCCCTGCGCGAGCGGTTCATGCGCCTCGAGGACGCCGTCCAGATCTGCCGGGCGATGTTCACCCAGGACGCACCGACGTTCGCCGGGACGCACCACCGTGTCGAGGCGGCGCTGAACTACCCCAGGCCGGTGCGCCCGGGCGGCCCGCCGATCCTGATCGGCGGCAGCGGCGAGAAGCGCACGATCCCGATGGTGGCGCGCTACGCCGACGCGTGCAACTTCTTCGGCGACGTGGAGACGATCGGGCGCAAGGTGCGCATCCTCGAGGAGAGCTGCGAGCGGATCGGGCGCGACCCGGCCGAGATCACGAAGACGCGGCTCGGCCCAGTGAACATCGCCGCGACGCAGGCGGAGGCCGAGCGCAACGCCGCGCGGGTGGCCGAGCAGCGCGGGCTCGATCCCGAGCGGGCGCGGCAGTCGTTCATCACCGGCGATCCGGACTCGGTGCTGGAGCAGGTGGACGCCTTCCTCGACGCCGGCCTCGACGGGCTCCTGATCAGCCTCCCGGACGCGCACGACCTGGAGCCGGTCGAGCTCGCCGGCCGCACCCTCTCAGCCCGCCTCGGGCCGGTCGGCGTCTAGGCGGGCCGCCGGCGGCGACCCGCCGCTACGCGTGCGGATGCAGGTGGTCGTGCAGGAAGCTGTCGATGTGCAGCGCGTGCTCGAAGCGCGTGACCGCGTGATGGACGCGCTCTGCGCCGTGGAGGGCGACGAACGGCACCAACAGCGTGAGGATGAGCGGCACGGCCGCCGACCACAGCACGGCCAGCGTGAACGAGCGCTCGCCGGCCACGATCGCCAGCCACACGGGCCAGGACATGAAGGCGATCACCGCCAGCAGCCCAACCTTGATTCCGAAGGCGGGGTCGTCACGTCGGTGGTCCATGCTGCTCCTCCTCGGGTCGAGCCGGTGTGGTCAGTCGCGCGCCGCCGAGAGCACGTCGCGGGCGGCGCCGGCGCCGCGCGGATTCAGCCGCAGCACGGCCTCGGCGGCGGCGTAGAGGTCGCGGATCGACACGATGCCGACGGCATGCCCGTCGTCGCCGACCGGCAGATGCCGCACCCGCAGGCGGCGCATCGTGTCGGCCGCCCAGAGCACGTCCGCGTCGGGCGGCGCCATCGTCACGTTCCTGGTCATCACGTCGGCGACCGGGCGGTCGCGCACGTCGTCGCCCGTCGCCACCAGATGCAGGAGGTCGCGCTCGGTGAAGATGCCGGCCAAGCGGCCGTCCTCGCCGGTGACGAGGCACGCACCCACTCCGCGGCGCGTGAGCAACTGGGCGACCTGCAGCACGGTCTCGTCCGGCGTGCTGGTCACCAGGGCCGTTTGCATGATCTCTGTGACATGCATCGTGCCTCCTGCAACGAACTACGGAGCGTAGTGTACCACCGGCACCTCCCCGCCCCGGCCGCCGCCTACGCCGCCCACCGGTCGAAGGCGTTCGTGAACGCGGACAGGAGCGCGGCGTGCAGATCGTCCGGCGGCGCCGCCCGCAGCCGCCTCGCCCAGCCGCGCCGGTCGCGGGCGCGCTCGGCCAGGCGCTCGTCTCCCAGCCCCCTCGCGGCGGCCATCCCCGCCTGTGCGCGCGCCTCGATCGCGCTCCGCACCCGGGCGGCCTCGCTCGCCCGCCGCTCGAGCCGGCGCAGGTCGACCAGGCAGTCGGGGCACGGGCGCACGACGGGGTGCTCGACCGCCGGCCCGGCGCAGATCCCGCACACGGGACAGGCGAAGGCCGCCAGGCGGACGCGATCGGCGGGCGCCTCGCCCCCGTCGGCCAGCACGACCCATGCGGGCGAGTAGCGGCTCGGACCGACGATCGTGCCCGCGACCGCGCGCGCGTCGCCCTCGTACGGCCACACCCGCACAAGGTCTCCGGGCCGCAGGCCGGTGCGCGGGCAGACGGGGGCGGGGGCGGCCGGATCGGACGCGGCCTTCGGGGGTGGCGCCGGGCGGGCGGTCGTCGTCCGTACGGCGGACGGAGGCACCGGCCAATGCCGGCCCGAGCCGATCCACTCGGCCACCACGGCCCGGGCGTCGTTCAGCGCCCGCGTGAGGGTGTTGGCCGCCTCGGAGCGGGTCGCGGAGCCGGCGTGCCGGTCGGGATGCGCCTGCGAGATGCGCGCTCGGTATGCGCTCGTCAGCTCGTCGGCGGTCACGGGCGGCGTCAGGCCGAGCAGCCAGAGCGCCCGCGCGCACTCGCGTTCGCTCGTCCGGCGCCGGGGCATCACGGCAGCGTACCGCCGTGCCGGCGGCCGTCAGCGCGCGGCGCAGGCGGCGCAGCGGCCCGTCACGACGACCTCGGCGCGGACGGGCGCAAACCCCTGCGCCCGGGCGGCCGCCAGGGCGGCCTCGCTGTCGAGCGCCGCATCGAGGTCGGCCACGCGGCCGCACTCGGTGCAGCGCACGTGGTGGTGCTGGTCGCGCCGGGTGTCGTACACCTGGGCGGGGCCGGTGCCCGGCACCCGCCGGATCACGCCGAGGTCGACGAAAAGGTCGAGGGTCGCATACACCGTCGGAAGCGACACGTTGGGGAGCACATCGCGCGACCGTTCGAGCACGTTCTCCGCCGTCAGGTGCCGGGCGTCGGAGCGCAGCAGGCGGTGGAGCACGAGCCGCTGCGGCGTCACGCGCTGGCCGCGGCCGCGCAGGAGGCCCGTGAGCTCGGCATCGAGGGCAGTGGCGTCCATTTCGCCTGCAATCGTAGCAGAAGTAAGGGAGACCTTATTGCAAATCACTTGCTAGACTGCCGTGCATGACCGCGAACCCGATCCGCGGCTGGGCGGAGCGCAGCCACCACGAGCGCCTGCTCCAGGTCGTCCAGCCCGCTCTCATCGGTCTCATCGACGGCACCGTCTCCACGCTCGCCCCCATCTTCGCGACCGCGTTCCTGGCCGGTGCGCACGCTGCGCTCCTCGTCGGCCTGGCCGCGTCGCTGGGCGCCGGGATCAGCATGGGCCTGTCCGAGGCGCTGTCCGACGACGGCAGCATCAGCGGCCGCGGCGACGCGACCGCCCGCGGCGGGATCACTGGCGTCGCCACGTTCTTCGGCGGCACGTTCCACTCGCTGCCGTTCATCATCTCGAACCTGCACGTGGCGCTCCCGATCGCGGGCGCGGTCGTCGCCACGGAGCTCGTCGTGATCGCGCTCCTCCGGCGCCGCTTCCTGGACGTGACGCTCAGCCGCTCCCTGATCCAGGTGACGCTCGGCGGCGCGATCGTCGTCGCGGTCGGCGTCGCCGTCGGACAGGCCTGACAGCGCCGCGTCCTGCGACAATCCGCACCATGAGCGCCGAGCACCCCAACCGGCCTGCCCGGCGCGCGCCGATCCCCTGGCCGTCGGCGGCCGGCCACGGCGAGTGGTACCGCCGGCGGGGCGCGGCGGCCGTGATCGCCGCCGCCAGCGTGACGGCCTCCACCGGCGTGATCGACCTGATCACGCCCTCCGTGCCGGTGCGCTCGGCCGGCGTGTTCTACCTCGTCGCGGTGCTGGCGATGTCGTCGGTCTACGGCCTCTGGCTCGGGCTGGCGACGTCCGTCGCGTCGGCGCTTACCTACAACTTCTTCTTCTTCCAGCCGCTGCACACGTTCACGATCTCGTCGTCCGGCGACTGGCTGTCGCTGGCCGCGTTCGTCGTCACCGCCCTGGTCACGAGCCACCTGGCCTCGCGCGAGCGGGCCGAGGCCGAGCACGCCACCCGCCGCGCCGCCGAGGCGGAGCTGGGTGAGCGGCTGGCGACGCTGATCGCAAACGGCTCCGGGATCCAGAGCGTGCTGCCGCTGCTCGGACGTCAGGCGGCGCGTGCGCTCGGCGCCCGCGACGGCGGCATCCACCTCGGCGAGCCGGCTCCGGCGGCAAGTGCCGACCGCGTCGTTCCGATCGAGCTCGACGGCGTCCGGCTGGGGGAGCTGCGGCTGATCGACGCGCCCGCCGGCGCCGCCCGGTCCGCGGACGCCGCCCGCATCGGCCGCGTCCTGGCCGGTCTGATCGCCCTCGGCCAGGAGCGCGAGCAGCGGCTCGAGAACGACGTCCAGTCCGAGGCGCTGCGGCGTTCGAACGAGCTCACCACCGCGCTCCTGCGCACCGTCTCCCACGACTTCCGCTCGCCGCTCACGGCCATCGCGACGGCCGCCGAGGGGCTGCAGCTGGCCGACCTCGAGCCCGACGACCGCGAGCTCGTCGACACCATCGCCGAGCAGAGCGGCCGGCTGGGGCGGATGGTGACGAACCTGCTCGACCTGTCCCGGCTCGAGTCGGGGGCGGCCGCGCCGGCGGCCGAATGGGTGGACGTGCGCGACCTCATCGACGCCGCCGTCGGCGACGTGACCGCGGCGTCGCCCGTGCGCGTCACGATCCGCCGCCAGGGCGAGCTGCCGCTGGTGCGGCTCGACGCCGCCCAGGTGCAGCGCGTGCTCGTGAACCTGCTCGAGAATGCGGCCAAGTTCTCGCCGCCCGATGGATGCGTCGAGGTGACGGCGGCGGCGCGGCCGGGCCGGGTGGACGTGTCGGTCACCGACCACGGCCCCGGCATCCCGGAGCGCGACCGCGCGCACATCTTCCGGCCGTTCTATCGCGGCAGCGGCACGGCGCCCGGGTCCGGCCTCGGGCTCGCCATCGCCCAGGGACTCGCCGCGGCCAACGGCGCCACCGTTACCCTCGAGCCGGCCGACGGCGCGGGCACGACGCTCACCGTCTCGATCCCCGCCGCCCCGACACCCGGACGCACTCCCCGGTGAGCGGCGACCAGCGCATTCTCGTGGTGGACGACGAGCGCCCGATCAGGCGGGCGCTCGAGGTCACGCTGACCAAGGCCGGCTACCAGGTCGCCACCGCCACGAACGGCGACGAGGCGCTCACGGCTGCCGCGCTGCAGCCGCCCGACCTGGTCATCCTCGATCTGATGCTGCCGGACGCCGACGGAGCCGAGGTGTGCCGCCAGCTGCGCGACTGGCTCGCGGCGCCGATCCTCCTGATCTCGGCGGTCTCGGACGAGGTCGACAAGATCCGCGCCCTGGACGCGGGTGCCGACGACTACGTCACGAAGCCGTTCTCGCCCGGCGAGCTGCTCGCCCGGGTGCGTGCCCTCCTGCGTCGCGCGGGCGGCGCGCCCGGCGGCGAGGCCGTCATCGAGGTCGGGCCGCTGCGCATCGACCTGCCCCGCCGGATCGTCTCGGTGAACGGCGACGAGCTGCGGCTGACGCCGACCGAGTTCGACCTGCTGAAGGCGCTTGCGGTCGCCGGCGGGCGGCCGCTCACCCACCGCATGCTGCTGCGCACCGTCTGGGGGCCGGGCTACGCCGACGAGATGCACCTGCTGCGCGTGAACATGGGGCGGCTGCGGGACAAGCTCGAGGCCGAGGGCGTCGAGCGCAGCGCCATCGAGACGCTCACCGGCGTCGGCTACCGGCTGCGCACGTAGATGATTGATTCCACGCCCCCGCGCGCCTGGACGTCAGGCTGTGGTGGGGGTACGGGCGTTGGTGGGCTGCGCCTCGGCGTCTGCGTGATCGAGAGACGCTCTCGGATCGCGGTCAAGGGCGGTCGCCCTTGACCGCTTGAACCGTCGCATCGCCCTTTGGGGTCTGCGTGAGATCGCGGACCCCTCCGACCGGCGCAAGCCTCCGGCCTGCACCTTGGACGTACAGGGGCGTGGAATCAGTCATCTCGCGGTTCAGCGCGGGCGCGTGCGCGAGTTCTTCTCGCGGTACATGGCCCGGTCGGCGGTGCGAAGCAGATCCTCGGCGGTGCGGCCGGGCTCGGCGGTCGCCGCGACGCCCACCGACACGCCGACGCGGGCGCTGCCGCCGTCCACGACCACCGGCTCGCGCACCGTGTGCTCGATCCGCTCCGCCACGTGCTTGCAGGTGCCGCGCAGGTGCCGCGCCGTCTCCCCCGGCTCGCCGGTGATGACGATCACGAACTCGTCGCCCGCCGGGCGGCAGACCAGGTCGTTGGCCCGGCAGATGCTGCGGAGGCGGCCGGCCACGGCGCGCAGCACCTGATCGCCGGCGGCGTGCCCCAGGCGGTCGTTCACGCGCTTGAACCCGTCCAGGTCGCACAGGATCACGGCGACCGGCCGCTCCCGGTCGGCCACCGCCTGGGCGAGCCGCTCGTCCATCAACGTGCGATTGGCGAGGCCGGTGAGCGGATCGTGGGTCGCACGGTGCGCGAGCGCCCGCTGTGCCGCCATCTTCTCGGTGATGTCCTCGCCGATCGAGGTCGTCCCGATCGGGCGCCCGGCCGGGTTCGTGACGAGCGTGTGCGACCAGCGGATCGTGCGCAGCTCCCCGCCGCGGGTGAGGATGTGCCCCTCGTGGTGGCGCTCGATGCGGCCGGTGGCGATGCCCTCGCCGTGCAGCGCGCGCGCCTCGCCCTCGTCGGGCGGCACGCAGATCTCGAACCAGTCGCGTCCGAGCAGCTCCTCGGCCGGCCAGCCCACCAGGCGGCACAGCTCCGGGTTGCAGTACGTGATCGTCCCGTTCGCGTCCATGTTCAGCGCGGCCAGGGAGACGTTCTCGAGCACCTCCCGGAAGAGGCGCGCGGACTCCGTCAGCTCCTGCTCGGCCCGGATCCGGGCCGTCTCGTCGCGGATGTGGGCGACGTAGCGGACGATGCGGCCGTGCTCGTCGCGGCTGGCGGTGATCGACTCGGCGACGTGGACGACCGCGGCCTCGGCGGTCAGGTAGCGCTTCTCGCACTGCACCGAGCTGGCCCCCGCCTCGAGCGTCGCCAGCATCTCCATGCCGACGGCGAGGTCGTCCGGGTGCGTGAGATCGTTGAAATGGCGGCCGAGCAGCTGGGTGCGGGGGCGGCCCAGAATGGTGCACCAGGCGGGGTTCACCTCCTGCCAGCGGCCGTCGCGGTCGAGCATGACGATGCCGAGCGGCGACTCGTAGAAGGCGGTGGCAAGGTCGAATCCGAGCAGCTGCAGGCGCGCGCTCCCGCTCGCCGGGAGCGGGATCACAGCCGCCAGAGTCCCTGACCCCTGGGACCCCGTCACGGCGGAAGCCTGTGCGCGGTTCACCGCCATCGTGCCCCCTCATCGGCGCGGACGCCCCTTGGCAACGTCCCCCCGATGGCGTATTTCCACCCCCGATCACGCCGGGCTGATACCCTTGTGTTCGGTTTAGGACGTTCGACGGTTGCGCGCTCCGCCTTCCTGACTCGTTCGTGAGTGGTTGGAAGGAGGTGTTCATGGCAACCGGAACTGTCAAGTGGTTCAACGACCAGAAGGGCTACGGGTTCATCCAGCCTGACGATGGCGGCAAGGACCTCTTCGTCCACTTCAGCGAGATCTCCGGTCAGGGCTTTCGCAGCCTGACGGAGGGGACGAAGGTGACCTACGAGCCTCGCCAGGGTCAGAAGGGCCCCGAAGCGGCCGGCGTGACGCCGGCCGGGCCTTAGAGAGGAGGGCTCATGAGCGTCAAGGAGGAGAAGGTCGAGGTCGAGGGCGAGGTCACCGAGTCGCTTCGCAACGGCCTCTTCCGGATCGAGCTCGACAACGGCCATGAGACCACCGGGTACATCGCCGGGAAGATGCGCCGCTACCGGATCCGCATCCTGCCGGGAGACCGTGTGAAGGTCGAGCTGTCGGCCTACGATCTGAACCGCGGCCGGATCGTCTACCGCTACCGCTGATCGCGCCGCGGGCCGGGCCCGCACCGCCACTCGCCGCCGCCCCGAACCGTGTGGGTGGGCGGCGGGGGCCCGCGTCCGGCCCACCGCTGCGAGCGGGTAGCCTACGGGCGCTTGAAGCCGCCGCTGCAGGTTTGCGAGGATGCGGCACTCACACCGACTTCGGAAGGAGCGCCGTGGACGACCGACGCGCGCAGGAGCTGCTCGCCGCAGAGCGGGCGAGGATCGAGGAGGCCCTGCGGGAGGCGGCCATCGAGCCGAACGACGAGCTGTCGACGACCGAGATGGCGGACGACGCCTCGGACACCTACCAGAACGAGTACGACCAGGGCCGGATCGACGACCTCCGTACGCGCCTCGCGGCGGTCGAGCGAGCGGAGGACCGGCTGCGCGAAGGCACCTACGGGCGGTCGGTCGAGAGCGGCGCGCCCATCCCCGACGAGCGGCTCGAGGCCAACCCGACGGCTGAACGCACCGTCGAAGAGGAGAGCCGGCTGCGCCGCGGCGGCTGACCGTGGCATCCGACTCCGGCGAGAGCCTCGCCCTCGGCGCGGCGGGCCCCGTGGAGGTCGTCGCCCGGGCGGCCCGCATCCTGCGGCTGCTGGGCGAGTCGACGGCGGAGCTCACCACCGCCCAGGTCGCCGAGCGCTCCGGTCTGCCCCGGTCGACCGTCCACCGAATCGTGCGCACGCTGCACGACCTGCGCCTGGTCGTGCACGAGCCGCGCGGGCGGCTGCGGCTCGGGCCGGAGGTGGCGCGGCTCGCCGCCGACGCGCGGATGGAGCTCGTCCGGGCCGTCCACCCACACCTCGCGGAGCTGTCCCGCGCGGTCGGCGAGACGGCCGGGCTGGCCGTGCTCGACGGCCACCGCGTGCGCTTCCTCGACACGGCTGTCGCCACCCGGCCCGCACCCGTGTCGCTCGTCTACTCGGTGCCGGCGCACTGCACCGCGAACGGCAAGGCGCTGCTCGCAGAGCTCGCCCCGCCGGCGCTCGAGACGACGCTGCCGGAACGGCTCGCCCGGCTCACGGCGCAGTCGATCGCGACGCGCGAGGCCCTGCGCGCCGAGCTCGAGCGCATCCGCCGGGACGGGTTCGCGTACAGCCGTGAGGAGTATGCCGACGGCGTCTGCGGCGTCGGCATGGCGATCCACGACGCGGCCGGCCATGTCGGCGCCGTCACGGTGGCCGCGCCGGCGGCGCGGTTCTACGGCCGCGAGGCGGAGCTGGCGGGCGCGCTGTCGACGACCGTCGCCCGGATCGACGGCGCGCTCACGCGCACACGGCTGCGCTACCTGCCGGCCTGAGCCGGCTGCGGCGCCCCGGTGAGGAGGGCGAGGCCCACCATCACCGCCGTCGCGGCCGCGCCGGCGGCGAGCGGGCTCGCCCCCACCCCGACCGGGGCGAGGGCGGCCAGCAGCGCGATCCCGGCGATGCGCGACCACGGCACCGCCCGGGCCAGGCTCACGGTGAAGAGGGCGTTCCCGGCCAGGTAGAGCGCCGGCCCGCCCATGACGGTCAGCGCAACGCCCCACGATCCGTGCCCGGAGGGGTGGACGACCGTGAGGTCGACGCCGACGGCGACGACGATGACGCCGCCGACCATGATCCCGTGGCCGTACGCGTAGGCCGCCCGCCCGATCCGGGCCGGGTCGGCCGACCCGGCGATCGCGCGCACGCCCGCCTCCGCCGTGCGCACGAAGTACATCCACCAGAGCGACACGGTGGCCGCGAACCCGAGGGTGAACGCCGCCACCGCACCCGCACTCCACGCGAGCCGCGAGAACGACGCCCCGGCGGCCAGGATCGACTCTCCCAGGGCGATCAGCACCACGAGCTGGTTGCGCTCGGCCAGGTGGCCGCCGCGCAGCGTCCAGTCGCGCAGGTCGGTGCGACCCGCCCGCGGCAGCGCGAAGCCGTGCATCGGCGCCCCGTAGTCGAGCGCCAGCGCCACGATCCACGCGGCCAGGCGCGCATCGCCCTCGAGCGCGGCGCCGGCCACCCACGCGACGCCGGCGATGCCCGACCAGGCCAGGAGCTGCGCGTAGTTCCTGCCCATCCGCGCCCGGCCGAGGGCCGCCACCATGAAGGCGCTCCGCGTCACCTGGATCGCGACGTAGGCGGCCGCGAACGCGACGGCGCGGCCGGCGAACGCCTGCGGGATCGCCGCCGACATGATCAGGCTGATGAGCATGAGGACGATCAGCAGCAGGCGCACCGGCGAGCGGTCGGGATCGATCCAGTTCGTCGCCCACGCGGTGTAGTTCCACGCCCACCAGACGGCGAGGAACAGCACGAGCGTCTCGAGCGCGCCCCGGGGCGACAGATGCTCGAGCAGGTGATGCGAGAGCTGCGTGACGGCGAAGACGTAGACGAGGTCGAAGAACAGCTCGATGGTCGTGACCGCCGGCGCCTCGGAGGCGCTGCGGTCGCGGAGCGCGTTCGCGATCAGCGGCATGCGGGTAACGCTAGTCCCGGGTGCGGGCATAGACTGCGCGCCCGGAACCCGACCAGGAGCGAGGACGATGGACGACACCCAGGTGCTCGGCAGGATCGACAAGCTGGTGGCGGAGGAGCAGCGGCTGTACGAGCGCAAGAGCCACGGCCGGCTCGAGCCGGGCGACCACGAGCGGCTCGGCGAGATCGAGGTGGCGCTCGACCGCTGCTGGGATCTGCTGCGCCAGCGCCGCGCCCGCCGCGAGTTCGGACTCGATCCGGACGACGCGCGCACGCGCAGCGCCGATACGGTCGAGCACTACCAGCAGTAGCCGGTCAGGGCAGCGGGCGGGCGCGATCGCCCGCCGCCTCGCGGGCGAAGGCGAGCGGGCTCGTCGCCGTCAGGTCGATGGCCGGCTCGACCGTCGAGTACGACTGCACGTTGTCGCGGAAGACGGCGGCGGAGTCGAACCTGGCGTAGCGGTCGCCCCCACCCGCCGGACACCGGCGCATCGGCGGGACGACGCCGGTGGCCGCCGAGCCGTTCGGCCCCTCCACCACCGCGCCGGCCAGGATCGGCGGCGAGCCGTCGAGCGACCCGACCAGGTTCGCGACCTGGTGCTGCATGCAGTGCGGGTAGGTGCGGCCGTCGCCGACCACGAACGAGACGCCCCAGGCGTTCGCGCCGAGCACGTTGCCGAGCCAGCCCGCCGCCCGGGCGGCCTCGCGGCGCGAGCGGGTCAGCTGGTCGTACTCCCCCGCCTCGACCGCCAGCCCGAAGCCGTGCGTGGCGGTATCCCACTGCGCCCAGGGGAAGCCGAAGCCGAACGGGTCGGCGGCGGCCTGCGCCTCGGCCCGGGCGAGCTGGCGACGCATGTCGGCGAGCAGCGCACCGACGGTCACCGCCAGGCCGCGGGGGTGGTGCGCGGCCCGCAGCGCGCGCACCAGGTCGTAGTGCGCGAGGCCGCTCACGTCGTAGAGGTTGAGCGTGTCTCCGGCGCCGTTCGGGCCGGCGATGTAGGCGCGCGCCCAGCGCGCGGCCTGGCGCAGGTAGAAGCGCGAATGCGTCGCGATCGCGAGCTCGGTGGCGCCCAGCTCCATGTCGTCGCGCCACTCGGTCTCGGGATAGAAGTCGAACGGGATCACGGACAGGAGCCGGCCCGGATGGGTGTCGGCGAGCGCGAAGATGTGCTCGCCCGAGCGCAGGCAGCGCGCGGCGAGCCGCGGGTGTGTGCGCCGGTAGACCTGGTAGCAGAGGCCGAAGGCGGCCGCGTCGCGCCCCGCCAGGTTGGGACTGACCGGCGCCCCCGGAGGGCCGGCGCGGAAGACCGGCCGGTGGCGGACGTACCGGGTCGCCGGGCTCGTGCCGCCGTAACGGTCGTCGGCCTGCGGCAACCGCCAGATGTCGTGGTCGCCGACGATCCGGTCGTTGCCCTCCCCGATGCCGACCTGGTAGTACAGCGTCCGCGTGCGGTCGTCCCACATGCGCAGCAGCCAGCGCACGCCGAATGCCGCCTCGGCGGCGAACGAGTGCCCGTGCACGCGCACGTGCAGCGGCCGCGGGAAGTCGCGCAGCGCCGCGAGCAGCACGTCGTCGGTGTAGCTCGTCGTCTCGACGAACTTGAGGTAGTCGCCCGCGTCCCACCAGCCGCCGGCCGCGTCGATGCGGGTCGCGAGCGGCTGCAGGTCGCCGCGGAAGTTGCCATCGCCGTCCACCCTGGGCGTGAGGTAGGTCATCGCGTGGGCGTCGTTGAGGTGCCCCGGCGCGGTGCGCAACGGGCTCGGGATGTAGTTCGGGCCGTCACGTTCGTCCTGATAGAAGGCGAGGGCGTTTCGGATCGGACGGGCGGCCAGCGCCGCGCCGGATGCGACCCGGAACGGCACCGAGACGGCCGCCGCCGGCCCCGCCACCGCGATGGTGTAGGCGCCCGGACGGCGCAGGCGGGAGAAATCGATGGCGTAGACGTGCGGAAAGCGGGCGCTCCACGCACCCAGGTCGGCCCCGAGCCGGCCGCGCAGCGCCACGCCTCCCCCGGCCCGCACGACGGTGAACCCGGCGCCCGGCGCCGCGACGGGCGCGAGCAGGTACGCACGCTTCGGCGCGCCCGTCGGGTAGCCGGCCTGGTTGACGCGCACGTACGCCCGGGTCGCGGCCGCGACCCGGCCGGGCGGGCCGAGGACGCACGCCGCGACGATCGCGATCGTGGCGACCAGGGCCACGTGCCGGGCTCGGGTGCGGGAACGCAGCACTGCTGCGGGCGAGTCTACGCCCCGCGGAAGGCTCAGGCGAGCTGATCGAACACGTTCGAGAAGCTCGGGCCGGTCGCGTCGCCCGCGCCTGCAGCCTGCTCCGGCGGCGCGGCCTGGCGGCCGCGGTCGACGGCACGGCTGACGGCGCGGTCGAGCTGCTGCGCATCGATCGGGGGCAACCCCGCCGACCGGCGGTTGGCCCGCACCTGGCCCTCGATGCCGGACACGAGGGACGAGCGGTCGAGGCCCCGGCCCTGGGCGATCTCGGCCAGCGACGTGCCGGCGACCAGCCCGGACTTGAGCTGGGCGGTGCTCATCCCGAGCTGCCCGGCGATGCCGTCGATCGTGCCGCCGAGGAACGCGGTCGGCGGCGGGCTCTCCATGCTCGTCGGCGTGAGACCGGAGACGGCGTTGAGCGAGCTGGACTGGGTGGGGTCGATCTGCATGGCGGACGCTCCTTGTCGGTCGGCCGGGTTCTCGGCACGACCGCCTCCCGGCTGAAGCGGCTCATTGCAGCAGGATTGGGGGACGATTGACGCCCCGCATGCACCGCGCCGATCATGCGGCGGTGGCGGACGCACCCGGGCGCACGGCGTGGGAGTGGCGGGCGACCGGCACGGTCTGGCGCGTGCACCATGACGGCGGCGTCCCGGCAGCGGCCGCCGAGCGCGTCCGCGCGCTCGTGGCCGCCGACGAGGCGCGCTGGTCGCGCTTCCTGCCCGGCAGCGAGACACGCAGCATCACCGCCGCGGCCGGCACCACGGTGGGCGTCTCCGACGAGACGCTCGACCTGCTGGCCGCGTGCCGTGCCTGGACGCGGGCCACGGGCGGCGTCTTCCAGCCGCTCGTGGGCGCCGCGCTGGCCGCGTGGGGCTACTCGCGGCCGGCGCAGGCGCGCACGCCCCACGCTGCGGAGCGGCCGGTGAGCGGCGCGGTCACCGGCGAGATCGAGATCGACCGTGCCGCCGGGGGCGTGCGGATCCCGGCCGGCGCCGTGCTCGACCTGGGCGGCGCCGCCAAGGGCTGGATCGCCGATCGCGCCGCCCGCCTTCTGGCCGAGGAGGCTCCGGGAGCGGCGGCGCTCGTCGACGCGGGCGGCGACATGGCCGCGGCCGCGGGCGGGCATGAGGTGGTCGTCGTGCATGCCCACCGCCCCTGCATCGTCGTCCACGTGC
The DNA here is from genome assembly GCA_963843705.1 of uncultured Actinomycetes bacterium. Taxonomy (GTDB): domain Bacteria; phylum Actinomycetota; class Thermoleophilia; order Gaiellales; family JAICJC01; genus JAICJC01. Next base: position 323,058 of record CAWJLQ010000003.1, read on the forward strand.
GGCCCGGGAGGGCGATCGCCACCTCCGGCCCCCACGTCCGCTCGTGGCCGGCCGGAGGCGGCCGCGCCCACCACCTGATCGACCCGTCCACGGGCGCTCCCGGCGATGCGGCCACCGCGACGGTGCTGGCCGGTACCTGCGCGGAGGCGGACGTGTGGGCGAAGGTGTTCGCCCTGCGGCCGCAGCTGGTGGGCGAGACGCCGCTGGCCGTGCTCGTGACCGGCCCGGGGGGCGACCGCAGCTCCGCCGCCTGGCGAGGCTAGACCGACCGGCGCTCGGCGGCCGTGACCGGCTGCGGCCGGGGGCCATGCGCCTCGGCGTCCAGCTCCTCCACCCAGCGGGGATGGTGGTGCTCGGCCCAGGTGCGGTGGACGGTTCCGAGCGTCATGCCTCGCAGCGCATGGCGCGTCGAGGGGTTCACGACCGCCATGAAGATGTGGCCGATGATCAGCACCGTCGTCAGGAAGGCGAACGGGCCGTGCAGGTGGCCGAACGCCGACCGGCCGAAGACGAGCAGATAGAGGCCGGTCGAGTAGAGGCCGACCAGGCCGGCGAGGGCCAGCCGGGCGTTCATCTTCTGGCCCGCGTTGAAGCGGCCGACCGGCGGCGCCGGAAGCCGGCCGAGGATGCGGCCGGGCGAGAGCCAGCGGCGATCGTCGCCGTCCAGGCGCCGCAGCTCGCGGGCCGTCCGGCTCAGGGCGCGGCCGTTCCCGAACAGGAGCAGGCCGGTCAGGCCGCCGACGAGGACGAGCGCGGCGCCGACGTGGACGTCGAGCGCGGGGGTCGTCCACGACCAGTGGTGCGGCACCTGGCCGCCCGAGAACAGCATGACCGCGAACGCCGCGGCGACCAGCCAGTGGGCGGCACGCTCCGTCCTCGTGAACCTGCGCAGCAGTGCCATACCCTGATAGTCGGCAGCAAGGTTGAGAGAACCCAGAGAAGATTGGGAGCGGATTGACGCTTCCGGGTAGGGGAACCGAGCGATGAGCGAGGGATCGACGCATCGGGTGGTCGTCGTGGGCGGAGGATTCGGAGGCCTGCAGGTCGTCCGCGGCCTGCGGCGTGCGGACGTCGCGGTCACGCTCGTCGACCGTCAGAACTACTCGCTGTTCCAGCCGCTCGTCTACCAGGTCGCGACCGGGGCGCTCTCGCCGGCCGAGATCGCCGTGCCGCTGCGCGGCGTCGTCAAGCGCCAGCGCAACACCCGCGTGCTCCTGGCCGAGGTGACCGGCATCGACCTCGACCGGCGCGAGGTCACCCTGACCGGCCTTCCCAACGGCGCCGCGCCGACCGCGCTGCCGTACGACACGCTGGTCGTCGCCGGCGGATCCCAGTACTCGTACTTCGGCCACGACGAGTGGCAGGCCTCCGCGCCGCAGCCGAAGTCGCTCGACGGCGCGCTCGAGATCCGCAGCCGCATCCTGCGCGCGTTCGAGGCCGCCGAGGTGGAGCAGGATCCCGGCCGCCGCGCGGCCTGGCTGACGTTCGTGGTGGTCGGGGGCGGGCCGACGGGCGTCGAGATGGCCGGCCAGATCGCCGAGCTGGCGCGCGACACGCTGCGGCGCGACTTCCGGTCGGTCGACACCAGCACCGCCCGCGTGCTGCTCGTCGAGGCCGGCCCGCACCTGCTCGCCGGGTTCCCCGCCTCGCTCTCCGCCCGGGCCGCCCGGTCACTCGAGCGGCTGGGCGCAACGCCCCTCGTCGACCGCACCGCGGTCGCGATCGGGCCGGAGTCCGTCGATCTGCGCGATCCGGACGGCGCGACGACGGCGGTGCCGGCGCGGACGGTGATCTGGGCGGCCGGCGTGACCGCGTCCGGGCTCGCCTCGATCCTGGCAGCCGCGGCCGGCGTCGAGGTCGACCGGGCCGGGCGGCTCCCCGTCGGCCCCGACCTGGCCGTGGCGGGCCGCACGGATGTGCTGGCGCTCGGCGACATGGTGAGCGTGCACGGGCCCGACGGCGCGCCGCTCGGACTGCCGGGGCTGGCTCCGGTCGCGATCCAGCAGGGCCGCTACGCCGCCCGCGCGATCGGCACCCGGGTCGAAGGCCGCGAGCCGCCGCCCTTCCGCTACCGCGACAAGGGCAACCTCGCCACCATCGGCCGGTTTGCCGCGGTGGCCGACATCAAGGGGCTGCACCTGTCCGGCTTCGTCGCGTGGGCGACCTGGCTCCTCGTGCACCTGTTCTACCTGATCGGTTTCCAGAACCGGGCCGTCGTCCTGCTGCGGTGGACGATCAGCTTCGTCACACACGGCCGCGGCGACCGGCTGATCGGCGAGGGCGGCTCGGATCCGGCTAGCAGCGCCGCTCGCCCGTGAGCAGGAGGGCGACCAGCTCGGCCAGCTCCTCATCGTCCGCCGCCAGGGCGGCGGCGCCCGCGGCGTGCGCCTCGACCAGGTCGGCTGCACGGCGCAGGTCCGCCAGCCGCGCCCGGAATGCGGCGGCATCGGCGACGCCCTCGTCGTGGCCCTCGACCGCCGCCGCGACCGGGAAGACGTCCAGCGCAGCGGCGAGCGCGCGCACGCCGGCGACCGTCAGATAGGGCGCGGGCGCGTGCAGGCACTCGTACAGGCAATCGCCGAGGAAGAGGACGTCGTCGCCGGGGACGTGGACGACGCACGAATCGGCGGCGTGGTCTCCACCGACGTGCACGAGCTCGGCCGACACCGCGCCGAGGTCGATGCGGCGGCGGTCGGTGTACGTCTCGGCGGGGAGGACGATGCGAAGCGCCGAGCGGTCGGGCAGCTCGAGCCGGATCTTCTCCGCGCAGAACGCGATCTCGCGGCCGTCCCGGACGCGCTCGTCGAGGGCATCGTCCGTCCACTCGTACTCCGCCTGCACGGCGAGGGCGGCGGCGGTCTCGCGATGGGCGATGACGGGCGCCGGCACCGCCGCCGAGCCGAAGCTGTGATCCCAGTGCCAGTGCGTGAGCGCGATCGCCGCCACCGGCGGGCGCCCGCGGGCGGCGAGCTCGGCGGCGAACGCCCCCAGGTGCGACTCGGACGCCCCGCCCTCGACGAGCAGCGTCGCCCGGTCGCCGTGAACCGCTCCCAGCGCAGGGCGGTCGAAGCGCTCGTCCGGCGTGAACCGGTCGACGTGGGCGGAGACCTGCTCGAAGACGCATCCGGGCACGGGCGCGCACACCCTACCCCCCATGAGAGGATCGCGACCGTGCCGGCCGCAGCACCGGAGGAGCGCTCGTGAGTGACCTGCTCGCAGGCACGCCGGTCGTCGACGTCCACTGCCACGGCTGGCGCAGCGACGAGGTCGCAGCCGCGCCGCCGCACGGGTTCCTCGACCGGATCACGATGCTGGGCATGTGCCTCGCCAGCTCGGGGCTCGAGGACGAGCGCCTGCGCGACGTGCTCGAGCTGACGACGGACACGTCCCCGACGGCGATTGCCATGGCCGACCGGCTCGCCGCCGTGCTCGGCTGCGAGCCGACCCGCGCCGGGCTGGCCGAGGCGCGGACGCGGGCGCTCGCCGATCCCGCCTACCTGCGCGGTCTGTGGGCCGACGCCGGCGTCGAGGCGCTGATCATGGACGACGGCTACCCGCTGCCGCGGGTCGACGGGCGTGCGCTCGGGCACGAGGTCGGGCTGGGCGTCCACCGCGTGTGCCGGATCGAGCCGGTGATCACGGACGTGCGCGACGCGGCCGGCAGCCATGCCGAACTCGAGGACGCGTTCACGGCCGGGCTCGAGCAGGCCGTGGCCGACGGCTCGATCGCGTTCAAGTCGGTGATCGCCTACCGCACGGGCCTGGACGTGTGCGAGTGGAGCGCATCCGAGCGCGAGTCGGCGTTCGCGGCGTGGCGCGGAGACGGCTGGCGGGAGACGCGCGAGCACGCGAAGCCGGTGCGCGACTCGCTGATCGCGCGGGCGCTCGCGGTCGCCCGGCGGGCCGACATCCCCGTCCACATCCACTGCGGCGGCGGCGACCCGTCGATCGTCTTCGCGCACGCGCGCCCGTCCGACCTGTTCGGCCTGCTCTCGGCCCACATGCATCAGCCGGTCGTGTTGATCCACTCGGGCTGGCCGTGGGTGGAGGAGGGCGCGTTCGTCGCCTCGATCCTCCCCCACGTCTACCTGGACACGTCGCTCTCGACGCCGTGGGCGAGCCTGGCCGTCGACAGCCGCCTCGAGATCCTGCTCGGCATCGCGCCCCCGGCCAAGGTGATGTACGGCTCCGACGAGGCCAGCGAGCCGGAGGTGATCTGGCTCTCGGCGCACCTGGCCCGCGAGGCGCTCGCCCGCGTGCTCGAGACCGGGATCGACCGGCGCCACCTCAACCGCGACGCCGCCCGCCGCATCGGCGCCGGCGTGCTGGCCGGGAACGCCCGCCGCCTGCACGGGCTCGAGGGCGGGCGGTGAGCGGCGCGTCCGAGGCGACCGCGAGCCGGCAGCGCATGGCGGCGGCGGGCGTGCGCGCGCTCGCCATGACCATGGTCGACAACGGCGGCATCACGCGGGTGAAGTGCGTGCCGCTGGCGCGGCTCGAGCGGGCCGCCGAACGCGGCGTGGGCATGGCGTACATCTGGGCGGCGGCCGGCACGGACGACCTGTTCGCAGACGTGGCGCCGTTCGACAACCCGAGCGGCGACATGCGCCTCGTCCCCGACCTCTCCGCGGCGCGCGTCCTCACCGCCGCGCCCGGCTGGGCGTGGGCGCCGGTCGACCAGATGAGCCAGGAGCTCGAGCCCGTCGAGGCCTGCTCGCGCGCGGCGCTCCGGCGCGTGGCCGACGCAGCCGCGCGTGCCGGCCTCGGCCTGCGGGCGACGTTCGAGACCGAGGCCACGCTGCTGCATCCCGACGGCAGCCCGGCACACGCCGGCCCCGGATACAGCACGAGCGCCCTGTCGCTGATCGGCGAGTTCCTGCTCGACCTGGTCGGGACGCTCGAGGAGGCGGGGATCGAGGTGGAGCAGTTCCACCCCGAGTACGCGCCGGGGCAGTTCGAGGTCTCGATCGCGCCGTCCGATCCGGTGCAGGCCGCCGACGACCTCGTGTTCGTCCGCACCCAGATGCGCTTCGCCGCCCGCCGCCACGGCCTCGACGTCAGCTTCTCGCCGGCCGTCATCGCCGGCGAGGTCGGGAACGGGTGCCACGTGCACCTGAGCGTGTGGCGCGACGGCACGAACCTGATGCAGGGCGGGGACCGGCCCGGCGGGCTGACGGCGGAGGGCGCCGCCGCGGTCGGCGGCGTCGTCGAGGCGCTCCCCGGCATCCTGGCCGTGCTCGCCCCCAGCCCGGCGTCGTATCTGCGCCTCCAGCCGCATCACTGGGCTGGCGCGTACGCCTGCTGGGGCGTCGAGAACCGCGAGGCGGCCGTTCGCGTCATCCCCGGCACCGTCACCGGCCGCGCCGGGTCCGCGAACGCCGAGGTGAAGGTGGGAGACGGCGGCGCGAACCCCTACCTGGCGCTGGCCGTCGTGGCCGCGGCGGCGCTGGACGGGATCGCTCGGGGAGCGGCGCTGCCGGAGCCGGTGCAGGACGACCCGTCGACGCTCGCGGCGACCGAGCTGGAGCGGCGCGGCATCGTCCGGCTGCCGGCCGCCCTGGACGAGGCGACCGAGCTGCTGGCGCGGAGCGGGCTCGCCCGCCACACGCTCGGCGGGGTCCTGCACGACGCGTTCGTCGCCGTGCGCCGGCGCGAGTGCGAGACGCACGGCTCGCTCACCGAGGCGGAGCTGGCCGACGCCTACCGCTGGCGCTACTGAGCGTAGGGGTGGGTGTAGACGCGCATCGCCCGGGCCGCGTCCACGGGCAGCTGAAAGCTCTGGTTGAGCTTCGTGTCCACCACTCCAACCTGCAGCCGGCGTTCGGACGGCAGCCACCACAGCGTGACCTCGATCCCGTCGCCTGAGCGGTGGCACAGCTCGCGCTGGGCGGTCGTGGGTGCCGGGGTCGCGTGCATTGGCGCATCCTGGCGGCGGCCCGGGCCCGCCGCATCGGGGCCGGCCACGGTTTCGGCATGCGGGTGCGGCCGCGGCCGGGACCTCGGAGAACCCGCAGCGGCGGCTCCCCAGCCGCCGCGCCTACACGTGGAACGTCTCGGTGTGGCCGTCGACGGCGATCGCCTGGCCGCTGATCATGCGGGCGGCGTCCGACGCCAGGAACAAGCACAGGTCGGCGATCTCGGCTGGCTGCACGAAGCGGGCGATCGACTGTCCGTCCAGGTATTCGCGCTCGACCGCATCGGCCGCCGCTCCCCGGGCGGCGGCCTCGCGCGCGATCACGCCCCGCATGCGGTCGCCGTCGACGGAGCCCGGGCAGATCGCGTTCGCACGCACGGCGTAGGGCCCGAGCTCGATCGCGAGCGTCTTCGTGAGCCCGATCACAGCCCACTTGGCGGCCACGTACGGCGCGCGCAGGCCGATCCCGTACTGGCCCGCAGTCGACGAGACGTTGATGATCGATCCCTGCCGCGCCGCCTTCATCGCCGGGATCACCCGCGCGCACGTGCGGTAGTGGCTGGTCAGGCTGACGGCCAGCGAGCGCTGCCAGTCGGCGGGCTCGATGTCCTCGACGAGGGCGGTCGGCCCGGCGATGCCGGCGTTGTTCACGAGCACGTCGAGCCCGCCGCCGGCGGCCAGCGCGGCGTCGATCCAGTGGTCGAGCGCCGTGAGCTCGGAGACGTCCACCTCGGTCGCGTGCAGACCCTCCGCCGCGGCGGCACGCACCGCGTCGGCGTCGACGTCGCACACGTGCACGTCGGCGCCCTGCCCGGCGAAGGCGCGGGCGACCGTCAGGCCGAAGCCGCCGGCGGCGGCGGTGATGGCGACGCGAAGGGGCATGCCGCGCCGATTATCCCCCGCCGGTGGCCGCGAGGCCGGCCACCACCCGCTCGATCCTCGCCTCCAGCGGACCCGCGTCGCCGTCGTCCGGCTCGGACAGTCGGGCGAGCAGGGCGCCGTCGATCAGGTCGCTCACGATCTCGGCCGCGAGCCGCGGCCGCCCGATCCCGGCCGCCGCGACGACGGCCTCGATCCCATCCAGGTACGCCCGGCTCCAGCGCTCGGCCAGCGGCAGCAGCCCGGGCCTGCGGCCCGCCTCGAGCAGCAGCTCGAACTGGGCCGCGAGCGGTGCCTGGTCGTCGGCGCTGAGCGCCTCCACGAGCTGCACCAGCCGCTCGCACAGCGCCGCGGGCGTGGCCGGGCGCGGAGGCGCCGTCGCCCGCTCCACCGCCGCGATCGAGCGATCGACGGCCAGCTCGAACGCCCCGGTCACGATCTCGTCCTTCGAGCCGAAGTGGTAGGTGGTCGACGCCAGGGCGACGCCGGCCTCCGCGGCCACCGCGCGATGGGTCGTGGCGGACGGTCCCCCTCGGGCGATCACCCGCAGGGCCGCCTCGACGATCCTGCGCCGCCGGTCGCTTACACGGGCCGGCCGCGCAGCCACGCCCCCGCCCGCAGGCCGGTCTCGATCGCGCCGTCGATGAAACCCGCCCAGCCCGCGGCGAGGTCGGATCCCGCCAGGAGCACGGGGCCCTCCGGGCGGCGCATCTCGGCATAGTGGCGGGTGTACCAGCCGGGGCGGTGGATCGCCCACGTGCCCTGCGAGAACTCGTCGGCGAGCCAGTCGTGGGCGGTGGCGGCCAGCACCCGGTAGCCGGGCATGATCCGGTCCATCTGCGCCTGCACGCCCGCCGGGTCGCCCGCATCGCAGATCGCCGCGTCGTACCCGAACCCGATCATGATCTGGCTGCCGTCGGACTCCTGGATCTCGGTGTCGAGGTAGCCGAACGGGTGCCCCGGGCGGATGGCGTTCTGGGACGCCGCGTCGCCCTGTGCGTGGATGAAGATCTTGATCCCGCGCGACGCCTGGCCGAGCGCGACTCCGGCCTGCTTGCCGGCCGACAGCGCCGGCTCGAACTCGATCGCGGCGAGGGTGTTCAGGGGCACGGCGACGACCGCCCGGCGGGCGGCGTGCACCGCACCCGCGCGCGTCTCGACCTCGACCCCATCGGCACATGTGCGCACGGCGGCGACCGGCGTCTCGAGGCGCACCTCGAACGGCGCCTGGGCGGCGATCGCCTCGAGCAGACCGCGCGTGCCCGTCGTCAGGGTGACCCGGCCGCCGGTGTACTGCGTGAGCGCGAGGCTGTAGCCGGACAGCGCATGCCAGCGCAGGACGCTGACCGCGCCCGCGTCCTCCAGCCGGCCGTGGGCGAGCGACTCGAGCTCTGCCCACAGCACGTCGCGGTGCTCGTCGTCGAGCCCGAGCTCTTCGACCCGCTCGGCGATCGTCATCGCGTCGAGCCGGGCCAGCCGGTCGATCGCGCGCAGTGGATCGTGCGGGTTCGGCAGCGACTCCTCGACACCCTCGACGAAGCGCGCCCAGCCCGCGTTCGCGATCGCGTCGCGCTCGCCGATCGTGCCCGTCCGGCGCGTCTCCCCCACGTACCAGGCGGTGCTGTCCGGATCGCCGGAGAGCTCGACCGACAGCCCGGCGCGCGTGATCTCGGAGAAGGTGTGCGGCTGGTGCCAGTGCACCCAGCCGCCCCCGTACTCGATGTCGTGCCCGAGCCACGGCGCCGTCCACGTGCGCCCGCCGAGGCGGTCGCGCGCCTCCAGGAGCAGCACCGAGCGGCCGTCGCGGGCAGCCTCACGGGCGGCCGTCACGCCGGCGAACCCCCCGCCCACCACGATCACGTCATGCACGCCGGCCGCCATTGGTACAAATGTACCAGGTCGGCCAGCGTCAGGTCCTACGGCCCGAAGTGGCGGCGGAACCAGGCTGCGGCGAGCTCGGCGACCTGCTCGAGCGCGCCCGGCTCCTCGAACAGGTGCGTGGCGTCCGCGATCACCTCGAGCCGGCACGGGCCGCCGAGCCGTGCCGCCGCCGCGCGGTTCAGGTCGAGCACGGCGGGATCTGCGCCGCCGACGATGAGCAGCGTGGGCGCCGTCACGGCGCCGAGGCGGGGCTGCGCCAGGTCGGCCCTGCCACCGCGCGAGACGACCGCCGCGACGCCGGGATCGTCCGCCGCCGCCAGGAGGGCGGCGGCAGCGCCGGTGCTGGCGCCGAAGTAGCCCAGCGGGAGGCCCGCGAGGTGCGGTTGGGCGGAGGCCCAGCGGCGGGCGGCGGCGAGGCGACGGGCGAGCAGCGGGATGTCGAACACGCGCCGGCGGTCGCCGGACTCCGCGGGGGTGAGCAGGTCGAAGAGCAGCGTCGCGAGCCCGTCCTCGTTCAGCAGCCGGGCGACGAGGAGGTTCCGCGGGCTGTGGCGGCTGCTCCCGCTTCCGTGGGCGAAGAGGACGATGCCGAGCGCATCTGCGGGGAGCGAGAGATCGCCCTCGAGGGAGGCGTCGCCGGCCTCGATCCTCACGAGGCGCTCCTCGCCGGGACGCCCGGCCGCGGCCAGGAGCGCGACGACCTCGCCGTCGTCCACCTGGCGGAAGTCGTCGTACCACTCGCCCACGGACGAGAGGATCTCCGGAGTCCCCACGCACACGACGGCATCGGCCTCCGCCGCGAGCCGCGCAGCGGTCTCCGGGGGCGCGACGGGCACCGCCACGATCACGCGTGCGGCGCCCGCCGCCCGCGCCCACCGGGCCGCGGCGATCATCGTCGCGCCCGTGGCGAGACCGTCGTCGACGAGCAGGCACGACCGCCCCGCCACTGCGACCGGCGCGCGGCCGGCGTGGATGCGCCGGTCGAGCTCCTCGGCGGCCGCACGGGCGCGCGCCTCGGCGGCGGCGATCTGCGCGGCCGTCAGGTCGGGCAGCGCCCGCAGGAACGACCCTCCGCCGGGCGTGACCGCCCCGATCCCGTACTCCGGCTCGAGCGGGTGGCCCACCTTGCGCACCGCCAGGGCGTCGAGCGCGAGCCCCAGCTCGCTCGCCACCTCGGCCGCGACCACGACGCCGCCGCGGGCCAGGCCGACGACGACCCCCTCCTCTCCGAGCCGCTGGGCACGCAGCCGGGCGGCCAGCGCCCGCCCGGCATCGCGGCGGTCGAGGAAGACGCGCGGCCTCCCGGTGTCCGTTGCCATACCGGAATCATGGTCCGTCCGGCGCCCGCCGGCATCCTCCCTCCGGCCTGCGGAGGGTGAACGGCCGCGACCACGGCAGCACGCAGGCCGTTTCGCCGCCACCCTGGCCGGGTAGACCGTACTACGGTATAGTCTTGAGCGTCGTCAACGTAAAGGGGTGAGGCGGCATGGATGTCGTCGCTGTCGTGTTCGCGGCCGTCGCCGTGGCGTTCGCGGCGGTCTACGTGGGAGCGCTGCTTGCGATCGTGCGACCGGATCACCGCAATCCCTGCACGCGGTTCTTCGTCGACCGGATCGAGCGCCACGCCCGGCACCGGTAGGCGCCCGCGCCCGTAGGCGGCGGGCGCCTACCCGGCCTGTCGTCAGCGGCCGCTGCGCGTCCGCGGCACCTGGCGCGCGATCGCCCGCAGCCGCCCCCGGGCGGAGCCGTTCCGGGCCGCCGAGCCGCCGTTGCGATGCACGCCCGCGCGCGCGGCCATCCCGACCGTGGCCAGCCCCGCGGCCGCCGTCCCCGCCCGGGCGATCGCCCGGCGGTGCACGCTCGCCCACAGCATGGGGCTCGCGGAGTGCGCCCGCGCATCGAACGGCCCGTGCGCGCCCCGATCCTCGTCCACGGCGTCGAAGAGGTTGTCGTGGCCCTCGGGATCGAGCGCGTCGTCGGTCTGCTGCGAGGAGAAGGCCGTCTTCGCCAGGTAGCGGTCGACCAGGCCGGGGGCGAGCCGCTCGCCGATGATCGTCCAGAAGGTCGGCACTCCCACCCACATCTCGCGGCGGGGATGGAACGCCGAGTGGACGATCGCGCGGGCGGCAACCTCGGGCTCGTAGATCGGCGGGACGGGCTGCGTCTGCTTCGGGAGCTTGGTGCGGCCCCAGGTGAACTGGGTCGTGTTCAGCCCGGGCAGCTGCACCATGCCGACCGTGACGTTCGAGCCGCGGTGCAGCAGCTCCGTGATAACGGACTCCGTGAACCCCTTGATCGCGTGCTTGCCGCCGCAGTACGGGGCCTGGAGCGGGATGCCGCGATAGGCCATCGCCGAGCCCACCTGCACGACACGGCCGCGGTCGCGCGGCACCATGCGCCGAAGCGCCGCCCGCGTCCCCCAGACCGTGCCGAGATAGGTCACCTCGGTCGAGCGGCGGTACTCCTCCGGCTCGATCTCGAGGAACTCCGCGTACAGGGTGACCATCGCGTCGTTGATCCAGACGTCGATCGGGCCGAAGGTCTCCTCCACCAGGCTCGCGGCCGACTCGACGGCCGCGTGGTCGGAGACGTCCGCGGGGATCGCGATCGCCTCGCCGCCCAGGGCCTCCACCTCGGCCTTCGCCCCCTCCAGGCCGGCGCCGCCGCGGGCGATCAGCCCGATGCGGCAGCCGCGCTCGCCGAGCATGCGGGCCGTGGCCCGGCCGATTCCTCCGGAGGCGCCGGTGAGGACGATGACGTTTCCTTCGCTCATGAGCTGCTCCTTGTCGTCTCGAGAATGGCCGCCGCGTTCACGAGTGCGAGGTGCGACAGGCCCTGTGGGAAGTTGCCGAGGAGCTCGTGCGAGTCCGGGTCGATCTCCTCGGAGAAGAGGCCGACGTCATTCGCCGCCTCGATCATCGCGTCCATCCGGCGCCGGGCCTCGTCCGTCCGTCCGGCCAGCGCCAGCGCCTCGACGAGCCAGAAGGAGCAGGCGACGAACGCGCCCTCCTCGCTCGCCATGCCGGTGTAGCGGTAGAGCAGCGGCCAGCCCGCGTCGAGCTCCTCGGCGACGGCGTCGATGGTGCCGTTCAGACGCTCACCCGAGGGGTCGCCGTAGCCCATCCGCGCCGCCAGGAGCACGCTCGCGTCGAGCGCCTCCATGTCCGCGGCCATGCGGTACGAGCCCCGCTCGGGCCACCAGCAGCGCTCCTCCACGAACCCGGCCACGGCCTCCGCCTCGGCCCGCCAGCGGTCGGCGTCGGCGTCCGGGATCTGACCACATGCCGCCAGCCGCGCCGCCCGGTCGAACGCCACCCAGCAGCCGATCTTGGACGTCGTGTAGTGCCGCTCGGAGCCGCGCAGCTCCCAGATGCCGCTGTCGGGCCGCCGCCAGATCCCGGTGAGCGCGTCCGCCACCTCGGCCAGCCGTGTCCCGGTGGCCGGGTCGAGCATGTTGCCGTTCTGCACGTACCGCCACACGGTCTGGAAGAAGTCGCCGTAGGTACCCAGCTGCAGCTGGCCGCTGGCGGCGTTGCCGTGCACGACCGGCGACGAGCCGCGGTAGCCGCGCAGTCCGAGCTGCGACTGCCGCGACGGGACGCTGCCGTCGATGCCGTAGAAGACCTCCAGCCGCGGATGCGTGCGCGCCGACGTCCCCAGCAGCCACGAGAGCGACTGGTGCAGCTGCTCGCGGAAGCCGAGGTGGTCGAACGCGTCGAGCGAGAAGGCCGTGTCGCGGACCCATGCATAGCGGTAGTCGAAGTTGCGCGGGCCGCCGATCCGCTCCGGCAGCGAGGTCGTCGGGGCCGCGGTGATGGCACCGGTCGGCGCGTAGACGAGCAGCTTGAGCGCGAGCGCGCTGCGGGCCACCGCGTCCGGCCACGCCCCCTCGTAGCGCATCCCGGAGACCCACGCCCGCCATGCCTCGGCGGTGCTGTCGCAGCGCGCCTCGATCTCCTCCCGCGGCGGGATGGGGATCGGCTCGTCGTCGACGCCGACGAGCGTGAGCAGGCCCCGGTCGCCGTCGGCCACGTCGAACGCCCCCTCGACCGCACCGTCGCGACACCGCGGCTCGCCCGCCTCGAAGGCGAGCACGGCCAGCTGCAGGCGAGCGTGCGAGAAGACCGGCACGCCGTCGCGCTCGCGCAGCGTGGCACTGTCGCGCCCGTAGCCGAACCGGGGGTCGACCCGCCAGCGCATCGGCACCGATCCGGTCAGCCCCTCGATCCGCCTCGAGAGCTCGAACCACGGCAGCAGCGCACCGTTGCGGGTCGACATCCAGTCGGTCACGCGGACGCGGCCCTGCTCGGTGTCGAACTCGGTCTCGAGCACGTTGGTGTCGGGGAGGTAGCGACGCGTCGTGCGGGCGGGGACCGCCGGCTGGAGCGTGAACCGGCCGCCGCCCGCGGCGTCGAGCACCGCCGCGAACACGGTCGGCGAGGCGATCGTCGGCAGGGTCAGCCAGTCGATGGCTCCACCGTCGGCGACGAGCGCGACGGTGCGTCCGTCCCCGATCGGCGCGTACGCCCCGATCGGCGCGTAGCCCTCCATCCGCCGGGGTTCGCGTTCCCCTGCGCTGCGCAGCGTCATCGCTCGACCACGCCGCGGTGCACGCAGTGTTGCTCGAGGTCGTCCCGGCGCAGGCTGAGCCCCAGCCCGGGCCGCGACCGGTCCGGGCGCAGCGTGCCGCCCACCGGCTCGAGCACGCCGTCGAACGCCATGCGCTCGACCCGCACGTGGTCATGGAAGTACTCGAGGTGGCGCACGCGCGGGACGGCGCAGAGCACGTGCGCCGAGGCCTGCGGCGCGCAGTGGCCCGAGACCTCGACCGACCGCGCGTCCGCGGCACTCGCCGCCCGCAGCAGCCCGGTGATCCCGCCGCAGCGGGTGACGTCGAGCTGGAGGCAGTCGACGGACCCGGCGGCGAGGAGCGTCTCGGCGTCGCGCAGCAGGTACACGTACTCCCCGGCGGCGACCTCGATGCCGGACGGCGACCGGTCGCGCACGTACCGCAGCCCCGCGGCGTCGTCCGAGCTCACCGGCTCCTCGAACCAGGCGACGCCCCACCGCTCGCGCAGCCGGTGCGCCCAGGCCACGGCCTGTGCGCGCGAATACGCGCCGTTGGCGTCCGCGTAGAGCTCCGTGTCCGCGCCGACGGCGGCCCGCGCGGCGTCGAGGCGGGCGGGATCCTCGTCCGGGCGGCGGCCGATCTTCATCTTCACGCGCGGGATCCCCTGTCCGACCCAGCCCGCCAGCTGATCCGCGAGCCGATCGAGGGAGTAGTTGCAGAACCCGCCCGACCCATAGATCGGCGCCGCGTCGCGCGCCCGGTCGAGCACGTCAACGAGCGGCGCCTCGAGCATCCGCGCCTTCAGATCCCACAGGGCCACGTCGAGCGCAGAGACGGCCATCGCGCCGATCCCGGGGCGGCCGGCGTTGCGGATCGCCGCCGTCATCGACCGCCAGCATGCTGCCACGGCGAACGGGTCGGCGGCGAGGGCCACCTGCGCGAGCGTCTCCTCGATCAGCGCCGCACAGGCCGACGGGCCGTACGTGTACCCGAGCCCGGCCGTCCCGCCGCCGTGCACGACCGCGACCACGAGCGTCGTCGAACCCCACTCCAGCGTCCCGTCGGACTCGGTCCCCTCCGGGCCGTCGGTCGGAATCTCGTACACCAGCGTCTCGACACGCTCGATCGGGATCCGGCCGCCGAGGGGCGGCGCCCCGCGCGCTTCTGCGATGCTCATCGGCACGAGGGCTCCGGCCCCATCGGATGTCTCGTGAATACCGCCATACGGAACGTGTGCCCGCGGCGATCGGCCTCGAAACGCCGCCGGTCGGCGGTCAACCTTCGACGCGCTTGGCGCCGGTGGTGATCTCCACCCCGTCAAACGCGACCTCGACCGGCTCGCCGAACCGGCGGCCGTTCTCGTGGTCGTGGCGCCCGAAGTCGGGCGCGTCGACCTCGACGAGGACCTGGTACGCGCCGCCGCTCGGGACGGTCCAGTTACGGCCGTAGTGGTACAGCCAGGGGTGCCAGAGGAACGGCTGCTCGTGCGTGCCGACGATGTCGCCGTCGGGCGACACCAGCGTCACGACCACCCGCAGGCCCGGGACGAACCGGCCGTCGGCGGCGTCCCGCAGGCACACCTCCACGTGGCAGTTCGCCTCCTGCGGATCGCGCCATTCGAGATCTCCGTCGCGCCGCGTCCAGACGCCCTCGGCCTCCTCGACGGCGACGGCGACCTCGTAGTCGCCGGCGCGCTTCCGGTGGACGCCGGAGTCCGACTCCCGGTCCATGGCCTCGAGGGCCGCCTCCAGCGCGGCGCCCTGGGCGCGGGCGAGCTCCAGCTGCTCGGCGCTCGACTCCTCGCTGCTTCGCATCGGCGGTACGTGTGCCGGCATCACGGCTCCTTTCGTTGCTTCCTCACTCATCCTTCCCCCCGAGGCACGTGCTGACACGGATCGCCGCCGTTTGGGGACGAGCTGGTCGGGTAGGCGAGCACCCGTGCAGTCGTCGATCGATCGCCCGACGAGCGTGTCGGAACCCGCGGCTGACCCCGGCCCCGGCCGGATTCGGGTGCAGCGAGCGGCGACATGAACGCCGACCTCGCTCTCGTCGGCGTGCTCCTGGCGATCGTCACGGCCGGCAGCATGGTCGCGGCGCGCGCCGCACGGGTGCCGCCGCCGGTCATCCTGCTGCTCGCCGGCGTGGCGGCGTCCTACATCCCGGGCGTGCCGACGCTGCGGCCGCCGCCCGACCTCATCTTCTTCGGGTTCCTGCCGCCGCTCGTCTACCACGCGGCGTTCTTCTCGTCGCCGCGGCAGCTGCTCGACCACATCGCCCCGGTGGCGCTGCTGGCGGTGGGAATGGTCGTGGCGACGATCTTCGGGGTCGCCGCGATCGCGCACGCCGTCGGCATCTTGCCGTGGGCGGCGGCATTCGTCCTCGGCACCATCGTCGCACCCACCGACCCCGTGGCCGCCACCGCCGTGCTGCGGCGAATGGGCGCGCCGATCGGCCTGCGGACCGTGCTCGAAGGCGAGAGCCTGCTGAACGACGGGATCGCGCTGGTGGCGTTCTCGCTCGCCGTCGCGGCGGCCTCCGGTGGATCGACCGCGCCCGGGCACGTCGCGCTGCGGGTCTGCGCGGTCGTGGCCGGGGGCGTCGCCGTCGGTGTGGCGGTGGGCTGGACGGTGGAGCGGATCAGACGGCGGCTGCGCGACCCCTCGGTCGAGATCGTCGTCTCGCTGATCACGCCGTACGCGTCGTATCTCATCGCCGATCGGATCAACACCTCCGGCGTGCTTGCGGTCGTCGCGACCGGGCTCTGGCTGGGGTGGCGCTCGGCCGGCCTCTTCCTCCCCCGCACCAGGCTGCAGGCGGCGACCTTCTGGAACCTGCTCGCCATGCTCCTGAACTCGGCCCTGTTCCTGCTCGTCGGCCTGCTCTTCCCACACGTCGTCTCCGATCTCAGCTTCGCATCGGCCTGGCGCCTCGCGGGCGGCACCGCCGCCGTGCTGGCGGCGACCACGGTCGTCCGGCTCGTGGGAGTGCTCGCGGTCGGACCGTTCCTGCAGCTCCCGCTCGGGCGCTGGCGTGGACGTCAGATCGGGTACGGCTGGCGCGAGCGCCTGGTGATCGGCTGGAGCGGGTTCCGGGGCGCGGTGTCGGTGGCGGCGGCCCTCTCGGTCCCGATCGCGGTCGGCAGCCGGCCGACGGTCGTCTACCTCACCTTCATCGTCGTGTTCGGGACGCTCGTCGTCCAGGGCGCGCTGCTGTCCACGGGCCTGCGTCTGGTCGGCCTGGAACGGCCGGCCGGCCCACGCCGCGGGGAGCTGGAGGCGCGTGCCGAGGCAGCCCGGGCCGCGATCGACCGCATCGACGAGATCGAGCGCGATCAAGAGCGCCCGCAGGAGGTGCTGGATGCCCTGCGTGAGGCCTACGACCGCCGGCTGGAGCACCTCTCCGCGCTCCTCGACGAGGAGCAGGAGGAGCACACCGGGGTCGTGCGCCGCGCACGGGCGCGGCAGGAGTTGCGCGCCGACCTGCTGGCCACGCAGCGGCAGCGCATCGAGCAGCTGCGCGACCGGGGCCGCATCTCGTCGGAGGAGATGCGGCGCATCATCCAGGAGCTCGACCTCGAGGACGTGAGCATGCGTGAGGGCGGGCTGGGCGAGGTCTAGCGCCGGCTGTCCGGGTTAGGGCGCGCACCGCCCGGGGTAGCCGAACGGTCGCATGGATCCGCACCCGGCCCACTGGCATCACGTCCTGGCGTGGATCGCGCTTGCACTCGGGTTCGGCTCGGCGCTCGTCATCATGGCCGACGAGTTCCTGCGCGGGCATCGCCAGCACATGTGGGTGATGAACCTCGTCCACCCCATCACCGCCCTCTACTGGGGGCCGGTGTGGCTGTGGGCCTACGTCCGCTACGGGCGCCGCATGTCGGTGCGCGTCCTGCGCGCTCGGGCGGACGTGCTCGCCGCCGCGGGCGCCGACCCGGACGCGCTGCGGGCGGCGGGCGAGTCGACCGCCCCGCCCGAGCTGCATCCGTGGCACATCGCCAGTGCGGTCTCGCACTGCGGCGCCGGCTGCACGCTCGGCGACATCGCCGCCGAATGGGCGGTCTTCGCATTCGGAATCACCTGGTTCGGCACCTGGTCGGGGCACCGGCTTCCAGAGGAGCTCGTGATCGACTTCGTCGCGGCGTGGACGTTCGGGATCGTCTTCCAGTACCTCACGATCGTGCCCATGCGCGGCGAAGGCCTGGTCAGACGCGTCTGGAGCGCGATCAAGGTGGACACCGCATCGATCGTCAGCTTCCAGATCGGCCTGTTCGGCTGGATGGCGATCATGATGCTCGTGATCTGGCCGAACCACGGGATCCAGATCGACAGCGCCGACTTCTGGTTCGAGATGCAGATCGGCATGATGCTCGGCTACCTGACGGCGTGGGGCGCGAACCTCTCGCTCGTGCGGAACCACGTCAAGGAGAAGATGGACCACCGCACGCCGCTCGCCCACATGCTCGAGCAGCGGTATTCGGGCGGCGCGTAGCAGCGCCGCGGCCGACGCCGCAGGTTTTGCCAGCCGCCCGCCGGGTAGGGACCGAACTTCGGCAAGTCAGGAGGTACATGCCATGCGAAGACGCAATCTCGTCGCCGCTTCGGCGATCACGCTCGCGCTCGTCCCCGCCGCGGCCGCATGCGGAGGAAGCGCCTCGGCGGACAACACCACGGCGGGCGCGTCGGTGACGTCGCAGTCCGGCACCACGTCGGCGAGCGCCGGTATCGCCGGCCACACGTTCGCGACCCAGATCACGTCGCTGAGCGGGCTGGTCAACCGGTTGTCGAACATCTCGACCTCGTCTGGCAGCACGCAGGTGGCGAACGCCATCCACCAGGTCCGTCAGAAGCTCGCGAAGGTGCGAGGGCAACTGGCGACCACCACGCTTCCGGCCGTCGTGCAGGCCCAGAAGCAGGAGCTGATGGGATTCCTCGACCAGTGGGGCTCGGACCTCGGGCGGGCCCAGCGGACCGCGGAGGCGGGGAACACGACCAAGGCCCTGCGGCAAGCAGAGTCGTCGAGCTACCACGACCTCAAGAGCCTGCTGGCCACCGTCCGGTCGGCAACCGGCGGCTGATCCGCCGCCGTCAGCCTGTTCGCCGGCCGCGCCTCCGGGCCGGCCGGCGGACTGCGGCCGACTACCGGTTCGGACGCCGCACGCCGGCCTTCGACACGATGGTGTAGCCGGGCCGGATCTCGACGATGCGCTCCACCGACGGATCCGCATGGCCCGGCAGGACGACGAAATGCTCGGGCGGCCCCACGGCCCGCTCGTACTCGGCGATCGTCAGCTCGAGGGCGCGGTGACAACCGGGGTCGTCACATTCGCACACGAACGGCACGGGCTCGTCCTCCCATGTCCCGCCCGACTGCTCGAGCTCAGCGCGCCGCTGGTTGTGTGACTGAAACGCCCGCTCGTTCCGCTCGGCGCGCGCCAGGCGGTTGGAGCTGTTGGTGCTCATCGGCCTGCAATACCCCGGGCAGGGATGTCCCACACGATGCAACCGGCGCACGCGTCGCCCGACAGGCGGCTCTCACCAGCGGTCATCGGCGCTCCGGCGGCGCGCAAGCACGACGCCCGCATTCCAGCCGGGCGCCCGCCCGCCACGTGGCGGCGAGATCGCCTGAGCGTCCAGACCAGTCCGCGTGATCACCCAGGCCGTGATCGAGTTCGAGTTCCACATCTCGCCCGCGCCGAGCTCGTCGCGCCCCCACGTCGGTGTCGGCACCGACTCGACGAGGCCGAGCATGCGACGGGCCAGCTCGGGGTCGACCGTCAGCCTGCACGGGCTCTCCACCGCTTCGGCGATGTCCGGAATCACCCCGCCCCGCCAGCGCCGGATCTCGTAGCGGAAGAGCCGCAACCGGCCGGCGTGACGGCTGCCCACCGGCCCGCTCGCGACCACCCCGCGACGAGCCGGGTCGCCCCGGGGAACCGGCGCCTGCTCGATGACGACGCGGTCGTCTCCCAGACGCACCGCAAGCGCCGAGTGGTAGAGCGCGCAGACCGGCCGGCCGGCGAGGTGTGCGTCCACCCACTCGAACAGGCGACCGTTGACGCGCACGCTGTGGCCGCCGGCCCCCAGAGGCAGCCAGTACAGGTTCACCTCCGCCGTGACCGTCGGGTCGCTGGGGTCACGCTCGGCCTCGCACACGCCGTCACCTTCGCAGCCGGCGTGGTGATGCACATCGGGGCCGGCGCCGAACTCACCTGCGGCGAAGTACGCTGCCCGGCCCCGGGCGCCGCAACGGCCGCCGCCCCCGGCGACCAACGGGGCGGCGGAGATCGTGAGTGAGTGGAGGCGGCGGGAATCGAACCCGCGTCCACGACCGCACGAGGAAGGCGTCTACAAGCATATTCCGGGTTTGCGATTCGCCCGCTCGGCTGCCCCCGGACGGGCCACCGCTCGAGCTAGCCCGTCTTTGGTGTCCCGGTCGGCGGCGAAGGCGCTCCCCCTTCCGGCAAGCCCGCTGGATGACACCGGCGATCCCTCCCGCGGGCCGGAGGGGCCGGCGCGCTACCTAGTTCCTAGGCGGCGAGTGCGAGATCAGATTCCGCACTTGCGGTTTCCAGGGGATTTACGAGGCCTCCTGGAACCTCGGCTTGCAACCCTCCCCGAAGATCGACCGTGTCGAAACCAGATCGCCCCCGATGGGAGTGTTCTAGAATGGTACCGGATCTGTTGGGAGTCGGCCGCCACGGCGAGGCGGCCGCAGGTGCTTGGGTATGGGGTCGTCGTGAGCATGGTTGAGACATTCGCCGTCGCGGTCGTGGGCGGCCTGACGGGCAGCGCGTGTGGCGCTGGCATCCTCATGTGGGCGCGGCGGCGCGAGCGCGAGCTCGACCTGGAGGAGCGTGCGCACGACCAGATGGCGGCCGAGGCGAACACGTTCGCGGGCGCTGCGGCGGCCGCACAGGGCCTGCTCACGGCGGCCAAGTGGGAGGGCCTGCGCCGCGATCGCGACGACCTGTTCGCGCGCATGATGGAGCGCCACGACGAGATGTCCGAGCGCCTGCCCCGGATCCACTCGGCGTTCGGGTCGAGCTCCGCGGCGACGTCGGCCGCCGTGCGGGTGAACGAGGAGCTCGAGGCCTGCCTGCGGCACCTCTACGGCGTGTACGACGCCATCGCCCGGGGCGAGGACGTCGACGAGGAGTGGGACGCGCTCGAGGCCGAGGAGCGCGAGCTCTCCACGTGGCGGACGGTCTTCGGCGACGCCGCCCGGGCGGAGCTGCTCGCAAACGGCAACAGCCGCGTGCGCATCTGACTACGCTGCGGGCGTGACCGCGATCGACGCCGCCGGACGCGATCGGCTGCGCGCCCTGCTCGGGCCGGTCGGGGCCTGGCTCACGCTGCTCGGACTGCGCTCCGCCGCCGAGGAGCGGGCGGCGGCAGCCCGCATCGAACGGCTCGGCTACCCCGCGCTCTGGTTCGGGGAGACGCCGGTGAACAAGGAGGCGTTCGTCCACGCTGCGATCCTGCTCGCGGCCACCGATCGGATCGCGATCGCGACCGGCATCGCCAGCATCTACGCCCGCGATCCCTCGGCGGCGAACGCGGCGGCGAACGCCCTGGAGGAGGCGTATCCGGGCCGGTTCGTGCTCGGCATCGGCGTCAGCCACGCACCGGCCGTCGCCCAGCGCGGCCACTCCTACGGCAAGCCGGTGACGGCGATGCGGGAGTACCTGGACGCGCTGGACGCGGCCCGCTACCTCGCCCCCGCACCCGACCCCGCCCCGCCGCTGGTCGTCGCGGCGCTGCGCCGGCGGATGCTCGAGCTCGGCCGCGACCGCGCCCACGGCGTGCATCCGTACCTGGTGACACCCGCCCACACGGCCCGGGCGCGCGCCGTGCTCGGCCCCGCTCCCGTGCTCGCACCGGAGCAGGGGGTCGTGCTCGAGCCGGATCCGGCGAAGGCACGCGCGATCGCCCGCGAGCACCTGACGAACTACCTCAAGCTCCCCAACTACACGAACAGCTGGCGGGAGGACGGCTTCGGCGACGCGGACTTCGCCGACGGCGGCAGCGACCGGCTCGTCGACGCGCTGATCGCGTGGGGTGACGCCGACGCGATCGCAGCGCGCGTCCGCGCCCACCACGAGGCCGGCGCCGACCACGTCTGCATCCAGCCGGTGATCCGCGACCTCGACCGCGCCGTGGCGGCGCTCGAGGCGCTGGCGCCGGTGCTCCTGACGCCGGCGGCGTGACGGCCGCCCCGCGTCGCACGCGGCGGCTGGTCGGATCGCCTCCGTGCGAGGCGGACTGGCCGGACTGGCGCGCGCTCCTGCTCGATCCCCGCGTGGCGGCGACGATCGGCGGCGTCCCGGCGGGGGACGAGGCCCGGACACGCTTCGACGCCGACCTCCGCCACTGGCGCGAGCACGGGTTCGGACAGTGGGCGTGGCGGACGCACGACGGCGGGTTCGTCGGCCGCGGCGGCCTGCGCCGCTACCGCATCCAGGGCGGCGAGGAGGTCGTCGAGCTGGGCTACTCGGTGGCCGCCGAGCGCTGGGGCGCGGGCCTCGCCACCGAGATCGCGCGGGAGGGCCTCGTGTTCGGCTTCACCGAGCTCGGCCTCGACCGCGTCCACGCCTTCGTCTTCGAGGGCAACGCCGCGTCGGCCCGGGTGCTCGAGAAGTGCGGGTTCGGGCGGGTCGGCGCGATCAGGCACGCGGGGCACGCGTGCGAGCTCTACGCGCTTGGCGCTCAGGAATACCAGGCCGGCGGATCCGTGCCGGGCGCGGGCGGCTCGGCGGGCTGTCCGCCGCCGTACTCGGGCCGCTCCGTCGTGGCGCACCACACCGAGGTGTGATCGAAGCGCTCGGCCAGGAGCCGCGCGGTCACGTCCTGCATGGCGGCGTCGGCCGGCGAGGCGCGGCCGTCCGTCTCGAGCACGAGCAGCCCCTCGCCGCCGTCCGGGAAGTAGGTCGCCCGCACGCCCGTGCCGGACAGCGGCTGCTTGCGCCAGTGGAAGCCGATCCCGTCCAGCTCCGGCCCCCACTCGAACCGGTAGCCGAGCGGCTCCAGGAACGCACGCATGGCTTCTACTGGAACAGCCGCGAACCGGACGTCGAGCCTCACGGGCAACAGGGTAGTGGCCGGGCGGGGAAGGACGCGGGCACGCCGACGGGCGTCATCCTGCACCTCGCCGCGGCGGCGGCCGCCGGGGTCGCGCTCGCCGGACCGGCGCCGGCCGAGGCGGTCGGCGACGTCCCGCGCACCTGGCTCGCGGCCGAGCTGCGGAACGAGCTCGCATGGGGCCTCGAGCACGCCTCGCCCGCCTACCAGGCGCTGAACGCGGCCCGGGCGTGGCGGTTCGCCGAGGAGGACGTGGTCTGCTGGAAGATCGACGGGGCGGGCTGGGCGCTGGGCCGCGGCCACGACCGGGTCCTCCGCGACGCGATCGCCCTTCAGGAGGGACGTACCGAGGAGTCG
The DNA here is from genome assembly GCA_963843705.1 of uncultured Actinomycetes bacterium. Lineage (GTDB taxonomy): Bacteria > Actinomycetota > Thermoleophilia > Gaiellales > JAICJC01 > JAICJC01. The sequence goes on from CAWJLQ010000003.1 coordinate 345,736, forward strand.
CCCGACCCCGCCGCCGCGGCGGCGCTCGTCCGCGTGGTGCGGGATCGACTGGCGCTGGTCTGAGTGGGGCCTGGCCCCGCCTACGCGGGGCCAGGCCCCGTCTCCCGACCGTCCCAGACCAGCTCGAAGCGCTCGAGCACGACCGGCGTCGAGTCGTCGACCGGCGTGCCCTCCGCCTCGAAGAACCGGATGTGGGCCGCGCGCCAGAAGGCCAGCGAGCGGTCGCCCTCGCCCTCGGTCCACGCGAACTCCTCGTCCACGTCGCCGAACGCGCGCACCTCGACGGCGGTCGTGCGCACCACACACAACGGCTCGCCCCCGCCGTCCAGGATCACGCCGAGGTCGCCCGCTGCCGGCAGCGGCTCGTCGCCGTCGGAATACGCCGCGTACAGGCCCGCCGTCGCCCGCTTGGGGCCGTCGCGGACGAGCAGCCCGAGCTCGGTTGCCATCTCGGGGCTCGACCCGAACCCCCAGGCCGTGTGCGGCCCGTCGATCCCGGTGGCGGCGGCGAAGCGGCGCCAGAACGCCTCGACGTCAGGCATCCGCGGCCGCCAGCCGCTTCAGGAAGTGCTCCGACACCTGCTCGAACCCGAGCCGGCGGTAGAGCTCGTGGGCGCCGCCGCGGTGGGGCGCGCTCGTCACCTCGATGCGTGCGCATCCGGCGGCGCGCGCGATCGCCTCCGCCTCGGCCACGAGCTCCCGCCCCGCGCCCTGGCGCCGCTCCGCCTCGTCGACGACGAGCGCGGTGATCCGGCACCACCCGCCCGGCTCGTGGAGCACGGGCAGGACGTGCAGCGTGAGCACCCCGGTGATGCGGCCGTCGCGCTCGGACACGAGGGCCGCCGACCGGCCGTCGCCCGCCACCGCGTTCAGGCGTGCGCCCACCGCTGCCTCGCCGACCGGGTATCCGAGCTGTGCCAGCACCGCGGCGATCGCCCCAGCGTCGCCGGCCCGGGCCGGCCGGACGCTCACCGCCGCTGCCGCTCGAGCCCGCGCAGTGCGCGATCCATCTGCCGGCGGGCGTCGCGCTCGGCGATCGCGTGGCGCTTGTCCACGCCCTCCTTGCCCCGGGCCAGGCCAAGCTCCACCTTCACCTTCCCGTCGACGAAGTAGAGCTGGAGCGGCACGAGCGTCATCCCCCGCTCCGCCACCTTGCGCCCGAGCTGCTCGATCTCGCGCCGGTGCAGCAGGAGCTTGCGGTCGCGGGTCGGCTCGTGGTTCTGGAGGTTGCCCTGCTTGTAGGGCGCGATGTTCGCGCCCACCAGGAAGACCTCGCCGCCGTGCAGCTGCGCGTAGGCCTCGCGCAGGTTGCCGCCGCCGTCGCGCAGCGACTTCACCTCCGTCCCCGTCAGGGCGATGCCCGCCTCGACGCGCTCCACGATGTGGAAGTCGTGGCGCGCCTTGCGGTTCTCTGCGATCAGCTTGCGGCCGCCGGCCATCCCCGAAGTCTACGAAGCGCCGGCCTCAGGCGCGCTTGCGCTCGAGGTCGAAGAAGGGCAGGTCGACCTCCCGCGCCGCCACCCGGCCGCGCTCGCCCTCGACCGACCACTCCATCTCGAGCGGCGCCCCGGTGCGCACGCCGGGAGCGAGCGACGCCAGTGCGATCATCTTCTTCAGCGTCGGCGACCAGCACGTGCTCGTGGCACGGCCGACCTGGCCGCCGGCGTACAGGATCGGCGTGGCCTCGCGGTTCACGGTCGCCTGCACCGCCGGGGCGAGGCCGTGCCGGGCGAACGCGGCCTCGATGTCGTCCCAGTCGAGCTCGATGCCCGCCAGCCTCCGCCGTCCGCCCGCGTCGCGCTCGCGCTCGAGCGCCGCGCGGCCGACGAAGTCGGCCTTCTCGAAGCTGACCAGCCGCCCGAGGCCGATCTCGAAGGGCGTGTACTCGTGCTCGGGCGTGAGCGCCGTGCGGGCGCTCGTGTAGTCCACCTCGATCAGCACGAGACCGGCCTCCACCCGGGCGACGTCCATCGCCCGGATCCCGCACGGGCGCAGGCCGTGCGGCTCGCCCGCGGCCAGCAGCGCGTCCCACAGCGTCGCCGCGTCGCCGGCGGCGACCCACAGCTCGTAGCCGAGATCACCGGTGTAGCCGGTGCGGGTGACGTCGACCTCGATCCCGGCCACCGTCCCCGTGCGGCGGCGGAAGTAGCCGACGTCCGACCAGCCGGCGCCGGTCGCCGCCTCGAGCACCGCCCGCGCCCGCGGCCCCTGCAGCGCCAGCGCCCCGAGCGCGTCGGTCACGTCCTGCACCTCGGCGTCGAGGCCGGCGGCGTTCATCAGGATCCAGCGGTAGCAGGGGTCGGCCGCCGTCCACCGGAACGTCGTCTCGTCGAGCCGGGCCACCGTGCCGTCGTCGATGACCTTCCCCCGCTCGTCGCACCAGGGCGTGTACAGCACCTGGCCGACGGCGAGCCGGGTGGCATCGCGCGTGATCACACGGTCGATCAGCCGGACGGCGTCGGGGCCGGAGACGACGTACTTGAAGAGCGGCGAGACGTCGATCAGCGCGGCCGACTGGCGGATCGCGTTGTACTCGATGTCGTGGTGGTCGGCATACACGGCCGCCGAGTGGTATCCGGCCCAGTCGCCCCAGGCGAGCGTGCGGTTGAGGGGCGAGGTGCGCTCGTGAAAGGGCGTGCCCGTGCTCATCGAGGGCCAGTTTACGGTGCGGCGGCGGGTGGGTGGCCGGTAGCATCGCCCGAGCATGGCCGAGCGATACGACGCGATCGTGGTCGGCGGGGGTCACAACGGGCTGGTCACGGCCGCCTACCTCGCCGGCGCCGGCATGCGCACCGTCGTGCTCGAACGCCGCGACGTGCTCGGCGGCGCGGCGGTCACCGAGGAGATCGTGCCCGGCTTCCGCTTCAGCGTCGCCTCCTACGTGGTCTCGCTGCTGCGGCCCGAGATCGTGCGCGAGCTGGAGCTGCCCCGTCACGGCCTCGAGATCCTCCCGCTCGACGGCACCTTCACGCCGCTCGACGGCGACCACCTGTGGCGCGTGAACGACCACGCCCGCACGCTTCGCGAGCTGCGCCGCTGGTCGCTCAGCGACGCCGAGGCCTACGACGAGTACGGCATCGCGATGGCGCAGATGGCCCGTTTCGTCAAGCCGATCCTGTCCGCCGTACCACCCGACCAGGGCCGCATCGACCCGCGCCAGTGGCTGCCGCTGCGCGCACTCGGGCGCAGCTTCACCGAGCTGCCGCGGCGGCTGAAGGACGCGTTCATCCAGCTCATGACGATGAGCGCGGCCGACTTCCTCGACCAGTGGTTCGAGACCGACCCGCTGAAGGCGACGATGTCGGCCTCCGGGATCATCGGCACCTTCCAGGGCGTGCGCTCGCCGGGGACGGCGTACGTGCTGCTGCACCACTACATGGGCGAGATCGACGGCGCCTTCCGGGCCTGGGGCATCCCCCGTGGCGGCACCGGCGGCGTCAGCCTGGCCATCGCCTCGGCGGCGCGCGCGCAGGGCGCCGAGGTGCGCACCGAGGCCGAGGTCGCCCGCATCGACACCCTGGGCGGCCGGGTCGCCGGCGTCACCCTCGCGACGGGCGAGCAGCTGACGGCCGACCACGTGCTCTCGAGCGCCGACCCGCGGGTCACGTTCCAGGGGCTGCTGGAGCCGGGCACGCTCGACGAGGGGTTCATGTCGGACCTGGCCCGGTACAAGTTCCGGGGGTCGTCGGGCAAGGTGAACCTGGCCCTCGACGGCCTGCCCGACTTCACCTGCCTGCCCGGAAAGGGCGAGCACCTGCGGGGCGCGATCAGCTTCTCGCCGTCGGTGGAGTACATGGAGCGCGCTTACGACGACGCCAAGTACGGCCGCTTCTCGGCCCGGCCCTACGTCGACGTGATCATTCCGACGCTGGTCGATCCCGCGATGGCGCCGCCGGGCAAGCACGTGATGAGCTGCTTCGTCCAGTACGCGCCCTACCACCTGGCCGACGGCGCGGTCTGGGACGACGCCGCCCGGGAGGCGTTCGGCGACACGGTGATCGACACGATCGCCGAGCGCGCGCCCAACATCCGCGACCTGATCGTCGGCCGCCAGGTGCTCACGCCGCTCGACATCGAGCGCCGCATCGGCCTCACGGAGGGCAACATCTTCCAGGGCGAGCTGTCGCTCGAGCAGCTCTTCTTCAACCGGCCGGTGCCGGGGTGGGCGCGCTTCCGCACGCCGGTCGAGGGCCTCTGGATCTGCGGGTCGGGCGCCCATCCCGGCGGCGGGCTGATGGGCGCGCCGGGCCGGATCGCCGCGCTCGAGCTTCTGCGCGAGCGCGGCCGGCGGCGGGGGATCCGTGCCCGACGTTGACGTGATCGTCGCCGGCGGTGGCGTCAACGGCCTCGTGTGCGCCGCCTACCTCGCCCGCGCCGGGCAGCGGGTGACCGTGCTCGAGCGGCGACCGGCGGTCGGCGGGCTCGCCGAGGTGATGCACACCGCCGGGCGGCTGCAGCAGGCCGTGATCGACGACCTCGGCCTGGCCGACCACGGCCTCGACTTCCACCGTCCCGCCGTGCGCATGACGGCGGTGCGTGCCGACGGTCCGCCGCTGACGTTCTGGAGCGACGCCGACCGCACCGCCGAGGGCCTGCGCGCGGTCTCTCCGGCGGACGCCGATGCGTATCCGGCGTTCGACGCGCACGTGCGCGAGCTGGCCGGCTTCCTGGGCGACGTGGCCGCCGCCACCCCGCCCCGGCTCGACCGGCCGGTGCTGACCGACGCCGCCGCCGGCCTGCGACTGGCCCGCGCCTACCGCCGCCTGGGCACGCGCGCGGCCCGCGAGCTGACACGAGTGCTGCCGATGCCGGCCGCCGACCTCGTGGGCGAGTGGTTCGGCGACGACGCCGTCAGGGGGGCGCTCGCCGCCCGCGGCACGCTCTTCACGGCGATGGGGCCGTGGTCGGCGGGGACGGCGCTCGTGCTGCTCGCCGACTCCGCCGGGAACGACGGCGGGGCCGCCGGACAGAGCGCGTTCGTCCGCGGCGGGCCGGCGGCGCTCGCCGGCGCGCTGCACGGCGCGGCCCGGGCGGCCGGCGTCGACGTGCGCACCGGCGCGGAGGTCGTGCACCTGCTCACCCGCGACGGCCGCGTCGAGGGCGTCGAGCTGGCCTCGGGCGAGCAGATCGGCGCGCCCGCCGTCGCCTGCGCCGTCGACCCCAAGACCGTGCTCACGGGCTGGCTCGATCCGGTCGTCGCCGGTCCGCGGCTGCGCTGGCGGGCGGGCAACATCCGCACACCGGGCGCGACCGCCCGCCTCGACCTCTCGCTCTCTGCCCTGCCCGAGTTCCCCGGCGTGGACGAGCCGGCCCTGCGCGGGCGGATCGTCTTCGCACCGGGCGTCGACGCCGTCGAGCGCGCCTTCGACGCGTGGAAGTACGGCGGCCTCGGCGAGCTGCCGTTCCTCGAGGCCACGATCCCGACGCTGCACGACCCCGCGGACACGGGGCACCGCATGACCGTGCTCGCCCAGTGGGTGCCGTACGCGGCCGACCCGGACGCCGTCGCCGAGCGGGTGCTCGCCGTGCTCGAGCGGCTCGCTCCGGGCCTCGGCGCCCTCGTCACGGAGACGAGCGTGCTGACCCCGGCGGGGATCGAGCGCGAGTACGGCCTCTCCGGCGGCCACCTCTACCACGCCGAGCCGGCGCTCGACCAGTTCTACGCCTGGCGGCCCGTGATCGGCCTCGCCCGCCACCGTCTGGGCGTGCGCGGCCTCTACCTGTGCGGCGCCGGGGCGCACCCCGGCGGCGGCATCACCGGCGGCCCGGGCCGGAACGCCGCCCGCGAGGTTCTGCGCGACCTGCGCCGGGCCGGCTGACCGGCGTACCCGGCGGCGTCGGGCGCGGGAGCACCGGCTCCAGCCCGAGCGCCTCCGGCAGCGTGGGCAGGCGGCGCACGAGGTCGAGGTAGCGAGGGTCGCAGGCGAGCAGGCGGTCGAGGTACCGCCGGGCCTCGTCCGGGTCGCCCACCGCCGCGGCCGCCGAGAGGCCGGCGAGGGCCTGGTGCGGCTCCTCCAGTCCGGCCGCCCGCGCCGCCTCGACCGCCTCGGCGGGCGGACGCCCGTCGGGTCGCCGGCTGGCGCGCAGCGCCTGGCTGCGGATCACCAGCCGCCGCAGCTCGGCCACCGGCTGCGGGTGGTCGTCCACGCGCACGTCGCAGATCACGTCCTGGTGCGGCATCGCACCCGCCGTGCCCGCGACCACCAGCACCCGTCCGGCCTCCTGGCCGCGCCAGTCACCGCCCTCGCCCTGGGCGGCCTCGAGCGCTGCGAGGAGCCGCTCCGCCATCGTGCCGGACGCGCGCCGGAACGCCTCCAGCATGGCCGGCCAGACCGCCTGGCTCGCCATCATGTTGGCCTGGCAGGCGATGTTCGTGCGGCGCACGTGCCCGGCCGCGGCGATGCAGGCGCGGCCCGTGAAGGCCGCGGACGTGCCGTTCGCCGCGACGACACCCACCTGGCGGTAGGGCGACAGCCGGTCGCGGCGCACCGCGCCGGCGAGCGCGTCGGCGGCGTTCGCCCCCGACCGCAGCGCGAGCAGGCACAGCGGCCCGTACGCCGGGTCGGTGAAGGACTGCGTCGCGACGACCCCCACGCCGGCCTCCGCCCAGAGCGTGCCCGCGCCGGCGGCGAACGCCGCCGACTGGATGGCGGCCCCGAGCTCGCCGGTGTCCGGTTCGCGGGCGACGAGCGAGTACGTCACGGCGCCAGCGTAGCGCCCGGCCGCGACCGCCGCCGGGCGCCCGAACACCGGGGTCCGAACACCGGGGCCAGACCCCGAACGGACCGCGTGACACCACCGTGACGCTTTCGCGCGCGGGGCCTGGCCCCGGTTACGGGGGCCAGGCCCCGGTTACCGGGCGAGGCTGGCGATCGGATCGACCCCGCCGCCGACGACGATCTCGAGCACCGCCGCCGGCCCGGGCCGCACCTCCACCGCCAGGTCGGCGCCGCCGAGCCAGCCGCGCAGCCGCCCGGCATCGCCGCGCACGACCAGCCGCTCGATCCCCGGCCCGTCGCCGCCGCCCGGTAACGGCGTGCCGGCGCCCCACTGGATGAAGAACGGCAGGAACGGCTCGGCGGCCGCCGCCTCGATCCCGGCCATGCGCCAGCGCAGGAGCGTCCCGTCCGCGGCCGCCCGGGAGCCCGGCCGGACGTCCAGCCCCAGCCGCCGGGCGACGCCGTCGAGGTCGTCCGTCCGCACCGCCCAGCCCATCGGCTGCGACGGCGCGGCCGACGCGACCCAGCGCCCGAACGGGCTGGTCGCGGCCCGGGCCGGATCGGCAACCGTGACGAGCTCCACGTAGGCCGGCCCGAGGGGCACGATCCGGTTGGCCGTCCCGAAGCCGGGGTGGCTGCCGCCGGGCGCCGAGAGCAGACCGTGGCGGGCCGCGAGCGCAGCGCCGGCGGCGTCGAGGTCGGGTACCGCGACGAGGACGTGGTCGAGGGCGAGCGTCACGCCGCCGCCACCTCGCCCTCCTCGCCGACGTCGAGCCCCGGCAGCCGCTGGGAGCCGATGAAGAGTGCCGCACCCGCAACGATCAGCGCAGCGCAGAGGCTGAATCCGAGCGCGTATCCGTGGTGCTCGATCACGTAGCCGGTCAGCGGGAAGAGCCACAGCATCTGGATCGAGAAGCACGCCTCCGCGATCGACATCGACGTCGCCCGGAACTCCGCGCGCGTGTTGTGCTGCATGTAGGTCGAGAGCGTGACGTACACGAGCTCCGGCGCGCCCGCGATCACCATCAGCAGGACGACGGGCCCGGCCAGGCCGGGCAGCTCCGCGCCCGCGACGAGGCCGGCGGCGGCCGCGAGCGAGGCGACGGCCACGGAGACGGTCAGCGGCACCCGCTCACCGATCCGCCCGCCCACCCAGGAGAAGCCCGCGGATGCCAGCAGCGCGCCACCGAGCACGAGGCCGAGCAGCGCGTCGGAGGCGCCGCGGTGGTGGAAGAGCGGCGCGGCGTAGTACCACCAGCTGGTGACGGCGGCCCAGTAGACGCTCCAGGCCAGGGTGAGCACGCCCAGGCGCGGGGCGCGCACGAGCGCGCGCACGCCGCTCGCCGCCACGGAGACACCGCCGCCCGTCACGGCGCGGGCGTCGTCGGGCAGGCGGGAGACGACCGCGCTCGCGCACAGGGCGCATACGGCGGTGAGCCAGAAGGCGAGCGGGCGCGAGTACGTCGCGATCAGGCCGCCGGCCATGAACGAGATCGCCCCGGCGAACTGGAACACCGCCCACAGCCCGCCCAGCATGCGCGGGAAGAGCGCGTGGGCGTCGTCGTGGGCGAGCGAGTCGAACAGGTAGGCCTCGTCGGCGCCGGTGCGCAGGGCGAAGGCGACGCCGTGAATGCCCCCGGCGACGCAGATGAGCGCAAACCCGGGCGCGTACACGTACCCGAGCTCGGCCGTGGCCGCGAAGAAGCCGGCGGCCACGAGCAGCCGCCTCCGGCCGAGCGCGTCGGCGAGCGCGCCGGTGGGCACCTGGGCGATCAGCATGCCGACGTGCAGGCTCGCCTCGACGAGTCCGAACTGCGGCAGCGACAGCCCCCGGGAGAGCAGGAAGACGGCCCAGATGGGGCCCTCGAAGGCCATCCCGTTGAAGAGCTGGTAGAGGCGGAAGACGGTCAGGGTGCGAGCGTTCATGGGGTCCTTGGAAGATCGGTTCGACGAGGCCGGCCGTGAGGAGCGGGCGCCTGCGGGCGCACCTCTCCCGTCAACGGGGCCGCGTCAGCCCTGAACGCGCGCGATGCAGTGGCGCAGGAGCCGGATCACCTGAGGCGTCGAATCGGCGTTTTCGCTGCGCGTGTGCATGGCGGCCGGGATCGTACCAGCGCCGCAGGCCTCCCGCCAGGCGGGATCATCCGCCGCCCAGGGCCGCCTCGAACACCTGCCGTGCGATCGGCGCCGCCACGTCGCCGCCGACGCCGCCCTTGACGACGAGCACCGCCACGGCCACCTTCGGGTGCTGGGCGGGCGCGAACGCGATGAACCAGGCGTCGGTCGGCACGTTCGCCGGCCCCACCTCGGACGTGCCCGTCTTGCCGGCGACCGTCACGCCGGGGATGGCGGCGCTGCGGCCCGTGCCCTCCGAGACGACCGCCTCCATCATCGTCGTCACCTGCCCGGCGACCTCGCGCGAGCAGGCCTGAACGGGCGTGTGCGGCTCGCGGTCGGCGAGCGGGCGGCGGATCAGGTACGGGGGCCGGCGGACGCAGCCGGAGCCGATCGTCTGCGCCACCGAGGCCATCTGCAGAGGCGTGGCGTCGACGCCGCCCTGGCCGATCCCCGCCACGCCCAGATCGAGCGGGGACTGCATGTCGGCGGCCGGCCGCGTGACGCTCTCGGGCGCCGGGTAGGCGATCGTCGGGGAGTGGTTGAACCCGAAGGCGTCTGCCATCGCCACCAGCTTCGGCGCGCCCACCGAGACGGCCAGCGGGCCGAAGACCGAGTTGCAGCTGACGGCGAAGGCCAGGAGCAGGGAGCCGCCGCAGTCCTCGTGGTGGAAGTTGTGCAGCTTCCACCCGTTCAGGAGCGCGTAGCGCGCATACGGGTAGACGGTGTCGAGCGTCGTCTTGTGCGCGGTCAGGGCCGCCGCCGAGGTGATCGTCTTGAACGACGACCCCGGCGGCTGGAGGGCGTCCATGCCCAGCCCCGCGTCCGCCTGGACGGCTCCCGTCGCGGCGCTCAAGACGACCACGCCGCCGTAACGGGCGCCCAGCGCCGTCACGGCCGCCTCCTGCACGGAGACGCGCATGGTGGTCGTCACGTCCCGGGGACGGTGTCCCGGGTGGACCGCGAGCACCCGCGGCGAACCGCCGGCGGCCGGCTCGGCCTGGAGCACGAACCGGGGCGACCCGGCCAGGATCGGGTCGAGCGACTGCTCCAGGCCGCCCTGGCCGTACGGCTCGCCGGCGGGCCAGCCGGCCTTCGTCCGGACGGCCACCTGCGCCCCCTGGGGCGCCTTGACGTAGCCCGTGACCACCGCGAACGGCGATCCCTGCGGATACGTGCGTGCGGTGGGCGGACCCTCCGCCAGCACGGCGCCGCTGCGGTCGAGGATGCGCCCGCGGGTCGTCGGCGCCTGCACGTCCACGTGCAACCGCTCTCCCGCCGCCAGCCCCGGAAACGTGAGCGCCCGCGTCCACGCGACCCGCATCCCGCCGGCCGTGTGGACGAGCGGGACGGTGAGCTGCAGCGACACGCGTCCGAACCGGCGCGTCGCCACCGACATCGTCACCGCAACGCCGCCGTTCACGCGCCGGAGCCGGCTGACGGGTCGCAGGCCGCGCATCGTGGCGATGGTCGCCGCCCGGCCGTAGAGCGTCGAGAACCGCTGCAGCGACACCCGCGCGCGCGCCCGCGGGCTGACGAGGGCATACATGCCCGCGTAGTCGTGCGCGTGCCAGTCGGCCAGGAACTGCCCCACGGGCACCGTCGGGTCGGTGCGGTGCGTCGAGCCGGGGGCGGTGGTGCCGCTTGCGCTCGTTATCACGAAGGCGATTCCGGCCGCAGCAGCGGTCACGGCCGCCAGTACGGCGAGCCGCAGGGTCCACGCTCGCTTCCCCCGCCCCGGTGACATCCCTCCGGATTGTGCACTAGGTGGCTTGCGGCACGCGAATGCGAACCCGGCCGGCCACGCGGTCGATGCTGCGGACGGCCACCTCGAGCGGGTCGCCGAGGCGCAGCATGCGCCCGCTGCGCGTGCCGACGAGTGTGATGCCGAGCGGGTCGAGCGTCGTGTACTCGCCCGCCCAGGAGCGCCCGGGCAGGAACCCCTCGAACACGTCGCCGAAGCGCACGAACGCGCCGGCGTCGATCACGCCGACCACCTCGCCCGCGAACGTCTCCTCCCATCCGCGCTCGTACAGCACCCGCTCGAGCAGGAATGCCGCGCAGACGTCGTCGGCGCGGCGCTCGAGCGCCTCGGCCTCGCGTTCCGCGTCCGAGTCGTCGCCGGCCTGCGCGGCGACCTCCGCCGGCTCGGGCGGCGGGCCGGGGAGCAGGCCCAGCCCGCGCAGGAGGGCGCGGTGCACCACCAGGTCGGGATGGCGCCGGATCGGTGAGGTGAAATGGCAGTAGGCGGCGCTCGCAAGGCCGGCGTGGCCGAGGTTCCTGGCGTCGTAGCGGGCCTTCTGGAGCGCGCGCAGCACGAGCGCCGGAAACGCCCGGCGGCCGCGGCCGGAGGCGCGCGCGTAGCCGGCGACCGTCTGGCTGAGCGCGCCGGCGTAGCGCGAGGCCGCGGCGGGCGGAAGCACCTCGGGCATGGGCGGCGTGGGCACGCCCAGCGCCGCCAGCCGCTCGACCAGTGCCCGCAGCCCCTCCGCCTCGGGCGGCTCGTGCACGCGGAACGGCGCCGCGGCGCCTGCGGCCACGAGCGCGGCCGCCACCGCCTCGTTCGCCGCCAGCATGCACTCCTCCACCAGCACGTGGGCCGGCCCCTGCGTGCGTACCGAGCCCTCGACCACCACGCCCGCCTCGATCCGGTACGTCCGCTCCGAGGCGTCCACCGCGATCCCGCCCCGATCCAGGCGCGCGGCCTGCCGCTCGCGGGCGAAGCCGTCCAGACGTCGCAGCGCCGGGATCAGCCCCTCCGGCCCCTCCCCCGTCTCGAGCATCCGCGCCGCCTGCGGATAGCTCAGGCGATGATCGCTGCGGACGACGCTGCGCACGGCCCGCAGCGGCCCCTCGGCCCCGATCTCGACCGTCACCGCCAGCCGGTCGCAGCCCGGCCGCAGGCTGCACAGGTCGGACGAGAGCCGCTCGGGCAGCATCGGGTCGACCCGTCCCGGCAGGTAGACCGACGTCCCCCGCCACGCCGCCTCACGGTCGACGGCGCCCCCCTCCGCGACGTAGGCGGACACGTCGGCGATGTGCACCAGCAGCCGGTCGCCGTCGACCGACAGCGCATCGTCGTGGTCGCGCGCATCCTCGGGATCGATCGTGAACGTGAGCAGGTGGCGGAGGTCTGCGCGGTCGTGGGGCGGCCAAGTGGCCACGGGTTGCGCGGGAGAGTGACCGCCGCCGGGCGGCTCCGGCAACCCTTCCGCCTCCGCGAGCACGTCGGCGGGGAACGGGGCGGCCGTGCCAGCCTCGATCGCCAGCCCGTGGAGGACGGCGGAGACGTCGGTGGCGAGGCCGAGGCACTCCACGAGGCGACCCTGGCCGTGGCCGGTGACCTCGACGGCGACGAGGTCGCCGGCGGCGGCGTCCACGCCGCCGACGCGGCCGAGCGTGATCGGGCGGCCGCCGTCGAAGAACGGCTCGCCGACGACGAGCCGGGCCCGGAGCGACACCTCGCAGACGACCGGCAGCTGCGCCGGCGGCGCTGTCACCGCCGCCGCAGCGCCCGCAGGGCGGTGGCCAGGATGCGGTCGGTGGGCCCGGCGCGGGCGGGCACCCCGATGTCGGGCCGGATGCCGCGCCCCTCCACGACGAGCCCGCCGGGCAGCGTGAACCGGGCCACGGTGAGCTTCAGCGCTCCACCGCCGGCGAGCGGCTCGATCGCCTGCACCGTGCCCTTGCCGTAGCTGTGCCGGCCGACGACGACGGCGCCCGCGTCCGCCCGCAGCGCCCCGGTGACGACCTCGGCGGCGCTGGCCGTGGTGCCGTTGATGAGCACGGCCAGGCGCAGCTTGCCGACCGCGGTGCCGTTCGCCACGAACTCGCGCGCGGGCTCGTGCAGTCCCCGGGTGGTCACGACCACCCCACGCTGCGCGAACACACGTACCACGGCGACAGCCTGCGACAGGAGCCCGCCCGGGTTCCCGCGCAGGTCGAGGATGACGGGTTCGCGATGCCTGGCGGCGCGCGCCGCGATCTGGCGCACCTGCGAGGCCGCCGTCGACGGGAAGCTGAGCAGGCGGATGACGCAGACCCGCATCCCGTCGTCGTCCACCTCCCGGCTCGAGATGTAGGGCAGCTCGATCGACCGGCGCACCAGCGTCAGCGTCACCGCCCGGCCGCGGCCGCGGAGGATCCGCAGGTGCACGGCCTGGCCGGCGTGGCCGCCGATCAGGTCGAGCGCGCGCCGGTAGGAGAGGCTGGCGAGGGACGTCCCGTCGATCGTCGTGATCACATCGCCCGGCCGGATCCCCGCCGCCCGCCCCGGCAGGCCGGCGATGGACGCCGTCACGAGCAACCCCCGCCGCGCCCGCTGGAGCGCCAGCCCCACCCCGCTGTAGGTGCCCGACTCCGCGGACCGCAGCTGGCGGTAGGAGGCGGGCGGCAGGTAGCGGGTGTACGGATCGTGCAGCGCACGCACAATCGCCTCGACGGAGCCGGCCCGGTAGGCCGCGGGGGGCAGCGACGTGTAGTAGTACGACTCGAGGTCGGCCAGCACCTGCCGGCGAAGGGAGCCGTGCGATCGCGCGGACGCATGCGAGAGCGCATGCGAGCGGAGCTCGAAGCCGACGGCAAATGCCGCCAGGAGCGCCGCGGCGAGCACGGCCAGGGCGAGTGGACGGTGCCCCTTCACCGGAGCCGGATTGTAACGCGTGCCGCGGCCGCCGGGGTGGTCGCCGGGAACGTCAGACGCGCAGGAAGCGGCGCAGCGTCAGGCCCGACCCGAACGCGCCCAGCAGCAGGCCGAAGCTGGCCAGCATCGCGATCAGCAGCGGGACGCCGACCAGCCGGGCGGGGTCGGTGAGGCCGCGGTCATAGCCGTTCAGCGCCAGGTAGACGACGAAGAGCATGCCGACGGCGCCGACCGCGCCGAGCAGCCCGGTCAGCATGCCCTCGAGCATGAACGGGAAGCGGACGAAGGCATTCGTGGCGCCGACGAGCTTCATCACCTCGATCTCGCGCCGGCGGGAGAAGATCGAGAGCCGGATCGTGTTCTGGATCAGGACGATCGCGGCGACGCCGAGCAGCGCCATCAGGCCGAACACGAAGTAGAGGACGTATTTGAGCGTGTTCAGGACGCGGTCGGTGATCTTCTTGCCGTAGGTCACGCACGGCGCGGAGCCGCAGCTGTGGATCGCGGGGATCTTCTGCGCGGCGGCCGCGGTCACGGATGCCTTGTTCGCGTCGGTCAGCTTGACGTAGAACGCCGGCGGCAGCGGGTTGTTCGGCAGTGACTGCAGTGCCTGCTGTTCCTGCTGCGACAGCTTCTTCACCGCGTCCTCCGGCGACACGTACTCGACCCCCTTCACGTACGGCAGCCGCCGCACCTCGTTGAACACGAGCCCGCGCTTGCCGGCGAACGCCGCCGTCCCGTAGTCAGCGGGGAGGTACATCTTGACCGTGACCTGGTTCTGCACGCCGACCGCGTAGTGGTACACCCACCACGCCGTCGAGATGAAGATCCCCAGCAGGAAGGTGACGATCAGCACGGTCACCGTCGCCGCCATCGTCGTGGCGGCGTTGGAGCGGATCGACGAGAGCGCCTCCCAGAAGAAGAAGCGCCACCTCACGCCTCATAGCCTCCGCGGCGGTCGTCACGGACGACGCGCCCGCCCTCGAGCTGGATCACCCGCCGGCGCATCTTGTCCACCATCTCGCGGTCGTGCGTGGCCATGACGACGGTGGTGCCGGCCCGGTTGATGCGGTAGAGCAGCTGCATGATGCCGACGGACGTGTCCGGGTCGAGGTTGCCGGTCGGCTCGTCGGCGATCAGGAGCGGCGGGTGGTTCACGAACGCGCGCGCCACGGAGACGCGCTGCTGCTCGCCGCCGGAGAGCTCATGCGGGAAACGGTCGCTCTTGTCGGCCAGTCCGACCAGCCCGATGATGTCCGGCACCTTCTTGCGGATCTCGGCCCGCGACTTGCCCTGCACCTGCAGCGCGTAGGCGACGTTCTGGTAGACGCTGCGGTTCGGGAGCAGCTTGAAGTCCTGGAAGACGCACCCGATGTTGCGCCGCAGCGTCGGCACCTTCGAGCGCTTCAGCTTCGGCAGCGAGCGCCCGCCGACGATCAGGTTGCCCGAGCTGACGTCGAGCTCCTTCAGGAGCAGCTTGATGAACGTCGACTTGCCCGAGCCGGACGGGCCGACCAGGAAGACGAACTCGCCCTTGTCGATCTGCACCGACACGTCGCTCAGTCCGACGACGCCGCCCTGGTAGGCCTTCGTGACGCCGTCGAACAGGATCATCGCCTGCGACGCCGGCCGGGCGGCCTCCGGCGGCGGCGCCGTGGCTGCCCGGAGGGGCCCTCCTCCAGGCTCGTATGCCGGCGGCGGCACGTCGGAGACGGCCTGGTGCACTCTGATCTCGTTGTTCATGGGCGGCTGCCGGTCACCGCGCACGGCGGCAACTCCGGGTTCAGGGTACCGATGTGGCCGGATGGGTGCAAACGCGAGGCCGCGTATTCCCAGCATCTGCCAACACACGCCACATCATCCGGACGACCCGTCATGCCGACGTCCGGGCGGCGGCGCGGCGCAGAAGCTCGGCCCGGATGAGCTCGTCCAGGTCGCCGTCGAGCACGCCCTGGACGTTGCCGATCTTGAGGTTCGTGCGCTCGTCCCGCACCATGCTGTAGGGATGCTGGACGTAGGAGCGGATCTGGCTGCCGAACGAGATGTCCTGCGCCTCGCCGCGCTCCTTCGCCATCGCCGCCTCCCGCTCCTCGCGCTCGCGCTCGAGCAGGCGCGACTTCAGGATCCGCATCGCCTGGGCCTTGTTCTGCAGCTGTGAACGCTCGTTCTGGCATTGCACCACGATGCCGGTGGGCAGGTGCGTGATGCGCACCGCCGAGTCGGTCTTGTTCACGTGCTGGCCGCCCGCGCCCTGCGAGCGGTAGGTGTCGATGCGCAGGTCGGCCTCGTCGATGTCGACGTCGACGTCGTCGTCCACGAGCGGTGAGACCTCCACCTGGGCGAAGCTCGTGTGCCGGCGGTGGGCGGAGTCGAAGGGCGAGAGCCGGACGAGCCGGTGGACGCCCTTCTCGGCCTGCATGACCCCGTAGGCGTTGTCGCCGGTCAGTGTGAAGGTGGCGCTCTTCAGGCCCGCCTCCTCCCCGGGCGTCGCCTCGAGCAGCTCCGTCCTGAAGCCGCGCGCGTCCGCCCAGCGCTGGTACATGCGCAGGAGCATCTCGGCCCAGTCCTGGCTGTCCGTGCCGCCCGCGCCGGCGTGGATGCCGACGACGGCGGGGCCGGTGTCGTACTCCCCGGTGAAGAGCGCCTCCTCCTGGAGCCGGCCGAGGTCGCGCCCGAGCCCGTCGAGCGAGCGCTCGAGCTCGGCCTTCCAGTCCGGGTCGTCGGCGGCCATCTCGACCATGCCGTCGAGCTCGTCGGCGTCGGCCTGCAGGCGCTCGTAGGTGTCCAGGTTGCGCTGCGTGCGGGCGAGCTCGGAGGACACCTTCGCCGCCCGGCGCTGGTCATCCCAGAAGCCGGGCTTGACCGTCTCCGCCTCGAGGTCCGCCTTGCGCGCGGTCAGGTGGTCCGGGTCAAAGGTAATCACGAACCCAGTGCAGCTGGGCTCTGATCTCCTCCACCGCGGCCCGCAGGTCGTCCAGCGAGCGCGGCTCGGCCGTCGCCTCCTGGTTATGCGCCATGGCACCGCTTGAACTTCTTGCCCGAGCCGCACCAGCAGGGGTCGTTGCGGCCGATGTTGCGCTCGGGGTCGACGTGGCGCTGCTCCACCACCGGGAGGGCGTCGATCTCCTCGGGCTCGCCGTTCGGCATCCCGGCAGCGGCGAGCGCCTCGAGCGTCGCCGCCTCGTCGTGCTCGTAGAGGAACTGGTCGTGGCGCTGGGGGGCGTGGCCGTACTGGGCCTCGTCCTCGACCTGCACCTCGACGTGCATCAGCGCCCGCACCGTCTCCTGCTTCACCAGGAAGTCCATCTCGTTGAACATGGCCGCGCCCTCGGCGCGGTACTCGACCAGCGGGTCCTTCTGGGCGTAGCCGCGCAGCCCGATGCCCTGGCGCATGTAGTCCATGTTGTCCAGGTGCTCGCGCCAGCGCACGTCGAGCACCTGCAGGACGACCCACCGCTCGAGGTTTCGGGTCAGCTCCTCGCCCCACTCCTTCTCACGCGCCTCGTAGCCCGAGATCGCGTCGTCGAAGATGCGGTCGAGCAGGTCCTCGCGGGTGATGTTGTGGCGGTCGACCTGCTCGAGGTCGATCCCGATCGGGTAGAGCGAGTGGAGCGCCACCCACATGCCCTCCCAGTCCCAGTCGTCCGTGTAGCCTGCGCCGCCGGTGTGGGCGTCGACGGCCGCCTCGATCACGTCCTCGAACCAGCCCACCACCATCTCGTGCAGGTCCTCGCCCTCGAGGATCTCCCGCCGCGTCGCGTACACCTGCTCGCGCTGCTCGTTCAGGACGTCGTCGTACTTGACGACGTTCTTGCGGTTGACGAAGTGGAACTCCTCCACCTTCTTCTGCGCGCCCTCGATGCGGCTGGTGAGCATCTTGGCCTCGATCGGCTCGCCGTCGGGCGGGCCGAAACGGGAGTCGAGGATCTTGTAGATGCGCTCGCCCGCGAAGAGCCGGATCACCTCGTCCTGGGCGGAGAGGTAGAAGCGCGACTCGCCCGGGTCTCCCTGGCGGCCCGACCGGCCGCGGAGCTGGTTGTCGATCCGGCGCGACTCGTGCCGCTCGGTGCCCAGCACGTAGAGGCCGCCGAGGCCGGACACGCCGTGGCCGAGCTTGATGTCGACTCCGCGCCCGGCCATGTTGGTCGCGATCGTGACGGCACCGGGCTCGCCGGCCTTCTCGATGATCAACGCCTCCCGCTCGTGGTTCTTCGCGTTCAGCACCTCGTGCGGGACGCCGCGGCGGGAGAGCAGCGCCGAGAGGTGCTCCGACACCTCCACCGAGATCGTGCCCACGAGCACCGGCTGGCCGGTCGCGTGGCGCTCGACGATGTCCTCCACGACCGCGGCGAACTTCTCGTCCTTCGTGCGGTAGATCTGGTCGTTCTGATCCATGCGCACCATCGGCCGGTGGGTGGGGACGGGCACCACCTCGAGGGCGTAGATCTCGTGGAACTCGGCCGCCTCGGTGGCCGCCGTCCCGGTCATGCCGGAGAGCTTCTCGTACATCCGGAAGTAGTTCTGGATCGTGACCGTGGCCACGGTCACGTTCTCCTCCTGGATCTTCACGTTCTCCTTGGCCTCGACGGCCTGGTGCAGGCCCTCCGACCAGCGCCGGCCCTCCATGATGCGTCCGGTGAACTCGTCGACGATCTTGACCTCGCCGTCGACGACCACGTACTCGTCGTCGCGCTTGTAGAGCTCCTTCGCCTTGATCGCCTGGATCAGGTGGTTCACCAGCTGGCCGTTCTCGGGCGCGTACAGGTTCTCGACCTTCAGCGCCCGCTCGACCTTCTCCACCCCCTCCTCGGTGGGGGCGGCGGTCTGGAACTTCTCGTCGACCTCGTAGTCGTCGCCGAGCGCCAGGTCGCGCACAACGCTGGCGAAGGAGTAGTACGTCTCGGCGGCCTGCTCGGGCTGGCCGGAGATGATCAGCGGGGTGCGCGCCTCGTCGATCAGGATCGAGTCGACCTCGTCCACGATCGCGAAGTGGTGGCCGCGCTGGACGGTCTGCTCGATGTCGACCGCCATGTTGTCGCGCAGGTAGTCGAAGCCGAACTCGGAGTTCGTGCCGTAGGTGATGTCGCAGGCGTAGGCGGCGCGGCGGTTCGTCTGCTCCCAGTCGTCGGGCATGTTCGACTGGATCACGCCGACGGTGACGCCGAGCGCCTCGTACACGGGCCGCATCCACTCGGCGTCGCGCCGGGCGAGGTAGTCGTTCACCGTCACGAGGTGCACGTTCACCTGCGCGAGCGCGTTCAGGTAGAGCGGCAGCGTCGCCACGAGCGTCTTGCCCTCGCCGGTCTTCATCTCGGCGATGCGCCCCTCGTGCAGCACCATCCCGCCGATCAGCTGGACGTCGAAGGGGCGCATGCCCACGGTGCGCCGAGCGGCCTCGCGCACGCACGCGAACGCCTCGGGCAGGAGGTCGTCCAGCTCCTCGCCCCCGTCGAACCGCTGCCGGAACTCCTCCGTCTTCGCGCGCAGATCGTCGTCGGACAGGCCCTCGACCTCGGCCTCGAGCGCGTTGATCTCGCGCACGCGCTCCTGCATGCGCTTCAGGGTCCGGCCCTCGCCGGCGCGGAGGATCTTCTGGAAGACGCTCATCCTGCCCGGATGGTATCGAACGGGGGCCCTGGGCCCCGGTGCAGCCACCGCCGCTGGGAGTGCCAGCGGCGGATCGTACGCGGGCTCGGGAGCCGGCCGGGGCAGCCCTCACCATGCCACCCTGGCAGATCTCGCACCACCGAGCGCGCTCCCGCTCCGCTCGCAAACCGGCGCTCCGCCGCGGCGCGCAGATCGGGCCACGCGTAGCTCCCGGGCCGCGGCCGGGCCGACGTTGCGCGGCACGCCTCGAGGTGGGCGGAGAGCGCCTTCCCGCGCGCCGCCGTCAGCATGCCGTGCGCCTGCCACAGCCGCTGCAGCGTCAGCACCAGATCGCGCCCGCCGCGCTGCGTCTGGAACTCCCGCGACGCGTGCCCCTCGCACAGCCACACCCGCACGCCGTAGCCGAACCGCACCTCCACCGTCCTCCCCCGCGTCCGCTCCACGCAGATCGCGCACACCGCCCGCTTCGTCGGTACGCCGCGGGCCTTGTACAGGGTGGGCAGGTAGGGCATGGGACGAGTGTCGCGGACATCATGTGCCGTGTGGGTTACGGGGTGTGGCGCGAGTGTGTGGGAATTGCAACTGACCGTGGGGGCCTACGGCCAAGTGGCCACGACCCGCCGGAGAGTGGCCACGACCGCACGGCCAAGTGTCCATTCCAGGCGAGGCGATCACACCGACGGCCGGCAAGCTTGGTACGGCTAAAAGTTCGAGCTGGCCCGGCAGGGGCCGCGGGCGATGACGGTCGGGTGGCCGCCGGCGAAGGGGATCGTCTCCACGATGCCGTATGGGCCGGCCGTTCCGCCGCAGCCGATCGCGGCGAGGACGGTGCGGCCGTCCCGTGAGAGGCCCTGAGCGAAGAGGTCGCCGACGAAGCGCGTGAGCGGCCGCGCCGAGCCGGAAGCGACGTCGACGGCGTAGAGCCGCCCGTTGTGCGTGGCCGGATAGGCGGCCAGGAGGCGGCGTCCGTCGGCGGACCATGCCGCCGGGTAGATACCGGCCCGCGTGTGGGTGATCTGACGGGCATCGCCGCCGTTCGCGTTCATCAGCCACACGTCGCCGTGGCAGTTTCCGCAGCGATCGGGGCCGAAGCGCTCGAAAGCGATGCCGTCGGGCCCCCACAGCGGATACCCGCTGCGATGGTCGTCGGTCAGCCGGTGGATCGTGCCGCCGGAGCGGCTGACCGTGTAGATGTCGATGCCGGAGCCGGTGGAGTGCTCGAAGACCAGCGTCGTCCCGTCCGGCGAGAAGGAGAAGTCCCCCGACGCGTCGGGAAGTCTGATCGGCGTCGTGCGCAGGGTACGTGTATCGAGGATCACGAGTCCCCGTCCGGTTCCCACGGCCAGGAAGCGCGACTGCCACGACCACGCCAGCGGCGCACCGCGGACTCCGACCGCCCGCGGTGAGCCACCGCGCGTGCTGATCATGCGAAGGCTTGGGCTGGCCTCGGAGCCGGCCTGAAATGCGACGGTCGTGCCGTCCGGCGAGAGCAGCGGGTACATGCCGACGGCCAGCCGGTGGGGCTGCCGACCCGTGGGAGACGCGGTGTAGATCACCTCCCGGTCGCCGGGGACGGCCCGCGCGCCGGCCGGCTTGGCGAAGACGAGCGCGACCCGCGAGGGGATGGGCATGGTCGGCTCCGACGGAGCGCCGCACCTCCCGCCGATCCACAGCGAGAGCGCCAGACAGGCGAGGACGACGACCGCAACGCCGACACCCCCGGCGCAACGTCGCGAGTACGACCCTCGGAGTGAGCTCGAAGCGTCCACGCCGAGCATCTGACGATCAATCGGCGGGAAAGGTTCCACCTCGGCGCCGCCGTCGCGCCGCTCGAGCCTCGACCTGAGAGTGGCCGCGGCACGCCGGCCAAGTGGCCACCCCACCCGAGGCCGGACAGCGCGCCCTCTGAAGCGCTGGCTGGACGGCCTCGGCGCGCGCGCAGCGCGCGTCCGGGCGCCCACGCGCGCCGCCCCACGACCAACGTCACAGCTCGGACGGCAGGACGTCCGCCCCCGGCGCCTCGGGAGTGCGGCGGTCGTGGCGCACGGCGAGATCGAAGTAAAGGTAGGTGGTGGTGATCGCGGCGAACGGCAGGGCGACGACGTAGACGAGCGACGAGACCAGGTTCACGAAGTCGAACGACGCGCTCGTGATGAAGAGGAGAATCATCCCGACGACGGGGCCGAGCAGGATGGCGGTACCCGTCACGGCGAGCGTGATCGAGGCGCACCGCCACCAGTGACCGCGCACGTAGCGCGCGCTGTGACGCATCGCGGCGAGCCGGCTGTCGCCGGAGACGACGACGGCCTGCGGGATCAGCGACCAGCGCACCGCGAACCAGATCCCGACCAGCAGGCCCACGGTGGTGATCTCGAGCAGGGCGACCACGGCCACGGCGCAGAGGAGCGCCCCCAACAGCGGCCGCAGCATGTGAGCGGCCGTCCGGTAGGAAGCCCATGCGGACGCCTCCCCGCCGGCGTCCAGGGTGACCATCGCCGCCACCGTCGCGGCCTGGACGAGCGTGAACCCGAGGATCGTGAGCAGCAGCCCGAGCGCGACGACGGGGATCGTGACGGCCGCGTTCGACCGCCCCGCCGCCTCGACGAGCGGGTGCAGCGTGCCCACCTCGAAGAGAAGGTACTGGAGGACGGAGATCAGGATCCCGAGCGGGACGAAGAGCAGCCCGATCGCCAGGAACAGGCGCGGGTGCCCGGCATACATGCGCGCCGCGGACGTCACCAGCGATCCCCACGGCCGCCGGTGCGCGATCCGGAAGGGCGCCGAGACGTCCCAGCGCGTCCGCGTCGCCAGCCACGCCAACACGACCAGCACGGCGGCGAGGCCGAGCGCGATCGGGCCGGGATCGCCCACGAATGCGGTCAGCAGGTTGGAGCCGCCTGCGATCGCCCCGCAGAAGAGGTCGGTGGCGACGAGCCCGAACGAGTGGCCCGACGGCACCGTGTAGCTCGTGTCTCGCCACTTCGTGTTCGCCCACGTCAGCGGCGCCTTCCACTTCTTGTTCTCGTTCGGGCCGGGAGGGCCGTCGTAGAACCCGGGATGGCGCTCGCCCCAGCGGCCCTTGAAGCCGAGCCACGGATCCGACTGCAGGTAGGCGCTGGGCGCCGTCGGGATGAGCGAGACCGTGGGCCGAAGCTGCCGGGACGGCCCGATCGTGTCGTCGCAGCCGACGCCCTGGGAGGCGCTGCGGCCCAGGTACAGCGCCGAGCCGAAGTAGTTCGCGTGCGAGCCGAGCGCCGGGTAGACGACCGGGTGCGTGCCGTCGACCAGATCGAGCTTGGGATCGCCCCACTCCGCCCGCTCGGCGCCGTCGTGCTGGCTGTAGCCGACCTCGAACGGATGCACGTCCAGGGCGTCCGCGGCGCTCGCGGCCCGGAAGTCGAGCTGGATCATCTCCCAGTCGCCCTCGTGCTTGTCGTTGAAGTCGTTGTAGACGTAGAAGAACCAGTACTGGAGCGCGAGCTGTCCGGGGTAGGCCGCCTCCGTCGAGACACGGGCGTACGTCACCGGCGGGAAGCGACCCTCGAGCTCGTGCGACCACTTGTCGTACGTGCACCCCGGCGAAAGGGCATCCCCGGGGAAATCGAGGTTGTACCCGAACAGCCCCTGGCCGAGATCGTCGGCGGTCGGCGCCACCTTGACCAGGTTCGAGCCCGACCACGGCCCGCGCAGTGCGACCGAGGGGTTCCCGAGCACGGCGTCGACGTTCTCGGGCGGGTACGGCTCGCCGTGGCCGCAGGGCTCGGACTGCGCCACCAGGCGTACCACCGGCGCGTAGCGGTCCGACAGCGTCTGAGCGGCGCTTGCTGCCGCTGCGGTCGGGGCGAAGACCATGAGCAGCCCCATCGCCGCCACGACTCCATACGCCACGGATGCCCGTCTGGCGCCGACTCGCACGGTGGCGATGCTACCTGGAGCGGGCCTGCGCCGCCGGGCGCCGGCGGCGGTCTAGAGGAGGCCGCAGGCGGCGGCGGTGTTCGGCCAGGGCGCATAGCCGAGGTGGCGGTAGGCCCGCATCGCCACCATCAGCTGGTCGTGCGCGGACCACCGCTCGGCGTCCGCGCCGGCGTGCGAGCGCAGCACGTCGGATCCCCAGGCGGCCTCGAATGCCCGGTCCATCTGCAGTCCGCCGTGGTAGGTGGGATCCGAGTCGGACACCGCGTCCCACGGCCCTTCGTACCGGTGGATGCAGTGGAAGCCCTGCAGGATCGGGGTGCGGCGCCCGAGCGCCGCCCGGTAGCGGAGATGCCTGGCCCGCCAGCGCGCGAGGATCGGCGTGAGCTGGGCGACCGTCGTCGCCCGGCGCTCAGCGTGTCCGTGCGGCGGCGCCGGCAGGGCGGCCCGGTAGGCGTCGCGCAGCGTGCGGAGGCGAACGGTGTGGATCCGGTGGCGCAGCGCCCGCACGGCGGGAGAGGCCGGGTCGGTGATGTGACTGACGGGCGTGGCGGCTGCGGCGGCGGTGGCGCCGCCCGAGAGCATGAGCAGGCAGACGCAGGCGGCGGTGGCGTATCTCACGATGGATCACTCCTGAGCGGTTGCGCTGCGCCGGCGGCCGGACGGCGGCGGCGGCAGCGCGGGGCCGAGAACCGGCCGGCCCGATTGGAAGTCGCTGCCTTACCTCGGCGCCGCGGACCGGGCCGCAACCCCCAATCCACCAAGATACGCACATCCGGGCGGAGCCGCTCCTCGCGGACGGTGAGGGCGTTCGGGAATGCCCTCACCCCTCCCCGGGGAGGGACGGCTACCGGGCCTCGCCACCCCCGAGCCGGATCAGCTTCGTCATCGCGGGCACCCAGCCGCGCCGGCGGTAGAGCGACTGGGCGGCGTCGTTGCCGACCAGCACCGACACGACCACGTCGGCGATTCCGAGCTCCGCGAGGCGCGCGTCGGCCGCATCCAGAAGCAGCGAGCCCAGCCCGCGTCCGCGCTCATCCGGCATCACCGCGACGGACTCGAGCTCGGCGATCCGGTCGCCGGTCGCCCACGTGTCGTCGGCGCCCTCGTGGACGCGCACGAGCGCGT
Organism: uncultured Actinomycetes bacterium; assembly: GCA_963843705.1. GTDB lineage: Bacteria > Actinomycetota > Thermoleophilia > Gaiellales > JAICJC01 > JAICJC01. Next base: position 369,859 of record CAWJLQ010000003.1, read on the forward strand.
ACCCCACCGCCGCGCCGCCGCGCCGGGCCAGCCACACGAAGGCGTCCGGGGCGCCGAGCAGCTCCTCGTAGAGCGCCCGCCGCCGCGGCCACGACGCCGTACGCTCGACGGTGCGCAGGCCCGCCGCCCCGATGGCGAGATGGTGATCGAAGAGCGCCAGCCAGAGCGGCTCGATCTCGGCGACGAGCTCGGCGCCGCCGCGCTCGAGCGTCACGCCGAGCGCCGCCGCCCGCCGGTCGAGGGCGGTCAGCCCTCGCCGTCCCGGGTCGGCTCGATCAGCCCGTAGTTGCCGTCCTTGCGCTTGTAGATCACGTTCACCTCGTCCGAGTCCGCGTTCACGAACACGAAGAAGTCGTGTCCGATCAGCTCGAGCTGGAGCATCGCCTCCTCGGGAGGCATGGGCTTCATGTTGAACTGCTTGGACTTGACGATCACCGCGTCCTCCTCGTCCGGCAGCGGGGCGGCGGCCGCCTCGGAGGGCGGCGCGACGTGGGTGGCGATGTGCTGGGCGCCCTTGCGGGAGCGCCTGTTGCGGTAGCGCTTGACCTGGCGCTCGAGCTTGTCGGCGACCAGGTCGATCGACGCGTACATATCCGTGGACGACTCCCGGGCCCGCAGCACCGGCCCTTTCGTCCACACGGTGGCCTCGGCGACCTGCTTCTCGGTGATCGACGGGTTGTGCTCGACGGCGAGCTCGAGCTCGCACCGGCTCTCGTCGGAGAGATGCCTCGCAAGCTTGCCGAGCTTGCGCTCCGAGTATGCGAACAGGGCATCCGTGACGTCCACGTTTCGACCCTTGACCTGCAGCTTCATCCGCAGCTCCTTTGGACGGAGAAGTGTCAGAAACATACCCGCTCCGGCGGGGTCGTCCTTCCGGTGTCAGATCCGCACCACCCGCGCCAGGCTGACCGCGACGACGGCGCCGGCTCCGCCACGGCGAAGCGCCGTCGCGCAGGCGGAGAGGGTTGCGCCGGTGGTGAACACGTCGTCGACGATCACCACCCGCTCACCGCCGAGCGCCGCGCGCACACGAAACGCGTCGCGCACGTTCCGCCGCCTGGCGGCAGTGCCGAGCCCGCGCTGGGGGCGCCGGATCGGCGGGGCGGCGAGCAGCGCCCGCGCCGGCATCCGCCATCGCCGCGCCAGGCTCGCCGCGAGCGCCTGCGCCGGGTGGTAGCCGCGGCGGATCGTGCGCCAGCGGTCGGGCGGCACCCAGGTGACGACGTCCCCCTCCGGCGCGGCGACGACCGTCGCGATCAGGCCGCTCGCCGGCTCGGCCAGCCCGCGCAGCCCCGCGTCCTTGAAGCGCACGGCCAGGTCGCGTCCCCGCCCCTCGAACGCCACCGCGGCCACCGCCGACTCGAACCCGAGCCGGCGCCCACGGCACTCCCGGCAGTCGGCCACCGGCGCCGCGGTGGGTTTGCCGCAGCGCGCGCACGCGGGGCCGGTGAGCAGCGGCAGGGCGACCAGGCAGGGTGGGCACAGCGGATGGCTCCCGCGACCGCACAGGCCGCACACGGCGGGGAGCACGAGATCGAGCGCAGACGGCATGACCGCCACGCTACGCCGATCTCCGTCACACGTGGCCGCGGCTTCGTGCCGTTCCTGTCACGAGAGCGTCACCGGGCCCTCGACCACCGTGCCCGGCGGCACGCGCCGACGGAGCTCCGCGGCATCGGCTGCCAGCAGCGGGCTGAGCTCGATGGCCGCCGCCGGCGCGCCCTCGGCATCGCGCCGGACGACCGCGCCGACGCTCTCGAGCACGGCCGCCGCGGCCTCGGACAGGCGCCGCCGCACCGTCTCCGGGGACGCGTCACCGGTCGCGTTCTTCAGCGGCTCGAACTCCTCCGCCCGCCCGGTCTCGAGCACCAGCGCACGCCGGGCGAGCGGCAGGGTGTCGAAGATGAACTGCTCGAACTTCACCGCGTTCGCGTCGCCGGGCACGACCCGGCGGCCGTCGTCGTCCACGTAGGCGACCGGCTTCAGCGCCCGGTGGTAGGGCAGCTCCGCCGCGCCGGCCAGGCGGGCGACGAAGTCGAGCGAGAAGACGTGCAGGGCGATGCTGCCGGCGGCGAAGGCGAGCCGGCCGTCGTCCAGCCGCTGCTCGGCGAGGGCGGCGGGCAGGTCGGAGTACTCGATCACGCACTGGCGGCCGTCGCGCTCGGCGACGACGCCCACCTTCTCGGCCGGATCCTGCTTCCGCACCACCTTCGACGACACGTCCGCGCCCGCCAGGGCATGCGCGCCCACGAAGCCGGGGTCGCCGATGCGCACGAGCGGGTTGTCGACCTGGAGATAGAAGACGGTGTCGATGCCGCGGGCGTGCATCTCGTCGAAGCAGCCGGCGTCCCGCAGTGCGCGCAGCGTGCCGCCGTGGCCGTCCGGCGAGAGCGCCACGCGGTCGCGTTCGGCGAGGAGCACGGCCCCGGTGGCCGCGTCCACGGCCGGCATCGTGCCCTGGGTGAACAGGCGCAGGTGCTCGAGCCCGAACCACCCGTGCGCGGCCAGGAAGTCCTCCGTCGCCCGGTGGTTGTCGGTGCTCGTCATCACGTAGAGGGGCGGCGTGGCGCCGTAGACGCGGCCGAGCGCCGCCACCCGCTCGCAGTGGATCTGGAAGAGCGATCGGTCGGTGACCGGGCCGATCGGATAACAGCCCTTGGGACCGTCGAAGCCGAGCCGGGTACCCTGGCCGCCGGCGACGATGACGACGGCCACGCGGCCGCCGTGGAGCATCCGCTCGCCCTCCGCGACGGCCGCGGCCGACGGCGCCGGCGCCGGCTCGACCGGGCGCACCCCCCTGACGTCCATGGGCGGCTCGCCTCCGCGCACGAGCGTCGCGACCAGACGGTCGAGGAGATCGAGGTCGAGCGAGCGCAGGTCGCGCTCGAGCCGCCCGCGCCCGTCGTCGTCGAGCTCGTCCCAGAACCGCAGCAGGTGCTCCTGGCCGTGCGCCGCGAGCGCCGCCCGGAGGTCGGCGTGGCCGTCACCTGCTCCCATCCGGCCTACCCTACCCGGCCCGGCCACGCGATTGGCCTCCCCGATCGAGCGGCGGGACCGCGCCTCAGCCGAACAGGTATGGCGGCCGGTGCACGCCGAGCTCGGTGATGATCGCGCTGATGTTCTGCGCCGGCGTCACGTCGAACGCGGGGTTGTAGACGCCGAACCCCTCCGGGACGGCGGGGCCCAGCTCGTCGGGGCGGCGGTGCTCGATCGGGATCTCCTCGCCGCGTGCGATGGACACGTCGATCGTCGACGTCGGCGCCGCGACGTAGAAGGGGATGTTGTGGGCGCGGGCGAGCACGCTCAGCCCGTAGGTGCCGATCTTGTTGGCCACATCGCCGTTTCGCGCGATGCGGTCGGCGCCCGTGATGACCGCGTCCACCTTGCCCTGCGCCATCAGCCAGCCCGCCGTCGAATCGGTGGCGAGCGTGGCCGGGATGCCCTCCTCGCGCAGCTCCCACGCCGTCAGCCTGGCCCCCTGCAGGAGGGGCCGCGTCTCGTCGACCCAGACGTGCAGCGACGGGTCGCGGCGGTGGGCGGCCCGGATCACGCCGAGCGCGGTGCCGTATCCGCCCGTCGCCAGCGCACCGGCGTTGCAGTGGGTCAGCACCTGCGCCCCGGCCCGGAGAAGCTCGGCGCCGTGACCGCCGATGCGGCGGCAGCGCTCGACCTCCTCCACGTGCAGATCCTCGGCCCGGGTCCGGAGCGCGGCCCGCAGCGCGTCGGCGTCCGGGTGGGGCGCCTGCGCGCACTCCCGCATCCGCGCCACCGCCCACGGCAGGTTCACGGCCGTCGGACGGGCGGCCGCGAGACCCGTGCACGCCCGATCGACGTCCTCGCGCAGGACGTCGACGCTCCCGGCGGTGCTCCGGCGGGCGGCCAGCGCGACGCCGTAGGCGGCGGCGACGCCGATCGAGGGGGCGCCGCGCACGACCATCGTGCGGATGGCGGCCGCGACCTCCTGCCACGTCTCCAGCCGCACCTCGACCGCCTCGGACGGAAGCCGTGTCTGGTCGAGGAGGACGACGGCATCGTCCTCGAGGCGGGCGATCCTCTCCGGGGAGAGCACGGATGAGCGAGGAGGCGCGATCACCGGGAACTCACTCTAGCAAGCGTCCTCCGCGCGCCCTAGCCGCGCAGCGCGCGCTTCAGGGTCGTGATGTGCTCGACCGGGGTCGGGTCGACGCCGCGCCGCAGGGCCGCCCCGTAGCTCGCCCAGTCGCCCTGGGCGACCAGGGAGAACGCCCGGGCAGCGGGCGTCGCCCCCCGCCCCTCGACGATCTCGACCAGTGCCGCGTCGCCGGTGATCAGATCGGCGGTCGCGGCGATGCTGCGGTGCACGGCGGCGTCCTGCCCCGGATCGGACAGCAGCACGGCGGCGAACCTTCCCGGCGGCGCACCCTGCCAGCCGACGATCTCGTTGTGCGCGAGCTCCGGCAGCGCGTGGCTGAACGCGTGCATCTTGGCGTTCTCGTTCAGCTGCGTCTTCCAGCGGTAGGCGACCGCTCCGATCGGCCCGGCGCCGTAGATCAGCGGCACCGTCTCGGCCAGCCGCTCTCCCAGCTCGCGAGCCGCCTCGCCGTCGACGGCCTCGACGCCCTCGGCGGCGGCGGACGCGATCCCCTCGGACGCGAGGCCGCAGGCGCCGAACGCGCCCGCCATCGCCCCGAACAGGTAGCCCAGCGCGGCGCGCGGCTGACCGGTGGCGACGATGCCGGGGACATGCGCATGCGCGACGCCCCACTCCTGCGCGAGCCCGATCAGCGCGCCTCCGGAGCCCACGATCAGGAGGTCGGCGCCCTGGCGGTGCGCCTGGCGCGCGCACGCGAGCGTCTCCTCCGTCTCCCCGGAGTAGCTGACGCACATGACGAGCGTGCCCGGCCCGGCCCAGTGCGGGATCCGGAACCCGCGCACGCGCGTGATCGGCACGGGGCACTCCCCGGCGACGAGGGCCCGCAACAGCTCGCCGCCCATGGCCGAGCCGCCCATGGCGGCGATCACGACCGCGCCCGGGAGCGCCACGCCGGTGCCCGCCCCGGCGCCGACCCGCTCGCCCTGCCGCAGCTGCTCGGCCATCCCGGCGATCGCATCCGCCATCCCCGAGGGATCGGCGGAGGTCACCACACCGGTTCTCCAGTTGCTCCCACCACCTGATTGTCCACGCTCCGCCCCGCAGCCACAACCGCGCCCGGAAGGAGCACCGACCGGTGCACCCGCGCGCCGGACTCCACGCGGCAGCCGGCGCCGACGACGGAACCGGTCACGCTGGCGTCCGCCGCCACGTCCGCCGATGGATCGATCGCACCACCCTCCGGCAGGCGCTCCACGTTGGCGTCGAGGTAGCTCGCCGGCGTGCCGATGTCGCGCCAGTAGCCGGTGAAGCTGCGCGCGTGGAGCCCGGCGCCGACGAGCCTCGGGAAGACGTCGTACTCGACCGACACCGGCCGCCCCGGCGGGATCAGGTCGAGCACCTCCGGCTCGACCACATACGTCCCGGCGTTGATCGTGTTGGCGGCGATCGTACCCGGCGCCGGCTTCTCGACGAACGCGGTCACGGCGCCGTCGGAATCGGTCACGACGACGCCGTAGCGGCTCGGGTCGTCGACGGGGTGCAGCGCGATCGTCATCCGCGCTCCGCGGTCGTGATGGAAGGCGACGAGCGCGGTCAGGTCGAGGTCGGTGAGCACATCGCCGTTCGCGACGACGAACGTCTCGGCGATCCCGCGCGCGGCGAAGGCGATCGCCCCGCCCGTGCCCAGCGGCTCGGGCTCGACCGCGTACTCCAGCGCGTCGCCGAAGTGGGCGCGGATCGCATCCGGGCGGTAGCCGCACGCCAGCACGATCCGGTCCGCCCCGTGGCTGCGCAGGTGCTCCACCTGGTGCTCGAGGAACGGGCGGTTCATCACCGGCAGCATGGGCTTCGGCGTCTCGTAGGTGAGCGGACGCAGGCGGGTGCCCTCGCCGCCCACGAGGACGACCGCGATCACCGCGCCGCGATGTCCGCGCCCGCAGCCCGCAGCAGGCCGGACGGATCGGACGGCCGCCCGACCGACTCGTACGCGAAACCGGCCGCGCGCGCACCCTCCGGGTCGAGCAGGTTGCGGCCGTCGACGATGAGCGGCGTCCGCATGGCGGCGCGCACCGCCGGGGTGCACAGGCCGCGGAACTCGCCCCACTCGGTCACGATCACCGCCGCGTCGGCGCCGCTGACGGCGTCGTGGACCGAGCCCGCGAACTCCACCTCGTCCCCCATCAGCGCCGCCGCGTTCGGCATCGCGACCGGGTCGTAGGCCACCACGGTCGCCCCTTCGGCGCGGAGGCGGGCTGCCAGCACCAGGCTCGACGCCTCGCGCATGTCGTCCGTGTCCGCCTTGAACGCCAGCCCGAGGAGCGCGATCCGGGCGCCGCGCAGGGGCCCCAGATGGCGCTCGAGCTTGCCGACGACCCGGCGCTTCTGGAGGTCGTTCACCTCGATCACCGACATCAGCAGCTGGAAGTGGTACCCGGAGTTGCCGGCGAGCTGCTTGAGCGCCTTCACGTCCTTGGGGAAGCAGCTGCCGCCGTAGCCGACCCCGGGCCGCAGGAAGTGCGGGCCGATGCGCGCGTCGAGCCCCATCCCCTGGGCGACGACGTCGACGTCGGCGCCCACCTCCTCGCACACGTTCGCGATCTCGTTGATGAACGAGATCTTCGTCGCCAGGAACGCGTTCGAGGCGTACTTGATCATCTCGGCACTGGGCACGTCGGTGGTGATCACGGGCGCCCCGAGGTCGGCGTAGAGCCCGGCGACCGCACGTGCGTCGTCCGGGTCGAAGGCGCCGATCACGACGCGGTCGGGCTCGAGGAAGTCCGACACCGCCCGGCCCTCGCGCAGGAACTCGGGGTTGGAGACGTAGCCGACGCGGCCGAGGCCGCGGGCGTCGAGGTCGCTGCGCACCTTCTCGCCCGTGCCCACCGGCACGGTGCTCTTCATCACCAGCACGAACCGCTCCCCCGTGGCCGGCAGCGCGTCGACCACGGAGCGCACGCGGGAGAGGTCGGCGTCGCCGGAGTGGGTGGACGGCGTGTCGACGCAGACGAACACGATCCGGCACCGCTCCAGCACGTCGGCCAGCTCGAGCGTGAAGCGCAGGCGGGTGCGGTTGCGCTCCAGCAGCCGGTCGACGCCCGGCTCGTAGATCGGCACCGCGCCGTCGCGCAGCTGGGCGATCCGCTCCGGCTTCACGTCCAGGCAGACGACCTCGTGGCCGAGGTCGGCGAAGCAGGCCGCCGTGACGAGCCCGACGTAGCCGACGCCGATCACGCCGACCGGCTGACTGCTCGAGGACCTGCTCATCGGACGGGGGCGAGCGACTTGGCGATGGCGATCATGTCGGCGTTGGAGAGGTCGTCGAGGAGCGTGTTCTGCACCCAGTATGCGGTGCCGGAGTGGACGAAGGCGACCATGTGGATGTGGGCGCCGTTGAAGTAGAACCGGTACGTGCGCCCGCCGATCGCGCGCACGGCGTTCGCGTTGACGAGGATCGGCGCGTCGACGAAGCGGGTCTCCTCGATCCCCCAGTTGGCGCCGGCGATGCTCGGCATCTGGAAGTAGGCGTAGACGGAACCGTAGTGATGCCCCGACGCGGCGATCCGGTAGGCGCGGATCGGGTCCGTCTGCGGCACCTCCGAGGAGGCCTGCGTGACGGTCGGATAGAGCACGGGGAACGGGACCTTGCCGGCCACCGACCGGAACTCGGTCAGGTAGGCCTGGCTGTCGGGCGTGACGTCCGGCGGCAGCGCGGAGCTCCGGGCCGCCTTCGGCGGCGCGACGGCGAGCTTGCCCGGGAAGTCGCTGCCGATGACGACGACGACGTCCTCGGCCGACGCGATCTGGGAGGGCAGCGGCCCGGTCGGGGTGCCCTTGCCGAGGATGTGGGCGACGTCGGCGGCCGCGCGCGCCTTGCCCGGCGCGTAGTAGACCCAGGTCTGGTTGTAGGACTGGGTGGGCGCGTTCCCCGAGGACGTCTGATAGCCAAACCTGGCCAGGGCCGACGCCGTCGAGCCCGCCTCCCCCGTCTTGAGCGTGCCGTTCAGGGCGGACAGCGAGACGGTCTGCGGGTCGACGGCCGGCTTCCACCGGTGCCGGGCCTTCTTGTGCGACGGCGCGGTCGGCAGCTGACTCGTGGGCGAGGCGATCCTCTGCGGGTGCGTGAACGCATAGACCGCCTGCCGCATCGCCTGGGACGTCGCCTCGACGACCGAGGCGGCCCCCACCATGCCGGTGCCGGCGGCCAGCCGGGAGGAGACGATGTGGTGGCTGGAGTAGGCGAGCGTGGCGTACTTCACCATCGTCTGCAGCCCGATGCCGCCGCGCCGCCCGGCGACGTCGACGTTGCCTGCGATCGTGTGGATGATGGAGCGGATCGTGCCGAAGTCGGTCACACTGATGCCGTGGAACCGCGACGCCACCTTCTGCTCGAACGCGTGCAGGAACGTCTGCTGGCGGGCCGTCCGGTAGAAGTCCGAGTCGGTGTGGCGGAAGCGCGAGAACGCGAGCGCGTTCGCGCCGTCGAGCAGCTGGTACCCGGGCAGGATGTCGATCGCCGACCACCGCTCCCCCGGCGGCAGCGCGTCGTTCTCGGCGGTGGTGTGGATGTAGGCCTGGTCGACCGGGATGTAGACGCCGCCGAGCTCGTTCACGAGGCTCGTGAAGCCGTGGAAGTTCACCCCGATCAGGTAGTTCACGTGCAGGCCGGTGACCTCCTTCACCGTCTCCAGCGCCAGCTTCGGGCCCCCGTCCGAGTAGGCGGCGTTGATCTTGTCCATGCCGTAACCGGGGATGTTCACGTAGAGGTCGCGCGGCAGCGAGAGCAGCGAGATCAGGTGGGTGCGCGGGTCGATGCGCACCAGCATCAGCGTGTCGGACCGGGCCGGCGCCGAGCCGTCGGTGTAGCGGTGATCGGAGCCGATCACGAGCGCGATCGCGGCCGAGTTGGCCTCGGGCAGGTTGTCGATCTGGTTCTCGGCGTGGACGAACGACGGCGGCGGCGACGTCAGCTGGCGGTAGTCGTGGTAGAAGAGGTACGCGGCCGCCGCGACGACTGCGGCGACGACCAGGACGAGCGTCCCGCCCGTCCACAGGGCGATCCGCAGCCAGCGGCGGCGACGCGGCCGGCGCGGCGGCGGCCCGCCGCCGGCGTAGATCGTCATGTTCGGCCGGGTCGGCGGCCCGGGCGGCCTGTCTCCGCCCCCTCCGTCGCGTGGCGTCGTGGGCGGAGTCTGGGTTGCCATGAGCTCTCTTACATGCGACGGGCCCGCTCAGGCAGGCCCCGATGAGTATAGACAGAGGGTTTGACGTCCCCCGCCGGACTCCTCACCCCCGTCCCGCACCCGCCAGCGCGTGCGCGAACCCGACCAGGATGCGCCGGTAGGTCGCGAGCGAGCCGATGTCGACGTGCTCGTCCGGCCCGTGGTGGCCGGCGCCGGCGGGCCCGAACTCGACGCACGGGATGCCGCGCTCGAGGAAGAGCACGGCGTCCGAGGCGCCGTGCCGGCCGACGCCGAGCGCCCGTCCCTCGCGGTGCTCGCGAACCACGTGCCGCAGCAGCCGCACGAGGTCGTCGTGGGGGTTCTGGTGGGCGGCGGGCACGTGGTAGAGCAGCGCCGCGCCCGGGTCGAGCCCGCGCACCTGGCGGAGCACGTCCTCGGGATCCTGCGTGGGCAGGTAGCGGATGTCGACGTCCATCCGGCACTCGTCCGGGACGGCGTTCACGGCCTTCCCGCCGACGATGCGGCCGAGGCTGATCGAGGGCCCGTCGAAGAGCTCGGAGCGCTCCGAGGCGAACGGCAGCCCGCCGATCCGGCGGTAGAGGTCGACCGCCTTCAGGACGGCGTTCTCCCCGAGCCACGGCGTCGATCCATGCGCGGCGCGGCCGCGCACCTCGAAGCGCACGACGAGCGCGCCCTTCGCCTGCACGCCGATCTGGAGGTCGGTCGGCTCGCCGCAGATGGCGAACTCGCCGACGTGGCCCGCGTCGGCCAGGCGGGCGGTGGCCTTGGCGGCAAGCGACGTCGCATCCGACTCCTCGTCCGGTGCGATCAGGAGCTTCACGCCGGCGCCGGCGAGACGCCGGGGATCAACCGCGAGGTCGGCCAGCGCCGCCAGCATCGCCGCCAGCGCGCCCTTCATGTCGTACGCCCCGCGGCCGTAGAGCGATCCGTTCTCGCGCCGCGGCGCGAACTGGTCGCGATGCCCGGGGACGACGTCGACGTGGGCGCTGAGGACGAGCGTCCTCGGCCCCGCCCCGACGGTTGCGACCAGCGCGGGCCGGCCGTTCACCTCGACGACGCAGTGCTCGATGCCCTGGCCCTCCAGCCAGCCGACAAGGAAGCCGACGGCGCTGCGGATGCCCTCCTCGGTCGACGTGTCGTAGCCGATCAGGCTCTCGGCAAGGGCAAGCTCGTCGATTCCGCGCACAGGGACGATTGTGGCAGAGGTGTGAATACCCGGTGCCAGGCACCGGCGGCCCGGCGGGATCCGCCGCCGGTCCGGCGTGCTACGCGAGCGTACCCTCGGGGTCGTCGACGACGACCGTGCTGATCATCTTGTCCCACAGCTCCTGGCGGTTCTTGTCCCAGAGCAGCCAGAAGTAGACGATCCCGAAGAACCACCCGAGCCCGATGCCGATCAGCGGCTTCAGGATCACCTCGCGCAGGAACATCGTCCCCCACGTCGCCTTCGTGGCCGTCCGCAGCTTCACGACTCGCATCCCCAGCAGCTGCTTGGCCGGCGACTGCCCTCTGCCGGCGACGATGAGCTGCCAGATCAGCCACCCCACGAACAGGGTCACGAGCATCAGGACGCTGTCGAGGACGTGGGCGCCGAACCGCTTGGCCGATGACGAGAGCTTCACGCCGGGCGGGAATCCCTCCACCTGATCGCAGAACTGGCAGGCGATGCCCTGCCCCCACTCGCGCCCGCAGGACGGGCACGGCCGGGCGACCGAAGGGCTGACCCCCGTGGCACTCGCGTGCCCGGATCCGTCCATGGCGGCCCCACACGCCGAGCAGTAGGCCGCGTGCGCGTCGTTCGCGGCGCCGCAGCCGGGGCAGTAGCGCGTCGAGGACGGCATCGCCGTTTCGCCGCTCGCGGGGGGATCCGACATCGCGACCTCCGGGTCGTGGGTGAGAAGGGGCTCCGCCTTCCCGGCCGGAACGTAGCCGCGTGGCGAGTGCTCGTCAACGCCGCCCGCGGTCGCGGCCGCCGTCAGCCCGACGCGGTGTTGACGAGCGCCTCGGCGAAGCCGACCGCCCGGCGGGCGGCGTCCACGTCGCCGTCGCCGCCCGAGGCGCGGTCGAGCGCCGTCTGCGCCTCCTCGAGCCTGCGCCGGGCCTCGGTCGCGTCGATCGACTCCGACGCCACCGCCTCGCCCACCAGCACCAGTGCGTGGTTGCCGCGCACGTGCAGGTAGCCGTCGTCGGTCGCGTAGCGGCGCACGTCCCCCTCCGCCGTCGTCACCCGCGTCTCGCCCGCCCGCAGCAGCGAGACGAGCGGCGCGTGGTTCGCGAGAATGCCGAGCTCGCCGGCCGCTCCCGGCACGACGAGCATCTCGGCGTCGCCGGAGTAGGCGACGCCCTCGGGCGTGATCACCTCGACCGGATACGGCGTGTGGTCGGGCAAGGCTAGGCCGTCGCCTTGAGCTTCTCGGCGGCCTCGACGACTTCCTCGATCCCGCCGACGAGCCGGAACGCCTGCTCGGGCAGGTCGTCGTGCTTGCCGTCCAGGATCTCCTGGAAGCCGCGGATCGTGTCGTCCAGGCGCACGTACTTGCCCGGCGTGCCGGTGAACACCTCGGCGACGTGGAACGGCTGGCCGAGGAACTGCTGAACCTTGCGCGCCCGGGCGACGATGACCTTGTCCTCGTCGGAGAGCTCGTCCATGCCGAGGATGGCGATGATGCTCTCGAGGTCCTTGTAGCGCTGCAGCACCTCCTGCACGCGCGTCGCCGTCTCGTAGTGCTCATCGGAGACCGTGCCGCGCTGCAGCAGGTTCGAGCGCGAGTCGAGCGGGTCGACGGCCGGGTAGATGCCCCGCTCGGCGATCGACCGCGAGAGCGTCGTGGTCGCGTCGAGGTGGGCGAACGAGGCCGCCGGCGCCGGGTCGGTGAGGTCGTCGGCCGGCACGTAGATCGCCTGGATCGACGTGATCGAGCCCTTGGCGGTCGAGGTGATGCGCTCCTGCAGCTGGCCCATCTCCGTCGCCAGCGTCGGCTGGTAGCCCACGGCGCTGGGCATGCGGCCGAGCAGCGCCGACACCTCGGAGCCCGCCTGCACGAACCGGAAGATGTTGTCGATGAAGAGGAGCACGTCCTGGCCGAGCTGGTCGCGGAAGTACTCCGCCATCGTCAGGCCGGAGAGGCCGACGCGCAGGCGCGCACCAGGCGGCTCGTTCATCTGCCCGAACATGAGCGCCGTCTTCGAGAGGACCCCGGACTCCTTCATCTCCAGGTAGAGGCCGTTCCCCTCGCGCGTGCGCTCGCCCACGCCCGCGAAGACCGAGAGGCCGCCGTGCTCCTGGGCGATGTTGTTGATCAGCTCCATGATGAGCACGGTCTTGCCCACCCCGGCGCCGCCGAACAGGCCCACCTTGCCGCCCTTGACGTACGGCGCGAGCAGGTCGATGACCTTGATCCCCGTCTCGAAGATCTCGGTGGTCGGCGACAGCATCTCGAACACCGGCGGATCGCGGTGGATCGGCCAGCGCTCGGCCCCCTCCACGGGATCGCCGTTGTCGATCGTCTCGCCGAGCACGTTGAAGATCCGCCCGAGCGTCGCCTCGCCGACCGGAACGGTGATCGGGCCGCCGGTGTCGCGCACCTCGAGTCCGCGGGCGAGTCCGTCGGTCGCGTCCATCGCGATCGCGCGCACCCGGCCGTCGCCGAGATGCTGCTGCACCTCGGCCACCAGCACCCGGCTCGACGTCCCGCCCTCGATGGCGGGCACCTGGATCTCGAGCGCGTTGTAGATCGACGGCATCTCGCCGGGGAAGACGGCATCCACGACGACGCCCTTGATCTCGACGATGGTGCCGATGTGGGCGGACTGTCCGTTCTGGGACATGTAACTCCTTGGTGACGGGACCGGGGCGTTCCGTTCTCGGCTAGCGAAGCCGGATTCTACCAGCGAGAGCGTGCTCCGCAGGCCGAGATTGTGACACGATTTTCGGCATCCGCGGACGCCACCGGCGGGCGCGCGGCCCGAGCTCGGACTCGATGCGCTGCGCCTCGATCGCGGCCGCCACCCGGGCGGCGTGGTCGAGGTGTCAGACGCGGGAGGAGACGGCGGAGATCATCGCCATGCGGACACTGTACCGGCGCGCACGCCGACCGTTACGCGAGGATGCCGAGCCGGTGCGGCGAGCGCACGCGCTGCGGCGGCAGCACCAGCACGAGCTTGTCCTCGCGGATGACCCGGAACTGGTGGTCGAGCGGCGCGAGCTCGGCGATCGTGGTCGCATGCGCCCGCGGGGGCGCGCCCTGGTGGGCGTCCGAGGCGACGAACGCCCCGGCGCTCGCCGCCGCCACCGCCGCCGCGGCCACCCCCGCCGCCGACAGCAGCCGCCGCGAGGCACGCCCCCGCCGGGGCGCCGCCACCACCGCCGGCCGGGCCTCCGAGGGCTGGAGCAGCTCGCCCCCGCGCAGCTTCGCCGTGAGGCCGCCCATCGCCGACGTGAACTCCGCGCAGTCGCCGCACTCGCGCAGGTGCGCCTGCAGCGCGCGCGAGTCGAGCTGGCTCAGGTCGCCGTCGAGATCCCTCGACGCCAACTGGCGTGCGCGGTCGCACGAGTCACGATGTGGATATGGAGAGAACACGGTGCCTGTCCCCTTCGACGTGCCGGTCAGACCGAATGTTAGGCCAGCGGACGGCGTCCGTCACACAGGACACCCACCAGGGCGAGCACGATCCCGAGCGCGACGAACACCGCGGAGCTCGCCAGCGAGTCCTGGCGCTCCTCCGGCGTCGCGAACCGGACGGGGGTCGAGAGGAAGATTCCGAAGAGGCCTCCGATCGCTCCCTGGTCGCCGTCCTGGCGCACCGGCGGGCGCAGCCCGTAGAACACGCCCAGGATCATGCTCATGCACGCGGCCAGGTAGAACCCGACCGAGAGCGACCGGGTCGGGGAGTCGCGGAAGACCGCCCCGAGCGCCAGCGAGAGCACGGCGGTGACGGCGATGCAGCCGGCCGCGACCGTCAGGAAGCGGCGGACGCCGACGACGATCTCGCGCCGCGACGGCACGACCGCCTCAGCCCGCGGCCGCCCCGCTCGCGGGCAGCCGCAGGTCGCTCATCGGCCACGTCTCGAGCGGGAAGTGGCACGCCCGCAGGTGGCCGTTCTGGTCGGCGGCCACGAGCTGCGGCTCATCGACGTCGCAGGTGCCCGGCTGGAAGCGCGGGCAGCGCGGATGGAACCGGCAGGCGCTGGGCGGGTTGATCGGGCTCGGCACGTCGCCCTCGAGCACGATCGGCTTGCGCGCCCTGGCCAGGTCCGGGTTCGGCACCGGGATCGCCGAGAGCAGCGCGCCGGTGTAGGGGTGCAGCGGATGGTCGTACAGCTCCTGGCCGGTGCCGACCTCGACCATCTTGCCGAGGTACATGACGGCGACCCGGTCGGAGATGTGGCGGACGACGTCGAGGTCGTGGGCGATGAACATGTAGGTCAGGTCGAACTCCCGCTGCAGCCGCTTCAGCAGGTTCAGGATCTGCGCCTGCACCGACACGTCGAGCGCCGACACGGGCTCGTCGCACACGATCAGCTTGGGCCGGATCGCGAGCGCACGGGCGACGCCGATGCGCTGGCGCTGGCCGCCGGAGAACTCGTGCGGGAAGCGGTTGTAATGCTCGGGGTTGAGGCCGACGACGTCGAGCAGCTCCTGCACCCGGCGCTTGTTCTCGGCCGGCGTCCCGATCTTGTGCACCTCGAGCGCCTCGCCGATGATGAACCCCACCCGCTTGCGCGGGTTGAGCGAGGCGTACGGGTCCTGGAAGACCATCATCATCTCGCGCCGCACCTTGAGCAGGGACTGGCCCTTCAGGTTGGTGATGTCCTGGTCCTCGAAGGTGATCGAGCCCCCGGTCGTGTCGAGCAGGCGCATGACGCAGCGGGCCATGGTCGACTTGCCGCAGCCCGACTCGCCCACGATGCCGAGCGTCTCACCCTTCCGGATCGAGAACGACACGCCGTCGACCGCGCGCACGCGGGCGATCTCCTTCTGGAAGATGATGCCCCGCGTGACCGGGAAGTGCTTCTCGAGATCCTTGACGACCAGCAGGTCAGACGCCACGAGCGCTCCCCCTCACCCGGTCGACGCCATCGTCTCGGCCACGAGCTTCTCGGCCTCCTGGCGCTTCACGTCCGCGGACAGGTGGCACGCCGCCCGGTGATCGTCGGAGCCTTCGACCCGGTCGAACGGCGGCTGCTCCTGCGAGCACACCTCCATCGCGTAGGAGCAGCGCAGGTGGAAGCGGCAGCCCTTGGGCGGGCGCAGCAGCGACGGCGGCGAGCCGGGGATCGGCTTCAGGTCCTGGCCCGCGCCCGCGAGCCGCGGGAGCGAGCGCATGAGCCCCCACGTGTAGGGGTGGTGGGCGTGGTAGAAGATGTCGCGGTAGGTGCCCTGCTCGGCCGGCTTGGCCGCGTACATCACGAGCACCTCGTCGGCCGTCTCGGCGACCACGCCCAGGTCGTGGGTGATCAGGATGATCGCGCTCCCGAAGTCGCGCTGGAGGTCGTTCATCAGCTTCAGGATCTGGGCCTGGGTGGTCACGTCGAGCGCCGTCGTGGGCTCGTCCGCGATCAGCAGGTCGGGGTTGTTGATGAGCGCCATCGCGATCATCACGCGCTGACGCATGCCGCCGGAGAACTGGTGCGGGTAGTCCTCCAGGCGCGCCTCGGCGCGCGGGATGCCGACCGCCTTCAGCATCTCGAGCGCCCGCTTGCTGGCCGCCGCCTTGCTGGCGTCGTTGTGCAGCTGCACCGCCTCGCGCAGCTGCGCCCCGATCGTGTGCACCGGGTTCAGCGACGTCATCGGGTCCTGGAAGATCATCGAGATCTCGTTGCCGCGCACCTTGCGCAGCTCCGAGGACTCCATGCCGATCAGGTCACGCCCCTTGAAGAGCGCCTGCCCGGTCGAGACCGTCCCGCGCGGGTTGAGGCCCATGATCGTGAGGCAGGTGACGCTCTTGCCGCAGCCGGACTCGCCCACGATCGCGAGCGTCTGCCCCTTCTCGACCGCGAACGACACCCCGTCCACCGCGCCGACGATGCCGTCGTCGGTGCGGAACTGGGTCTTCAGGTCGCGGACTTCGAGAAGCGCCACGCGGGGAAGTCTATGCCAGCCGGATTCTGGGGTCGATCCAGGCGTAGAGCAGGTCGACCACAAGGTTGAAGAGGATCACCATCAGCGAGGCGAACACGGTCACGCCGATGATCTTGGGTAAGTCGAACTGCTGGACGGACTGCACTGCCAGGTAGCCGAGGCCGGGCAGGCCGAAGACCGTCTCGATCAGGACGGCGCCGCCGAGCGCGATGGCGATGTCCATGCCGAGCATGGTCACCACCGGCAGCATCGCGTTTCGCAGCACATGCCTGCGCAGCACCACATTCTCGGGCGCGCCCTTCGCCCGGGCGGTGCGCACGTAGTCCTCGTTGAGCGTCTCCATCACGTTCGCCCGGATCATGCGCACGTAGAAGGCCGAGTAGAGCACGGCGAACACCAGCCAGGGCATGAGCATGTGCGTGAACCAGTCCCACGGCCCGCCGCAGATCTGGCCCGCCGACGCCCCGCGCAGGTTGCAGTAGCCCTGGATCGGCAGGATGCCCAGCTTGTAGCCGAAGATGTAGGAGGCCATCAGACCGATCCACACCGGATGCGCCGAGATGCCGCCCAGCACGCCGATCATGGCGATTCTGTCGAGCAGCGATCGCGGCCGTAACGCCGAGAGGATGCCCACCGGCACGGCGATCAGCATCCACACGATCGCGCCGCCGATCACCAGCGAGATCGTCACCGGGGCGGCCGCCGCGATGCTCGTGTTGACGCTCTGGCGGTCGCTGAACGAGTAGCCCAGGCTCTGGTGCACGACCAGCTCGTCGAGGAAGTGCCCGTACTGCCGGTAGATCGGGCGGTCCAGGTACAGCCGGTGGGCGACCGCCTTTACCTCGGCCGGCGTGGCCGACTTGCCCGCCGCCAGGCGGGCCGGGTCGACCGGGATCAGGAAGAAGATCAGGTACGTGACCACGGTGACCGCGACGAAGAGGACGATCGCCCACAGCAACCGCCTGATCAGGTACCGCAGCATGCCGTTCTCCCGGTCTCGAAGGTCTGGAGGGGGCGCCGGGAGAGTTCCCGGCGCCCCGATTTACGAACTTCGCAGCGAGTCTACCCCGCTACGACTTCCGCAGGCACATCGTGGCCAGATCCATGATGTACGACGGAGTATCGACCGTGCATCCGACCCGCGGGCCGAAGAAGTCGATGTTGTTGGTGTAGAGCCAGGGAGCCCACGGCGGGTTGTTCTGCATCATGTCCGTGGCGATCGAGCCGTACTCCTGGTAGCGGGCGTTGCCGCTGAGCGTGTTGGCGTGATCCATCTGCTGGTTGTACTTCGGCACGTTGAAGTACGCGAAGTTGTTCCCGCCGGTCTTCGGGATGCCCTCGCCCGAGAGCAGGATGTTCATGAAGTCGTACGGATCGGGGTAGTCCTCGATCCAGCCCTCGTTGGCGATGTCCATCGCCACGCCCTTCACGCCCTCGTTCTGGAACTGCACCGCGCGCGTGAAGTACTTGGGCTTGACCGTGATCCCGATCTTGGCCAGGTTGGAGACCAGCACCTGGTCGGCCTCGGAGACCGACTCGGTGCCCGCGGTCGAGTACTCGATCGCGGTCAGCGGCGTCTTCACGCCGGCCTGCTTGATCAGCGCCTTGGCCTTGGAGAGGTCGGCCGCCGTCGGGGTCGACGTCGGGTAGAGCGACTTCTCGAACTGGCTGCCCGGAAGCGCCGGCGGCAGGATCTTGTCGCCCGGCGTGCCGTAGCCGTAGCCGTACGGCTTCGCGATGGCCGCCCGGTCGATCGCCCAGTTGACCGCCTCACGTACGAGCGGATTCTGGAACGTCGGGCGCGCCACGTTCAGCGCGAAGTAGGAGATGATCGCCGCCGGGGTGATGAAGAAGCGCTGATTCCCCGTCGACTTCGTCGACGTCCCGCTGGGACCGAACTGCTGGTTCAGCTGGAACGTCTGGCTGCCGGGGACGCAGTCCGGGCAGTAGTCCAGCTGGCCGTTCTTCAGCTCCAGGGTGCCCTGGTTCTGGTCGATCGTCAGCTGGGTGTAGTCGATCTCGTTCAGGTAGTGCGGGCGCGACCCGGTGTAGTTCGGGTTGCGCTTGAGCACGATCGAGCGGTGCTGCGTCCAGCTCGAGATGTAGTACGGGCCGGCGCCGGCGATCGACTGGACGCCCTTCGGGTCGACCGGGGTGTCCTTGGGGATCGCGCAGGCGAACGGCGTGGCCACCTTGGACAGGAAGCCCGCGTCCTTCTTGGTCAGGGTGACCGCGAGCTGGTCGCCGTTGACCTTGATGCCGGAGACGTGGGCGGGAAGGCCCTTGTAGCCGGCCGCACCCGCCACGTCGTTCAGGAACGTGGCGCCGAAGTAGGAGGCCTGCTTCGGCGACAGGTCGCGCTCCAGCGCGTGCTGGAACGTGGCCGCCGTCACCGGCTCGCCGGTGTTGAACTTGTACTTGCCGGCAGGCACCGTGAACGTGTAGGTCTTGCCGTCGCTCGACACCTTGTAGCCCGACGCCGCCTCGGGCGTCAGCACCTTGCCGGCGTCGCCCGACTTGTCTGGGTAGTTCAGGAGCTTCACGCAGGTGGCGTACTCGATCTGCCACGACGTCTGGTAGTAGGCGAGCGCGGGATCGATGAAGTCGATGTCACCGTGCGCCGCCACCTTCAGCGTGCCGCCGTTGACGTGGGGGGCGACGGTCTGCCCCCCCGGCGTGCTCTGGCCTCCGCTGCTGTTGTTGCTGCTCGAGTTGCCGCAGGCGGCGGCGCCGAGAAGCACGACGCCCACGATGAGCGATCCCATCGCGAGCCACAGTCCCGGTCGTCTCATGTACACCCCTCACGTCGAATTCCGGGAACGCGCCAGCGACCTAAACCGGCCCGGACCCCTTGCTACGACACCTAGGACGCCGCGCCGGTCAGGAAGTTAGAGCGGTGCCGCTAGAGCGTCGAGCGGGGGTCGATTGCGTCCCGCAGGCCGTCGCCGAGCAGGTTGAACGAGAGCGTCGTGATCAGGATCGCGAGGCCCGGCCACACAATCAGCCAGGGCTGCACCGTGTAGTAGCTCACCGCGTCCGAGAGCAGGTTGCCCCAGCTCGCGTTCGGGGGCGGCAGGCCCACGCTCAGGTACGACAGGGCGGCCTCGAAGAGGATGTTCGTGGCCACGGTCAGCGTCCCATAGACGATGATCGTGCCGACGACGTGCGGCAGCAGGTGCGAGCGCATGATGCGGAAGTTCGAGCCGCCCACCATGCGCGCGGCCTCGACGAACTCCTTCTCGCGCAGGGAGAGCACCTGCGCACGCACGATCCGGGCCGGGTAGTACCACGAGAACACGCTGATCACCAGGATCAGGGTGCAGATGCCCGGAGAGAAGAGCCCGAAGAACGTGTAGGAGTTCAGGCGGTCGCCGACCGTCGAGGCGAGGGCGATCGCGAAGAGCAGCAGCGGGAAGGCCATCACGATCTCCGTCATGCGCGACACGATGGTGTCGATCAGGCCGCCGTAGAACCCGGCCAGCGTGCCCATCACGATGCCGATGAAGAGCCCGATGATGGTCGAGAGCACCGCCGCCTCGAGCGAGACCTGGGCGCCGTACAGGATGCGCAGGAACTCGTCGCGGCCGACCAGGTCGGACGCACCGAGGATGTAGAGCGTGCTGTGCCCGTTGGCGTCCTGGACGTGCGACCACGGACCGGCGGGCGCGTAGTCGATGACCGCGTTCGAATTGATGTCGTTCGGCCCGTGGCCGAGGATATGGGTCGCGATCGGCGCCGCGACGAACCCCACCAGCACGATGCCGACGATGACGAACCCGGAGAAGACCGCGACCCGGTCGCGCCGGAACCGTCGCCATGCCTGCTCCCAGTATCCGCGGGCGCGGACGTCACCGGCGTCCCCCTCAATGACGCCGGTGGTGCCGACGCCGGCCGCTGCGCCGGGGAGAGCCGTTCGTTCTTGATGAGACGCCATCGGCAGGCTCAGGATATCCGCAGTCGCGGCGGGCGGCAACCAACCCGTCCGCCGGTCACGGCTGCGCCGCCGGGAGGGGCGGGTTCACCCCGCGCGGGGCGTAGTTCTGAACGACCCATCCTCCGCCCCCGGCGGGGACGAGCTCCATGAAGAAGTCGACCGGCTGCACGCCGGACTTGTGGGACGAGAGCAGCACCTCGAGCAGGATGTCGCGACTGCGGCTGCGGTCGACCTTGAACCGGGCGCCGGCGAACTTCTCGCGCGGGTACGGCACGATCGGGATGTTGCCCGTGTCCCAGCGGGCCTTCGTCAGGCCGCCGTGCAGCTTGACGGTCGAGATGCCCCACGCCGCGGGCACGTCCTCGCGCAGGACGGCGGCGTCGATGAAGCGCCGGGCGGTCGCGAGCGCCTGCTTCGGCATCGCGACCGTCGGGCCGTAGAGCTGCTCGGCCTTCGGCGCCTGGGCGAGCGCCGATCCGGGCACGTCGGCCACCTTCACCGGGTTGCGCGACGAGACGTAGACGATCACGCCGGCAACGAGCACGATCACCGCGACCGTCGAGAGCACAGCCCGCACCAGTGCGCGGTCCCACAGCTGACCAACGCGTTCCACGGCTCTGAGTGTACCGTCGCTACTCAAGCGCGTCGGCGCCCGCGACCACCTCGAGGATCTGCTGGGTGATCTCGCTCTGGCGGGCGCGGTTCATCTCGAGGGTGAGCGAGTCGATCAGGTTGGAGGCGTTCTCGGACGCGTTCCCCATGGCGGTCATCCGCGAGCCGTGCTCGGAGGCGGTCGACTCGAGCAGGGCGCGGTAGACGGTGACCTCGATGTAGCTCGGCAGCAGGTGGCGCAGGATGTCGCTGCGGTCGGGCTCCTCGATGTAGGCGCCCTCGACCAGCTCCGGCTCCTCACCCGCGACCACCGTCTCCGGCACGGGCAGGATCTCGACGGTCTCGACCCGCTGCGTGAGCGCGGACACGAACCGGTTGTAGATCATCACCACCCGGTCGACCTCGCCCTCGATGTAGAGCTCGGCGACGCGGGCCGCGATCGTCCGCGCGTCGGCGTACTTCGGCCTGTCGGTGATGCCCGTCCACGCGGCGCCCACCTGCTGGCCGCGGAAGCGCAGCGACGAGCCGCCCTTGCGTCCCACCGCCAGCCACAGCACCTCGCGCCCCCGGCCGCGCTCCTCTGCGGCGAGCCGCAGCGACTGGCGCACCACGTTCGCGTTGAACGCGCCCGCCAGGCCGCGGTCGGCGGTCAGCGAGAGCACCGCGACGTTCTTCACGTCGCGCCGCTCGAGCAGCGGCTGGGCGTAGGCGGGGGCGCTGGCGGCGGCCACCTCCACCGTCAGCTGCTGCATGCGGTCGGCGTAGGGGCGCAGCGCCTCGACCCGGGCCTGCGCCCGCCGCAGCCGCGAGGCGGCGACGAGCTCCATGGCCTTCGTGATCTTGCCGGTGTTCCTGACCGACCGGATCCGCCGGGCGATGTCCTGCTGGGTCGCCATCGGCTACTCGGCCGCGGCGGCGGCCGGCTGCGGCTCCTCGCCCTCCACGTAGAAGCTCTTCGTGAACGACTCGAGGTGCGCCCGCAGCTTCTCCACGGTCTCGTCGGTCAGATCCTTCGACTCGTCGATCGCCTTCAGGATCGAGCCCTCCGCCCGCACGGACTGCACCAGCTCGTCGTTGAAGCGGCTCACCTCGGAGACGGGGATGCGGTCGACGAAGCCGTTCGTCACCGACCAGATCACGACCACCTGCTCGCCCACCGGCCACGGCGAGTACTGCGGCTGGTTCAGGGAGGCCACGACCCGCTCGCCGCGGGCGAGCTGGCGCTGCGTCGCCTGGTCGAGCTCGGAGCCGAACTGCGAGAAGGCCTCCAGCTCGCGGTAGGCGGCCAGGTCGAGCCGCAGGCGGCCGGCGACCTTCTTCATCGCCCGGATCTGGGCGTCGCCGCCGACGCGCGACACCGAGATGCCGGCGTTGATGGCCGGGCGGACGCCCGAGTAGAACAGGTCGGCCTGCAGGAAGATCTGTCCGTCGGTGATCGAGATCACGTTCGTCGGGATGTAGGCCGATACGTCGCCCGCCTGCGTCTCGATCACCGGGAGCGCGGTCAGCGACCCGGCGCCGAGCTCGTCGGAGAGCTTCACCGCCCGCTCCAGCAGGCGCGAGTGCAGGTAGAAGACGTCGCCCGGGTAGGCCTCGCGGCCCGGCGGCCGGCGCACGAGCAGCGACATCTGCCGGTAGGCGTCCGCGTGCTTGGAGAGGTCGTCGTACATGACCAGGGCGTGCTTGCCGTTGTAGAGGAAGTGCTCGCCCATCGCGCAGCCGGCGTAGGGAGCCATGAACTTGATCGGCGCCGCCTCGGTCGCCGACGCGGCGACGATGATCGTGTACTCCATCGCGCCGGCCTTGCGCAGCTGCGCCTCGACGGCCCGCACCGTGGAGGCCCTCTGGCCGATGGCGACGTAGATGCAGATCAGATCCTGGCCCTTCTGGTTCAGGATCGTGTCGACGCAGATCGCCGTCTTGCCGGTGGTGCGGTCGCCGATGATCAGCTCTCGCTGGCCGCGGCCAATCGGGATCATCGAGTCGATCGCCTTGATCCCGGTCTGCACCGGCTCGGACACCGGCTGGCGGTCGACGACGCCCGGGGCCTTGAACTCCATCGGCCGCGTCTCGGTCGTCTCGATGGCGGGGCCGCCGTCGATCGCGGTGCCGAGCGGGTCGACGACCCGCCCGATGAGCGCCTCGCCGACCGGGATCGACATGACCTCGCCCGTGCGCCGGACGGTGTCGCCCTCCTTGATCTGGTCCCACTCGCCGAAGAGCACGCACGCGACGTTGTCCTCCTCGAGGTTCAGGGCCAGGCCGGTGACGCCGTGCCCGAACTCGAGCTTCTCCATCGCCACGGCGCGGTCGAGGCCGTAGACGCGTGCGATGCCGTCGCCGAGCTGGATGACCGTGCCGATCTCCTCGACCTCGGCCTCGACCTCGTAGCGCTCGATCTCGGTCTTCAGGATGTTCGCAATCTCGTCTGGACGCAGCTTCACGCTTCACTCCCAACGGGCAATGGTGTACGGATCATGGTGCGGCGCAGCTCCTCGAGCCGGCGCTTCACGGAGGCGTCCACGAGCACGTCGCGGGCGCGCAGGACGAGCCCGCCGATCAGCTCGGGGTCGACGGCGGCGGTGATCTCGGCCGTGCGCCCCACCGCATCCGAGATGCGCTTGCCGAGCGCGTCGAGCTCCTTCTGGGTCAGCTCGACGGCGGTCGTCACGGAGACCGGCAGGATCCGGTCGTCCTCGGCGGCGAGCACGCCGTAGGCGCGCTGGAGGTCGACGAGCAGCGGCAGCCGGCCGTGCTCTTCGAGCACCAGCACCGCGTTTCGCGCCAGCGGCTCCGCCCCCTGGAGCAGCCGCGTCAGGACGCGGTGCTTGCCCTCACGGGGCAGGCCCGGGTTCACGAGGGCGCGCAGCACGACGGGCTGGTCGCCCAGGTTCGAGATCAGCAGGCGCAGGTCGCGGTCGACCTCGCGGACGCGCCCGCCCTCGCGGGCCGCCTGGTGCAGCGCGGTCGCGTAGACGTGTGCGGCGGGGTCGACGCGTTGTGCCATCTACTCCTGCTCCGCGGCCGCGTTCGGTGAGGCGGGGACGAGCGTCGAGAGGTCGACGTCGCCGAGCGCCTCGTCGATCAGGCGGCGCTGCTCCGACTCGTCGAGGCGGGCGCGGACGACCTTCTCGGTTGCGGCGACGGCCAGATCGGCCACCTGCTGCTTGATCGCGTTCAGCGCCTGGCGCGTCTCGGCCGCGATCTCGTCCTGGGTCTGGCGCATCAGACGGGCCTTCTCCGCCTCCAGCTCGGCGACGGCCGCCGCGCGGCGCTCGTCGGCGACGCGGCGCGCGTCCTCGACGATCTTGCCCGCCTCCCGGCGCGCTTCGGCCAGCTGCTCGCGGTACTCGGCCAGCGTCGTCTGCGCCTCCGTGCGGGCGCCCTCGGCGGCGTCGAGGTCGGCGGTGATGGCCTGCCTGCGTGCCTCGATCATCTGCTGGATCGGCCCGAAGGCGTACCGCCTGAGGACGAGCAGCACGGCCCCGAACGTGACGAGCGTCCAGATCATCAGCCCCGTCGTCGGGGTGATCAGGGTCGAGTCGTAGAGGATCATGTACGCGGATCTCCGCCGGTCACGCGATGGCGTAGGCCACGAAGGCCATGCCCAGCGCGTAGAAGACGATCGCCTCGGTCAGGGCGAAGCCGAGCCACATCAGGCCCTGCAGCTGCCCGCGCAGCTCGGGCTGGCGCCCGACCGCCTCGATCGTCTTGCCGAAGATGAAGCCCACGCCGATGCCGGGGCCGATGGCGCCGAAGCCGGTCGCCAGGCCAAGCTCGAGCGCCTTGGCGGAATCGTGGATGTTGCCGGAGACGGCCATTCGGTACTCCTAGTGGTCGGGGTGGATGGCTCCACCGATGTAGATGGCGGAAAGGGTGGCGAAGATGAACGCCTGCAGGCCGGCGATCAGCGTGGCCTCGAGCAGGTAGACGGCCAGGCCCATCGGCAGGCCGATGACGAGGATGAAGTAGGTGCCGAGCAGCGAGGCCAGGCCGAGGAACACGGCGATCACGAGGTGGCCGGCCAGGAGGTTGAAAAAGAGACGGAAGCTGAGCGAGACGATGCGGATGAGCTGGGAGAGCACCTCGATCACGCCGATGATGCCGATCAGCAGGAACACCGCCGGCGTCTTCGCCCCGAACGGCCGCGCCGACGGCAGGCCCGACGGCATCCAGCCCTTGAAGTACCTGATCGGCCCGTTGTAGCGGATGCCCTCGATGTGGGTGGCGAAGAACGTGACCAGGGTCAGCGAGAGCGTCACCGAGAGGTTCGCGGTCGCGGCGTAGATCTGGAACTCCGGGATCGACAGGCCGAACAGGTCGAAGTGGCGGTCGCCGAAGGGCAGGGGGATGAACCCGATCACGTTCATGCTCCAGATGAACACGAACAGCGAGGCGACGTAGGGGAACCAGATCCGCATGCCCTCCTCGGGCAGCCCGCCGCGGGCGATCTGCTGGTAGCACAGGTCGTAGATGATCTCGACCGCCGTCTGGCCGCCGTCCGGGCGCGGCTTCAGCCCCCGGCGGACGACGATCAGCGTGAGCGCGATCGCGACCAGCGCCGAGATCCACATGTAGACGACGGCCTTGTTGATGTCCAGCCCGAGCGGGAGGCTCACGTACGGGTGGTGGACGAAGTCGGTGAACTCCGCGACCGGGTTGAAGTCGACCTTCAGAACCGGCAGCAGCGCCATCTAGGCCGTCCCTCCGACGCCGCGGCCGACGTTTCGGTGGGTGACGATGCGGGTGGCGATGTCAACCGTGAAGAGGAGCAGGAAGAGGAGCACGGAGGAGATCGCGAGCGTACTCGAATGCCGGGTGATCAGGAAGAGCACCAGCATCCCGATCCACGGCCGCAGGAGCATGCTCGCCCCCAGCGTGCCCACGCCCCGCAGCGCGCCCATTCGGGCCGCCCGCCGCTCGACGGCCACCTGCGCGTAGCGGTTGACCGCCCACAGCACCGTCGCCCAGAACCACCCCTCGAGCGGCAGGCCGGCCGCCGCGAACGCGGGCAGCGCCGCAACCGCGAGGATGGCGTCGAGGTTATGCGCGCAGAGTTGCGCCGGGCTGGTCGTTCGGACGGTCACAGGTCTCGATAAGTGCGGTAGACGAGGTAGAAGCTGGCGGGAATTCCGATCACCGCCCCAACGGCCGCGCCGACGGCCGCGCTGCCCGCCGCCCATCCGATTCCGAGGCCGGATCCAACGCAGAAGATGAGCGCCGCGAGGAGGGTGATCCCAGCGGTCGCACCGGAAGCTGCAGGTCTCCCTGCCGTGACGATCCTGTCCTTCGGGCGGACGGTTGAGCGGGCGCGGGAAGTATTGCAGACGATCGACTTCGTGACAACACGAGTTTCGCCATGGCCGAGTCAGAATAGCCTATTTTGGGCGAATTTCTCGCCGCGGCGATCAGGCGGCGGGCCGAGTTTGTGTCATCTCCGCAGCGGCCCTCCGGCCGGCCCGGTAGGCGCGCAGCCGGCGCAGCTTGAGGATCTCCAGCGTGTACACGACGTACACCGACGATCCCAGCGCGACCAGCGCCAGCCCGCCCAGGATCACGAGCGGCTCCCAGCCCCACCCGTGCCGGTGCGACGGCACGAACCGGATCGCAAGCGCGAAGGCCGCGAGCACGAGGCACCAGGCGTAGAGCGTGAGCGCCGTGCGCCGCTGCGTGAACCCGATGTTCGCGAACCGGTGATGGAAGTGCCAGCGGTCGGCCTGGTAGATCGGCTGG
The DNA here is from genome assembly GCA_963843705.1 of uncultured Actinomycetes bacterium. Taxonomy (GTDB): domain Bacteria; phylum Actinomycetota; class Thermoleophilia; order Gaiellales; family JAICJC01; genus JAICJC01. The sequence goes on from CAWJLQ010000003.1 coordinate 396,493, forward strand.
CGGTACTTCAGCCGCTTCAGGATGACGAACGAGGTGTCGAGGATCGGCAGCGCGAGGATCACCAGCGGGAAGACGAGCGACACTGCGGCGGCCGTCTTCAGCACCCCCTCGATCGCGATCGTCGCCAGCAGGTACCCCATCATCAGCGAGCCCGAGTCGCCCATGATGATCGTGGCGGGGTGGAAGTTGTAGCGGAGGAATCCGATCGCCGCCCCGGCCAGGATCGCCGACACGGCGGCGGCGTCGAGCCGGCCGAGCGACGCCGAGAGGATCGCGAACGTGAGCGCCGCGATGCCGCAGAAGCCGGCGGCCAGGCCGTCCAGCCCGTCGATGAAGTTGACGATGTTCGCGATGGCGACGATCCACAGGATCGTGACCGGATAGCGCAGCCAGTCGAGGTCGAAGGCGCCGACGAGCGGCAGCGTGACGTGGTCGATGGCGATGCCGAGGTGGACGGTCAGGCCGGCGACGGCGATCTGACCGGTGAGCTTCACGAGCGGGTTGAGCGAGCGGATGTCGTCGACGGCCCCGAGCAGCGTCATCAGCGCCGCCCCGAGCATGACGCCCCAGAACCCGCGCTGGTCGCCGAGCGCCGCGGCCGGCACGACGATGGCCGCGAAGATTGCGATTCCTCCCAGGCGCGGCATCGGCTCGCGGTGCAGGCGCCGGTCGTCGTCGGGGCGGTCGAGCAGCCCCCACGTCCACGCGGCGAGCGACACGGCCGGCGTCAGCAGCAGCACGAGCATGAAGGCAACCGCGAATCCGACGGCGGCGGCCTGGTAGTCGAGGAGCGATCCGGTCATCGGGAAACCTGCGGCGGGGAAAGGGTAACCCTTCGCCCCACAGGAGGCTCCCCCTCCCCAACCGGGGCCAGGCCCCGGAACGCCGGCGGCGCGCAAGTTGGCACCGATTCGTCACACCTTCGGACTGGTGCCGTCGCAGCCTCGGCGCGTACCGTCGATGGATGGCTCGACCCTTGCGAGTGCAGGCCGCCGGCGCCCACTACCACGTGGGCGCGCGGGGCAACGACAAGAGCGCGGTCTTCACTTCCGACGAAGATCGACGCCGGTTCCTCGCCCTCCTCGGGGTCGTCGTGGAGCGCTACGGGTGGCGCCTCTACGCCTACTGCCTGATGGAGAACCACTACCACCTCGCCCTCCGCACGCCCAAGCCGAATCTCGGCGCCGGCATGGGCAGGCTGAACCAGCTCTACGTCCAGTGGTTCAACCAGCGGCACGACCGCAGCGGTCATCTCTTCGAACGACGGTACTGGTCGAGCGTCCTGGAGAGCGACGCGCACCAGCTCGCGGTCATCCGGTACATCGCGGCGAACCCCGTCCGGGCCGGTCTGTGCCAGCGTCCGCGGGAGTGGCCGTGGTCAAGCGCGCAGGCAACCGTGGGGCTCGTGCCGACGCCCTCCTTTCTTGACGTGGGGTGGGTCCTCGGTCAGCTCGCGGCCGACACCGGCGCGGCCCAGGCGATCTACGCGGAGCTGGTCGGGGATGGGGCCTGGCCCCGAGGATCGGGGCCAGGCCCCGCCTGAACCTTGGGGCCAGGCCCCGCTTCAGCGGGTGCCGAAGAGACGGTCGCCGGCGTCGCCGAGGCCGGGCAGGATGTAGCCGGCGCCGTTCAGCTCCCGGTCGACGGCGGCCGCGTACACGGCCACGTCGGGATGGTCGGCCGCGATCCGGTCGAGCCCCGCGGGCACCGCCACGACGCACAGCAGGCTGATCCGCACCGCCCCGCGGTCCTTGCACAGGCGCAGCGCCTCCGACGCCGAGCCGCCGGTCGCGAGCATCGGGTCGAGCACGAGCACGTGGCGCTCGGCCAGGTCGCCGGGGAGCTTGCAGTAGTACTCGACCGGCTCGAGCGTCGTCTCGTCGCGGTACACCCCCACGAAGCCGACCCTGGCCACGGGGACGAGGTCGAGCACGGCGTCGAGCATGCCCAGGCCGGCGCGCAGCACCGCGACGACTCCGAGCTTCTTGCCCGAGACCCGGCGTGCCGGCGTCGTCTCGAGCGGCGTCCGCACCTCGACCTCCTCGAGCTCGAGCTCGCGCGTCGCCTCGTAGCAGAGGAACGCGGCCAGCTCGCCCATCAGGTGGCGGAAGTCCTTCGTGTTCGTGCCGGCGTCGCGCAGCAGCGCGATCTTGTGCTGCACGAGCGGGTGGTCGAGGACGACCAGGCGGTCAGTACGCCGCGTGACCATGCGGGAAACCCGAGTAGAGCGGCCGGCCGGCCAGCAGCTCGCCGGTGCGCCGGCGCAGCGCCGGCAGGTCGGCGGCCGGGTCGAGCGTCTCGAGGATGATCGCACCGACCTCGCGCATGTCGTCCTCCGTGAACCCGCGCATCGTCGCGGCGGGCGTGCCGATGCGCACCCCCGACGCGATCGTCGGCGGCCGCTCGTCGAACGGCACCGTGTTGCGGTTCACGGTGATCGCGACCTCGTGCAGCCGCTCCTCGGCATCCTTGCCGCTCCACTGCGTGCCGCGCAGGTCGAGCTGCAGCAGGTGGATGTCGGTGCCACCGGTGAGCAGCTTCTGGCCGCCGTCGGTCAGGGTCTGCGCGAGCGCCTTCGCGTTTCCGACGATGCGCGTCTGGTACTCCCGGAACGCCTCCGTGGCGGCGAGCTTGAAGCACACCGCCTTGGCCGCCACGATGTGGCAGAGCGGCCCGCCCTGCAGACCCGGGAACACGGCCTTGTCGACCGCCGCCGCGTGCTCCGCGCGGCTGAGGACGAGTCCCGAGCGCGGGCCGGCGAGCGTCTTGTGCGTCGTCGAGGTGACGACGTCCGCGTGCTCGACCGGGTTCGGGTGCAGGCCGGCGGCGACGAGGCCGGAGAAGTGGGCCATGTCCACCATGAGCCGCGCACCCACCTCGTCGGCGATCTCGCGGAAGCGGGCGGCGTCGATGACGCGGGGATATGCGGACGCGCCCGCCACGATCAGCTTCGGCCGGTGCTTGTGAGCCAGCGCCCTCACCTCGTCGAAGTCGATCAGCGAGTCCTCGCGGCGCACTCCGTAGGGGTGGACGTCGTAGAGGCGGCCGGAGAAGTTGACCTTCAGGCCGTGGGTGAGGTGGCCGCCGTGGTCGAGGCGCAGGCCGAGGATCGGGTCGCCGGGCTCGAGCATCGCGAAGTAGGCGGCCAGGTTCGCCGGGCCGCCCGCGTGCGGCTGCACGTTCGCGTGGTCGGCACCGAAGAGCGCCTTGGCCCGGTCGATGGCGAGCTGCTCGACCTCGTCGACCCACTCGCAGCCGCCGTAGTAGCGCCGGCCCGGATAGCCCTCGGCGTACTTGTTCGTCAGCACCGAGCTGCCCGCCTCGAGCACCGCCGGCCAGGTGAAGTTCTCCGAGGCGATCAGCTCGAGCTGGTCGCGCTGGCGCCCGAGCTCGCGGTCGATCAAGCCCGCGATGTCAGGGTCGATGTCGTCCAGGCCGGCGGCCCGGAGGTGCTCGAAGGTCTGTTCGGCCGTGGCCACGCGACGCCTCCTCGGTTCGACTGGCGCGACTCTATCGGAGCAGCGCCATGGCCGAGTCGGCGTCGGGCCCGCGCCGTATGAGGACGGGCTCCGGGCCGGTCACGTCGATGACGCTCGACGGTGTCCCGGCGGCCTCCCCCCCGTCGATCGCGACCGCCGCGAGCGCGCGCAGCCGCGCCGGCACGTCCTCGAGCCGCGCCGGCGCCGGCCCGCCGCGCAGGTTCGCGCTGGTCAGGGCGAGGCCGTCCACCGCATCGGCCAGCTCGGAGACGGCGGCGGAGAGGTGTGGGACGCGCACGCCGATCCTGTCGGGCGTGTCCCCGCACAGGTACGGGAACCGCCGGCCGGGGTTGGGGACGACGAGGGTGAGCGGCCCCGGCAGGGCGCGCCGGCAGAGCACGCCGACCCGGCCCATGAGCTCCGGCAGGACGTTCTCGAGCAGATGCTCGACGCTCCCGAGCACGACCGCCGTCGGCTGGCCGCGCGGCCGCGACTTGGCGGCGTAGAGCCGGCGGCAGGCCTCGCGGTGGTAGGCGGCGCAGCCGATGCCGTAGACGGTGTCGGTCGGCACGATCGCGAGGCCGCCGGCCCGTAGCGCCGCCTCGTGCTCGCTCACGGCCACCGGCCGGACACCACCCGGTCGATCCCCGCCAGGTCGGGAGCGGCGGCCGTCTCGGCCGCCCCCGCCGCCGCCATCAGGCCGGCGAGCGCCCCGGCCTGGCCGGCGCCGCACTCGCAGACGAGCCACCCGCCCGGGGCGAGCGCGCCCGGCGCGGCGGCGACCAACCGCCGCAGGACGTCGAGGCCGTCCGCGCCCGCGGCGAGCGCGATCCGGGGCTCGAACCGCGCCACCTCCGGCTCGAGGCCGTCGAGCTCGGGCTCGGCGACGTACGGCGGGTTCGACGCGATCACGTCGAAGCGGCGCCCGCCGAGCGCGCCCAGCAGGTCGCTGCGCACGAGCTCGACGTCGAGCCGAAGCGCCTCGGCGTTCGCGGCCGCCACCGCCAGTGCATCCGCGGACGCGTCGCATGCGGTGACGTCCGCGTCGGGCCGCGCCGACTTGAGCGCGAGCGCGACCGCGCCCGAGCCGGTGCCGACGTCGAGCACCCGCGGCGCCTCGGATCCTGCGAGCAGCTGCAGACAGCGGTCGACCAGCACCTCGGTCTCCGGCCGCGGCACGAGCACGCGCGCGTCGACCGCCAGCTCGATCCCGTGGAACCCCCACCGGCCGAGGACGTAGGCCACCGGCTCCCGCCGGCCGCGGCGTTCGAGCAGGGCCCGGATCGCCGCCAGCTCGGGCTCGGTCAGCGGCCGGTCGAAGCTCGTGTAGAGGCGGATCCGCTCGAGCCCGAGGGCGTGCCCGATCAGCAGCTCCGCGTCGAGCCGCGGCGTCGGGCTGCCGCGCTCTTCGAGGTATCCCGTCGAGAGCCGCAGCACCTCACCCAGCGTCCTCACCCTCCGGCGGCCGCGGCCAGCTTGCGGCGGCGCTCGTCGGCCGCGAGGGCGTCCGAGAACTCGCCCAGGTCGCCGCCGAGGACGCGGTTCAGGTCGTGCACGGTCAGCCCGATCCGGTGGTCGGTGACGCGGTCCTGCGGAAAGTTGTAGGTGCGGATCTTCTCGGAGCGCTCGCCCGAGCCGATCTGGGCCGAGCGGGCCGCCGCCTCCTCCCGCGCCTGGCGCTCGCGCTCCTGCTCGAACAGGCGCGCGCGCAGGATCTTCATCGCCCGCTCCTTGTTCTGGAGCTGGGAGCGCTCGTCCTGGCAGGTCACGACCGTGTCGGTGGGGACGTGGGTGATGCGCACGGCCGAGTCGGTCGTGTTCACCGACTGGCCGCCGTGGCCACCGGCGCGGTAGACGTCGATGCGCAGGTCGTTCGGGTCGACGTGAAACTCGACGTCTTCGGCTTCGGGCAGCACCGCCACCGTGGCCGTCGACGTGTGGATCCGCCCCTGCGACTCCGTCGCCGGCACCCGCTGCACGCGGTGCACGCCGCTCTCGTGCTTGAAGACCGAGTACGCGCCGTCGCCCTTGATCTCGAAGACGAGCTCCTTGTAGCCGCCCGCGTCGCCGCCCGACGCCGCCAGCGTCTCGGTCTTGAACCCGCGCTGCTGGGCGTAGCGGGTGAGCATCTCGTACAGGTCGCCGGCGAAGATGGCCGCCTCGTCGCCGCCGGTCCCGGCGCGCAACTCGACGATCACGTCCTTGTCGTCGGCGGGGTCGCGCTCGAGCATGGCGATCCGGATCTCCTCCTCGAGTCCCGGGAGCGCCGCGCGGGCCTCGCCGATCTGCTCCTGCGCGAAGGCGCGCATCTCCTCGTCGGCGTCGTCGAGCAGCTCGGCCGCGTCGGCGACCTGGGCGGTGCGCTCGCGCCACTGGCGGGCGAGGTCGGCGGCCGCGGACAGGCGCTTGTGCTCGCGGGCGAGCTCGGCGTAGCGGCGCTGGTCCGCGATCACGGCCGGATCGCCCAGCTGGGCTTCCAGCTCGGCGTAGCGGCGCTCGATCTCTGCGACCAGGGGTTCCATGGCCCCGGAAGGATAGTGACGTCAGCCGATGCGGCCGAGCTGGCGCAGCACGCTGACCGAGTCGGAGTAGACGTCCTTGCGGGCGAAGCGGCCGCCGCGGGTCGGCAGGATGTCCATCCCGTCCCAGGTCGCGCTCCTCCCCGACTCGGCGTGGGTGCCGGTGGCCGTCCACTCCTGCACGACGAGGGCCTCGCGCACGTACAGGCGGCGCCCGGTGAACCGCAGCCCCGGCCAGCCGCGGAAGATCCCGCCGATGTGGTCGCGCACCGCCTCGGCACCCTCCACCCGCTCGCCCGCGGTGTGGTTGTGGAAGACGATGTCGTCCGTGTGCATCACGGCGATCGCGTCGACGTCCTGGCGGTTCCAGGCGTCGTTGTAGCGCGCGACCAGGTCTGCGAGCTCCTCCGGTGAGTCCGGCCCCGCCATGGGGCCAGCTTACGCCATCACCTCGACCGCGGCACCGGCGCCGGCCGCCCGCTCGGCGTCGAGCACGTCGCGCAGCGCCTGGATCGAGACCTCCACCTGGTCGAGCGTCGGCTCGCGCGTGGTCAGGCCCTGCAGCCAGAGGCCGGGCGTGAGCAGCGTTCGCACGACGGGATTGTGCGGGTGCTGGCCGCCGAAGCGGATGACCTCGTACGCGATCCCGGCGATCACCGGCAGGAGCAGGACGCGCGAGGCGATCAGCGTCGGCCAGTCGGGCCGTCCGACGAGCGCGAAGACGAAGATCGCGATCACCATCACCCAGAGCAGGAACGCCGTGCCGCAGCGCAGGTGGATCTTCGAGTACGTCTGGACGCGCTCGGGCACGAGCTCGGCGCCGTCCTCGTAGGCGTTGATCGTCTTGTGCTCGGCCGCGTGGTACTGGAACACGCGCCGCAGGTCGGGGATGTGGGAGATCGCCGCCAGGTAGGCGACGAGCAGAGTCACCCGGATCGCACCCTCGACGAGGACGAAGACCACGGTCGAGTGGATCGGCAGCAGGTTCGTGAGCACGGCCGGCGAGACCTTGAAGACGAGCACGGCGAACCCGATGGCGATCGCAAACGCGAAAGCGATCTGGCCGCGCGAGAGCTCCGCCGCCGCCTCGGGATCCGGCTCCTCGCCCTCCTCCGCGGCGGCGAAGGACGCCGACACCGCGAGCGCGCGGAAGCCGATCACGAGCGACTCGCCGAGCGCCACCATGCCGCGGATCACCGGCAGGCGCAGCCAGCGGTGCCGCGATGCGGCGCTCGAGACCGGGCGGCAGACGCGGGCGAGGCCGCCGTCGGGCCGGCGCACGGTCACAGCCCACGAGCCCGGGCTGCGCATCATCACGCCTTCGAGGACGGCCTGTCCGCCGACGTTCGCGCTCATGGATGCCACACCGACCTCACCCGGTCCTTGTCGGCACCGGGCGAGGGAAGCGTGAGCACCGGCGTGCTAGGCAGACGTGGCCGAACGGGCCTGGCGGCGACGGAATCGCTCCACCCGGCCGCCGGTGTCCACCAGCTTCTGCTTGCCGGTGTAGAAGGGGTGGCACGCCGAGCAGATCTCGACGTGAAGCTCGGGCTTGGTCGCCCGAGTGGTGAACTCGTTGCCGCAGGAGCACGTGACGTGCGCGACCACGTAGTCAGGGTGAATGTCAGCCTTCATGCCGATCAGGATAGCACGGGCTCTGACGCCGAAATCGCGGCCTCCACGGCCTCGGAGTCGACGTCCAGATGGGTCACGAACCGCACCGTGCGGGCGTCCAGATCGGCGCACAGGACGCCCACCTTGGCCAGCTCCGCGACGACGTCCCGCGCCGGCGTCCCGTCGGTCACCTTCGAGAGCACGATGTTCGTCTCGACCGCGTGCGGGTCGAAGCGCAGGCGCCGGTAGGCGGACATGCCCTCGGCCAGCCGGCGGGCGTTCGCGTGATCGTCGGCGAGCCGCTCGACGTGGTGGCGCAGGGCGTGCAGCGCACCGGCGGCGATGATGCCGGCCTGGCGCATGCCGCCCCCGAACAGCTTGCGGTTGCGGCGGGCGGCCTCGATCAGCTCCGCCGACCCCACCACGGCCGAGCCGACGGGCGCACCGAGCCCCTTGGAGAAGCACACCGAGGCCGAGTCGACGGGGGCCGCCACCTCGGCGGGCGTGCGTCCGGAGGCCACCGCAGCGTTCCAGATCCGGGCGCCGTCGAGGTGGACGCGCAGGCCATTTCGGTGTGCGAAGTCCGCCAGCTCGGCCAAGCGCCCGGCCGGGAGCACGCGACCGCCCATCTCGCCGATCGTGTTCTCGAGGCAGAGCAGGCTCTGGCGGGCGTGGTGGGGGTCGGCCGGGTCGCGCAGACGGTCGGCGATCGTGGCCACCTCGAGCACGCCGCCCTCGCCCGCCAGCATCCGCGTCTGGACACCGGCCAGCGCGGCCGCCCCGCCCTGCTCGTGGCAGACGACGTGGGCCGCCTCGTGGACGAAGATCTCGTCGCCGTGGCGGGTGTGGGAGCGGATCGCGATCTGGTTCCCCATCGTCCCCGAGGGGACGTACACCGCCGCCTCCTTGCCGAGCATCCGGGCGACCTCGGCCTCGAGCTCGATGACGGTCGGGTCGTCGCCCCAGACGTCGTCGCCCACGGGCGCCTCGGCCATCGCCCGGCGCATCTCGGGCGTGGGCCGCGTGACGGTGTCGGAGCGGAGGTCGACGACGCGCATTGCGCGCGCAAGCGTATCGTTCCGGCATGGCCCTGGAGATGCGTACCCGCTGCGAGCGCTGCGACCGGCCGCTGTCGCCGGACGGGGACGCGCGCATCTGCAGCTACGAGTGCACGTTCTGCCCCGCCTGCACCGAGAGCATGGCGGGCGTGTGCCCCAACTGCGGCGGCGAGCTGGTCGCCCGGCCGCGCCGCGCCGCCGTGCGCTAACCGGCCGCCGCGACCGCCGCCACCCACCGCTCCAGCGGACGCAGCGGCCGCCACCGCCCCGCGCACCACGCCGGGAACCCCGGGCCGTGCGCCTCGGCCGGCAGCGCGCGCGTGGTGGCCGCGACGAGCCCGCCGTGGCGGAGCAGCCCCGCCCGCGGATGGTCCGCCGGATACGGCGCGGGAACGCGCTTCCATTGCGGCCGGCCGAGCTCGGAGCCGGCCTTCGCCGCGGCGCGCAGGGCCCGCTCGAGCTCGCGGCCGCGACCGTCGTCGTCCACCGCCCGCCGGTACCCCTCGAGGACGCGGGCCGGGAAGTGATGGATGCCGGCCCCCAGGACCACGGAGTCCGCGTCGAGGCGCATGAAGTAGCCCGGGCACTCGCGGCTCGGCCCGTCCCCCTCCCAGAACCAGAGCGCCATATGGGTGCGGTACGGCGTCGGGTCTGACGAGAAGCGCGTGTCGCGGGCGATGCGCAGGATGGAGCCGTTCACGCGCGGGTCGGCGTGGACGCCGGGCGAGAACGCGGCGAGCTGCTCTCCCATGGCCGTGACGAACGCGCGGGCGGGCTCGAGCAGGTGCGTGCGGTAGACCTCGCGGTGCGCGCGAAACCACGCGCGGTCGTTGTGGTCGGCCAGGTCGCGGAGGAAGCTGAAGGCGGCGGGATCGAAGCCGGTGAACGTGGTCATGCGGCCACGATACGGCGGCGGTCCGTCACGTGTCTGTCACGACCTGTCGGAGGTTCGTGCCGAACCGGTAGCATGCCCGCCCGTGGCGCGGCGCCCCTCCGAGTATCCCCCTCCCGTCCACGTGCGCGAGTTCGTCGCCGAGCCCGAGGCGGCGCAGGACGAGCGCATCGACGTCGGCGTGCTCTTCGTCGGCGGCGGACCCGCCGGCCTCGCCGGCGCGATCCGGCTCGGGCAGCTCCTGGCCGACGACCCCGCCACCGCCGAGCAGCTCGGGGAGGTGCCGGTCGCGCTGCTCGACAAGGGCAAGGTGGTGGGCGCGCACCTGCTCTCCGGCGCCGTCGTGAACCCGTCCGCGCTGCGCGACCTGCTGCCCGACACGCCGCTCGAGCAGCTGACCTCCTACGGGCCGGTGAAGCGCGAGTCGGTCTACTTCATGCGCCCGCGCTACGGGATCCGCATCCCCACACCGCCGCCCTTCCACAACAAGGGCAACTGGATCTTCTCCCTCGCCCAGCTCGGCCGCCACCTCGCCGACGAGGCCGAGGGCCTGGGCACGATGGTGCTCCCCGAGACCGATGCCCACACCCTGCTCGTCTCCGGCGGCGCGGTGCGCGGTGTCGTCACCGGCGCCAAGGGGCTCGCCCGCGACGGCGAGCCCACGGCGAGCTTCGAGCCCGGCGCCGAGATCCACGCGCAGGCGACCGTGCTCGCCGAGGGCACGCAGGGACACCTGACCGGCGCGCTCTTCGAGGCGTTCGGGCTGCGCGGGCGAAACCCCCAGATCTGGAGCCTGGGCGTGAAGGAGCTCTGGCGGGTCGGCCGGCCGCTCGACCGGGTCGTGCACACGCTCGGCTGGCCGCTGCGCCCGCAGGCGAAGTACGGCGAGAGCGGCGGCAGCTTCATCTACCCGATGGGCGAGGATCAGGTCGCGCTCGGTCTCGTGGTCGGCCTGGACTACCGGGACGCGTCGCTGTCGGTGCACGACCTGCTGCAGCAGTTCAAGCTGCACCCGCTGATCCGCCCGCTGCTCGAGGGCGGCGAGCGCATCGCCTGGGGCGCGAAGACGATCCCCGAGGGCGGGCTGCTCTCGCTCCCGAGCCGCCTGTCCGTCCCCGGCGCCGTGGTCACCGGCGACGCTGCCGGCTTCGTGAACGTTCCCAAGCTGAAGGGCGTCCACTACGCGATGCGCTCGGGAATGCTCGCGGCCGAGGCGATCTACGCCCAGCTGAAGGCCGGCGCCGACCTGGCCGCGCCGGGGGCGCTCGACGGCTACGACGCGCGCGTGCGCCAGAGCCACATCTGGAGCGACCTGCGCAAGGTGCGCAACATGCGCCAGGCGCTCAACCGCGGCCTCGTCGTCGGCGGCGCGCTGGCGAGCGCGATGGACGTCACCCGCGGCGCGCTCCCGGGCGGCTCGTTCGCGACCCACCGCGACGCCGACGCGCCGATGACGGACGAGGGGCGCAGCTACCCCCAGCCGGACGGCGCGCTCACCTTCGACAAGCTCTCGAGCGTGTTCCTCTCGGGCAACCGCAGCCGCGACGACCAGCCGAACCACATCCGCGTGCGCACCCGCGTCCCGCGCGAGATCGGGCAGACGTGGGTGTCGATGTGCCCCGCCGGGGTCTACGAGCTGCGCGGCGAGGGGGGCGGCATGGTCGACGTCGAGGTCACGCCCTCGAACTGCGTCCAGTGCGGCGCGATCACGGCCAAGGGCGGCCGGCTCACCCCGCCCGAGGGCGGGAGCGGGCCCGAGTACACCCATATGTAGGCATGGACGTCGACCGCGAACGGATCGACGTCCTGATCGCCCACCTGGACGAGTTCCTGGGCGGGATCGACCGCCGCCGCTCGGACACGCCGATCGAGGTCGGAAGCGACCGGCGCTGGTCGGTCAGGGACACCGAGCGGCTCTTCAAGCGGCTGGGGAAGCCGGTGCCGTCCGCTCCGCCGGAGCAGCTGGTGAGCGACGTCCTGGCCGACGTCGTGCGGCTGCGAAACGCGCTCAGCGTGCTGCGGGACGGCTCGCTCCCGGAGTGAACCGTGGTCACACCCCACGCAACGAGCGGGGCCTGGCCCCATGTGGGGCCAGGCCCCGCTTCTCATGTGGGGCCAGGCCCCGCTTCTCATGTGGGGCCAGGCCCCGCTTCTCGCGGTTCTCAGCGCGACGAGAGCAGCTCGGTCAGCTTCGGCAGGATCGTGAGCGCGTCGCCGACCACGCCGACGTCGGCGAACTCGAAGATGGGCGCGTTCACGTCCTTGTTGATGGCGACGATCGTCCCGGCGTTGGCCATCCCCACCTTGTGCTGGATGGCGCCGGAGACGCCGCAGGCGATGTAGAGCTTGGGCGCCACCGTCTTGCCGGTCTGGCCCACCTGCATCGAGTACGGCACCCAGCCCGCGTCCACGACGGCGCGCGTCGCCGCCACCTCGCCGCCCAGCGCCTTCGCCAGCGCCTCGACCAGGGGCACGTTCTCCGGCCCGCCCATGCCGCGGCCGACCGTCACCAGGATCTCGGCCTCGGTGATGTCCACTCCGCCGCCCTCGGCCGCCTCGCGGCCCGTCACCGCCGCCGCCCGCGACCAGTCGTTCACCGCCACGGCGATCCGCTCGACCGGGGCCGTGCCGCTCGCGTCCTCGCGCGGCGCGAACGCATTCGCGCGCGCCAGCACCACGCCCGGCTTCGAGCTGAACCCGGACTCGACCATGACGGTGTCGTCCAGCGCCGGCCGTGTCGCCACGATGCCGCCGTTGGCGGACGCGATCTCGGTCGTCTCGCAGGCGATCCCGGCGCCGAGCCGCGCGGCCAGGCCCGCGGCCACGTCGGCCGAGACGACGCCGGCGCCGAAGAGCACCGCGTCGGCCTCCCTGGCGGGCGCCTCGAGCGCGTCGACGATCGGCTGGGAGAGGCCGCCGCCGAACGCTGGGTCGTCGGCGACGAGCACCTTCGCCGCGCCATGGCCGCCGAGCGATCCGGCCCAGGCGTCCTCGATTCCGGCGCCGGCCACGAACGCGGTCACGTCGCCGCCGAGGCTCGCCGCCTTGGCCAGCACGCCCAGGCTGTTGGCCGAGAACTGGCCGTCGTCGTGGTGCGCGTAGACGAGCAGCGACATCTAGACCAGCCCCCTCTCGGCCAGGATGGCGACGACCTTGTCGGCCGCGTCGCCGCCCGCGTCCTCGATCCGGATGCCCTCCGTCTTGGGCGGCGGCGGCGAGATCGAGCGCACGACGCTCTGCGCTCCACCCTCGCCGGCGCGGGCCGCGTCGAGCCCGAGGTCGCCGGCCGAGACGGTGTCGAGCGGCTTGCGCTTGGCGCCCATGATCGCCTTGATCGAGGGCAGCCGCGGGGTGTTGATCGCATCCGAGACGGAGATCACCGCGGGCAGGGGCGCCTCGATCAGGTCGTAGCCGTGCTCGGCCTGGCGCTTGGCCGTGAGCTTGGAGCCGTCCACCGACAGGTCGGCCACCTGCGTGACGAGCGGCCGGCGCATGTGGTCGGCGACCGCCGCGGCCATCACGTAGCAGTCGGCGTCCGCGGCCTGCTGGCCGAGGATCACCAGGTCGGCCTGCTCGCGCTCGAGCGCGGTCGCGAGGACGTAGGCGGTGCCGGCGATGTCGGAGCCGGCCAGTGCCGGGTCGGTGACGAGGAGCGCGCGGTCGGCGCCCAGGGCGAGCGCCTTCGTCAGCACCCGCTGGGCGGTCTCCGGGCCCATGCACACCGCCACGATCTCGCCGACGTCCGCCCCGCCTTCGCGGATGCGGATCGCCTCCTCGAGCGCGTGCATGTCGAACGGGTTCGGCTCGGTGTCGCCCGAGCGGTCGAGCCGGCTCGTGGCCGGGTCGAGCCGCTTGTGCGACGTCGCGCTCGGGACCTCCTTCACGCAGACTGCGATCTTCACTCCCTCACCCTCCTCGAAACGTGATCGGGCCGCAGCCTACTTGCCGACGAACGACGCCTGCCGCTTCTCCACGAACGCGGTCATGCCCTCGCGGGCGTCCTCGGTCGAGAACATGAGCGAGTAGAGGTCGGCCTCGTGCACCAGGTTGCCGCCGATGTCGCCGTGCAGCGACCGGTTGGTCGCCTCCTTGGCGTAATACAGGGCGACGGGGCTCTTCGAGGCCATCTGCTGGGCCATCTCCCACGCGGCGGGCATGAGCTCGTCCGGCGGGTAGACGTGCTGGACGAGGCCCTTCTCGAGCGCCTCGGCGGCATCGATCATGCGGCCGGTCAGGATCAGCTCCTTGGCGTAGCCGATGTTCGTCGCCCGGGCGAGCCGCTGGCTGGCACCCCAGCCGGGGATGATCCCGAGGTTGATCTCCGGCTGGCCGAAGTGGGCGTTCTCGGAGGCGAGCCGCACGTCGCAGGCGAGCGCCATCTCGCATCCGCCCCCGAGCGCGTACCCGTTCACCGCCGCGATCGTGGGCTTTCGCATCGTCTCGAGCTTGTGTGCGATCTCCTGGCCGAGCTCCGAGTAAGCACGCGCCTCGAGCGGCGTCTTGCCGGCCATCTCCTTGATGTCGGCGCCGGCGATGAAGGAGCGCTCGCCCTCGCCGGTCAGCACGACGACGCCGACGGTCGGGTCGTTGCCGAGGTCGGTGAGCGTCGCCAGGAGCTCCTCGAGCAGCGACGTGTTCAGGGCGTTCAGGACGTCGGGGCGGTTGACCGTCACCGTGGCGACGCGGCCGTCGACGGCGATGCGCAGGCCCGCGCCGCTCATCCGACCGCCTCGACGGCCGAGCGGACGAAGTCGACGATTCCGGCCGTGGGAGCGCCGGGCGTGAACACCTCGGCGACGCCGAGCCGCTTCAGCTCGGCCACGTCCTCGCCCGGGATCGTGCCGCCGACGATCACGACGACGTCACCGGCCTCCTGCTCGCGCAGCAGGTCGAGGATGCGCGGCACGAGCGTCATGTGCGCGCCCGACAGGATCGAGATGCCCACGGCATCGGCGTCCTCCTGGATGACGGTGGCAACGATCTGCTCCGGCGTCTGGTGCAGGCCGGTGTAGATCACCTCCATGCCCGCGTCGCGCAGCGAGCGCGCGATGATCTTGGCACCCCGGTCGTGACCGTCCAGGCCGGGTTTCGCCACCACGACGCGAATGGGCCCACTCATGCCGGGCGAGTGTATACGCGCTCACGCCTCCGGCGGTGCGAACACGACCAGCACGGACAGGTCCTGCGTGATCGAATGGAAGCGGTGCTCGGCGCCCGCCTCGACGAAGATGATCGAGCCGGGGCCGACGGGGCGGTCGTGCTCGCCGACGCGGAAGCGGCCCCGGCCGGACACGACGTAGTAGAGCTCGTCCTGATCGTGCGGAGTCTGCGGGTCGTCCTCGCGGGTGCGCAGGACGTAGAGCCCGGCGCTCATCGAGTCGACGCGCAGGAACTCGTGGTAGAGCTCGCCGGCCGCGGAGCGCGCCGCCTCGAGCCCGTCGATCTCGAACGCCTGCATGCGCGCCATCCTACGCGCAACGCCGTGGGACACGCGAGCAGCGGGCCCGGCCCCGCCCGGGGCCAGGCCCCGTCACACGAGCTCCGGCGGCCCGCCGTCCACGATGATCGCCTGCCCGTCGCGCACCGCGTAGTGGGCGATGCCCGACTCGGTGTAGCGGGCCGCGAGCCGGTCGCAGGCCTCGGTCTCGGGATGCCCCGGCGAGGCGCAGTGGGGCACGAACGGCCGGTCGATCACGCCGAGGCCGTCGAAGCGCTGGTGCTCCCCCACCTCGTCCACGAGCTCCAGGCCGCGCAGGCTGGGGGCGAGCACGCAGCAGCCGGCGCTGTACCCGCCGTAGACCGCGCGGTCGTTGGCGGTCAGGTCGACGATCGCGTCGCCGCAGCCGCTCGCGGCCAGCGCGCGGCGCAGGTCGAACACGTTGCCGCCCCGGACCCACACCAGGGCGTGCGGCGCGAGCGCGGCCGCCACACCGCCGGGGTCGGCCTGGAAGCGGCGCAGGTCGACCTCGACCGCATCGACGCCCAGCTCGGCCAGCGCGTGGATCTCACGCGCGACCCCTTCGGCGCGGACGTCGGCGGGCGCCGCGTCGATGGCGTTCGCGATCACCGCCGCGGTGCCCCCTCCCCCCATGAGCGCGAGCAGCCGGTCGGGATGGTCGCCCATCCGAAACGATGACAGATAGAGCCGCACGCCGGCCCTAGAAGACCGGCGTCTCGCGGTACACGCCCCACACCGCCCGCAGGGCGTCGCAGATCTCGCCCTCGCTGGCGTAGGCGCGGGCGCAGTCGACCAGTGCCGGCATGACGTTGCGGTCGGTGGCGGCGTCGTCGGAGAGCCGGGCGAGCGCCGCCTCCACGGCGGCGGCGTCGCGGCGGCCGCGGACGGCGTTCAGCCGCTCCCTCTGGCGCCGCTCGACGTCGGGCGAGATGCGCAGGATCTCGACGCCGTCGTCGTCCTCGTTCTCGTGCGCGTTCACGCCCACGATCAGCCGCCGCCCCTCCTCGACCTCGCGCTGGAAGCGGTACGACGCCTCGGCGATCTCGCGCTGGAAGAAGTTCTCGTTCAGCGCGGCGACGACGCCTCCGAGCCGGTCGATGCGCTCGAAGTAGTCGTAGGCGTCGCGCTCCAGCCGGTCGGTCATCGCCTCGACCAGCCACGAGCCTCCCAGCGGATCGGCGGCGTGGACGACGCCGGTCTCGTGGGCGATCACCTGCTGGGTGCGAAGGGCGAGCCGGGCGGCGCCCTCGGTGGGCAGCGCCAGCGCCTCGTCGTAGGAGTTCGTGTGCAGCGACTGCGTCCCGCCGAGCACGGCGGCCAGCGCCTCGATGGCCGTGCGGACGATGTTCACCTCCGGCTGCTGGGCGGTCAGCGAGACGCCCGCCGTCTGGGTGTGGAAGCGCATGAGCAGCGAGCGGTCCTTCGTCGCGCCGTAGCGGTCGCGCAGCTCGCGCGCCCAGATGCGGCGGGCGGCGCGGTACTTGGCGATCTCCTCGAAGAAGTCGATGTGCGCGTTGAAGAAGAACGACAGCCGCGGCGCGAAGTCGTCGACGTCCATGCCGCGCTCCCGGCAGGCCTCGACGTAGGCGAACCCGTCGGCGAGCGTGAAGGCGAGCTCCTGCGACGCCGTCGCTCCCGCCTCGCGGATGTGGTAGCCGGAGATCGACACCGGGTGCCAGCGCGGCATCGTCTGCGTGCACCACTCGATCATGTCCACCATCAGCCGCATGGACGGATCGGGCGGGAAGATCCACTCCTTCTGGGCGATGTACTCCTTGAGGATGTCCGCCTGGATCGTGCCGCCGAGAACCTCGGGCGGGATGCCCGTCCGCTCGGCGACGCACACGTACTGCGCGAGCACGATCGCCGCCGGCGCGTTCACGGTCATCGACGTCGTCACCCGGTCGAGCGGGATGCCGGCGAAGAGGTCCTCCATGTCGGCCAGCGTGTCGACCGCGACCCCCTCCCGCCCGACCTCGCCGAGGGAGCGGGCGTGGTCGGAGTCGTAGCCCATCAGCGTGGGCATGTCGAACGCGGTCGAGAGCCCGGTCTGGCCGTGGTCGAGCAGGTAGCGGAAGCGCCGGTTCGTCTCCTCCGCCGTGCCGTAGCCGGCGAACTGGCGCATCGTCCACGGCTTGCCGCGGTACATCGTCTCGTAGACGCCGCGCGTGTACGGGAAGCGGCCCGGGTCGCCCAGGTCGCGCCCGTAATCGACGGCGACGTTGGCCGGCGAGTAGACCGGCTCATAGGGGATGCCCGAGATCGTCGATCGCTCGGGCTCCGCCGGCGGCGGAGTGGCGCGTCGTGGCGTCGCCATGCCCGGGCAGGATAGCGGCGCGACGGCCGCGGTCAGGCCCCGCGCCGCCACAGCAGCACGCCGTCGCGGCGCAGGTTCTCGGCGAACGGCGTGCCCTCGGCGCGGGCGCGTTCGAGCTCTGCCGCGGCCCGGAACTGCGGCCCGATCGTCCGCCCGCACTCGAGGTAGAGCTCGTAGACGGCCGCCACGAGCGCGTCCTGGGCGCCGTCGGCAACCGGCTCGGTCGTCACCACCAGCAGGTCGATGTCGGAGTTCGCCGGCCACCGGTCGGGCCACATGTCTCCGCGCGCGGCCGACCCGAACAGCCACACCTCCTCCAGGTCGCCGACTCGGTCGGCCAGCCCCTGCACGTAGCGTTCGAGGCACCTGCGCTCGACGGCGGTCAGGTGCGGCGTGCCGGCGAGGACGGTGCTCACGCGTCGGCGAGCGACCCGCCCGGCTGCCACAGGACGTCGCCGCGGCCGCCGTCGTTCGCGACCCGGGCGAGGATGAAGAGCAGGTCGGAGAGCCGGTTCAGGTAGGCGAGGGCGGCCGGGTTGACCGGCTCGGACTCGGCCAGTGCGACCGCGTGTCGCTCGGCCCGGCGGCAGACCGTGCGGGCGACGTGCAGCGCCGCCGCCTGCGGGGTGCCGCCGGAGAGGACGAAGCTCCGCAGCGGCTCGAGCCCCTCGCCGAGCTCGTCGCAGGCGCGCTCGAGTGCGGTCACGTGCGCGTCGGTGATGCGCAGACGGCTCTTGCCGTGCCCGCGCTCGGTGTCGAGCGGCACGGCGAGGTCGGCACCGACGTCGAAGAGGTCGTTCTGGATGCGCGCGAGCAGGGCGGCCGCGGCGACGTCGAGCCCGGTCGCGATCGCGGCGCCGATCGCGGCGCCCGTCTCGTCCACCGTGCCATACGCCCAGATGCGCAGATCGTTCTTGGAGACCCGCTCCCCGTCGCCGAGCGACGTCTGCCCGGCGTCGCCGCCGCGGGTGTAGATGCGGTCGATGCGCACGTCCGGAGCCTATCCGACGCATCCCCCTTCCGACGGGTGCCGATTACCCCATCCGGGGTTTGTGAGGAAGTTGTAAAGAGCCGAATACCAGGGCGCAAGCTCGCCTCCCCTCGCAGCCAAAAGGACTCTCCATGTATGGCCTCGCCCATCGCTTCCAGAACGACGCACTCGCCAACGTGAGCTCCATCGGCGCCTCGGCGACCGTGCTCGTCGTCGACCGCGACCCCGCCACGCTCGTGCTGGCGGAGCGCGCGATCGCCGGCCACTACGAGATCATCGTCGCCGCCGACGCCCGCGAGGCGCTGGCGCTGATCGACGAGCGCCGCCCCGACGTCGTCATGCTCGACATGACGCTCTCGAGCAGCGAGGTGGCCACCGTCACGGTCGCCCTGGCCGCGTGCGACGAGCTCGACGCGACCCCCGTCATCTTGCTCGACCCCGACCAGCCGATGAACGCGGTCACGCTGCGCAAGCGCATCGACGAGGCCGTCCGGGTCACCCGCCGCGTCTACCTCGGCGGCGGCCTGCGCAACCGGCTCGCGGCCTAGCCGCTCCGGCTTCCCCCACCCTGGGGCCTGGCCCCGCTTTCGAAGCGGGGCCAGGCCCCATCGCTGCGCTCTAGTCTGAGCCATCGGCAAGCAGCGCACCATCCTCGCCCTCGCCATCGCGTCGCAGGCGGCCTACTCGCTGATCTCGTTCGGTCTGCCGGCGATCGCCCTGGAGATCCGCGGCCGGCTGGACGTCGGCCTGGCCGGGTTCGGCGCCGTCTACGCCGCCGTCAGCCTCGGCTCGGCGATCGCGCTCATCCCGGCCGGCATGCTGGTCGACCGGCTCGGCGCCCGCGGCGTGCTCGTGATCGGCGGCATCGTGAACGGCCTCGGGACGGCCGCCGCCGCGGGCGTCACGAACGCCTACGCCTTCTCGGGCGCCCTGCTCGTGGCCGGCATCGGCGGCTCGGCCGTGCCCGTCGCCGGCATGTCGTCGCTCCTGCGCGCGTTCCCGCCGGAGCGGCGGGGCATGGTGATGGGCTGGCGCCAGCTGGCGGTGCCGCTCGGCGGCACGATCGGCGCGGTCATGCTGCCGCTCCTGGCCGACTCCTCGGGCGGCGTCCCGCTGGCGATGATCGTGTGCGCGATCGCGGTGACCGTGACGTCGGTGGCGTTCGGGCTGCTCGTCCACCACCCCCGGGCCGAGGGCGTCGTCGAGGGCCGCACCGGCCTTCGCAGCGTCTTTCGCGTGCCCGGGATCCGGCCTGCGCTGACGGTCGCCTTCGTCTACATCATCGGGCTGACCGCCGTGCTCACCTACTACATCCCGGCCGCCCGCTCCGCCGGGCTGACGCGGTCGCAGGCGGCGATCGGGTTCGTGATCGTGAACGTCTGCGCCGGCCTGTCCCGGCCGATCTGGGGTCGGATCGCCGATCGCGGCGGCGGCACCCGGCGCACGCGCACCTTGCGCGAGATCGGGATCGTCGCCGCGGTCGCCGCTGTGGTGATGCTGCCCGCGCTGCACGCCGGTCCCGTCACCGGCCTCACCGTGACGGCCGTGCTCGCCTTCGGCGTGTTCGGCTTCAACGGCATCGTCTACCTGCTGGTCGGCGAGCTCGCGGGCTCCGCCCGCCAGGGCGTCGCCGTCGGCGTCGCGTCGACGGTGATCTTCGGCTCGAGCGCGATCATCGCGCCGGTCGCCGGCCTCGCCGTCGAGCGCCTCGGCTACGGCGCGCTGTGGGCGATGACGGCCGCGGCGGGCGCGCTCGGTGCGGCCATCGCCTGGCGCTGGCTGCCGGGGCCTGCGCCGCCGGAAGGGATGCGCCTTGGCAGCACGGAGGCGCGCTCGTATCCTTAGCGACATGCGCTGGAAGGTCGTGCTGGTGGTCGGGCTGGCGGTGTCGGTCGGGCTGCTCGTCGCGGCGTCGAGAACATTGGCCTCCCACCACGAGGGCCCGATCCCGGCCCTGCCGATCTCCCTCGCCTGGCTCGGGGCGGGCGGCGTCGCGATCACGCTGGCGGCCGCCTGGCTGCTCGTAGTTGACACGCCGATCGAGGTGGCCCGGGGCACTGTGGTCCTGGCGGGCATCCTCGCACTCCTCGCGATCGGCGAGGGCGCAATCTACGTCGACCGGCATCCGGCCTACGGCATGTGCGTGCGCCACGGCCAGGGGCGGGCGATCTGCTACCAGCAGCCGAACCGGCCCGAGGCCGCCCGGCATGCGGCCGAACTGTTCCTCGCCGGCGGCGCCGCGGTCGCGGCCATGGGCGCGACCGCGCTCGTCGCGCTCCGCCGGTCCCGGCCCGCTAAAGCGGCATGATGCAGTCGGGGCAGACGGTCAGGCGGACGTCGTCGCCGGGCCTCGCCCAGCGCCCGATCGTGTAGCCCTTCGCGCCCGACGCGAACACGAAGTAGCGCTTGCCCGGCTTCAGGCCCTGGAACCGGAAGGTGCCGTCCCGCGCCGTCTGCACCTGCATGATGGGCTGGGGCGGGTCGGCCGCGATCGGCCCGCCGGCGTGGATCGGCGCCAGGTAGAGGCCGACGGTGGTGTCGGGCTCGCGCGCGCCGGGCTTGCCGGTCTGCGTGTCGGACGCGATCACGACGACGCCGGTGAGCGCCTTCGCCGGGGCGGGCGTCGAGCCGCCGGATCCGGAGCCGCTCGAGGACGCACTGCCGCAGCCGGCGGCCAGGACGGCCGCGGCGGCTGCGGCGAGGACGATGCGGGTCATGCGACGAACGTGCATACCCATTAGTCGGCCGCGCGGGCCGAAAAGTTCACCGCGGGCGGCGTCCGACCAGGATCAGCCGCCGGCTCTCGACGCGGTAGTCGCTGCCCTGGTAGTCGCCGTAGGCGCGCTCCACCTCGAACCCGGCCGCGTGCATCATCTCGGTCAGCTCGACCAGCGTGTAGGTGCGGGTGGCGAAGGCCATCTCGATCCGGTCGCCGGACGGCTCCACGAGCGTCCAGCCCGAGTGCATGCGCCCCGTCCAGGGATCGAACGAGCGCTCCTCGAGCAGCAGCCGGCCGTCGCCGAGGTGGTGCCACGCCCGCGGCTCGAACCGGCGCAGGACGCCGTAGAGGTTGACCGTCTCGACCACCATCGCGCCGCCGGGGCGGAGCGCCCGCAGCGCGCGGTCGAGCACCACCTGGTCCTCGGCCTCGGTGTCGAAGTAGCCGAACGACGTCCACAGGTTGAGGACGGCGTCGAACTCCTGCCGGAACTCGATGTCGCGCATGTCGCCGCGCCGGAAGTCCACCGTCACCGCGGCCTCGTGCGCCGCCTCGCGGGCCGCGTCGAGCGGCTCGTCGTTCAGGTCGATGCCGACCACGCGCATGTTGCGGCGGGCGAGCTCGACGCTGTGGCGGCCGTGGCCGCAGGGCAGGTCGAGCACCCGGTGGCCGGGCTCGAGCCCCAGCGCCTCGATCAGGAACTCGGCCTGCGCGGCGCTGCGCTCGGGCGAGTGGGTCGCCGTCGAGATCGCCAGCCAGTGCTCGTCGAAGAAGGTCTCGAACCAGTTCGGGTCGAGCGCCGCGGTCGTCACAACCTCAGTCGCCATAGTCGTAGAAGCCCCTTCCGCTCTTGCGGCCCAGCCGGCCTGCCTCCACGTAGCTTCGCAGAAGCGGGCAGGGGCGGTACTTGGAGTCGCCGAGGCCCTGGTGCAGCACCTCCATGATGGCGAGGCAGGTGTCGAGCCCGATCAGGTCGGCCAGCCGCAGCGGCCCCATCGGATGGTTCATGCCGAGCCGCATCACGGTGTCGATCGAGTCGCGGTCGCCCACGCCCTCCATCAGGCAGTAGACGGCCTCGTTGATCATCGGCACGAGGATCCGGTTGGAGATGAACCCGGGGTAGTCGTGCGCCTCGGCGACCGTCTTGCCCATCCGCTCGGCGGCGGCGCGGACGTAGGCGGCGGTCTCGTCGGAGGTCTCGATGCCGCGGATCAGCTCGACGAGCGGCATCAGCGGCACCGGGTTCATGAAGTGCATACCGACGACGCGGCCCGGACGCGAGGTGACTGCGGCCAGGCGCGTGATCGGGATCGAGCTCGTGTTCGTGGCCAGCACCGCGTCCGGCCCGGCCGCCGCGTCCAGTCCGCGGAAGATGCGCTCCTTGAGAGCGACGTCCTCGGTGGCCGCCTCGATGGCGAGGTCGGCGGTGACCGGCTCCCCGGCCTGCTCGATCCGGCCGAGCGCAGCCTCGGCGGCGCCCGCATCCACGCTGCCCTTCTCGACCAGCTTCGCCAGCGAGCGTTCGATGCCCGTGCGCGCCCGCTCGAGCTGCGCCTCGGAGACGTCGACGAGGGTGACGTCATAGCCGGCGACGGCGGCCACCTGCGCGATCCCCGATCCCATCTGCCCCGCCCCGACGACGCAGAGCCGGTCGCTCACCCCGGCAGCACCTCGAGCACCGTCGCGTCGCCCTGGGCGGCGCCGGAGCAGATCGCCGCCACGCCGATGCCGCCGCCGCGGCGGCGCAGCTGGTGGACGAGCGTGGCCAGCAGGCGCGCGCCGGACGCGCCGATCGGGTGGCCGAGGGCAACCGCGCCGCCGTTCACGTTCACCCGGTCGGCGTCGATGCCGAGCAGGTCGATCGTGTTCAGGGCGACCGAGCAGAAGGCCTCGTTCACCTCGAGCAGGTCAATGTCGGAGACGCTCAGGCCCGCCTTGTCGAGCGCGACCCTCGTCGCCGCCGCCGGGGTGCGCACGAGGTAGGCGTAGTCGTCGGCGACGTAGCCGGACGAGCGGATCACGGCCAGCGGCCGCAGGCCGTGCTCCCGCGCCCAGTCCTCGGAGGCGAGCACGAGCGCCGCGGCGCCGTCGTTCACCCCCGGCGCGTTGCCCGCGGTGGTGGCGCCGTCCTTGACGAACACGGGCGGCAGCGCCGCCAGCCGCTCGGCCGAGGTGTCCCGGCGCGGGCCCTCGTCGGTGTCCACCACCGTGTCGCCCTTGCGGCCCTTCACGGTCACCGGCGCGATCTCGTCGGCGAACAGGCCGCCGTCGATGGCGGCGACGGCGCGCTCGTGGCTGCGCAGCGCCCACGCGTCCTGCTGCTCGCGGGTGATGCCGACCTCGGCCGACACCTGCGAGTTCTGCTCGGCCATGATCAGCCCGTCGAACGTGCACGTCAGCCCGTCGAAGGTCATCGAGTCGACCAGCGTCCCGTCGCCGAAGGTGTATCCGAACCGGGCCTTGGGCAGCAGGTAGGGCGCATTCGACATGCTCTCCATGCCGCCGGCCACGATCACCTCGTGCTCGCCGGCGCGGATGAGGACGTCGGCGAGCGTCACAGCCCGCATGCCCGACGCGCACACCTTGTTGATCGTCTCGGAGCCGACGGTCGGCCCAAGGCCGATCCCGACCGACACCTGGCGGCTGGGGATCTGGCCGGCGCCGGCCTGCAGCACCTGGCCCATGACCACGTAGCCGACGTCGCCGGACGCGACCCCGGAGCGCTCGAGCGCGGCTCCCGCCGCGACCGTCCCCAGGGCGGGCGCCGACAGGCGGGAGAGGCCTCCGCCCAGCTTCCCGAACGGGGTGCGGGCGGCGGAGAGGACGACGGTGCGGCGCAATCTGCTCCCTTCAATTTGACGGGCGGGCGGCGATGCAGCATAGTCAAGGCCGAAATGACCACCGGCGGACACTGGGTGTGGCGACGCGAGCGAGGTGCGGCCCGCTAGCTCCGCCTGGGAATCCGCGCTTCGCTCCGAGCCTCACCGCCACCCGGCGGGGGGCTTTTTTCGTGCCATGACACCCGACCTCGACACCCGCGTCCTCCCGGCCGACCTGATCACCCCGGTCGGCGCCTACCTGCGCCTGCGCGACGCGCTGGGCGCGCCCGCGTTCCTGCTCGAGTCGGTCGAGCGCGGCGAGCAGGTCGGCCGCTACTCGTTCCTCGGCGCGGGCCTGCCGGCCGTCGACTCGCTGGCCGAGGCGGCGGCCTTCGCGGCGTCGCGACCCGGCCCGGGCGCGGGCGCGCCGCCGTTCGTGGGCGGCGCGGTCGGGTTCCTGAGCTACGACTGGGTGACGCGGCTCGAGCCGGTTCCGCTGCCCCCCGCGGACCCGGCCGACGCCGGCCTGCCGACGCTGCGGTTCCTGCTCGCCTCGGCGTCGGTCGCCTTCGACCACGTCCGCCGCACGATGACCGTGACCGGCCCGCGGGGCGAGGTCGAGCGCGTGGCCGCGGCGCTCGACCGGCCGGCCGCCGTCCCGCCCGCACCGCCGGCCCGTGCGGGCGAGGCGGTGGCGGAGATGACCCGCGCCGGGTTCTGCGCGGCCGTCGAGCGGGCCAAGGAGCACATCGCCGCGGGCGACGCCTTCCAGATCGTCCCGTCGCAGCGGGTGCGCCGCTCCACCCAGGCCTCGGCCTTCGCCATCTACCGCGCCCTGCGCACCGTCAACCCCTCGCCGTACATGTTCCTGCTCGACATGGGCGCGTTCCAGCTGATCGGGTCGTCGCCGGAGACGCACGTGCGCCTGGGCACGGACGGCACCTGCGAGCTGCGCCCGATCGCGGGCACCCGCCCGCGCGGGAAGGACGCCGCCCACGACGACGCGCTCGCCGACGAGCTGATGGCATCGGCCAAGGAGCGGGCCGAGCATGTGATGCTGGTGGACCTCGCCCGCAACGACCTCGGCCGCGTGTGCGTCCCCGGCTCGATCCGGCTCGAGCGCTACATGGACGTCGAGCGCTACTCGCACGTCATGCACATCGTCTCGCGCGTCTTCGGCCGCATCGCCGACGGCCGCGGCGCGGTCGACCTGCTCGAGGCCACCTTCCCCGCCGGCACCGTCTCGGGGGCGCCGAAGGTGCGGGCCATGCAGATCATCTCGGAGCTCGAGGGCCGCCGCCGGGGCGCCTACGCCGGCGCGGTCGGCTACCTCGGCTTCGGCGGCGACATGGACACGTGCATCGCGCTGCGCACGATGGTGCTGCGCGACGGCGTGGCCTACCTCCAGTCCGGGTGCGGCGTCGTCGCCGACTCCGATCCAGGCGAGGAGTACCAGGAGGCGATGAACAAGGTGGCCGCGCTCGGGGCCGCCATCGACGGCGCCGAGACGGGGGTGTACGGACGATGAGCGGGCCGCGCGTGTTCGTGCTCGACAACTACGACTCGTTCACCTACAACCTGGTCGACTACATCGCGACGGCCGGGGCGCAGGTGCGGGTGGAGCGCAACGACCGGGTCACCGCCGACGAGGTCGACGCGTGGGCGCCGACGCACCTGGTCGTCTCCCCCGGTCCGGGCACGCCCGCCGACGCCGGCGTCTCCGCCGAGCTGATCTCCCGTGCGGCCGGCCGCGTACCGGTGCTGGGCGTCTGCCTCGGCCACCAGGTGATCGTCGAGCTCTACGGCGGCAGCGTCGGCCGGGCCGGCGCGATCGTGCACGGCAAGCCCGATCAGGTGAGCCACGACGGCTCGCCCCTCTACGCCGGTATCCCGACGCCGTTCGAGGCCGGCCGCTACCACTCGCTGGCCGCCGTCGGCGCCGTGCCCGAGATCCTGCACGTCACCGCCACGACGCCGGACGGCGAGGTGATGGGCGTGCGCCACGAGGAGCACGCCGTGCACGGCGTACAGTTCCACCCCGAGTCCGTGCTGACGCCGCACGGGCGCACGCTGATCGGGAACTTCCTCGCGATGGAGGAGCGGCGGGCGTGATCACCGACGCGATCAAGACGCTGGTCGAGGGCCGCGACCTCTCGGCCGAGGAGACCCACATCGCCATGATGCAGGTGATGGCGGGCGACGCGTCGCCGACCCAGATCTCCGCGTTCCTCGTCGCGCTGCGGATGAAGGGCGAGACGCCGGACGAGATCGCGGGCTGCGCGCGGGCGATGCGCGCGCACGTGACCCCGGCGCGACCCTCGCGGGACGATCTCGTCGACACGTGCGGCACGGGCGGCGACGGCCTGAACACGTTCAACATCTCCACCTCGGCGGCGCTCGTCGCGGCGGCGGCGGGCGCGACGGTCGCCAAGCACGGCAACCGGGCGATGTCGTCGCGCACCGGCTCGGCCGACGTGCTCGAGGCGCTGGGCGTGCGCATCGACCTGGCGCCGCAGGACGTGGCCGAGTGCATCGACACGGTCGGCTTCGGCTTCCTCTTCGCCCAGGCCCACCACCCGGCCATGCGCCACGTCGGCCCGATCCGCCAGGAGCTCGGCATCCGCTCGGTCTTCAACCTGCTCGGGCCGCTCACGAACCCGGCCGGCGCGCGCCGCCAGGTGATGGGCGTGTACGCCGAGGCGCTGGTGGAGCCGATCGCGCAGGTGCTGGCGAAGCTCGGCGCCGAGCACGCGATGGTGGTGCACGGGGCGGGCGGCCTGGACGAGCTGACGCCGACGGGCGAGAACCTGGTCTCCGAGGTGCGCGACGGCGAGGTGCGCACCTACACGCTCGACCCGCGGCCGCTCTCGACCGGGCCGGGGCCGGGCAGCCCCGACGACCTGCGCTGCGGCGGCGACCCGGCCCAGAACGCGGCCGTGATCCTGACGGTCTTCGACGGCGAGAAGGGCCCGCGCCGCGACGCGGTCATCCTGAACGCGGCCGCGGCGCTCGTGGTCGGCGGCGTCGAGCCCGAGATGGAGCCGGCGATCGACCGGGCCGTCGAGACGATCGACTCGGGCGCGGCGCTCGGCAAGCTCGAGGAGCTGGTGACGTTTACGCGGGCACGGGCGCCGGTGGCCGGATGAGCGGCTACCTCACCCGCCTCGGCGGCGACATCCGCCGCGACGCGCCCGAGCCGGCGCGCGGGTTCGCCGACGCGCTCACGGCGGGGACGGCCGTCGCCGTGATCGCGGAGATCAAGCGCGCGTCGCCGTCCCAGGGGTCGATCGCGCCCGACGCCGACGTCGGTGCGACGGCCCGTTCGTACGCGGCCGGGGGCGCGGCCGCGATGTCGGTGCTCTGCGCCGAGCGCGACTTCGGCGGCAGCCCGGCCGACCTGACCGCCGCCCGCCGCGCGGCCGTCCTGCCCGCGCTGGCGAAGGACTTCACGGTGTTCCCGGAGCAGGTCGCGGCCCAGCGGATCGCGGGCGCCGACGCGATCCTCGTCATCCTGGCGATGCTGACCGACGCGGAGGCGCGCCGGCTGCTGCAGACGGCGGAGCTGCTGGGCATGGACGCGGTCGTGGAGGTGCATACGGCCGCCGAGGCCGAGCGCGCCGTCGGGCTGGAGGCTGCGGTGGTCGGCGTGAACGCCCGCGACCTGGACACGCTCGAGATCGACCGCGACCGCCAGCTCGATCTGGTCGCCTCCCTGCCGGACGCGGTGGTGCGCGTGGCCGAGTCGGGAATCGGCGCGCGGGCGGACGTCGAGGCCGCGCGCGACGCCGGCGCCGACGCCGTGCTCGTCGGCACGGCGCTCATGCGCCGGCCACAGCTCCTGGCCGAGCTGGTGGGGGTGTCGCGGTGACGCTCGTGAAGATCTGCGGGCTGACGCGGGAGCAGGACGTGGACGCGGCGGTGGCCGCCGGCGCCGACATGGTCGGCTTCGTGCTCGTGCCGGACACGCCCCGCCACGTCGAGCTCGACCGCGCCCGCGCCCTCGCCGCCCGCGTCCCGTCCGGCGTGCGCACGGTCGCCGTCGTCGAGGGGCCTGGCCCCGCTGCAGTGTCGGGGCCTGGCCCCGCTGAAGGCGGGGCCAGGCCCCGATTGGACGGCTTCGACCTCGTGCAGACGTATGACACTCCAGAGGACTTCCGCGACACGATCGTGGCGGCGCGGGGCGAGCCGCCAGCGGGCGTGCCCGACGACGTGCCGGTGCTGCTCGACCTGCCGTACGGGTCGCGCCCGGACGCCGCGGAGCTGCGCAAGCACTGGGAGCGGGCGGCGCGCCTGCGCCGGCCCGTGGTGCTGGCCGGCAGCCTCGACCCCGACAACGTTGCCGCCGCCATCGCCGCCGCGCGCCCGTGGGCGGTCGACACGTCTCGCGGGGTCGAGGCCGCGCCCGGCATCAAGGACCACGACCGCGTGCGCGCGTTCGTGCGCGCTGCAAAGGAGGCACCGTGACCACCACCCTCCCCGACGGGCGCGGCCGGTTCGGCGCCTACGGCGGCCGGTTCGTGCCCGAGACCGTGATGGGCGCCCTCGACGAGCTCGCCGCGGGCTACGACGCCGCCCGGGCGGACCCGGCCTTCGCGGCCGAGGTGGAGCGGCTGGGACGCGACTACGTCGGCCGGCCGACGCCGCTCTACCTGGCCGAGCGGGCCGCCGAGGGCACCGGCGCGCGCATCTGGCTGAAGCGCGAGGACCTGAACCACACCGGCGCCCACAAGATCAACAACGCCGTCGGCCAGGCGCTGCTCGCCGTCCGGCTCGGCAAGCGCCGGATCGTGGCCGAGACCGGCGCCGGCCAGCACGGCGTGGCGGCCGCCACGGTGTGCGCACGCTTCGGCCTGGACTGTCACGTCTACATGGGCGAGGAGGACATCCGCCGCCAGCGACCCAACGTCGTGCGGATGCACATGCTCGGCGCCGAGGTGGTGCCGGTGAGCGCCGGCGCGGGCACGCTCAAGGACGCGATGAACGAGGCCATCCGCGACTGGATCACGAACGTCGAGACGACCCACTACCTGATCGGCTCGGCCGCCGGGCCGCACCCCTACCCGATGCTCGTGCGCGACCTGCAGGCGGTGATCGGACGCGAGGCCCGGGCGCAGATCCTCGAGCGCGAGGGGCGCCTGCCCGATGCCGTCGCCGCGTGCGTCGGCGGCGGGTCGAACGCGATCGGCCTCTTCCACCCGTTCGTCGCCGACGAGTCCGTGCGCCTCCTGGGAGCCGAGGCGGGCGGGGACGAGCGCGGCCACGCCGCGACGCTGTCGAAGGGCCGAGTGTCGGTGCTGCACGGCTCGCGCTCCTACGTGCTCGCCGACGCCGACGGCCAGGTGCTCGAGAGCCACTCGATCTCGGCCGGCCTCGACTACCCCGGCGTCGGGCCGGAGCACTCCTACCTGAAGGACTCGGGCCGGGCGGCGTACGAGCCGGTCACCGACGCCGAGGCGCTGGAGTCGTTCCACCTCCTGTGCCTTCGCGAGGGCATCATCCCGGCGCTCGAGTCCGCCCACGCGCTCGCGCTCGCGCTGCGCTCGGCCCGGCCCGGCGAGGTGTGGCTGGTGGGCCTCTCCGGCCGCGGCGACAAGGACGTGGACACCGTCGAGGCGGTCGAGGCGCGATGAGGCTCGACCCGCCCGTGGTCTCGGTGTACCTGATGGCGGACGCCGACACGGCCGACCTGGCGGCGGCGGCGGTCGCGGCCGGCGCCGGCCTGCTCGAGCTCGGCATCCCCTACTCCGACCCGCTCGCCGACGGGCCGACGGTGCAGCGGGCCGGCCAGCGCTCGCTCGCGGGCGGGATGACGACCACCCGCGCGCTCGGGGTGCTGCGCGACGTGCGGGCGCGGGTCGACGTCCCCATCGTCCCGATGACCTACGCCGCGCCCGTCATGGCCTACGGCGAGGAGCGCTTCTGCGCCGACGCCGCGGCCGCCGGCGCGGACGGCCTGATCGTGCCCGACGTGCCGGCCGACGAGGCGGGCGAGCTCGAGGCGGGCTGCCGCGCGCACGGGCTCGACCTCGTGCCGCTGCTCGCGCCGACGTCGGCGGACGGGCGGATCGCGCTCGCCTGTGCCCACGCGGGCGGCTTCGTCTATCTCGTGTCAGTCGCCGGCACCACCGGCGCGCGGGCGCAGCTCTCCGACCGCGTCGCCGGGCTCGTCGAGCGCGTCCGCGCCCACACCCGCCTGCCGCTCCTGGTCGGCTTCGGGATCTCGGCGCCGGAGCATGCCGTGGCCGCTCTCGCGGCCGGCGCCGACGGCGTCATCATCGGCTCGAAGGCGATCGAGGTGGCCGAGGCGGGCGGGCCCGATGCCCTGGCCGCGTTCGTGGCGTCGGTCGTGGCCGCGGTCAGCCCGGCGCCGGCGTCCTGACGCGGGCTACGCGCGGGTCGAGGCGACCACCTCGCCGACGCGCCGGTCGGTGGGGCCGGCCAGCAGGGGCACGACGTGCTCGCGCATCCACGGCGAGCCGACCTCCCGCATCATCCGGTCGGCATCGTCGGCGGCGTGGAAGACGAGGATGAGATGCAGCTCCCGTTCGCCGGTCTGGACGACGTGCGCCTCCAGACACCCTCCGTCGCGCACGCGGGGCATGGCGTCGTCGCGCAGGCGGGCGAGGAGGTCGGCCGAGACCGGGTCGGCGAACGTCAGCCGGTTCACGACGGCGTGCATGACCGCCAACCCTACTGGGCCGGTGGCCGTTGGAGGCGGCCAATCGCCGCTCGCTACGCTCCCCACATGCACATCCTCGTCATCGAGGACGACCGGCCGCTGGCGCGGATCCTGCGCAAATCCATCGAATCGGGCGGTCATACCGTCGACATCGTCGGCGACGGCGACGAGGGGCTGCGGCTCGCGCGCACACGCGCCCACGACGCGCTCGTGCTCGATCTCCAGCTGCCGCGCCTGTCCGGCCTGGAGGTGTGCCGGCGCCTGCGCGACGACGGGAACGGCGTCCCGATCATCATGCTGACCGCGCGCGGGTCGGTCGCCGACCGCATCGAGGGCCTGGACGTGGGCGCCGACGACTATCTGGCCAAGCCGTTCTCGCTGGCCGAGCTGCAGGCGCGGCTGCGGGCGCTGCACCGGCGCGGGAAGGTGGAGCCGGAGGTGCTCCAGGCCGGGTCGCTCGAGCTGGACACGAGCGCGCGCGAGCTGCGCGTGAACGGGTCGACGGTCGAGCTCACCGGCACCGAGCTGGCGCTGCTCGAGTACCTGATGCGCAACCCCGGCGTCGTGCTCTCGCGCGACCAGCTGCGCGAGCAGGTGTGGGGGGACGGGTTCGAGCCAGCCTCGAACGTGGTCGACATCTACGTGCACTACGTGCGGCGCAAGCTGAGGAAGGCCGGCGTCGTCCACGATCCGATCCGCACGGTGCGCGGGCTCGGATACGCCTTCCGGCGCACCGACTGAGCGATGTTCACGCGGGCGCGCATCCGGCTCACGGCGTGGTACGTGGCGGCGCTCGCGCTGTTCCTGGGAGCGGTCGGCACGGCCGTCTACCAGCTGGAGGAGCGGCAGCTGCGCTCGAACGTCGACCATGGGCTGCGCGTGACCGCGCAGCGTGTCCGCAACGAGTACCACAAGCACCCTCAGAGGGCGCTCGGCGAGACGTACGGCGCCTCGTACACGGTCTCGTTCAGCGACGGCACGAGTCCGCTCCAGAACGGCGGCACCACCGACCGCCCGTCCGTGCTCGCCGCCCTCGCGCACCAGAACGACATGCGCACCGTCGAGCGCAACAAGGTCACGACCCGGATCTTCTCCGTGGTGCTGAACCCCCAGAGCAGGCTCGTGGCGCAGGTGGCCCGGTCGATGGAGCCCGAGGAGGACGCGCTGCACGGCCTGCTCGCGTTCATGCTGCTCGGCGTGGTCGGCAGCACGGCCATCGCCGCCGTCGGCGGCTGGTTGCTGGCCGGCAAGTCGCTCGAGCCGGTCGCGGCGGCGTTCGAGCGCCAGCAGGCGTTCGTCGCCGACGCCTCGCACGAGCTGCGCACGCCGCTCGCCGTGATCCGCGCGAACGCCGAGTACCTGCAGCAGGTGCAGCCCGACAGCGAGGAGGCGGCCGAGATCCTGGCCGAGAGTGACCGTCTGGCGGCGCTGGTCGACGCGCTGCTCGCACTCGCGCGCGGCCGCAGCGGCGTCGCCGCCGAACGGAGCATCGACCTCGGCGAGCTCGTCTCCGGCTCGGCGCAGTCGATGCAGCCGCTCGCGCTCGACCGCAAGGTCGCGCTCGACGTCGCGACGGCGTCGGGGCTCGAGGTGCGCGGCAATCCCGACCAGCTGCGCCAGCTCGTCCTGATCCTGGTCGACAACGCCCTGCGCTACACGCCCGAGGGCGGGCACGTCACCGTCGACGCCCGCCGCAACGACGGCACCGCCGTGGTGGCGGTGTCCGACACCGGGATCGGGATCGACCCCGACGCGCTCAAGCACGTGTTCGAGCGCTTCTACCGCGCCGACGAGGCCCGCACCCGCGCCGACGGCGGCGCCGGCCTCGGGCTGTCGATCGCCGAGCAGCTCGTCACCGACCACGGCGGGCGTATCTCGGCCGAGAGCCAGCCCGGCCGCGGCAGCACCTTCCGGGTCAGCCTGCCGCTGGACGGATCCGGCTAGACACCCCGGCCGGCTCCGGCTCGGCCGCCCGCGTCACCAGGATGTCGCCGCTGAGCGAGGTCGCGCGCAGCTCGACGTCGGCCGGCCCGCCCGGCGCCGTCCCGCTCACCGGCAGCTCGGAGCGGACATCCCCTGACGCCGATGTGGCGTCGACGTAGAGCGTCGCCCCGCGCGCGATCGCGGCCTCGAGGTCGCCGGACATGCTGCGCAGCTGCACCGCGCCGGCGCTCGCCCGGCGGATGCGGACGTCACCGGACATCGTGTTCACGGTCAACGCCGAGCGCGTCTCGCGCACCACGACGTCGCCCGACATCGTGTTCACGCCGCCCGCGCCGAGCACGGCTCCGAGGTGGACGTCGCCGCTGGCCGTCTTCACCTCCGTCCGGCCGGTGACGGTCTCGACCGTCACCTCGCCCGAGGCGGTGCGGACGTCGGCGCCTCCGAGCCGGCCGCGCACGTCGATGTCGGCGGACGCGCTCGAGGCGTCCAGCGCCAGGCCGTGCGGGCCGCGCACCCGGATCAGCACCTGCGCGTCACCGAATCCGGGAATCAGCCGCTTGTGCCTCGGCACCTCGACCAGCAGCTCGTGGCCGCCGTCGGCGCGGTCGGTGAGCGTCTCGATCAGGCTCTCGACGGCCGACCGCGAGGCCGACGACGAGTTCAGCGGCCGCGCCTCGACGACGGTCTCGGTCGTGTCGGCGGTCTCGACCTCGCAGCGCCCGGCCGACAGGCGCAGCTTCACGCGCAGGCCGTCGGGGGTGTGGTGGGTTGCCATGGGGTGGGTCTCCTCGGGGTCACGCCCGGGCGAAGCCGGACAGGTGGGCGGCGGATCGGGGGCGGTTCCCCGCATGGACGGGCGCCTCCGCGGCGGCTGCGCGGACGACGTCCGCCTCGGTCGCGGCGCGTACGCCGGGGCGCGCCGGCACGAGCTTGGCGCGCTCGGACGCGGGCAGTCCCAGGTTGTGGACGGCGGTCATGCTGCTCCTCTCATCCCGATGCGTAGCCGCGCAGGCGGTGGCCCACCCGGCCCTGACCGACGGCCGCGCTCACCGCGCGCACCAGCCAGGCGTTCGTCGACACGCCCTCGCGCGCGGCGGCCGACTCGGCGTCGGCCTTCAGCCGCTCGGGCAGCCGCAGCGTGATCCGGGCCGAGGAGTCGTCCTCGGCGCCGGGCGGAGGCGGCGCGTCGGCCACGTAGGTGAGCTCGACGTCGCGGCCGACGAGGCGGACGTCGATGCGGCCGCCGGCGAGCTGGCGGTTGAGCTCCATGGACGCCTCCGAGAGCGCGTCCAGGAGCGCGAGCCGCATCGAGGCGTCGAGCGCCGCCGCCAGCCGTCCCGCGGCCTCGACGAGCGTCTCGCCGCCGACGGCGGCGGCGGCCTCGAGATCCGCGCGGACGGCGTCGACGAATCGTGTCGTCTCCATGACGTCATTATGACGTCACACATGGCGTCTGTCAAGTGTCTGCATGGCGCCGACGGTGGCCGCCGGTACGCTCCGCCGGTGCCGCGGATCGCCAGCCACCTCGACGCCGGCTCGGACGAGTTCCTGGCCAACCGCGAGCACATGCGCGGGCTGCTGGCCGAGCTCGAGCGGCACCTGGCGCACGCCCGCGCCGGCGGCGGCGAGACGGCGGTCGAACGCCACCGCGCGCGCGGCAAGCTGCTCGCCCGAGAGCGGGTCGAGCGGCTCGTCGACCCCGGCGCGGCGTTCCTCGAGCTCTGCCCGCTCGCCGCCCACGGCCTCTACGCCGGCGAGGCGCCCGCGGCCGGCATCGTCACCGGGATCGGTCCCGTCGCCGGCCGGCCGTGCATGATCGTGGCCAACGACGCCACGGTGAAGGGCGGCAGCTACTTCCCGATGACGGTGAAGAAGCACCTGCGGGCGCAGGAGGTGGCTGCCCAGAACCGGCTGCCCTGCATCTACCTGGCCGACTCGGGAGGGGCGTTCCTGCCGCTCCAGGCCGAGGTCTTCCCCGACCGCGACCACTTCGGCCGCATCTTCTACAACCAGGCCCGGATGTCGGCCGCCGGCATCCCCCAGATCGCGGTCGTCATGGGCTCGTGCACCGCCGGCGGCGCCTACGTGCCGGCGATGAGCGACGAGGCCGTGATCGTGCGCGGCACCGGCACGATCTTCCTCGGCGGCCCGCCGCTCGTGAAGGCGGCGACGGGCGAGGACGTGACGGCGGAGGAGTTGGGCGGCGCCGACGTGCACGCGCGCGAGTCCGGGGTCGTCGACCACATGGCCGCAGACGACGCGCATGCGCTCCTGATCGCGCGGGAGATCGTCCGCACCCTCGGCGACCCCGCGCCCGAGCCGTGGGTGCGACGCGAGCCGGTCGAGCCGGCATACGACCCGGCCGAGCTGCACGGCGTCGTTCCCAGCGACGTGCGCCGGCCCTACGACGTGCGGGAGGTGATCGCGCGGATCGTGGACGGATCGCTCCTGCAGGAGTGGAAGCCGCTCTACGGCGAGACGCTCGTCTGCGGCTTCGGCCGCCTGATGGGCTATCCGGTCGCGATCCTGGCCAACAACGGCATCCTCTTCTCGGAGTCGGCGCTCAAGGGCGCCCACTTCATCGAGCTGGCCGCCCGCCGCCGGATCCCGCTCGTCTTCCTGCAGAACATCACCGGCTTCATGGTCGGGCGCGAGTACGAGGCGGGCGGGATCGCCAAGGACGGCGCGAAGCTGGTCACCGCGGTAGCGTGTGCCGAGGTGCCCAAATTCACCGTCGTCATCGGGGGGTCGTTCGGCGCAGGCAACTACGCGATGTGCGGCCGCGCCTACTCGCCCCGGCAGCTGTGGATGTGGCCCAACGCCCGCATCTCGGTGATGGGCGGCCAGCAGGCGGCGCGCGTGCTCTCGACCGTGCGCGGCGAGCTGGACGAGTCCGACCGCGACGCGTTCGAGGCGCCGATCCTGGAGACGTACGAGCGGGAGGGCAGCCCCTACTACTCGACCGCGCGGCTGTGGGACGACGGCATCATCGACCCGGTCGACACGCGGCGCGTGCTCGCGCTCGGCCTGGCGGCGGCCGCGAGCGCCCCGGTGCCCGACACGACCTTCGGCGTCTTCCGGATGTGAGCACCGTTCGACTCGACAGGAACGGCCTCGTGGCCACGGTGACGCTCGACCGGCCCGACCGGCGAAACGCGTTCGACCGGGAGCTGATGATCGAGCTGACCCAGATGATCTCGGCGCTCAGCTACGACGGCACCCGGGTGATCGTGCTGACCGGTGCGGGCGACGCGTTCTGCGCGGGCGCGGACGTGGAGTGGATGCGGCGGGCGCGCGACCTCGACTACGACGAGAACGTGTCCGACGCCGGCCTCGCCCGCACGCTCTTCGAGACGATCGACTCCTGCCCGCGGGCCGTGATCGCCCGGGTGAACGGGCACGCGCTCGGGGGCGGCGCAGGGCTGGTCGCCTGCGCCGACGTCGCGGTGGCCGCCCGCGGCGCCCAGTTCGGGTTCACGGAGGCGCGCCTGGGGCTGATCGCGGCCACCGTCTCGCCGTTCGTCCTGCGCAAGATCGGCCCCGGCCACGCCCGCGCGCTGTTCACGACGGGCGAGCGGTTCGACGCCGACCACGCGCTCGCCATCGGGCTCGTCCACGGCGTGGCCGCGCCCGAGCGGCTCGAGCACGCGGTCGCCGACCACGTCCTCGCCTACCTGGAGTGCGGGCCCGACGCCGTCGCCGCGTCCAAGCAGCTCATCCGCGAGGCCAGCGCCGGCCTCGCCCTCACCGACCTGGCGGAGCGGCTGGCGGTCACCCGCGCGGGCAACGAGGCCCGCGAGGGCCTGGACGCGTTCCTCGGCAAGCGACCGCCGGCATGGTCGCCGCGATCCACCGGCTCCTGATCGCCAACCGCGGCGAGATCGCGGTGCGCGTGATCCGCGCGTGCCGGGAGCTCGGCATCGACACGCAGGCCGTCTTCGAGCCGGCCGATCGCGACGCCCTCCACGTCGCCCTCGCCGACGGCGCGACGCCGGTCGCGAGCTACCTCGACATCACCGGGATCGTGGCGGCCGCGACCGCGGCCGGCGCGGCGGCGGTGCATCCCGGGTACGGGTACCTGGCCGAGAACGCCGACTTCGCCCAGGCGGTGCTCGACGCAGGGCTCGTGTGGGTCGGCCCCCCGCCCGCGGCGATGCGGGCGCTCGGCGACAAGGTCGCCGCGCGGCGGCTGGCCGAGGAGGCGGGCGTGCCGGTCGCGCCCGGGTACGCCGGAGACGACCTGTCCGACGCCGCGCTCGTCCGCGCCGCCACCCGCCTCGGCTTCCCGCTGCTGGTGAAGGCGGCCGCGGGCGGCGGCGGCCGCGGGATGCGCGCCGTCGACGACGCGGCCTCGCTCCGCCCCGCGCTGGACTCCGCCAGGCGCGAGGCGGCGGCCGCGTTCGGCGACGACCGCGTCTACCTCGAGCGGCGGCTGGCCGGCGCCCGCCACGTCGAGGTGCAGGTGCTGGCAGACGCCCACGGCGGCTGCATCCATCTCGGCGAGCGCGACTGCTCGCTCCAGCGCCGGCACCAGAAGATCGTGGAGGAGTCGCCCTCGCCCGCCGTCGATGCCGACCAGCGCGCGGCGCTCGGCGACGCCGCCGTCGCGATCGCCGCAGCGGCCGGCTACGCGGGGGCGGGCACCGTCGAGTTCCTCGTCACCGACGACGGCGGCTGGTGCTTCCTGGAGCTGAACGCGCGCCTGCAGGTGGAGCACCCCGTGACCGAGGCGGTCGCCGGCATCGATCTCGTCCGCGCCCAGCTGGACGTCGCCGCAGGCGCACCGCTCGAGCTGGAGCAGGCGGACGTCTCGCTGCGCGGCCATGCGCTCGAGTGCCGGCTCTACGCCGAGGATCCGGCGGCGGGCTTCGTCCCCGCGACGGGCACGCTGCTGCGGCTGCGGCTGCCCTCCTGGCCGGGGCTGCGCGTCGACGCGGGCGTCCGCGAGGGCGACGAGGTGGGCGTGCGCTACGACCCGCTGCTGGCCAAGCTGATCGCCCATGCGGAGGACCGCGACGCCTGCATCGAGCGGATGGCGGCGGCCCTGGCCGAGGTGTCCGTGCTCGGCGTGACAACGAACCTCGGCTTCCTGCGCTGGGTGCTCGATCAGCCCGCGTTCCGGCGCGGGGCAGCCGGGATCGACTTCGTCGACCGCGAGTGGCGGCCCGCGCTCGTCCCACCGCTCCCCGACGACGTGCGCCGCTCGGCGCTGCGGGCCGGCCACGGCGACGTGTGGCATGCGTTCGCTCCGCCGCTGCCCCCGGTCGAGACGGCCGGCGGGTTCGTGCTCCACGAGGGCTGGCACCACCGGGTGGCGGCCGACGACGAGGCGGCGGCGGTCGAGGTGCTCGCGGCGGGGTCGCTGCAGGCGCCGATGCCCGGGACGGTGCTGCGGGTCGAGGTGCGCGAGGGCGAGCGGGTGGACGAGGGCGCCCCGCTGGTCGTGCTCGAGGCGATGAAGATGGAGCTGGCCGTGGCCGCGCCTGCTGCCGGCACCGTGGCGGCGGTGATGGTCGCCGCCGGCGACCTGGTCGCGCGCGGTCAGGCGCTCGTGGAGCTCGACACGGCGTGAGCGGCGCCGTCACCGTGTACGAGGTGGGTCCGCGCGACGGGCTCCAGAACGAGCCGGGCATCGTGCCCGCCGCCGACAAGGTGCGGCTGATCGAGGCGCTGGCCGACGCGGGCCTGCCCTGCGTCGAGGCGACGTCGTTCGTGTCGGCGAAGGCGGTGCCCCAGCTGGCGGACGCCGAGGAGGTGCTGCGGTTCCTGCGCCGGCGCCGGGGCGTGCGCTACCCCGTGCTCGTGCCCAACCTGCGCGGGCTGGAGCGGGCGCTGGCGGCGGGGGCGGACGCGATCGCCGTCTTCACGGCCGCGTCCGAGGCGTTCACCCGTGCGAACATCAACATGTCGATCGCCGAGTCGCTGCTCGCCTTCGCGCCGGTCCTGCAACGGGCGAACGCCGAGGGCATGTGGACGCGCGGGTACGTCTCGACCGCGTTCGGCTGCCCCTACCAGGGCGAAGTCGCGCCGGCCGTCGTCTCGGGAGTGGCCGCGGCGCTCGCCGGGCTCGGCTGCGACGAGGTCTCGATCGGCGACACGATCGGCGTCGGCCGGCCCGAGCAGGTGGTGGACGTCGTCTCCGCCGTGACCGCGTCGGTGCCGGTGGAGCGCGTCGCCCTGCACCTGCACGACACGGGCGGCCGGGCGCTCGCGAACGTGGCCGCGGGCCTCGAGGCGGGTGTGCGCACCTTCGACGCGTCGGCGGGCGGCCTGGGCGGGTGCCCGTTCGCACCCGGCGCCCCGGGCAATCTGGCCACCGAGTCGCTGGTCGCGATGCTGCACGAGCGCGGCTACGAGACCGGCGTCGACCTGGAGGCCGTGCGCGCCGCCGGCGCATGGATGCGGACGCTCGTGGCCGCGGCGTGAGGGCCGTCCTGTTCGACCTGGACGAGACGCTGCTGCCCGACTACGGCGGCTTCCTGGCCGCCGTCGACGACTGTGCCGCCGCCGCGGGCGCCCCCGCCGGGATGGGCCGGTCGCTGCACGAGCGGGTGCGCCCGCGCTGGGGCCAGGCCCCGACGGCGGCGGTCGCCGGCATGCGCGACATGAGCTCGTGGGAGGCGCTCTGGGCGCCGTTTCCGGCCGGCACGGAGGGCTGGGCGGAAGCCTTCCGGGCGGCCGCCTGGCGGGAGGCGCTGGCCGATCACGGCATCGACGACCCCGCGCTCGCGGCCCGCCTCGCCGCCGCCTACCACGAGCACCGCCGCGCGCGCTGCCGGCCCTTCCCCGACACCGTCGCCGCGCTCGAGCGCCTGCGCGCGGCCGGGGTCGCGCTGGCCGTGGTCACGAACGGGACGGAGCGCCACCAGCGGGCGAAGCTCGACGCGGCCGGCCTCACCGGCATGTTCGAGGTCGTCGTGACGTCGGGGGCGGCGGGCGCGTCGAAGCCCGATCCCCGCATCTTCCGGATCGCCCTGGAGGCCGTCGGCTGCGACCCGGCCGGGGCCGCCATGGTGGGCGACCACCCGCTCCGCGACGTGGCCGGCGCCCAGCGGTCCGGCCTGCGCGGGGTGTGGTGCGACCGCGAGGGCGGCGACCCGCGCGGCGTCCTGCCCGATGCGCGCATCGACGATCTCGCAGGGCTGGCCGCGCTCGGCTGGTGGTAGGGGTGCGCCGCAGCCGGACGCCCCAGCGGCCCGGCTACTCCCCGGAGCCGACGGTGACCTTGTCCATCGTCACCGGCTCGACGGGCCGGTCGCGGCCGTCGCGCTCGACGCTCTGGATCGCGTCGACGACGTCCTGGCCGCCCGTCACCTGGCCGAAGGCGGTGTGCTTGCCGTCCAGCCACGGGGTCGCATCCGCGGTCACGATGAAGAACTGGCTGCCGTTCGTGTTCGGGCCGGCGTTCGCCATCGCGAGCGTGCCGCGCACGATCCGGTGCTGGTTGATCTCGTCGTCGAAGGTGTAGCCGGGGCCGCCGGTGCCGGTGCCCTGGGGGCAGCCGGCCTGGATCATGAAGTCGGGGATCACGCGGTGGAAGATCAGCCCGTCGTAGAAGCCGTCGCCGGCGAGCTTCACGAAGTTCGCGACCGTGTCGGGCGCGTCGTCGGCGAAGAGCTCGAGCTCGATGGTGCCCATGCTCGTCTCGATGGTCGCGGTCGTGTTCGCCATGCGGAATGAACCTCGTTCGGGTCGGGTGCGGGACGACCGCACGATAGACGGGCCGCCTCAGGCGCCGGCCCGCTCGAGCGCCGGGATCGCGCCCATGCGCGCGTAGACGGCGCGCGCGCCGGCCGTGTCTCCGAGCAGCTCGCGGCAGCGGGCGCGCTCGAACTCGCAGCCGAGCTCGCCGAAGCGGGCGGCGGCGCGCTCGAGCGCGGCCTCGTCGCCCGCGATGCCGCGGGCGCGGTCGACCTGCGCGCAGATGCGCGGCATCTCCTCCACTCCGGGCAGCGCGAGCACCAGCCCGAGCGTCTCGTCGAGCTCGTCCCAGCGCCCGAGCATCGCGACCGCCTCGGCCCGGATCGTGAGCGCACCCGGCGCCACGCGGTAGACGGGGTGCTCGGCGAGGTCGAGGTGGCGGACGCGGTCGAGCGCCAGCTCGGCCTCGCCCCGGCCGAGCAGCGCCTGGCCGACAAGCAGCTGGAACGCGACCTTGGGCTGGGCGCCGAGCCGCTGCTCGATCTCCTCCGCCTGCTCCTGGTCGCCGCGCAGCAGGTGGACGGCCGCGGCCACGCCGCTGGCCCGCGACGGCGCCTTGCTGCGGCCGCCGCCGCTGCGCCGGTAGAGGGCGACCGACCGCTCGTAGGCGCGCATCGCGTCGTCCCACCGGTCCCAGGCGAAGTAGGCCTCGGCGACGTCGAGCACCGGCCGCGCCCGCCAGTGCACCTCGTCGGCGCCCGGCACCTCGGCCGCCTCGCCGGCGGCCACGGCACCGGCGTAGTCGCCGACCACGAGCCGCGTCTGGACGGCCTGCGAGCACGCGTCCATGCGCTCCTCGCGGCGGCCGCCGGCGACGGCCAGCTCGAGCCGGCGGTCGGAGAGCCGCCGCGCCTCGTGGTAGCGGCCCAGGCCGAGCAGCACTGTCCCG
The DNA here is from genome assembly GCA_963843705.1 of uncultured Actinomycetes bacterium. Taxonomy (GTDB): domain Bacteria; phylum Actinomycetota; class Thermoleophilia; order Gaiellales; family JAICJC01; genus JAICJC01. Next base: position 437,572 of record CAWJLQ010000003.1, read on the forward strand.
ATCGCGTCCATCGCGGCGGAACGCAGGGCCGGCCGCCCCATCCGCTCGCCGATCGCGAGCGCCGCCTCCCCGGCCTCGAGCCCCTGTTCGAGCGCGGCCCTGTCGTCGGACTCGTACCGCCAGCGGCTGAGCGCGGCCGCCACGTACAGCCGGCCCTCGATCGCCGGGAGCCCGGCTGCGCGCGCCTCCTCGATCCCGCGCGCGATCGACTGCGCGAGATCCATCTGGCCCGGGAGGCCCGACAGCGCGGACCCCCACCGGGTGGGCATGTCGACCCACTTCCACCGCAGCCGGGCGAGGTCGCCGGCGCCGAGGCGGGCCCGCTCGGCGTGCTCGAGCGCCTCGGCGTAGGCGACCCACGCATCCTCGGAGGCCTCGGTCATCCAGCGCGCGTCGCCGATCGCCTCGGCGGCGAGCGCGTGCTCGCGGTCGCCGCTCGCGAGCGACTGGGCCAGGGTCGCCTGCCGCAGCGCGAGGCCGTGGGCGTAGATGGCGCGCGCGTCCGCGGCGGCGGCGAGCAGCGTGCGCACGGCGTCGGCGCGGGCGTCGTCGGCGCCCAGGCCGGCCGCCGCGGCGTAGTGGGTCGCCACCGTCTGCCGGCTCACGACCGGGTCGTTCTCGAGGAAGCGCGCCAGCTGCAGGTGCAGGCGCGCGCGCTCGCGGCGGGCGATGCTCTCGTAGGCGACGTCGCGGATCAGGGCATGCTTGAACGCCTGGCCGCCGCCCGGCTCGGTGTACGTGAAGCCGCGCTCGGCCAGCCGCCGCAGCGTGCGGCCGAGATCCTGGGCGCCGGCGAGCACGGCCAGCTGCACCGGCGTGAACCGGCGCCCGATCACGGCCGCGCACTGGAGCACGCGCTTGGCCTCCGGCGGGAGCAGGTCGATGCGGGCGGCGATCACGCCCTGCACCGTCTCGGGGACGCGCTCCCCGCCCTCCCCCGTCATGGCCAGGATCTCCTCGAGGAAGAACGGGTTGCCGCCCGCCAGCCCCACCTCGCCGTCTTGCTCGCCGCCGAGCGCCGTCGCCAGGCGACGCATGTCGTCGGATCCGAGCGCCGACAGCGTCACCGTCGTCTCGTCGCGCATGCCCGAGCCCCAGCCGGGGTGCTGCACGAGCAGGTCGTCGCGTGCGAGGCAGATCACCACCAGCGGCACGCGGACGTCGCTTCGGATCACGGCGGCCACCAGCTCGAGCAGGGCGGGCTCCGCCCAGTGGGCGTCCTCGATCACGAGCAGCGTCGGCTCCCGCGCCGCCATCGCCAGCAGCAGCTCCCTCCAGGCGTCGCGGCCGGTCTGCGGATCGCGGTCGAGGTCGTCCTGCTCGCGTGCGACCCGGCGCCGGTTGGACACCGTCCGCAGCAGCTCGTCGATCCACTCCGGCGTGGCGTCGGACACGAGCGCGTGCAGGTAGCCGGTCACGCGGGCGATCGCCTCCTCCGGATCGTCGTCGCCGCGCACCGCCGCCGCCCGCAGCAGCACGTCGCGCAGCGGCGCGTACGGGCCCGCCTCGCCGTAGGGGAGGCAGCGTCCGACCCAGACGGCGGGCGGCTCGTCGGAGCGGCGCAGCTCCACCACCGCCTCCTCGAGCAGCCGGCTCTTGCCGATGCCGGGCTCGCCCACCAGGGTGATCAGGTGCGGCCGGCGGTGCTCCACGGCGCGCTCGGTGAGCGAGCGCAGCAGCACGAGCTCGGCCTCGCGGCCGACGAACGGGCCGTACGCGCGCCGCCGGCGGCGGTAGGAGCCGGCGGGCGCCATCCGCTCCACCGCGTACGCGGTGATCGGCCCCGCCCTGCCCTTCACGCGCAGCGAGCGCGGCGCGACGGTGCGGGCGAGCGGCTCGACGGCCCGGAACGTGCGCTCGCCGACCAGGATCTCGCCCGGCTCCGCCGCCTGCTGCAGCCGGGCGGCGAGGTTCACGGCCTCGCCGGTGACGAGGAAGTCGCGACCGGGGACGGCGCCGGTGGCGACGACGCCCGTGTTGATGCCGATGCGCAGCTGCAGCGACATGTCCAGCCGCTCCGCCAGCCAGGCGATCCGGGAGCGCATGACGAGCGCCGCACGCACGGCCCGCTCCGGGTCGTCCTCGTGGGCGACGGGCACGCCGAAGACGGCCATGACGGCGTCGCCGATGAACTTCTCCACCGTGCCGCCGTAGGCCTCGGACGCCCGCGAGAGCTGGTCGAAGACGTCGCCGAGCAGGGCACGCAGCGCCTCGGCGTCCATGGTGGCCGAGAGCTCCGTCGACCCGGCCAGGTCGGCGAAGAGCACGGTGGCGAGCTTGCGCTCGGTCGTGTCGCCGACGGCCAGCGGGCGGCCGCAGCTCGGACAGAAGCGCGCACCGTCGGGCGGGAGCGCGCCGCAGTTGGGACAACGGGTGGACGGCATTGGTGTGATGGGTAGGATGCCCGAGGCCGGACGACCGGTCGACCGCAACATGCGTATCACCACCACGAACACGGGCCCTCTCCGCGTCAGCGCCGACGTGCTGGCGGTCGCCGTGCGCAAGCCGCCCGTGCTCGCCGGCGTGCTGGCCGAGCTGGACGCGGCGATGGGGGGCGTGATCGCGAACCTGATCGCCGCGGGCGAGATCCGCGGCGTGCGCGGCAAGGTGACGATGCTGCACGCGCCGGGCGGAGTGCGGGCGAAGCGGGTGGCCGTGGTCGGGATCGGCGCCTCGCCGACGGCCGACGACGTGCGCCAGGCGGCCGCCATGGCGGCGCGCGCGGCGACCGCCTCCCGGGCCAGGTCGCTCGCGTTCGTGACCGACGCCGTTCCGCTCGAGCGCGAGCTGGCCAGCCGCTGCCTGGTCGAGGGAGCCGTGCTCGGCGACTATCGCTTCGACCGCTTCCGCACCGGCCCGGCCGCCGACCGCCCCAGCCGGCTCGAGTCCGTCGCCCTGGTCGACGGCGACCGCCGCGCGGCCCGGCGCGCCGGCACCGTCGCCGCGGCGGTGAACCGCGCGCGCGACCTCCAGAACGCGCCCTCGAACCACCTCGGCCCGGCCCAGCTGGCCGAGCGCGCCGAGCAGGTCGCGGCCGAGCACGCGAGCGTCACCGCGACCGTGAAGGACCGCCGCTTCCTCGAGCGCAAGGGCATGGGCGCATTCCTCGCCGTGGCGGCGGCGGGTGGCAGCGAGCCGGCGCTGATCACCCTCAAGCACCGTCCGAAGAAGGCCCGCGGCGAGATCGTCCTCGGCCTCGTCGGCAAGGGGCTCACGTTCGACACCGGGGGCTACTCGCTGAAGCCCGCGCGCAGCATGACCGGGATGAAGTTCGACATGTCCGGCGCCGCGGCGGTGCTGGAGGCGACGGCCGCGATCGCCGCGCTCGAGCTGCCGCTCCAGGTCGTCACGGTGATCGGGGCGGTCGAGAACCTGGTGTCCCCGGCCGGGATGCGGCCGGACGACGTCGTCACGGCCGCGAACGGCAAGACGATCGAGATCACGAACACCGACGCCGAGGGCCGGCTGGTGCTGGCCGACTGCCTCCACCACGCCCGCGGCCAGGGCGCGACCCACGTCGTCGACCTCGCCACCCTCACCGGGGCGATGGTCGTCGCCCTGGGCGACTGGCACGCCGGCGTGTTCGGCCGCGACGACGCGTTCGTCGAGCGGATCGCGGCGGCCGGCGAGCTGGGCGGCGAGCACGTCTGGCGCATGCCGCTCTCGGACACCTACAAGCGCTTCATGCGCTCCGAGGTGGCGGACATGATGAACAGCTCGACGGCGGGCAAGGGCGGGGCGTGCTTCGCGGCCCGCTTCCTCCAGGAGTTCGCCGGCGAGGGCGCCTGGGCGCACCTGGACATCGCGGGCGTCGCCGACGTCGACGCCGACCGCGGCGACGGGCTCGGCAAGGGCGGCACCGGCTGGGGCGTACGGCTTCTGGTGGAGCTGGCCCAGTCGCTGTGCTGAGCTTCGACCTCTCCGAGGAGCACCGCCTCTTCCGCGAGACGGTCAGGGAGTTCGCGGAGGGGGAGATCGGGCCGCAGGCGGAGGCGCTCGACCGCGAGGGCCGCTTCCCGCTCGACCTGGTCGCGAAGGCGGCCGCGCTCGGGCTGCTCGGCATCCCCATCGCGGCGGAATGGGACGGCGCCGGCGCCGACACGCTGGCCTACGCGATCGGGATCGAGGAGCTCGCCCGCGTCGACCAGTCGTTCGCGATCACCGTCGCCGCCCACACGTCGCTCGGCACGCAGCCGATCAACCTGTTCGGGACGCCGGAGCAGAAGCGGCGCTGGCTGCCGCGGCTGGCGTCCGGGCAGGGGCTGGGCGCGTTCGGGCTGACCGAGGCCGGCGCCGGCTCCGACGCCGGTGCGACGCGCACGACCGCCCGGCTGGAGGGCGGCGAGTGGGTCGTCGACGGCAGCAAGATGTTCATCACGAACGCGGGCACGGAGATGTCGGCGCTCGTGACCGTCACGGCCCGCACGGGGCCGGACGAGATCTCGAACATCGTCATCGAGAACGGCAGCCCGGGCTACACCCAGTCGGCGCCGCTTCGCAAGATGGGCTGGCGCTCGTCGGACACACGGGAGCTGCACTTCGAGGGCTGCCGCGTGCCGGAGGATCACCTGCTCGGGCCGCGGGGCAACGGTTTCCGGCAGTTCCTCGAGGTCCTGGACGGCGGCCGCATCAGCGTCGCCGCGCTCGGGCTCGGGGCCGCCCAGGGCGCGTTCGAGATGGCGCTCTCGTACGCCCGCGAGCGGGAGCAGTTCGGCCGGCCGATCGGCCGCTTCCAGGCGGTGCAGTTCAAGCTCGCCGACATGGCCACCGAGATCGAGGCGGCGCGAAACCTCGTCCACAAGGCGGCGTGGCTGAAGGATCAGGGACGCGACTTCGCCCAGGTGGCGGCGATGGCGAAGCTCTATACGGGCGAGCTCTCGCGCCGCGCCTGCAACGAGGCGGTGCAGATCCACGGCGGCTACGGGTTCATGGACGAGTACCCGGTCAGCCGCTTCTACCGCGACCAGAAGGTGCTCGAGATCGGCGAGGGCACGAACGAGGTGCAGCGGCTGGTGATCGCCCGCAGCCTGGGGCTGTGAGCGCCTCCGAGGGCGTGACCGCTGCGGGAGCGGTGCTCGTCTGCGCCGTCTTCCTGGGGACGGTCGTCTCACGGATGCTCGCGCCGGGGCCGGGCCGGCGGCTGGCCGAGGAGTCGGCCCTGATCCTCGGCTTCGCCGCGCCGGCGCTGGCGCTGCTCTCGCCCTACCTGCACGACCGCCTGTGGCCGTCCGCGGCGGTGATCGCGGCCGGCTACGGCGGCTTCTACCTCGTCCGCATGCGCCAGCTGCGGCGGTCGAACCGCGACGGCGTCCGGCTCCTGCTCGGACTCGACAAGAACGCCACCTTCGGCGAGGTGTGGCAGAACGCCGAGCGACTCGAGCCGCGGGAGGTGACGAACGCCGGCCGGCTCGTGATCGCCGTCGCGGCGGCGGGGCTGATCGTCGTCGGCTACGTGGCCGGCCGCTACGACACGGCGCTGGTCGCGCTCATGCTGGGCGCGGCCGACACGACGCTGCGCCCCGCCTACCACCGCGCGCTCGTGAAGCGGGTCAAGGACATCGCGCGCTGACCGCTCCTGCCCCGGTTTAGACTGCTCGCATGCGTTACCGGGCAGCATGGGCGGGGTCGCTGGCGGGTGTCGTGGCGGGCCTGCTCTGGGCCGTGCCCGCGCAGGCGGCGTCGTGTGCGACGTCGTGGCAGGTCGTCTCGGGGGCGCCCGTGAACGGCGCGCTCGCCGACGTGTCGGCGAGTTCCGCGAGCGACGCCTGGGCGGTCGGCGTGTGGGGTCGCAGGCGCACGCTCGCCGAGCATTGGAACGGCACCCGCTGGAAGCGCATCCCGACGCCGAACCCGGGCCGCCGCCTGAGCGTGCTCCAGACCGTCGCCGACGTCTCGCCGACCGACGCCTGGGCGGCCGGCCAGTTCGGAGCGACACAGCACGCCGCGCTCGTCCTGCACTGGAACGGGACGCGCTGGCGCCGGGTGGCGCTCCCGGCGAACGCGCGCAACGCCACGCTGGAGGACATCACCGTCGTCTCTCCCACCGACATCTGGGCGGTGGGCACCACCAGGCTCGAGTTCCGGACGCGCACGCTGCACTGGAACGGCTCGCGCTGGACGGTGGTGCCGTCGCCGAGCCCGGCGTCCGGCTCGCTGCTCGTCGGCGCGGGCGCGTCGGCGACGAACGACGTGTGGGCGGTCGGGCTGGGGCTCATGGAGCACTGGACGGGAGGCGCGTGGCACGTGGTGTCCGCGCCGGCGGGCGCGCACCTGACCGCCGTCACCGCCATCTCGCCGACCGACGCCTGGGCGGCCGGCGCGGGCCCCGACGCGACGCTGCACTGGAACGGGACGGCGTGGACGCGCTCGCTCACGACCGGGGCGCGGATCAGCCTCGACGGGATCGCGGCGGCGGGAGCGAACGACGTCTGGGCGGTCGGCTCGAACTTCAACCAGCCGGGCCCGAACCCCGGCCGGCCGGAGGTGGCGCACTGGACGGGCACGCGCTGGACGCGATCGCTGCTCCACTCGGGAGCCACGGCCGGGCTCGTGGCGGCCGCCAACGTGCCCGGCACGACGACGTTCTGGGCGGTCGGCCGGACGACGCACGGAGCCTCCTCCACCCCCCGCATCCAGGAGCGCTGCTAGGCGAGCGGCGGGGCCAGGCCCCCAGAACCGGGGCCAGGCCCCGAACGCCGGCCGTTGCAAAGGCGTGACGCTTCCGGGACCGGGGCCTGGCCCCGGTTCTTGGGCTAGTGCATGCGGGTGACGGGGTACCCGTGGCTGCGAACCAGCTCGATCACCTCGTGCGCATGCGCCTCGTCGCGCGTCTCCAGGATCAGCTCGATGCCCGTCTCGGCGACGGCGACGTCGACGCTCTCGCGGTGGTGGGAGATGACCAGGATGTTGATGTGCGAGTCGGCGATCACCTTCAGGAGGTGCATGAGCTGGCCGGGCCGGTCGATCAGGCGGGTGCGGATGACCAGGTAGCGGCCCGCGTTCGTGAGCCCGAAGCGGATCACCTGCATCAGCAGCGGCGTGTCGATGTTCCCGCCAGAGAGCACCGCGACGGCCCGGCGCGACTGCACCTTGCCGGACAGCAGCGCCGCCAGGCCGACGGCGCCGGCGCCCTCGACCACCGCCTTCGTGCGCTCGAGCAGCTCGACGATGGTCTGGCCGATCTCCGCGTCGGTGACGGTGACGACGTCGTCGACCAGCTCGCGGATCAGCGCGAACGTCTTCTCGCCCGGGTGCTTGACCGCGATGCCGTCGGCGATCGTCTCGGTCTGCGGCACCGGCGTGATCGTGCCGTGCTGGAGCGAGCCGACGTACGGAGCGCAGCCGGCCGCCTCGACGCCGATCACGCGCACCTCCGGCCGCAGCGCCTTGACCGCGCTCGCGACGCCCGAGAGCAGCCCGCCGCCGCCGAGCGGGACGACGATCGCGTCGACGTCCGGGACGTCCTCGAGGATCTCCAGGCCCACGGTTCCCTGGCCGGCGATGACCACCTCGTCGTCGAACGGGTGGACGAGCGTCCTGCCCTCGTCCTGGACGGCCTGGCGGGCCGCCTCGACCGACGCCTCGACGCTGTCGCCGACCAGCCGCACCGTGGCGCCGTAGCCCGCGGTTGCGCCGACCTTGGCGAGCGAGGCCGCCTCGGGCATGTAGACGGTCGCGTCCACGCCCGCCGAGCGGGCGGCGAAGGCGACCGCCTGCGCGTGGTTCCCGGCCGACGGCGCGACGACACCCGCCGCTCGCTCGGCCGGGCTGAGCGACCGGATCTTCGTGTAGGCGCCGCGGATCTTGAACGAGCCGGTGCGCTGCTGGTTCTCGAACTTCAGCCACACCTCGCCGCCGCACTGGCGCGAGAACGTCTCCGACCGCTCGGTGGGAGTCCGGTGGGCGACACCGGTCAGGCCGTCTGCGGCGGCGCGGATGTCGTCCAGCGAGACCACGAGTGAGCGGCGAAGGCTACCCTTTCGCCGCACCACATGGCCGACGAACCCCTTCACGCGCTGATCGAGATCCCCCAGGGGAGCCGCAACAAGTACGAGTACGACTTCGGCCTCGGCCGGATGGTGCTCGACCGCACCCTGTGGACGAGCGTCGTCTACCCGGCCGACTACGGCTTCATCATGGACACGCTCGGCCGCGACGGCGACCCGGTGGACTGCCTCGTCCTGGTCGCCGAGCCGACGTTCCCGGGGTGCGTGATCCTGGTGGAGCCGGTCGGCGTGTTCGAGATGCACGACGAGAAGGGCGAGGACGACAAGCTGCTGTGCGTCCCGTTCAAGGATCCGAAGTGGAGCCGCGTGCACGACATCGGCGACATCCGCGTCTCGCTGCTCGAGGAGATCGCCCACTTCTTCGACGTCTACAAGGACCTCGAGCACGGCGCCGAGACCGAGATCGGCGGCTGGCGCAACCGCGCCTACGCGGACGAGATCATCGCCGAGGGCCGCCGCGCCTTCGCCGAGTCGCGCCGAGAGGCGTCGAATGACGCGGGCGCCCGTTGACCCGCTACGGGCGTATGCTGGAGGCGTGATCGTCCACCGCTCCCGGCCGTTCCCCGCCTGGTGGCTGGTGTTCGTCGGGGTCGTGGTCGCCCCGCTCTTCGTCGGTCGCGGCGTCGCCGGTTGGTTGCTCTACGGCGGCGGGTGGCTCGCGATCGCCGTCGTCCTGGCCTGGCGCCACGGGGCGGGGCGGAGGCAGCACCTGCCGCGCTGCGCCGTCTAACCTTCGCCGCCCGCTGACCGCGCGTCGGGCGGACTGGCGCTCCCGGTTCGGTCAGTCGTTCGCGGTGACAGGGACGCGCGTCAGATCGATCCGCTGCGCGATCCGCCCCTGTCGGTCACGTGCGATCAGCGTTCCCGCCGCCGGCCGCCGGCCCGGTGTCTGGACGACGACGACGTCGCCGATGTACGTCCAGGCACGCCCCGGAGTCGGCGGAATCGGGATCCGCGTCCTCTGACCGCCGGCGCGGATCCACACCAACGTCCGGATGCCCCATGCATCCCCCCCGTAGATGATCTCGTGCCGGCCGTGCGCGTCGAAGCGCAACCCGAACAGCACGACCGAACGGCGGTTCTGCGGATTCTCGGCCAGCGGCGCGTACCCGGCGCCGAGCAACTGCTCGCGGCCGCCCACCACGAACGACCACGACCGATAGCCGTCCAGGCCGATGCTGATCCGGATCTGCCCGGTGCCGCCGACGAGCAGCGGGAACGACCGCAGCACGCGTCCCGTCGCCTTCGGATGCAATTGCACCAGCTGTTGGCGCGGACGGCGGAACCCGCTCGGATCGAGCGCCGCGCGGCCCAGCACCGCCCCTGTGCCGCCGTACGCCACGAGCGCCACCGGCCGGTGTCCGGCGCGGTAGTGAGCCGCCCCGATGGCGGCGATGAAGTAGCCGCTGTCGAGCGCCGCGTTGGCCCGCGCCCCGTCCTGGAACAGGACGGCGACCGTAGCGACGTTCGGCCCCGCGTGGCCGGCCTCGAGCCAGAGCTCGCGGCCGGTTCGCTGCGAAAGCGCCTGTCCGCCCCAGTCGGCAAGGTTCCCGGTCGTATCGCCGCAGCAGCCCACGCCGAGGTCGCGCACGCCCGGCCGGTCGTAGGCCTGCCCCTGTGCGAGCTGCCTCTGGAATCCCCATGCGAGCTCGCTCGGAGCTCCCGTCCGCGGGGCGGTCCAGAGAAGGACGACGCCGCCGGGCACCGAGACGTCCGCCCGCACCCTGGCGGCGGCCGGGTCGAATCGGATGCCCGCGGGCGACCCCGACCGCTCCAGCCGGTCCAGATAGAGCCGAAACGCGGGCGAGACCGGTCCGTTCAGGTAGTGGTAACCGAGCGCTGCCCCGCCCAGCGCAAGCAGGACGAGCGCAGCGGCCAGCGCGAGCACCAGCGGCCGCCGGGGGCCGCGCCGAACGCGGGCCGCTCGCGCGCGCACGTCGTCCCAGTCGGACGCCGGGAGCAGCGCGGGAAGCTGGCGGGCGAAGCGGTCGCGGAGCTCAGCGTCGGTCATCTGGCCACCTCGGACCCAGCCAGCCGTCGTCGCAGGAGCGCGGTGCTCTGGTGCAGTGTCGCCCCCACCGTGCCCGGCCGCACCCCGAGCGCGACGGCGATCTCGTCGTATGAGAGGTCGGCGTAGAAGCGCAGGAACACCATGGTGCGCTGGCGTGGTGAGAGCGCTTGGAGGGCATCCGCCAGCGCGGTGTCGCTCTCAGCCTGCGGGAGCGCGGGCACACCGGGGGGAGCCGCGGTTGCCGACCTCGTGCCGGCCCGGGACCGGGACGCGGTGTGCAGGAGGATCCTCCACACCCAGCCGGCCAGTGGCCCGTCGCCCCGGAACGCGTGCGCGTTCGCGTACGCCCGCGCGAACGCCTCCTGCACCACGTCGCCCGCCTCCTCGACGTCGCCTCCGACGAGGGCGATCGCCATCCGCGCAAACTGCGCATGCCGCTCGCGGTAGAGCGCCTCGAGCTCGGTCCGTGTCCGCTCCATCCACCTACAAGAGTCGCAGACGACGCGAATCGTTTAGCCGCGATGCTGGCGCGAGACGGGGTCAGACCCCGTCTCTCTCCCGCCCTCGCCGAGCACGCGCTCGCTGATCTCGCGCGTGGCGGTGAGCGGGTCGAGCCGGCGCGCGTGCACCTCGTCCAGCAGCCGGCGCAGCTCGGGATCGTTTTCGAGCGCCTTCCACAGCCGCCTGCGCGCCTGGCTGACGGCGACCGAGACGATCTCGTGCTCGATCGCCTCCCGCCGGCGCGCCTCGAGCCCCCCGTGCTTCTCGAGGTGCTGCCGGTGCTCGGTCACGGCCTGCCACAGCTCGGCGATGCCCTCCGACCGGAACGCCTCGGTCTCGACGATCGGCACGCGCCGGCTGGTGTCGGCGTCGAGCGCGAGCACCGCTCGGATCTCGGAGCGCATCGTGCGCGCGGCCGGGTGGTCGCTCTTGTTGATGACGATCACGTCGGGGATCTCCATCACGCCCGCCTTGAGGGCCTGAATCGAGTCGCCCGAGCCGGGCTGGAGCACGAGCAGGACCGTGTCCGCGAGCGAGGCCACCTCGACCTCGCTCTGCCCCACGCCCACCGTCTCCAGCAGGAGCACGTCCATCCCGGCCGCGTCGAGGACGAGCAGGGCCTGCAGCGTCGCCTCGGAGACGCCGCCCAGGTGGCCGCGCGTGCTCATCGAGCGGATGAACACGCCCTCGTCGAGGAAGTGGTCGGCCAGGCGGATGCGGTCGCCGAGCAGCGCCCCGCGCGAGAACGGGCTCGACGGGTCGACGCTCACGACCCCCACGCGCAGGCCGTCGCCGCGCAGGAGCGCGACGACGCAGGCGATCAGGCTCGACTTGCCGACACCGGGCGGGCCGGTGAAGCCCACGACGGCGGCGTTGCCCGTGCGCGGGTAGAGCTCGCGCACGAGCTCGTAGGCGACCGGGTCGCGGTTCTCGACGAGGGTGATCGCCCGCGCGACCGCCCGCGTGTCGCCGCCGCTCACCCCGTCGATGAGGGAGCGAAGATCGGTCGGCCGGCGGCTCACCGCGGCTGCAGCGCCCGCCGCAGCGCCGCTGCGAAGACGGCGTTCTCGTCCGGCGTGCCCACGGTCACCCGGATGCTGCCGGGCGCGCCGAACGGCTCGAGCGGGCGCACGATCACGCCGTCGGCCTCGAGCGCGCGGGCGAACGCGCGCCCGTCGCCCACCTCGACGGCGAGGAAGTTGGCGCACGCCGGATACGGCGGCATGCCGGCCGCGTCCAGCGCGGCGGCGACGTCGGCGCGGCCGCGCTCGTTCAGCTCGCGCCGGCGGCGCAGCTCGGCGGCGTCGTCGAGGCTCGCGAGCGCGGCGACGTGGGCGAGCTCGGAGACGTCGAAGGCGTTTCGCACCTTCATCGCCTCGCGGACGACCTCGGGCGGCGCGACCATGTAGCCGACGCGCAGCCCGGCCAGGCCGTAGATCTTCGAGAAGGTGCGCAGCGCCGCGACGTTCGGGCGGGAGCCGACGTGCTCGGCGATCGCGTCCGGGTAGTCGGGATCGGTCACGTAGTCGTGGTAGGCCTCGTCGACGACGACGAGCACGTCCTCGGGGACGCGGTCGAGGAAGGCCGCGAGCGCGCTCCGGCCGACCATCGTCCCGGTGGGGTTGTTCGGATTGCAGACGTAGGCGATCCGCGTCCGCGGCGTGATCCGCTCCGCCATCGCGTCGAGGTCGTACACGCCGTCGCGCAGCGGCACGGTCACCGGCACCGCCGCCTGGCGGATCGCGGCCAGCCGGTAGCTGATGAAGGAGGGCCAGCCCATGACCGCCTCGTCGCCCGGGTCGAGGTACGCCGTCGAGAGCAGCCCGACGATCGCGTCGGCGCCGTTTCCGAGCGCGATCCAGGCGGGCGGCACGCCGTGGCGCTCGGCCAGCCGCTCGGTCAGCTCGCCGCCGAGCTCGGGGTAGCGGTTCAGCGCCGGCGCCTGGCGGGCGATCGCCTCGAGCGCCGACGGGAACGGCCCGAACGGCCCCTCGTTCGAGGCCAGCTTGACGATCCGGTCGAGCCCGAGCTCGCGCCGTACCTGGGCGGCGGGCTTCCCCGGCTCGTACGGCCGCAGGTCGGCGAGGGCGGGTCGGGGACGCACGGGGAACTAGAGTACCAACGCGATGTCGCAGCGCGAGATCGGTCTGTTCCCGCTGGGAGCGGTGCTTGTGCCCGGCGAGCTGATGCCGCTCCACATCTTCGAGGACCGGTACAAGCGCCTCATGGGCGACTGCGAGCAGCACGGGCAGGAGTTCGCGCTGCTCTACGCCGACGACGACGGCGCCCGCGAGCTCGGCTGCACCGCCGAGCTGGTCGAGGTGACCGAGCGCTTCCCGGACGGGCGCCTGAACGTGATCGTCCGCGGCGCCGAGGTCGTCCGCGTCGTCGAGCTGACCCGCGGGCGGTCGTACATCACGGGCCGCGTGGAGGCGGCCCCGGACGAGGAGGACGCCGGCGATGAGGCGAAGGCCGCCGTCGACCTGTACCGGAAGGTGGCCGAGGTGACCGGCGCCGAGCCCGACGACGCCGTCTCGACCGACGACGCGGTGGTCTCGTACGCCATCGCCGCGCGGGTCGAGTTCCCGGCGGCGGAGAAGATGCGCATCGTCGAGCAGCGCACCGAGCGGGGGCGGCTGATGGTGATCATCGAGCTGCTCGCCCGCGCGCTCGAGAACCTCGAGATCGCGGCCGAGGTGAAGGAGCGGGCACAGGCGAACGGGAAGGTGTCGCACCCGCGTACGGGGGAGTGAGGCGGGCCCGGCGGCGGTCGGTGCGATGCTTCGAGAATGCAGACCGTGACGGTGCAGGGCATCCCGGTCGCCTTCGAGTCCCGCGGCGAGGGGACGCCGGTCGTCCTGATCCACGGCTGGCTCGGCGACCACCGCTACATGCGGGCCGACCTCGAGCCGGTGTTCGCGGGCGGATCCGGGTGGCGGCGGATCTACCTCGACCTGCCCGGGCACGGCCGGACTCCGGCGCCCCCGTGGCTGGGAGATCAGGCGCAGGTCATCGGCGTCGTGATCGAGGCGCTGCGCGCGATCGTCGGGGACGAGCCGTTCGCGGTGGCGGGCAACAGCTACGGCGGCTACCTCGCGCTCGGGATCGTGCGGGCGATCCCGGAGCGGCTGCTCGGTGCGGCGCTGCTGGTGCCCGACCTGCCCGCGGCGGACGGCTCGCGCACGGCCCCGCCGCACGCGACGCTGGTCGAGGCGCCGGAAGCCTTCACCGACCTCGCCGACGACGAGCGCTGGATTCCCGATCGCCTGGTCGAGCAGAGCCGCCGGGCGGTGTCCGAGATCCGGGAACACGACATGCCCGCGATGCGCATGGCCGACCAGGCGTTCCTCACGCGGCTGGAGGCCAACTATCAGCTTCCGGACGGGCTGCGCACCGCCCGCGCTCCGTTCCCCCGGCCCAGCCTGATCGTGACGGGGCGCCAGGACGCGATGGTCGGCTACGAGGCCGCCTGGGGGCTGCGCGACGAGTTCCCGCGCGCGACCGTCGCCACGCTCGACCTGGCCGGCCACTGGCTCGGCCGCGTCGAGCGGCCCGACCCGTTCCGCGCCCTCGCCCGCGACTGGCTGGAGCGCATGCGCCCCCTCCCGGCCAATTGACGCACGCGGCGGACGCCAATCGGGTCAGCCCGGAGCGGAAGGAGCCGCGCCCGCCTCGTCGCCGAACCAGGTCCCGCCGGCCGCGATTGTCCGCAGCGCGGTGGTGAGCGTCGCCAGGTCGACGCCCACCGGGAGCAGCCCGCTCGCGCCGGCGGCGCGGGCGCGAGTCAGGCGGTCCGGACCGTCATAGGCCGTCACGATCACCACCGGCAGCTGCTGATGGCCCGCGCGGAGCCGCGCCGTCAGCTCGTACCCGTCGGCGACGGGCGCGCCCACGATGAGGTTCGTGATCAGCACGTCGGCCTCGATGCGATCGACGGTCTCGAGGGCGTCCTCCGCACCGCCGCACTCCGCCACCACCACGAACCCCTCCTCCTCGAGCGCAATCGCGCAGCACCCCTCGCAGAAGGGCATTCGTATGCGACAGGATCAGCCGGACGCTCATTCGCCCAGCACGAACCCGGCTCCGTTGCGGCGCGGGTCGCCGGCGGCCTCGGTACGGCCGTCGCGGATCACGACGGCGTTCGCGCCGCCGAAGTAGAGGTTCAGGCCCTGGAACCGGTTCACGTTCTCGCCCCAGCGTTCGAGCAGCTCCAGCTCGGCCGGGTCGATCCCGCCCTCGCAGTCGAGCCGGTCGCCCTCGACGTGGACGCGCGGCTGGTTGATCGCGTCGGCCGCCCCCATCCCGTGGTCGATGACGTTGATCGCGACCTGGGTGATCGCGGAGCGCAGCCGGTTGGAGCCGCTCGACCCGACCACGAGCTCGATCCCCTCCGGTGCGACGACCATCGTCGGCGCCTGCATGCTGGTCAGGCGCGTCCCCGGAGGCATCCCCCGCCCCGCCGACAGGTCCTCCTCGCCGAGCATGTTGTTCAGGTGCAGGCCGGTGCCGGGCACGATCACGCCGGAGTGGCAGCCGTTCGACGACGTGAACGCGCAGGCGTTCCCGCTCTCGTCGACGACCGAGATGTGGGTGGTGCCGCGGTCGGAGCGGATGGACGCGGACGCCGGCGTGGGCTCGCCCGCGAGCGCGGCCGCCACGGCCGCGCGGCCGCGCTCGACCGCCTCGTCGGAGAGCATGTGCTGGGCGAGGCCGCCGCGATGCAGAAGCCGCTCGAACCGGCGGTCGCGCATCCGCGAGGCGGAGCGCATCGCCTCGGCGTAGGCCCGCAGCGTGCGGGCGCGGCCGGGCGGGAGCGGCTCGCCGACGCCGCGCAGCACCGCCAGCATGTACCCGATCAGGACGCCGCCGGACGAGGGCGGGCCGTTCGTGAAGATCTCGCGGCGGCCGTGGTAGGGGATGCGCAGCGGCCGCCTCCACACCGCCCGGTAGCCCGCCAGGTCGGCCATCGTCAGCCTGCCGCCGGTCGCGTGCTGGTGGTCGACCATCGCGGCGGCGAGGCCGCCGTCGTAGAAGTCGCGCGGGCCGAGCTCGGCCAGCCGCTCGATGGTGCCCGCCAGGTCGGGCTGGCGCACCCGCTCGCCCTCCTGGACGAACCGGCCGCCGGGCGCGAACACGGCCCGCACCTCCGGCGTGTGCTCGAGCACGGCCTGGATCGCCCGCAGGACCGCCTGCTGGCCGCCGGCCGACGCGACGCCGTCGTTCGCGGCCACGGCGGCGGGCATGAGCAGGTCACGCCACTCCATCGACCCGAAGCGCAGGTGGACGGCGGCGATGCCGGCGACGACGCCCGGGACGGCGCACGCGGCCGCGCCGATGTGGAAGACCTGGGTCGTGCGCTCGTCGAAGGGGACGTCGACGCGGTCGAACTCGACCAGCGGCCGGTCGGGCGGGAGGTCGCGCCCGGGGATGGATGTGAACGCGTCGAGGAGATGCACCTTCCCGGTGCCGGCCGGACGGACGAGCAGGAAGCCGCCGCCGCAGGGGCTGATCAGGCCGGGCTCGGCCGCCCACGACATCGCCGCGGCGGCGACGGTCGCGTCGACGGCGTTGCCGCCGGCCGCCAGCACCTCGACCGCCCTCTGCGCGGTCCCCTCGTGCCCGGCTGCGGCTGCCGCCCTCATACCCGAATCGTAAAGGGGAGGACGGGCTGCGTAGTTTTCCCGCCTGGCGGCCCGCGATTCCCCCGATGCGCCCCCGCGGCGGCCGGGGTACCGTCCCGCCGCATGGATGCCGACGGCCGAGCGGAGCTGCGTGTGCGCTTGCCCGCTGCGCCCGAGAGCATCGGCCGCGCCCGCGCGCTCGCCGCCGACTGGTGCGCGCGCTACGCCCGCGCCGTCGAGCGGGTGGACGACATCCTGACGGCGGTCACCGAGGCGGCGGCGAACGTGATCGTGCACGCCTATCCCGGCGGCGGCGGCGACTTCGAGCTCGTGCTGCGCGACGACAACGGCCGCCTGATCGTGACCGTCCGCGACGAGGGCGTCGGCTACTACGTGCCGTCGGCCAACCCGGGCCTCGGCGGCGGGCTGCTCACGATCCAGCGCGCCTGCGACAGCTCGGCGATCGACGCCGCCGAGCCGGGCACGATCGTCACGATGCGGTTTCGTATCCCGGCGACAGGCTGATCGCCCGCCCGGATCCGCCCGTGTGCTTCGGCGTCAGGTGCTCGCGCAGGGCGCGCTCCGAGCTCTCGGCGCTCAGCAGGTAGGCGTAGAGGGTCGTGCCGTCGGCGACGAGGTAGGCGTGCCCGATCGCCGTCTGCTCGTGGATGATCATGCTGTCGTAGCGCTCGGCGACCCGGGCCAGCTCCTCGATGCTCCGCACCTGCACCAGGTCGGCGTGGCGGCCGAGGTTCGAGTGGACGACCGTGACGATCGACTCGCCGTAGCGCGCACCGATCCGCGTCGGCTCGTCCGCGCCGCGGGAGCGCCACAGGAGGAGTCCGGCGGCGGCCGCCGCCACGAGCGCGACCAGCAGGCCGGCCGAGCCGACGGTGCGGGCGACGGCCACCGACACCTGCAGCCGGCTCGCGCCGATGCGTACGGGGGCGGACTCGCGGGTCGTGAAGGACGCGGTCTGGGCGGGCCGGAAGACGGCGGCCGCTGCCGCCGGCGCCGCGGCTGCGCCGGGCGTCTGTGCGGGCAGGAGCGGCGCGAGCTCGTCGCTCGAGAGCGTGAACGGGAGCTGGGGCGCGTAGTCGGCGTCGATCGGCCGGCCCGCGAGGACGCCGTGCACGTGGACGGCGGGGACGACCGTGAGGGCGAAGCTCTGGCCGGACACGTTCGTGGCGGCGGCGACGCGCGTCAGCAGCGCCTCGAGCCGGCGCAGGTGGATCGTGCCCGTGACGGTGACGTGGCGGCCGTTGAGCCGGGTGGTCGCGGCGAGCGGGATGGTGCGCGACCAGCCGTTCGGCGAGGTGAGGACGGCCGTCATCGCGGCCGTGCCCGCGACCGACCCGCCCGGCCGGTCGCTCAATGCGTAGGCGAAGCGCACCTGCACCGGCCCCGCCAGCCGGGTGAAGATCGGCTGCCCCGTCGTCGCGCGACGCGTCGTGTAGACGGCGCCCACGGCGGTCGGCGCGGTGTACGTGAACCGCCCGGACTGGCGGTAGCTGACCGTCGTCGGTACGACGCGGTGTGTGGGCGCCGACCACGCCACCGCCGTGACGCCGGCGAACGCGGCGGCGGCGACCAGCGCCACGGCCAGCACGCCGGCGTACGACCCGGGGGCATTCACGGACCGCGGCCGCGGCTGCGCCGTGCGCGGCACCCACTTCGGCTGGGGGCGCCGCCTGCGCCGGCGGCGGACATGGCCCACGCCCGCTCCGCCGGCGAGCAGGAGCACCGCCGCCGCGGCGAGCCCGGCCATGACGGCCGGGCTGTCCAGGCGGCGCAGGTCGCCGCCGACGCCGGGCGCGAGCAGCCACAGCTTGCCGACGAGCTGCGAGCCGGCGACGGGGCCGGGGTCGGGCCAGGAGTTGTTGTCGCCGCGGAACGTGTAGCCGCCGGCCGTGACGGCGATGATCCGGTGCAGGACGACCACGTGCAGCGTCGTGCTGTGGTAGGCGACGATGTCGCCGACCCGGTAGTGGCCGGCCGGCCGGACGATCGCGAGGTCGCCGGCGTGGATCTTCGGCCGCATGCTGACGCCGTCGGTGACGACGTAGGACGCGTCGCCGCCCAGGGCGGGCGGCGCAAAGGTGTACCAGGCTGCCCCGAGCACCGCCAGCCCGACGGCGGCTGCCGTCAGTCGGCGCCACCTGCGGTGGCCGGATGTGCGGGGGGCGTACATCGCGAGGCGTCGGCGCGGGGCGGCGGGCGGGAGGTGACCGCCGCCCCGGGCCGGATGGAGCGAATCGGCGTTACTTGGCGGCCGCGACCGTCAGCGTGTCGAGCCGGGAGTCGACGTCCGGCAGGACGCAGTGCACGTCGTACGGCGCGCTCGAGGCGATGGTGCTGCCGTTCTGGGTG
This sequence comes from uncultured Actinomycetes bacterium, assembly GCA_963843705.1. Taxonomy (GTDB): domain Bacteria; phylum Actinomycetota; class Thermoleophilia; order Gaiellales; family JAICJC01; genus JAICJC01. Next base: position 456,081 of record CAWJLQ010000003.1, read on the forward strand.
CAGTCGATCCAGCCGCTGGTGGTCAGGACGCTGTTCGAGTCGTCGAACTTGACCTGCACCTGCGTGGCGGCCTGGTCGAGGGTGAAGTCGACCGCCGTCCACTTGGACGGATCGGTGCCGTCCTGCGTGTACGACACGTTCGTGACGTCGTAGCCCGAGATCGTCTGCGAGCCGATACCGGCGCTGCCGGCGTCGGTGATCGTGTTGGACGCGGTGAATGCATAGGCGCCCACGGCTGCCGCCGCCGCGAGGACCACGATGCCGATACCGATCGGCTTCCTCATGTTCCTGAACATCGGTGGGTCCTTTCTGGGATGACTGGCGAGGACTGGCGAAACCTCCAACCCCCTTTGCAGGGGATTTGTGGCCGGTCAATCGACCGCGAGGGGGTGGTTCTTGAGCGACCTGTCACCAATTGCTGGATCGGATGTGCCGGAAAACCGCTGCATCGGGCACAATCGTGGCCATGCCGCGCCAGGACCGAGAGACCCTCCGCGCCACCTTCGACACCGTCGCCGAGCGCTACGACCGCGCCCGGCCGGACTATCCGGAGGCGCTCTTCGACACGCTCGTGCGCCAATCGGGGCTGCGCCCCGGCGACGAGGTGCTCGAGATCGGCTGCGCGACCGGCAAGGCGACGCGGCCGCTGGCAGAGCGCGGCCTGCGCCTCACGTGCGTCGAGCTGGGCGGCGAGCTGGCGGCGGTCGCGCGGCGCAACCTGGCCCGGTTCGACGACGTCGACGTCGTGCATGCGGCGTTCGAGACCTGGCGGCCGCCGGAGGGGACGGCCTTCGCCGCGGTCATCGCGGCGACGGCGTGGCACTGGATCGACCCCGGCCTCCGCTACCGGCGCGCGTGGGAGCTGCTGCGGCCCGGCGGCCACCTGGCGTTCTGGGCCGCCGTCCACGTCTTCCCGGCCGGCGGCGACCCGTTCTTCCACGAGCTGCAGGAGGTGTACGCCGAGGTCGGCGAGGCGCGCGTGTGGGAATGGCCGCGGCCGCGCCGGCTCCCCGACGAGCGTGGTGACATCCTCGCCACCGGTCTGTTCGACCGCGTCACCGTGACGCAGTTCGACTGGCAGACCGTGCACGACGCCGACGGCTACATCGACCTGCTCGAGACCTTCTCGGGCCACATCGCGATGCAGCCGTGGCAGCGCGAGCGGCTCTACGCGGAGATCCGGCGCCGGATCGGGCAGCGGCCGGACGGCCTCGTGCGCCGCCACTGGGGCGCGGCGCTGCACGTGGCCAGGCGCCGGGAGCCCGCGTAGCCTGGACGGGGATGGTCACGACCGAGCGTCCCATCGTGCTGATCGACGTCACCGCGAAGTGGGCGGTGGACGCCGCCGCGTTCCTGATGTTGAGCGCCGGATTCCTGTGTTGGGGCGTGATCGAGCGCTCGGCGTCCGCGAACATCCTCACGTTCGCGATCATGGTGGTCGTGGCCATGCTCTTCGACCGGCTCACGCCGCTGCTGCCTGACGCGACCGGCTTGGACGCGGCGCACGAGCTTCCCCCGGGCGACGCGGCGCGCCGGACGTGGGAGCGCTACGCAGCCGGCAGCGGGGCGCCAATGCTGCTCGGCTTCGGCGCGGTGCAGGCCGCCTTCGTCGTCGCGCTCGGCGTGCAGCCGGGGTTCTTCGCCGGATTCACGGCCGCCTACTTCGTGTCGCGCCTGCGCGGGCTGGGGAGGGCCCGCGAGCGCGAACGCGCGGCGGGCGTCCGCCTGAGCATCCGCCTGCAGCGCGCGGCCTGGCGCAGGCGGCCGCCGGCCGTCTACGCCACCCCGCGACAGGTGTCCGGCTAGGCCGTGAATACCGGTGCCTGGCACCGGTTATTCACGGTTGCTCGCGGCCGTCAGTTCAGGAAGCTGGGCGGCTCGAGGGTGAAGTCGTCGACGGGCGGGCGCAGGGCCGGCTCGGCCGGACGCTCGCCCTCACGCGCGCGCGCGCGCGGCGCCGGCGCGTCGCCCGGCAGCGGGAACCCGGTCGCGACCACCGTGACCCACAGCTGGCCGGCGAGGCGCTCGTCCACCGTGGCGCCGAAGATGATCGTCGTGTCGTCGTCGGCGGCGGCACGCACCACCTCGGCGGCCTCGTTCACCTCGTGCAGGGCCAGGTCGCTGCCGCCCGAGATCGCGAGCAGGATGCCGCGCGCGCCGCGCACCTCGTGGTCGATCAGCGGGCTACGGATCGCGTGGGTCGCGGCCTCGGTGGCGCGGTGGGCGCCCGTGGCCATGCCGATGCCCATCATCGCGCTGCCGGCGCCCGACATGATCGTGCGCACGTCGGCGAAGTCGAGGTTGATCAGCCCCGGCAGCGTGATCAGGTCGCAGATGCCCTGCACGCCCTGGCGCAGGACGTCGTCGGCGACCCGGAACGCCTCGACGAGGCTCGTGCCCTTCTCGAGCACCTCGAGCAGCCGGTCGTTGGGGATCACGATCAGCGTGTCGGCGGCCTCGCGCAGCTCGCGCACGCCGCCGGTCGCCTGCTGACGGCGGCGGTTGCCCTCGAAGCCGAACGGCGAGGTGACGATGGCGACGGTGAGCGCGCCCACCTCGCGGGCGATGCGGGCGACGACGGGCGCGGCGCCCGTGCCGGTGCCTCCGCCCTCGCCGGCGGTGACGAACACCATGTCGGAGCCGCGCAGCGCCGTCTTGATGCGGTCGTAGGACTCCTCGGCGGACTGCCGCCCGACCTCGGGATCGGCGCCGGAGCCGAGGCCCTGCGTGCGCTGGCGGCCGATGTGGATCTGGACGGTCGCGTCGGACATCTGCATCTGCTGGAGGTCGGTGTTGATCGCGATGAACTCGACGCCGCCGATGCCGGCCTCGACCATGCGGTTCACGGCGTTGCATCCGCCGCCGCCGACGCCGACGACGCGGATGACCGCCAGGTAGGGAGAGTTGGACGCGACCGGGGGCGCGGGGACGTCGTAGTCGTCGGTCGTGCCCAGGTCGAGCACACGGGGGCGGTCGGGCTCGATCCCGACCTGCGTGTCCTCCTCGGGCTCGGCTTCGGCCGCCTCGACGGCGGCCTCGGCGCGCTCCGTCGCCTTGAACAGCGCCGCGAGCGGGCCGTCGCGCATGCTATTGCGCTTTGCCATTGCGGAGCACCTCCCCGGCCAGGTCCCGGTACGCCCTGGCCGCGTTCCCGTTGGAGTCGTACTTGAGCACCGACGTCCCCTTCACCGGAGCCTCAGCGTAGCGAACCGTCTTGCGGATGCGCGTGTCGAAGACCAGCGGGCCGAAGTTCTCCTGCAGGATCTCGACCGCCTCGCGCGCGTGCAGCGTGCGCGCGTCGAACATGGTCGGCAGGATGCCCTTGATGCGCACGTCCGGGTTCAGGTTCTCGCGGATCATGGCGAGCGTGTTCTCGAGCTGGATCAGCCCGCGCAGCGACAGGTACTCGCACTGCACCGGGACGATCACGCCGTCGGCGGCGGTGAGCGCGTTGATCGTGAGCAGGCCGAGCGACGGCGGCGTGTCGATCAGGATGTAGTCGTAGGTCGATCGCACCGGCAGCAGCGCCTTCTGCAGCGCCCGCTCGCGGCCGATCATCGACGACATCGCCAGCTCGGCGCCGGCCAGGTCGATGCTGGACACGGCCAGGTCGATCTCGCGGGCGATGATGATGTCCTCGATCGGCGTCTTGTGCACGAGCACGTCGAACATCGACCGCTCGAGCTCCTCCGGGTCGATCCCCTGGCTCATGGTCAGGTTGCTCTGCGGGTCGAGGTCCACGGTGAGGACGCGCTTTCCCCGCTCGGCCAGCGCCACGCCGAGGTTCAGGGTCGTGGTCGTCTTGGCGACCCCGCCCTTCTGGTTCGCGAATGCGATCACCTGGCCCAAGGGCTCGGCTCCTCCGACAGGGCGCAGGCGGGGCGCGGATGGTGTTTCCGGAACAGGTTCGATTGGGAGTGTGGCATTTCGCATCAGGCCGCAGTTCGCCTGGAACAAGTGTAATCCTGCCCGCGCAGCGACGTTTTCAGCAGGCCGGAACGAGGATTGCGCGGATGTACGGAGCGTGGACCCGTACCACCGCTGATGCGGCCGGCTCCGGCAGGAGCGACGATTGAGCCATCGAAGGAGCGTGAGCCATGCGCAGAACGATGGCATTGATTGCTGCCGCCGCGGCGATCGTGTTGGTGGGAACCGCGTCGGGCGGCGGCCCGGCAACGGCAGGCCCGATCCGGGCCGTACAGGCAAACGGCAGCAGCGGCTCTGCCGGCCTCTCAGCGGACGGCAGGTACGTGCTGTTCGACTCGACAGCGTCGAACCTCGTACCCGGCGACACCAACGGGGCGCAGGACGTGTTCGTACGTGACCTGCAGACGGGGACGACGACGCGCGTCAGCGTCTCGTCGACCGGTGTGCAGGGGAACGCGGGCAGCGGCTTCGCGTCGATGTCCGCCAACGGGCACGTGGTCGCGTTCAGCTCGTCGGCGTCCAACCTTGTCCCTGGTGACACGAATGGCGTCTCCGACACCTTCGTCCGCAACCTTGTGACCGGGGTGACCCAGCGGGTGAGCGTGTCCTCGACGGACGCGCAGGCGAACGGTGCGAGCAGTGGCTCGTCGCTTTCAGCCGACGGCAACCTGGTCGGCTTCGGCTCCTCGGCCTCAAACCTCGTGTCCGGCGATACGAACGCTGTCGAGGATGTGTTCGTCCACAACGTCGCCACCGGCGCGACGCGGCGCGTTGACGTGTCGAGCGCCGGCGTGCAGGCGAACTACGCGACCGGTGGAGGGGGCATCTCGGCGGACGGCCGGTTCGTCGCCTTCTCGACGGCGGCGTCGAACCTCGTCGCCGGCGACACCAACCACCATCCGGATGTGTTCGAGCACAGCCTCGTGACCGGCCGGACGGTGCGCGTGAGCGTCTCGTCGACGGGCGCGCAGGTCGGCCGTGCGAGCTATGTCACGGGGATCTCGGCCGACGGCCGGATCGTTGCGTTCCAGTCCGGCGCGGCAGCGCTCGTCAAGCACGACGCAAACGGCCCTGAGTTCGACGTGTTCGTGCACAACCGGGTGACGGGGCGGACGTTCCTGGTCGACCGCTCGAGCTCGGGCGCACAGGCGGGCCTTGGCGCCACGGTCGCGCGGGTCTCGGCCGACGGGACGATCGTCGCGTTCGAGTCGGACGCCGCGAATCTCACCGCGGGCGACACCAACCACAGGTACGACATCTTCGTGCGCAACCGCGTCACCGGTCGGACGTGGCGGGTGAGCGTGTCGTCGTCGGAGGGGCAGGGGAACGCCGAGAGCTATCTGCCGAGCATCTCGGCCGACGGAAAGCTCGTCGCCTTTGCGTCGGACGCGTCGAACCTGGTGAAGGGCGATACGAACGGGGTCACCGACATCTTCGTCCGCAACCGCACCACGGGCGAGACCGAGCGGGTGAGCGTGTCCTGACGACGCCCGACAGGCCTGTCGGAGCGGGGCGTCCATTCCCCGCAGCGTACGGGCAGATGGGGCCTGGCCCCGCGGGACGAGGGGCCAGGCCGCGTTGGCGAGTCGCGCGCGAGCGCATCTGCGATACTCGGCCCGGATGCGACTCCAGCGTGCCGTTCGCGCCTGCGCGGTGGCGGGCCTGTCCGCGGTCTGCGCGGTGGTCGCGCACGTCGGCCCGGCCGCCCTGACGGATGTCGGCTGGCTCGCCATCGCGCTCGCTGGCGGCGGGCTGGCTGTGGCCGCGATCGCCGCGGCGCTCGCGCTGACGCTCCGCCTCGACAGGCGCGCGGCCGAGATCCGGTCGGGGGACGCCGACCCGGCGACGCCGCTCGCGCGCGCGGTCGACCAGCCGCCGCCGGCCGCGCTGGCCGCGGCGATGATGCTGTGCCAGGGCGCCGCCCACGTCGCGCTTCTGCTGGCGGGCGTGCAGCCCGAGACGGGGCCGCTGCTGGGGCCGTTCCTGCACCTGGTGCTGGCGGCGGCCGCGGCGGCGCTCCTGTGGCGTGTCGGGCGCGCGCTCGAGCGCGCCGCCGTCCGGCTGGCGGAGGCCGTCTCGTGGGCGCTCGAGGTGCTGCTCCAGGCCGGCCCGGCCGCGTGGACTCCCCGCGCCCCCGCCGGCCCATCCGCGCGGCCCGGCGGCGGCGCGGTGCGCGGGCGCGCCCCGCCGTCGACAGCCTGACGTCGAGGACTGTCCACGAAACTGCTCTTGGGGAGGATCCAATTGCGAGCCATGTTGCGTGCGCTTGGAGCGACGGCCGCTGCGGTCGGCGCGTGTCTGGTGTTCGCGTCCACGGCGTTCGCCCACGCGCGGCTGAGCCCGGCCGTATCGGTGTCGGGCGAGCTGCAGCTGTACAGCCTGGCGGTGCCGACGGAGAAGGAGGGGTTGACGACGACGAAGATCGTGCTCTCGGTGCCGAAGGGATTCGGCATCGACTCGTTCGTGCCGGCCACGGGCTGGACGCAGAACGTCCAGGCGACCGGGTCGGGCGATAGTGCGGTCGTCCAGCAGGTGACCTGGTCGGGCGGGAGCACGCCGACGGGTGACGACTCGCTGTTCCAGTTCCTCGCCCAGCCGGCATCGACGGGGACGTACACGTTCAAGGTCGAGCAGACCTACTCGGACGGCTCGATCGTGGACTGGTCGGGCTCGGAGTCGTCGGAGGACCCGGCGCCGACGATCAAGGTGGTCTCGTCGATCGGCGGGGGCGGCAGCTCGACGCTCGCCATCGTCGCCGTGGTGCTCGGCGCGATCGCGCTCATCCTCGCCGGCGCAGGGCTCTTCCTGCGCGGCGGCGGGGGCGGCGGCCGCGACCTGGCATGACCCGGGCGGCGCGGGTCAGGCGGCCGCCCCGCGGCCGCCGGCCCGCGCCGTCGCGATCCGCTCGGCCGGGGTCGGGTGCGAGCCGGTGAGCAGGTGGTGGAGGCGGGGCGGCTCGAGCTCGGCCAGGTTGCGGGCCACCAGCCGCTCCATGGCGCGCGCGAACGTCTCCCCCTCTCCGGCCAGGTCGGCGGCGTAGGCGTCGGCGGCGCGCTCGCGCCTGCGCGAGTAGGCGGCGGCGAGCGGCGAGACGGCGGCCGAGGCGAGCGAGAAGCCGAGCACGGCGGCGGGCAGCGACGACAGGTGCCCGGCCCCGTGCGGCGCGAGCCACTCGACCCCCGCCCAGGCGCCGGCGACGCCGGCCGCCGTCGTCCCCGCCGAGAGCACGAGCAGCCGCCAGATGTCGTGGTGCACGTGGTGGCCCAGCTCGTGGGCGAGCACGACCCGCGTGCGGGCGAGCGCGCCGTCCTCGTCCTCGCCGGCCTCTGGCTCGGCCAGGGTGTCGGACACGTAGATGCGCACGGTCGGGCCGAGGCCGGCGACCATCGCGTTCGCGGCGGCGGTCTTCTCGCCCATGCGCAGGAGCCGCAGCTCGCGCACGTGCACCTGTGCGCGGCTCGCCGTCTGCCACAGGTCGTCGGCCAGCCGGCCGGCGGCCATCGGCTCGCTGCGCAGGAAGAGCGGCAGCAGCAGCACCGGCCAGAGCGCCGCCAGCACGGCGCCGAACGCGACCGCGGCCAGCCACGCCGGCAGCGGCCACCAGCCGCCCGCGGCGCGCTGGATGCCGATCAGCGCGAGGGCGGCGCCGCCGCCGAGGACGAGCCCGACGCCGGCGCCCTTGGCCCGGTCGGCCAGCCAGCCGGCGAACGTCTGCCGGGAGAGGCCGTGGCGGCGCGAGAGCCGGTAGCCGGCGACGCCGAACGGCAGTCCCAGCAGGAACAGGCCGGCGGCGAGCAGGGTCACCGCCCAGGCGCCGCCGATCGAGCCGGTGGCGGCGACGATCGCGACCAGCGCAGCCAGCTCGGCCAGGTTCGAGGCGAGGCCGATGCGGCGGCGGGCGTGCTGGTAGCGGCGCGCCTCGGCCTGGCGGAGGGGGTCGCTCGACATCTCCGACGAAGCGTACGCGGGCAGATGGGGCCTGGCCCCGTTCGCGGGGCCAGGCCCCGCCTGCCGGGCGCAGCTATGCTCGCCGCCATGTCGCTCTACGACAAGCGACTGGTGATCGTGTCGGGCAAGGGCGGTGTGGGCAAGTCGACGGTCTCGGCCGCGATCGGCATGTCGGCGGCGGGACACGGCCGCCAGACGCTGCTCGTCGAGGTCGCCTCGCAGGAGCGGATGTCGCTCCTCTTCGGCCAGGGCGGGCCCATCGGCTACCACGTGACGCCGGTCTACCCCGGCCTCGACGCGTTCTCGATCGACCCGCAGAAGGCGCTCGAGGAGTACCTCGTGTCCCAGCTCAAGGTGCGGGCCGTGGTCGAGCGGCTCGTGTCCGGCGCCGCGTTCGGGCACGTGACGGCGGCGGCGCCGGGACTGCGCGAGCTGGTCACGCTGGCCAAGATCCGCCAGCTGCTCGAACACGGCCGGCACGACTTCGTGGTGGTGGACGCTCCCGCCACGGGCCACGGGCTCGGCTTCCTGAAGGTGCCGCGCACCTTCACCCGGGTCGCCCGCGTCGGGCCGGTGCACACCCGCGCGGTGTGGGTTGCGGAGCTGCTGGAGGACCCGGCCCAGACCGCGGTCGTGCTGGTGACGACCCCGCAGGAGCTGCCGGTGACCGAGACGCTCGAGGCGATCGCCGACGTCGCCGGCCAGGGCGTGCCGCTCGCCGGGGTGGTGGCGAACGCGGTCTACGAGCCGCTCTTCGACGCGGGCGACGCGGACGCGCTCGCCCACGTGCGCGGCCGGGGCGCGGCCGCGGCGGCCGCGGCCGCCGCCCGCGCCCGGATCGCCCACACCGCCGACCAGGCCGAGCAGCTCGACCGGGTGCGGCCGTGCCTGGCCGAGCTGCCGTTCCTGTTCACGCCGCGGCTGGACGCCGCCGCCGTGGCCGGCCTGGGCGAGAGGCTGGCCGGGCTGTGAACGTCGCCGAGCTGGTCGCCGGGACGCACGTCGTCGTCTGCGCCGGGGCGGGCGGCGTCGGCAAGACGACGACCGCCGCCGCGCTGGCGGCGGGCATGGCGCAGCGCGGCCGGCGCGTGCTCGTGCTCACCATCGACCCGGCCAGGCGCCTCGCGGGCGCGCTGGGGCTGCCGGAGACCGACGACGACGAGCACGAGGTGGATCTGGCCGCGCACGGGAGGGCCGGCCCGGGCAGCCTGCACGCGGCGATGCTGGACGCGCGGCGCACGTTCGACGCGCTCGTGCGCGAGCAGGCGCCGACGCCGGAGGCGGCCGCGCGCATCCTGCACAACCCGATCTACCAGCAGCTCGCCGGCGCGGTCGCGGGATCGCACGAGTACATGGCGATGGAGCGGCTCTACGAGGTGTGGTCGAGCGGCCGCTTCGACCTGATCGTGCTCGACACGCCGCCCTCGCGGCACGCGCTCGACTTCCTGGAGGCGCCGGGCCGGGTGACGCGGTTCGTGGACGGGCGGGCGCTGCGCCTGCTGGTGCGCCCGTCGGTGCGCGCCGGCCGGCTGGGGATGCGGGTGCTCGGCCCGGGCCCGAACATGGCGCTCGCCGCCGTCGAACGCCTGACCGGCGTCACGCTCCTGGCCGACATCTCCGAGTTCCTGGCCAGCTTCGAGGGCATGTACGAGGGCTTCCAGCGCCGGGCCGACGAGGTGTCGCGTCTGCTGGCGTCGGCCGAGACGACGTTCCTGCTGGTGACGGTGCCGCTGGCCGAGCCGATCGAGGAGGCCGACTTCTTCTGGCGCGCACTGCGCGAGCGCGGCCTGCCCTTCGGCGGCGTCGTGGTGAACAAGGTCCACCCCGCCTACGCGGGCGGTGACCGCGGCCGCGTCCGGCGGGCGCTGCGCGACGCCGGCGTCCCCGCCGCGACCGCCGAGCGGGCGGCCGGCAATCTGGCCGACTTCCAGGCCCTGGCCGACCGCGACCGGGCGAACATCGAGCGGCTCGAGGCCCGGCTGGGGGCCGAATCGGTGGTCGAGGTGCCGCTGCTCGAGCACGACGTGCACGACCTCGAGGGGCTCGCGGCCGTCGAGAGACACCTGTTCGTTGCCGGATAGCGACGCGCTCTTGCGCCGGCCGCGAACGCGGGTAGGCTCTTGCGGCTACCTCCCGAGCATTGGAGCCCGTTGTGCGTCCGTCCCTGAAGCTCGTCCTGCCCGCCGCCGCGGTCGCCGCGGTTGCGGCCGCCTCTCCGCTCGCATCGGCGTCCGCCTCGCGGACGCGCGTGCTCTCGCCCTCGGCCACGCTGGCCGGGTCGGTGCTGCCCTCGGTGCGGCACTCGGCGCTGCTCGGACAGGCCCGCCCGACCGCACCCGTGCGGGTGGCGCTGATCCTGCGCCCGTCGCACCCGGCCCTGCTGGCGAAGCTGGCGGCGCGGTCGAGCGGCAGGCCCGGGCTCTCGCAGACGCTCATCGACGGGCTCTTCCGGCCGGCGCCGTCGGTGCGCTCGGCCGTCGCGGACTACATGCGTTCGCGCGGCTTTGCGCACGTGGCCAGCGGGTTCCTGGGCATGTCCTTCACCGGCACGGCCGCCCAGGCGGACGCCGCCTTCGGCGTGACGCTCGCGAACTACCGGCTGGCGAGCGGGATCGGCTACCGGGCGCCGTCCGGCGCCGTGCACCTGCCGGCGTCGATCGCCCCGCACGTGCTCAGCGTGGACGGGCTCTCGACGCTGCCGCTGGAGCAGCCGGCGGGGGTGAAGCACGCCAACCAGCAGCCGAACACCTCGCTGAACGACTGCGCCGGTGCGGACAACGCGCAGAACGGCACCGGGGCGCTGCAGCCGCAGGATCTGGCGGCGGCAAACGCGTACGACTCGCAGCCGCTCGTGACCGGCGGAGAGCGACGGCAGCGGTCAGGTCGTCGCGCTGGTCGAGTTCTCGAGCTACACGGAAGACTGACCACCAGGCGCTACCAGACCTGCTACGGCACGAGCGTGAACGTGCACAAGGTGTCCGTCAACGGCGGCAACAGGAGCACGGCCGGCGGCGACGAGGTCGCGCTCGACCAGGAGGTGCTGGCGGGCGAGGCGCCGGGCCTCGACAACATCTAGACGTACGTGGCACCCAGCAGCGGCACGATGGCGGGCATCCTCGACTCCATGATCGCCCGCCGCAAGAAGGAGCACCTGAACATCATCTCGGACAGCTGGGGCTCGTGCGAGGCGGCCGAGCTGCCGTCGTCGCACGCCGCCACCGACAGGGCGCTGCAGATCCTGGCCGTGGCCGGCGTGTCCTTCTTCGCCGCCTCCGGCGACGACGGCTCGTCCGACTGCCACCGCTTCGGGCTGAACGCCCTGCTGGTGGACGACCCGGCCGACCAGCCGTATGCCACCGGCGTCGGCGGCACGAATCTCGATCCGGGCGTCGTCCGAGACCGTCTGGGGCGGCCAGCGGCGCGAACCGGCGGCGGCGGCGGCGGCGTCTCGGAGTGGTTCACGATGCCGTCGTGGCAGCAGCGTCTCGGATCGACGCACGGCGTCATCCGCTCGGGCCTCTCCAGCAAGAAGAAGTGCGGCGGCAAGACGCGCTGGTGCCGCGAGGTGCCCGACGTCGCCTTCGACGCCGACCCGCAGACGGGCTACGTCATCTACTGCACGGTCGCCAGCTGCTTCACGGGCTGGAACGTCATCGGCGGAACCTCCGCCGCGGCGCCGCTGATGGCCGCGTTCACGGCCGACGCCGACACGTTCAGCACCGGCAACGGCGGCCACCGGATGGGCTTCGCGAACCCGTTCCTGTACCACGAGTTCACCAACGACCCGTCGATGTTCAACGACATCACACAACGGCACCACGAACAACATCGTCAGCAGCACGTCGAACTACCAGGCGAAGGCACGGCTACGACATGGCCAGCGGACTCGGCTCGATCGACGCCAGCAGGATGGCGACCGACCTCGCCAACTACACCCACGCGCCGCTCACCGACCACGCGACCAAGCTCACCGGCGGCGCGAGCCGCAACCCGATCCCGGTCGGCGGCTCGACCGTGCTCTCGGGCAAGCTGGTCGACACCAGGACGCACAAGGGCCTGGGCACGCGCCTGATCGTGATCCAGGGCAACCTCCGCGGCGCGGCGTTCAACCCGCACTTCTTCTACGTGCACACCGGCGCGAAGGGCGGCTGGAGCCTGCGGCTCACGCACCGGAAGATCCCGCGCCGGTTCACGTGGGAGGCGATCTACCTCGGCGAGGACGGGCACCGGCCGGCGAACACGCCCGCCCGGGTGCTGAAGTCGAGCTGAGCCGGTGACGTCCGGGCCCCGCCACCGGCGGGGCCCGGACGTAAGCTACCGACAGTGACGGCGTCCACCGCCTTGGGCCTTCGCGGCTGGAGCTGGCGCCGGCGGGTGCCCGTGATCGTGCTCGCCGCTGCCGTGATCACCCTGCTCGAGCTGCGGGTGGTGGTGACGATCGCGCACTCCCACCACGCCGTCTACCAGCTCCCCGCCGCCGCCGTGGCCACCGTCGTCGCCGCCGGCGCGGTCGCGACCGTCGCGGCCGTCGGGATGACGCTCGTGCCCCGCCCGCGGGTGGCGGTGCTCGCGGCCCTCGTCGCGGCCCTCGCCGTCGCCGGCCTCGCCACCGTGCTCAGCATCGGCCTGCTGCTCCTGCCGGTCGCGATCGTCGCGTCCTTCGCCATCGCACCGGCGCTGCGCGGCACCGGCCGGCGCGGCTGGGCGCTCGGCCTGCTCTGCGGCATCCCGCTCGGCGCCGGGATCGTGGCCGTCTCGATCGTCAGCATCCAGCCGCCGCTCGTGCGCTGCGGGCAGAACACGATCAGCGTGTCCGACCGCGCGTGGTGGGGCGGCGGGACGGGCACGACGTCGGTGGTCGACTGGCTGCGCCAGGACGGGAGCGGCGACGGCCGGCTCGTCACGGGCGGGCGGACGATCCGCTACGCCTGCCGCGGGACGACGCTCGTCAGCTTCGCGAAGTCCTGATCGCCGAACCGGCCCGCAGGTCGAGCCGGCGCAGCGACGTCCACACGAGCCCGCTGACGCACGCCGCCCGGAAGCGGTCGACCGGGTCGCGGCGCACCGCCAGCATGCACGCGGCCGCCTGCAGGCACAGCAGGACGGCCAGGGTCGCCATGTGGCTGGTGAGCGCGCGCCGCACGCACCCAATCTAGCCGCTGCCGCCGGCCCGCGCCTGTGCGCCGGCCGACACATCGCCTGCAAATCGCGCCCGCCTACGGTTGCATCTGGTGCGCTCACGCCTCGCCAACCGCCTGTTCGTCACCGTCGCGGTGACGGTCGCGGCGGTCGCGGTCCGTCTCCCTCGGCGTGATCGTCATGGTCGATCGGGCCACCGCGGGCTCGCTGCCGCACCGCAGCGGCGGCCGCGACGCCCGGCACGAGCCGCCCTCCCCGCCGCCGCCGCGCGGACGGCGCCCGAACATCGTCCTCATCCTCACCGACGACCAGCGCGCGAACACGCTCTGGTCGATGCCGGCGGTGCAGCACCTGCTGGTCGACCACGGGGTGACGTTCACGAACGCCTACGTCACCAACGCGTTCTGCGCCCCCAGCCGCTCCACCATCCTCACCGGCAACTACTCGCACACCACGGGCATCTACGGGAACCTGCCGCCGCACGGCGGCGCGCCCGACTTCCACCGCTACGGCGACGACCGCTCCACGATCGCCGTCTGGCTGCACCGGGCCGGCTACCGAACGGGGCTCGTCGGCAAGTACCTGAACGGCTACCACGGCCGCTTCATCCCGCCCGGATGGGACACCTGGGACGCGTTCAACTGGGGCTTCGGCTACTACGGGTTCCGGCTCTACCAGAACCACCACCCGCCCGCGTGCGACGGCGCCTCCAAGTGCTCGGTGACGTACCCGCGCAGCGCGTACTCGACCAACGTGCTGGCGGGCCTGGCGACACGGTTCATCGCCACCGCCCCGCGCAACCGGCCGTTCTTCCTCGACTTCGCGCCGTTCGCCCCGCACCTGCCCGCCACCCCCGAGCACCGCTACGCCGGCCGCTTCCGGAACCTGCCGCCGTTCCGGCCGCCGAACTTCAACCGGGTCACCGCCTCGCAGCCGGCGTGGCTGCGGGCGCTGCCGCGGCTGCAGCGCAAGGGGGTCGGCTTCGTCGGCACGTTCCGGCGCCGCCAGTACGAGTCGCTGGTCTCGGTCGACAACGCCGTCAAGCAGATCGTGGCCGCGCTGGCGGCCCGCGGCGCGCTGCACGACACGATGATCGTGCTCTCGTCGGACAACGGCCTCGAGTGGGGCCAGCACGGCTTCCCGGCCGCCGAGAAGCGCACCGCCTACCAGGAGTCGCTGCGCGTTCCGCTCGTCGTCCGCTACGACCCGCTCACCAGCCGGCCGCGGGTCGACTCCCACCTGGTCCTGAACACGGACTGGGCGCCGACCTGGGCCGCGCTCGCCCACGTCCGCCACCCGAAGACGGAGGGGCGGAACTTCCTGCCGCTGCTGCGCCGCCGCCACCGGCATGTGCGCTGGCGCAGCGGCTTCCTGGTCGAGAACTGGAACGGCAGCCCGCCCACGGCCGCCCCGACCTTCTGCGGCCGGCTCAGCCCGGACTACCTCTACGTCGAGTACCAGGGCGGCGCGCGGGAGCTGTACGACCTGCGCCGCGACCCCTACGAGCTGCACAACCTGGTCGACGTGCCGGCCTACCACCGCGTGCTCGAGCGCCTGCGCGCCCGGGTGCTGCGCGAATGCCGTCCGCCGCCGCCCGGGTTCCACCCTGATTGATAAGGCTCTGTGCGGGATGAAAAGGCGGCGTGCGGGCGCTGTGAGACCGGCGTAAGCACTCCGTAAATTCGGCTCCGACCCCCCTTGACCGGCTCCGAAACGGTCCGACACCGTGGCGCGAATCACCGGAAGGAGTTGGAAGCCTTGCCCCGATACGCCCCGCCGATCCTCGCCGTCTGCGTCGCCCTGCTGGCCGCGCTGGTCCTGCCCGCGCAGGCCTCCGCCGCCTGGAAGCTGCGCTTCTCCGGCCAGTTCCGGCACGGGATCAACACGCACGTGTGGACGGAGTACCACGGCCGTCCGCGCTGCTGCCAGAACACGCTCTGGAGCCGCTCCCACATCAAGGTCAAGGGCGGCGTCCTGCGCCTCCAGAACTACCGTGACGGCGCCTACGGCCGCAAGTGGATCTCGGCCGGCATCTCGATGGGCCGGTCGCTCAACCAGACCTACGGCCGCTACCACGTCCGGTTCCGGATGACGAAGGGCCGCGGCGTCGGCATGTGCATCTTCCTGTGGCCGAAGCACGGCTGGCCGCCGGAGATCGACTTCGCCGAGGAGTCCTCCGACGTCGGCGGGCGGGGGTGGGAGACGGCGACGCTCCACTACGGCAGCCACAACAGCGAGATCCACCACCGCATCCACGCCAACTTCCGCAAGTGGCACACCATCGGCGTCACCTGGACGCCCGGCCACCTGCGCTACACGCTCGACGGCCGCACCTGGGCACGCGTCCACGGCACGTCGGTGCCGAGCGTGCCGATGCACCTCGGCCTGCAGACGCACGTGGGGTCGAACGGCCAGTCCGGAGGGATGCCGGACGGCTCGACGCCCTCGCGGGTGTCGCTCCAGGTCGACTGGGTGAAGATCTGGCGCTGGAGCTGAGGCTGCGAAGCGGGGGCCGCCCCTGGAGCGGGGGGCGGTCCCTGCGGCACGTCGGATGACGAGCGCGGCTACCCGGCGTCGGGCGGCGTGATCCGGAGAACCTCGATGAAGCCGGTGCTCGAGCCGAACGGGCTGCGCAGCGAGCGGATCCGGATCCGGTGCCGGCCCGGCCCCAGCCGGACGCGGCCGCGACTGTAGCCGTGGTCGTGCCAGCCCTCCGGGCCGGTGCTCGCGAAGGGCTGCTCCATGCACGTCGTGTCGACGGGGACGTTCGAGGTCGTCATCCGGCGGTGCCCGTGGTCGAGCACGCGGTAGCGGTCACCCCGGCAGAACGCGTCGGCGACGCGCACGACCACCGGTGTGTCGCTCGTGAAGCGGAAGAGCCCCTGCTCGTCGAAGCTGCCCGCGGGGCCGGCGTCGAACGCCGTCCACTGGCCGAACGGGAGCCGGGTCGCATGCTGGCGCGCGTCTGCCGTGGCGGGCACGGCGAGCAGCGCGGCCAGCGCGATCGCTGCCGCCACCATCTGTGCCCGTGCCCATGCAACCTTCGCCACGCCCAGAGGGATGCTGCCACGCGCCCCGGGACGCCGTCAACATTTTCCTCCGAAAGGGTGATGCCGCCGCGGAGTAGGGTTTGCGGTGGTGCGATGAAGCTGAGCCTGCTCGTCGTCGGGCTTGTGGCAGCGGTATCCGCCTCGTGTGCGGGCGGGTCGTCGTCGTCAGGGCCGGCGTCGGGTACGCCCACGGATCCGCAGCTCGTGGTCGGGTGCGACCAGATGCTCGGCCCGACGCGTACGCCCTTCGCGGACGGGTACCGGCGCGTCCTCGGTGCGATCGCGGTCGCGCCCCCATACATCCCCCAGGTCGTCAGCACGCCGGGCGAGCGGTGGCCCTACTGGGAGAAGTCGGGGATGGTCGTCCTCGCTCGACCGACGGCCGTCACCGTGAGCGTGCCGCGGGCGTGGCGCAGACGGGCGGCGATCACGTGGGGCAACGGCCTGCCGGCGGTGAGCTCGATCCGATTCGCGCCATGCCCGTCTCCGCCCAACGTGTGGAACGCATACGCGGGCGGGTTCTTCCTGCGCTCGCACGGCGCGTGCATCCCGCTCGTCTTCCAGGTGGGCCATCGCCGGGCGCTGGTGCACTTCGGCATCGACCGCCGGTGTGACTGACCGGCGAGGGCGCCGGATGCACGTCAGCCCAGCTCGCGCAGCAGCTCGCGGGCGATGACGACCCGCTGGATCTGGTTCGTGCCCTCGTAGATCTGGGTGATCTTGGCGTCGCGCATCATCCGCTCGACCGGGAACTCCTGGATGTAGCCGTACCCGCCCAGGATCTGGACGGCGTCGGTCGTGACCCGCATCGCCGCGTCCGACGCGGCCAGCTTGCACATCGCCGAGAGCTTGGTCAGCTCGGGGCCGCCGGCGCCGGCGTCGACCATCGCCCCCACCCGGTGCACGAGCCCGCGGGCGGCCTCGAGCGACGTGGCCATGTCGGCCAGCATGAACTGGATCCCCTGCTGCTCGGCGATCGGCTTGCCGAACGCAACCCGCTCGGTGGCGTAGCGGGCGGAGTAGTCGAGCGCGGCCTGCCCGATCCCGAGCGCCTGGGCGGCGATGCCGGGCCGCGAGCGGTCGAGCACCCGCATCGCCAGGCGGAAGCCGCTGCCCTCCTCGCCGATCAGCCGGTCGGCCGCCAGGCGGCACGAGTCGAGCAGGAGCTCGCCCGTCGTCGAGCCCTTGATGCCCATCTTGGGCTCGATCCGCCCCACGGAGAAGCCCGGGTCGTCGCGCTCGACCATGAACGCGCACACGCCGGACTCGGCCCGCGCGAACACGACGTAGGTGTGGGCGACGCCCGCGTTGGTGATGAAGCGCTTCACGCCGTCGAGCACCCAGTCGCCGCCGTCGCGGCGGGCACGGGTCGCAAGCGCGTTCGCGTCGGAGCCCGCGCCCGGCTCGGTGAGCGCGTAGGCGGCGATCCACTCGCCGCTCGCCCACCGGGGGACGTAGCGGCGGCGCTGCTCCTCGCTGCCGGCGAGCAGGACGGGCAGGCCGCCCAGCCCCTGCACGGCCAGCAGCAGGCCGACCGTCGCATCGGCCCACGAGAGCTCCTCGACCGCCTGCAGGTGGGTCAGCAACCCCGTGCCGGTGCCGCCGTACTCCTCGGGGAACGCGAGCGCGAAGACGTCGTTCTCGCGCAGGAGCTCGACGGCGTCCCAGGGGAACTCGGCCGTGTGGTCGACCTCGGCCGCGCGCGGCGCGATCCGCTCGCGGGCGAGCGTGCGCACCGCGTCGACCAGCATCCGGCTCTCGTCGGAGGCGGCGCGCAGCGGGCTCACATCAGTCACGGACGATCAGCTCCTCGGGCGCGGTCGTGAGCGTCTCGAAGCCGGACGCCGTGACGGCGTACAGGTTCTCGATCCCGACCGCCCCGCGGCCGGGGAAGACGAACTTGGGCTCGATCGCGACCACGTTTCCCTCCACGAGCGGCTCGTCGAATCCGGGCGCGAGGATGGGAAGCTCGTCGATCTCCATGCCCACGCCGTGGCCCAGGAACCGTACCCGCTCGGCGCCGAAGCCCATGAAGTGCTCGCCCAGCCCGGCATCGCCCGCCATGCGCTCGGAGAGGTCGAAGAGCGCCGAGGGGGCCGTCCCTGGACGGAGCTCGCGCTCGACCGCGCGCAGGATCGCCACCGCCGTGTCGTAGGCGGCCGCCATGTCGGCGGGCGGCCGGCCGACCGCGAACGTGCGCGTCTGGTCGGACAGCCACCCCTCGTGGCCGCCGACGAGGTCGGCGATCAGGGTGTCGCCGCGCTGGAGCACATGGCCGTCGGGCCCCTTGCCGATCGCCGGGTTCGGGCCGGGGCCGCACAGCGGCGAGTCGGAGTGGCCCGCGACGGCGCCGCTCGGCCCGCCGAGCACCTGGCCGTAGTGCATCTCCTGGTTGAAGCCGCGGAAGCGCAGCTGCCCCTGGTGGCCGGCCTTGCGCATGACCCGCTCGACCTCGAGCTGCACGTCGGCCTCGCTCACCCCCACGCCGATCAGCGCCGGCACGGCGGCCGCACCCAGCCGCACCTGCTCCGACGCGCGCCGCATCTGCTCGACGTCCCACTCCGACTTGACGGCGCGCACGGCGCGCACCGCCGGGGAGCAGTCGCCCAGCTCGATCCCGGGCAGCCGGCGGCCGTAGCCGAGGTAGGCCTGCGCGGGCAGCACGTCGAGCTCGAACCCCACGGTCGCGCCGGCCCCGACGCCCGCCGCCGCCAGCGCCGCGGCCAGTGCCGAGAGCGAGCGCAGGGGCTCGATCCGCCCGAGCGCCGACTCGCGCCGGGCCCGCTCGAGCACGCGCCGCACGAGCAGCACCGGCTCGCCGCGGGCGGGCACGACGAGGTGCGCCTGCTGGTTCGTGCCGGAGAAGTACGCCAGGTCGGCGTGCTGGACGATCACGGCCGCGTCCAGGGCCGCCGCGCCGAGCGCCGCCTGCAGCCGCCCGATCCGGCGCTCGATCTCGGCGGCGGGAGTCACGTGCCCTATCGTAACCGGCGCATGCTGCTCCGAAACGGGCCGGTCTACACGATGGACCCGCGGCTCCCGCGCGTGTCGGCGCTCGCCGTCGCCGGGGCCGCGATCGCCGGCGGAGTGGACGTGCGCGAGGGCGACACCGACGCGGTCGGGCACGAGCGGGTCGACCTCGACGGCCGCTGCGTCCTGCCCGCGTTCACCGACGCCCACGTGCACTTCCAGGAGTGGGCGCTCGCCCGCGTCCAGCTCGACCTCTCGGCCTGCGGCTCGAAGGCGGAGGCGCTGAAACGGGTCGCCGCGGCCGCCGCGGGCGAGGGCTGGCTGCGCGGGCGCGGCTGGGAGCCGCTGCGCTGGCCGGACGGGCCGGCGAGCGCCGCCGACCTCGACGCCGCGGTCGGCGACCGGCCGGCGGCGCTGTGGTCGCAGGACGGCCACACCCTCTGGGTCAGCTCGGCCGCCCTGGCCGCGGCCGGGCGGGACCGGGCCGCGGCGGGCGTCCTGCGCGAGCGGGAGGCGTTCGCGTTCCCGATCCCGCCGCCCGAGCCGCTCGAGATCTCCCGCGCCGTCCGCGCCGGCGTCGCCGAGGCGAACGCCCGCGGCGTCGTCGGCGTGCACGACTTCCAGCGCCCGGGCGGGCGCGGCCTGTGGCAGCGGCTCGACGCCGACCGCCGGCTGCACCTGCGCGTGCACATGAGCGTGCCGGCCGAGATGCTCGGGGCGGCGGCGGCGCTCGAGCTGCGCTCGGGATTCGGGAGCGAGCTCGTGCGCGTCGGGCCGGTGAAGGCCTTCATGGACGGCGCGCTGGGGTCGGGCACCGCCTGGATGCTCGACGGCTCCGGCGCCGCGCTGCTCTCGGCGGACGACGTGGCCGGGATCGCGCGCGAGGCGGCGGCGAGCGGGCTCTCGGTGGCGGTGCACGCGATCGGCGACGCGGCGGTGCGGGCCGCGCTCGACGGCCTGGAGGCGAGCCGCGACGCCTGGGAGGCCGTCCCGGTGCCGCCCCGGATCGAGCACGCCCAGTGCGTCGACGACGCCGACCTGCCCCGCTTTGCCGCGCTCGGCGTGACCGCCTCGATGCAGCCGCTGCACGCGCTCGACGACCGCGACCTCGCCGACCGCGTCTGGGGGGCGCGGGCGGCGGCGGCCTACCGGTTCCGCGACCTGATCGACGCCGGCGCGCACCTGGCCTTCGGCTCCGACGCCCCGGTCGCCGCGCTCGACCCGCTCGCCGGCATCGCCGCCGCCGTGCACCGCACCGGCGACGGCCGCGAGCCCTGGTATCCGGCCCAGCGGCTCGCGGTCGCGGACGCCGTGCTGGGATTCACCGCCGGCGCGGCCGCCGCGGTCGGCGAGCACCGCCGCCGCGGCCTGCTCCTGCCCGGCTACGCGGCCGACCTGGTCGTGCTCGACACCGACATCGTCGAGCACCCCGACCGGATCGCCCGGGCGCGCGTCGTGGCGACGATGCTCGCCGGCCGCTGGGTGCACGGCGCGCCGCCGTGGTAACCCGAGCAACCGGGGCCAGGCCCCGCACGCGGGGCCTGGCCCCGCGCCTCCGCGATGCGCGTCAGCCCTGCGAGGCCAGGCGCGCGCAGGCGGCGGCGTCGTTGATGCACTTCGAGAACACCAGCGCCACCTGGCGGTAGGGGTTCGTCCCGGCCGCGTCCTTCTGCACCTGGCTGAACTGCGCCGTCGCGTCCTGGTTGTCGCGGATCCAGAAATAGAGCTCGCCCAGGTGGAAGTGCACGCCCGGGTCGGCCTGCGTCGCCGGGGCGGTCGCCAGCCGCCCGAGCGCGGCGATCGCGTCCATCGGCCGGTCCTTGCTGAACCCGAGCACGGCCACCGCCACCTGCCCGGCCGCCGCGTTCGGGTCGAGCGCGGCCGCCCGCCTGGCATCCTTGATCGCCTCCAGCCGGTCGCTGCGCTCGAGCTTCACGGCCAGCTGCAGCCAGACCGCCGCCCTGGCGGGGTTGCGCTGGGCGGCCGCTCGCAGCGAGGCCACCGACCGCGGCGAGGAGACGAGCGGGAAGTAGATCGGATAGCCCGGCGCCTCGTTCAGGTGCAGGAGGTTGTCGGCGTTCGTGCCGTAGAAGCCGTAGGGGTCGAGCCGGCGCACGCGCTGCAGCGTGGTCTGCGCCGTGGCGGGGTCGCCGGCCCAGAGCTGCGCGAGGCCGAGCTCGAAGGCGACGGCGGGGTTCGACTGCGGCAGCGCCTCGAGCGCCGCCACGGTGCGCCGGCGGTCGGACGGGCTGTAGGCGGCGATCGCGCGGGCGACGGCGATGCGCGGATCGCTCGCCGGCAGGCGCGCCTTCGCCGCGGCGTAGACGGCGCTCGGCCCGCCCGTGACCGCCGGCCCGGGCAGCCGCAGGAAGAGCGGTGGGCGGCCCGAGAGCGGCTTGGCCGCGGCGGCCGGCTTGCCCCCGCCGCCGCGCGTGACCAGGACGGCCGTCACCGTGACCGCACCCGCGAGCACGGCCACCGCGGCGACGAGGATTGCGCGTCTGCGGCCCCCGGGAATACGTACCGGGCTTCCTGCGTTACCCACCTCGGAAGAAGAGTTTGGATCCATTCGGTTGATAGACTTCGGCTTGCACGTGCAAGTTCGGAGGGGAAAGGGTAGGTGAAGCTGGTGGTTTCGGCTCGCGATCACCTCGCTGCGACGAAGCGGCAGATCAGGGAGGAGACGGCTCACGAGGCCGCGGAGCGGCTCGGCGTCGAGCCGCGCCCGGTCCTGCTCGACGTGCGCGAGCGCGACGAGTACGAGCAGGGCTTCATCCCCGGCGCGGTGCACATCCCGCGCGGCAACCTCGAGACGCGGGTCGAGGCGAACGTGCCCGACCGCGCGACCCCGCTGATCGTCTACTGCGCGTCCGGGGTGCGCTCGGCGTATGCCGCAAAGACGCTCGCCGAGCTCGGCTACAGCGACGTCGTCTCGATGTCCAGCGGCTTCTCCGGCTGGAAGCAGAACGGCTACGACTGGCAGCTGCCGCGCACGCTGACGCCGCAGCAGTTCGAGCGCTACAGCCGGCACGTGCTCATCCCCGAGGTGGGCGAGGAAGGGCAGCTCAAGCTGCTCGACTCCCGGGTGCTCCTGATCGGCGCGGGCGGGCTCGGCTCGCCGGCCGCCCTCTACCTGGCCGCGGCCGGCGTCGGCACGCTCGGCATCATCGACGCCGACGTCGTCGACTCGAGCAACCTGCAGCGGCAGATCCTGCACACCGTCGACCGCATCGGCACGCCGAAGGTGGACTCGGCCGAGGCGACGCTGCGGGCGCTCAACCCCGACGTCACCGTCGTCAAGTACGCCGACCGGCTGACGTCCGAGAACGTGCTCGAGGTCATCTCCGGCTACGACGTGATCGTGGACGGCACCGACAACTTCCCCACGCGCTACCTGCTGAACGACGCCAGCCTCGTCGCCGGCATCCCGGTGGTGCACGGCTCGATCTACCAGTTCGAGGGCTCGGTGACGGTGTACAAGCCGCACGACGGCCCCTGCTACCGCTGCCAGTACCCGGAGCCGCCGCCACCCGAGCTGGCCCCGTCGTGCGCCGAAGGCGGCGTGCTCGGCGTCCTGCCCGGCGTCGTGGGCACGCTGCAGGCGACCGAGGCGGTCAAGCTCCTGCTCGGCATCGGCGACCCGCTCGTCGGCCGGCAGCTGCGCTACGACGCGCTCTCGATGGAGTTCGTCGAGCTGCGGATGCACCGCGACCCCGAGTGCCCGGTGTGCAGCAAGGATCCGCGGGAGATCGAGTTCATCGACTACGAGCAGTTCTGCGCCCTGCCCTCGCGGGCGGTGGCGCACGCCGAGGAGGCAATCGCTTGAGCACCGTCCGCATGCCCCCAATCCTGCGCCAGGCCGTCGGCGGCGCCCGTGAGGTCGACGCCTCGGGCGGCACCGTGCGCGAGGTGCTCGACGACCTGACCGGCCGCTACCCCGCCATCCGGACGCACCTGTTCGACGACGGCGGCGAGCTGAACCGGTTCGTGAACGTCTACGTGAACAACGAAGACGTCCGCCTGGGCGGCGGGCTCGAAACGACGGTCGCCCCGGACGCGACGGTGATCGTGCTGCCGGCCATGGCGGGAGGTGCGTCGTGAGCTGCCTCGAGACCCGTCGCAGCGCGGCCCTCACCGCCGTCGGCGACACGCCGCTGGTCGAGCTGCCGAAGATGTCGCCGAACCCCGACGTGCGCATCTTCGCCAAGCTCGAGGAGCAGAACCCGACCGGATCGATCAAGGACCGCGTCGCCCTCTCGATGGTCGAGACCGCGGAGCTGACGGGCGAGCTGGAGCCCGGCCGCCGCATCCTCGAGCCCACGAGCGGGAACACCGGCATCGCGCTGGCGATGATCGGCACCGTCAAGGGCTACCCGGTGACCGCGGTCATGCCCGAGTCGTCGACCCCCGAGCGCGTCGAGCTGCTGCGCATGTACGGCGCCGAGATCGTGTTCTCGCCCGGCCCGCTGGGCTCGAACGGCGCCGTCGCGATGGCGCGCTCGATGGCCGAGCGCGACCCGTCGGTGTTCATGCCGTTCCAGTACGCGAACGAGGCCAACCCGGCCGCGCACTACTGCGGCACCGCGCTCGAGATCATCGAGCAGGTGCCCGACGGACAGGTCGACGCCTTCGTCGCCGGCTTGGGCACGGGCGGCACGCTGATGGGCTGCTCACGGCGGCTGCGCGAGCACAACCCCGACGTGCAGATCGTCGCCGCCGAGCCGCTGCAGGGCGACCCGGTGATGGGCCTGCGCAGCCTGGAGGACGGCTACACGCCGCCCATCCTCGACATCAGCCAGCTCGACCGCAAGGTGCTCGTCTCGAACGCCGAGGCGGTGAAGACGCTGCGCACGCTGCTTTCGCTCGAGGGCGTCTTCGCCGGCGTCTCCGCCGGAGCGGCGCTGGCCGTCGCCCGGCGCGTGGCGGCCGACATGGACGGCGGCAACGTCGTCTGCGTCTTCGCCGACGGGGGCTCGAAGTACCTGTCGGCCGGCATCTACACGAAGAACGCGGACGAGCTCGACCGCGAGATGGAGGAGCGCGTCTGGTGGTGATCCCGGCGGCGCTGCGCGACGAGATCGTCGCGCATGCCCGGGCGGGGCTGCCCAACGAGGCGTGCGGGATCCTGGCCGGGCTCGACGGCCGGGTCGAGCGCTTCTTCGCCGCCAGCCCGGACGAGCCGAGCCCGTACTACTACCGGATCGAGTCGCGCGACCAGATCCGGATCATGAACGAGATCGACGCCGCCGGCCTCGACCTGGTCGGCATCTACCACTCGCACACGAGCTCGCCGGCGTACCCGTCGCGCACCGACGCCGAGCAGGCGTTCTGGCCCGACGCGGTGTACGTGATCGTGTCGCTGGCCGGCGGCGAGGCCGACGTGCGCGGCTTCCGCATCCGCGACATGGACGTCGCCGAGGAGCCGCTCGAGATCGTCTAGGTGGTCGGCGCGAGCCGCCGCAGTGCGGCAGCGCAGTTCGCCCGCACCCACGGGGCGCTGTCGTGCAGGCCGTGCTCGAGCAGGCCGGCGGCGTCGGCGTCGCCCAGCCGCGCGAGCGACCAGGCCGCCTGCGCGCGCACCCGGCCGTGCGGGTCGGCGGTCGCCCGGCGCACCGCCGCGACCGCAGCCGGCGAGCCGATCCGGGTCAGCGCGCGGACGAGCCGCACCCGCAGCTCGCTGCCGGCGCCCGCCATCGCGGCGATCAGCGCGTCGGCGGCCGCGGGTGATCGGGTGCGGCCGATCGCATCGGCCAGCGGCACCCGCTGGGCGAGCGTGCGCGGCGCGCGGAACGCGTCCAGGAGCGGCCGCAGAGCGTACGGCGCCCCGAGGGCGTGGACCAGCTGGTGCTCGGGCGCGAGGCCGTCCTCCAGGGCCGCGATCAGCAGCCTGGCGGCCTCCGCAGTCTCCAGGCGGCCGAGCGCCGCGGCGGCGACGGCGCGCACGCGCGGCTCGCGGTCGCGCAGCAGCCGGTCGAGCGCGCGGGCGGACTCCGCCAGGCGCAGGTCGCCCATCGCGACGGCGGCGCGCAGCCGCCGGCGGACGAGCCACGAGTGCGATGCGCGCCGCAGCGTCCGCGGCACGCCGGCCGCACGCAGGTGGTAGCGCAGCATGTCGCGGTCGGCCGGGAGCAGCCGCGCCCAGACGCCCTCGACGACCGTGCCGAGGTCGGAGATGGCGGCCTCCGACCCGGACGCGACGACCGCGAGCGGACGCAGCGTCGCCTGCTCCGGCCGTTCGAGGACGGTCGCGAAGCGCGCGCGCCTGCGCCGGCTCCGCCGGCGTCCGCCGAACAGGGCCAGACTGCGCGGCCCGGAGCCGCGCCGGCGCCTGTGCCACGCCGCCGTGCTGGAAATCGCTGCCAACTCACTTCAGGCATACGTGCCCCCGCCGCTCGGGGCAACCCGCGGGGCGCTAGCCGCTCTGGGCTTCGCCGAGCTCGGCGCCGAGCGCCATCGGCGCGACCGGCCGGCCCTCGAACTCGGTCGCGAGCACGACGACGGTCTTCGTCCGCTCCACCGACTCCAGCGCGCGAATGTCCCAGATGAGGTGCTCGAGCGCATGCGTGGACTCGGCCCGCACCTTCAGCATCAGGCTCTCCTCGCCCGCGATGTGGTGGCACTCCTCCACCCATGGCATGCTCTCGAACGTGTGCTCCAGGCTGCCGCGCGGGCCGGCGATCTGGGTGACGAGGATGAACGCGGTCACGCCGGCGCCGACCTTTTCCGGGTCCACGGCGGCGCGGTAGCCGGTGATCACGCCGCGCGCCTCGAGCTTCTTCACCCGCTCGTGCACTGCGGCGGGCGAGAGCCCCACGTGCTGCGCGATCTGGGCGAACGTCGAGCGCCCCTCGACCTGGAGCACGTCGACGATCGCTCGATCGATGTCGTTCAGCTCTTTCACGTCCGAGGTGATCCGGAACCATACCCCGGGTACCCTCCAGGCGTCGCCGAAAACCCTCGGGGAGGACGTTATGGCGGTGCTGGCCGAATCGGAGCTGAAGCAGCAGGTGCAGGAACTGGACGGGTGGGAGGTGCGCGGAGGCGCGCTCGAGAAGTCCTACGACCGGGGCGACTTCGACGGGTCGATCGCGTTCGTGAACACGATCGCGCGGGCGGCCAACGAGGCCGACCACCACCCCGACGTCAGCGTCTCGTGGGACACCGTGACCCTGCGCTGGGTGAACCACAGCGCCGGCGGCATCACGGAGAAGGACATCGCGATGGCCCGAAAGAGCGACGAGCTGGCGTAACCGGGGCCAGGCCCCACGCAAGGCGTAACCGGGGCCAGGCCCCGCGCGAAAAGCGTCACGGAAGCGTCAAGCGTTCCGTTCGGGGTCAGACCCCGATTCGCGGGGTCAGGCCGCGCCCTCCTCGGACTGCTCGCCCGGAGCCGGCGTGGCCGTCGCCGGGGCCTGCAGCGTGACGTCGACCTCGGTGATGCGCGTCCCCTCGACGGATCGCACCTCGAAGCGCGTGCCCTCGAACGCGACCAGGTCGCCCGCCTTCGGGGCACGGCCGATCTCGCCGAAGACGAACCCGCCGACCGTGTGGTAGTCGTCCGCGGGCAGGTGCTTGCCGAAGCGCTCGTTGAAGTCGTCGATCGGGAACGACCCCGCCAGGCGCACCCGGCCACGGCCGATCCGCAGCACCCCGGCGTCGGGCAGGTCGAACTCGTCGCCGATCTCGCCGACGATCTCCTCCAGCAGGTCTTCGAGCGTCACCAGCCCCTCGACCGAGCCGTACTCGTCCACCACGATCGCCAGATGGTTCGACGTGCGCTGGAACTCGGCCAGGAGCTCGTCGAGCGGCTTCGTCTCCGGCACCATGATGGCGTCGCGCAGGATCGAGCGCAGCTCGACGCGCTGCAGGCCGCGGTCGTGCAGCGCCGAGAAGAGGTCGCGCACGTGCAGGACGCCGACCACGTCGTCGAGCTCGCCCTCGTACACCGGATAGCGCGTGAACGGGTGCGAGAGCACGAGCCGCAGCACCTCCTGCACGGGCAGGTCGGCCGGCACGGCGACCAGGTCGGGACGCGGCACCATCACGTCGGCGGCGTCCTTGTCGGCGAACTCGAAGACCTTGTGGAGCATCGCCTGCTCCTCCTCCTCGATCACGCCCTTCTCGCGGCTGGCGGTCACCAGCATCTTCAGCTCCTCCTCGGAGTGCACCAGCGTGATGCCGCTCGAGGCGGTGACCCCGAACCAGCCCAGCACGGCCGCGCTCGTGCGCATCAGCACCCAGATGAACGGCTTGAAGACGGCGTGGAAGGCGTTGATCGGGCCGGCGGTGACGAGCGCCACCCGCTCCGGGTGCTGGAGCGTGAACGACTTCGGCACGATCTCGCCCATCACGACGTGGAAGTACGTCAGGATCGTGAACGCGAGGATGACCGCGATCGTGGTGGCCACGCCCGTGTGCCAGCTCGCCGGCAGCAGGTCGAGCGGCCGCTTCAAGAGCCGCGAGACGACCGGCTCGCCGATGGCGCCGAGGGCCAGGCTCGAGAGCGTGACCCCGAGCTGGATCGCCGAGATGAAGCGCGGCGGCACGTCGAGCAGGCGCAGCACGCGCCGGGCAGACCGGCTGCCCTGCGCGTCCAGCTCCTGGAGACGCGTGCGCCGCACCGTCACCAGGCCGTACTCCGCTGCCACGAAGAAGGCGTTTGCGGCCACGATGAAGGCCACCGCCAGCAGCTCGAGTGCGGTTGTCATCGAGTACTCGGACCGTCGTCGCTCAAGCCCGGAGAAGTATAGTCGGGGGGGTCATTTGCAACGATCGGGAGGGAGAACCCCTCAAGCGCGCGCCGCTGCTGCCGATTCTCTGCGGCAGGAAAGCCTCCGGAACCGGCGAAAAACGGACGCCAACGGCACGAGAGTGCTAACGGCCGCACGGAAATCTGCCGATACCGGATTCGAACGGATGCTGGTCTCGCGACGAGTGGAGCACATGTGGCCGAGCCGATTACCTGTCTGATTGTCGATGACCACGAGGTGGTGCGTGAGGGGCTGCGCCTGGCGCTTTCCCGCACGGACAACATCCGCGTCGTCGGCGAGGCCTCCGACGGCAGCGCGGCCATCGCGCTCGCCCGCAGGCGGCGCCCCAACGTCATCATCATGGACGTGCGCATGCCCGGCACCGACGGCCTGCAGGCCGCTCGGGAGATCGCCGCGGAGGTGCCCGAAGCGTCCGTGCTCATGTTCACCGCATACGGTGAGCGCAGCCTTCTCACCCGCGGCCTGGAGGCCGGCGCCAAGGGCTACATCCTGAAGGAGGCTCCACACCAGACGCTGGTGCGGGCGATCCAGAAGGTCGCCGGCGGCGACGGCTACGTCGACCCCGCGCTCATGCCCGCGTTCCTGACCAAGGAACGCGAGAACATGCTCACGGCCCGTGAGCGCGAGATCCTGCAGCTCCTGGCCGACGGCATGTCGAATGCCGACGTGGCTGCCAAGCTCTACATCAGCCAGGAGACCGTGAAGTCCCACGTACGGCATATCCTCTCCAAGCTGGAGGCGGATACCCGTACACATGCAGTCGCCATCGCCCTCAGACAGGCCATCATCGACTAACGTCGCCGATCCGGCGGCACGGACGGCCACGCCGTTCGAACGGATCGTGCGAGTCGGCGGGCTGGCGCTCGCGTCGGTCGCGGTGACGGCGGTCGCGTTCGCGGTCGCCGCGAGCGTGCTGTCCGACTCCGCCGCGCTGCTCGTCGCCGGCGTCGCCGCGATCGCGCTCGTCGGCGCCGCAGCGGCGCATGCCGTGCGCCGCGACGCCGGACGGCTGGCCGCATCCGAGGAGTGGCAGCGCCGCCTGCGCGCCGAGCTGATGGCCCAGGCCGCCTTCCTGGACGCCCTGGTGGGGAGCCTCGCGGCGATGACCTCCACCCGCGACGCCGAGTCGGTGCTTGCGGCGACGACGGAGCAGGCCCACCGCCTGCTCCACCCGGACGCAACGGTGATGCTGGTGCCGTCGGCAGACGGCCGCGACCTGCGCCCCGCCGTCGCCCGCGGCATCGCGCTCGGGCCGATCACGGGCATCGCCGTCGACCCGGCCAGCCCAGGCTCGCTGCTGGCGGAGGCGGCCGCCAGCCGCACGCCCGCCGTGGGAGCCGTGAACGCCGACGGTGACGCCCTCTGCCGGCACCTGCGCCCGCAGGCGGCGCTGGCGGTGCCGCTCGTCGTGCTCGACGAGCTGCACGCGCTGCTCGTGATGTTCCGGCTGCAGGGCGATGCCGGGTTCGGGCCGTCCGAGGTGTCGCAGGCGGTGCTCCTGGCCGATTTCGGCGCGAGCGCCGCGGCCAACGCCCAGCTCTTCCAGCGGGTCGAGTCGCTGCTCGCCCAGGCGCGCATGCGCGAGGCCGAGCGGGCCGAGCTCTCCCGCCGGATCCTGTCGGCCGAGCAGGACGAGCGCCGCAAGCTGTCGCTGTTCCTCCACGACGGCCCGCTGCAGGCGATGTCGGGCATCGCGATGATGCTCGACGCCGTCGCCGAGGACACGTCGGAGGGAGCGATCGAGTCGGCCATGCGCGTGCTCGAGACCGCCCGTGAGCGTCAGCGCACCGTGATCCGGTCGCTGCGCGAGCTGTCGTTCGCGCTCGAGCCCTGGGTGTTGCGCGACCAGGGCTGCGTCGTCGCCCTGCGGGCGCTCGCGGACGAGATGGAGCGCGGCCACGCCGTGTCGGTGGAGCTCGACGTCGAGGCCGCCGGCGAGCTGCCGCCGGACGACCAGGTCTTCCTCTACCAGATCGTGCGCGAGGCGGTCTCAAACGCCGTGAAGCACGCCGCGCCGCGCTCGATCTCGGTCAAGGTCTCGGGCGACCCGGCGGCCGGGTACGAGCTGCTCGTACACGACGACGGCACCGGCTTCGCGCCCACGGCGCCCGACGACGGCCTCCCCCACCATGGCATGACCGCGATGCGCGAGCGCGCCCAGATCCTCGGCGGGCGGCTGCGAATCGACTCGATCCCCGGAGCGGGCACGTCGGTGCGCCTCTCGCTCCCCGCTCACGACCACGCCGATGTGGCGTAGGCGCCCACCGGCCACGACGCCGGCCGACGCGCTGGTCGAGGCGTGCGAGAGCGGCCTCGATCTGCCGGCCGTCATGGCAGCCGCATGCGCGGCGGTCTCGGGCACGCTGTCCGGGGCGGCCACCGCGGCGTACGTGCTCACGGACGACGGCGCGAACCTGCGCCGGGTGGCCGGCGACGGCCCCGACGAGCTCGACCCGCCCGAGCCGGAGGGCCCCATGCACGCGGACGGACGCTGGCTGATCCCGCTGATCAGCGCCCGCCGCACGGTGGGCTGCATCGTCGCCCACGCCCCCGCCTCCGCCGATCTCGGCCGCACCCGGATCGTCGCCGTGCTGGCCGCGCAGGCGATCGAGTCGGCCCGGCTGTGGGAACGGGCGGCCGACGCGAGCGGCACCCTGGACGTGCTCACCGGCCTGCCGAACCACCGCGGCTTCGACCGCGCGCTCACGCGCGAGCTGGCCCGGGCGATGCGGGCGGGCGCACCGGTCTCGGTGGCGATGGTCGACCTGGACGGGTTCCAGGCCGCGAACGAGCGCCGCGGCCACGCCGCCGGGGACGAGCTGCTGCGCACCGCCGCGCGCTGCCTGGCCTCGGGGGTGCGCACCTACGACAACGTCTCCCGCATCGGCCCCGACGAGTTCGGGCTCGTCCTGCCGGGGATGGAGCCGGCGGTGGCGCGGGCGCTGCTCGAGCGCCTCGCGGCCGCGTTCGAGGGCTCGTCGCACGGCGCGACCGTCTCTGCGGGCGTGGCCGGCTTTCCCGCCGACGGCGACACCCAGGTCGAGCTCGTGCGCCTGGCCACCGGCGCCCTGTACTGGGCGCGCCGCGGCGGCGGCGGCCGGGCGGTGGCCTACGACGCCGAGGTGGTCGAGGCGCTGTCGGCCGAGGAGCGCGCCAGCCAGCTCGAGCGCGACACCTACGAGCGCACGATGCGGGCGCTCGAGGCCGCACGCGGCCAGTCGGCGACGTCCCGCGCCGTCAGCGAGTACGCCGGCCACATCGCCGCCGAGGTGGGGCTCTCCCCCGACCGCGCCGACCGCATCCGCCTGGCCGCGTTCCTGTACGACTCCACCACCCCCGGCGGCGATGCCGAGGAGCGGGCCCGGCTCGCGGCCAAGGTGGTCGCAAACGCGCTCGACGCCGAGGCCGCGGAATGGCTCCTGGCCGCCGGCGGCCCCGACGCCGAGACGCCGATCGAGTCGCGCGTGATCGCCGTCGCCGCGGCGTTCGTCGAGGCCGGCGGGCACACGTCGAGCGCGGGCGCGGGACGCGCCCTGGCCGACCTCTACCGGCGCCGCAGCGAGTTCGATCCCGCCTGCGTGCGGGCGCTGGAGACGCTGCTCGCGAACCAGGCCGCCGGCGTGTGATGCAGGTGGTTGACCTGCACAACCACACGCACCGGTCCTACGACGCGCAGAACCGGCCGGCCGACTACGAGCGCGGTCACGCCGCCGGCCTCGTGGACGTCGTCGCGATCACCGACCACAACACCGTCGCCGGCGCCCTCGAGATGGCCGCATCGGCCCCGTTCCAGGTCATCGTGGGCGAGGAGATCGACACGGCCGACGGCGAGCTGATCGGCCTCTTCCTGCACGAGCACGTGCCACCCGGTCTGACGGCCGTCGAGACGGCGCGGCGGATCCGCGCCCAGGGGGCGCTCGTCTACCTGCAGCACCCGTTCTACCGGCTCGTGCACGGCCGGATGCGGCCCGGCCCCCGCGAGCAGCTGCGCGGCGCCGGGCTGATCGACATCGTCGAGGCCGCCAACGGCGGGCCGTTCGCCGCCGCCGCCAACGCCCGCGCGCTCGCCTGGGCGCGTGCGAACGACCTCCCCCACGCCGCATCCTCGGACGCGCACGAGCCCGCCGCCATCGGCACGTGCGTGACCGAGGTGCCGGACGGCCGCGTCGACGCGGAGACGCTGTGCGCCCTGCTCCGCCGCGGGACAGCCGTCGACCGCCGCCCGACCGCCGGGGAGGCGCTGGCGCGCAAGGCGGCGGGCCGCGCGGCCGACGCCGTCAGCGTGCTGGCGGGGCGGGCGCCGCTGCGGCGGCGGCGGCCGCGGTGAGCGCCGGGCGGCGGCGCCACAGGGCCGCGAACGCCGCCCCCGAGAGGATGACGACAACGGCGGCCACCCACAGCTCGGCCCGCTGTCCGAGCAGCTCCTGCGTGGGGTCGATGCGCAGCGTCTCCATCCAGATCCGCCCGGCCGAGTACGCGCCGGCGTAGAGGACGAAGGCCGTCCCCGGGCGGAGCCGGTCCCCAGCCCGGTGCGTGAACCACAGCAGCAGCCCCAGCACGGCGAGGTCCCAGAGCGCCTCGTAGGCGAACAGCGGCTGGAACGAGATCCCCGGGATGTACGGCGGCAGCGGGTGGTCGATCCGCACCGCCCACGGCAGGTGGCTGGGGCGGCCGTAGAGCTCCTGGTTCGCGTAGTTGGCGAACCGGCCGACGGCCTGGCCGAGCAGCAGGCCGGGCGCGACGCAGTCGGCCACCACCCAGAACGGCAGTCGCATCGCCCGGCAGGCGATGAACACCCCCAGCATGCCGCCGGCGATCGCGCCGTAGAGGCCCAGGCCGCCCTGCCAGACCTGCACGACGTTCTCCGGATGGCTCACGTACGGCTGCAGGTCGGTCAGCACGTGCTCGATCCGCGCGCCGGCGAGGCCGAACGGGATCGCGCACACCGCCAGCGGCACGACCTGCTCGGGGTCGATCCCGCGGCGCGCGAGCCGGTCGCGCGCAAGGCACGCCCCCGCGACCACGGCCAGGGCGGCGATGAGGCCGTACCAGCGCGGCTGGAAGCCGCCCAGGTGAAAGGCGACCGGATCGCCCGGGCTGGGTATCGAGAGCAGCACGGCCCGGGAGCGTACCCGCCTACGCCGATCCGGCCGGGCGGATCACCCATAGCACCCTCGACACCTTCCCAAAACGCTTGTATCACTTGAGTGGCGCCGCAAAGCATCCCGCCCGCGCGCCGTCCCCCACCGGCACCTCCGCCGTCCCAAGGACTGGTTCCCGCCATGCACCCGCCGCATCCCGAGCTCATCCGCGTCGCACTGATCAACGGCGCCGCCGGGCTGCGCGAGCTGTTCGAGCGCTCAGGGACCGTGCGCGTGGTGCGCGACGTGCCCGACGTGCTCGTCTGGCAGCTGCCCCACGACGCCGACGGGCTGCCGGCGGAGGTGATCGCCGCACTCGCCGATCCGGCGGCGCCAGGCGTCGTCGCGGTGGCCGACGGGCATCCCATCCGCTGGTTCCAGGAGGCGCTGCGGCTGGGCGTCGACGACGTGCTCTGCCTGCCCCAGTCTCCGGAGTCGCTCGGGATGGCCGCCGCCAAGGCCCGCGCCGCCGCCGCGCGGCGGACGGCGGCCGACGCCGGGCAGCCTCCCGCCCACCGCGCGCATGTCTTCACGGTCTTCTCGACCAAGGGCGGGGCGGGGCGCACCGTCGTCGCCACGAACATGGCTGCCTGCCTGGCGCAGGCGGGCGTGCACACGCTGCTCGCCGACCTCGACCTGCACGCCGGCGACGACGCGCTCGTGCTCGGCGTCGCCCCGCACGCCACCGTGCTCGACCTCGTCGCCGGAACGGCCCCGATCGACGCCGCCCGCCTGGCCGGCGCCGTCGCCCGGCATCCGAGCGGCGTCGACATCCTGCCGGCGCCGGCCCGGCCCGAGGAGGAGGAGCTGGTCGAGACCGACCGGCTCGGCGAGCTGCTCGAGACGGCCGCTCGCACCTACGACGCGATCGTGATCGACACGGCGGCGAGCTTCTCGCCCGCCACGCTGCTCGCGCTCGACCGCACCGACACGGTGATCCTGGTGGGCGCGTTCGACGTGCCCGCGGTGCGCAGCGTCCGGGTGGCGCTCGAGACGCTCGAACTGCTCGCGCTCGGCGCGGCCGACGTCCGCATCCTCATGAACCGCGCCGACACGGACGTCGGCCTCGAGACGTGTGAGATCGAGACCGTGCTCGGCCGCGAGCTCGACTACACGGTGCCGTCCGACCGGGCCGTGCCGCTGTCGGTCAACCGCGGCCGCCCGGTGACGAGCGCCGACCCCGACTCACCGGCCGGCCGCGCGCTGGCCGAGATCGGCCGCTCGCTCGTGGCCTCCGTCGGCCGCCGCCGCTAGCCGGCCGGCGGCCAGGGCACGACCGGCGTGCCGATCTCCCAGTCGTGCCCGAACGGATCGGTGATCCGGCCGAGCCGCCAGCCGTGCTCGTTCACGACCGGCCTGACGAGCGTCGCGCCGGCCGCGACCGCGCGGGCGACGGCGGCGTCCGCATCGGCCACGGTGAGCAGCATGCGCACCGAGCCGCCGCCGAGCGACTCGGGGCTCCAGTTGCGGTGCTCGGGGGACTCGTCGGCGACCCAGAAGGTCGTTGCGCCGACCCGCAGCTGCGAGACGACGGCCTCGTGCGCGTCGGTGCCGCCGACGCGGTAGACCTCCTCGGCGCCGAACGCCTCCCGGTAGAAGGCGACCGCCGCGCGCCCGCGCCGGACCGAGAGCTGCGCCGAGACCGAGGGCTCAGCCGGCGGCGTCGCCGACCTCGTCCATCCGCTCGCGATCCGCCAGCGACCACGCGGCCGCCGCGGCGCACGCGGACACGGCGAGCACCGAGGGCCACGCTCCGACCTTCTTCGCCAGCGGGTGCGAGAGGCCGAACGCCGCCACGCAGACGACCAGCAGCGACCCGGCGACGGCCGGCCCGCGGGCGCGCAGCCACTCGCGTGTGCACCACGCCCCGCCCGCGAGCAGCACGGCGCCGCCCAGCGGACGCACGCCCGTCTCGCGCGCGACCAGGTAGCCGGTGATCAGCGAGCCGGCGGCGACGGCGGCGGTGGGGACGCGGGCCATGCCCGGACGATATCCCGCGGGCGTTGGCGTCGTGTACGGTGGGCGGCATGACGACGACGCTGCTCCCGCAGGTCGAGATCGACGCCGCCGAGGCGGCCGCGCGGGCGGAGCGGTTCCCCGTCGGCGCCCGGATCACGTTCGCCGACCTCGAGGAGGCCGGCGGCGAGCCGGCGCTCGACCGCCTGCGCGACTCCGAGCCGGTGTCGTGGCTGCCCGCCCTGGGCGGGTGGCTGGTCACGAGCCACGCCGCCGCCCGCGAAGCGCTCAGCCCGCGCACGGCGACGACCGTCGAGGCCGAGCCGAACCTCGTCCGCGCCTCGCTCGGGCGCATGATGCTGACCTCCGACGCCGGCGAGCACACGCGCATGCGGACGCCCTTCGAGCCGCCGTTTCGGATGCGGGAATCGACGAGCGCGTTCGGCGACGCCATCGCGGACACGGCGGATGCGCTCGTGCGGGCGATGGCGCCGGCGGGCGAGTGCGAGCTGGGCGCCGCCTTCGCCGCGCCGTTCGCGATCCGCATCGCCGGCCGCATCCTCGGCCTCTCGCTCGGCGACGTCGGCCGCATCGACGGCTTCTACACCGCCTTTGCCGGCGCGATGACCTACGACGGCGACCCGGAGCCGCAGCGGCGTGCCGACGCCGCCCGCGACGAGCTCGACGCGATCCTGCACCGCGAGATCGCCCGCTCCCGCGAGCGCGCCGACGCCTCGGTCACCTCACAGGTCGCGAACGCCTCCGGCGCCGCGCTGACCGATGCGGAGATCGCCGCGCAGCTGCGGGTGATCATGTTCGGGGCGATCGAGACGATCCAGGGCGCCGTGATGAACACGATGCTCCTGCTCCTGCGCAACCCCGGCCAGCTCACGCGGGTGCGGTCGGAGCCGGGCCTGCTCGGCGGCGCCGTCGACGAGGCGCTGCGCCTGATCCCGCCCGTCGCCTTCATCGAGCGGTGGACGCACGCACCGGTGCGGATCGGCGGGATCGACCTCGGCCCGGGCGAGTTCGTGGGCGTGTCGGTGATCGCGGCCAACCGCGACCCCGCGGTCTTCGCCGACCCGGGCACGTTCCAGGCCGGCCGCGACAACGCCCGCCACGCGCTGAGCTTCTCGTTCGGCGAGCACCACTGCCTGGGCGCCCACCTGGCCAGGATCGAGACGGTCACGGCCGTCGGCCGCCTGCTGGCGGAGCTCCAGGATCTGCGGCTGGCCTCGGCCCAGGAGCCGGCCGGGTTCGCGTTCCGCCGGCCCGCGAGCCTGCGGCTCGCCTGGGCTACTCCATCCTGACGGTCGTCGCCGACTTCAGCGTCCCGGAGGCGACGACGAGCCCGAGCAGGCTGATGCTGTACGGGTAGGTGACCGTCACGGTCACGTTCTGGCCCTGCGTCCACGGCTGGCCGGGGCTGACGGCCACCGCCATCTTGCTCGGGTCGAGCCACCAGGTCGCGTTCTTGGCGGCGGTGATCGCGTCGGAGACGCCGTTCGTGTCGCCGCGCGAGACGAGCGCCTTGCGGCCGCCGTCGCGGGCGGCGTTCGTGACCTGGATGTAGTCGGCATAGGTCTGCCCGAACTGGTAGATGCCCAGGATCAGGAGCAGCAGGCACGGAAGGATCAGCGTGAACTCGACCATCGCCTGGCCGCGGCTGCGGCTGCGCTCGGCGGGACGGTCGGTGTCGGTGGGGGCTGCGGTGCGACCTGAGAGGAACATACGGGTTACCTTGGCGGTGCCGTTTGGGCTCAGACCGCGCGTCTGGCCGTGGGGATGCGGGCGGCGGAACGCTTGGCAAACGTCCAATAGGCGTCATCGGCACGCCCGCGCTCCTGCTTGAGCGAATTCGCCGTCGCGGCCTCCTCGGCCAGCGACTCGCGCAGCACGCCCAGGTCGGTCGCGGGGCGAGCGTTCCCGGACAGGCGCCCGAGCACACGCTCGAGGGCGACCTGCGACATCCGCGCAACGCCGATGAAGTGGCCCCCGGCGACGTAGACGTCAGGCGCCGGCGAGTGCAGGCGCACGATGCGGACGTCGGCGGTCACCTCGCCCTCGAGGAAGCGCACCGAGAGGCTCATGCGGTCGCCCTCGCGCACGCGTGCGTCGGTGAGCGTCATCGCGCAGCCCGCCTCGGACAGGTCGGTGAGCGTGACCGGCACGACCTCGTCGGGAACGATCCGGTCGCAGATGACCGCGCGCAGCGACGCGGCCGAGCTCACGGAGCGGCGCTCGGCACGCCGGCGGTAGCCGTGCGAGCGCACGCCGACCACGCGCAGCACGAGCGACGCCCGCGACTGCGATCGGTACTCGGCCTCCTCGATGACGGCCTCCACCTGCACGGGCCGGCCGCCGTGGGCGAGCCGGCACGTCACCGTCATCCCGCCCGCGACGTTCAGCCGCGGCCCGCTGCCGGTCACGACTGGACCGTCATTCGAGATCGTCCAGAGCTCGATCGTCTCGCCGCGGTCGGTCTCGACGTCCACGGCGGAGGCCTCCACGAGCATGGCGGCGGCTTCGACCGGGGTCGGCAGATCGGATTGCGGCGTGTCGTTCATCGGGGTCGTGGGCCGGGGTCGGAGGCGGCCCTCCTCGACCCGGTGATCGACCGAAGCCGCCCCGGAATGAGCCTGTAAATGCGATTCTCAGGTGGTTCTCAGGCGGGGACGGCGGGGCCCGGCACCTGCGCGTAGACGTCGTAGCGACGCGCGCCGGTCGGCTTCGGCCGGTTCCGCTCGGGGTCGGCGGCGCGCCGCTCGCCGACCCGCGCGAACATCGCCTCGGCGGTGGCCTCGTCGGCGAAGAGCATCACGCTCAGCCGCTCGCCCGTCTCGCGGTCGACGAGCCACACGCCCGAAACGCCGGGCGTTGCCGCCGCGGCGGGCACGACCTCGTCCAGGACGTGGGCGATGCCGTCCTCGAGGTCGGACGGCGAGTCCGCGAAGGTGATCACCTGTGCGTACATGCGGCGCTCCTCTCCATACAGTTTGCATACGAACTATCCGCTTGAGTACAATAACCTGCGTGACGGCAGACGCGCAACCCCCTCCGGGCAACTGGGTCGCATGGCAGATGTTCTTCGAAGCCCACGCCGCGGTGTGCGCCCGGCTCGAGGCGGCCCTGCAGGCGCGCCACGGCCTCTCGCTGCGCTGGTACGACGTCCTCCTCCAGCTGCACGCGGCGCCCGCAGGCCGCCTGACGATGCGCGACCTCGGCCGGGCGGTGGTGATCTCGAAGAGCGGGCTCACAGGCCTGGTCGACCGCATGCAGCGGGCCGGGTTGGTGGAGCGCAACGCCGACCCGGATGACCGTCGCGTCGTCCACGTGGCGCTGACGCCGGCCGGCGCGGAGGCGTACCGGAGCGCGCGCGCCGACCACCGCGCCGACGTCGCCGAGCGGTTCCTGGGGCACGTCTCGGGAGCCGAGGCGGCGGCGATCGAGCGAGCGCTGCGCCGCGTCCGGGACGAGAACGCCGGCTGAAAGAGGGAACACCGAGCGGAGGCGCGAACATGACCGGATGCGCCCCGGTGAACGGAAGCGGCCCTTCGAGCCCGCGATCGCGAAGATCGCCGCCGAGCACCTCGAGCCCGCGCTGGGCGTGTTCGAAGCGGCACAGGCGCTGTTTGCGATCGAGGACGTTCCCGAGATGCTGGCGGTGCTCGCACGCAGCCTGTGCGAGCTGATCGACGCCAAGGCGTGCATGGTGTCCACGATCGACCTGGACGCCGAGACCGTGCGCGACCTGGCCGGCTACGCGGCGCCGCCGCACGCCTGGCCCGAGCAGGCCGAGGAGTACCGGCTCGAGGACTATCCGGCGACCGCCGAGGTGATCGAGCACGGCACCGAGCGCGTGTGCCGGCGCGACGACCCGGACGTCGACCCGGCCGAGGCGCGGCGGCTCGAGCAGATGGGGTTCCGGTCGCTGCTCATGTTCGCGCTCGCCGTCGAGGACGAGCCGTATGCGCTGATCGAGATCTACGACACCCGCCCGCGCTCGTTCGGCGGGGTCGAGGTGCGCCTGTGCCGCGCGCTGGCCGCCGAGGCCGGCAAGGCGGTCGCGTCGGCGCGGATGGCCGCCAGGCTGGAGCAGGCCTACTTCGCCACGCTGGGCGCGCTCGCGGCGGCGCTCGAGGCCAAGGACGCCTACACGAACGACCACGCCATCGAGATCGCCGAGCTGGCGGGCGCCGTGTGCGAGCAGCTTCGGATCGGCCCGGCCGACGCCCGGCTGATCCGGCTCGGCGCTCTGCTGCACGACATCGGCAAGATCGGCATCCCCGAGTCGATCCTGCGCAAGCCCGGGCCGCTGACCCGCGACGAAGCCACCGTCATGCAGCGCCACCCCCAGATCGGCGCGCGCATCCTCCAGCCCGTCCCCCACTTCGCCGAGCTCGTCCCGCTCGTGCGGGCGAGCCACGAGCGCTACGACGGCGCCGGCTACCCCGACGGCCTGGCCGCCGAGCGCATCCCGCTCGGATCGCGCGTGATCGGGGTCTGCGACGCCTTCCACGCGATGACCGAGGATCGCGTCTACCGCAAGGCGATGGCGCCCGCCGAGGCGATCGCCGAGATCGAGCGCTGCTCGGGCACCCAGTTCGACCCCGACTGCGTGCGCGCGCTGCTCGACGTCGTCAGCAGCGAGGGCTGGCAGCCCGTGCAGGAGCGCGTCGTGCGCACCCCGCACGAGCAGTAGCCCGGCCGGCGGCTATCCCGACGCGGGCGGGCCGAACCACGCGGTCAGGGCGTCACGCAGGCCCGCGCCGTCGCCGTCGCCCGCCCAGGCGGCATGCCCGTCGGGACGCACGAGCACGGCGGTCGGGGCCGGCACCTCGCCGACCACCGGCAGCTCCCACGCGCCGGCGTACACGGCGTCGATCGGCCTCACCCTGTCGGCCCACGGTGCGATGTCGGCGGATCCGGGCCGGCCGAGGTTCAGCAGCACCGGCCGGGCTCCGTGCAGGAGCGTGAACAGCCGCACCGTGTCCCCGCCGGCGACCAGATCGAGATCGGGCACGCGCCGGCCGACCAGCGGGTGGCCCTCGCCGAGGTCGTAGCGGATGTCGAGCCCCGCGAGCATCGCGGCCATCCGCGTCCGCGGCTCGTCCGGGCCGAGCAGCCCGGCGAGGATGTCGCGGACAGCGTCGATGCGCGGGTCGGAGCGGGCGAGCGCGGTCTGAGCCATGGTGGTCTGCAGGACGCCGGCCCCGACCGGGTGACGCTCGGCGTGGTAGGTGTCGAGCAGGCGCTCCGGAGCCGTCCTCCGCACCACCCGGGCCAGCTTCCAGCCCAGGTTCACCGCGTCCTGGACGCCGGTGTTGAGACCCTGCCCGCCGACCGGGTAGTGCACGTGCGCGGCGTCGCCCGCGAGCAGGACGCGCCCCTTCCGGTAAGAGGCCGCCTGGCGGGTCGTGTCGGTGAACCGCG
This sequence comes from uncultured Actinomycetes bacterium, assembly GCA_963843705.1. Classification (GTDB taxonomy): domain Bacteria; phylum Actinomycetota; class Thermoleophilia; order Gaiellales; family JAICJC01; genus JAICJC01. The sequence continues at coordinate 496,416 of CAWJLQ010000003.1, forward strand.
AGATCCAGGTCGGGCTGTGCACGCCGAAGTCCGTGCCCCAGACCGCGATCAGCGCCCGGCGGAGATCCTCGAGGGTCGGCTGGTCGGACTGCCCCGCATACCGCTCGGTCACCACGACCCCCATCCGCGCCCCGTCGTCGAGCTTGCCCAGGGCCTGGGTGCCGTTCTCGTCGTAGCGGATCCCCCACGGCGGCTCCTCGCGCACCTCCGCCTCGGCGAGCAGCGAGCTGACCGACGGGTCCCAGCCCGGAAATTCGATCCCGGCGGTCTTGCGCACCAGGCTGCGGCCTCCGTCGCACCCGACCAGGTACTGCGCCGCGAGCGTCCGTCCGTCCGAGATCGCGACGTCCACGCCGCCATCGTGCTGCGTGAAGCCCGTCACCTCGCGCTCGCGGACGATCGGCACCCCCAGCTCGCCCACCCAGCCGGCCAGCAGGCGCTCGATGTGGGTCTGCCACAGCGCGAGGCCGTAGCCATGGCGGGTGGGCAGCCCGCCGACGTCGAGGCGGACCCCGGCAAAGCTGTGGATCTGCATCGCCTGGCCCTCGGCCAGGAAGCGGTCGGCAATCCCGCGCTGGTCGAGCACCTCGATGGTGCGCGAGTTGATCCCGCGGGCGCGCACGCCGACGAGCCGCTGGTCCGGCCGCCGCTCGACGATGACCACGTCGACGCCCGCCAGCGCCAGCTCGCCCGCCAGCATCAATCCCGTCGGGCCGCCGCCGGCGATCACCACCGCGTGCGAGCTCGCCGCCATTCCCGGCAGGCTATCGCCGAAAGGGAGAGGAGCGGAAGACGTGCTCGGCAGGCGGTCAGCGGCGCGGCGGATGACCCCGCCAGGGGGTCACGCTGACCGCGTCGACGTACGTCCCGACCGAGTCGGAGATGCCCGCATCGGCGAGCTCGATCCGGGTGGTGGTGCGAACCGCCCGCACCTTGAACGCGTACACCCTCCAGTCCGTGTTCGCGAGCCCGCGCCCGTCGGCGCTGATGCGGGCGACGACGAGCCGGCGCCAGTGGACGCCCAGGACGTTCTCGGCAGCCGACGTGCCGGGCCGCGGGGAGAACGAGAGCTGCAGCCGGTACAGCCGGCCGGGCCTGGTCTGCACCTTCTGCCAGATCCCGCTCGACGCGTCGGAGTCGAGCTCGACGAACTGCCTTCCGCGGGCCGGGTCTCCCGCCGCGTGGTTCTGGATCTCGATGTCCGGCCCGAACGCGAGCCGCCAGCCGGGGATCGACGGAAACGGGTGCGTGCTGCCCATCGGGACGACCGGGTGCTCGAAGCTGCCGTTCACGACGGCGTTCGGCAGCGGCGGCGGGGCGCCGAGCGCGCCCGCGGGGGCGACGGTCAGGACGGCCGCCGCGAGGGCGGCGGCGGTGGCGAGCAGGGGACGCACCACGCCCTGAACATCGCAGCAGCGGGCGCGGGCGTTACACGCCGGTCAGTGCGGGTGGTGGCCCGACGCCGCCATGACGTTGAGCGCGAGCCCGATCGCCCACACCCAGGGCGAGAACAGCGCCCGCCCCCAGACCCGCGGCGGGCCCGCGAGCGCCATCACGTAGACGATGCGCACCACCACGGGCACGAGCAGCATGCCCGTGGCCTGCCCGAGGAGCGCCGCCTGCGAGTGAGTCGCCTGGACGTTCGGCAGCATGGTCAGAATCCAGGCCGGAAACCCGAGAGCATGCCAGAGCACCGGCGGCGAGTACCCCCCGCCCGGCGGCGGGCAGTAACAGACCTCGCGCGCCCTCCCGCAGCTCGGACAGGTTGCCGTCACAGACCCTGTATCGGATGGCCGGACGGAGCCCTTGAGCCACCGGCGGGTGCCGGCGACCGCGGCCGGCTTCAGCTCCCACCCGCCGCCGCCGATACCACCCCCATGCAGCTCCCGTCTGGGTGACCGTGGTCGTCAGCCGCTTCCTCGGCGGGTTCGTCGTGGGCTTCCTCGCCGGCATCGTCTACACCGGCGTCGTCGTGACCCGCCAGGTGGGGACGCCGCTGTCGCAGAGGACGACCGTCTCGCTCGGCGTCGTCTCGGCGGTCATCGGCTCGCTCGTCGTCGGGGCGATCACGGCCTGGCTCCTGCCGGTCGTCGCCGGCCGGCAGGTCGCGATGGCCGTCGCCATCCTGGCCACCTTCGTCGGCGAGATGTCGTCGTGGTGACGACGGCGTGGCTGATCGGCGTGTGGACCCGGATCGGCCTCGGCCGCCGCCGGCCCGGCGCGGTCTAGCCGAGCCGCTCCGCGATCATCCCCAGCGCCCGCTCGAGCCGGGCCGCGTTCCCCGGCAGGTGCGGCCACGGGCTCGCGCCGGACGGGTGCGGCAGCACGATCAGCGGCCGCCCGTCGGCCAGCGTCAGCTCGCCCCCGACGGCGTCGTCGAGGCGCACGCCCGGCACGAGCTCCTCCAGCGCGAGCGTCCCGACCGAGATCACCAGCGGGGCGGGGACGAGCGCGAGCTCGCGCCGCAGCCAGGGCACGCACTCGCGCACCATGGCGGCCGACGGGCGGATGTCGCTGCCGCCGCCGGGGCGCTTGCCGGGGAAGCAGCGGACGACCGCCGCGATGTAGAGGCGGCCGTAGAAGGCCCGCTCGTCCCCGAGGCCCGCGGGGGCGAGCCACCGCCGCAGCCGCGCGCCGGCCGGGCCGCTGAACGGGCGCAGGTTGTCGCGCTCGCGGATGCCGGGCGCCTGGCCGACCAGGATCGCCTCGGCGTCGCGGCGGCCGCTCACGACCGGCATCGACTCCACCCGGATCCCCGCAGCGACGCACCGGCGGCACCCGCGCAGCGAGCGCTGGAGCGCGTCGAGGTCGGTGAGTCGCCCGCGCTCGTCCACCCTTGTAGTATCCGCGGCCGTGAACCGCCCGGGTGCCAACCCGTTCCCGTTCGCCGCCGAGTACCAGTACTCGCAGTCGGTCGTGACGTCGGGCGAGCTCGTCTTCACGGCCGGCCAGGGCGGCTTCGGCGCCGACGGCGCCGTGGTCGACGCGAACGACGCCGAGGCACAGATCCGGCAGGCCTTCGCCAACGTCCAGGCGGTGCTCCAGGCCGAGGGCGCCGACCTCGACACGATCGTCAAGATGACCGTCTATCTGGCCGACGCGTCGCTCTACGACGCGTTCAAGCGCGTGCGCGGCGAGGTGTTCTCCCCGCCCTACCCGGCCTCGACCGCGATCGTGGCGGGCGGGTTCCTCTTCGACGGCATGCTGGTCGAGATGGACGCCGTCGCCCGCGTCGGAGAGCCGCGCGGATGAGCGCGGCCAGGGTCTATCTGTCGACCGACATCGAGGGCACGGCGGGCATCGTCGACTGGACGCAGGTGATCGGCCCGGGCGCCGAGTACGAGGTGGGCCGGCGACTGCTGCTGGCGGAGGTGAACGCCGCCATCGACGGCGCGGGCGAGGCGGGCGCGACCACGTTCCTGGTGAACGACGCGCACGCCTTCATGTTCAACCTGCCGCCGGCGGCCGTGCACGGCGAGGCGTCGCTGCTCTCCGGCAAGCACAAGCCGCTCTACATGATGGAGGGGCTCGACGGCAGCTTCGACGCGGCGTTCTTCATCGCCTACCACGGCTCGATCGGGCACGAGCGGGCCATCCTCTCGCACACGTACAACCCGAGCGCGATCTGGGAGGTCAAGCTGAACGGCGTCGTCGTCGGCGAGAGCGCGCTGAACGCGCTCGTGGCGCTCCACCACGGCGTCCCCGTCGCGCTCATCACGGGGGACGAGGCGACCGCGGACGAGGCGCGCACGTTCTCGCCGGCGATCGAGGCCGTCGTCGTCAAGCGCTCGGTCAGCCGCTTCGCCGCCGAGAACCTGCACCCCCGGCAGGCGTGCGAGCTGATCAGGGCGGGCGCGCGGACCGCACTCGAGCGGCTGGGCGAGATCGGCCCGCCCCAGATCGCGCTGCCGGCCCAGCTCGAGATCACCTTCCTCGTCGCCGACATGGCCGAGGCGGCCACGGCGATCCGGGGCGTCGAGCGCCTCTCCGAACGCACGATCGTGACGAGCGGCGAGGACCCGCTCGCCCTCTACCGCACGTTCGTCACGATCGTCGCGCTGACGCGCGGCCTGGGCGAGTGACCGCCGCGGCCGTCGAGCGGGAGGTGCTCCGCTTCGACGCGCCCGCCCTGCGGGGATACGAGTGGCCGTGCTTCCGCGCCCGGGGCGCCGCCGCCGGGCCGCACCTGGTCGTGATCGCAGGCATCCACGGCTGCGAGTACTCCTCGATCAGGGGGGTCGTGGAGCTGATGCGCGGGCTCGACCCGGCGGGGCTGCGCGGGTCGGTGACGGCGGTGCCGATCGTGAACGCGGCCTCGTTCCGTGAGCGGACGCCGTTCGTGTCCCCCGCCGACGGCAAGAACCTGAACCGCTGCTTCCCCGGCGACCCGGCGGGCACGTATTCGGACCAGCTGGCCCATCACGTCTTCACGGAGCTGATCGAGCCGGCCGACGCCCTGATCGACCTGCACGGAGGGGACATGGTGGAGGCGCTCGAGCCGTTCGCGCTCTACGACGGCTCGCCCGTCGAGGAGACGGCGCGGGCGATGGCGGTCGCCTTCGGCCTGCCCTACGTCGTGCGCACCGAGCGCGCCGACGCGCCGATCGCGGGGACGACGAGCGCGGCCGCCGCCGACGTCGGCGTGCCCGGCATCACGGCCGAGGTGGGCGGGCGCGGGCTGCTCGAGCCCGACGCCGTCGCCGCCCATGTGCGCGGCTGCCGCAACGTCATGCGGCAGCTGGGCATGCTCGCGGGGACGGTCGAGCTGGCGCCGGAGCCGCAGCGCGCCGTCGAGCGCTTCATCTGGCTGCGCTGCCGCAGGGCCGGCTGGTGGCAGCCCGCGGTGGAGGTCGGCGACGAGGTGCCCGCCGGGGGCCGCCTGGGAGCGGTGCTCGACCCGTTCGGCGACGAGCTGGAGGCGATCGCGGCGCCCGAGGCGGGCGTGCCGCTCTTCATCACGTCGAGCCCGGCCGTGGCCGACGACGGCCTCCTGCTCGGCCTCGGCGCCGGCATCACCCCGCTCTAGGCACGGCGTGTGCATACCGGTGCCGGGCACCGGTTGTTCACGGACAGCGGTGGACCGAGCGGAAGCCCCACGTGTCGCGCAGCCAGCCGGGCAGGGCGGCGGCCAGGGCGCGCTCGAGCTCGGAGCCGGCCAGCGCGTCCACCAGCCACCACGAGACGACGGCGTCGGTGCCCGGCGGCGGATCGGCGTAGGGCGGGTCGATGTAGACGCAGCCCAGGAGCTCGGTCTCGGCTGCGTCGAGCACCGCGTAGTTGAAGGCCTCCTGCGCGGCGATCTCCCGCTCGTGATGGGCGAGGTCGTCCCGGTCCTGGGCGTGGGTCATGGTCTCCGGCGGCCAGCCCCAGGCCTCGCCGTAGCGCGCCCAGAGGGATGCGCGCGACCCCATCACCGCCGGGTGGTCGATGTCGACGTCGTCGGCGCGGATCGGGCGCAGGTGGTGGCCCGTGGGCAGGTCGAGCCGCTGCGGCGTCTCGAACCCGGGCGGGACGAAGCTCACCGCCAGCCGGACTCGATCAGCCCGCGCACCTCTTCCACCCCGGCCTGCCAGACCGCCTGCCAGTCGGCGTCGGGGCGGGAGTAGTCGCCGCCGTAGCTGCCGTCGCCGAGCAGCGCGCGGACGCCGTCGGGGCCGGACGCGCGCAGCGCGGCGCCGTCGACCGGCGGCTTGTGCCCCTCCGGGATCTCGACCCCGTCCACCCGCGTCCAGGGGAAGCTCTCGAGCCACGAGGCGTGCGACGCATCGGGGTCGATCGACTGCACCACCGGCCACACCTTCGGCCCGTTCCACCAGCTGTGGAAGACGACCTGCGCGTCGGGGTGGTCGCGCAGGAAGTCCGGCCCGACGGCGGCCACGGGCGAGTTGCCGCCGTGCCCGTTCACGATCAGGAAGCGGCGGAAGCCCTGCTCGTGGAGCGAGTCGAGCAGGTCGCGCACCACCGCCATGTACGTCTGTGGCCGCAGCGTCGGGCTGCCGGGGAACCGGGCGAAGTAGGGCGTCAGGCCGTACGGGAGCGACGGCAGCACGGGCACGCCGAGGGGCTCGGCCGCCTCCACCGCCACCCGCTCCGAGAGGATCGTGTCGACGCCGAGCGAGAGGTAGCCGTGCTGCTCGGTGGAGCCCAGCGGGAGGACGATCCGGTCGTCGTCGTGCAGGTACTCCTCGATCTGCATCCAGGTGCGGTCGAAGACCCTCATCCCGCGGCCACCCTCTCATACTCGGCCGCCACCGACAGCAGCAGCGGCTCGGCGTCGAGCGCGGCCATCAGCTGCAGGGCCGCCGGGAGCCCGTCCTCCGCGGGGCCGCACGCGAGCGTCACGGCGGGCACCCTGGCGAGGTTGCAGGGGCCGGTGAAGCGGGCCTCGACGTCGCCCTCGGGCGTGCCGAACGGCGGATCCTCCGGCGGGGCGACGTAGGCCATCGTCGGCCCCGCCAGCACGTCCACGCCCGCGAGCGCACGCGCGAACCCGTCCGCGACCCGGTCGGCCTCGGCGAGCGCCGCCCGGTACTCCGGCTCCGTGATCCGCGAGCCCAGATCGAGCAGCGCCCGCGTGCCCGGGCCGTAGCGCTCGCCCTGCGCCCGGTAGAGGTCGGCGTGCACCTCCCACGCCTCGTACAGCACGATCGTGCCCAGCGCCGCGTCGGCCGGCTCCAGCTCGGGGATGTCGACGTCGACCAGCACGTGCCCGGCGGCCGCGAGCGCCGCCAGCGCCTCCGACACGCGGGCACGCACGAGCGGCCGCACGTCGGGGTCGTCGAGCTGGCGGCGGACGACGCCGATGCGCACCCGCTCGACCGCCGCCAGCGGGCACGGCCTGCCCTGCAGCACCGCCAGCAACCGGGCGGCGCCCGCCACCGACGCCGCCAGCGGCCCGACGCCGTCGCACGTGCGCGAGAGCGGGAAGAGGCCCGTGGCCGGCACCGAGCCGGTGGTCGGCTTCACGCCCACGATGCCGCAGTAGGCGGCGGGCACGCGGATCGAGCCGCCGCTGTCGGTGCCGACGGCGAGGTCGCACACGCCGGCCCCGACCAGCGCGGCGGAGCCGCTCGAGGAACCTCCGGAGGTGCGGCCGGGATCGCGCGGGTTGTACGTCATGCCGTAGGCCGGATTGACGCTGCCGGCGCCGTACTCGAGCAGGTTGGTCTTGCAGAAGACGTCGCCCGCGGCCGCGCGCACGCGGCGGACGACCTCGGCGTCGGCCGCGGCGGGCGGCGGCACGCCCACCGTGGAGGCGTTCGTGGTGACGACGCCGGCGACGTCGATGTTGTCCTTGACGGCGACCGGCTCGCCGTGCAGCGGCCCCTCGGCGGCGCGATCGGGGGCGCCGATCACGGCGACGACGGCGTTCAGCGGCCGGCCGAGCCGCTCCAGCCGCTCGTACGCGGCCAGGAGCTCGAGGTTCGCGCGCTCGCAGACCCGGCGGCCGTCCTCGATCGCGTGGATCAGCTCCGCCGTGCGCCGGGTGAGGTTGCCGTCCAGCGCTCCCAGCATCGAGTCGACCTCGGTCTTGCGGTGCCGCACCGCCAGGTCGCGGTAGATGCCGGAGTGGGTCTTGGCGGAGGCGCGGTTGAACTCGACCAGCCGGTCGATCGAGCCCTCGAGGTCGGCCGGATCGAAGCCGTCGAAGGGCTCCGGCACGCACGCCGCCGCTGCCAGCACCTCGCGGGCGAGGGCCACGTACAGCGGGCGGTAGCGCGGCTCCGCGAGCGCGTCGGCGATCGAGAGGTCGGAGACCGCGGTGGCGAAGAGGATGGCGCCGTAGGCCTCCTTCGACCACAGATAGCCGTGGATGTTGGCGGTCTCGCGGGCGTCGGCGATGTCGGCGACCAGCGCCCGCACGCGCGGCGTGTCGGCGCCGTCCAGCTCGCCGATGAAGAACGAGGCCCGGTTGCCGCGCAGGATGCGGCCCGGCCCCACCACGTCGGCGCCGAAGTTCACGAACGCGCCCACCACCCGCTCGCGGCCGACCGCCGCGGCGATCACGTCCTCGTTGAACCCGTTCTGGAGCGAGACCACGAAGCCGTCGGGCGACAGCCGCGGGGCCACCGTCTCCATCGCCGCGGCGGTGTGGTGCGACTTGACGGCGAGCAGCACGGCCTCGAGACCGCCGGGCAGCGCGTCCGGCACGACCGCCGGCGCCCGCACGTGCAGCTCCTCGACCGGCCCCTCGACGCGCAGGCCGTCGGCGTTGATCGCGGCCACGTGCTCCGCGTCGGCGTCGCAGAGGAGTACGTCGTGGCCGTCGCGGACGAGCCCGGCGGCAATCGTGCCGCCGATCGCCCCGGCCCCGATGACGGCATACCGCATGGTCCGATCCTACCGGGATCGACCGTTCGGATCGGGGGATCGCACATGTAGACGGCATCCGCAAGGCGTGGGATACTGCTCGCCCGTTCGCAAGGAGCGCCGCATGAAGATCCCCAGCCCAGTCCTCGTGCTCGTCGTCTGTGCCGCCGCCGTGGCCACAGGCTGCGGCGGAAGTAGCGGCGGATCGAGCGGGGGCAACTCCTCCGGCGGGGCGAGCGGCACGCCGCAGCACGGCGGCACGATGGTGATCGACCGCTCGGCCGAGTCCGAGTCGATGGACAAGGAGACGGTGTTCGACAACGAGTCGATCTGGATCCTCGAGCAGATCATGGAGCCGCTCTACACGGTCACCCCGAACGGCAAGGGCGTCGAGCCGTGGCTGGCCAGCTCCTACACGCTCTCCCCGGACAAGAAGACCTACACGTTCCACCTGCGCCCGGGGGTCAAGTTCTCGACCGGCAAGCTGATGACGTCGGCCGACGTCAAGTTCTCGATCGACCAGGCGCGCAAGGCCGCCCAGGGCTGGGGCTACCTCGACACGGCGATCAAGGACATCACGACGCCCGACCCGGAGACCGTCGTCATCGACACGAAGTACCCGTGGGCGCCGCTCCTCGCCGACATCGCCCTCTTCGCGAACGGGATCGTGCCGAACCACTACGGCGGCCAGACGGCCAAGCAGTTCTACACCCACCCGGTCGGCACGGGGCCGTTCAAGTGGAACCACTGGCAGCACGGCGTCGAGATCGAGCTCGACAAGAACCCGTACTACTGGCAGAAGGGCAAGCCCTACCTCGACCACGTGATCTGGAAGACCGTCACCGACACGAACACGCGCCAGCTGCAGCTGCAGGGCGGCCAGGCCCAGGTCGACGAGTTCCCCGACTGGCAGACGGTGAACACGCTGAAGAGCTCGCCGGGCATCACGATGTCCCTCTTCAACTCGACCCGCACCGACTACATGATGATGAACGAGCGCTACGCGCCCCTCGCCGACGTTCACGTGCGCCGCGCGATCAGCTACGCGCTCGACCGCAACGCGATGATCAAGTCGGTGCTCTTCGGCCACGGCACGGCGGCCAACTCGTTCATGCCGCCGCAGGTGCCGTTCTACGACCCCAAGTCGCCGGGGCTGCAGTACGACCTGAACAAGGCCAAGCAGGAGATGTCGCAGTCGAAGTACGCGAACGGCTTCACGGTGCAGATGCTGATCGGCGCCGGCGTCGCCGACGAGAAGTCGATCGGCCAGATCGTGCAGGCCGAGCTGGGCAAGATCGGGGTCAAGGTGGTGTTCAAGCCGGTCGACCCGAGCATCGAGTTCCAGGACGAGCAGCAGTTCAAGTACCAGCTCGGCCTGAGCTACTGGACGATGGACATCGCCGACCCGGACGAGCTGGTCACGTTCGCCGTCGACCCGTCGTCGGGCGCCAAGTCGTTCTACACCGACTACAACAACGCGAACGTGATCAAGTGGACGCACCAGGCCGAGCGCGTCTTCAACACGGCCGACCGCCAGAAGCTCTACTCGCAGATCCAGGCGCAGGCGGCGCAAGACGCGTTCATGGCGTTCCTGTACTACTCGCCGTACCGGTACGCGTACTCGACGAAGGTGCACGGGTTCTTCGTCTACCCGACCGGCAACTACCACATGGAGAACGTCTGGCTGTCGCACTAGCCGCTTCCTGAGAGCAAGGCACCGTGGATCGCTTCGCATACATCCTCCGCAGGCTGCTGCAGGCGATCCCGGTCGTGATCGGCGTCACGGTGATCGTGTTCTTCATGATCCACCTCGTGCCCGGCGATCCGGCCCGCACCATGCTGGGCGTGCACGCCACGCCGAAGCGGGTCGCCCTGCTGCACCACGAGTGGGGGCTCGACCGGTCCCTGCCGGCGCAGTACGAGCTCTTCATGCGGCGGCTGCTGCGCGGCGACCTGGGGACGTCGCTGATCTACAACGTCTCCGCCTGGTCGCTGATCTGGGGCCGGCTGCCGGTGACGCTGTGGCTGATCGGCTACGGGACGGTGCTCGCGATCCTGATCGCGATGCCGCTCGCGGTGCTCGCCGCCAGCCGTAAGGACGCCGTGCGCGACCAGGCCGTGCGCGTCGTGCCGCTGGTCGGGCTCGGCTTCCCGCCGTTCTGGCTCGGCATCATGCTGCTGCTGGCGTTCGGGCTGCACCTCGGCCGGCTCTTCCCGGTCGGCGGGTACGGCACCGGCGTCGTCGGCCACCTGCACTCGATGTTCCTGCCGGCGCTGACGGTGGCGCTCGGCATCTCGCCGATCCTGATCCGCAGCCTGCGGGCGAGCCTCCTGCAGGTGCTCGAGTCCGACTACATCACCACGGCCCGGTCGAAGGGGATCTCCGAGCGGCGCGTCCTGCTGCGCCACGCGCTGCGAAACGCGGTCGTCTCGACGGTGAGCGTCCTCGGCGTGAACATCGGGTTCCTGGTCGGCGGCACCGTCGTGATCGAGCAGGTGTTCGCGATCCCCGGCATTGGCCAGCTCATGATCAACTCGGTGTTCCAGCGCGACTTCCCCATCGTGCAGGGGGTCACGCTCGTCTTCGGGATCATGGTCGTCCTGGTGTACCTGACCACGGACGTCCTCCACTCGCTGCTCGACCCGAGGGTGAGGTTCGACTAGATGGGAGCCGCATGACCGTCGCCGTCGCCGAGGGCATCACCGAATCCCTCGCCACCGACCACCGCAGCGGCTTCCGCCGCCGCTGGTACCGCACGCCGTCGTTCGTGGCCGGCGTCCTCATCGTCGGCACGATGATCGCGCTGGCGCTGCTGGCGCCGGTCATCACCAGCCACAGCCCCACCGACCAGGACCTGAACCACGTCCTGCAGGGCCCCACGTCGAAGCACCTGCTCGGCACCGACCAGCTCGGGCGGGACGAGTTCGCGCGCCTGCTCTACGGCGGCCGCGTCGACCTGCAGGTGGCGTTCCTCGCGGTGCTGTTCCCGTTCTGCCTCGGCACCGTCCTGGGCTGCATCGCGGGGTACTACGGCCGGTTCTTCGACACGGCGATCATGCGCCTCGTCGACGTGGTCGTGGCGATCCCGTTCTACGTGCTGATCATCGCGCTCGTGTTCGTGCTCGGGGCCGGTGCGCGCAGCATCTACATCGCCATCACCCTCGTCGGCTGGGTGTCGTACGCGCGCATCATCCGGGGCGAGATCCTGGTCGCGAAGCGACAGGAGTACATCCTGGCCGCCCAGGCGGCCGGGTTCCGCGACCTGCGCATCATCGTCCGCCACCTGCTCCCCAACGTGATCACGCAGGCGATCGTGTTCGCGATGTCGGACATCGTGCTCGACATCCTCGCGATCGTCACGCTCGGCTATCTGGGCCTGGGGATCCAGCCGCCCACCCCGGACTGGGGCGGCATGATCTCCGACGGCCAGGCGTTCCTCACCACCAAGTGGGAGCTCTCGACGATCCCGGGCGTCGCCGTCATCATCACGGCCCTCGGCCTGTCACTGATCGGCGACGGCCTGGCCGACCTCCTGCGCCCGGAATGACCGACGCCATCCTCGATGTCCGCGACCTGCGCGTCGAAATCCCGCTCAGCCGCGGGACGGTGCACGCCGTGGACGGCGCGAGCTTCACCGTGCGCCCGGGCGAGGCGCTCGGGCTGGTGGGCGAGTCCGGCTCCGGGAAGAGCATGACACTGCGCGCCATCCTCGGCCTCCTGCCCAACCCGGGCAGGATCGTCGGCGGCGAGGTCGAGTTCGAGGGCCAGGATCTGGCCTCGGCCTCGCAGCGGCGGCTGCGCGACGTGCGCGGCGCCAGCATCGGCATGATCTTCCAGGAGCCGATGACGGCGCTCAACCCCGTCATGCGCGTCATCGACCAGATCGCGGAGGGCCCGTTGGCGCACCTCGGGCAGAGCCGGTCGGAGGCGCGGGCGGGTGCGCTCGACCTGATGCGCAAGGTGGGCATCCCCGACGCCGCCCGCCGCGCCCGGGCCTACCCGCACGAGCTCTCCGGCGGCATGCGCCAGCGGGTCATGATCGCGATCGCGCTCTCGTGCCAGCCCAAGCTGATCCTGTGCGACGAGCCGACGACGGCGCTCGACGTCACCATCCAGGATCAGATCCTCAAGCTGCTGAGCGCGATGCGCCGCGACTTCGGCGTCAGCGTCGTCTTCGTCACCCACGACCTGGCCGTCGTCGCCCAGACGTGCGAGCGCGTCGCGGTCATGTACGCCGGACAGGTGGTCGAGACGGGCACCGTCGACGAGGTCTTCCACGCGCCCCGGCACCCCTACACGCTCGGCCTGCTGCGCTCCGTGCCGCGGTTCGACCTCAAGCGGCAGACGCTCGACTCCATCCCCGGCCAGCCGCCCGACCTGGTGCTGCCGCCGCCCGGGTGCCGCTTCCACCCACGCTGCCGGTTCGCCCAGGACGACTGCGTGACGGGCGACTTCCCGCTGCGCGCGCTCGGTGCCGGCCCGGGCCGCGCGACGGCGTGCATCCACGACGACGTCTGCGCCGCAGACGCCCTCGCGAACCCGGTGATCGCCCGTGTCTGAGGCCCCGCTGCTCGAGGTGCGCGACGTGCGCATGCAGTTCGTGCTCGCCGACTCGATGCTGCGCCGGGCGCGCAAGGTGCGCCCCGAGGTGCTGCGCGCCGTCGACGGCGTCGACCTCCAGATCGCCCGCGGCGAGGCGCTCGGGCTCGTCGGCGAGTCCGGCTGCGGCAAGTCGACGCTCGGCCGCTGCATCGTCGGCCTCTACGCGCCGACGGGCGGCGAGATCCGCTACGCCGGCGAGCCCCTGCCCGTCAAGCGCGCGCGGGCGCAGCGGCGGCGGATGCAGATGGTGTTCCAGGACCCGTACTCGTCGCTCAACCCGCGCATGACCGTCCGCCAGGTGCTCTCCGAGCTCCTGCGCGTGCACGGCATGGTGCCCCGGAACCGCGTCGACGATCGCTGCCGCGAGCTGGTGGAGCTGGTGGGCCTCGGACCGCGTGCGCTCGACGCCCACCCGCGCAACTTCTCCGGTGGTCAGCGCCAGCGCGTGTCGATCGCCCGCGCGCTCGCGCTCGAGCCGGAGCTGCTCGTCGCCGACGAGCCGGTGTCGGCGCTCGACGTCTCCGTGCAGGCGACCGTGCTGAACCTGCTCGACGAGCTGCGGGCGAAGCTCGGCCTGACGGTGCTCTTCATCGCCCACAACATGGCCGTCGTCCGCCACGTGTGCGACCGCGTCGCGGTCATGTATCTGGGCCGCATCGTCGAGACGGCGCCGACGGAGGATCTGTTCGCCAACCCGCGCCACCCCTACACGCAGGGGCTGCTGAAGGCCGTGCCGCGGCTCGTCCCCGGACGCCAGAGCGAGGCCGCGGCGATGGAGGGCGACCCGCCGAGCCCGATCGACGTCCCCTCCGGATGCCGGTTCCACACGCGCTGCCCGATCGCGCAGGACGTGTGCCACACCGACGACCCGGTGCTCACGGCCGACGGCGGCGCGCACCTGGCGGCGTGCCACTTCGCCTGGACGGCGGCGCCCCCGCCGGCGCACGTCCCCGAGGTGATCACCGAGGCAGAGGCGGCCGACGCCGAGGCCGGCCCCGCCTGACCGTGCGCCCGTAGGGGTCAGACCCCTTCTGGCGCGGCGGCGAGCGCGGCCAGGCGGTCGTGCGGGATGCCGTACGCGGTGCCGCCGTGCCCGGTCAGCGTCCGGCCGGCGACGAGCGCGTTCACGATCGCCTCCTCGGTCGCCTCGATGACCGCGTGGAAGAGGCCGTCGAGGGCCGCCGCGGGCACCGCCCGCAGGGCGACGGTCTCGGAGGCGACGCCGTCGTCGGCCAGCGCGCGCAGGCCGCGGTTCCCGGTCGCGAAGGCGAGCATCAGGTCGCCGCTGCCGTTCTCGCCTGCGCCGCCCGTGCGGCCGACGCCGAGCGCCGAGCGGTGAGCGAGGCGGGTGCACTGGCCCGGCAGGAGCGGGGCGTCGGTCGCCGCGATCACGATGATCGAGCCCCGCGCGTCGCGCGGCCCGGCGCGCGGGTCGGGCACCTCGTCCGCGTCGATCTGCCTGCCGACCGGGACGCCCGCGACCGTCAGGCGCTCGCGGGAGCCGTGGTTGGCCTGCACGAGGACGCCGACGGTGTGCCCGCCGACCACGCGGGACGACGTGCCGATCCCGCCCTTGAAGCCGTGGCAGACCATCCCCGTGCCGCTGCCGACGCCGCCCTCCTCGATGCGACCGCCCGCCGCCGCGGCGAGCGCCTCGTGCACGTGCTCGGCCTTCACGTGCATGCCGTTGATGTCGCTCATGTCGCCGTCGTAGGTCTCGCCGACCACCGGCAGGTACCAGCGGATCTCGCCCGGCGGGAGCGTCGCCACGGCATCGGCGATCAGCGCGTCGCGGACGACGCCGACGGAATGCGTGTTGGTGAGCCCGATCTTGGTCGTCAGGAGGCCCGACTCGCGCACCCACTCGAGGCCGGTGAGCTCGCCGTTGCCGTTCAGCCGGTGCGCCCCGGCCGTGAGCGGCTCCTCCCACGGGTCGTCGCTCCCGGGCACGATCACCGTCACGCCGGTGCGCACCGGCCCCTCGCCCACACGCAGCGGCCCGTCGCCGGACACGAGCGTCGAGTGGCCGACGCGCACGCCGGGCACGTCGGTGATCGCGTTCGCCGGCCCGGTGGGCAGGTCGCCGATGACGATACCGAGGTCGCGGGCTCTGGGCGGGAGGTCGGGCATGCGAACGCGGAGCATCCTGCCATACCGCCGACGCCGCCGGTAGCGTCCCGGCGATGCCGACGCCGCAGATCACCGTCGCCGACCTCGACGCGCACATCCAGCGCGTCTGCGACGCCCACGGGATCGAGCGCACCGGCGGCCGGCGGGCGATCGCCTACCGGCGCGGCCCGGCCGGGCGCAGGCGGCCGGGCATCCGCATCCCGCCGATCAAGAGCCAGGTGACCTACGCCGTCGCCCTGCACGAGCTCGGCCACCTGATCGGCCCCGGCCGCTCCGGCACGCGCCTGGAGAAGGAGGCGGCGGCGTGGCGGTGGGCGCTCGCGAACTCGATCGTCGAGCTCTCCGACCACGCCCGCCGGAGCGCCGGCCGCCGGCTGCGCTCCTACGTGCTCTGGGCCGAGTACCGCCAGCACCGGCGCCGGCCGCCACGCATCCCCGGCCCCGAGTCGTCGTTCTGGATCGTGCTGCGCGAGCTCGAGGCTTGACGGCTCCAACGGCCGGCGCGGGGTCGCGCCGGTAGACTCGGCCGATGAACGACCGTGGCCCCGTCGGCGTCGGCCCGCGGGCCGTGGCCTTCGTCATCGACTGGCTGCTCTTCGCCTTCCTGATCGCGATCGTCTGGATCGCCTCGGGCGGGGTGAAGTCGTCGGCCGAGTCGCACCTCCTCACCAACCCGAACACATCGCTCGACCTGGTCATCACCGCCGCTGCGCTGGTCTACTTCGGCGGCCTGGAGAGCGCCTGGGGGACGACGATCGGGAAGCGCGCGCTCGGACTGAAGGTCGTGATGCTGGACGGCACCGCCGTGACCGGCAGGGCGGTGTTCCTGCGCACGCTGGGACGGCTGCTCGACTGCTTCCTGCTCTCGCCCGTGGTTGCGGCCATCTTCGTCTGGGCGTCGCCGCGGCGGCAGCGCATCGGCGACCGCTGGGCGCACACCGTCGTCGTGCGCAGCCGCGGGAGCCGCTCGTGACACCCCTGCGGCGGCGAGTATGGGCGTCCTGCCATCCCCAGTGGGCGGTGCATCGGGCTACGATGATGGGGTTGCCCGTCGAAGGGAGGTGATGGGATGGCGAAGAAGCCCCTGACCAGGCTCACGGAACCGCTGGTGCGCGAGGACGGACGGCTGCGTCCGGCGACGTGGGAGGAGGCCCTCGACCGGGCCGCGGACGGCATCCGTTCCGCGGTCGCGGCCGGCGGGCCGAGCGCGCTCGGGATCTTCTCGTGCTCGAAGGCGACCAACGAGGTCAACTTCGTCGCGCAGAAGTTCGCACGCGCCGCGGTCGGCACCAACAACATCGACAGCTGTAACCGCACCTGACACGCTCCCAGCGTCGTCGGTCTGGCGACAGTGTTCGGAGCGGGAGGCGGCACCACCTCCTACAAGGAGATCGAGGAGACTGACCTCGTCGTCCTGTGGGGGTCGAACGCGCGCGAGACGCACCCGATCTTCTTCCACCATCTGCTCACCGGCGTGAACAACGGCACCCGCCTCTACGCCGTCGATCCGCGCCGCACCAGCTCGGCCCAGTGGGCCGACGGCTGGCTCGGCATCGACGTCGGCACCGACATCGCGCTCTCGAACACGGTCGCCAACGAGATCATCCGCGCCGGCCTGCACAACCGCGAGTTCATCGAGCGCGCCACCACCGGCTTCGACGACTACGCGGCCTCGGTGGCGGACTGGCCGCTCGAGCGCGGCGAGCGCGAGACCGGCGTGCCGGCCGAGCTGATCCGCGAGCTCGCCCACGCGTACGCACGGGCCGACCGCGCCGTGATCTGCTGGACGCTCGGCATCACCGAGCACCACAACGCGGTCGACAACGTCTTCGCGCTCATCAACCTCGCGCTCCTGACCGGCCACGTGGGCCGCTACGGGTCGGGCCTGAACCCGCTGCGGGGACAGAACAACGTCCAGGGCGGCGGCGACATGGGCGCGCTGCCCAACAAGCTGCCCGGCTTCCAGGACGTCGAGCGCGACCCGGACGCCCGCGCCCGCTTCGAGCAGGCCTGGGGCGTCTCCATCCCGGCGAAGTACGGCTGGCACCTGAGCCAGATGTTCGAGGCGATGGAGCGGGGAGACATGCGGGCGGTGTACGTGATCGGCGAGAACCCGGCCCAGTCCGAGGCCGACGCGAACCGGACGCGTGAGCTGCTCGAGGGCCTCGACCACCTGGTCGTCCAGGACATCTTCATGACCCGCACGGCCGAGCTGGCCGACGTGGTGCTGCCCGCATCCGCGAGCTGGTGCGAGGCCGAGGGAACGGTCACGAACAGCGAGCGGCGCGTCCAGCGCGTACGCCGGGCGCTCGACCCGCCCGGCCAGGCCCGCGACGACATCGAGATCATCTGCGAGCTCGCCCGCCGGCTGGGGCAGGACTGGCACTACGCGTCGGCCGAGCAGGCCTGGGACGAGCTACGCAGCCTCTCCCCCATGCACGCCGGCATGAGCTACGCCCGGCTCGAGAGCCTGGGCGGGCTGCAGTGGCCGTGCTTCGACGACACCCACCCCGGGGAGCTGTTCCTGCACGGACGGCTGTGGGATGAACCGGTCTCGGGTCCGCGGGCGCCCTTCACGCCCGTCGAGCAGGAGCCGCCGGTCGACGAGCTGACCGAGGAGTTCCCGATCCGCCTGACCACCGGCCGCCGGCTCGACTCGTACAACACCGGCGTCCAGAGCGGCGGGTACACGTCCCCGATCCGGCGCCGCGAGTCGCTCGACCTCTCGCCGGAGGACTGCGAGCGGCTCGGCCTGGAGGAGGGCGAGCGCGTGCAGATCACCTCCCGGCGCGGTAGCGTCACCGCGCCGGTGCGGGTCGACCAGACGCTGCGCCCGGGACTCGCGTTCATGACCCTGCACTTCCCCGACCAGGTCGAGACCAACGTGCTCACGATCGACGCCACCGACCCGCGGTCGGGCACCGCCGAGTTCAAGGCCAGCGCGATCCGGGTCGAGAAGCTGCCCGCGCAGTCGGCCGAGGCCGTCCCCGGACACGTGGCGATCCCGGCGAGATAGTGGACCTGCGGATCGACGACCGGGCGGCGACGGCGGCCGAGCGCCAGGCCGTCGACGCCGTGCTCGGACCGCCCGGCTCGTCCTGGGAGGGCGCCGACCGCTCCGCCGCCGACACCCGCGCCGCCCGCGGCGGCCATGCCGCCCGCGCCCGGCGCCACCTGCTGCTGCCGACGCTGCACGCGGTGCAGGCGCGGGCGGGATGGATCAGCCCGGGAGCGCTGGGGTACGTCTGCCGGCGGCTGACGATCCCGCCGGCCGAGGCGTACGGCGTGGCCAGCTTCTATGCGCTCTTCGCCATGGAGCCGCGGGCGCCGGTGGTCGCGCACGTGTGCACGGACATCGCCTGCATGTGCCGCGGCAGCGGCGAGCTCGTGAGCGGGCTCGAGCGCACGGTGGGCCCGGCCGGCGAGCACCCCGGCAACGGCCGCGCGGTGTGGCTCGAGAGCCCCTGCCTGGGGCTGTGCGAGCGGGCGCCGGCCGTGCTCGTGACCCAGGCGGGCGAGGGTCCTCAGGAGCGGTCGATCGCGCCGGCGGACGCCGCCGCGGTCGCCGAAGCCCTGGCGGGGCGGATGCCCGCGACGATGACGCCCGACCCGATCCCCCAGCGCGGCTCCGGTTCCCTGCGGCTGCTGCGGCGGATGGGGACGGTCGATCCGGAGAGCCTCGACGGCTACCGCGCCGCCGGCGGCTACGAGCCGCTGCGGCGCGCGTTCGCGCTCGGCCCCGCGGGAGTGATCCGCGAGGTGAGCGAGTCGAAGCTGCTCGGGCGCGGCGGCGCCGCCTTCCCGACGGGTCGCAAGTGGGACGCCGTCGCCCGCCAGCCGGTGCGGCCGCACTACCTCGTGTGCAACGCCGACGAGTCGGAGCCCGGCACCTTCAAGGACCGGATCCTCTTCGAGCAGGACCCGTTCGCGGTGATCGAGGCGATGACGATCGCGGCCTACGCCACCGGCTGCGAGCAGGGCTACGTGTACCTGCGCGGCGAATACCCGCTGGCCTGGGACCGGCTCGTGTCGGCGGTCGCCCAGGCGCGCGCCCGCGGCCTGCTCGGCGACGACATCATGGGCCAGGGGCTGCGCTTCGACGTCGAGCTGCGCAAGGGCGCCGGCGCGTACATCTGCGGTGAGGAGACGGCCCTCTTCAACTCGATCGAGGGCCACCGGGGCGAGCCGCG
Source organism: uncultured Actinomycetes bacterium (assembly GCA_963843705.1). Classification (GTDB taxonomy): domain Bacteria; phylum Actinomycetota; class Thermoleophilia; order Gaiellales; family JAICJC01; genus JAICJC01. Next base: position 515,649 of record CAWJLQ010000003.1, read on the forward strand.
CAACAAGCCCCCCTTCCCGGTCGACGAGGGCCTCTTCTCCAAGCCGACCGTGGTGAACAACGTCGAGACGCTGGTGAACGTGCTGGACATCGTCTCCGAGGGCGGCCGCGCCTTCGCGTCGATCGGCACCGAGGGGTCGACCGGGACGCGCCTGTTCTGCCTGTCGGGCTGCGTCGAGCGGCCGGGCCTCTACGAGGCGCCGTTCGGGATCACGCTGCGCGAGCTGCTCGACACGGCCGGCGGGGTCGCCGGCGGCCGCGAGCTGCGCGCCGTCCTCCTGGGAGGCGCGGCCGGGGCGTTCGTCGGCCCCGACTCGCTCGACCTCGAGCTGTCGTTCGAGGCCACCCGGGCGGCCGGGGTGACGCTGGGCTCGGGGGTGGTCATGGTGTTCGACGAGACGGTCGACCTGGTGCCCCTCCTGCTGCGGATCGCCGCGTTCTTCCGCGACGAGTCGTGCGGCCAGTGCGTGCCCTGCCGGGTCGGCACGGTGCGCCAGCAGGAGGCGCTCCTGCGCCTGGCCGACGGCCGCCCGCGGGGCTCGGTCGAGCAGGAGGTCGCGCTGCTGCACGAGATCGCGCAGGGGATGCGCGACGCCTCGATCTGCGGCCTCGGCCAGACGGCCGCCAACGCGGTCGAGTCGGCCATCCAGGCGCTGCGCCCGTTCGCGACGGAGGGTGCGGCATGAGCGCCGTGCCGGTGACGCTGCGGCGGACGGTCGAGCTCGAGATCGACGGGCAGCCCGTGCGGGCGCGGGAAGGCGAGACGATCCTGCAGGCCTGCCGGCGCCAGGGGCTCGACATCCCGACGCTGTGCTATCTGGAGACGCTGACCCCGGTGAACGCCTGCCGCGTGTGCATGGTCGAGGTCGAGGGGTCGCGGGTGCTGGTGCCGTCATGCGCGCGCAAGGTCGAGGACGGGATGGTCGTGCGCACCGCCTCCGAGCGGGTGCGCCACAGCCGCAAGATGGTGCTGGAGTTCCTGGCATCGTCGGTCGACCTGTCGACGACCCCCGACGTCGCCCGCTGGATCGAGGAGTACGCGGCCGACCCGGCCCGCTACGGCCCGGCGGCCCCGCCGGCGGCGGCCGGCGAGCGCGACCACGCCCGGGCCGGTCACCACCACGCCGGCGACGGCCAGACGGCGGCCACCGTCGCCCAGCCGGTGAAGGTCGACAACGACCTCTACGTGCGCGACTACTCGAAGTGCATCCTCTGCTACAAGTGCGTCGAGGGCTGCGGCAGCGACTGGCAGAACACCTTCGCGATCGCGGTCGCAGGCCGCGGGTTCGACGCCCGCATCGCCACCGAGTTCGCGGTGCCGCTGCCCGACTCGGCCTGCGTCTACTGCGGCAACTGCATCGCCGTCTGCCCGACGGGCGCGCTGATGTTCAAGAGCGAGCACGACCGCCGCGCCGACGGCACCTGGGACGAATCCGCCCAGACGCAGACCGACACCATCTGCCCGTACTGCGGCGTCGGCTGCAACATCACCCTGCACGTGCAGGACAACGAGATCGTCAAGGTGACCTCGCCGCTCGACCACGACATCACGAGCGGCAACCTCTGCATCAAGGGCCGCTTCGGCTTCCAGCACGTGCAGAACCGCGCCTAGGCCGGGGCGTGAATCCCCGGTGCCATGCACCGGAGATTCACCGGGTTCATGCGATGCGTTCGGGGTGCGAGTAGATGTTGAAGCGGCTGCCGCGCAGGAACCCGACCAGCGTCATGCCGAAGCGGCGGCCGGCGTCGACCGCCAGGCTCGACGGCGCCGAGACGGCGCACACGATCGGGATGCCGGCCACGGCCGCCTTCTGCACGATCTCGAAGCTCAGCCGTCCCGAGACCATCAGCACCCGGCCCGACAGCGGCACGCCGCCCTCCAGCAGCGCCCTGCCGACCAGCTTGTCGACGGCGTTGTGGCGTCCGACGTCCTCGCGCAGCTCGAGCAGCTCGCCGGACGGGTCGAAGAGCCCCGCGGCGTGCAGGCCGCCGGTGCGGTCGAACACCCGCTGGGCGGCGCGCAGCCGGTCCGGCAGCTCGCAGATCACCGCCTCGGCGACCTGCGGCCCCTCGGCGACCGGCGCGCAGCGCACGGAGATGGAGTCGAGCGACGCCTTCCCGCAGACGCCGCAGCTGGACGTCGTGTAGAAGTTGCGCTGGAGCAGCTCGGGGTCGCAGGGCCGCGTGAGGTCGACCGTGACCACGTTGTACCGCTGCTCCTCCCGGGGCACCGAGCAGTACTTGACGCTCGCGACATCGCCCGGGCCGGTCACGATGCCCTCGGTGAAGAGGAAGCCGGCGGCCAGCTCGAAGTCGTTGCCGGGAGTGCGCATCGTGACCGCGACCTGGCGCTGCGGCATCCCGGGCGCGTCGATCCGGATCTCCATCGGCTCCTCGGTGGCGAGCGCGTCGGCTGTGCGGCGGCGGCCGTCGCCCAGCTCGACGGCGGTCAGGCGGGTGCGGGTGACGGTGCCGGCACGGGCGGGGACGCTCATGGCGTCAGTGTATGCCGCCCCGGCTAGAGGTCGGTCGGCGGCTCGTCGAGGCTCGTCTGCCGGGCGCGGCTGTAGAGGTCGAGGTTCGCGCCGCGGCCGGAGCCGCCCTGGATCGACGAGGCGATCATCCACACCGTCACCAGCACGCCGAAGACGCTGAGCGCGATCGAGAACATCGGCGAGGCGCCGGCGAAGTACGCCCATGACGTGCTCCCCCGCGCATCGATCGCCTCACGGGTGAAGAGCGCCGCCCCGATGAACGGCACCATCTCGCCGGCGAAGGCCGCGAGCACCGCCGTGCCGATGTCGACACGGCAGTCCGAGAGGGTCGGCAGGAGCCAGGCCAGGACGGCGCCGGTCACGAGCGCGGCCACGACGGCGATCCCGAGCGAGTACTCGAGGCCGCTCGAATGCGAGAGGCCGGTGCCGGCGGGGTGCGCGAGCAGCGTGCCCGCCAGGACGGCGCCCGCGACGAATCCGGTGATCGCGCCGCCGACGACGCGGGCGATCAGGACGGTCACCCAGACGGGAAGTTCCATGCCACAACCCTTCGAGTCGTTGCCATCCGGGCGAGCATCGGCTGCCGGCGGCGCGGACCTGAGCGTCAGCGCGCTCGGCGCGCGGGCGGAGCGCTCAGGCGGCGGCGTCCGCCGCCAGCGCGCGCACCTCGTCGGGGCTGATGTCGGCGGTGCGCCCGCCGGCGTACTCGGCGGCGATCCGGCCGGCGACCGCCACCACCACCGGGTCGCGCTTGTCGCGCCCGAGCACCCAGGCGACGCCTGCGGCGCCGGAGCGGTCGTTCAGGGCGACGTCGGCGGTGCGCCCCACCAGGCCGGGCTCGAAGGGCAGGTAGATCTCCGGATCCTTCAGCAGGCCGTCGATGTGCACGCCCGCACGCGTGAGGAAGGCGTCGGCGCCGATCACCGGCCGGCGGGCGGCGACCGGCGCTCCCGCCAGCGCGAGCGCGGCCGGCAGCCGGCCGAGGGCGGTCAGGTCGAGGCCGCACGCCGGGTCGATGCCCGCCAGCTCGACGGCGGCCAGCTCGATCGGCTCGTTGCCGGTGCGCTCGCCGACGCCTCCGAGCGTGCCGTTCACGGCCGCACACCCGGACAGCCAGGCGGCCGCGGCGTTCGCGTGCACCTTGCCGAGATCGTCGTGGCCGTGCCACTCGAGATCGTCCGGGGAGACGCCGAGCGCGATCAGCGCCTCGACGAGCAGCGGGACGCTGCGGGGGAGCGGCGCGTCGCGCCACGGCAGCCCCAGCCCGAGCGTGTCGCAGAGCCGCAGCTTGACGGCGCGAGCCGCGCTCGCGGCCGAGGTCGAGCAGCGCCGACGCGAGCGGCAGCACGAACCCGTCGAGGTCGGCGCGGGTCACGTCCTCGAGGTGCACGCGGGGACGCACGCCGGCGTCGATGACCGCCCGCACGAGCTCGGTGTAGCGGCGCAGCGCCTCGCCCCGCGTCCAGCCGAGCTTGCCGTAGATGTGATGGTCGGACGCCGAGCACAGGATCCCGGTCTCGGCCACCCCGGCGGCGCGGACGAGCGCGAGGTCGCGCGCGTCGGCGCGGATCCAGGCGGTCGGCTCGGGCCAGCGGGCGCCGGTCTCCCTGATCGCCTCGAGCAGCGCACGGTCGCGCTCGCCGTAGAGGAAGAGCTCGGTCTGCGCGACGCGGCCGCTGCCGGCGTCGATCCGGGCGAGGACGGCGTGGAGGGCGAGCGCCGCGTCGAGCGTGAACGGCTCGCCGGCCTGCTGACCGTCGCGGAACGTCGTGTCGGTGATGCGCAGCCGGGCATCGGGCCGCACCGCAGCCGGCACCCGCGGCGCCGCGCCCTGCGGATAGACGTCGCGGAAGCGGTTGGGGGCGCTTGATTCATTGATTCTGATTGACATACATTGATTCTACATGATTACAGCACGGGTTCGAGGCACCCCGCCCCGTAGACTGGAGCCGATGTCGGTGATGGTCGAGGGAGTCGAGTACCTGACGGCCGGCGAGGCGGCGGCCGCCCTCGGCGTGAAGCGCGAGACGCTCTACGCCTACGCGTCGCGGGGACGCCTGCGCTCCTACCGGCGCGGCGCCGGCCGCACCCGTCTCTACCGGGCCGACGAGATCCGCGCGCTGACCCAGATCCGCGCCGACCGGCCGCCCGACCACCTGGTGGACGTCGCCAGCTTCATGGACGGAAGCGCCTGAGCGCGGCGTCCGTGTGCGCCTCGGCGAGCGGGCCGCGCTAACCGCTGCCGCTCTGCGAACGGGTCGCGTGTACCCGCAGGCTCGAGAGGACGGCGATCACCATGCGCCGCAGGCGCCGGTTACGCGTGCCCAGGATGACGTGAACCTGGAAGTCGCGGCCGTGCGACCGGAAGGTGATCCGGTACGCGCGCACGCCGAGGCACTCGAACGGGCCGCCGAGCCGCCCCAGGCGGAACCTCGCCGGCTGCGGCGGGAAGTCGCCCTGCGGGCGCTCACCCCGGCGGTACTCGTAGAGCCAGAGCAGCGCTCCGGACGGCGGCCGCGCCCTGATCGCCCGCGTCGGCGCGCACCCATTGCCGCCCGCCGGCAACGGCCACGAGCCGACCGCGAACGGCAGCGACGGCTCGACGAGCGCGGGGACGGGGTCGCGCCGCAGCGTCCAGCCCCGGGGCACGTCGATCGAGATCGCATCCACGGTCTCCCGCCGCCCCGCTCCGTGGCGGGCGGCGTGCCTCGAGCCGCCACCGCACCCGGCGAGCACGAGCCCGAGCAGGAGCACCACCCCGGCAGCACCGACCACGACCCTGTCCGCTCGCTCCACGCAGGACCTACGCGTGCGACCGGCGTCCGCGTCCCGTCTACGGCGTCGCCGGCATCGCCAGCAGGTTCGACTCCTGTCCCAGCGCCGAGAACGCGGCCAGGGCGGCCGGGTTCGCCATGAGGCGGAAGTCGTAGCCCTTCGGGGAGACGGAGTCGAAGAACGTGATCGCCTTCACCTGCGGGTGGGCGCCGGCCCAGGCGCCGTAGGCCTCGATCCAGGCCGGTGTCTGGGAGAGGGCGGTCAGGCTGCCGGTCTCGCCGACCACGAACGGCTTGCCGTGGGCGGCGGCGAACGCCACCGCCGGGTCGAGCAGCTCGGCCTGCGTGCGGAACGGCGCGGTGGGGAAGTTGTAGGCATCGGCGCCGATCCAGTGCACGTAGGCGTTCCCCGGGTAGAACGCGGCGGCGGCGACGTTCGCGTGCGGGCCGAAGTCGTAGGCCATCGGCGTCCACACGAAGTGCACGTTCGTCGCGCCCGCCGCGCGGAAGACGCGCACCATCCGCCGCCACGCGGCGACGACCTTCCTCGGCCCGCCGATGAAGCGCTTGTGGCCCCGCGGCTGGTCGAACTCGTACCAGGGCACGAGCAGGATCTGGACGCCGGTGGCCCGCATCGCCCTGGCGGCGGCGGCGATCGCGCGGTCCTGCGAACCGGCGGCGATGGCCGCGGCCGTCGTGGCCGGCGCGGCCGACCACGCCAGCTCGGGGATGCGGCCGGCGGCGGCGTCCGGCGCGACCCGCTTCGCCCAGCCGGTGAAGCTCCACGGCACGTAGCTGCGGTCGACGGCAAGGGTGCGGCCGATGCCGGACTCGAGCGCGGAGATGCCGCCGGGCTCATTCGCGAAGGCGCCCAGGTAGGCGCCCGACGAGGGCAGGAGCGACTGCGCCTGCGCGGCCGGCGCCGCCGCCGCGAGCCCGGCCGCGACGGTGACGGCCAGAAGGAGGAGGAGGCGGCGCGACGGGAGCATTGCGCAAGCCTCGACGGGAGGCGCCCGCCCGCGCATACGCCGATCGGGTGGTTGCGCCCTCCCCGGAGCGGGCGGGCCGCCCTACCGGCTCAGTCCTCGATCAGGATCGAGAGCGTCGGGCAGGCCGACTCGGCCTCCTCGACGCAGTCGCGCAGGCTCTCGTCGGGCTCGGCGACGTACTCCAGCCTGTCGGGTGCGGCCAGGTTGAACACCTCCGGGCAGGCGATCATGCACTGCCCGTGGTGGTCGCAGGTCGTCTCGTCGACGGTGACTCTCAATGCCCCTCCTCGGGTGTGTGGAAGACGATCGGAAGCTCGACCGGCCCCGTGACGCCGCTGATCGGCCGCAGCACGGCCGGGCGCTCGAGCCGCGGCGCCCGGATCCGCCCGGCCAGGACCGGCAGCGCCTCGCGCATGTCGATGCGGGCGAGCCAGTGGCCGAGGCAGTGGTGCGCGCCGCCGCCGAAGCCGAAGTGCGCCCGCCGCTCGACGGTGATGTCGAACGGCTCGTCGCCGACGGCCAGCGGATCGGTGTTCGCCGGCGGGCTGAGCAGGTGCAGCGTCGTCCCGGCGGGGATCTCGACGCCGTCGACGACGATGTCCTCCATCGCCCGCCGCGTCGTCCAGACGACCGTCGGGTTCCAGCGGATGAGCTCCTCCACGGCGTTCGCGGCCAGCTCGGGCCGAGCAGCCAGCAGATCCCACTGGCCGGGATGCTGCATGAAGAGCTGGAGGGCGAGGCCGAGCTGGTTCTTGGTCGTGTCCATGCCGCCGAACACGATCAGCGTGATCATCGCACGCAGCTCCTCCTGCGAGAGCGTGGCCGGGCCGTCGTGGGCGGCGACGAGCGCCGAGATGACGTCGCCGCCGGGCGTCGCCCGCCGCTCGGCGATCAGCTCGTCCGCGAGGCCGTACATGTTGGCCAGTCCGGCCTCGATCCGCTCGCGGTCGCGCGCGATCGTGACGCCGAAGGCGAGGCCGATGTCGGTCGACCAGTGGGAGAGGTCGCGCCAGCGGGCCTCGTCGAGCCCCACCAGGCGGCAGAGCACGCGGGCCGAGTACGGCTCGGCGAACTCCGACACGAACTCGCACCGTCCGCGGGCGGCGAACGCATCGACCAGCTCGCCGGCGAGCTCCCGGAACCCCGGCACCATCCGCTCCATCACGGCGCGCGAGAAGGCCGGGTTCGCGAGCCGGCGCAGGCGGCGGTGGTCGTCGCCCTCGACGGAGAGCATGATCAGCGACCACCACCGGTGCAGGGGGCCCTCGCGTGATGCCGTGCTGCTCGGGCCAGGCGAAGCTGCCCTGGCGCAGGCGGCGGTCCTTCAAGAGCAGGCTCGTCTGCTCGTAGCGCAGGACGGCGAGGCCGAAGTTCGTGCGCGCGTACCAGCTGCGCTCGCGCGCGGCCCGCACCTCGGCCGACGACACCGAGAAGTCGGGGTCGGACACGTCGAAGTAGGGCACGTCGGGAGCGATCGCCACACCCTCATCGTAAATCGCCGGTGAATGCCGGTGCCTGGCACCGGTTATTCACGCGGTGGCCAGACGTTCAGCGTGACCACCTCGGCGGGGCCGGCCTCGGCCGAGTGCGGGACGCCGCCGGGGATCAGCACCTGCGCGCCGGGGCCGAGGCGGAGCTCGCCCGCGTCCGTGCGGAACACGATCTCGCCCTCGAGCACCACCGTGAGCTGGTCCTCCGGGTGGCGGTGCTGCTCCCACGCCGAGCCGGGCGCGTAGCGGTAGAGCGTCACGGTGAGGTCGGCGGAGACGATCGTCGAGCCGCGGATGCCGGGGCGCAGCTCGGCGAACTCGCGCCCCTCCCAGTCGATCACGAGCGGGCCGGTCACGGCCGCCCACGATACCCGGCTCACCTACGATCACGGGTCGTGAGCGCCTACGCCCGCATCGCCGAGCTGATCGAGCAGGACCGCTGCGTCATCCTCGACGGCGCCACCGGCACGGAGCTGCCCTCCTCCGACCACCCCGAGCTCGAGGACCGCCTGTGGGGCACCGGCGCGCTCGTGCGCGCCCCGGACGACGTGCTCGCCGTCCACCGCCGCTACGTCGACGTCGGCTGCGACGTGATCTCGACCGACACCTGGGGCCTGCCGACCGCGGTTCGCGACGAGCGGCCGCAGCTGTGGGAGGCCGAGCGGCCCGTGCACTGGATGGACGTCGCCCGCCGCGGCGTCGCCCTCGCCCGCCGTGCGGTGGCCGACGGCGGACGCGCCGGCGGGTGCGCGGTCGCGTTCAGCCTGAACGGCGACGTCGACACGCCCGAGGGCGCCGAGACGATCCGCCTCCTCGCCCGCGTGTTCGAGGACGACCCGCCCGACGTCATCCTGCTGGAGACGCTCTCGCTCGTGCGCTCGACCACCTACGACACGGTCGAGCGCCTGCTCGGCACCGGCCTGCCGGTGTGGCTCAGCTTCCGCCGCTGCCGCAGCGGCGTGTGCGGCGTCTACGGAGAGCACTGGGGCGGCCCCGAGGGGGACGCGTTCGGCCGGGCGGCGCGGCGCTTCGAGCAGATGGGCGTGAGCGCCCTGCTCGTCAACTGCATCCCGCCGGATCACGTGGGCGGGATGATCTCGTGGATGCGCGACTTCACCGACCTGCCGCTGGGCGCCTACCCGAACCTCGGCTACCTGTCCACCGCCGGCTGGCGCACCGAGGCGGGCGTCGGCGGCGCCGAGTACGCCCAGATGGCACGCGCCTGGCGCGACGAGGGCGCGCAGATCGTCGGCGGCTGCTGCGGCGTCGGGCCCGGCCACCTGGCCTCGGCGCGGGCGGCGCTCGCCGGCGTCCCCGCCGGCCACGCCCGGCCGCTCGAGCTGGTCGGCGACGAGGCGGACGCCGGGGTGCTGCCCGCCGGCGCGCGGTCCGAGCCGTGGCTGGACGGGCGCGGCTCCTCGCTCTACCCGCTGGACTTCCCCGACATCCTGTGCGAGCCGGGCGTCTTCGTGCCCACGCAGGGCAGCTTCCTCGTCTGGAAGCACCTCTTCCGCGAGGGCATCGGGAACGGTCGCCGCTGCCTGGACGTCGGCTGCGGCACGGGCCTCCTGACCGTCCAGCTGGCCCGCAACGGCGCCGACCACGTGCACGCCATCGACATCGACCTCACACGCCACCCAGAACACGCTCACGAACGCCTTCCGAAACGGCGTCGCCGACCGCGTGACCGCCGCCGCGGTCGACCTCTACCCCTGGGTGCCGGAGGAGCGCTACGACGTGATCGTGGCCAGCCTCTACCAGACACCGGTCGACCCGTTCGAGCCGGTCTCCACCCACCGCCCGCTCGACTACTGGGGCCGTAACCTGATCGACCGGCTGATCGCGATGCTGCCCGAGGCCCTGGCCGAACGGGGTATCTGCTACCTGATGCAGCTCTCGATCATCGGCCAGCGGCGCACGGCCGCGCTGCTCGACCGGGCGGGATTCCGGTCCCGGGTCGTAGACTTCGGATTCTTCGAGTTCTCAGAGCTGTTCTCCGAACGGGAGCAGCAGATCCACCGGGTGGAGCAGCTGTCGGACGCATACCACCTGCGCCTGGGCGACCGAAACGTGATCGTCGCGTACCTCGTCGAGGTGACGCGAGCCGCAGAAAGCGAGGGGCCACCCGCATGACCGACCTGGACAACGAATACCTCTTCACCTCGGAGTCGGTGACGGAGGGCCACCCGGACAAGATCGCCGACCAGATCTCGGACGCGATCCTCGACGCCGTCATGGCCGACGACCCGTACGGGCGCGTCGCGTGCGAGACGCTCGTGAACACGGGCCTGATCGTCGTCTCGGGGGAGATCACGACGTCGACGTACGTGGACGTCCAGGGCATCGCGCGCGACACGGTGCGCGGGATCGGCTACGACGACGCCGCCTACGGGTTCGACGCCAACACGTGCGCCGTGATGAACACGATCGACCGCCAGTCCCCGGACATCGCCCAGGGCGTCGACCGCTCCCACGAGGCGCGCGGCGGGTCGGAGGCGGACGACGCCGGCGTGGCCGGCGCCGGCGACCAGGGCATGATGTTCGGGTACGCGACGAACGAGACGCCGGAGCTCATGCCGATGCCGATCTCCCTCGCGCACCGGGTGGCTCGGCGGCTGGCGGAGGTGCGCAAGAGCGGCGAGGTGCCCTACCTGCGCCCGGACGGCAAGACGCAGGTGACCGTGCGCTACCGCGACGGACGGCCGGTGGCGGTCGAGAAGCTCCTGATCTCGACCCAGCACGCCGAGGGCGTCGACGCGCAGACGCAGATCCGGCCCGACCTGTGGGAGCACGTCGTGCTGCCGTCGCTGCCCCCGGACATGTTCGATCCGGACGCGCTGCTGGCGCACTTCCTGGTGAACCCCACCGGGCGCTTCGTGATCGGTGGGCCGATGGGCGACTGCGGCCTCACCGGGCGCAAGATCATCGTCGACACCTACGGCGGCATGGCGCGGCACGGCGGCGGCGCCTTCAGCGGCAAGGACCCCTCGAAGGTCGACCGCTCGGCCGCATACGCCGCCCGCTGGGTGGCGAAGAACATCGTCGCCGCGGGCCTGGCCGACCGGGCCGAGGTGCAGGTGGCCTACGCGATCGGGGTCGCCCGCCCCGTCTCGGTGATGGTCGAGACGTTCGGCACGGAGCGGATCGGCCGCGGCCGCATCGCCGACCTCGTCACCGAGCACTTCGACCTGCGCCCGGGCGCCTTCCGCGAGGACCTGCGGCTGCACCGGCCGATCTACCAGAAGACGGCGGCCTACGGGCACTTCGGCCGCGACGACCCCGACTTCACGTGGGAGCGCACCGACCGCGCCGCCGCCCTGCGGGCCGCGGCCGGCCTCGACGCGCCCGCCGCGGCGGTGTCGGCGTGACCGGGGCCGAACGGCGATGGGCCTGACCGTCGTCGGCTCGATCGCCTTCGATCGGGTCAAGAGCCCCTTCGGCGAGCGCGAGCGGATGCTCGGCGGCGCCGCCACGTACTTCTCGCTGGCCGCGTCGTTCTTCGACACCGTGACCGTCGTCGGCCCGGTCGGCGACGACTTCGGCGAGCGCGAGCTGGGCGTGCTCCGCACGCGGGGCACGAACGTGGACGACATCGAGCGCGTACCCGGCGGGCGCACGTTCTTCTGGCACGGCGAGTACGGCTGGGACCTGAACCAGTGCCACACGAGAGCCACCGAGCTGGGCGTGTTCGCCGACTTCGAGCCCAAGCTCTCGGCCGGGTCGCGGGCCTGCGACGTGCTCTTCCTGGCCAACATCCAGCCGTCGCTGCAGCAGGCCGTGCGCGCGAGCTGCACCTCGGCGCGGTTCGTCGCGCTCGACTCGATGAACTACTGGATCGAGAGCGCCCGCAACGAGCTCGTCGACATCATCGGGCAGGTCGACTGCGTGCTCCTGAACGACGCCGAGCTGCGCCAGCTCACCGGCCGCCCGAACCTGCTGACGGCCGCCCGGGAGGTGCAGCTGCTCGGCCCGCGGGTCGTCATCGCCAAGCAGGGCGAGTACGGCGCGGCCATGATCACGCCGGACTCGTTCTTCTCGCTGCCCGCCTTCCCGCTCGAGAACGTCGTCGACCCGACCGGCGCCGGCGACACGTTCGCGGGCGGGTTCCTGGGCTATGTTGCACGGCATGTCGAGCAGGGCCTGACCGACGACGTGCTGCGGCAGGCGATGGCCTACGGGACGGCGCTCGCGTCGTTCAGCGTCGAGGAGTTCGGCACCGATCGCGTCGCCCGGCTGACGTCGGACGAGATCCGCGACCGCGTGGACGGGCTGACGCGCATCGTCGCCTTCGAGCACGACCCGGTCGAGCTCGTGTCCCACCCCTGATTCCGAGAACCCTGGAGAGCCACACGTGAACACCACCGCCACCGACCGCACCACCGAGCAGGACTTCAAGGTCGCCGACCTCGGTCTGGCCGCCTTCGGCCGCAAGGAGATCCAGCTGGCCGAGCACGAGATGCCGGGCCTGATGTCCATGCGGGCCGAGTACGGCGAGTCGCAGCCGCTGCGCGGGGCGCGCATCACCGGCTCGCTGCACATGACCATCCAGACCGCCGTCCTGATCGAGACGCTGGTCGCGCTGGGCGCGCAGGTGCGCTGGGCGTCGTGCAACATCTTCTCCACCCAGGACCACGCCGCCGCGGCCGTCGCCGTCGGCCCCGACGGCACGCCGGCGAACCCGCGCGGCGTGCCCGTGTTCGCGTGGAAGGGCGAGACGCTCGAGGAGTACTGGTGGTGCACGGAGCGGGCGCTGCGGTGGCCGGACGGCGGCCCGACCCTGATCCTGGACGACGGCGGCGACGCCACGCTGCTCGTGCACCGCGGCGTGCAGTACGAGCGCGCGGGCGCGGTGCCGTCGCCCGACTCGGCCGAGGCCGAGGAGATGAAGGTCGTCCTGCGGCTGCTGGAGCGCGCGCTCGAGGAGGATCCGCAGCGGTGGACGCGGATGGCGGCGGGGATCCGCGGCGTGACCGAGGAGACCACCACCGGCGTGCACCGGCTCTACCAGATGCAGCTCGCCGGCGAGCTGCTCTTCCCCGCCATCAACGTGAACGACTCGGTGACGAAGTCGAAGTTCGACAACCTGTACGGCTGCCGGCACTCGCTGATCGACGGCATCAACCGCGCCACCGACGTCATGATCGGCGGCAAGGTGGCCGTCGTCTGCGGCTACGGCGACGTCGGCAAGGGCTGCGCCGAGTCGCTGCGCGGCCAGGGCGCGCGGGTGATCGTCACCGAGATCGATCCGATCTGCGCCCTTCAGGCGGCCATGCACGGCTACCAGGTGGCGACGCTCGAGGACGTGCTCTCCACGGCCGACATCTTCATCACCTGCACCGGCAACCGCGACATCATCAGCGCGGAGCAGATGAGCCGGATGAAGCACCAGGCGATCGTCGGCAACATCGGCCACTTCGACAACGAGATCGACGTCGCCGGCCTGGGTGCCTTCCAGGGCATCCGCAGGGTGAACGTGAAGCCGCAGGTGGACGAGTGGCAGTTCCCCGACGGCCACTCCGTGATCGTGCTCTCCGAGGGCCGGCTGCTGAACCTCGGCAACGCCACCGGACACCCCAGCTTCGTGATGTCGAACTCGTTCACGAACCAGACCATCGCCCAGATCGAGCTGCACACGAAGGCCGACGCCTACGAGCGCCAGGTGTACACGCTGCCCAAGCACCTGGACGAGAAGGTGGCCCGCCTGCACCTGGACGCGCTGGGCGTGAGGCTGACCCGGCTGCGCGCCGAGCAGGCGGCCTACATCGGCGTGCCCGAGGACGGCCCCTACAAGCCCGACCACTACCGCTACTAGTGCCGGGACCGGGGCCTGGCCCCGCCTGGCGCGTGCGGGTGGCCGCCGCGGACGACCTGGAGTGGCTGGCCCTGCACGACGGCCACCTGGGCCACCGCGAGCTGGCGGCGAAGGTCGCGGCCGGCGCGGTGCTGGTGGCCGAGTCGGACAGCGGGCGCGCGGGCCTGCTGCGGCTCGACCACCTGTGGTCGGCGGTGCCGTTCGTGGCGCTCGTGCGGGTGCTGCCGGAGGCCCGCCGGCGAGGCGCCGGCCGGGCGCTGGTCGAGGCCGCCCGCGCCCGGGCGCGCGAGCAGGGCGCGCCGCTGCTCCTGAGCTCCGCCACCGGCGACGAGCCGGACGCGCTCGCCTGGCACCGGGCCGTCGGCTTCGAGGAGTGGGGCATCCTGCCCGGACTCAACCCCGACGGCGCCGGCGAGGTGTTCTTCCGCTCGACCCTCTAGATCGTTGATTCCGAATTCGACGCGCGCCTGGACGCACGGACGGCTCACCGCACGGCGTCGCGCTGGTGGCGCTGCGGCTGCGAACCGTCGCATCGCTGCGTCCTCGGTCGCGCCCATACGACCAGGTATGACCGCTCCCTGCGTCCTTGCGCTGCTCGGTTCGCAGCCGCCCAGGACATCACGTGAATTCGGAATCAACGATCTAGAAGTGGTCGGTCAGGTCGCGGAAGCTGCGCAGCAGCAGGATCCGTTCGTGTCCATCGGGCAGCTCGACGTGCTCGAGGTGCCACGTGTGCTCGTGCGGGACGAACACGCCGCGCAGGCCCGCCTCGACGGCCGGGAGAATGTCCGATCGGGGTGAGTTGCCGATCATCCACGTGCGGGCGGGGTCGAGCGCCTCGTCCTCCACCAGCCGGCGGTAGACGGCGGCGGTCTTCTCCGGCGTCACCACCGCCCGGCGGAAGTGGTGGGCGAGGCCCGAGCGGGCGATCTTGTGCGACTGCTCGTCGTGGTCGCCCTTGGTGAGCAGGAACAGGTCGTGGCGGCCGCGCAGCTCGGCCAGCGTCTCGGGGACGCCGTCGATGATCTCGAGCTGATCCCAGGCGAGCCGCGTCAGCAGGCGGGCGATCTCGGCACGGTCGGCGGCCGAGAGCTCCTCCTCGCGCAGGCGCCGGGCCGTCACCTCGAGCGTGAGCGCGAACACCTTGGTGCCGTAGCCGTGCTCCGCGGCGTGCAGATGCTCGATCTCGTCGAGCACGGCCCGCACCTCGGCCTCGTCCAGACTGGGGTGGTCGATCCACGCGATGAAGTCCGCGATCACGCCCTCGAAGACGACGTTGTTCTCCCAGAGCGTGTCGTCGGCGTCGAAGATCAGGTGCTGGCGCCCGTCCACGGGAGCGAAGTATCGCGCGACTACCATGCGCCGATGCCGGGGATGGCCAAGGTCGAGCTGCACGTGCACCTGGACTGCGCCGCATCCCACGCCGTCGTCGCCCGCCTGCGCCCGGAGGTGACCGAGGCGCGGTACCGCGCCGAGTTCGTGGCACCGGCGAAGTGCACCAACCTGGCCGACTTCCTGCTGCGGCCGCCGCGGATCGTGGCGCTGATGCAGGATCGCCGCGGCCTCGAGCTGATCGTGGACGACCTCTTCGACCAGCTCGCGCGCGACGGCGTCGTCTACGCCGAGCCGCGCTTCGCGCCCCACCTGCACACCGACGGCGGCCTCTCGGCCGGGCAGGTGGTCGAGATCGTGAACGCCGCCGTCGAGCGCGCGGCGGCTGCGAGCGGCGTCGAGGCCCGCCTGATCCTGTGCACCCTGCGCCATTTCGACGCCGCCCGCAGCCTGGAGACGGTCGAGCTCGTCGAGCGCTTCCGCGGCTCCCTCGTCGTCGCGCTCGACATCGCCGGCGACGAGGCCGGCCACCCCCTGGACGCCCACGAGGCGGCGTTCGTGCGCGCCGAGGCGGCCGGCCTGCGCCGGACGGCGCACGCGGGCGAGGCGTGCGGCCCCGGGAGCGTGTGGGAGACGCTGCGCCGCCTGCGGCCGGAGCGCATCGGCCACGGCGCCCGCAGCAGCGAGGATCCGACCCTCGTCGCCCATCTGGCCGCGACCGGGGTGCACCTGGAGGTGTGCCCGTCGTCGAACGTGCAGACCGACCTCTGCGCGACGTATGCGGACCACCCGATCGACGCCCTCTACCGGGCCGGCGTCTCGCTCGGCGTGAGCACGGACTGCCGCGCCGTCACCGACATCGACCTCGAGCGCGAGTATGCCCGCCTGCGGGAGACATTCGGCTGGACGGATGCCGAGCTGCGCCGCTGCAACCGGGCGGCGCTCGGCGCGTCGTTCGCCCCGGCGGACGTGCAGGCACGGGTCGCCGCGCGGCTCGAGGCGTGACCCCGGCCTAATCCAAAGCGGGGATCTGCCGATCACCCGGCAGTGCGCCATCGCCCCCGCATCGCCCGCACCATCCGGGCCAAGCTCGCCTGGAGCTTCGGTACCGTCGTCGTGCTCCTGATCGGGCTCGCCTGCGTCTCCTGGTGGGGCCTGGCCGGCATGACCTCGGTCTCGCGCTCCATCGACGGCTCGGTGACCCCCCGCATGCTCGCGGTCGACGACGTCCGCGCAGCCGCGTCCGATGCCCACTACTCCGAGACGCGTGCCGTGCTCGACGCATCCACCGGTGCGATCAAGGACTACCGGGCCGACCACGCCACGCTCATGGCGCTGAAACGGCGCCTGGATGCGCTCTCCGGCACCGGCGCCGACGCCGCGGCCGTACGCAGGATCGACGCCGCCGTCGCCCGCTCGAACGCCGTGGGCGCACGGATGCTCGGCCTGCTGGCGGCCGGCCGCCCGGACCGGGCGCGCGGACTCCTGGACGCTGCCGACGGGGCCAATGACGGCGTCGTCGGCGCGCTCACCGCATACCAGAAGACGCTGCGGACGCGCGAGGCCGGCCTGGCCGGCCAGGCGACGGCGACGTCCGCACAGGCGCGCTGGGCGATCGTGCTCTTCGCCGTCGCTGCCGCCGCGGCGGCTGCGACGCTCGCCACCGCGCTCACCCGCCGCATCGGCCGCCGCATCCGCCGCATGCTCGCGGCCGCAGAGGGCATCGCCGTGGGCGAGCTCAACCACGACGTCTCCACCGAGAACGGGGACGAGATCGGGGACGCCACCCGCGCCTTCGGGCGGATGATGGCCTACCTGCAGGAGGTGGCCGAATCCGTCACCCGCGTGGCCGCGGGCGACCTCAGCGTCCAGGTGGAGCCGAAGTCCGAGGCCGACGTGCTCACGAACGCGGTCGCCGCGATGATCGACTCGCTCCGCGGCGTGATCACGGAGGTGACGGGCGCGGCGGCGCACCTGAGCGCGGCCTCCCAGGAGCTGACGGCGACCTCTGGTGAGACGACCCACGCCGTCGACGACATCGCCCGGGCCGTCCAGGGCGTGGCCGGGGGCGCGGACCGGCAGCTGGGCATGGTCGAGGCGACGCGCGACCTCGCCTCCGAGTCCGCCCAGGCCGCCGACCGTGCGAGCGAGGTCGCCGCCCGCGGCGTGACCGCCGCCGAGCAGGCGAGCGGCGCGATGGCGGCGGTGCGCTCGTCCTCGGCGGACGTTGCGTCGGCGATCGGCGAGCTGGCCGCCCGCTCGGACCGGATCGGCGGCATCGTCGAGACGATCACGACCATCGCCGGCCAGACGAACCTGCTGGCGCTGAACGCGGCCATCGAGGCCGCCCGCGCCGGCGAGCAGGGCCGCGGCTTCGCCGTCGTCGCCGAGGAGGTGCGCAAGCTCGCCGAGGAGTCACAGCAGGCCGCCGAGCAGATCGCCGGGCTGATCGGCGAGATCCAGGTCGAGACCACGCGCACGGTCGCGGCCGCGAACGAGAGCGCGCGCCGCAGCGACGAGAGCACGGCGATCGTCGAGGAGGCGCGGGCAGCCTTCGGCCAGATCGGCGCCGCCGTGGACGACATGACCCATCGCATCGAGCAGATCGCGGCCGCGTCCGCCGAGGTCGCCGGCGTCGCGGAGCAGTCCTCTGCCGCGACGCAGCAGGTGTCCTCGTCCGCCGAGGAGACCAGCGCAGCCGCACAGCAGATCAACGCCTCGTCGCAGGAGCTGGCGGCGACGGCGCAGACGCTCGAGCGGCTCGTCTCCCACTTCCAGCTCTAGACCCGAGCACCGGGGCCTGGACCCGCTGGGCGGGGCCAGGCCCCATCCGCCATCCGCTTGTCCGGCAGCGGCACGCCCGTTGTGGTAGGCATCGGTCGGAGCCGTTCCACGCGGAAGGGGGTGGCACGTGGCGGACGCGTGCACGCACATGGATCAGATCGAGCTCACCGAGCTTCCGGCCGACATCGCCGGCTGCGAGGACTGCCTGCGCATCGGCGCCCGCTGGCTGCACCTGCGCATGTGCACCACCTGCGGCCACATCGGCTGCTGCGACTCCTCCCCGAACCGGCACGCGACCGCCCACGTGCACGAGTCCGGCCACGTCGTCATCCGCTCGGCGGAGCCGGGCGAGGACTGGTTCTGGTGCTACGAGGACGAGGTGGCCTTCACGGTCGCGGGCGGAGGATGAGCGCGGCCGCCGAGACCCGGGACGGCGCCCGGCCGGTGCTGCTCGCGGTCGACGACGAGCCGTCCGTCGCCCGCGCGGTGGAGCGCGACCTGCGTCGCCGCTACGGGCGGGACTACCGCATCCTGCGGGCCGAGAGCGGAGCGGCGGCGCTGGACGCCGTGCGCGAGTCGAAGCTGCGCGGGTCGTCCGTGGCGATGATCGTGGCCGACCAGCGCATGCCGCAGATGTCCGGCGTCGAGCTGCTCGAGGAGGCGATGCGGATCGCCCCGGAGGCCAAGCGCGTGCTGCTGACGGCATACGCGGACACGCAGGCCGCCATCGACGCGATCAACCGCGTCTCGCTCGACCACTACCTGCTGAAGCCGTGGGATCCGCCGGAGGACCAGCTCTACCCGGTGGTGGACGACCTGCTGGACGCGTGGCGGGCCGACACGCCCGCCGACGCCGACCGCATCCGCGTCGTCGGCCACCGCTGGTCGCGCGAGTCGCACGAGGCGCGGGACTTCCTGGCCCGAAACCAGGTGCCGTACCGATGGCTCGACGTCGAGCGCGACGACGAGGGCCGCCGCCTGCTGGCCGCCGCCGACGGCGCGCCCGCGCTCCCGCTCGTCCTCTTCCCCGACGGCGGCGTTCTGCACGGGCCGAGCGTGCCGGAGCTGGCCGAGCGGGCGGGCGTGCGCCGCCGGGCCGAGCTCGAGTTCTACGACCTGGTCATCGTCGGCGGCGGTCCCGCCGGGCTGGCGGCGGCCGTCTACGGCGCGTCCGAGGGGCTGCGCACGGCGCTGATCGAGCGGGAGGCCCCCGGCGGCCAGGCCGGCCAGAGCTCGCGCATCGAGAACTACCTCGGGTTTCCGACCGGCCTCTCCGGCAGCGACCTCGCCCGCCGCGCCACCACCCAGGCGTCCCGCTTCGGGGCGGAGCTCCTGACCGTCCAGGAGGTGACGGCCATCGACGACCGCGGCCCGGCCCGGATCGTCGAGCTGGCCGGACACGAGCAGCTGGGCGCAAAGGCGATCATCATCGCCACCGGTGTCGACTACCGCCGCCTGGACGCGCCGGGGATCGCGGAGCTCTCGGGCCGCGGCGTCTACTACGGCGGCTCGCGCAGCGAGGGCATCTCCTGCCGGGACGAGCACGTGGTCGTCGTCGGCGGCGCCAACTCCGCCGGACAGGCGGCGATCTTCTTCGCCGGCTACGCCCGGCGGGTGACGATCCTCTACCGCGGGTCGAGCCTCGCCAAGAGCATGTCGCGCTACCTGATCGACACGATCGAGGCCACGCCGAACATCGACGTGCGCCTGCACGGCGAGGTCGTGGCCGCGCACGGCGGCGAGTCGCTGGAACGGATCACCGTGCGCGACGCCGTCACCGGGGCCGAGGACGACGTCGGCCTCGCGGCCATGTTCGTCTTCATCGGCGCCCGGCCGCAGACCGACTGGCTGCCCGCCGGGATCGCCCGCGACCCGCGCGGGTTCGTCCTCGCCGGCGCCGAGGTGCTGCGCGAGGACGTGCGCCCGCGCTGGCGGCTCGACCGCGACCCGTACCTGCTCGAGACCAGCATGTCCGGGGTGTTCGTGGCGGGCGACGTGCGCAGCGAGTCGATGAAGCGGGTGGCGTCGGCCGTCGGCGAGGGCTCGATGGCGGTCCACTTCGTGCACGAGTACCTGGCGGCGGCGGTGTGATCGACGGGCTGGAGCAGCTCGACCTGTTCCAGGGCGTCGACCCGGACGCGCTCGCGAAATTCTTCGCCGAGGGGCGCGAGGACACGCTGGCCGTCGGCGACGCCCTCTTCACCGAGGGCGCCAAGCTCGAGCGCTTCTCGGTGATCGTCGACGGCCGCCTCGAGTGGACGCGCTGCATCAACGGGGTGGACGTCTTTCTCAGCGAGCGCACCGCCCCGACGTACGCGGGCGCGGCCAACCTGCTCACCGGCGACCCGCTGATGGCGTCCGGCCGGGCGATGACCGAGGTCAGGCTGCTCAGCTGGGACGCGAAGACCTTCAAGCAGTTCCTGCACGACAACCCCACGGCCATGCGCACCGCGGTGCGGCTGATCGCCCCCATCGCCCAGGCCGCCGACGCCGTCGCCCGCCAGCAGGAGAAGCTGGCGGCGCTCGGCACGCTCTCGGCCGGGCTCGCACACGAGCTGAACAACCCGGCCGCCGCCGCCCGGCGCACGGCGACCGAGCTGGGCGAGGCGCTGACCACCCTGCAGGACACCGTGCAGCGGTTCGTCTCGAGCGGCATCGAGCGCGAGCAGGTCGCGATGCTGGTCGCGCTCCAGGAGGTCGCGCTCGAGCGGGCCGGCGACGGCGACGGCTCGGTGGCGTCGGCCGACCGCGAGGACCGGCTGGCGGCGCTCCTGGACGACATGGGCGAGGAGGGCTGGCGGCTGGCGGAGCCGCTCGCGCGGGCGTGCGTGGACGAAGCCTGGCTCGTCCAGATCTCCGCCGCGGCCGGCGCCGCCCGCGGCGCCGCGCTCGAGTGGGTGGCGGCGTCGCTGACCGCAAAGACGCTCGTCGCCGAGCTGCACGAGTCGACGACGCGGATCTCAGAGCTGGTGGCCGCGATCAAGGACTACACGCACATGGACCGCGCCGCCGCGGAGGACGTGGACGTCCACGACGGCCTCGACAGCACCCTGGTGATGCTGAAGTACCGCATCAAGCACGAGCCCGTGACGGTGCGGCGCGACTACGGCCCCGGCCTGCCGCGCGTGACGGTGCACGGCTCCGAGCTGAACCAGGTGTGGACGAACCTGCTCACGAACGCGCTCGACGCCCTGGAGGGCCGCGAGGGCACGATCACGATCACGACCCGCGCGAATCGGCGACGGCGTCCTGGTCGAGATCGCCGACGACGGCCCCGGCATCCCGGCCGAGGTGCAGCCGCGCATCTTCGAGCCGTTCTTCACGACCAAGCAGGTCGGGGACGGCACCGGGCTCGGGCTCGACATCGCCCGCCGGATCGTGGCCGGCCACCGCGGCATGCTCTCGCTGCGCTCGCGGCCGGGCAGCACGGTCTTCTCGGTCTCGCTGCCCGCCGCGGGGACGGCGGCCTGAGCCGTGTTCCGCAACGACATGCCGCGCTACGAGGTGCTCTCGGACGACGCGATGGCGGTGCTCGAGCGGGGCTGGCGGCGGCTCCTGTCCGACATCGGCGTCGAGTTCCTGCACGACGAGTCGCTCGACCGCTTCCGCGCCGCCGGGCAGACGGTGGAGGGATCCGTCGTGCGGTTCGACCCCGACTGGGTGCTCGAGCAGGTGGCCAAGGCACCGCGGGAGTTCGACCTCGTGGCGCGCAACCCCGGCCGGACGGTGCACGTCGGCGGGCGGCACATGTTCTTCGCGCCGACGCAGGGCCCGCCGTTCGTGCGCATGGGCGAGGAGCGGCGCGAGGCGACCATGGACGACTTCGAGCAGCTCGTCCGCCTCAGCCAGTGCTTCGACCAGCTGGACACCCCCGGCGGGCTGTGCTGCGAGCCCGGCGACCGTCCGCTCGACTCGCGCCACCTCGACATGCTCCTGGCCGTGCAGACGCTGACGGACAAGCCGTACATGGGCGCCGTCATCTCCCAGGACGCGGCCGAGGACTCGGTGGCGATGACCGACCTGCTCTTCGGCGGGCCGGCCGGCGGCGAGGTGCGCATGTTCGGCGTCGTGAACGCGAACTCGCCGCTGCGCTTCGACACGCGCATGCTCGAGGCGATGACGATCTACGCCCGGGCCGGGCAGGCGGTGATCATCACACCGTTCCTGCTCATGGGCGCGATGTCGCCGACGACCGTCCCGGCGTCCCTGGTGCAGCAGACGGCGGAGGCGCTGGCCGGGCTCGCGCTCACCCAGCTGGTGCGCCCCGGCGCGCCCGTGGTGCTCGGCTCGTTCCTCTCTCACACCGACATGCAGTCCGGCTCGCCGGGCTTCGGCGGGCCCGAGTCGGCGCTCGGGATGCTCTGCTCGGGCCAGGTGGCGCGCCGCTTCGGCGTGCCGTGGAGGGCCGGGGGCGGGTTCCTGACCTCGAGCCAGACCCCGGACGCGCAGGCCGCCTACGAGGGCCTGAACACGATGCTCCCCGCATTCCTGGCCGGCGCGAACTACGTGGAGCACTCGGCCGGATGGCTCGAGTCCGGCCTGGTGGCCTCGTTCGAGAAGTTCATCGTCGACATCGAGATGCTGCGCATGCTGCAGGAGGAGTTCACGCCGCTTGAGATCGACGAGGCCAGCCTGGCGTTCGACGCGCACGACGAGGTCCGCCACGGCGGGCACTTCCTGGGCGCGGCGCACACGCTGGAGCGGTTCCGGACGTGCTTCTACCGGCCGCTTCTGTCCTCGACGGAGAACTTCGAGCGGTGGAAGAGCAAGGGCGGCCGCGACGCGGCTGCACGCGCCGGCGAGATCTGGCGCCAGACGCTCGAGACCTACGAGCAGCCGCCGATGGATCCCGGGCTGCGGGCGGAGCTTGACGCCTACGTGGCGCGCCGGCGGGCGGAGCTGGGCGATTGAGGATCGTCGGCGTCCGCGGCTACCGCCAGCTGCAGCCGTTCGCGGACGGGCCCTACTCGACGTCGGGCGGCACGGCGGACGGCTTCGACTCGGTGGTGGTCGCGATCGACACCGACGCCGGCGTGACCGGGTGGGGCGAGATGGCGCCGCTCGGCGCCTTCTACAGCGACGCCTTCGCGGCCGGCGCGCGGGCAGGGGTCGCCGAGCTCGGACCGCGGCTGGTGGGCGCCGACCCGGGGCAGCCGCGCGCGCTTCTGCGGCTGATGGACGCGGCGATGCGAGGCCAGCCCTACGTGAAGTCGGCCCTCGACATGGCCGCCCGGGACGCCGCCGCCCGCGCCCACGGCCAGCCGCTGTGCGAGGCGCTCGGCGGCCGCTTCGGCGAGGCGGTCGACCTCTACCGCTCGATCCCGCCGGGCGCGGCGCAGGACGTGGCCGAGCGCGCCCGCCGGTACGCGGCCGGCGGGTACCGGCGGCTGCAGGTGAAGGTCGGCGGCGACCCGGAGGCGGATGCCGACCGGCTGGCCGCGGTGCGCGACGCGGTCGGGGCCGGCGTCGTCCTCTACGCCGACGCCAACGCGGCCTGGACGACGGCGGCGGCACGACGGTTCCTGCAGGCGACCGCCGCGCTCGATTACACGCTCGAGCAGCCGTGCGGGTCGATCGAGGAGTGCGCCGCGCTGCGCCCCCACTGTGCCCGCCCGCTCGTGCTGGACGAGTCCGTGACGTCGTTCGCGGAGCTGCTGCGCTGCCGCCGCGAGGCCGGCGCCGACGGCGTCACGATCAAGCTCGCGCGGGTCGGCGGCGTCACCCGGGCGGCGGCGCTGCGCGACGCCGCCTGCGAGCTCGGCCTCACCGTCAGCGTCGAGGACACGGGCGGGAGTACGATCGACACGGCCGCCATGCTGCACCTGTCCCACTCGACCCCCGAGCCGAACCGGGCGCACACCGTCGACTTCACGGAGTGGGTGACGGTGGCGAACGCCGACGGCCTGCCGCCCGCCGCCGGCGGCCGCCGGGCCGCGCCCGCGGCGCCCGGCCTCGGCGTCGAGGTGCGCTCCGAGGCGCTTGGAACACCGTTCTTCGAGACGCCGTGACCACCCCGCTCCTGCTCGACGACCGCCTCACGCTCGAGGACGTGGCCGATGTGGCGCTGCGGCGGCGGCCGGTCGAGCTGGCCGCGGCCGCGCGGGCGCGCATCGCCCACGGGCGCGACGTGACGGACGCCCTGCTCGATCGCGGCGAGCGCGTCTATGGCCTCACCACCGGCGTCGGCGCACTCAAGCGCGTGGCGGTCGGCGCCGGGGAGCAGCTGCCGTTCAACCGGCTGATGCTGCTCTCCCACCGCACCGGGACGGGGCCCGACGTTGCCGAGCCGGTCGTGCGCGCGGTGATGCTCGCCCAGCTGGCCGGGTTCGCGAAGGGCCGGTCGGGCGTCCGTCCGGAGCTGGCCGACCACCTGGTGGCCGCCCTGAACGGCGGCCTCCGGCCGCGCGTGCGCACGACCGGATCGCTGGGGCAGTCCGACCTCGGGCCGCTGGCCGACCTGGCGGCAGCCCTCACCGGCGACGGCGACTGGGCCGCCGAGCTCGACCGGCTCGGCCTCGCGCAGTGGCAGCCGACGGCCAAGGAGGCGCTCGCGTTCGTGAACGCGAACGGGTTCTCGCTGGGCTGGGCGGCGCTCGGCCTGTTCGAGGTGCAGGGGCTGCTCGACCGCTTCGACCAGGCCGCTGCCCTCACCTTCGAGGGCATGCTCGGGAACGTGCAGGCGCTCGACCAGGCGGTGGCCGACGCCCGGCCGGTGGCCGGCATCGGCGAGGAGATCGACCGGCTGCGGGCGCTGCTCGCGGGCGGCCGCCTGCTCTCGGGGACGCTCCACCGCCACCTGCAGGACCCGCTGACGATGCGGGTCGTGCCGCAGACGCACGCCGCCGGCCGCACCGCGCTCGCCCATGCGCGCGAGATCGTCGAGTCCGAGCTCGTCTCCTCCCACGACAACCCGAGCATCGCGCCGGACGGCCGGGCGCTCTCGAACGGCAACTTCGACTCCGTGCCGTACGGGATCACGCTGGACTACGTCCGGCTCGCGCTGGCGCATGTGATCACCGCCTCGTGCGAGCGGGCGAACAAGCTCGTGTACGCCGCGTTCAGCGGCCTCCCCACCGGCCTGCGCGACCACGACGACGTGAGCGCCGACGGCCTCGGGATCGTCGTCTACGGCGCCAGCGCCGCGGCTGCCGAGGCGCGCCTGCTGGCGCACCCGGCCACGCTCGAGCTCTCCACCACCTCGACCGCCGAGGGCATCGAGGATCGTGTCATCCCCACGCCGGTGGCCGGCCGCCGCGTGGTCGAGATGGCCCGGCTCGGCCGCTACGTGGCCGCCGTCGAGCTCTACCTGGCGGCGCAGGCCGTCGACCTGCGCGACCGCGTCGACGAGCTCGGGGAGGGCACCCGCCGCGCCTACGACCTCGTCCGCACCCACGCTCCCCGCCGGCTCGAGGGCGAGCCGCCCGTCGCCGACCTCTCGCCGCTCGAGCAGGCCCTGGCCGACACCGGGGTCTGACCCCGAACGCCGGGCGTGACAGTCTTGCGACGCATTTGACGCGGGGCCTGGCCCCGGGGTCAGCCGGCCAGGCCGAAGCGGGCCTGGAGGTGCGCGCGAACGCGCTCCCGCTCGGCCGCGTCGGCGTCGAGACCGGCCGCGATCTCGTCGATCGCGAGGCTCACCGACCAGATGCAGACCTCGGCGCCCATGCGCGCGACGACCTCGTCCAGCGCCGCGTCCGCGGCGGCCTCGGCGTCGACGTTCCGCACCGATGCATCGTAGTGCGAAGCCGTCACAGCGGAAAGGGCCACTGCCGCCACGCGGGCGCCGGGCTGGGCTCGACCGCCGTCACCCACTTCACCCACCAGAAGCCGCGCCGGCCGCGGGCCACGAGCCGCACCGGCGCCCCCTGCTCGGCGGCCAGCGGTGCGCCGTCGAGGTGCGTGGCCAGCAGGAGCTGCGCGGCCTCGGAGACGTCGAACCGGCGGGCGTAGCCGGTGGCCGAGCGCACCTCGATGCTGGCCCCGGCCGCCGACCCGAGCGGGAGTTGCGAGACCACCACGCCGCGCCAGCGGTTGCGCGCGTACCAGCCGCTCGTGCAGTCGAGCGTCGCCGTCCACTCGTGCTGCGGCAGCCGGGCGAGGTCGGCGAGGCCGAGGCGGGCGCCGCCCGTGGAGAGCCGCCACGCCGCCGGATCGAGGTGCTGCACGGCGTCGTCGATCCAGACCGTCGGCGCCGGGTACGGCTGCTCGAGCGAGCCGGTCGCCGCGCGCCGCACGCCGATCGTGCGGTCGAAGACGAGCTTGGCGGCAGCCGCGCCGGCCGCGAGCGCGACCCCGCGCAGGAGCGCCGCCCGGGTGAGATCGCCCCGCCGTGGCAGCGCCGGCCGCACCGCCAGATGGGCGGCGAGCAGCGGCGCCAGCGCGAGCGCGAAGGCGATGTGCCAGCCCTGCGTCGTCAGCGGCCCCGCGGCGCGCATGCCGGCGGAATGGGCGACTCCGGCGCCGAGCAACACCACCGCGCACACGACGGCCGCGAGCGACAGGGCGACGTGCGGGCTGCGGCGGCGCAGCCCGCGCCGGATGACGCCGAGCTTGCTCCACACGAGCAGAACGACCGCGAAGCCGGCGGCGCCGTGCGTCCACACGGCGATCCCGGCGTGGCGCTCGCTCACCAGGAGCGAGAGCACGCCGGTCGCGAACGAGACCGCGAGCGCCGCGCCCAGCAGCGCGAGATCGACGCGTCGCCGCATCGCCCTAGGGTAGAGCCGCCACGGCCCTGGAGCAGTGACGCCGGCCGTGCTACGGTGAGGTGGATGCACGCGCACGCCCCCATGTCCTGGTGGTGGCCGCTCTCGTAAGCGGCCCGTCGCGCGTCTACGCATTCCACCACGCGGGCCGGCCTTGCGGACGGCTCGCCCGATCTTCGCTCGCGACATGCCCTCCGTGCGGCCGCTCCGCCCAACCGCAAGGAGTCCCGCATGTCCCCCCTCGTCCCGGCCGAAGCCCGTGTCCTCACGGGCGACCGGCCCACCGGCCCGCTCCACCTGGGCCACTACTTCGGCACGCTCGAGAACCGCGTCCGTCTGCAGGAGCGGGGCGTGGCGCTGCACGTGCTCGTCGCCGACTACCAGGCGCTCACCGACCGCACCGCGCCCGCCAGCCTGCCGGAGGACGTCGACGAGCTCATGGCCGACTACCTGGCGGTCGGGATCGACCCGTCCCGGGCGACGATCTTCGCCCACAGCCAGGTGCCGGCGCTGAACCAGCTGGTCGTGCCCTTCCTGAGCCTGGTCAGCGTCTCCGAGGTGCGCCGCAACCCGACCGTGAAGGCCGAGCTCGCAGCATCCGGCGGCGGAGCCATGTCGGCGCTGATGTTCGCCTACCCGGTGCACCAGGCGGCCGACATCCTGCACTGCCGGGCGACCCTCGTGCCGGTCGGGCGCGACCAGCTCCCCCACCTCGAGCTGGCGCGGCTGATCGCCCGCCGCTTCAACGACCGCTACGCCGGCGGCGAGCCGTTCTTCCCACCGCCGGACGCCCTCCTCGGCGACGCGCCCCTGCTGCTGGGGACGGACGGGCGCAAGATGAGCAAGAGCCGCGGGAACGCCGTGGCGATCGGCGCGAGCGAGGACGAGACGGCACGGCTGATCCGCGCGGCCCGTACCGACTCGGAGCGCCGCGTCACCTACGAACCGGCCCGGCGGCCGGACGTCGCCAACCTCGTCCTCCTGACGGCGCTCTGCCTCGGCCGTCCGCCCGAGGAGGTGGCGGACCACGTCGGCGCGGCCGGCGCGGCGGCCCTGAAACGGCTCTGCACCGACGCCGTGAACGAGCGCTTCCGGGCTGCCCGGGCCCGCCGCCGCGCCCTGCTCGCCGACCGCGGCCACCTCCGCGCCGTGCTGCGGGCGGGAAGCGAGCGCGCGGCCGCCGTCGCCGAGGACACGCTCGCCCGGGTGCGGGCGCTGATGCACACGAGCTACTGACGACGTGTCTAGCGGTGGCGGCGGATGCTGCGCACGCGCAGCTCGGTCGGCTCGCGGCCCCACGGATCGTGGCGCAGGAAGGCCTCGTCCAGCGCGAGCAGGTGCGAGGCGCTCACCCTCAGCGTGATCCATTCCTCGCCGTCCGCGTAGCGCGCCTGCGTCTCGTAGGCGATCACGGGGTCGGGGGCGGCGTTGCGTTCCATCGTGATCCGGTGATCGTCGCGGCGCGCCCCGATCGCACCCACACATCTCCGTAACGGAGATACGCGAAACCGGGGGGTCGGCAGCGGCCTTCTACGGTCCCGGCGTCGCCGTGACCGGCGGCTGGAAGGTCGTGGGAACGGCGAACCGCACCCGCGTCCCGGCGCCCGGAGCCGATTCGACCGTGACCTCGCCGCCTGCGGCGCGGACGCGCTCGACCATCGAGTCGAGCCCGAGATGCAGCGGCGCCGACGGCCGCGTGCGCACGTCGACGACGTCGAACCCCGCGCCGTCGTCCTCGATCTCGCCCACGATGCGGCCCGAGCGCTCCGAGAGGGTGACCGTGATCGCGTCCGGGCGCGCGTGCTTGCGGACGTTCGCGAGCGCCTCCTGCGCGGTGCGGTAGACGAGCTCCTCGACCGCGAGGTCGTAGCGGCGGCCCGTGCCCACGACCTCGGCCCTGGCGCCGACCTCGCGTGCGACCTGCCCGGCGAGCACGCGCATCGCCGCAAGCAGCCCGTGGTCGTGGAGCACCGCCGGTCGCAGCTCGAACATGAGCCGGCGAGTGCGCTCCGTCGCCTCGCCGAGCGTCGCCCGCGTGAGTGCGAGCGCACCGGCGAGGCGCTCGTCGCCGGTGCGAGTCGCCACGAGCGCCGCCCGGTCGAGCTGGATGAGCGCGGCCGCCATCACCTGCACCGTGTCGTCGTGCAGCTCCGTGGCGATCTGGCTGCGCTGCACCTCCTCCGCCTGCAGCATGCTGGCGAGGATCTCGCGGCGATGGGCCTCGCTCTCGGCCAGCGCCCGCTCTGCGCTCACGCGGTCGGTGACGTCGAGCAGCATGGTCGCCACCCGCTCGACGCGGTCGGTCGCGCCCGTGATCGGGAAGACCGTCAGCAGGTAGGAGCGGCCGTCGCTGCCCGTGACCGGCTTCCCCAGCACGGGCTCGCCGCTGTCGAACACTCCCTCGATGACGGCCACGGTCGCGGGGGGAGCGTCTGGGACGACGTCGCGCAGGCGCCGGCCGACGTCCTTGGCGCCGACCACGCCGATGCGCTCGGCCGACCGGTTCAGCCGCACGATGCGCAGATCGCGGTCGTACACGACGAGCGCCTGGGGCGCGGCGTCGAGCAGCGCCGAGAGCAGGTCGGGCGCCTCGGCGGCGGCCTCGACCGGGTTGATCACCGAGACGATCAGCCGCTCGCCGCCGATGTCGAGCCCGTGGATGTCGAGGTCGGCGAGCCGCCGGCCGGCGGGAGTCTCGAACACGCGCCGCTGGTGGTGGCTGCGGCCCGGCTCGGGAAAGCGCTCGATCAGCCAGTCCAGACGCTGCCGGTCGCTGATTCCCAGCACGTCCGCCGTGCGCCCGAGGATCTCCTCACGCGGCCGCCCCACGAGCGCGCAGAACGCGTCGTTGACGTCGACCATCACCGCGTCGCGGGCACGCGCGACCGCCACCGCCTGGGTGGTCTGCGCCAGGTCGCCCGGTAGTGCCCCCGCGGGCGCACGGGGCCCGTCGTCGCGCCTCATTGTGCTCACCTCGCTTCACAATGCCGCCGGTGCGCGAACGCCCGTACGCTAGCGCGCCGCCGCCCCCGTCACAAGGAGTCAACAGGGGCGGTGCAGGTGATAGGCGGGGAACCGGGCGATCGCCCGCGCGTACGTGCGGAAGTGGACGAGATACCGGCTCGACAGGCTGCGCCACTCCGGGTCGTCGGCGCAGTAGATCGTGCTCGCGGTCGGATACGACGACGCGTAGTAGCCGCCCGCGGACGCGGTCGATCCACCGCCCGGGGCGGTCGCCGGGGGCCGGGGCGGCGTCCCGCCGACATAGCGCCGGTAGGCCGCAACCCAGTCGCGCGCCTCGATCCGCTGGGCGCTGCGCAGGCCCAGCCGTCCATCGCAGACGAGCTCGTGCAGCCGGTCCTCCAGCACATCCTTGGTGCGGGCGCCCCACCGCCCGGCGTACGGCTCGGGCCACAGGTTCCGGATCGCGTTCGAGCCGCCGATCTCGAGCGAGACGAGGTGGTCGACCTCGTGCGCGTAGGGGACGTCGACGACGCCGTAGCGGGCGTACACGGACGCCTTCTCCGCCTCGGGCACGTCGCGCACCCCCGCGGCGTAGCCGCGCACGCACACCCGCGCGGTGCTCGTCGTCAGCACGGCGCCCGGGGTCAGGGCGGGCCGTGGCAGATCGACGGCGGGGACGCCGCGATGCCCGCGCCGCTTCGGCGCGTGCGTGGGGGGCCGCCGAGCGCGGTGGGCGGCGCGATGCGCCCGCGGATGCTGGGCGCCGGTCGCCGAGGTCGGCGGCAGCGGCGTGCCCGAACCGCTCGTCGCCGCACCGGACGCGCACCCGGCGGCGAGCAGCACGGCCAGCACGGCGGCGGCTCTCACCACCGCAGGTCGAAGTGGCGCAGGTCGCACCGCGGCTCGTAGCCGATGTCGGCGTAGATGTGGTTCGTCGTCGGGTCGGCGGCATCGGCCAGCAGCGAGCACCACTCCCGCCCGGCGTCGAGCTCGCGCTGCGAGAGCGCGGCCACGACGGCGCTCGCGAAGCCGTTCCGGCGCGCGCCGGGCGGCGTGTAGACGAGCGCGATGGCCGACGACCACGGCGTCCGCCGCACGACGGCCGCCATCGAGACCACCACGCCGTCGCGCTCCCACACGACCAGGTCGTCCTGGGCGAGCTTGCGGCCGACCGAGTGCGCCGCCTCCGCCGCCGTCTCCGACTCGCCGATATCGGCGTGGAACGCGACCGACCACCGCTCGAGCAGGCCGGCCTCACCCGCGGCGGCCGATCGCCAGCCTCCGGCGACCCCCGTCGGCGGCCGCACCGTGCGAAGCTCGAACACGCGCACGTCCCGGCGCACGGACGCGGCCGCGCCGGCGGCCGCGCACGCCCGTGCGAACGCCTCGCTCGCGACGCGCTCGCCGTTGACACCCGTCGGACGGCGGCCGGCGTCGATCATCGCCGCGACGAGGTCTGCCCACGCCACCTCGGCGGGCGGGGCGAAGGCGACGACGACGGCCGGGTGGTTCCCCGTCATCATGGTGAACGCCGCCGGCGCGTCCGCGTCCGCGCCCGCGCCCGCGAGCAGCGTGACGTCGCTGCCCCAGGCGCCCGGCTCCTCGACGAGCCGGTGGAGCAGGCCGACCGGCACCTCGCCGGCGCCGCCGGCCGCGAGCAGCGCCGCCTCGACGTGGTCGAGGGCGGCCCGCGCGTCGGGATGGCGGATCACCTGCATCCGCTGCGGAGTATCGCCCGCTGGTAGGCTGGTTTTGTGGCGGCACGGATGATCATGACCCTGCCGGGGCGTGACTACCACGACCCGGCGGTGTTCGACGTGGAGCGCGAGCGCGTCTTCGCGCGCAACTGGTTCTACGCCGGGCGCGCCGACACGCTGGCCGAGCCGGGCGACTTCGTCACGGTCGACGTCGCCGGCGAGAGCGTCATCGTCGTGCACGGCAGGGACGGGGGCATCCGCGGGTTCTACAACGTCTGCCGCCACCGCGGGTCGCGGCTCTGCGACGAGGCCGCCGGGCGCATGAAGGGCGCGGTCAAGTGCCCCTACCACGCATGGTCGTACTCGTTCGAGGGCGAGCTGATCGGCACCCCCAACGTCGGCAAGGACGAGCTCGACCGCTCCGCGCTCGGCCTCTGGCCCGTGGCCGTCGAGGTGTGGCAGGGCTTCCTCTTCGTGCACCTCGACCCCGATCCGCAGCCGGTCGCGGACTGGCTCGCCACCCAGCAGGACAACCCGGCCGGATTCGCCCGCTTCCACCTCGACGAGCTGCGCACCGGGCACACGACGGTGAACGAGGTGCAGGCGAACTGGAAGATCCTGATCGAGAACTACAACGAGTGCCTGCACTGCCCGACGGTGCACCCCGAGCTCGTCCAGGTGGTACCGGCGTTCCGCAAGGGCGGCGTGTACGAGAAGAACCGCTCCGACGGCGGCGTCGCGCTCGCCGACGGCGGCACGAGCTTCACGGCCACCGGCAAGTCGAGCCTGCCGGTCATGCCCGGGCTCGACGCCCACGACCAGACGTCGCTCTACGGCTGCACGGTCTTCCCGAACATGTTCATCGACGTGACCGGCACCGGCGCCATCTCGACCATCCTCCTGCCGCGGGCGCCCGGCCACACCACGGTCGTGACCGAGTACCTCTTCCGGCCCGAGGTGATCGCCGACCCCGGCTTCGACCCGTCCGAGATCGTCGACTTCGTCGAGCTCGTCGCCGGCCAGGACTACGTCGTCTGCGAGCGCGTCCAGCGCGGCGTCCGCTCGCGTGCGTTCACGCACGGCGTCCTCGCCGAGAAGGACTCCCTGCTCGAGAGCTTCAACGAGCGCTACCTCGAGCAGCGCGGCCCCCTCGACTAGGGAATCCGGGCGTCCCGCGTCGCCCGCGCGGCGTCGAGCTCGGTCGACGAGAGCGACGCCTCCCTGACGGGCGTCACGATCGACCAGTGCCGCCCGACCGGGCAGCGCTGGACGCGCCACGGACCCAGCCGCACCGCCTTGACCGACGCACCGGGGATCCACAGCGTCGAGAACAGATGGCCGGAGCGGCAGCGGACGATGACGCGGCCTCCCAGGTGGCCCGAGCGCCTGCGCACGGCCACCGCCTCGAGGCCGACCATCGCCCCGAGCGCGACCCAGCGCCTGCGGCTCCTGCGTGCTCGTCGCATGCCTCCACCGTAGCACCGCGCCCACCAGCCGGGGCATCACCGGAACCCGTTTCCGGGTGGGGACGTGCGCCCACTTCGGGTGACGGACGACCGAAACGTGGCAGCCGATACCTCCTTGACGTCAAGGACGCCCCCCAGTCCATCCCACACCACCAGTGAGAGGAACTGATGCGCCTTCGTACACTGATCGCACTGACCACCGCGGTCTGCGCCACCTTCGCGCCGGCCGCGTCCGCGTCGATCGCGGCGCCGCCGGACTGGAACCAGCCGGGCCCCGACCCGGCGGCGACGCACTCGCATTCCTTCGCCGGCGGATGCTTCTCCTCCGCCTTCCGTCCCTTCCGCGCCCGGGGCGCGCAGCGCGGCGTCGTCGCGGCCGGGGGCGTGTTCTGCTTCCGCCGCACCCAGAGCGTCAGCGTGCTCGTCTGCACCGACATCAACGCACCGAACGGCGTCTGGCCGGTCGGCGGGCTCACCGACGGCTGGTCGTGGCGGCCGATCTCGTGCACGGCGGCGCCGGACGCCTCGGGCGCGTGGCGGCTCGGCGCGCGCGACGTGAACACCGGCGCCGGGTGCGACACCACCTACCCGTGGTGGCCGAGCAACCCGACCGTGCGCACGGAGGTCGTGACCCAGGTCACGGACACCCGCGGCGCCAGCTTCCAGACGGTCAGCTACTCGCGGCCGGCGACGTTGCGCTTCGGCGGCTCCTGCCCCACCGGCGGCGGCAGCAGCGGCAGCAGCGGGGGTGGCGGCGTCGCCCAGTAGCCGGTCACGGCGTCCGCCCGGGTCGCGAGCGCGGCCCGGGCGGACGCGTTCCGCCGTTTGCCGCACCTCCCGACCGGGCAGATGACGAGTATGCGGTGGAAGCTGCTCTCAGCAGAGAACGGGAAGCGCAGCTATGCGCTCATCTTCGCCACGGACGACGAGGTGATCGGCGGCATCGAGGACTTCGCCCGCGAGGAGAGCGTCACCGCGGCGCGCTTCACCGCCGTCGGCGCCCTGCGCCGCGGCGTCGTCGGCTACTTCGACTGGGACGAGAAGGACTACCTGCGCATCCCGATCGACGAGCAGGTCGAGGTGCTGGCGCTGAGCGGGGACATCGCCCTCGCCGACGGCGGGCCCGCGGTGCACGCCCACGCCGTGCTCGGCCGCCGCGACGGGACGACGCGCGGGGGCCACCTGCTCGAGGGGTCGGTGCGGCCGACGCTCGAGCTGATCCTGAACGAGGCGCCGACCCACCTCGAGAAGCGGCACGACCCCGAGTCGGGGCTCGCGCTCATCGACCCGTCCCGCTGAGCGCCGAGAGCACCCTCAGGTCGTCCAGCACACCCCGCACGTCCGCCGCCGGGTGACGGGTGTGACATCGGTCACGCGGCGCGCTACAGTCGCCGCAGACATGACCGCCCGCCGCTTGCCGCTCGCACTCGCAGTCGGACTCCTGGCGCTCGCGGCCGTCCCAGCCGGCGCCCAGGCGAAGGCGCCGACGGTCGTCCACACGTGGCGCGTCAACCTCGACAGCGATCCCCACATCGAGCGCGTGCGGCTGATGCTCGCCCTCGAGCCCAACCCGTACGGCGGCACGGTGCCGATCCAGCGGCGCTGGCTGCAGGTCGTCGACCGGGTCGGCGGCCGGGTCGTGAAGGCGCGGATCACGCCGGTCGTCGAGCACATGCAGCCGCGCTGGATCCACATCGAGGACCTGAACGCCCGCGGACGCCCGGAGATCTTCTTCCGCGGGTTCGTCGGCGGCGCCGGCGCCGTCCCCGTCTACGCCGGGATCCGCGGCTGGAACGGCACGAGCACGCACCGCTTCTGGTCGTACGGCCCGCCCTTCCCCGTCATGATGCACAACGGCCACCGCTACCGGTACGTGGGCGCGAACGTCTCGCTGGTCGACCTCGCGGGCGCGGCGACGCCGGGCCTCGAGGTGCACGTCGTCCAGGGTGAGGCCCGTCCCGCCGACGCCGACTGCTGCCCGAGCCAGCTGCTGATCCGGAACTACCGGTCCGACCTGCCGCTGCGGGCGTGGACGCTGTACCAGAAGATCTGGCGCCACAGCTGAGGGCCGGCCGCGGAGGGTCGAGGTGCTCGGCCTGTCCGGATCCTTGCCGAACGCGCGATCAGGGCTTGCGCGCTCCGGGAGGCGGGCTCGAACGGCTGGCGTACCGTGGATCCAGCCGTTCCCGAGCCACGGAGGCCCGCCATGTTCACACAGAGACGCCATGCGGTCATCGCCGCTGCGGTGATCACCACCCTGACGACCATCGGCGGCACGCTGACCGCCGTGGAGCTCGCCGCCCACCCCACCCATCCGCAGCCCACCATCGTGCAGCCCGTGCCGGCCACCGCGCCGGCGCCGGCGTTCGAGGACGTCGCGGCCGGCGACGGGTGACGCCGCCCCGATCAGCCCGCGTCGGCCGGCCGCGACCACAGCTCGCAGGCGACCTCCAGTACGAGGATGAATCGGTCGTAGAGGTTTTCGAGCTGAGCGGGCGTGAGCGATTGCGACGGCGACGCGGCTGTCCGCATCATGCAGGCGATCAGCTCGTCGTGGTGGGCGATCGTGTCGCGGAGCAGATCCGAATCGGCTGCGTCGAGGTGCGCTGGGATGTGTTTCATCGGTATCACCTGCCACGCATGGAAGCACACCCGTGTGAGCGGACGACCAGCACCCGGCCAGGGGTCGGGCAGAATCGGAACCCGCCGTTGCTGCCCCATTCGCGGGGACGATCGGCTCGCTCTCAACCAGGGGATCTGAGCAGGGAGTCCAAGCGGATACGGGCCGCGTCCCGGTGCGAGTCGGGCATCTGCTCGACCAGTTCGCGCAGTCGATCGGACTCCACGAGGCGACCGGCGACTGCATCCTGGGCGTAGGCGATGTCGTGGGGTCTCCCGGCGGGGAGCTTTGCCAGCACCAGGTCGTGGATCTCGAGACAGAACGCGGTCGCTGTCTCCCGTCGGTGCATCGTGCCGGGGACATCGACACGCACGAGCCGATCCTGCCAGCCCACGGGCGCGATGACGGTCTCCGGACCAACACCGTGCGCGTAGTAGTCGAAGGTCGCATGGAACCGCGAGCCGTCGCCGATGCCGGGATCGATCTCGACCGCACGTCCCGGCGCGCTTCGTGGGTAGAGATCCACCTCCATCGATCTCAGCAACCTGCCCGGTGGGTTTCGGTGCTGACCCAGCACCGCCTGGCTGCCGACGACAACCAGCTCGTCGTTGACGATTTCGGCGGCCGCGCGGATCACGTGCTCGAACTCTGCCCGGTTCACGACCCGAACCGCTCCTCGACCTGTCGCACGAGCTGTGACCGCTCCTGCTCGGTCAGCGCACCGGCAAACGGCGACGTCTGGCGAAGCTCCCTTCCCTGCCGTGTATCCGCACCGATCGCCCCCTTGATCCGCTCGATCGGCAGCGACAGCACTCGCTCCCACTCAGTGGTCCAGCGGGGGTCGACTCGATCCTCCTTCCGCCATCGCTCCACACGGCGGCGCGCCTCGGCGAGAAGCTGGTCATCCAGGCGCTCGGCGACAAGACGGTGGTAGGCGAGGGCATGCAGCTCCGCCGCACGATGGCCGCGCTCGCGACGTGGCGGGACGAGTCGATTGAGATCAACGCGCTCGGCGGATTGCCGGCGGTTCGCCATGACCGTCGCCAGCGGCCGCGGATCATCTCCCGCCTGCTCGACGTCCTCGAGCAGATCGATCACCGCCTCCAGAGGCACCTCCTGACGGCCCGCCGGCGTCAGCACGGTCGGGACGTCCCCCTTGACGACCCATCGCCGAAGGGCAGGCTGGGAGAGTCCGAGCAGGCGGGCCACCTGTGCCGGGCGGACCGTCGGCCCGACCACCCGGCGCAGCAGATCCCGCGCCTCGGCGAGATCAGCGCGCCGCTCTGCGTCGAGCGGTTCTCGAGCAAGCCTCGAGAGCCGTGCAAGGGCGCGGATCAGATCTTCCTGGGCGACTCGCTTCATGGTCGGAGCCTAGCATGGAGTTTCGTAAAGAGACATCTTTTTGAAGCATGTATTGTTTCCGAAGAATGGCGATTTACGAAAAGATGGGGCGACCCGCTCGGGACTCTCTCGCGCGCGACATCCCAACGTCCGGCGGAACACGGCCTCCCGGGCCACCTCGCCGGCGGGCTGACCGATCGCAGAACGGACGAAAGCCCCGCATGTGCAGGGCCTTCGGAGGTAGCGGGGCGGGACGCGCACGATCTCCTGCGACCCGGATCTCGGTTCGCGAAACCGTCCTTTTGGCTCACACACCCACCCCACCCCGCGCCCTGGACGCCCGGGCCACGGCGAGAAGGGCCACAACCTCCCCCACCGCCTCCCCGCGGCACCGGGCCGCGGCCCGCGAGCACCCCACCCGCCGCCCCCAAGAAGTAGCCCTCCAGCCGCGGCCCGCCACGGCTGGGCAAACCGTCGGCAAACGAACCGGCCGAGACACCGCCCCACCAACGACGAAACCCCCGCGTTTGCGGGGGTTTCGAGAGGTAGCGGGGGCAGGATTCGAACCTGCGACCTTCGGGTTATGAGACGTTCGGCACGAGACCAGATGAGGCCCGATTCGGCCTGGTTGAACGAGATCCGACCGGGCCGGATCACCTCAGGTCAGCTCCGGTGGGCAAACGGCGGGCAAACCAGCGCACATCCCCAGACGATCAGCCGGCGTGGTCATCGTGCTCCGTGATAGCGTGACCATCCAGGGCAGCGGGCACATCCACCGGGACATGCAAACCACGGCAGGGGACAGAGGCCGACCTTCAGGTTCTTTCCCTCCGCGTTGGTTACGGCGCGCAAACGAGCGGAGACCCCAGACGATCACCCGACATCATGGCCGCTTGACGCCCCAAGTACGGGCACACCATACAGCCATGCCGACCGCTATGACAACGTAGCCCACACCCCGCAAGACGGATCCGTGCACAACGTCGTGAGCGGCTAATGCCGCGGCGAGCACGGCGACCAGGCCGAGCGTATACGGGAGGGACCGGTGGGCGGCCGCGCGAGCTCCGGGCACCACTCCGTACACATATCGCAACACCACGGTCGCGCAGATGGCCAAACCAAGTCCTGCAAAGGCGTCGATGATCGTCATTCGCATCCACCACGCAGTCGGACGAGGGCTCGAGGGGTCATTATCGGCAGGTGTTTCACTTGCCTAAATCTCTCGCCGTTCGAAGCGCGTCGCCACAAGCGATTGTAGCCGCGAACGAGAGCCATGCGGCGGCCCACGTAAAGACGCCTGAGTCGGCCGCGAGCGCGGCCCCGTGCACAGTTCCAATGCAAACGACGACTTCGGCAGCAAACCATGGATGATTCCACAGCCCGCGAGCAGCCCACCATAGGTCGCTTCCGGCCTCATACCCTGCCCATTCCATGAGTCGAATATAGTCGTGAGCAGCTGCCGATCCTTGCCTCCAAACCCAACGGCCGCTCGAGTATACCCACCGCCCGGCCCTGTAAGCATCATTCGCTGCACTGACAGCATGATTATAGACGCTGCTCAACGTGCACGAGAAACAGAAGGTGCCGGCAAGGTCGACGCCGGTCACCGGGTTCTGCATCACATAGTCATACGCATTGGCGCCGCCCCCGCTGGCCGGATCCACCTGCAGAAACCTTCCTAGCGCCGGTTGGTACACCCGCGCGCCCATCATGATATCGCCGCTAGTGGTGTCACCTTCCCGCTGGTAGGCTCCTAGCCAGCCATATCGGCTCGTTGCCGCGGACCGCGGGGCTCCGAACTCTCGGAAAT
Organism: uncultured Actinomycetes bacterium; assembly: GCA_963843705.1. Taxonomy (GTDB): domain Bacteria; phylum Actinomycetota; class Thermoleophilia; order Gaiellales; family JAICJC01; genus JAICJC01. The sequence goes on from CAWJLQ010000003.1 coordinate 553,927, forward strand.
CATCGGTCGTGACGATGTTGCCACTGGAGTCGGCCGTTGCGGCGACGTCATCGTGGAGGTTCGAGATTTGGTACGCAATAGATCCCGCAGAGGATTGGGTGGCCGCGAGGAGACCGTCAACGCCAGTTACGTTGCGTGTCCACGTGGTGCGGCTGGTGTTTTCTGAAAGCCAAGCCGGAATGTCCGAGTCTTCGGTGTAATGGCTTGTCTGGGTGGCGGCCGAGTCGGCACTGGTGGCCCAAGTGTTCACCCGCCAGGCTGGGTCGAGGGTCGCGGTATGGGTGACGCCGCCTTGGGTGATCGTACTTGCGCGGTCGTTGGTGTAGTAGGTGAACGTCTGCTGGGTACCCCCAGCGTCCGCCGCCGGGACGGTCGTGGTTCGGCCCATTGCGTCGTAGGTGATCCCCGTGTCGGTCAGCCGGTCTGCGGCATCGTAGCTGTGGACGGACGCCAAGGTGCCGGTTTGGCACGCGCCGCCGCTACCGGGCCCCGTGGACACGTACTGGGTGCGGTTCGAGTCGGCGTCGTAGCCGTATTGGCGGGTCGTGCACTGCCCGGCGAGGGTGTCTTGAACTTGCGAGATTCGGCCGGCGGCGTCGTAGGTGTATGCCTCGGAGGCTGAGTTGCCGGTTGAGCTGGGGCCGGAGGATTCGAGCCACTGGTCGTGGATGCTTGACGAGGCGGTGTAGTCGAGCAGGGTGGTGGTGCCAGCGGATCCGCAGGATCCGCCGGACTGGTACAGGCGTTCCGCGGCCTGGTCGGTCGCGTCGTAGGTGGTGCACTGGTCGAGGCCGTTCGGCAGCGATTGGTCGGTGAGGTTTCCGTCGGCATCGTAGGAGCCGGTGAAGGTGCCGGCGGCAGAGTCGACGATCTTTGTCAAGAGGCCGCGTTCATCGCTTGAGGATTGGTAGGTATAGGTTTGGGTGCCTTTGCCGTCGTCGAGGGTGGCGACGCGGTCCATCTCATCGTACGTGTACGAGGACGTATTACCGCCAGCATCCTCATAGGTCTTGAGCCGGCCGACGTTGTCGTAGGCGCGGGTGATGGTGTTCGTGCCATCCGCGGTCGTGGATGGCAGGCCGGTGGCGGTGTCGTAATTCTGGGTCACAGTAGGCAGGCTCGTCCCCGGACCAGAGATAGCGGTGGTGTGGAGACGACCCGCCGCGTCGTAGGTGTACGTCCAGGTGCGCGTCGTGGTGCCGCTGGTATCGGTGCGGGTGAGGGTGTTGCCGTACAGGTCGTAGGTGTAGCTCGTGGTGGGGATGTCGGGCAGGCTGCCGCCTGGCTGGGCGGCGGGAGCGGTCTGGCAGACCATGCCTGCGAACTGGGGCTTGGAGTCGCAGGCGGTGACGCCGCTACCGGTGCCGGAGCGGTAGTAGGTGGTGTCGGTCTCGTGTGCATCACCGCCTGATGGGTTGCCGGGCATGACGGTCGCGACGACGTTGCCGTCAGGGTCATACTCGGTGGTGTGCACGATATCCAGCCCGCTGGGATCGATGGTCACAGACGTCGGCAGACCGAGACTGAGCCCGATGTTGGACTGCCCAGAGTACTGGAGGGTGGTGGTGCGCGTCTGCACGTCTGACGAGGCCCCCGGTTCGAGCGCGCCCTCCACGATCTGTGTCGGCAATCCCTGTCCGAACGCGGACGTGGTGCCGTAGGTCGCGGTGGTGTCTTGGCGGGCGAGGGTGGTGGTGCCGTCGTTGAGCATGATCTGGTGCTGGGGGCCGAGCGTCTCCAGCAGCTCGGTGCCGTCGGCGGAGTAGGTGTGTTGGGTGTCGAGCGTGGTTGCGACGGCGGCGCTTTGGCTGCCGGCGTCAAGCGCGGTCTGGCGGTTGAGCGGCGAGAGGGCGCGAACGACGTTGCCGTTTTGGTCGTATTCGGTGGTGGAGATCTCTCCGCCCGGTTGGGCGATGTTGACCAGCTGTCCGTTGGCGTCGGTGTAGTAGACGGTCGCTTGGGTGTAGTCGGAAGGCGGGTTGCCGACGGGGACTTCGGTGGCGGGGAAGATGGCGGTCGCGGTGGTGGGGGTATCCTGCTGCGCCCAGCCGGCGACGTCTGACGCGCTCATGCTGTAAGGCGCACCAGTCCCGCTGAGCGGCACGCCGTAGATGACGGTGGTCGTCTCGGTGCCTGATGGGTCGTTGTTTCGGACGGTGGACGTGACCTGGTTTGAGCTGTTGTAGTTGATCGACCACGCGTTCAACCCCGGCGGCGTGACGGTCGAGACGCGATCGGAGGAGTCGTAGTCGTAGGTCGTCTCAAGCGGGGAGGAGAGACGCGGGTCATACTCGGCGCGCAACCGCCCATTCGAGTCGTACAGGTAGTCCTCGACGGTGACGGTGTTCATCGCCGAGGTAGAGGGGTCATAGGCGGTGTAGCTGATCGACTTGAGCTGGCCTTGGAAGTCGCCCCACTGCGACTGGCCAGTCCCGGTCGCCGTCGTCGAGCTGGCATACGTGAAGGTGAGCGTTCGACAGCCGGCAGTGGTGAGCGGTGCGGAGGAGCAGTCGACGCCGGGAAGCGCGGTCACTTCCTGGGTCGGCCGCGTCTGCGACCCGCCGGGGACGGTGACGACCGAGTAGGCGAAGCTCTGTGTTGGCGGGTTGCTGCTGGCCGTGTTGGGCGGGGTGACGCTGGTCGGGTAGTAGTCGGACGACCCGCTCGGCGCACTCGCGGGCAACGCGAACGTGGTCACGGTGCCGCCGGGGTCGGTCAGCGTCCAGGTGCGGCCGGATCCGCTGCCCGACGAGGTGAGGGAGTAGCCTTGCGAGCCGACGGTGTGGGCGTATGCGGTGCCGCTGCCGTTGAGCCAGAACGCGAGCTCTGACCCGTCGCCGCCGTAGATGGTGACGAACTTGCCTTGGCTGGCGTCGGCGCCGTTATGCAGCTTCACGTACGTGCCCAGGTCGAGGCTGGATGACCACCCCGGTCCGAACACGCCGTTGGGATTCGCATTCGGCGCAAGCGAGTCGAATGAGCGGTCGACACCCATCCCACCGACGTTGGCGTCGGTTGCGGCGAAGTTGAAGTCGCCGGTGACCAGGTCGACGCTGCCCGGGCCGATCGGCTCGGTGGCGCCACCCGCGTCGGAGGCTTGGTTTTGGGTTTGGGTGTCGTAGAGGACGTCGATGGCGTCGCTGGTGGAGCCGCCGCCGCTGGTGAAGTTGGCGCGGATCTCAAGCCCCCCGTCAACGCCGCTTCCGAGGCTGTTTTGGGCGTTCCAGACGAGCAGGTCGCTGGTGGGCGGCGAGCCGCTGAGGCTGACCGGCCAGCTGCCGATGCCCGTGCCGCCGTCGGTGACGTCTGCGGGCGGGACTTGTATCCACGAGTCGTTGGGTGAGCGGCGGTACTGGAACTTGACGCTGGTGACGCCGCTGGGCGCGACCGCTTGCAGGTTGAAGGTTGTCCCGGTCTGGTCGCCTTCAAGCGGCGTGAGGACGGCGCCGGCGCCGATGTTGAGCTGGTAGGAGGACGTCGAGCTTAGGTTGCCGGCGTTGTCCTGCGCCGCCACATGCACATACCAGACACCGTTTGCAGAGACGGTACCCGAGTAGCTGGTACCGGTTTGCAGCGTACCGTTGGCGGCGGTGTTTGCGTGCTGGTTCACCGACACCAGGTAGCCGGCGACGCCGCTTCCGCCGGAGTCCGTCGAGGAGAAGCTGACCGTGTAGCTCTGGCTGGTGTACCAGCTCGTCTGGCTGGGATCGGTCGAGGAGCTCAGCGAGAGCCTGCGCGTTTTTCTGTGTATCGGTGGGTGGTTAGGCATTGTCAGGGATGCGGTCTCCGAAGTGGATGCGCAGGACTGCCATCGCCTGTGTCCAGTTGTAGCAGGTGCGCCAGTTGGTCTTGGCGCGCATGATCGCGAGCCAGATCAACCTGAGGGCGGCGTCGTCGTTGGGGAAGTGGCCTCGGGTCTTGACCGTCTTGCGGATCTGCATGTGCAGGCTCTCGACCGTGTTTGTCGTGTAGACAACGCGGCGGATCTCCTGCGGGAAGGCGAGGAAGGGGATGAACCGCTCCCAGGCGCGTTCCCACACCTGCAGCGCCGCCGTCTTGGTCGTGCTGTCCGCCCAGGCAGCGGTCAGTTCGTCGAGCACCTGGCGGGCCTGGTCGGCGTCGGCGGCCGTGTACAGGCGGCGTAGCTCGCCGGCGCAGGTCTTGCGCTCCTTCCAGGACAGGTAGCGCAGGCTCTGCCTGGTCAGATGGACAACGCAGGTCTGGTTGACCGCCTCCGGGAAGACGGCGTCGATCGCCTCCGGGAAGCCGGTGAGGCCGTCGGTGCAGACGAACAGGACGTCGGTGACGCCGCGGTTGCGCAGCTCGGTCAGGACGCTCGTCCAGAAGCGGGCGCCCTCGGTCTTCTCAATCCAGAGGCCGAGGCAGTCGCGCTCGCCGTCGACGGTGACGCCGATGGCCGAGTAGACGGCCTTCTTGCGGACGACCTGCTGGTCGCGGATCGCGACCTGGAGCGCGTCCAGGTACACGACGACATACAGCTCCTCCAGCGGCCGACTCTGCCAGGCGCGCACGTCGTCTTGGATCGAGGTGGTCACCTCCGACACCAAGCCGTCGGAGACGTCGACGCCGTACACCTCGCGCAGGTGCCGCTGGATCTCCCTGGTCGTCATCCCGCCCGCGTACAGGGCCAGGATCTGCTCGTCGAAGCCGTCGAACGAACGGCTGTGCTTGGGCACAATCCGCGGCTCGAAGCTGCCCTGTCGATCCCGGGGCAGCTCGACCGTCACCGGCCCGTCGACCGTCCGCAACGTCTTGCGCGAGCTGCCGTTGCGCCGGTTCGGCTGCTCCTGCGGCGCCTCACCGCCGGCAGGGTAACCGAGATGCTGCCCCAGCTCGGCGCCCGCGGCGCGCTCGATCAGCCGCTTCCGCAGCCGGTTGATCAAGCCATCCGGACCGGTCAACTGCTCCGGCCCCTCATACCCCCCCAGCAGCTGATCGATCAGCTCGTCCGGGATCTCTCTGTGCTCGGCCATCAGGGCCTCCTTCGGGCCGCCCGCCCGGTCGCTCCGCTCACGGCTACGCCGCGAGCATCACGACCAGGCCGGACAGACCAGTCAGATACACAGAAATCCGTGCAGGACCGCGCTGACCGCACTCGGCTCGCCACTCGCAGTCGTCGCTGCTCCCCACATCTGCGGCGCGTCCGCCATCGCCACCATCTTCCCTGCCGCCGAGGTGAACTGCAGCTGCCCATTCTGGGAGACAGATGCCGTGAGACCCGTGAGGTTGAGCGGCAGCCGAAACACCTGCGCCGACGCCGGCTGCTTCGTCAGCACGATCTGCAAGTCAAACCCGTCCGGCTCAGCCACCAGCACCAGGTTGACGCCCGGCGAGACGCCCGTGTAGGTGGCTGTCTTACCCGTCACGGTCGGCGCTGGCAGCTTCGAGGCCCACTGCATCGCAAGCGCATGCTCACCCACGCCCAGCGACGCCACCGTCTGCCCGCCGCCATCAGAAAACGTGATCGGCGCGTCCGCCCGCTTCGGCGAATACCCCGCCAGGCCCTGGGCGAGCGAGAGATCGATCGGCGCATACCCCGTCGCAGAGGACGCGTCGGGCTCTTGCACCGGTCCGGCAGCGATCGTCGAGGTCAACGAGCCGTCCGGGTTGGCATACACGGTCGTCGTCTTGGTCGTCTGATCGGCGACGATCACCTGGCGACCAAGCTTCGCCGCCTGCTCCAACGCCACCAACGAATTCTCACCCACCGGCACCGAGGTCGCGGCCACCGCCGAGCGCGACAGGGACTTCGACGCGTGCTTCGAGGCATGCGCGGCAGCGCTCTGCCCCGCACCCGCCACCACCAGCAGCACCGCGACCGACACCACACCCGCCGCCCGCACACGCCAACCACGCGCACCCACCACTGCTACCGAAGCTGTCCCGTGACCCCTCACGACCCGCCCCTCTCCCACCCGGCCAGCACAGGCCAGACGGTTGCCCTCGATGCCCGATTTCCTACGCCACCCGGAGTGTCAACAAACGGACGGCATGTTGCCAACTACAAACCGAGGTGTAGCAGCAAAGACACTTCCCTGTCAAGAAGAATCCCTCCGAGGCGGGAGAGCGGACCGCGTCAGACGCGCCGTTCCGGGTCGAGGGAGGTGGCTCAGGCGGCGCTCTCGGGGTCGACCGGGAGCTGCTCGACGATGCGGCCACGACGATCGTGGACGACGACAGTGCCGCCGCCGGCCTGCTCGACGATGGTGATCGCTCGTTCCACCGCCTGTGCTTGACGCTGGTGGTAAGAGCTGGCTCGCTTGGCTTCGGGGGCGCGTACTTCCCAGCCGCCCTCGCTCGCGAACGTCACCTTGCGTTGTTCCCGAACTCCCATGTCCTTGCCTCCCCAATCGAACACGCGTTCCCCTACCCTAGCGAACGGCCCGGACGGGCCCGGCTACATGATCAGCTGCAACGTCTGGCTCCCGCGGTACATCTCATCGTGGACGCCGACCGCGTAGAGGTCGGTCATGCCGGCGATGTGGTCGCACACGTACCGGGCGTGCGCGACGTTCGGGGCGTCTCCTGCGGCCAGGTACGCGGCGGTCATCTCGTGCAGGTCCTCCTGGCTCGGCAGCATGCCGGGATCTCCCAGATAGCCGTCGAAGAGGTCGTGGATCACCTGCCGCTGCGCGAACTTCTTCGTCCTGAGGTCTGGGCGGTCGATCATCCAGATTGAGCCGTCCTGGGTTTGACGGAGACTTTGATCGCCGGGTTTTCCGGCGAGAGGAGGTCTGTCATGTCGAGAGCGAGGAAGTACCCGGTCGAGCTGTTGGAGCGTGCGACGCGGCTGGTGTTCGAGTCGGGCCGTCCGATCGCGCACGTCGCGTCCGACCTTGGGCTGCCGTCTGAGACGCTGCGCAAGTACGTGCGGCAGGTCGAGGCGAACGAGGGGCGCCGTCCGGATCTGCCGACGGCTGAGGAGCGCGAGGAGATCAAGCGCTTGCGGCAGGAGAACTTCGAGTTGCGCCGCGCGAATGAGATCTTGAAGGCTGCTTCGGTGGGTTCAACCGGTGGTCGCACCAGACTTGCTGGTGTTGATCGATCCGGGAGGCGTGGTGATGGCGCGAAGGAAGCGGCGGGAGTATTCGGCGGCGGAGCGGCGGGAGATGTGGGACCGGTGGCGGCGGGGTGAGTCGATCAGTGAGATCGGGCGGGCGCTTGACCGGGCGCCGGGCACGATCCACTACACGATCCGCCAGCACGGTGGGATCGCCCCGCCGGTGCGGTGTCGGAGTCGGTTGGCGCTGTCATTGGCAGAGCGGGAGGAGATCTCTCGGGGGATCGCTGCTGGTCATTCGGCACGCCGGATCGCAGCCGGTTTGGGCCGCTCGCCCTCGACCGTGTCGCGAGAGGTAGCTCGACACGGCGGCCAGCGTCGCTACCGGGCAGCCGAGGCCGATCACCGAGCCTGGCAACGAGCCAAGCGGCCGAAGCTGTGTGTGCTTTCGCGGCATCGGCGGCTGCGGCTGGTGGTCGCTGAGAAGCTCGCCCAGGAGTGGTCGCCAGAGCAGATCTCGGGCTGGCTTGTGGCCACCTACCCCGACGATGAGACTATGCGGGTGTCGCCGGAGACGATCTACCGCACCCTGTTCATCCAGACCCGCGGCGCGCTGAGGAGGGAGCTGATCAGCCACCTACGCCGCGTGAAGAGCATCCGCCGTCCGCGAGCGCAGGGCCGCGATGACCGCGGCCAGGGCAGGATCATCGACGCGGTGTCGATCCGCGAACGGCCGGCCGAGGTGGAGGATCGCGCCGTGCCCGGCCACTGGGAAGGCGATCTCCTGTCAGGCTCCAAGAACACCCACATCGCCACCCTGGTGGAGCGCCACTCGCGATACGTGATGCTGGTCAAGCTGGACGGCAAAGACACAGCGAGCGTCGTCGACGCGCTCTGCCGTCACGTGCAGACACTCCCCGACCAGCTGCGCCAGAGCCTAACCTGGGATCGCGGCATGGAGCTGGCAGACCACCACAGATTCAGCGTCGCCACCGACGTCAGGGTGTACTTCTGTGATCCCCAGAGCCCCTGGCAGCGAGGATCGAACGAAAATACCAACGGGCTGTTACGTCAGTACCTCCCACGGCGCACCGACCTTTCCCGACACAGCCAGCACGATCTCGACCAAATAGCGCTACGCATCAACACGCGGCCGCGCAAAACCCTCGCATATCAAACCCCCGCTGCTATGCTCGACCACGCGTTGCGATGACCGGTTGAACCCACCTCCGTGTTTTTCGCGGGCGAGCTCGATCCGCACCGTCCGAAGTGAGCGCGTTCGTCGATCAGCACCGCGCGCGCTTCGGGGTCGAGCCGATCTGCCGGACATTGGGCGTGTCGGCGTCCGCATACTACGAGCGTGCCAGTGGTCGGCTCTCTGCTCGCCGGCTCGATGACGAGCGGCTGCTCGGCCGGATCCGCGAGCTGCACGCTGCCAACTACTACGCCTACGGCTCCCGCCGGATGTGGAAGGCGCTTGTGCGGGAAGGCGAGCAGGTCGGCCGTGGCCGGGTCGAGCGGCTGATGAGCCGCAACGGGATCCAGGGTGCGAAACGGCGTGGGAAGCCGTGGCGGACGACGATCCCTGACCTCGAGGCGCGGCGGCGGCCTGACCTGGTGCAGCGTGACTTCAGCGCCGCTGGCCGTAATCAGCTCTGGGTCGCGGACTTCACCTATCTGCGCTGCTGGGAAGGCCTCGTCTTCTTCGCGTTTGTCGTCGACGCTTACAGCCGCGAGGTGGTTGGCTGGCAGTTCGCGGCGCACATGCGCACCGATCTCGTCCTCGACGCGCTGCGGATGGCCCTCGCCATGACCGAGCGTGTCGACGAGGTCGAGCTCGTGCACCACAGCGACGCCGGCAGCCAGTACACCTCCTACGACTACGGCCAGACGCTCGACGACCACCAGGTGCTCGCCTCGATCGGGTCGGTCGGCGACGCCTACGATAACGCGCTCGCCGAAAGCTTCGTCGACAGCTTCAAGACCGAACTGATCCGCGACCGCGTCTGGCGCTCACGCTCCCAGCTCGAACTCGCGATCGTCGAATACGTCGCCTGGTTCAACAGCAAGCGTCTCCACAGCGCCCTCGGCGACGTCCCGCCAGCCGAGTACGAGGAGGTTGAATCACAACGCTAGGCTCCCGCAGCCGCCCAATTGAATGAAAAGAGGAAACCAACCAAAACGGTCCCCGCCAAACCCGGGGCGGCTCAACTCTCCGGACGTTCGCGAACCGCGCCCGCGCCGGCAGGTTGGCTCTGTCAACCCAACACGCAAGGTGGGTGCCGTCGCCACAGTCCAAATATCGGTCGCCAGACCCCCACGTCAACGCGCTGATCTCGCCCAGCGCAGCGGCCGCATCAAGAGGAATCGCACGACCGGCGGCATCTCGGCCGACGCTCGTCCGAAAGAAGTGGATCGAGCGCGTAATGGTGGGCGGCGACGTACTCACTCAGACCTCCGTTGACCTTGGGCAAGGCCATCCTAATTCAGAGGATGCCGGTCGGCGCCTACGCTCCGAAGCAGCGGCCACGAGCCTCAACCGGCAGAACACGACGCACTCCAAGAAGATCGGCGGGCAAACGGCGGGCAAACCTCGCAGCGCAGCCCGCCGCCATACAACGACGAAACCCCCGCATTTGCGGGGGTTTCGAGAGGTAGCGGGGGCAGGATTCGAACCTGCGACCTTCGGGTTATGAGACGGTCGACACGAGGTCAGATGACGTCCGATTCGGCCTGGTTGAGCGAGATCCGACCGTGCTCGATTACCTCAGGTCAGATCGGGTGGGCAAACGACGGGCAAATCGACGAAGCCGAGCAGAGATCCCGAGACGCTCAACCTGCGTGGATCGTCGTGCTCCGTGATGCGGTTGTGACCACTCAGAATCAGCGGCCACCCGCTCCGACCTCAGACCACCGCACGGGCAAGGCCTTCAGGTTCTTCCACACGTTCACTATTAGGCGTTCGGCAAATGGTTACCCAGGCGCGGATTAGGTCCTGGTGGGCGGGATTCGCTTGTCCTCGCTCAACCTGAGACGCAAGGCACGACCGTGGCGCCCGTCGTGCAGCGAGCTCAACAGCTCCAAACCCGCATCTCTAGCTAGCCACCCGTCGCGTACTGGCTGGGCAGATCCTCCCACGGATCGCCCGCTCGCGACGTTGGTGCGGGTCCGGGCACCGGGCCTCCTCGCTTCGCGACACACTCGTGACGGGTCTTTAGCCCGCGGACCACTTCACCCTCGAACTTGCGTGACCCAGTCTATAACGAGCGCAACGGTCGCGTTTGTTACGGGTGCAACGGGGACAAAGATGAGGGCCAGAGCATCTGACGGCGATGAACTTGAATGAATCTCCGACACAAGCAGCACATCGAACAGTAGGCCCGCGAATGTCCCTAATACTATAGCGCTAATCCGTCTAAGGGCTCTTCTTGGGCTCTTGCGTGCGGCGAGCGCCAACACGCTTCCGACGACAACGCCTCCACCCCCGAAGAACCACACGATCTCTCCCAGAAGGATCAGCCGGCTCGCCCCCTTCAGCCTCGGCTGCAGGCTAGCCGCGCACTGCGCATCGATGTGGGGTTGAAATCCCAGGTCACGATTTCTGACTCGAGCCCCGTTGCTTTACGTACCGGTCCGTACGCGTACTGAGCTCTGCGTAGCGTCCCGGATGGGCTCGCAATCCACTCTGTCACCGTGAGGAGTCGTGCTGACGTCGGTGTAAACTCGCTCGCCACCGCGTCGGCGACAGGCGTCGAGTCGGTTCTCGACGCGAGGGAACCCGCGAGCCGAGCTACCATGCGGGGCCGCAGACGATACCGATACTCGGTAACCCGTGAACCATCGACCTTCGCATGTCGGCCGACCGAGACTCGACCGTGGCCCTCGGTCGCAGCCACCGCAAGTAGCGGGTTCTGTTCGAATAGGCTCGCGATGGACGGAAGAACCGGTTTGCTATATACCTTCACGCTCCGACTCCCTCCGCCTGCAATCCGGGCCACGCTCTGCCAACCCCCGTCCGAAAAGCACGTCCGCGTGCCACCGCTGGTCTTGGACTCCAGTAAGTACCGGCCACCCCGCGGGTTAATTGCGGCGATCCCCTCCAACAGATCGACGGACATTCCGCCGGCGCCGTGCACAGCGAGCGCGAACTGGGCGTTCGCTCTCTCGCCAGCCAGCCACCGTCGCGCCGCCACATCGACGGACTTGGCGGGCGACGTCACGCGCCCCGTCGAACGTCCAGTTGCGGCCCCACTACCCTGTCCGCACGCTCCCCCAACGGCGACGGCTCCGACTACGGCGAGAAGCGGAGTGGCGCGCCTTAGGCGGCCGAGAATGGCTCTCACCAGTTCGATGGCGGCGAGCCCTCGTACGGGGTGTTGAAGGGCCATGTGGCGTCCCCGCGATCCGACCGCCCCAGCGCCTGTCGGAAGCATGTGCCGTAGGCCGCATGTCGCACCCCGACGTGTCCCACGGCCAGCCAATACCCTCGATACTGCTCGTAATCCGCTTGAGCCCAACACGTTCCGATCTGCCCTCCGTGAGTGAAGCCGCCCATAAAACTCGGCCACCCGAAGTGCACGACGGCCTGATATCCGCCCCAGGCTTCAGCATAGCACTCAGCCTTCGTCTTATAATCCCAGATCCAGGACAACTGGGAACATATGTGTTTTGTCTTGGAGTAAAAGGTCCCATCGCACCGGTACCGATAGGTCCCCCACCACGTGTAGCAGTCGTCATGGTAGTTGCACGGCCCGGACAGGCGACCTCCGAACATGGAGAAGTGCTGGATGAGGTACGACGCGATTCCGCCGCCAGGCCCACAACTGTTGGTTCCGAAGAGATCCAGTCCGTTCAAGGGGTCTTGCGCGGCGTAGTCATACGCGTTGAGACTCCCACCGGCGATCGAGTCGACCTCGATGAAACGGCCGAGCAGCGGGGCATACAGTCGGACACCCATTAGGACGACACCGCTGGTCGTGTCGGTCTGACGCTGTGCGCCTCCCAGCCATCCGTACCGGCCGCTGCCGCCACTACGCGGTGCCCCAAACTCCTGATAATCGCTAGTCGTACCTATGGTGCCGCTCGAGCCCGCCGTTCCGGCTATGTCGCCGTGGAGGTTCTGGAGCTGGTACGTAATCGAGCCCGTCGAGGCCTGAGTTGCGTCAAGCAGCCCGTCAGCGCCCGGGATATTCCGAGTCCAGGTCGTGTTGGCGGTGTTCTCGGATATCCAACTGGGCCCGTCGCTGTCCCCTGAGTAGTGGTCGGTCTGCGTCGCTGTCGAGTCAGCGCTGGTCGCCCAAGTCAATACCCGATTCGCCGGGTCGAGCGTCGCAGTTCGGGTGACCGACGCCTGGGTAATGGTGTCTACGGAGCCGTTGGTGTAGTAAGTGAACGTTTGCTGGGTTCCTCCGGCATCAGCGGCGGGTAGCGTCGTTGTCCGGCCCATCGCATCGTACGTCACGCCGCTATCGGTCAGTCGATCCGCTGAATCGTAGGTATGGACGGTGGCGAGAGTACCGGATTGGCAGGCGCCGCCGCTCCCAGGACCGGTCGAGACGTACTGAATGCGATTGCTATCGGCGTCGTACCCGTACTGGCGAGTCGTGCACTGTCCGTTGGCCGTGTCTTGCACCTGCGCCAAGCGCCCACCCGCATCGTAACTATACGCCTCCGAAGCGGAGTTCCCAGACGTACTGGGACCGCTCGAGGTGAGCCACTGCCCGTGGACGCTGGGGAGGGCCGAGTAGTCGAGCTCCGTCGTGGTCCCGCCCGAGCCGCAGGACCCGCCGGACTGGTAGAGTCGCTCCGTTGGCTGACCGGTTGCGTCATACGTGGTGCATTGGTCAAGCCCGTTGGGAAGATGCTGATCGACCAGCCGGCCTTCGGCGTCGTACGCTCCGGTGAACGTACCCGCCGCCGAGTCGGAAATGCTAGTGACGAGACCGCGCTCGTCACTCGAAATCTGGTACGTATAGGTCTGCGTTCCCTTCCCATCGCTCAGTGTTGCGATCCTGTTCACGATGTCGTAGGTGTAGGTCGACTGGTTCCCCGCTCCGTCGGTGTAAGTCTTCAGCCGGCCCAAGTTATCGTACGCGCGCGTGATCGTGTGTGTCCCGTCAGTGGTGGTGGCCGGAAACCCTGTCGCTGAGTCATAGGCATTTGTCCGTAGCGGCATACTTGTTCCAGGACCGCTAATCGCGAGTGTGCTCGGGCGATCGTCTGAGTCGTACGTGTACGTCCAGGTCCGAGTGGTCGTCCCGCTCGTCTCGGATCGGGTGAGGATATTGCCGTACATATCGTACGTGTAGCCGACTGCTGGAATCGCAGGCAGGCTGCCAGAGGGTTGAGCCGCTGGAGCGGTCTGGCAAACCATGCCGGCGAGTTGCGGTGTCGAGTCGCAGGCGGGAACGCCGCTGCCCGTACCGGCCCGATAGTACGTCGTGTCGGTCTCGTGCGCGTCCCCGCCACCGGGGGTGCCGGGGAGGATTGCCGCGATTACGTTCCCGTTCGCGTCGTACCTCTTGGTTGTTGTGAGGTTGAGACCTGATGGGTCGACTGTTACGGATGTCGGTGCCGCGAGCGTCAGGCCAAGGTTAGACTGGCCCGAATAGTCCTCAGTCGTTGTCCGGGTGTCGACGTCCGAGGATGCGCCGACCCCCAGGGCGCCTTCGACGGTCTTCGTGAGAAGCGGGAAGCCTGATGTCGACGTAGCGCCGTACGTGTAGTTGGTGTCTTGCCGGGCGAGGGCGGTCGTCCCGTCGCTGAGGGCGGTCAGGTGCTCTGGGCCGAGGGTCTCAAGGAGGTTCTGACCGTCGGTCGAGTAGATGCTCTGGGTGTCTACAGTGGTGGCCAGCTGGGTGCTCTGCGAACCCCCGGCTAGCGCTGTCAGCCTGTTCAGAGGGGAGAGCGTTCGCGTTACGTTGCCGTTTTGGTCGTACTCGGTCGTCGAGATCAGCCCGTTCGTAGCGTACGCGCTCACGGCGGGCGCGGCGACATTCACGAGGCGTCCGTCGAGGTCGGTATAGTAAATCGTTGCCTGGTTGTAGTCAGACGGGGGGCTTCCCGACGGCACCTCGGTCGCCGGGAATACTGCTGTCCCGGTTCCGGCAGGGACGTCGGTCTGCGCCCACGCGGAAACGCTTGTTGAGTCCATCGAGTAAGGCGCGCCGGTGCCGCTGAGTGGCACACCGTAAACCACGCTCGTCGTCTCGGTGCCGGATGGGTCGTTCGGAATGGCTGTCGCCGTTACCTGGTTTTGAGCGTTGTAACTCATCGTCCATGTATTCACGCCAGGTGGCGTGATTGTCGAGATGCGGCCCGACGAGTCGTACGTGTACTGGATCGTCAGCGGGCCAGCAGCAGGACGAGGGTCGCAGACTGCGCGCAGCCGTCCGCCTGAATCGTACGCATAGTTCTCAACGCCGACCGTTTTCATGCCCGCAGTGTCGGGATCGTATGCGGTGTATGCGACGGACTTCACCTGGCCGTTGTAGTCGCCGAAGGTCGTTCCGCAGTTCCCGCTCCCTCCGGTTGTCGTCGCGTACGTCAACGTCAGTGTTTCACATCCCGGGGTTGTTGCAGCTCCGGTCTGGGTGCACGTGACCCCCGGGAGCGCGTTCCACTCCTGGGTCGGCCGGATCTGCGAGCCGCCATTCACGGTCACAACCGAGTACGCGAGGCCCGACGTCTGCGTTCCGCCACCCACTGGCGTATACGTCGTCGGATAGTAGTCGGGGCCGCTGGTGACGCCCGTGGCGTAGGCGAAGGTAGTGCTCGCACCACTGAGATCCGTCAACGTCCATGTCCGCGTTGCCCCACTGCCCGACGAGGTGAGCGTGTAGCCCTGCGACCCGCCCGCGTGAGCGTACCCGCTCCCTGAGCCGTTCAGCCAGAAGTCCCGCTCCGTGCCATCGCCTCCGTAGACGGTCACGTAGTTCCCCTGGCTGGCATCGGCGCCGTTGTGCAGACGAACGTACGAACCCAAGTCAACGCTTGAGGACCAGCCCGGTCCAAACACGCCGTTTGAACTCGCGCCCGGGTTGAACGAGTCAAACGATCGATCGATGACCATCCCACCCTGCCCGGCGTCATTCGCCGAAACGTTGAAGTCGCCGGTGACGAGGTCCACGGAGCCGGGGCCGACCTGTGTCGTCGCCCCTCCCGAGTCCGAGGCCTGATTTTGCGGCTGCGTATCATAGAGGATGTCCACAGCGTCGCTCGAGTTCCCGGCGCTAACGAAGTTCGCTCGGATCTGGAGGCCGCCATCGGCACCGGATCCAATCGTGCTTGCCGCATTCCACACAAGGACGTCGCTCTTGTGGGTCGTTCCGCTGATCGATACCGGCCAACTGCCGATGCCGGTACCGCCGTCGGTCACGTCAGCCACCGGCAGGGCCACCCACGAGTCGTTAGGGGAGCGACGGTACTGGACCTTTACATTGGTATCTGCCGCCGGAGCGACCGCCTGAATTGACAGCGTGGTGCCAGTTTGGTCGCCTTCGAGCGGCGTCACCAGCCCGCCGACCCCGATGTTGAGCTCGTAGGTAGAGGTTGCGCCGACGTTGCCAGCATTGTCGGCGGCGGCCACATGGACGTACCACACGCCGTTCGCCGACACGGAGTTCGAATACGTGGTCGAGGTCTGCACGGCGCCGTTCGCCGGCGTATTGGCGTGCTGGTTGACCGACACCTCGTAGCCGCTCACACCCGACCCCCCCGTGTCGGTCGATATGAAGCTCACGGTGTAGCTCTGGGGCGTGTACCAGGCAGTCTGGTCGGGATTGGTCGTCGAGGAGATGGCCGGGGCTGTTGGAGCGGCTACGTCCTCAGTGAAGGTGCGGAAGTTCGACCAGGTGCCGTTGTCGGTGCCGTCGTAGCCCTGGGCACGCCACTTGTACGTCGTACCATCGGTGAGCAGCCCAGACGCGACCTTGTAGGTGCTCTGCCCACCGACGCTGGTCTGCGATCCCAGCGCCGTGACGATGTTGGCTCCCGTCGTGTTGTTGTCGATCTCGAAGCGCACCTGACCGGTGCCGCCATCGGGATCGTTGAAGATCGCATGCATCGGCACTTGCAGGTTGTTGACGTACTGACCATTTTCCGGCCACTTGTTCGTCGGCGCCGAGGGGAAGCTGTTGTAGGTGACCGCCAGGTAGGGCTCGTCGCTGCCGGAGTCGATGGAGTTGAACCGCTTGTAGGAGTTGGTCGAGGTTTCGGAGTGGGCGACGACTTCGAGGTTGTTGGCGACGCCGCCGCTTGGCGGGGTGCCGTTCGCCCAGTCCTGGACGAGCTGTTGCAGCGTGTTTCCGCCGCTGCCGCCGGTTGAGAAGCTGACCCAGTTGGCGGCACAGGTCGTGCTGTTGTAGCCGGCGTCGGTGCTGGCAGACGCCCACATCTGGTGCTTTGCCGGCTGGTTGTTCCAGTTGGTCGAGGTCGTCCACGCCGCCGCCATGTCATACACGTCCACCTGCGTCGGCGAACACGACCCCGCAAACGTCTCCCACAAATTCAGGCTGGCCGACAAGACGTCCGTCCCCGAAAGGCTGCTGGTATCAAACTGCAGCAGGCCACGCTGGATCTGCCCCGCCCCCGCCAGCCCCGACTTGATCTCGCTGTTTGAGTCAAACGTCCCCGTGGGATGGGCCTGGTCGACATAGGTGTCTGCGGTCGCGGTCAGGTTGGGCGCCGGGTCGATCGTCACCGGATACGTGGTCGACGGCGACGTCAAGAAGCTCTGCGCGGGCGACACGGTCAACGCGCCGCCTGAGACCGTGATCGGCACCGCGCTGACGGCGCTCGGCTCGCCACTCGCAGTGGTCGCTGCGCCCCACATCTGCGGCGCGTCCGCCATCGCCACCATCTTCCCCGCCGCAGAGGCGAACTGCAACTGCCCATTCGCCGCCACCGACGCCGTCAACCCGGTCAGGCTCAGCGGCAACCGAAACACCTGCGCCGCCGCCGGCTGCTTCGTCAGCACGATCTGCAGATCAAACCCGTCCGGCCGCGCGACCAACACCAAGTTCACGCCCGGCGACACGCCCGCATAGGTCGCCGTCTTCCCGGTCACGGTCGGCGTGGGCAGCTTCGAGCCCCACTGCATCGCAAGCGCATGCTCACCCACGCCAAGCGACGCCACCGTCAGGCCGCCACCATCAGAAAACGTGATCGGCGCGTCCGCCCGCTTCGGCACAAGCCCTGCCAGCTGCTGCCCAAGTGAGAGATCGATCGGCGAGTAGCCCGTCGCAGACGAGGCGTCGGGCTCTTGCACCGGTCCCGCAGCGATCGTCGAGGACAACGAGCCGTCCGGGTTGGCGTAGACGGTCGTCGTCTTCGTCGTCTGAT
The DNA here is from genome assembly GCA_963843705.1 of uncultured Actinomycetes bacterium. Lineage (GTDB taxonomy): Bacteria > Actinomycetota > Thermoleophilia > Gaiellales > JAICJC01 > JAICJC01. Next base: position 571,289 of record CAWJLQ010000003.1, read on the forward strand.
CGGCGATGATTACCTGGCGACCAACCTTCGCCGCCTGCTCCAACGCCACCAACGAGTTCTGACCCACCGGCACCGAGCTCGCGGCGACCGCCGAGCGCAAGAGGGACTTCGACGCGTGCTTGGTGGCATGCGCCGCAGCGCTCTGCCCCGCACTAGCCACCACCAAAAGCACCGCCACCGACGCCACACCCGCCACCCGCACGCCCACACCACGCGCACCCGACGATGACGCCACCGAAGCCGTCCCGTGACCCCTCACGACCCGCCCCTCTCTCGCCCGGCCAGCAGAGGCCAGACGTTTGCCCTAGATGCCCGATTCCAACGCCACCCGAAGTGTCAACAAACGGACGGCATGTTGCCAACTACAAACCGAGGTTTAGCAGCAAAGACACTTCCCTGTCAAACAGAATCCCTCCGAGACGGGAGGCCCGGTGCTTCGTCGGACGAGCCCTCACGGGTCAGCGAGGTGGCTTAGTCGGCGTTCTCGGGATTGACCGGGAGCTTCTCGACGATGCGGCCGCGTCGATCGTGGACGACGACAGTGCCGCCGCCGGCCTGCTCGACGATGGTGATCGCTCGTTCCACCGCCTGTGCTTGACGCTGGTGGTAAGAGCTGGCTCGCTTGGCTTCGGGGGCGCGTACTTCCCAGCCGCCCTCGCTCGCGAACGTCACCTTGCGTTGTTCCCGAACTCCCATGTCCTCGCCTCCCCAATCGAACACGCGTTCCCCTACCCTAGCGAACGGCCCGGACGGGCCCGGCTACATGATCAGCTGCAACGTCTGGCTCCCGCGGTACATCTCATCGTGGACGCCGACCGCGTAGAGGTCGGTCATGCCGGCGATGTGGTCGCACACGTACCGGGCGTGCGCGACGTTCGGGGCGTCTCCTGCGGCCAGGTACGCGGCGGTCATCTCATGCAGGTCCTCCTGGCTCGGCAGCATGCCGGGATCTCCCAGATAGCCGTCGAAGAGGTCGTGGATCACCTGCCGCTGCGCGAACTTCTTCGTCCTGAGGTCTGGACGGTCGATCATCCAGATCCTCGCCATCGTCTTGAGCAGTTCCAGCCGCTGCCCGATCTCCGTGGTCGGCGGGGCGAACGTGTCGCCGGCCGTGACCGCCCTGATGAAACTCTCGATCTGATGGGCGCAAAACCGCTTCAGGTACGACCGGCTGTGTTTGGAGCGGTCAAACGGGTTCTTCGCCCAGTCGCTGTTCGCGATCGTGCCCATCATCGCGAAGAACCCCTCCTGAAAGGCGTCCTCATCCGCGAAGACGCCGTCCTTCACCAGACGCTCGGCAAGCGGCTGGCGCGCGTCTGCACGGCCAAGCAGGTCGTGCAGCGGAATAAGGCCAGCCCAGACACCGTCCTCGAAGTCGTGCGCGGCGTAGGCGATGTCGTCAGCGACGTCCAAGATCGACGTCGCCAGCGTCCGCACTGGCGTCGCGCTGTCCCATACCCACTCCCACACCTCCTCGTCGAGAGCGTCGTGGTAGACGCTGAACTTCGGATGGTCGGCGTCGACGCGGTCGTCGTTCTCCGACCACGGATACTTCGACATCGCGCGCAGGGTGGTCCGGGTCAGGTTCAGTCCCACCCAGCGGTCGTCTCCGCGAGCCGGTTTGCCATGCGTCTTGGGCTCAAGCAGCGTGACCACTCGGAAGCTCTGCGCGTTTCCCTCAAACAGTCGACCGACGCGCGAGTGGAGCTCGTCCCGCAGCGCCGCCTCGCCGTTGTGGCCGAACGGCGGGTGCCCAAGGTCATGGGCCAGGCAGGCCGCCTCCACAAGATCCGCGCGGTCGTCAAGATCCTCGACGACGGCTCCCCAGTCGGCGTTCGGCGCAGCAACCGCAATCGCGCGGCCGATCTGGGCACACTCAAGCGTGTGCGTCAGGCGAGTGCGGAAGAAGTCGCTCGTCTGGGATCCGAAGATCTGGCTCTTTCGTTGCAGACGACGAAGCGCGCTCGAGTGGACGATCCGATCGCGGTCCTTGGCCACGTCGGAGCGCGGATCCAACGCCGATTTCGGCTTGGCCACAAAGCGATCGTAGAGGTCAGACCCAGGCGCGATCCCGCCAGTCTAACCAGCGGCATCGTCGCGGTGAGGGCGATACAGCCACGCCTTCAAGAGCGCGACTCGGGGGGTGCGTCGCTGTCTGCCGTTCGAGGCGGCAACGTTGCCGCCTCGGGCCGTGCGCGACGCTTCCAGATTCGGTTCAGGGTCGCCTTGCTCGTCTTCGGGTAGCGGCCGATGGGCAGTCCCAGCGTGCGTCGGACGACCTCTGCGACGTGCGCTGGGGGTGTTGGCTCGTCGGGGAGTATGCCCAGTTCGATCAGCCCTTCGGCGACCTGGCAGGCAAACGCGATCTGATCCGAGTTAGAGAGTTGGTGCAGGTGGTCGATGACGGCGGTGATGCCCTCCCCAGTGGTCGTCCGTCTGCGCAGGAGGGCGAGCAGCGCCTGGTGGTAAAGCGTCGGCTCGCGCATCACCCTCGGCCGGCCGCCAGCCAGAGCTGCGCGGGCATCGGCAGGGGAGGGAGCGAGGAGGCCTTGGTCGAGCGCGTCGAGGTAGTCGGCTTGATCCTTCGTCGGCCAGGCCAGCATGCGAGCGGCGAGTTCGGGGTGGCGGCGTTTGACGAGCCGCAGCCGGCGCGCGTCGCCGTAGGGCGGGTCGGTGAGCATGATCGGGTTTCGGCCGACCTGCTTGCACGTCTGGCAGATCAGCGACGCGCCGTCCTGCGCGCTGGGCGGTGTGTAGTAGGCGAGCTGGTCGCGCCGAGCCTCCACTGGCGTGCCCAGATCTTCCAGACCCCGGAAGGGCGGGTGGCTGGCGTCGAAGTGCGCGGCGATCAGCCGCAAGATGCGCCAGCTGGGGTGGTCGCGGCCGACGTCGACCAGGTAGCGGCGAAACCCCTCGTCGCAGCGGCGACAGCAAAACCACGCCTGCGTCCACTCCTCGCCATCCTGCCACACCACGCGCAGCGCCCTGGACCGCGACCGCGGCCGTCCCACCTCGGCCAGGTCGACCCCAGCGATGCCGTGCGCCGTGGCCAGGTGCGTCGTGATCGCCTCCAGGATGTCGGGGGGTGGCGGGATGCGAGTGCGCGGCATGATCGGGAGCGTAGGCCGCGCAGGATACCCGCTGAGAGTGTCAAGAGAGTGCCACCCATCCATCCCTGTGGCTGGATGTGCGTGTGCCCAGAAACGACCCCAAAGCCGCGGCTGAGCCAAGGTTTCGCCGCCGCATCCCGCTCGAACTCACCCCCACCGAGTATGCGCAGCTGGAGGCTGCCCAGGCGGGGTATGGGTCGAAGCGGGCGACGCTCGTCGCCGGCCTCGCCGCCCTCACCGGCCTCGACGAGGTGCGCGCTGAGGGTGAGCGGTTGGCGGTGGAACGAGACACGGCGCTCGCACAAGCAGCGCAGGCGACCGAGCGCGCCGAGAAGGCCGAACGCGCAACCCAGGCCAAGGCGAAGACGGCGACGCGCGCCGACACCGCCAAGACGTCGCGACTGGAAACCGACCTCGCCCGCACCCGTGACCAGCTCACAGAGACGGAGCGGCTGCTCGCCGCCGAACGGGGTGAGCACGCCGACTGGCAGCACGCCTACGAGGACCTCGACGCGCGCCGGGTCGACGCGCTTCGCTGTCCCCGCTGCAAGCAGTGGGCCGACCCCGACCAGTGGGGAGCGGTCGCGGCCGACGACGGCGGGCAGATCGTCTACCACCAGCCCTGCGGCTACCACGAAGACGGCGTCGTTACCCCCACCACCATCATGGGCTACCGCGATGCCGACTGATCCCCGCCCGACCGCGCCGCGGAGAGGGCGAGACGAGGCGCGCGACCCGGTCACGCTTCGGCTGCACCGACACGCCGATGTCGTCCCCCACATGCGACCCGGCGAGTGGACGGCGTTCCTCGCAACCATCAGTGAGCACGGCATCGACACGCCGCTTGACATCACGGCTGCCGGTGTCGTCCTTGACGGGCGCCACCGCCTGCGCGCCGCCACCGAACTCAACCTCGACCGAGTGCCGGTCCGCGTCGTGGCGCCGCAGGATGAGACTGGTTACATCCTGCGTGCGGCGCTGCAGCGCCGCCACCTCAACCCGTCCCAGATCGCCGCCGTCGTCGTGGGTCTCGACGACTACCACCACACCCTTCAGAAGTCCCGCGAGCGCCAGCGCGCGAACCTCCGTCACACCGCCGAGACGGCAACATTGCCGCCTCCAACCGACCAGACGCTCGACGCGCTCGCCGAGCGCTACGGCATCAGCCCGCGCACCCTCGCAGACGCGCACACCGTCAAGCGCCTCGCCCCCGACCGGCTCGGTGACGTCGTCTCCGGCGACGTCCCCGTGCACCGCCTCGCAAAGACGCTCCGCCGCCACCACCGCGACGCCCAGCTCTCAACGCCGCGGCTGCCCCGCGGGCAGTTTGAGGTGATCTTGGCCGACCCGCCCTGGCAGCTCGGAAACCCCGACAACGACTTGGCGCCAGACCAGCACTACCCCACCCTCCCCCTCGCCGACATCATGAGCCTCGCCGTCCCCGCAGCGGAGGACGCGATCCTGTTCCTGTGGGCGGTGAACAGCCTCCTGCCAGAAGCGTTGGACGTCTGCTCGGCGTGGGGCTTCACCCCCAAGACGAACATGGCGTGGGTGAAGCAGAGCATCGGCCCCGGCGTCTGGCTCAGAAACAGACACGAGCTCCTGCTCGTCGCCGTACGCGGAGCGTGGTCGCCGCCCGACCCCCAACAGCGCGTCGACTCCGTCATCACCGCCAAGCGCCGCCGCCACTCCCAAAAACCTGACCAGGCCTACGAGCTGATCGAAGCCATGTACCCCCGCGCGCGGCGACTGGAACTGTTCGCCCGCATGCGCCGGGCTGGGTGGACGAGCTGGGGCAACCAACTCCCCCAGGAGGCGGTGGCGTGACCGAGCGCCTCCTCACGGCAGCAGAGGTCGCGGAACTGCTGGCCGTGCCAGAGTCGTGGGTGCGCGAAGCCACCCGCCAAGACCGCCTCCCCCACATCCACCTCGGCCGCTACATCCGCTACCACGCCTCGGCGGTCGACCGCTGGCTCGCCGAACAAGAACACGCAGCCGACCCGCGCCCCATCCGCCGCCGCTGACTTGCGTTCCCGCCCAACCAGAGCGTTCATCCGACACGTGCCCCGCCACACCCCCACCGCCAGCCCCGATGAGGCACACAAGGCCACACAGCCGCCACGGCGCGGGCGCCGCGGCTCGCCCTGGTCCACCGGCGGCGACCGCAGCGCAGGTGGGAGCGTGTGGCGGTATGAGACCAAGCGCGGCGGAGTGGTGTGGCGGATCCGCTACCGCGACGCGTCCGGCCGCCGCGTGTTGGAGACCCTCGGCCCCGAACCAGCCTGGACGAAAACCCGTGCCCAAGCCGAGCTCCGCAGCCGCCTCGTAGACGTCGATCGCGACCACTACCGGCGCCCCGACCGCACCACGTTCACCGAGTTCGCATCGGAATGGATGGCGACCGCCGTCCCCGCCCGCGGCCTCAAGCACTCCACCGTCGAAAACTACGAGTCGGTGCTGCGCCGCCACCTGCTGCCCGCGTTCGGCCGCCTCACCCTGGAACAGCTGGAAGCAGACCCGCGCCTGATCGACCGCTACATCGCCCAGAAGCTTCGCTCCGGCCTCTCGCCGAAGACCGTCACCAACCATCTGCTGCAGTTGCAGGTGATGCTCAAACAGGCCGTGCGCTGGCGGCTCATCCGCCACAACCCGCTCCCCGACACCACCAGGCCCCGCGTCCCGGAGCCCGACATCAACATCCTCACCACCGAGGAGATCACCCTCCTGCGCGCCGCCAACCACCGCCTCGAAGCCGAAGCCGAGACGCCGGGCGAGGCGGAGTGGTGGCGGCTCGCCCACACCATCACTGTGTTCACGTTGGCGACCGCGCTTCGCTGCGGCGAACTGATCGCACTGCAATGGCAAGACGTGTCCCTCCTCGACGGGGTCATCCATGTCCGCCGCGCCATCGTCCGCGGCCGCCCGACAACGCCCAAGAGTCGCGCCGGCACCCGCACCATCCACCTCGGCCCGCGCACGCTCGCCCTCCTCACCGAGCACTACGAGCGGTCGCGGCACCGCGGCGACGCCAGCCCCGTCTTCTGCCACCCCCTGCTCGGCTCGACGCTCGACCCGTCGGCAATGGCCCGCCGCTACCTCAAGCCCGCGCTCCGCGAAGCCGGGATCACCAAGCCGTTCCGAGCCTTCCACGACCTCCGCCACACGAGCCTCACCCACGACGCCGCCGCCGGCAACCCCCACGCCTACATCCAACACAAAGCCGGCCACTCCCAAGGCACGACAACCGAGCGGTACATCCACGCCGCCCAAACCAGCTTCCCCGACGCGGCGAGACTAGTCGAGACCCGAATATTTGGGGTCGCCTGGCATGGCCGGTAGCTACTCAAGCCCGTTCAGTGCGTCCGACCACGTCCGCAGGTGAGCCACCTGCCGGGTCACCTGGCTGGTCATCTGCGGCAACAGGTTCACGTTGGCGAGTCGGTTACTGAACGCGGAGTGCTCAGCATTCAACAAGACGGTCATTTCGCGAATGGACAGCGAGGCCCAGTTCTGGACCTCGTCGTGCCGTGCTCGCACGGAGTGCCGCATGAGCTCGTGATAATCAAGCGCAAGCGGGGTGCGCCCTTGACACTCAGGGCACCGACAACCGACTAGCTCAGGATCCCGCACCCACAACTGGTTGGCCAGATCTTGGGACATATATCGGTGTACCTGACGGACGTAGTAACGCGCAGGTGGTGGCCCGCTCTGCGCGAGCTCCGGCCAGTTCCGGCTCTCCCCATACCCGATCCCATGGGAAGATCCTCGGAGGCCTACCGACGCGAGGAGAACACTGAAAAAGCCCCCGTAGAGGGCGAATATCTCCTGGCCGCGGGTATTGATCCGCTGAATGAGGTTAGCGTACCGGGCGAGCTCGTCGGCGCTCGTCTCAAGCTCATTGAGGTTCGAGCACCAGACGACGATCCTGTCATCATCTGCGACTTGATCAGCGAGACTCGCGAGGCTTGTCGCCGACGTGCCAGCAACCACCCGAACACAATTCGTTGCGAGCGAGCGACTCGCGTCAAAGAGGCTCTGGCTTACCGCCCACCACGGATCGTCGACACCGTCTGCCATGGCGTACAGGGGGAGGATCTTGTGGGGCGGCTGCGCCCGACTCGGAGCGACCGCCTCGCCTAGCCGCTTGGCGTACTTATCGAACTTCGCGCGTGTCCGATCTCGATAATGTTGGTTGAAACTAATCCAGGCCCTTGAAAGAGCGGCGACCCTGGCGCCGTCAAATGACTGCGGCTGAGGATCGGAGTCACGCCGAATCAAGTCGGCGTCCTCTAGGACATCAGCTAGAGCGATGTGAGACTTCTTCGGCGCGCTCAACCTACGTTGGAACAACGGGAAGCGTGGGTCGATCGCATATTTTGGCCCGCCCTCCATCGCCGAGATGCTGAGAACGAATCCGCCGGTCCCTTCGCGCTGGAAGGCCGCGACAGTTCCCGGAACGATCAAGCCATCGTACAGACCGGCCAGCTGTCGGGCAGTCTCTTGGTCGGTCGCACCGTATGACAAGTAATGGGAGAAGCGGTCGAACAACCTACGGGCCCGCCTTCGCCGACGCTCGTCGTTGAACTCTACGTTGAAGGATAGTCTCCGGGTTGACCGTCGGCGACTCCAGGGCGACCTCAACACCGGCGGCACTTACGACGATCACACCGACACCGTGTTGCTCCGCGATCAAGAGACTCTGGGCGCGGGGAATGCTCCCGACGACAACATAGCTTCTGTGGAACGCCGGCCGGTTATACAGCGCCTGTTCGAGCACCCGCCCAAACCTACCAATCTTCAGTTCGAAAGCCGATGTGAGGCCACTCGCCCCTACAATAACGAGATCGACCCTGCGACCGTGCAGCGGGAGCTCCTGAATCACCAGGGACGAGTCTCGGATCCGCCCACGAGCACGCAGCCACCGGATAAGTGGCGGTCGAAGCGCATCCTCTGGGCCCACCACCGACATCAGAGCGGACTAGGGTTCCGTGCCCCTTGCGACAAGATCTCCGCACCCGCCAACTTGGCTTCGTAGTACGCGTAGCAGGCGAACAGGATCGCCGCTGCCACGCCGCCTACACCGCACAATACCAGCCCACCGTACTCGAGGTATCGGCTCGAGACTATCTTCTCAAAGTAGACGGTCGCAGTCGCGACACCGAGTAAGTACGCGAGGGCAGCCCAGAGAAGAATGGGACCGATCTTGCGGTGCCTCCCGAAGCGGGCGTTGAGTGCGTCCCGGGTCTTGATCAACTCTCCGAACCGGTTCGAGCGCTGGACGAGGGGCTCGGGGTCAGCCGCTACCGACCGCGGCTCGAAGGCTCCTCCGACGACGCCTCCTAAGAGGTCGCTTATCTCGGTCTGGAGGGTCACCAACTCATCTAGCGCTCGCGTGGTAAGGCCAGCGTGGCAAACGGCGACCCGTTCCCCCCACTTCTCGTTCGTGTCACCCTTAAGACTCGCAGCTCTCCAGCCCGCAGCGATCCCGGGTACTAGGCACGCGACTGCAACACCTAGGATCTCGGGTCGATCCAGGGGCAAACCTCGCTACCCCAAGATGTCGTCGCGGATGATCGACTTATCGGTGAAGTCGGGATGTCGCTCATAGACATATCGGACAAGCTGACGCAACGGCAACTTGCCGAACCGCCCCTTGAAATCACCCAGTTGGTCCTCCACATCCACAGGGAGCTCGGCGATCAGAGCTTGATAGTAGCGCCGTCCGCGATCCGTTAACTCGAAGTTCCTCGTCGCATACGGATCAGCCGCGTCACCCGGGTCACGAATGATGTTCGCAGTCTCCCACGCATCCTCGGTCGACGACGTCAACTGGTTCGAGTCCCTGATGAGTTGTGCCGCGGCGAGAGTGTCAACAGCGTCGTACACCTTCGACGAGAATGGGCCGAACTTATCCGAGTCGAACTCGGCGGTTTCGGTGAGCCAGTCCGGTTGGCGCTCCTTCTCGATGAGGAACAGAAGCTTTTCAAGTCGCGTGACGCCCTCGAGCCGCCCCGTCGAGGGCGAGGAACCCTCCGGAGCGCCCAGGAGCAGCACAACCAGATCATCGGTTTCGATCTCAGGCCCCGGCATTCCACACCCCCGAATTGCTGACAGCCAGGTCGCGCCCGAACACATGTTCGCAGATGTGCCGGACAGCACATCGACTCGGCAGGACGGGGGTGAGCCCGAAAGACCCGGACGCCATCTCCCCGATCGTACATCACCCGGCGGCGGCACAGGGCGGGCAAACGTTGGGCAAAGCGAGCGCGACCGCCACGTGGCCCCAAAGAGGAAGCCCCCGCAGTCTGCAGGGGCTTCGGGA